>NZ_JAAMNR010000002.1:0-732576 GCF_011066115.1 Paenibacillus sp. EKM212P
AAGGAACTGCCTTGGATTCGCGAATGGCTCTTAAAGCATCAGTTACCTGATGGCGGGCTGAACTGCGACCCTGAAGCTTATACTCATTCTAAAAAGAGCTCTATTGTTTCAACACTTCCTCCGCTTGAAGCTATCTTATGGCATACAGACCGTGAATTTACTGAACAGGAAGTCGTTTTCTTAGATGAAGGCGCACGTTATTTAATTGAGCATCGTCTTGTATGTTCTAAATAAAATAGAAGCGTCATCGATATGGAATGGCTGAAGCCTTGCTTTCCGAGGTTTTTTGAATATGATATATTACGCGGCATGTCCTTCTTGGCAGAATGGTCCCGACGTAGGAACAAAACGCTGCCGGTCGGGCTGCTTATTGAAGGATTGGAACGATTGAACATCTTCAAGGAAACAGGAGGATTGCGAATCGGTAGACAAGTCTTTGATCCACGAGGCCCGTGGAGTGGGCAACCCTTTCCCTTGTTAGAAGCAGTGGCTGGCATTGGTGACGTTTCGCCTTATCTAACCAAACAGTTGGATCAAGTTATCGAACGATTGGGACCAGAGTATACCTATGCATAAAGACTTCCTTTAGAAGGGAGCTCATGGTGGAAGAGGAAGTGACCAGGATGAGGAAGACTTAGAGGGGAAAGTTGCAAATTTCACATATGTAAAAGATTGTCTAAACACTGATTGAAGCCGTAAAACGGGAAGTAAAAGAAGAGGTCTTTGTTGAGGCAACTCAATAAACTAAACCATGAGGCTGGAGGATTACAATGAAAATAAATGATGAATATTTGAAGGAACAATTAAAGCATGTATATTGGTTAAATGGTGGTTGTTGTGCAGGGAAGTCCACAATGACAAAGAAATTTGTTAAAGAGTTAGGATTTCAAACACTGGAAGATAACGTGATGAAGTACCGACCATTCACCAATCCAGTTGAATACCCTGCCCTACAGTATCCTCATTCGGGTTTAGATTGGGATAAATGGTTCAATAAACCCAATGATGAACATGTTCATTGGCTTTTTCAAATTGTCGAAGAGATGATGGAAAGACTTAAATAAAAATGTTTTCTTTGGATTCAAAATTTCGGTAATAAGCTTGTTTGAAAACTTCATCAGATTAAGGTTTTTCGCCGTATTCCTTACCGAATTCCTCCATCTTCTCAAGGATCGGTAGTAATTTGATTCCCTTGCCTGTTAATGAATACTCTACTCGCGGAGGAACTTCCGGATAAACATTACGTTTAATAACTCCATCGTTCTCCAACTCTTTAAGCTGCTTTGTGAGAGAGCCTTGTGATAAACCTCCAAGAAATTTTTTTATATCCGTATAACGGCGTGTTTCTCCTTTTAAATACCATAATATAAAATATTTCCAACGTCCTGAAAGAACATTTTGGGTAAATGCTATCGCGTACATATCCCTTTTTTCATCCATAAATTCTTTATCAAATCCTTCATTACAGACCCTCATTGATATCACTCCTAATCTTAAGGTACAAAAAGTTGTACTATGTTCATTTATATTGCCCTCTTTGCAAATGAACATAATGACTTTATGATTGTGTCAACAAACCAAAACAATTAATTTTAATTAACCTAAAATGCGAAAGGATAATGTTCTTGTTTTCGTTTTATAGTTTAATAGGGTAACTAAGATTGCGTTTTTATATTTAGTAAGCTAAATAAATATAACACAGAAAGGAGTTACTGATAAGTGAATACAGGAAATAGACTACAGCTTTCGATTTTAGACTTCGTTCATGTCTATAACGGAAGTGATGCTAAGAAAAGTCTCCAAAACATTAGGACTTCTGCAGCTGATGGCTGGACCATGTGGGCATTGCTAAGGTCCAGAGGATTATTGGGGTAAATGATTTTCCAGAGCAATTAGATAACCTGCTTTCCTTTTTTGACTGTAACTTTAAAGAACCTCATGAAAGGGAGATCATTCAACAATGGAAGAAAGAAAGTTAAAAATAGGAGGGATTATTGATGGCGTTGGTTGGAATTACACGGGATGGAGACACCCCGCTATTCCAGCAGATGCCAGTGAAAATATTGATTACTACGTTCAAAAAGCCAGGCAACTTGAACATATGCTGATCCATTTACTGTTGCTAGACAAATAGCCTCACTCGACAAGATTAGCAAGGGCCGAGCAGGATGGAATGTGATCACCTCTAATCCGGGAGGGTTAGCCAATTACAGTCGGTCCCATTTAAGGAAAGCAGATCTTTATCCCATGAAAAAGGAGTTTTTAGAGATTGTTGAAGGCCTCTGGGATTCGTATGAAGACGATGCCTTTATACGTGACAAGAAAAGCGGAGTATTCTATGACCCGAGTAAGATGCATCCAATAAATTATACCGGGAATTACTTTTCAGTGGAGGGACCATTAAATGTTAGTCGATCTCGACAAGGCAGACCGGTCATCTTTCAAGCCGGTACTTCCTTGGAATTCATGGATATAGCTGCACAGCATGCCGAAGTCATCATGGCTCCTGGAGACCAAACGATCTACTGATTATGCCTTCTCATAATCCCATCGTTGGTGAAACGGAAAAAGAAGCCTTAGACAAGCTAAGGGAAATCGAATCATGGATACCTAAAGGTTATCGAGTGCCGAAACCTCAATGGATGGGATCTGCGGAGCAGGTTGCCGAGAAAATAGAACATTGGTATCGAGAGGGCGTTATGGATATCTTGCTCATAAGACAGGATCATCCAGCCGGATTTGAAGATTTTATCCGATTGGTAGTTCCCATCTTGCAAGATAAAGGCATCTTCCGCAAGGAATATGAGGACGACACACTTCGAGGGAATTTGGGTCTACCTTACCCTGAAAACAGGTATACGAAGTAATAATTGAAAATTTTTTTTAAAAAGAGGAGAAATCAATCATGAAAAACCGAATTACAGAACTACTGGGTATAGAATATCCTATTATTTCAGCTGCAATGACCTGGGTAACCTCTGCGGAATTTGTTGCAGCAGTATCCAATGCAGGTGGAATGGGCGTACTCGGGCCAAATGCCGGCCAAACCGAAAAGGCAACAAGTGCAGAAGATATGGCAGACCGGTTAACCCAAGAAATTCGCAAGGTAAAAGCTTTAACGAATAAACCCTTTGCAGTAAATTACATTTTCCCGATGGGAGGGGCTACAGAAGACCCCTTTACTAATGCAGTTTTTGATGTATTGGTTAAAGAAAATGTCAAAAACGTTATTGCCATTGGGCTAAATGTGGTCGATCGTGAACTGAAACGGCTTAAAGAACAAGATATTAAGGTAGTGTACAGAGACTTAAGTCCAACTGTAGAGAAGCTTGTAGAAGCCGAGAAATCAGGAGTGGACGCACTCATCGTTACAGGTTATGAAGCTGGTGGCCATATGAGTGATTATAAAATTAGTACGTTTTCCCTTGTTCCACAAATCACTTCACTTGTAAAAATCCCTGTTATTGCTGCTGGAGGAATTATAGATGGTCGGGGAGCGAAAGCAGCACTATCTATGGGTGCAGAAGGTGTATATATGGGAACAAGGTTTATAGTGACCAAAGAAAATCCAGCTAGTATGGAAACAAAGAAAGCCATCATTAAGGTAAAAAGTGAAGAGTTTATTGAATTTAAATCAGGTACAGGACATTTGAGAACCATTCCTACAGAAGCGGGCAAAAAAGCGTTAGAACTCATTAATCAAGGAAAGCCTGCAGAAGCATACAAATATTATGGAGAAGGGTTCAAAATAGGAATGTTAGATGGCGATCTGGTTAATGGGACCGTTAGTGTATCCGAGTCAGCTGGTGGTATTCAGCAAATTCTAACGTGTCAAGAAGTGATTGATGAAATTGTTAAAACCATCGGATGAAGATCTCAAAATTTTTTTCCTACAGTTTGACACTGATCAAATTCGGATAAATCTAATTCAACCAGGACCTATACAAACAAACATTGTGACTAAAGCTCTAAGTGAAAAGGCAATTGAAGAACGGGCACAACAAGTTCCCATCAAAAGATTAGGTCAGTCTCAAGAGGTAGCGAACCTTGCTTTGTTTCTTGCGAGTGATGAAGCCTCTTATATTACGGGTGCTCATCATGAATTGATGGAGGATTGTCTGTAATGTAACGCAATTTTGTATTGAGTTAGTATATGAGGCCACCTATAACTAAGACCTCATTGCTATTTTTGCTAACACTTTTATTTATGATAATAACATTGAAGGAGATATTCATATGAATAATACCCTTAAATTACTTCATAATCATACGTCCATTCGTTCTTATACAAATCAACCACTGACACAAGAACAACGAGAAGAAATCTTTAAGGCAGCTAATCAAACATCATCATTCAGTCTTTTGCAGGCCGTTTCTATTATTAGAATTACAGATCCAGATCTTCGAAGAATGGTAATGCAACTTTCGGTTAATCAACCTTATATTGAAGAAGCCGCAGAGTTCTGGATTTTTTGTTCAGATTTCCACCGGAATCATCAAATCGCACCTGAAGTTGACCTTGAATATATAGAATTTCTTTTAATCGGTTCATTTGATGCCGGGCTTATGGCGCAAAATGCTTTAACCGCAGCAGAATCTATTGGACTTGGTGGCGTTTTTATTGGTGGTGTGAGAAGTAACATTAATGAATTATCTGAAATTTTGAATTTACCGAAGTATGTGATTCCTTTGGTGGGACTATGTATTGGTAGTCCATCTGGAAATAAACCTGAACTCAAGCCAAGGTTGCCTAAATCCATGGTTTTACATGAAAACCAGTATCAAACACTCGATAAACTGAAATTAGCAACTTATGATAAGACCATGTTGAAGTATTATGAAAATCGACCTGTAAAGGCCCCTTTCTCAGCGAAAAAAGTAAAAGGATGGAGTGACCACATCCATGATCATCTGCAAAGAAGTATTCAGCCACAAATGATGGACTATCTCCACAAACAGGGATATGCCAAAAAATGAAGCAGGGAAGAAACTTTTTTGACCAGAAGGAAGTTCACCATAAATTAATTTGACACATCAAATTCGTCGTGATATAGTTAGCCCGCTAAATAACATTCGAGTCGAGGGATGATGAATTAATGACAGATCAAGTGGATTGTGATATTCGTCAGTCGTTAGATCGAATCTCCTCCCAAATGCGTCGAAATTATAGTGAATCTCTCAGGGAACTTAACCTTTATGTAGGGCAAGATAATTTGCTGTATCGTCTGTGGTTGGGTGATGGGGTAACACAAATGCAACTATGTGAACACTTAAAATGCGAACCGCCTACGGTAACGAACATGGTTAAATCATTGGAGCAGAACGGATTTATATATCGTAAACGTGATGAACAAGATGCAAGGATAATGCGCATTTTCCTAACGGACAAAGGCAAAGAATTAGAGACACCGGTTGAGATCAAATGGAGACAACAGCAGGAAAAACTACTTCAATCCATTTCTACGGAAGATCGGCTGATATTAAGACAATTAATGCAACAAATGGAGAATAATCTATCATGAGTTCTCCATCTTTTTTAATATATTTAGCAAGCTAAACATTGCTGATTTAATAACACAACGAGAAAGGGTGCATTATTATTGGCTGCATCCCTATGTGTAATCATCCGAAGAAGGGGTAGTACCAGCGTCGCTGTCACAAGGGCAAAGTAGATGGATAAATATGTTAAATATAAGCTCTAGGAATTTCGCTATGATTGGAGAAATACCAGCGTCTCAAACGTATGGAATAAACCTTCATTTATCTTGTTGGGTAATGTGCAAAGACAGAGCTAGGCTGCCGACATTGATCGGCAGCCTAGTCTTAGTTGGAGATTGAACTATCGTTTCCCGTTAGCGCAAATACATTACATTAATTTACCGTCTTAATCTCCAGGCCGTGACCGTGACATTTAAAGTTATAGTTAGGGTTTTTCATAACCTCTTCTTTCTGAAGTTCATACATGGCAATTTTATAGTTTATTTCTTCCATGTGTTTAAAACTTTCGTCAATTTTCTTCTGAAGTTCCAATTTATGCTGTATCAACATCTCCTCTCTTTGCAAAAAGGTGCTATTTCCCAATTCATAAAGTTCCTTGTAATCCTTGATTTTTGAAAGAGGCATTCCTGTCTCTTTGAGACAACGAATAAAAGAAATCCAATCTATTTGTTGTTGGTTATAAACTCTACGGCCTTTTTCGTCACGAGATATATTTGGTAATATCCCCTGCTCTTCATAAAACCTAAGTGTCTTTGCAGATACATTTAAATTCTCCACTACGTATGTCATTGAATACAACATCTACTTGTCCCACCTTTAGTTACAGTTACTGTAACTAAATATATATCATAAAGAGAATGAAAGCACAACAATTCTATATGTAATCATATAAAAATAAATACTTGACCTACTGTAACGGTAACCAATTACACTGAAACAGAAAATAAAATATGATAGCGAGGTTAAGGAAATGAATCAAAAATACAGTAGGTTATTTGAATCCTTCACATTCAGAAGTGGAATAACAATGAAGAATAGTATCGTTATGGCACCTATGACCACCTGGTCAAGCAATGACGATCTTACCATTTCGGATGACGAAGTAAAGTATTACAAACAAAGAGTGAACGGAGTAGGACTCGTCATTACAGGGTGTACTCATGTTACACCTAATGGGCAAGGTTTTACGAATGAATTCGCTGGGTACAATGATGAATTTACTCCAAGTTTACGAAAATTAGCTGAAGCAGCGAAAAGTGGAGGCTCTCCAGCGATCCTACAGATTTTTCATGCTGGCAATAAAGCTTTGCCCGATTTGGATGCAGTTAGTGCGAGTGCATTGCAACCCGAAATTACTAATTTAGGTTCAACTCCAGAAACAAGAGAACTATCACATGAGGAGATTTTGTCGATTGTACGTGCTTTTGGAGATACAACAAGACGAGCGATTGAAGCCGGATTTGATGGCGTCGAAATTCATGGGGCACATGGATTTTTAATTCAAAACTTCTGGTCGCCAGCAACGAATCAACGGACGGACCAATGGGGAGGATCACTTGAAAATCGCTTGCGTTTTCCATTGGCGATTATTAACGAAATCAAAAATGTCATTGAAAAACATGCTGCAAAACCATTTATGATTGGTTTCCGGCTTTCCCCTGAAGAATCCCACAAAGTGGACGGATTACGTATGAAAGACACGTATGAATTAATTGATTTCCTTGTTGAACAGGATTTAGATTATATTCATGCTTCATTAGATAATGTGTCTTCAAAGCCAGTAGATAGTCAAGATGAAAAAACACGGCTTGAATTAATTCTTGAAAGAGCAAACGGTAAGATACCTGTGATGGCTGCTGGTTCCATACTAACACCGGATGATGCTCTTCAAGCTGCGGAATTAGGATTGCCGCTAGTCGCCATTGGGCATGCGTTAATTATGGATCCTAACTGGGTTGAAAAGGTCGCAAATGGACGTGAAGCCGAGGTAGATTCTGAGTTGAACGTTTCGAAACTCAACCAGCTTAATATTCCAGAAAAACTCTGGAATGTAATTCAAGCAATGCCCGGTTGGTTTAATATTGGGAAATAAAAAGTAGTCCTAAAGGCTACTCAGATTGACGAGAAACCCACGTCTTTTATGAGACTTCGGGTTTCTTTTGCTAATTCTAAGGTGCTCCGTTCATCCGTAGTTCGGTAGGGCAATTCTTACTCTTGCGGACACACATACTGCGAATATTTCGATCTTGAAGGGGTACCACCAGCAAAACGCAGATTTACAACGCTAAGGAATTCTGAGTACAAAAATAGCCGGTTTTCACACGTTAAGGGTATAACCGGCTTTTATGCTATCCTTGGTTCAGCGGATGTAATGTTTCTAAGATACTAGGCGTTGCATCAGCCATTTTTGTTAAGCCTATATTGGTACCCATAGCCATGAGCGATGCCAGAACAATCGGTTTTTCTTCGGATTTAGGTTGACGATTGGTTGAAGCATGAATGAATTGCTCGTCAAACCCAGTCCAACTTGCTACTTCTAAAAGTAGGTCTGGTAGCTTTACCCGTGGCAACATGCCGTAGAGAGCAGCGCTATATTGTTTCGCCTCTTCTGGAACATCTTTTTCAAGCCGATTAATATGTAGTCTACCTTTTTCAACGTTTACTCCATCAAGCGCATCGATGTTGTCACCAATCTTAAACCGGAAGAGCTCGAGAGAAGAATCGGTCTCTAAAAGGAGATTTTATTTTTTTGAAGAAGAAATAATAGATGTGATTATCTATTTTACATTGCGGTGGCGGTCATTTTGACCGCCGTTTCTAATACAATAAAGAGCTACAGTTCGCATCAACTTAATCTGAAATAATTAAGTTTTAATTTTATAGAGTTGCCATACATGTTTGTGTCGCTTCGAAAAGTACATTGAGTAAGTTTGTAAAAAAATAGAATAAAAAGCGAATAGGTGTGATTGAATCAGGTGGCACGAAATTCATATGCGGGGTAGGCAATGAAAAAAGTCAGAAAAAAAGCGCTTCAAAAAATAATTGAAACGTTTCCAACTTAGTGCTATTATAATTCCCATAAGAGAGATGGGGGGGTTAAATGCCAAGTATTAGAGATGTAGCTAAGGTAGCTGGTGTTGCTGTGGGAACGGTGTCCCGAGTTATTAATAACTCGGGCTCTGTAAAACCAGATACACGAAGGAAAGTGGAGAAAGCTATACAAGAACTGAATTATTTTCCTAATGAAGTCGCTCGAAATTTTAAAATGAGGAAATCCAAGATGGTAGCCTTGCTGCTTCCAAGTATCTGGCATCCTTTTTTTTCTGAACTAGCTTATTACATTGAGGATGAGTTGGATCGGGAAGGCTTTAAGCTCATGTTATGTAATAGCGGCGGCAAGCCAGAAAAGGAACTGTATTACCTGGATATGCTACGGCAAAACAAAGTGGCTGGTATTGTCGGCATTACTTACAATGATATAGAAAATAGCGTAAGCAATGACATTCCGATTCTAAGTATTGACAGACATTTCAACAAAAAAATCACTTGTGTAACCTCAGATAATTATGAGGGAGGCCGTCTAGCTTTGAGGGAACTTGTTAAAGCAGGGGCCCAGAAACCGGCTTTTATGGGAAGTGTAACTTCCGTTTTTAGTGAAACCATGAATCGAAGAAAAGGTTTCATTGATGAGGCGAAAAAATTAGGTGTAGACTATGTTGTATACGAGAAACCAGATCCTATTGTGGACGACGAAGCCTATTTTGGCGAATTTCTATCTAAGCATCAGGATGTGGACGGCATTTTCGCTATTACCGATATGTTTGCCGCCAAATATATAGAAAGAGCAGGTAGGCAGGGGATTCGTATTCCCGAGGATGTAAAGGTCATCGGTTACGACGGCATTCAGGATCATCGTTATTTTCATCCGATATTGTCTACAATCAGGCAGCCAGTGGAGGAGATGGCACGTTTGACAATCAGACTACTGTATCAAAAGATCGATGGTATAACTTTAGATCAGCAAGTGTATCGTCTCCCCGTTATCTTCAGACAAGGCGAAACTACATGATTTTATTGTAAAGATATTAGCTCGTAAAGTCGGATCACAGTCTGGATATGCAAACTTGACTTTCTCTTATAGAAAATTGGAAACGTTTCATTTGACAATCAGACTACTCTGTTAAAAGATCGAAGGAATAAGTTTGAATCAGCAAATGTATCATCTCCCGTTATCTTAGGCAAGTTTTTTTACATTGGAAAAACTTCAGCTCATTCGGTGGATTTATGGTATGGATCACCGACTGACGTTTTTCTTATAATAAATTGGAAACGTTTCAAAAATGAAAATATCCTTTTACAAGAAAGGGAGTGTAATGGTGAATTCAAGAACTAGTGAGTTGGATCATTCCACGATCAAGCCAAATCGCAAAATATGGAACCAGGTCAAACGTGATTATGAACTGTATCTGTTTTTGTTGCCAATCATTATTATTTATCTCGTATTTAAGTACTATCCGATGTATGGAATACAAATTGCTTTTAAGGATTTTTCACCAAGTCGGGGAATCTGGGGAAGCGAGTGGGTAGGCTTTAAGCACTTTATTGATTTTTTCGATTCCTATAACTTCTGGACGATTATGACGAATACACTTACACTCAGTGTTCTATCGCTTGTGTTTAGCTTCCCAGCTCCGATTATTATAGCGATTATGTTGAATCAGATGCTGGCCAAAAGATACAAGAAAATTGTACAAACTGTAATTTACGCACCACACTTTATTTCTACCGTAGTGCTCGTCGGTATGCTTAATGTTTTTCTATCTCCAAACAGCGGAATCGTGAATCACATCATCACCTTGTTCGGAGGAGACCCCATTATGTTTTTGGCCGACGAAGGTTGGTTCCGTCCTTTGTATATTTTATCAGCGGTTTGGCAAGAGACAGGTTTTGCTACCATCATTTACCTTGCTGCACTGGCAGGGGTCAATCCAGAATTGCATGAAGCCGCGATTATGGATGGAGCAAGCAAATGGAAGCGCGTAATGCATGTGGATATTCCAAGCATTTTGCCGACGATCGTCATCTTATTGATTCTCGCACTCGGTAACATTATGGGCATCGGTTTTGAAAAGGCTTTCCTTATGCAGAACGATTTGAATTATGCCACTTCCAATATCATTCCGACCTATGTTTATGAAATCGGGATTCAAAAGGCACAATACAGCTTTTCTACGGCAATTGGACTGTTTAATTCAGTGGTAAATATTATCCTGATAATCACCGTCAACCGGATCGCCAAAAAGTTGACTGAAACCAGCCTGTGGTAAGGGGGAGTTCATTTTGAATCAATTATTAAAGAGAAAAAGCAAGGGAGACATGTGGTTTGACATCGTCAACTACTTCATGTTGACCATAGTTATGCTGCTTGTATTATTCCCGTTGTATTTTGTGCTGATTGCTTCACTTAGTGACCCCAATCTCATCTACTCAGGAGAAGTATGGTTTTTTCCAAAGGGTTTTACGCTGGATGGATACGGGCGGATATTTAGTGATTCATCTATATGGATTGGTTATGCCAACTCGATTTTATATGCGGGTCTAGGAACGTTAATCGGAGTAGCCGTGACCGTATGTGCAGCTTACCCGTTAGCTCGTAAAGGACTGGCGGGAAAATCGGCGATTATGTGGTTTTTACTGATCTCCATGTTTTTTAGTGGAGGGCTGATCCCAACCTATTTGCTGATCAAAGATCTTCACATGCTGAATACGATCTGGGCACTTGTTATTCCTGGAGCGGGAGGTGTGTTTAATGTCATTATCGTAAGGACTTTTTTTCAGTCGACCATCCCAGATGAAATGTGGGAGGCAGCTTCAATCGATGGTTGTTCCAATACCAGATTTTTTTGGAGCATTGTATTGCCTTTGTCTAAGTCCGTTATAGCCGTAATGGTACTATATCATGTTGTCGGCTTCTGGAATGGTTTCTTTGACGCTTTGATCTACTTGAACGACGAAAACAAGTATCCGTTGCAACTGGTTCTGCGCAACATTCTTGTCCAGAATCAGGCCAACTCGGGCATGATGATAGACGTGGAATCTTACGCAGCGAAGATGCGCGTTACAGAGCTTATCAAATATGGTGTCATCATGGTATCCAGTCTACCGTTGCTGATTTTGTATCCTTTCCTGCAAAAATACTTTGTTAAAGGCGTGATGATCGGCTCGATCAAAGGCTAACATTGTCATGGTGCCTGAAAGGGGGAATGTGCAACAGAATCGATAGATCCAGCATTCAGACAAATATATAACAAGGGCAAGGGAAGTTTTCAGCTTGTGGAATGACATAAAGGAGGTTATGTACGATGAAATTATTCAAAAGTGCTGGAATTCTAATGCTGGCCGGAGTGTTTGCACTTAGCGGATGTTCGGGAGGCGGTGGCGAGTCAAAAAATCAGATGGTAAATCCGGATCAGGATGCGAATTTTAATAAAACCGGTCTTCCGATTGTTAAAGAACCGGTGACCTTAAAGATGGTCTCCCCGAAAGCTGCTTTAGCGCCGGATTACTCGAAAATGGAAATTTTTAAGCGGCTGGAAAAACAAACAAACGTAAAGATTGACTGGGAAAACATTCCAGACACTGACTTTGCAGAGAAGAAAAATTTGTTGTTGGCCAGCGGAGATTTGCCAGACGCATTTTACGGAGCCGGATTCACAGATTACGATCTAATCAATTACGGTAAAGACGGAACCATCATTCCGCTGGAGGATTTAATTGATAAATATGCGCCTAATTTGAAAGCGCTTCTCGATCGTCGGCCTGACATTAAACTAGCCATCACAGCACCAGACGGTCACATCTATGGGCTGCCGTCGTGGGAAGAGAATAAGCTCGATACCAACCCCTTCTTTCACATCATCAATAAAAATTGGCTCGATAAGCTGGGCCTGAAAGTACCTCAGACGCTGGATGAATACACTCAGACTTTGATTGCCTTTAAAACGAAGGATCCGAACGGCAATGGCAAGGCTGATGAAATCCCATTAAGCTTTATGCATATGCAGTGGTGTAGTGACATTGCCGGCATATTCGGAGCTTTCGGTCTTCCGGATAATTTGGAACATCGGATCGTCCGCGAAGGTAAAGTGATCTTTACCGCTTCGCAACCTCAATATAAGGAAGCATTAAAATATATTCATGATAACTGGTATAAGCAGGGGCTGATTGACCCTGAATCGTTCACCCAGGATGCCGCTCAGTATTTAGCAAAAGGCAAAACACCAGATGAAACGCTCGGCTCCTACGTTTGGTGGGAAGTCGAAGAAGTTGTCGGACCGGAGCGTAGTAAGGATTATGCTCTGCTGTCCCCGCTTAAAGGCCCAAATGGAGATCAAATGGTTGGTCGCAGCAACGGCGGAGGACCGGGACGAGGTAGCTTCGTGATTACAAAGGAGAACCGTTATCCGGCAATGACGATGCGTTGGATCGATCAACAGTTTGACCCTTACATGGCGGCTCAAATTCACTGGGGTCCGTTGGATGTCGTATTCAAGAAGGACGAAAAAGGAAAATTGGTGAACCTGCCGCTTCCCAAAGGAGTCTCCGCAGGTGAATTCCGTCAAAAAGTGGCTCCAGGCACAGGAAATCCGGGCGTCATTACTTTCGATGACTTCGGAAAAGTTGTTGATATGGAACTCCGAGCTCAGAAGCGTGCTGATTATCTGGAGAAATATTACACTCCATATATGAAAAAGGAAAACTATCCGAGCATCTTCTTTGAACCGGATGAACTAGATAAAATCAATCGGATTGAGCCAGAACTTATTAAATATGTAAATACCCAAAGAGGCAAGTTCATCGTCGATGGCGACGTAGATGAAAAGTGGGACAGCTATGTGAAGACACTCGAGAAGATGGGGCTGAACGAATTAATGGAGATCTATCAAAAAGGGCTGGACCGTTATAATGCAAATTTAAAAAATAAATAATCAAAGGATAGGTGGGGAGAAACTGTGCTTGATGTAATAACCATTGGGGAAGTATTGATAGACTTTACGCCATCAGGTCGTACAGCGAGAGGCAACGAGCAGTTTGAATGCAATCCTGGAGGGGCTCCGGCTAACGTAGCAGCTGCTCTATCCCGCTTAGGAGCTAGAGCGACATTGATTAGCAAAGTTGGGGATGATCGATTCGGTTCCTTGCTGCACGATACTTTGATGAACGGCGGCATCGACGTGTCTGCGCTTTCGTTTACAGATGAAGCCAATACAACGCTGGCATTTGTCCATCTGGATGACAACGGAGACCGATCGTTCAGCTTCTACCGGAAGCCAGGAGCGGATACATACTTGCGCACGCAGGATGTCCCGTTTGATAGGATTGAAAACTGCTGATGTGGAAAAAGGCTCGTTAGAGCTGCAACAACAATTCGGCATCACCTGGATCGTCGTAACTTTAGCGGAAAAAGGCTGCTATTACCGATTAGCGGGTCATGACGGATATGTGCCGGGTTTTCAAGTAGAGGCCATTGATACGACAGGAGCCGGCGACGCTTTTCTGGGCTGCTTGTTATATAAGATACTGAAAGCCGGTGTTTCTTTGAATCAGCTGACCAAACAGCAAATCATCGGTATGCTAACTTTTGCTAATGCCGGCGGTGCATTAGTAACCACACGGAAAGGGGCTCTTCAATCTATGCCGACGACAGATGAAATTACCCAGATAATCGAGACAAATAAACAGCACGATGATGATAGATTTAGGCCGGGTTTTCATTTTTCACCTCACTCCCATTGGTTGAATGATCCCAACGGATTAGTCTATTACGAGGGAGTCTATCATCTGTTTTATCAGCACCATCCTTATAGTAACCAATGGGGACCAATGCACTGGGGTCATGCTGTAAGCCAAGACCTGGTTCATTGGGAGCATATGCCTATCGCTCTGTTCCCGGATGAGCATGGCGCTATTTTCTCCGGTTGCTGTGTGGTTGACTGGAACAATAGCAGCGGACTGTTCGATGGTTCCCATGGAATGATCGCACTCTTCACTCATGCAGACAGCTGTCCGGAGACCGGACAACCTCGCCAGCGGCAAAGCCTGGCTTACAGCAGCGATAAAGGCCGAACTTGGCACAAATATGAGGGGAACCCAATACTCGACGAGCATGATCTGGTCGACTTCCGGGACCCCAAGGTGTTCTGGCATTCGCCAAGTGAATGCTGGATTATGGCTCTAGTCGCGGGAGACCATGTTCGGTTTTATCGTTCGGACAATTTACGTGAATGGTCGTTGTCAGGCCAATTCGGAAAGAGTGAAGGCTCGCATGACGGAGTTTGGGAATGCCCTGATCTCTTTGAATTGCCGATTGATGACAGCGGATGTTCCAAATGGGTACTTATCATAAGCATCGGGGATAATCCCAACTGTCCGGAAGGCTCACGCACGCAATACTTTATCGGAGAGTTCGACGGAAATACGTTCATCAATGACAATCCGGCCGATCATATCCTGTGGCTGGATTATGGCCGGGACAATTATGCGGGGGTCACTTGGTCGGATATAGCTGAGCAAGACGGACGGCGCGTGATCATCGGATGGATGAGCAACTGGAAATATGCCAACCAAACGCCTACCGGAGCCTGGAGAGGCGCAATGACTTTACCTCGCATCTTATCATTGACCAGCCGAGACGAGGGCGTAGTTCTGACTCAAATGCCTGTCCGGGAAATAGAGCAGCTGCGAAAAGGAACGCTCTGCTGGAATGAGGTCAAGGTTACGCCGGCGGTGCCGTTTACGCAAAAAATGAATGATGTTCTGCTTGAAATTGAAGCGGATATCGACATTCGTTCCGGGGACGAGGTTCATATTAAAATGAAGTCCTCTGGGCAAAGTGAGACTATTATCGGATATGACCCTGTGCGCCAATGGCTATTCATCGACCGTTCGAAATCGGGCCTGACTGACTTCCACCCGTCGTTTGGGTGCAAGCACGGTGCTAGAATGGTTCCGGAGAATGGAAAGATCAAGCTGCATATCTGGCTGGATCGCAACGCGGTTGAAGTGTACGCAAATGAGGGTTTGGTTGCACTGACGGATCAAATATTCCCTGATGCTCCGATGGATCGTATTGAGATAAGTGCGAAAACAGGGGAAGTTGTACTGAACTCGTTTCATATGCATGCTCTTAACTCCATTCATATTCCCAATGGCCCTACGGAGCAGGCATCAAGGAGGGTTGAAGTATGAGCCATGCAACCGATAATCGGGGATTGATCATGTATTGGGCGTTCAATGAAGAAACCGGTACAAGCGCTCTGGAGAGTGTATCCCAAGTCCAGGATAATATCCAGTACGTATTTAACCAAGCGGAGTTTACTAAACCTTGCCCTCCACGGTGGAGACAGGGAGTAGTTGGAAATGGGCTCCTGTTCGACGGTTATTCGACTTACATTGCGCATTCGTTCGATGAGGGAAATCAGAACACCGAGTCAGAGTATCGATCAGCGCTAAGCATTGGAGTATGGGTAGCCCCACGCTCCTATGAATGGGGGGATGATGGCAAATTGTCCGCTATTGTGAACCGCTACAATCTGGATCGTAAGCAGGGTTATCTGCTCGGTATGTTCCGTCACGGTTCCTGGTCCTTCCAAGTCGGGCTGGAAGGAGGGGACTGGAAGGAACTTTGGTCGCCGGACGGCCATGAATTGCCCAAGAATGAATGGTCATACGTGAATGCAGTGTTCGATGGGAACCAAGGCGAAATCAAGCTGTATTTGAACGGCAGTGAAATTGCTTCGGCAGCCTTGCCTCGTGGTTCCCGCCTGGCTGAGGCGACGGACTCGGATCTTCTTATCGGCAAGAATAACCATAGCAGCCTGCTGGCGGAAGTGTTCAGCCTGCACATGTTTAGCGGTATCGTTGATGAACTCAAGATTTATAATCGGGCGCTGAGCGCGGAAGAAGTGGCCGCTTCTTATCGGCATGTGCTGGATACCTTTCACGAAGGTATCCGGCCGCAATTAAACTATGACGAGATCAAGCTGGATCGGACGCCACTGCTGCTTGATCGGCACAGACCGCAATATCATGTTAGCCCGCCAGCCCATTGGATGAACGAACCCCATGCACCGATCTATTTTGACGGGCAATATCATTTGTTCTATCAGCATAACCCGCATGGGCCGTTCTTTCATCAGATCCATTGGGGACATTGGGTAAGTCAGGATTTGGTGCATTGGCGTGATCTACCCGTGGCCCTGGCGCCCGAAAAGGATCAGCTCGCACCGGACGGGATCTGGTCGGGAAGCGCAACCTATGATGCAGACGGCCTGCCTGTCCTGTTCTTTACGGCAGGTAATGACAGCGCTTCGCCGAATCAGAGCGTGGCGCTTGCCCGAAGCACCTATACCCTTGACGGAAACCCGGATCTGGTTCACTGGGTCAAACATCCGGAGCCGTTGATCGTGCAGAAGAAGGGAATGGGCGCATTTGGGGATTTCCGGGATCCGTTCGTATGGAAGGACGATGACGGCTGGTATGCTCTGGTTGGGTCCGGAATCGAAGGCGGAGCAGCACTGGCATTTGCGTCACAGGATATGCTGAATTGGACGTATAAAGGGCCGTTTTTTAAAGCAGATATTCAGAAGTTTCCTTACCTTGGACCCATCTGGGAGCTCCCTGTGCTTCTTCCCCTTGGCAGTGACAAGCAGGGGGTGAACAAACATCTCCTGCTTGTCAGCCCTGTAGGAAAGGGAGCGGATGTCGAGGTGTTCTATTGGATCGGGCAACTTGACAAGCAAAATCTTTCGTTCATCCCCGATCAAGAAGAGCCTCAATTGATTGACGTCGGGGATTTCCATTTTACCGGACCGAGCGGAATGGTTGATCCGAAGACCGGCAGAAATATCGTCTTTACGATAGCCCAAGGCGACCGGACGTCCGAGATGGAATATAAGTCGGGCTGGGCTCATAACGGCGGCTTGCCGTTAAGCGTGTATTTGAGGGATGACGGACGTCTGGGTATAGAGCCGATTCAGGAGCTTCAATCGCTGCGTGGCGCCAAGCGGCTATCACTTCGGGAACAGTCATTGGCTGAAATTAATGTACAGCTCAGGGATGTTCATGGTGACATGCTTGAGATTCAATTGGAATTGGAGCCCGGCAGCGCCAAACAATTCGGAATCAAGGTCCGTTGTACGCCGGACGGAGAGGAAGAAACTCTGCTGTATTATGATTGGAATCAAGCGATGCTCATGGTCGACCGGTCGAAAACGACACTGCATCCGGGAGAAAAGTGCAGAGGGATTCAGGGCGGTAAGCTGGAGCTACTTGGGGAGAATCTGAAGCTTCATATTTATTTGGACCGCTCCATGGTCGAAGCCTATGCAAACGGATTGAAAAGCCTGACAACCCGGGTGTACCCGAGCCGTATGGATGCTTTGGGACTCGAGATTTGGGGAGATGGAGAACCGTTTGTTAAATCCTTGGATATATGGGATATGCAGTCCATTTGGTAAGACGATTGCTTAGGCGCTCCTTACTAATGGGGTCATGCAGCAAATGATCAAGTAACTTCGCTTTTCTCTAATTGGAAACGTTTCATATATTTTCTCCTTTCTTCTTGACTTTCATCTTTGTACTAGGAGAGCATTTCGAAATGAAGTATCGATGTTTGAAAGTGCAAGAAATTTCGAAGGAGGATCTAGAATGAAAAAGGTAAAAATAAGAAAATATTGGATATCGGGAATGCTTATATGGGCTATGGTGCTCCAGCTTGTTGTTCCAGGAATCTCCGCAGTAGCTGAATCTAGAACTGTTGCTGGGAACACGCTCATTCCTAAAAATGACGTAGGCTCGTCGGTTACGAATGCGGTTTATCAAATCAAGAATATTCCTAAGAATGACGTGGGATTGTCAGTTACGGATTCGGTCTATCAAATCCGGAATCCTGGATTTGAAACAGGAGATTTGACGGGATGGACCGTTGTCAAAGGCAATGCGTTCGGTCCGAATAGCGTGACAAACGAAACGACTTGGTGGGCGGAAAAAATACCGTATAACCAGGAAGGCGCTTATCATTTAAACGGCTGGAAGTATGACGAATCTGCGACAGGTGTACTTCGTTCCAGCACTTTCGAGCTGGGCGGAAGCGGCTGGATCAGCTTCAAGCTTGGCGGTGCGAAGAACCCAGACAAGGTATTTATAAATATTGTGGAAGTCGATACGGGACAAGTTATTGCCCGATACGGAAATAGCGCATTCGCCGACGTTGGCTTCCCGGATCCTGCGCAGGGCATGCGGCTTGCCAATATGGTGCAATACAAGGCGGATCTTTCCACACAATTGGGCAAGAAACTGTATGTGGAGGTCGTCGATAATGCAACCTCAGATTGGGGAATCATTTTTGCGGACGCATTCTCCGTGTACCATGAATCGGAGCCAGCTGAAGGAATGGTTGCGACGGATATCAAGCCAGATTTCAAACGCTATGAAATCGATAATCCAAGCTTTGAAACCGGAAATCTCGATGGCTGGACGGTTGAGGGAGATGCTTTTGAAGTGACCGATGAAGCTCATGCGAGCAAAGAAGGGAACTTCTATGCCAGATCCTCCGTGCAAGGTAAGGGCTTCATCACCTCTAATACTTTCACGCTTCAGGGAACCGGAACAATTAACTTCACTATTTTGGATATCCTCAAACCGGAAAACGCATATGTCGCACTTTACGATGCGAACAGCAACACATTGCTTATGAAAACCGGGGATGTCAGCGCGAACGAGAAAATCTCATGGAAAGTACAGGAACACTACAACAAGAAGCTCTATGTAAAGGTTGTCGATCATTCCAATGAAGCCAGCATTGCCGTTGATGGGTTCCAAGCAAGTGGTGTGGGTACCATTTTCTATTTAAACCTTGATGAAGGCGCAGGAAAAAAAGTGTTGGAGAATGTACGCAATCTTAAGCATGATGTGAACTATGTATTTAACAACGCCAGGTATATGGCATCGAAGGATCCAAGATGGACTCCGCGTGGAATAAAAGGCGGCGCCTTATTGTTTGATGGATACTCGAATTATATTGAGGTCAATGCAAAGGATACTGTGCCTGTAAGCGACGCGTTAACCATCGAAGCTTGGGTTGCACCGCGGAGCTATGAATGGGGAGACGGAAACAAGCTGTCTGCGATCGTAAACCAATCCGATCAGGATAAAGCAGAGGGCTTTTCTCTTGGAATGTATCGGCACGGTACATGGTCGATGCAGGTAGGAATTGGCGGCCAGTGGATTCAGGTATGGGTTAAGGATCACCCGTTGGAAAAATACAAGTGGAATTATGTGGCCGCTACTTTCAGTAAAGAAGATGGAAAGATTAAGTTATATCTAAACGGTGAGGAAGTGGCTTCCCAAGCAACCCCCGTCAACGTTCCGATCACACCATCTACCGAAAGCCTGATCATCGGGAAAAATAATAAACCTGTAGAGTTGGCAGGGTTGTTCTCCTTCAATATGTTCAGCGGACTCCTAGATGAAGTGAAGCTGCATAATAAAGCCCTTACGAACCAGGAGATACTTGCTGGATATGAGAGCGTGAAGGCGCTTCATGGAGGTTCGATTCCGAAAATTCCGAATTCGGACATTGATGAGGATCCAAGTGTGTTTGACGGAGATCAGCACCGTCCCCAGTACCACGCGATGCCTCCGCAAAACTGGATGAATGAAGCACATGCACCGATTTATTATAACGGCAAATACCATTTATTTTATCAACATAACCCGCAAGGTCCATACTGGCATCAAATCCACTGGGGGCATTGGGTGAGTGACGATATGGTGAACTGGCAAAATGTAAGACCTGCTCTTGCGCCCGAAGCGGGCACCCTAGATCCGGACGGCACGTGGTCAGGCAGTGCAGCGTATGATCGAAACGGCAACCCCGTTCTGTTCTATACCGCCGGCAACGACTCCCTGTCGCCGAACCAAAGAACCGGGCTGGCAACTCCGGCGGATTTGTCCGATCCCTATTTGGAAAAATGGGTGAAATATCCTAAACCGGTAACGGAGCAGAATGGAAAAGGCATTCACAATGAGTTCCGCGATCCATTTGTATGGTACGACAAAGAGGTGGACAAGTGGTATCAGTTAGTGACGTCTGGCCTTCCAGACTTCAGAAGCGGCACAGCTTTGGTGTATGTATCCGACGATATGTACAATTGGGAATATAAGGGGCCATTATACGTTAGTGACAGAAGCCGTTATCCGGAGTTGGGTACGGTATGGGAGCTGCCAGTGTTATTGCCGTTAGGCACGGATAGTACGGGCAAGCAAAAATATATTTTCATGATTAATCCCCATGAAAAGCCGGAGCATGTTCCTCCAGCGAACGATGTGCAAAGAGATGTTGAGGTCTTTTACTGGATCGGGACCTGGGACCGGGATAACTTTAAATTTATTCCTGATCAGGAGGCACCCTCCAAAATGGATGTAGGTGACGGCTATTTAACCGCAGAGAGCGGTCTGGTCACACCTGACGGAAGAACGGTCGTATTCTCCATGGTGCAAAATGTAAGAACACCGCAAGCCGAATATCAATCCGGATGGGCTCATAATTTATCTTTGCCGTTTTCCCTAAGCCTCGATAAGCATGATAAATTGCATGTCGAACCGATTAAAGAACTGCAGAGCCTTCGAGGGAAAAAATGGGTTGATTTTTCGGACAAAAATTTGGAGAGTGCCAATCAATTGATTAAAAATGTCAAAGGCGACATGCTAGAGATTGTGATGGAGATTGATCCGCGTGAGGCCCAGAAATTCGGTCTCAAGGTGCGACGCTCGGAAAAAGGCCAAGAAGAGACGCTCATTTACTACGACAAGAAGAATGGGACATTCAATGTGGATCGAACCAAGAGCAGCATTGATCCGGATGTGCGTGTGGACGGCATTCAAGGAGGATATGTAGATCTTGACGGAGAGAACTTGAAACTCCATATCTTTCTCGATCGCTCGGTCATTGAAGCCTTTGCAAATTACAAGAAGAAGCTGACAACTCGTGTCTATGTAGGCAGATACGACTCCTTGGGCTTGCAAATCTGGGCCGATGGCGATATCACTGTCAAGTCTATGCAAGTATGGGATATGAATGCCTTAACGGGTAAAACGGCTGCTCCGGTCTATGTGCCCGATAACTGGGATAACTCCGTGTATAAGGATATTACAGAGCTGCCTAACCATGATTTTGCTACAGGCGACTTAACAGGATGGATTACGGAAGGAGACGCCTTCCAGAATGTCCATGTGACCAATACCCAGTTCTTCTGGGACACCATTTACTTCAACCCGTCGCATAAAATTCCGGGCGGCTACCATTTATGGGGCTTCAACGAGCAAGCCGGCGGCGACAGCTTGACAGGAGCGCTAAGATCTCAAAATTTCGTCCTTGGTGGGAACGGTAAGATCAACTTCCTTATCAGCGGCGGCCGGGATATAGACCGTTTGTATGTTGCGCTGGTTCGGGCGTCGGACGGCAAAGAGTTATTTAAAGAGACAGCGACCAATTATGAAGAATATCAACGAAAGATTTGGGATGCGTCGGATTATATCGGCGAGGAGCTTTACATTAAGGTGGTTGACCACTCCAAAGGCGGGTTTGGACATATTAACGTCGATGATTTCAACGTACCTGTTCAGGTAAAGAAGAAGACCAACAACTGACCTTGTCAATACAGAACACCCGTGAGTCCTGCAGTCACTCCAAGCAAACCGAATAGTCAGAGCAGCTTGTCATTCGAAATGGCAAAGGAGAACGGCAGCTACTTGTAAAACGAAGCTGAACCAATTTTATTTGGATGGGAGATAAAAATGTATTTAATTTAATGATTCGGGTAGCAAAATAGATATTTCAAAACAAGTTGCTATTGTCAGCGGTTCAAATCGAGGTTTAGGCAAACATCTAGCTCTTGAACTTTAGCAAGAGGAGCTAAAGTATACGCTGGTGCGAGGAACCCAGAATCAGTCGATCTGCCTGGTGCTATTCCACTACAACTCATATTACTGCTCCGAAATCTGTGGTAGCTGCAGCAGAGATCGCAGGGGATGTTACCCTTCTAATTAACAACGCTGGTTCAGCAACGGGTGCTTCTCTGCTCACAGGTTGGCTGGATGCTATTCATTTGTAATTCGACACTCATGTTTCTGGTACACTTTCAATGATTCGCACGTTCGCACCAGTGATTGAGAAGAATGGAGGGGGTTCGATTCTGAATATCCTATCCGTATTATCTTGGATCAATATAGACGAAGGAGGGGCATATTCAGCTGCAAAATCTGCTCAATGGGGAGTAACAAAAGCATTACGCTTAGAATTAGCTGCTAAGAACGTTAGGGGTGCCGGATTGCATGTAGCGTTTATGGACACGGACATGACAGCTGGCATCCATGCGCCTAAATCATCTCCAAAGGACATCTCTAGAACCGCAATTGATGGGATTGAAGCCGACCTCTACGAGATTGTTGACTGATGCTACAAGTCGGGAGGTACAGCAGGGTCTTGCCAGAGGAGTTCCTTCCCTGTACCCACATTTATTTCAATAAAAATACCCTACTCGATGCTTGTAGTGAAAGTATTGGTATTGATCGTGTGAAACTATAATAAATGAGATTTGGATTTTACAGTATATTAACATATTAGGAGGAGTGAAACATGCGTTTTCTCGTTCATGTCAAAATTCAACCAGATGCACCGCAGGAAGAAATTGCGGAACAGTTGCCCGCAGAACAAGCACGGTTCGCAGAATTGGTGGAACAAGGGGTGATCAGTAAGAGCAAAAGCAATGGGCGGAGCAAGTGGTCTGCGTATCGGAATGCTAGAGGGTAACAAAGTGGATGGCTATATTACTGTCGGCACAGGTATTACTCCAATTAAAGAGATTAGAACTGTAAACGCAGTGATTGATGACTTAATGCAAGATTTTAATTAATTGCCTTGTTAGACTTATCAATATGCAAAGAATAATTTTGAAATAGGATTTTTTTCGATGTTCTTGATAAGCTTTGCTTTTACCTTGGTAATAAAGTGAGTTATACACTTTTTAAAAGTAAAATGATAAATGGATCATTGGACGTATTCTTTGGCCACAACGGGCGCGATATACTGGTTTCACTTGAAGTTAGCCCCTAACATTAATTGTTAGGGGTTTTAAATAGCTTCATTAGAAGAGTTGGGGACAAAGAAAGAATGCAGGACACACTAGACCATGTCTGTCGCTTTCAAAGGTTTTTTTTATTATGCTAAAATAAAGTAAAGAGGGCGAACAAAAAACGCCAATAGGTACAAGTTCTTGTCCTAAGCAAAGGACAAGAACTTGGTCCCTTTGCCCGCAATGGACAAGAACATGGTACTATTGCCGATTTGACCAGGTTCGATATTTTGGGCCTAGCCCCAAAGGTTGGCTTAACTTACTGTTACTCGATATGTTATGCAATTAGAAGTAGTGGCAAGGCCATTCCTTTTGAGGTGGACTAGAATGGCTGGCTGAAGGAGCAATCCTGAACATACATTTGGTCCAGATGGCGAGATTTTATGTGCTGGCTGATTAGGGGGTAGCCTTTATCCTTCATCTAATTCAGGCTTCTCCCCATATTCTTTACCGAATTCCTCCATCTTCTTTAGGACAGGCAGCAGTTTGTTTCCTTTCTCTGTCAGCGAATATTCGACCCGTGGCGGAACTTCCGGATACACATCGCGCTGAATAATTCCGTCGTCCTCCAGCTCCTTGAGTTACTTGGTGAGCGAGCCTTGCGACAAGCCTCTCAGGAAATTTTTTATCTCGGTAAACCGGCGTCTTTCCCCTTCCAGATACCAGATAATGAAATATTTCCATCGCCCCGAAAGTACATTTTGCGTAAAGGCTATTGCGTACATATTTCTTTTTTCATCAATAAACTCTTTTTCAAATCCTTCATTACATACCCTCATGATATCGCTCCCAGTCTAAAAGTACAAAAATATGTACTACGTTCATTTAAATTGCCTTCTTTGCAAATGAAACGTATGGACTTATGATAGTGCCAAGGCTGCTAACTAATTAGCAAGCTAATGATTATTGTAACATAACCCGGAGAGCAGACCAATTAAGCTTTACAGTATTATGCCAATAATGGTGCTAAAGAGAGGATAATAATTATGAAAAATCGTGTAACAGAAATTCTTGGTATTGAAAAGCCCATTTTACAAGGACCTATGAGTTGGATTACGAATGCCGAATTTGTTGCTGCCGTGAGTAATGCGGGTGGTTTAGGGATTCTTGGTCCGAATGCCGGTCAAACGACAATTACAACCTCTCCAGAGGAAACCGCAGAACGTATGCGCCGCGAGATTCGTAAAACAAAGGAACTGACGGATAAACCATTTGGTACAACTTTGATTACTGATGCAGATATGAAGTTCACTTGGCCAATTTTAGAAGTTGTCATTGAAGAAGGTGTTCAAGTTATTCTTCTTAATGGTGTTGAAGGAACATTGACTGAAAAGATCATTACCCCATTAAAGGAAGCGGGCATTAAAATTGTTTATCGTCCTTTGACTCCAACGATCGAAGATGCAAAGGCTGCTCAAGCTATGGGTGTTGACGTTTATGTTGTTACTGGATTTGATGAGGGTGGAACATTGCCAACAAGTATCATTGGTACGTTTACAATAACTCCTATGATCGTTGATGTGCTTGATATTCCAGTTATCGCTGCTGGTGGAATCGGTGATGCTCGCAGTGTTGCCAGCGCCTTTGAATTGGGGGCAGAAGGTGTCTTTTTAGGAAGCCGTTTTATTCCTACTGTTGAAAACCCTGCAGCACAATCAGTAAAGCAAATGATAGTGGATTCATCTGCAGCAGATTTGTTGTTGTACCGTACTTTACCAGCTTACTACCGTTCGTTGCCTACACCGTTTGCTGAAAAATTGGTGGCTATGGATAACCAGGGCGCATCTCGTGAAGAAATTGCTAAGGTTGGGGGTAGTTCAAGTGTAATCCGTATCGGTATGCTTGAAGGTAACGGCGAAGGTGGTATTATCACTGTTGGTACTGGAATTACGCCAAGCAAAAAGATCCAAACTGTACAAGAAGTGGTTGATGAGTTGGCAGCTGGTATTAAGTAAAAACGGAGACCCATCCTTTGAATAATACGCTTGAATTACTTCAAAATCATACCTCTGTTCGTTCTTATGCGAATAAACCCTGACGGCGGAACAACGGGAGGCCATCTTTAAGGCAGCTAATCAAACGAATTTACCTAAATATTTGATTCCGTGGGTGGGGCTATGTATCGGTATTCCGTCGGGAGATAAGCCTGCTCTTAAGCCGCGGTTACCTCTAATCCATGGTATTATTTGAAAACCAGTATCAGCCACTCGATAAAGAGCAATTAGAGCCGTCTATGATAATATCAGACTGAAGTATTATGAAGGGCGTCCTATTAAAGCTCCGTTCACCGAATGATTGGATATATTAACTTGGTTACAAGAATGGTATTATTTACACTGCGATGAAGATTGGGAGCATCAAGAACGAATAAAAATAACAACGCTTGATAATCCAGGATGGCAAATTAAAATTAATTTAAAAGAAACAGAACTAGAAACAAAAAATTTAATGCGCTTATAATAGAGAGAAGCGATGATGACTGGATTCACTGCAATATCGAGAGCAGTTTATTTTCTGCAGGGGGCCCAGGAAATCTAGGTGAAATGCTATCTATATTCTATAGATGGGTAAAGTTAGATTAATACTCGGTATCGCAGAGAATGATAAAACAGATGTTAAGCCTTAGAACTTTTTAACCCATGCTTAGGCGGGTTTTCTTAACTGTGGAACGAAGCTAGCTCAAGATAAAGCAGAAGCCAAAAGACTTTGGGTTGAACGTGTGCTGAAAAAAAACAAAATTCTCCTATTCATAGGGATATTCCGAATTACCATGCCATAATGTAAGATGAATATTAAAATTACGTAAAATAATAATTTGACGAATAAATAACGATGGGTTATGATGAATCCATGGAGGTTTGTACATAAATGGATAAACTAATGAAAAATCACTACATGCAACGTATTGATGAAAAATTGTCCGATTTACCTTGGTATGTAACAGAATTTATAGATAGCAAAAAACGCAAGTTATCTCCAACAACACTTCTTAATTACTGTCATGATTACATTATTTTTTTCGATTGGCTTATTGCAGAGAATCTAACTTCATCAAATCGGAAAGAAATAACCTTAGAAACATTGGAGTTATTAACAATACGTGAAGTGGAAAACTTCTTGTCATTCCTGGATTATCAACTTGGAAACAAGAAACTTACGATAAATCGCAAATTGTCCTCTCTAAAATCGTTGTTTGATTACCTTCAGAATAAGGCTGAAACAAGCGACTTGAAGCCTTATATTCAACGAAATGTAATGGCCAAAATGGATTTGAATGCTATCAAAGAAAGCCAAGAAACCATTGCAAACCGTATTGAAGGAAAAATTCTAAGAAATGATGATTTCGAATTATTCAGGCAATTTGTAGCTTATGATTTTGGTGAAAAACATAAAGAAAACAAGCGTATTTTTACGTTTCATCAGTTTAATCGTGAGCGTGATACAGCAATCGTTTCGCTGATATTAGGTTCAGGGCTTAGATTGTCTGAGGTTGCAGGAATTAATATGGATGACTTAGATATGAATAAAGCTTTAGTTCGAGTGGTACGTAAAGGTGATAAAGAACAATACGTTTACTTTAGCAAACAGGCTTTAATGGATTTAGAAAGTTATCTGCAGATCAGAGAAACAAGATATTTACCAGATAAACAAGAAAACTATTTATTCATTGCAGCTCCTGTAGGTCGTAAAGGAAAAAGCCGTCGTCTGACACAACGATCAATTGAAAAGCTGATTGAAAAATATGCCACTGCCTTTGGGAAACCTTCTCTAACAGTGCATTCGCTCAGGCATTCATTTGCAACGCGATATCATCTTGAAAATAACGATGTCCCAAGACTAAAGAATCAATTAGGGCATTCTTCCATTCAGACAACAATGATATATACTCACTTAACAGATGAAGAGATGCGTAATGCTGTGAATAATATGGACCGATGAAACCGTGTCGCTACGCGGTTTCTCTTGAACATCTTCACAAAATACGGATTTTGACTAAATGTCTAGCGGCGCATTCACTCATAACGAGCATTGCGATTTTCAAGATTATTTGATAAATTATACATCTCTAATTTATTTCATGATAAATAAAACTTTATAAAAGCCCCACTTCATTGATTCAACATTTTCATCATTAATTATATAAGGTAAATCTAGATCAAATGCTTTTAGATACAATACGCTCATCTCCCTCTATTCTTCCCATGGACGTGGTTGTTGATGTCTACTCATTGAATTGCCTTTTTTCCATAGACTCATAGCATTCGCTTTCTCCCAATCAAGGGCTTCCTGCCTGTTACGCATTTTTGTAAAGGTTTTACAAAAAAAGGTCACCCGCTGGGAGTCTTCTTAGATGATACTTGCCGTCAACGTCGTTTTCAATCCAAATCCGCAGTAAAGGACCTCGAAATTTTTCAGTTTCTGAGGTCCTTTTTTACTAACTCTCAATATTCAAAATCTGACTTTAAAATTCACCGAACCCCTTGATCGGTAAAAAGCACTTTCAACTCCCTGTAACTTCATCCCACAATAAAAGTCGTCCTATCCTCCTAAAATAGCGATACACATCTAATCGGCAATCGGACTATGTTCTTGTCCATTCCGGCAATCGGTAAAAGTTCTTGTCCTTGGCTCGGGACACGAACTTTTACCGATAAAATAAAAAAGCCGCTAAAATAGCGACTTCAATGACACAATGTTCTTGTCCCTCGACAAGAAGCAATATTCCGAGGTCACGATGGAGCGCATGGAAAAAACCAATCCTTCTCCTAAATGGCCTTGGTAAGATGGTGGGTACGAGGAAATTATGTTCGTCGTAACTTCAGTTGGCTTGCACCGAAGACTCCAGCATCGAACGTGACGACTTCCATCTCCAGATCGCTTGTAAACTCTGATTGGTGCAGTCCAAGCTTTAGGATCGGTTCAACTGCGCTTTTTGCTCCTGCTTTAACGTTGGTGCCTGGAAGCTTACGGCAGCTTTCAACTCGATAATCACCGGCCATAGTCGACACACCGATCAGTGCGGTCATACTCAAGCAACTCCCTTGTTTGTCGATATGATCTGGAATGAATGAGTCGGCAATGACGCAAAGAGCATGATTTTTTGTACCGCTATTGAACATCCAGTCTAATATTGTTAATGCATTAGATAGAGAAAGGCTACCAGACTGCCCGACGGAAATGGGCATAACCTCATTTAGTCCTAATTCTTGTCTCAGTTTAGCACAGCCATTAACACCAGCTTCAAAGTCCGTCTGATGACAGTAACAGAGCAAGTCAATTCCTTCGGTCCAATTCCTATTCTTTTCAATTAGATCGGTTATCCGTCCCCATGGCATTTCTAATCCCACAGCGGCCTCAGCATGATGAAATGTCAAATACATAGCTCGTTCACCTTCTTGGCATACCGATGAATCGCACAACCGTAATAGCCTCCAAAGCCAACGGAAATCGTCATATACAAGTCCCCTTCTTTCAAGAAACCTGAACGGATAGCGTGATCGATATTATTTAGGATATCGGTGTTATGAATATGTCCGTCCTTGGAGAGGGTTAGATTGTAGAAGCGTTCCAGGGACACCCTCAGCACTTGAGCCAGCATACTCCATACGTGTAGCCCCAAATTGGTGCAAAAGATCACGGCGATCTGAGCAATGTGAATACCGGACTCGCTTAATGCTGCTCTTACTGCCTGTCTGACCCCTAAATAAAACGTTGAGTAATATAATTGAATACGATCTGGAGCCAGATCGTATACGAGGCCGTCGACTCTCATAACCGAAGCAAGTGTCTGCTGTCCTTGACGCTGCCCCTTCATATATAAAGCAGCACTCGCGCCGTCACCGAACACCATGAACGGATCGCTCCGTTCATAAGAATTCATGGCTCTGTCGGCAGTGATGAACAAGATTCCTTCACCTTGCTGACGCGGGGCCATGAAGTAGTTCGACGCCAGGCACAACGATAAGTGCATCGTGGAACAAGAATATTCCTCCAAAGGGATAAATGGGACTGCCTCAAGGGCGAATTCATCTGCTAGGCGATCAAAAAGATTCCGTTCACCGTTTTCATTATTCGTTACACTAGCAAACATGACCGCCGCGATCTGTACATTCATCTGCAGAGCCCGGCGCAGAATTGGCCTACACACGGTAGCAATCATCTGTTCCAATTCAAGTTCCTCTTCTATGGACACCAGCTCAAAGCCTTTGTTCAAGTATTCCGAATCGCTCATTCGAAATTCTACGCCGTCGGCCTTCACCTGCTGAATCGCTTTCGTGACATGGGTACGGGACTTCGGGAGATAGACGGAATAATCGACGATCGTCACGTGGTTCTCATACATTGTGATGAGTCCGCTTTCGGAAATGCATGATCTTGTACTGGCGTTCCCCGCTTTTCATTTCATCGTACAAGGACGTGCCTGGCACACCAATTGTTTTCCAAATCGCAGTATCCATCTGATCTTCAGTTCCAAAAGCGGCTATGCGATTCTTTAGAACTTGATCACTTGAAAGCAAAACTTCCCCCGTGATATCGCGTGATATAAGCAGCTCGAAGCCCAGTTCAAGCAAATATCGTTCACCATCGTCAAACTTCCAGGTTGGCAAATCGTCCGCATAAACGAAAGTCCCGCCCGGTTTCAGCACCCGGAAGACCTCGTCATAAAAAGACTTAATCGATGGATATAGATCAGACGCTTCCATGTTGAGGACAAAATCACAGCATGACGAACCGATAGGAAGCCTCTCGGCATCCCCAACACAAAAATAGGCATTTGGGAAACGGTTGGTCAATTGGCAAAATGCAATATTGGCTTCGGTCAGATCTAAGCCAACAACGCTTCTCACACCGTAACTTCGACAGAGCTCTCGCACGCCTCCCCCTCTGCCACAGGCTACCTCCAAAATGTTCTTATCCTCGAGATATAAACCATCCAAGCACTCCTGCAGAAGCCGGATGGAGTTTCGATTGACACTTGCTGGGGCCTGATTGAACTCGGAGGCGAACCCCCAATTGATAAATGTCGAGAAACGGGAAAAGCCACTCTCGTCCAAGGACCGATTATAGTTAGTGAACATCTTCATGATATCCTTTTTGAGGACTGCAGTTTCCCCGCTTTCCTGCCCTTGCAGATCAGCCAGCATAAACGGAACACCACCATCACCGAAGAAGTAACTGACCGCGCACTCCCCGCACACCAACATCTGATCCGATGTGTTTAGCTTTGACTTGCAAATAGGACATACTAAGGCAATGCCGGTTGCCGGCCAACGAAGCATATGCATGTCATTCCTCCCTCCCTCAATTAAGTTGTCAGCCTTTAGCCGCTTGCACTGTTATAATTACGTATTGCCCGACTCCAAACGAAGCGAACGATTACAAGGAGCACAATTGGTACGATAGCGCCCCATACCGCCAAAGCAGGTGTCAGCTGATTCATCACCATCATAGGCGCAAAATTCGTAATGACGAGAAAAGGCAATAAATACACGCCGATTCGTTGGATGAAACGTGAATAGATCGGCATTGGCATATTATTGGCGTCCCAAATGGAATAGAAAATTCCCGCCAGCCCTCCCGTATTAACAAGCCAGAAGGATAACAAGGCTGGGATGAACATGAGACAGTAAGTAATGATCAACGCTGTCCCCAAGTAAAACAAAAATGAGAATAAACTCCATGCCGTTACCGGGATATTTAATGCATTCCAACTGATCACAACCATCGTTCCACCCGCGATGAAATTCGGAATTGGCATCCCAAGATCGATGTATCGAAGCGAAACCAAAAACTGTAGTGAAATTGGCTTAACCATGAGTAGATCCAACGTCCCGCTGCGTATATACTCGGATACCCTGACGAAATTAGGGAAAAAGAGCCCGGAATAAAGACCGGTCATAATCGTGTATGTGCCGACAAACATCAAGATACCATCAGGCGTGATCGATCCGATATGCAAGTCCGTCTCATAGACTACTACGACGTAAAGCAGCTTGGCAAACAAGTATGCGATTTCCACAGCAATCCCGAGTATGAAGTTCGTCCTGTATTCCATTTGAGCAATAAAGCAGTTCTTAATGAACAAAAAGTAAATCATTAGGTAGTTGCGAAGCGTTCCCAGCCATCCTCTCACCGGTCAGCCCCCCAATCCGAGATACTTCTTCATTCCGGCGCGCCATACGATCCGTGAAAAGGCAAGCAGCGCGATCATCCAGAAGAACTGCATCCCGATTCCTTGTACTGCCTCGTCCATTGACAATCTGCCATTAATAACATTCGCAGGAAAATGGATCGTATACTTGAATGGCAAGTAGTCTAAAATCTTATTTATGGTCTTACCAAACACCTCAATCGGAAAAACACCACCACTTAAAATGATGACAAATAAGCCGGTCATTTCAAAAAAATAGGAGATTTCAGACAATATAAATGCAACAGCCGCGAGCGTATAAGAGATAAGAAAGTTTAACAACAAAGACATGACCATTGACACCATAAAGAGTAGAATATGTGCCAAGGGAATCCGTATACCATAAGTTCCGGTCAAGTAAACGAGTGTAAACAGCAAGATACATAGCATGGCTGAAAAAAAGAAAATCTTTTGCCCCAGCATAGTAAATAGCTTCAGAGCGAAAAAACTGACCGGTTGAACCAAATATTTATTCAACCCACCATCCTTGATCTCGGTGGCCACGTTTTGACCTATATCCGTTGTCACAATTTTCGTCACGATGGCTGCCGTTATCGTGTATAAAATCATTTGGCCATAGGTATATCCGAAAAATTCCGACGATTCCGATCTTCCATAGACCGCTGACCAAATATAATATTGGATCAGAATCGGAAAGAATGCACTGATCAAGGAAAAGAGAAAGTCAAATCGATATTCGAGTGAAGACTGAACGCCTAACTGGAACACGCGTCCGTATTTGGGAAAGGCACTCATCCGGATACCCGATCATCCCGCTGATACAAGGATACAACGACTTCCTCGATAGGAATATCTTCGATCGTAATATCTTCAATCGGGTAGTGTTCAAGCAAATCCCTGGAAGCCATGCTAATGCGCTCCTTACTTATCTCCAGCGTGGCATGAAATCCGTCCGATTGACGCACCTTCCCGTACAACTGCAGCTGTCCAGTCGCTACGTGTTGCTTAAATTTTAACTGTATGATTTTCGTGTCGTTCAAAACATCGTCGATTCGCTTCAGATCCCCGTCGAAGACGAGCCTGCCATCATTAATAATGATCGTCCGCTTGCACAGATCCTCGATGTCCTTCATGTAATGACTTGTCAAAATAATCGTTGTCCTATGCTGTTCATTGTAATACTTCAAAAACTCCCGCACCTTTTTCTGTGTAACAATATCGAGCCCGATCGTCGGCTCATCCAGGAAAAGCAGTTTCGGTTTATGAATAAGCGCCGCAAGGAGCTCCATCTTCATACGCTCACCTAGCGATAAACGCCTTACCTGAACATTCATAATGTGCTTGACGTCCAACAGTTCGATGAGTTCGTTCAGTGTTTGTTTGTAATGCCGATCGTCAACCTGATAGATATATTTGTTTAGCAAAATGGATTCCGCCGCAGGCAAGTCAACCCATAGTTGGCTCTTCTGCCCCATTACAATAGCGAACTGCTTCTTGAATTCCTTATTTCGCTCATAAGGCTTGAAGCCCAGTACAGTAAGTTCGCCGCTAGTTGGATGTAAGATGCCAGAGAGCATCTTTAGCGTCGTCGTTTTGCCTGCCCCATTAGGCCCAAGGAAAGCAACCATTTCCCCCTCTTCGATCGAAAAGGAGATATTTTTCACCGCTTCCTTCGTCAAACTTTTCCGATAAAAGAGGTTTTTAATGGAATGAAGCATTCCGACCTCTTTGGTGTAATAGGTGAAGTTTTTAGCTAACTGCACCACATGGATCGCTGTCAATTGCGCTCCTCCTTAACAATTAAATCGAACTAGAAGGTGGACGATAACGTTTACCGGCCATAATGATAAAGTAACCCGCATCGGGAACAGACCGGCATCAGTCCGCAAGCTAATACCTCTCGGTGTTTGGCAAAATTTTCCCCCTTCCAAACCTCCTTCACATCCACATCACTAATGTTGCCGACCGCCATCTCAGGAAAGAACTTGCACGGAGTGACGTTTCCGCTCGGCAATACGTCCATTCGGGTGGAGATCGCCAAGCATTCCTTCCGCTTCATCCCGGTTCTCTGCACGCCAGTGACAAAATCCTCTATCTCGTCTTGCTCCAATGCGGGCATAAATCGAACCCGGCTTCCCCATGTTTGCTCGGAGATGCGGAGAACCTCCTCCTTGAGTGCCCCCACCTTCTCGCCGGAGATATGATAAGTGAATGAATTCCAACTGCAGCTACCCTGACGGATTGGATCCAGCCAGTCAAACTCTTTGATGAAGAAATTGTCCATCTCCTGAGCAGACTCAGGTGCGATATACCACGGATATACAAAGTAGACCGAATCCACGCCCATCTCCTCGAAAAACTTCATAAAATCAAACATTTTGGGAATCATGAGATCATTCATCGTCAAGCTGACGGATACTCTGCCCTTGAAAATGCCCTGACGCTGCAACTCCAGCAGACGTTCTATGGCACTAACCACCTTTTTGTAGGTCCCTCTGCCCCTTATCGCGTCGTTCTCAGCCTCGAATCCCTCCAGACTGGCTAGTACGACAAGTCCCTCACCGATCTTAAGCAGTGAATCTAACTTTTCCTCCATAAGAATCGCGTTTGTACAAATCGTCGTCGTCCGCTGATCGCGTTCCAGCAGATTCGCAATCTGATCGAACTTGCTATGGTACAGCGGTTCTCCGCCCCAAAGATAGACTTTCGACTTCTTCTCATGGGTAAAGACAAGGAGCTTATCGACCAACGCGACATCGATTTCTTTACCTTGCTCCTCCTTGGACATGTCCCAGTGAAAGCCGTCCGAGTTCCACTCGTAGCAATGCTTGCAACGCAAGTTGCACCCGTTGTTCAGCTTGATCCCGATATCTTCTGGGATCTCCATCGCATAGCGACTATCGGTCGCTCGAAGCCGACTGACCCGGGACATATTCATAATTGTACGCTTCAGATCGTTAAACACACGCTCATCAAACTTTCGACTCGTTTTGGGTTGCATAATTTACACCTCCATAAGTTTTGCAACGCTCGCGGGCATGTAGTAGGTTACAATGAGCACGTTCCAATATCTCGATGTTGAATCCCTGCGTCTTCCAATCCGTAAAGGACACGCCAAATCCTTGCTTAATCCAATATTCAGCATTGGCGGTTTCGTGTCTTCCAAAGGGCTCAAGAAAAACCATAGGCGTCGCAGCGGCGAACGATTCCATCAAGGAATAGCCCCCCGGCTTACTGACAATGGCTGTGCAACGGCGAATTCGTTCAAATAACAGGGGAGTAGTTCCGCTGTCTAAGTAAATGGGAGTCTCTCCATGTTGAATCTGAGCAAATGGAGGAAAACCGAATTCCCCCCGTCTATTCCTCAGCCACGGACTCCACGATGGGTCGTTCCGATAATAGCAAATGCGTGGATCAGGCTGGATATCCTCGTCAAAATAAGCCAGAACATCCAGCTCCATACCGCCTTCAAGCAGGTCTCGAACAGCCTGCGGGTAGGTCCCAATCCCCCAGCCGCCACCATGGACCACCATTCTCTCTTCTCGCTGGCGAAACGGGATCGGTGCTTCGTCCGTCATCGGAAGTTGTAATTCAAAACGCTTCTTGGTCGGTTCGTAAAACCAAATGTGGTTGTACCGCTCGCTTCGAGATCCATAGACCAAATAAGATGGCGAAAGCGTAGCATCGAGATGAAGCATGTCGACCTCGAGCCGAGTTCCAACAAACCGTTCATATTGTTCCAAAATCGGGATCCAGAACCCAGTCAACGCAATGAACGACGTCCGGCGCTCACGGGACCAATCTTCCAGCAGCAGCTGTACCTTGGTGGGATCCAGGCAATCTGAAATATCGCGAGCCAACTCCACACTCTTCCGAGCGATAGCGAAATTATCATGAAAGGCTTTACGATAAGCCGGCACTTTGTTCTTTAAGCCGTCGACATACACATTTTCGAGCACACAGACTTCGTTTGAAATGCCGGAACGCTCCAGGTAAATGCCTAGCTGTACGGCGGGCATGTACACACCTAGTGAGTTACCGGATCCAAGTATAGTGACACAAGGCTTCAAATGACTATCCATACCACTTGCCTCCCTGGACTTCAAAACGTTCCTTTAGCTTGTCGATTAAACTTTTCTGCTCCTGCACATCTCGCGCGATTACAAACAGATAAAGCCTACCCTTGATGAAACTGCCTTCGCTTAATGTCTGTGGGTAATCTGATTCCCCATAGCCAGCAAACATGCACGCCGGGGAAAGCGGAATGATGCCCTCACCGGTATGATTAGGGTATAAAACGCCGTCATCATCCAGCTGTCGCAGCCACTGCCCGTAATCAAACCGATGGCGACTGCCTACCGTTCGGAACGTAAATGTCCCGTGCTTCCCATTTTCCAGCCGTTCGCCCAGTCGATGACTGACCAGTCCCATCGATTGACGGGCGTTGATTTCTACAATCGGCACGATTGTGCCGTCCTTTAGTATCATGGAGTCAACACAAACATGGCCGAAGTACCTGTCCTTGTATAGTGAGGAAGCAAGCTTCTCAATGACATCGAAGTAACCGTTCCGTATTAGCGAATGACTGTTCTCCTCCTGCATCGCTTGTGACCCCACATAAGCAAACTGTCGATTGATGATTTGCTGCAAGCCGACGATCTGGTACGACCCGCTCTCATCAATTGAAAATTGGCAGGAAAAATCATATTCCACGTCAAGGAACGGCTCGACAAGAAACGCCGTTGAGGAACCGGCTTGCTCTTGTTTGCGCAAATAGCTTACTACACGTTCCAAAGATGATAGGTTTTTAAACAGCATATTGCCTTTTCCAGCTACGCCAAAGGGGTCTTTTAACAGGACCCCTTTCGACAACCCCATAAGCTCTCGCCCTACTGCAGCCAATTCATCCGCGCTGAACACTGGCTGGCTATAGGAGCTGCCCAGAAGTCTCTTAGCAAGATCGGCGGAATACAACTTAGAATTTACTCGTTTAACGTCTTGAAGGGTGGGCAGCTTGTTCGAATAGTTGTACCTGTCGAGAAGTTCGTGAACGTAAGGTACGACTGAAAAGGGAGTCATTTCACTAAACTGCTTCAGCCGCTCGTCGGTCTCTGGAACTTCGTACAGAGCGCGAAATAGATTTGGTTCATGGCTTGGGACATTCGCACTAAGCTGTCTAAAATGAAAGCCGATGTGCGCCAAATAATCCATGTGCGCCTCATCCATCTCAAAGCGGGTCAACAGTGTGTCCTCCGGGCCGCATAAGGAAGCCAGCAATTCATCCATAGCCATTACCACCCGCGACCGTGAAGGATCAGGAATAAAAGGCAACCTGCTACTCCCTTCTTCACGCCAATAGGTTTCCGAATCAAAGGTGCTGGCAACCAACATACTACCCGACCTCTTGATTCATGCCTTTTAGGAATGCCATGAAGGCACCGATTGAGCGCAGACAAGCCAAGTCCAGGTCCTCGTAAACGATCTCCACCCCAAAAGCATCTTCAACTCCGAGAATAAACGTTATCATCTGTAGGGAATCTAACTCGACGTCGTTAATCAGGTCGCTCTCCATTGTGAGAGTTTCACGAAGCGAGTCATCCTCAAGCACAGTTGCAATGATATTTTTTAATGTTTCAAACATAAACGTCATCCTTTCAACTTGTAGTTTCGATTTTTTATTTAATTCCAAAAAAAATAAATAAAAGGTATAATAGCAATATATTACTTATCACTGTTAAAGGGAGGGTTTGAAGCCTTGAATCACCACTGTCTGTTTGTCTCCGCCCATCTGGACGATGCTATTATTTCTTGCGGCGATTATATCGATTTGCTTGTTCATACTGGCTATCATGTGACCATAGCAACTGTTTTCACTGGTACTGGCACAGATCTATCCCTACTTGCTCGCATCCTGCACAAAAAGTTCGGACTAAGCTCCGACGTGATGAAGGTACGGCGAGAAGAGGACATTAGTGCATGTGATCTTCTCGATGTGGACACGATTCATCTGAACATGCCGGAATGTATCTATCGTAAAGATCGCAGCGGTGCCCCCTCATATGAAAAGCTGGACGATCTGTTCCGTAGTGACTACGAGACCGAGCTGGACGTGATTTCTGAGGCAACAAAAGTGCTTTTGACACGACTCTGTCTTACAGACTACGATCATATTTATATTCCGCTTGCAATCGGAAGACATGTGGATCACGGTATCGTGCGGGTTGCGGCCGAACAGGCTGTACGAAGTATTAGTGATCTGGAAGTCTCTGCCCGTTTGATTTACTACGAAGATCTACCGTATTTAAACTATGGTCAAGATATAAAATGGGAAATTGACCTAGCTCGGAATCTACATCCAGTCTACATTTCACTTCCCAAGTGCAGTTTGAAACAGAAGACTGCGGCCATCCTGGAATACCGCTCCCAGATCCGTCTATTATGGCACTCCCGATGGGAGATGCTTAGACAAGTGATTCAACATGCGCATTCGTGCCGTCCGCCAGAGCATCAGCCTGATCCAAACTCATATTGCTTCAGACTGCATGTTGTGAGTGTGCATGATCAAGTACCGCTTGCTATAAGCGTTCCTGGTAACTTTTAATAAGATCAGCCAAGTCGCCAAGGGTTAGATGACTGCCTGCCATGTTACCTACCAGTTCGTCCGGGAGCTCTAGACCGAATTCGGTTTCGAGCTCCACGACGAATGTAATCATCTGCATAGAATTCATTTGGATCCATATCTCTTCAAGTAACGCATTAGCGTTTATACGTTGTTTATCGTAGTCCGGAATCTTTTGATGAATAAGGTTTTGGATGCGTTCCAAACAGGGTTGTTTTCTCAACGTTAGACCTCCTCCTCTACGCCCATTGGAGTTATGTTTGACACAAGGCTCAAGTTGTAGATCATAAGTTCGATAGCCTCGCGCTCACAGGCTTGAATACGCCTAATTAACACTTCCACTTTTTTGAGGTTATCTTCGTTTTTCGTCAGTGAATATTTGATAATCAAATTTCGCGCTAATAGAGCATCGTCAGCAATCATCTGATAGCGAACCTTGAGCTGATTACTTTCCCCTAGAACACCAGTTTGATTCATGAAGTCAATTCGTTCCAACATCAAGATCTTGTGATCATAGATCACTTGAAACGGGCGATTATCTTCCTCAATTTGTCCACTGCGTATGCGGGTTATATCCAAAATTAGCTCGTCATAAACACGAATTCCCCATACACATGGATTTGTTATATAACCCAACTCTCTGTATTTGTCGGAGGGATTTGCTCCATTTAAATAGTCCTTAAGGTGCTCAATAACATAGTTTAGATTAAAGTCATAAGCTGCTCGTTCGTTGAACTGTAACAGAGAGAGACCACCCTTCCCCGCATACAACCAATCTCCATCGTCATCGATTCCCTCGTAGGCACGTCTCATTTGCTCAAATGTGATTTCGTTAAATGAGTACTTCCCCCCCGCGAATGTAAAATCGGCGATATGAAATATGTCCCTCTCCTCGTCATAACCAAAAATAAATGAGTCATGTGAGAAGAAAGATTCAATATCCAAAAACTGCGCTTGATCAAGAAGCAAATAAATATAATTATTCATGTCTATACAATCCATCAGAAAAGTACATATATCCTTGTTGAAATTTCGAACCAACTGACGACTTAAATGTTGGCGAAGCAGCCAAGGACAAAATTCAAAGGTAGGAGTACGGTAGAAGTCCACATAGGAACTTCCCTCATTTAAGGTGAGCTGGAGAGGAATGAAATGTGTCATTATCCACGGCTTTGCTTGCGGGTAATTGGCTAGGACGGCAAACGTATTTGCCTGCCACTGCCACGAGGTGATTGCCGGATACTGCATCGGTAATATCTTGGATCGCAATTAGACACCCCCTTGGGAGAGAATTTGATTTAGTGTCAATTAGCTAAGAACTACAGACTGACAGCACAGATAGAGTCAAACTTCCTGGACCACCGCAACGCTGTAGTCCTTATTCGTTTTCAGGAGTGATTGCTTCGTTAATTAGTTTGGGGCACCAAGTTCAGATCCGGGGGTGCCCAAAACCGGACTGTAACCATTTCGTCGAATCAAGCCATTGCTAAAGTCTAAACCGTCTCATTTTCCCAGATGCTTACCAGATCATTGATTTGAAGCGACACGACCTTTAGTTCTCCGCCAAGGGCATAGAGTTCTAGTCCTCAACTTTCAATGAAATTGGGGCCTATATGTCTCCCTGTAATACAGATTTCCTGATCCTTTTCTGCTGCTAATATCATCTGATAAGTGCATTTTGTTAATGTTGCTCACGCTCCTTTGGGTTTAAATAAGATCCATATTAGAATTGATTCAACTCGTTCGGGACATATTACGTCCACCTTTCTATAGAAGCAACCAAGAAAACTACAAGAGCACTCAAAACAACATGCCCATATTTAACAAAATAAACCACATGTGTACAAATGTCAAACTTTTTTTTACATTAGCATTATTTTTTAAATTAAAATAAACTTTTTAGTTTACATATGCACATTTTGATAGTGTTTCATCTGAAAACGGCCGTTTTTATTTGAGTTCTCCTTATCGCATTTAATTATTCAGTAAATAAAATGTAAACCATTGAATACCCAAATGATGTTATGATTTTCAATAAACTATCCAATTTATCAAATAAAATTTAGACATTTGGATTTTTTGACTAATTCTCTGAATAATTTTTCGTTTTTGAAATGAATAAATAGGAAAAGCAGTTCCTTTTAGCTTTCTAAAGCTTTATTATCTCTTTGACATTCTCCTGGAGAACACAGGTTGTATCTCTAGATCGCTTACCACCACGTGCGAGGTCTACTAAACAATATGATCCATCATGGTGGACACTTCGCTGATTTTGGAGTTCATCGCGTCTACGGTAAGGTGATATCGTCGAAGAGGTGGCTCACTACAGTCTTAATAGAAAAGGCACCAAAAACCAAATTACGGTTTCAGGTGCCTTTTGGCTTTATGCATTTGTGCTTTGTAATGCTTTTATAGCCAGTCCCAACCCTCCGCAATGATTTAGAGGTCATTTTTTTCATTGTTAAAACTCATGATTTTTTTATCTATCAAATCCATCCATATGTATTTAGTCAAGTTACATTTACTATATATAGAATTAACATATCTTTATTGGTGATGAACTGTGACCCCATTTATGGATCCTTTTGAAAAGGGTCCCTATTCATCAATCATCAGGAGTCATCTTTTTTAATGTCCATTGGAACCGTTCGGTATTGTAATAGGTGATGTATTCGTTGACACGAACTCGCAGCTCTTGTAGGGATAAGCAATCCCTGAACTCTAATTCATCCTTCATATGCCCGAAGAACGTCTCCATCGAAGCATTATTCCAACAGTTTCCTTTTCGTGATTGTTTAAACCCAGCTTTAGCGATAATGGAACGAACTTCAGGATGTGTGTAATGGAATCCCTGATCAGAGTGAAAGATAGCCTCCGGATGTACTTCCAAACGATTAAACAGCCGCTTCAGTGTTCGTTGAACAAGAGACAATTCAAATGAAGAGGACAGGTAGTGAGCTAAAATTTCTTTTGTTGCACCATCCTTTACACAGGACAAATAAGCCCGTTGGCCATTTCCATAATGCATATAAGTAATGTCGGTGAGCAATACCATTTCAGGCTCTCCCCGGTCAAACCGACGCTTCAGGAGGTTCGGGCAGGTGCGGTGCTCTTGCGTCGCTTTAGCCATTTTACGGTAGGGATTCGCTTGACGAATCACAGCAACGAGTCTGAATTTCCGCATCAAACGGCGAATTTTCTTATGATTCAAAATGATTCCATGAAGCCGTTCTAACCTCATTTTGATGACCAGCGCGCCAGCCTTCCCTCTAAGTGCATCAAAGTGCGCCTTCAGAAGTAAAAAGTCTCGTTCATCGGCAGCCTCTCGAAGCTGGCGGTGTTCTTCCGCCGCACACCAGCGATAATACCCGCTTGTACTTACCTCAGCAAGCTTACAAAGATAGCAAATCACGCGTTTCAGTCCATGTTTACGAACAACCTGATTGATGAGCTGAAAGCGCGCGGAAGACGCTAGTAATTCATTGTGTCTTTGTGCCTTTCGAGCGCTTCTAGCTTTTTTTAAGAGTTCATTCTCGGCTTCCAAAAGCTTGATACGAGCCTCGGCAAGACGGAGCTTTTCCTCAGCCGATAGCTCACGACTAACCGGTCTTTCTGAGCTTCCCTTCCCCTACGCTCTTCCAGCAGCCCAGCTTCACCTGAAGAAGCATATGTTTTCCGCCAACGCTCCAGACATCTTTTTGGCGTCTCCTGTCCGATCAGTTCCAAGTAAAATCCTGTCTGTACGAAGATTTCCATGGGTGTATGCCCCGCTTGATTGGCCTGTACAGCCGCAATCTTAAAGGCAGGGGAATACGTGATATTCTCTGATACGCGAAGAACGGATGGATTCGACTCCAGTACCTTGATCTCTTTCTCCGTAAAAACCCGTCCGATTTTCTTCATAATCTACATCCCCACAAACTTTTATAATCTGATTAAAACGCAAAAGACCCGTAAGAGGGTACTTTTTTCAAACTGTCCATCTTACGGGTCACAGTTCATGACTTAGGAGTGGACTTTTTTTATTTTTCAATAATTCTAGCTGTTTAGCTTCGCCTGCACGTACATAGCTGTCAAAAACTCATGCTGCCTGGTCAAGTGCTGAAGCTCACTGTAGGACTCTTCCCACTCGCGATGCGCTTTAACATCCCCACGGTAATACATCTCGGCAATATGCCAAGCATCTGCTGCATCGGTTTTCACTTTTCGAAGTTGTGTGCCTTTGGATCGTTTCGCTTGCAAAGGATTGATGATGTAGTGAATCCATCCGCTACGTTTCAGATATCCTGCCAAACCTCGATGGTAATGTTCGGTTGCCTCGAAGACAACGACAGGCTCCACACCACTTGCCTCTTTCAGTTTGCTAGGCACTTCCCCTAGCCGCTCGAAACCTTCTTCACCATGCTGGAGGGTCTCCATCCTTCCATATGGTTCGTTACGCTTTTTGAAGGCCTGAATAACACTACATCCTTTCGCCACATCAATTCCAACAACGGGTTGCATAAAAACCTCCCTAATTCGATTTACCGGCATTCCCACCTGGTTTCCAAACCCGCAGCTTAGCTTGTGATACGAGGTCATAGCCCTCAACCAGCTCAAACATGGTCGTTGGATGGATTTTGTACAGGTTCTTTGTCCCTAAGCCGCCCTCGTTCTCCGGGCTACCACCATTGTAAAACACCCATTAAAATAGGCAAACCAGAAAATTTCTTTCTGGTTGTCCTAATAATACGAAAAGCCGATATATTAGTGACTTTAAACGGTGCAATGTTCTTGTCCCTCGACACGTTGGCAGAGATTATTCATCACTATTGTAAAATAACTGGAAACATATGCATAAAAGTTGTATATTTAATTCATATTCTTGAAATTAATTCTAAATTTTAAAGGGGGGATTGATCGTGGTAAAGTGTTCATCCTAGCGCCAGGTAAGTAAGGATAAAATATCGCGCATCAGAAAAAGCAACAAATGGGGAGTAAAGATTATGAATGCAGATAATTATTACGAATTTTGGTCCACTTTTCTTTATGAACAGGCTGGATGAAGGGCTTATGATGGGGCGGTGCTCGTCCCGATCCTTCTTCTGGTAAATGTCCGTTTGATTTGGAGAAAGGCGATAAATAATTATAGCAGCGCAAGCGGCTAAAACGATGAGGAGATGTAGATATGAAAACGACTTGGCCTTTGTCCGGTATTACCTTGGTATGCACTGAATGCAAGAGTGATCTTTATGAGGCGGACAACTGTTTGATCTGCGAGACCTGCGGCCTCGAATACGCCTGGAAAGAGGGCCTCGCAAGTATGTTAATTGACCGTCCTGTAGCGGAGAAGCTTGCCGAAGGCGCGGCGCAAAAGGAAGCGATCATCGGCATGTTTGACTCTATTAACCGGTCGCTTGAGGAGAAAAGACTGTCCAGATTTTCCACCTTTATTAACTGGGGTTATGCATCCGATAACGAACTACCGGGCGGCCCTCAAGGTATTAACCACAGCAGTATCCAGCTGCTTCGCGAAATTATTGGCGGCCTGGATGTTTCAGGCAAGGATATCCTGGAAATCGGTTGTGGACGGGGAGGCAACGTGAGCGAGCTATGCAAAAACTATGGGACCGGCAGCGTGGTCGGCATTGATCTGACACCGTCCAATATTCAATTTTGCCAAAGGAATAACCGATATGAGCAGGCTTACTATTGTATTGGCGACGCGGAGCAGCTGCCTGTTAAAACGGAAAGCTGCGACATTGTGCTGAACATCGAGTCCTCGCATTTGTACCCTCATATTGAGCTGTTCTTTACGGAGACCTACCGTGTATTAAAGCCAGGTGGGACATTTTTGTATGCGGATATTATGAGCGCTTCCGACGTGCCGCGCTATGAAGAGCAGTGGCAAAGACTAGGCTTTCACACCTCGTTGATCCGGGATATTACAGGCAATGTATTACAATCGGGAGACGATGCTCTGGATACCCGCCTGCATGCGCTTGAAGGCTCCTTAGAAGGGGAAGATCGAGTATGGGAATGGCTGGAGGCACCCGGCACGCAAAATCATACCGATATGGTCGCAGGTAGAAGAGTATTCAAAATTGTCCATTTGGTGAAGATGCCTCCGGCACCGAAGGAGAGCCTAGCCATGGTTGAAGGAGGAGCAGCGGTGAGTAATGCTTGACCATTAACAGACGTTAACTGGGCGTGTCCGCAGTGCAAGCAAACGCTTGTGAAGAGGGAGTTCTCATTCGACTGTACGTCATGCGGCGAAAGCTACCTCATGACCGCTGGCTCGATTCCATATCTGCTTGTGGAAAGTGATGCGTTAGAAACGATGGAGCATAAGGTGCAGAAGGAGGCGGTTAAAGAGCTGGCAAGCGACAACACAAGGAAGACTCGATTTATTTTCAAGATTACAGTTCCAGACTCGTTCCCCCTGTTTTATTTATAGACCGGATAAGAAACTGACTTAAGAAGAGCTATCTTGCAAAATGAAATTACAATTGTCGCTAATCCCAACGGCAGCTGACATGGCAAATTCGGTAGCGTTATCCGACAGTGGAATTCCTTTATTTATGTTGATACTTAGCATTGTATTAATATCATAGCCCTCATTTTTGTATAATCCGACGGTCGATCCGCAGCCGGCTACAATTTTTAAACAGCGGTTCTCCAATATCGGAGAACCGCTGTTTTGTCTAGACAATATTTACGGGGCTTACTTCTCCGTAGATAGGGCGCATGTCTTTTATTGCACGGTGTGCTTTTGGCCAAAACCTCTTCAGCGCTTGATAGACTTCCTTTTTGTCCTTGATAACATATGCATGAACTGCTCCTACTTCAGATGATGGTGGGCGGACATCAACGTGCAGCTGTTGTACTGGTTCACCTCGCCAGCCAATCCCGAGAAACCCCAGATCTTTGTTCATGTATAGTTCTCTAATCGGCCCCATTGCTTTGGAAACAGGTAACCACTTATTTATCGCCCACAGACGATTTACTCGCATGCCAATAATAAATACGATAGACTCCCCATCGATCTCGGCCTTATATCTTCCCTTCTGAATTCCTCACTTCACTTCTCCTTTTCACCCAACATGGTTCTCTGTTCAATAAACTTGATGTTGCTGGCAATGTGATAGACTTCGTTCTTCGTCAGGCCTTCTTTGTTGAGGTGACCCGCAGGATCGAAAGCCTGTACGTTGGTCCACATGAAATCCAATGTCTGTAATTTTCAACATCTCTTCCTCTGGGATTAAACGAAATATAAAATTCTTTTTCGGAGGAGATTGATTTTTGTCTTCAGCGATGATGCAACAATCTGAATCATGGATTACTAGATTTCACATTAAAAGTAGCGAATTTCCTTGTGTTTATCATTACAAAAATTGACATTTAATATGAAAATAAGTAATATAATTAGAAACATTTATACTGTAATAGGGCCTTTCTCATCCCCCTCTTTTTAAATTCCTGATCCTACCTAATTTAAGGAGTGAAATGCTATGTGCGCACGAACGCTAAAAGCGAATACAAGGAATGTAATCGGTAACTATTGCAAATGGATCACAGTTGGTATCATTTTAACTTTCACGGGATGCCCGATTGCATCCGCCGCTCCCTCACCCTCATCCCATAAACCCGCCTCTTCCCTAGTTACATTTCAATTGCAAGAGGCTACGATTGCTCAAATGCAGGAAGCGATGAAGTCAGGGGCACTGTCAAGTGTCGAGCTCACTGCTCTGTACCTTAACCGGGTATATGCCTATGATTCTAGTGGCATTCGACTGAATTCCATCCCTATTCTGAACCCCGACGTACTAAAAGAAGCTGCTCAAGCTGATCAACTAAGGGCACAAGGTATTAAGACTGGTCCTCTGCAAGGCATCCCCTACACGGTTAAAGACAGCTACAAGGTTAAGGGACTCACTGTCGCTTCTGGATCTCCGGCTTTCAAAAACCTGATGGCAAAGGACGATGCCTTTACAGTAGAAAAGATACGCAAATCCGGTGGGGTGCTCATTGGTAAAACCAATATGCCGCCAATGGCAGCAGGGGGAATGCAAAGAGGCGTTTATGGCCGTGCTGAAAGTCCGTACAACCCAGATTATTTGGCTGCAGCCTGGTACTCTGGCTCCTCTAACGGATCTGGTGTATCAACAGCCGCCAACCTTGCTGCTTTCGGTATGGGAGAAGAAACGGTATCCTCTGGAAGATCACCGGCATCTAACAATGGTTTAATTGCCTACACGCCATCGCGGGGCCTAATCTCCATTCGGGGGAATTGGCCGCTCTTCCCTATACGTGATGTCGTTGTCCCACATACGAGGACTGTCGAGGACATGCTCCGCTTGCTTGACGTGATCGTTGTAGAAGATAAGATCACCAAGGGCGATTTCTGGCGAGAGCAGAAAGCCGTTCGGCTCCCTTCTGTCAACAGTGTCCGTCCCAAATCCTATTTAGAGCTGCGAGACATTCAAGCTTTGAAAGGCAATCGCATTGGCGTTCCGAAAATTTATGTCGGTAAGGACCATGAAACCACAACTCCGATCAAATTCAGACCTTCGATACAGGCATTATGGGAAAAAGCTGTAAAGGATTTAACTGCTCTTGGAGCTGAGGTTGTGGAAGTTGACTTCCCCTTGCAGGCGAATAGCGAGAAGGACCGGCCAACAGCGAAAACACCTGAAGAGCGTGGTTTGATGCCGGCAAAGTGGGCTGAAAAGGAATTCGGGTTGCTTAATCCTTATGCAGCTGAGGAATTCCTTAAAAGTGTGGGCGATCCAAATTTCCCGTCATGGGCAAATATCGACCCTGCAACCGTCTTCCCGAATCCGCCCGGTTCGGTAGATGCCGAACGTGGCAGAGACCTTGGCCACTATGACGTATTCATTGAAACCATAAAGAAAGGCGTCACCCCTTACGAACAAATTCCTCAGTTTCAGGAAGGTCTGAGGGGGCTTGAAAATGTACGAAAGATTGATTTTGAAGATTGGATGAAGCAAAACAACCTTGATTTTATTGCATTCCCGGCAAATTCGAATATCGGCAAAGCTGACTCCGATGTGAATGAAACGTCCTACGAGGAGGCTTGGGAGAATGGCAACTATTTCTCCAATACGAATTTCATTCTACGCGAGTACGGGATCCCAAGTGTGTCTGTGAGTATGGGCGCTATGAAGGATACCGGTATGCCCGTTAATCTGACGATGGCAGGTGCCGCATACAGCGATAATGACCTGCTTCGTTACGCTTATTCCTATGAGCAGGCGACCAAAAACCGTCCTATTGCAGCACGTACGCCAGCGCTTGAGGATGAAACCTTTTCCTATAACCCGCAAACCACTCTCCCACCCTTTAAACGCAAGGAAACAGGAACCCCTGTACTTAAGTTGAATGCTTCGATCACGGATGATGTTCTCGCTTTGGAAGGTTCAGTCACAGATCAAAGTGATATCGCCCAGCTTAAAGTTTATGTCAATGGCATTCGTGTCGTTATTACAGAAGATAAAGCCAATTGGTCAGCAACGCTTCCAACTACTAAATACAAACAGGATGGTGCCTCCCAAGCTGATACGCTGCATATTCTCGTGCTGGCCAAGGATATTTACGGAAATACCTCTGCTCAAGTCAAGTCTGTCAATTTACCCCAACGATAAAGGACATCATAGAACTGACTATAATTGTGGGTTCCCTGACCGTAAGATTATCATTAGTTGGTTGAAAAAGGCTTGTTCAGAAGCGAATATGCAGGTTCGACTCTGAGGGCACACTTGGGTATTTAACACCTGATACTGTTGAGGACAAGGACTTGTACCTATTGCCGTAAGGACAACAGATTTAGATTATCAGGTCAGCTATGTATAAATCATTTTGTGTCATGGGATAAAAGGACAAACAGGGTAACCGCCCTTTTATCCATGACAGGTTGCATTTAATACTGTCCATTATGACAGAGGCTATTACTTAGCGCATTCAGCCATTACAATATTTCGATATACCCTTCTGTTCCATGCACACGAATTCGTTGCCCATCTTTTATCAGTTTGGTAGCATTCTCCACTCCGACAACTGCGGGTAAGCCATATTCACGTGCGATAACGGCTCCATGAGTCATCAGTCCACCAACTTCGGTGACTAGGCCTTTTATAGATACAAACAATGGTGTCCAGCTGGGGTCAGTAAAGGCGGTGACTAATATATCTCCATCTTCCAGATCAGCATCTTCCATCTTTAAGATGACACGTGCTCGACCCTCTATAATTCCGGTAGAAACAGGCAGACCTACAATCGCTTCGGCTGGGAGATTTTCTCGATTGTACTCACCCGCAATGATTTCACCATCAGACGTGATTACACGCGGGGGAGTTAGTTTTTCATATAATTTATAATCGTCTTTTCGTTTACGGATGATCTGATAATCCAGTTTATTTGTGCGTACGACTTCGTGAAGTTCTTCAAAAGTGAGATCGTATATATCTTCTTTCTCGTGAATAACGCCAGCTTGTACGAGTTGTTCGGCTTCTTTTAGTAAAGCCTGCTTATAAACGAAGTAGCGATTAACCATGCCGTATTTGGGATATTCACGATAACCGATGAAATTCCTGATCAGGTCGATCATTCGTTTTGTTTCTTTGGCTTTTTGTTCACCATCCGGTAATTGCTTCAATCGACCTAATAACTCTTGTTCTTTTTTCAAAGCCTCTTGTCGCCCCTGCTCAAATTTCCAATTGCCAGCATTAGGCTCAAAGTTTTTGATATTACTGAGAATCATGGGGACAAGTATAATTGGTTTTTCACTCCAACGAGTTCTCGAAATATCGATTTCACCGGCACATCGCATTCCGTATTTGTTGAGATAAGCATAGATAGCGTCTTGAGTTTCCTGTCCACCATCCAACTTAACCAGTTCATCCAAAAAATTATCATCTTTTACATGTTGTAAATAATCAATTACCTCCGGATAAGGACGAATCGTATCTGCGACATCCAATAGCGCCAGACCCATTTCCGAAGTAATGTTGTTTGGTACAGATTGAGAAAGCGTATCTGCTGCGTTTTTTTCACCTAACCACTCGTACATTTTTTCATTGATCCATGACGAAGCATTCATAGCAGTCATAAAAACCTTTGAACTTTGTGGGTCAAATAAGATCTTCTTTAATTCTTGGAGATCTTCCAGAATAAAATCAAATAAATCTGCTCCTGATTTCGTTTGGATGTTTTGTTTTAATTTTTCTATCGATGTTTGACTGTTCTTAATCAAATCAGAAACGATTGCCGGATCGTTTTCGATTTGTGCTTGAAAACCTGCAGACGACCTACCTTTACTGCTATTACCGGGACTCCGTTCTGTTCTATCATCTGGTAACGATTTTATAAAATCTCGCTCTATTAGGGTCATAAATGCGTCTTTTATGAGCGGATCAGATTGTCCAAGGGTATTTAAGAAAGTTTCTCTGCTGACAGGTGAAGCCAGCATTTGTGTAACATCAACAAACAGCCTTCCACCGGCTATACGCATGGGTGCAGGAGTTATTAACAGATAAAAAGACAATCCCAATGGTTTTATCGGGTCAGTCATCATTTGTTGATGACCGACAGATACATAAACGTGATTTTCCTGATCATTTGCTTCAGGGATCGGGTATAAAGTCGTGATTGGACGACTCTGGACTATATAAAAAGTATCATTGGCCAAACACCATTCGATATCTTGTGGGCAACCAAAATGAGCCTCGATATGTCTTCCGATACGTGCCAGTTGCAAAATTTGTTGTTCAGTAAGGGTTTGAGTCTTTTGCTGATCAGGTTCGATCTGCTTTGTCTCTGTTCCGCCTTCTTTTCGTCCATAGATAGCCAATTTTTTGGTTGCTATCCTCTTATCGACGATTGCCTCTTCCTGTACTTTATAACAATCGGCAGAGACCAAGCCAGAGACCAATGCTTCTCCAAGTCCAAAACTAGCATCGATTGATAGCAGCTTCCGGTTGGAGGTAATCGGATCAGCGGTAAATAAAATTCCTGAAGCCTGCGGGAAAACCATCCTTTGAACGATAACGGATAAATAAACTTGACTGTGGTCAAATCCATTTTGCATACGATAGATAACCGCGCGATCCGTAAATAGGGAAGCCCAACATTTGCTGATATGCTGCAAGATTGCTTCTTTGCCGATGATATTTAAATAGGTGTCTTGTTGACCAGCAAAAGAGGCATGTGGCAAATCTTCAGCAGTCGCACTGGAACGCACTGCGTAAGCATGTTCTTCTCCAAACCGGGAGAGATAGTGAGTAACTGCTTCCACAACATCGGCAGGAACTTCTACTTCCATAATGATTTGTCGAATCTGCCTGCTGATTTCACCAATTTGAGCACGATCTTCTGCTTTTAGCCTTGTTAGTCGATCCAACAATGCATAATACGTTTCTTTTTGTTCGATGGCTTTTTGATACCCCACTGTTGTAACACAAAATCCTTCTGGTACATGTATTCCTTCAATTTTTGATAATTCCCCTAAATTCAACCCTTTTCCGCCAACGAGCAAAAACTGCGTTTTTTCCATTTCCTGAAAACCGAGAACCAAAGAACTCATTCAATATCTCTCCTAACTATTAAATTGAGAAAAAAACATTTGACAAGAGTTTAGCGGCATGGTAAAGTTAAATTGTAAGATGTGATGATTATGCCTACTTAAATTAAGAAGTCGCAATCTGATTATATCATCGTGTCTGTTTTATATGCAATATAAAAGAACCTGATAAAACTATCCAGGTTCTTTTTTTGATTTTCCACTATCATTAGCCAAATCAAAAACCGTGGCTCGGGCTGAACTCAGTTACTGCATAGTTCCATATCGGTTCTATGCAGCCTAAAGAAATCCTGAACTAACGGGCAGGTTCTTATTGAGCTAACCTGCCCGTTAGTTCAGCGAACGAAGCACGTATAGTGAACCTCTTATATTTTTTCCGGGCTGCTCTTCTTTGCACTTGGAAAATGGGAAAACATATAAGTTTCTATAATACACTTCATCTCACATGTTAATAATTAGCCCGAGTCAACTAGCTTTGCAAAAGCCGGTACAGCAGCGCCTCTCCCTTATTCTCGAACGTTCGCTGGTTCTCCAGAAATTCAGGTACCTTCGACAGCCGAGAGGGTCTGTACCCGGGGCCGCCGCAGCCGCAGGAGTGGTAAGCGTATCCTTGTTGATATAGTAGCTCTACCTTTTTCCACTGCTTGATATCCGTTTGCTTGGGGGCCTGAAAATCATGACCCATGTCATGCATGGATGCCTGGCATTGCGGACAGACATGGACAATCCGTTCATATTCATCCTTCGGCATTTCAAACCTTGATGTCTGCTTATATACCTTCCTGCAGGTAAAGCATGCAAATATATCTTTATATGGGCCGTACATTGCATATCTGCACATATCGTTCCCCCCTTATAATCTAGAATCGGTCTGGCATTTTTCACTTACATCATGGAAATATTTCAGTATTTTTTAAATTGTAAATAATTTTTCTTTTGATGCAGCAGTTTAGGAAGTTCCCCGGGAGCGGTTGCGTAAAACAATATACCCGACTACTCTTTCATTCTATACGAATCAAGCCTTAAGAACTTTTACTCCCCAAACTATTTATAATGCTCCCTCGCTCAAATAAATTAAATTGAATTTGGGTAAACAGCCGGAACATTATACATCTCCATGTACAATTGATTTTTCATGAATTTAAATTGCGAGTCTGTCAAAAGATCGGGATAGCTCATGATACATAGAGTGTATTCAAGGAGGATTTCACCTATCATGTATACAAGGACGAAAACTCCTATGATGATTCCTCCAGTTTGACCCCGCCTGAGGGTATATAACAATACTCACGAGCAAAAACGGAATGACACAGCCAGCACGTTTCCGCCCATAAATTTTGCTGCAGTCTCGCATTTCTTACCCGCTCTTTCACCGACATATCCAACTTGTGGAACAGCCCCATGAATTCCTCACTTCTTTAATATTCATAGATGTTAATTTGAGCTAGCTGCCTTATTTCTTGATATAATCAGCGAACTTCCGAAGAAAATCGAGCGAATGGATATCCTCTCTGAGATGATGATGAACCAGATCATCCATTTTAGTTGTTTCCTTATTCAGCATGTATTCAAGCATAGCTTGGTGCTCATGCCAGATGCCTATCAGCTTCCCTGTTTCCAGCATATGCAGCTTGCGATATCTGATATAGTGAACATTCGACTGCTGAATGAGCTGCCAAAGAAATCCCCGCCCCACCAATTGGAACATGGTTTGGTGGAACTGATCATCCAAACTGAGAAATTGATCCGTAGCATGATCTTCTTCAATCACAGCTCTCTGTCTGTCCAGAATATCGCTCAGCTTCTGTACATCGCTTAATGCAATTTGCGAAGAAAGCTCCTTCATAATCTCCTTTTCCAATGCGCTTCTTAAGTAAATAATTTGTTCAACGGACTCCAGATCAATATAGGACACAATGTTCCCCTTCTTGGGATAAATATCAATGTAGGACTCAAGCGCAAGCCACTTCAATACATCGCGTAGCGGAGTTCTGGACAGCTGGAAGCGTTCTGACAAAGTCGTCTCGCTGAGAAGAGTACCCGGCTTTAAGGTCAGTGACAAAATATCTTTTTTCAACAGTTGCATGATTTCTTCTTTTGTAAACATATCATTCCTACCTTCACTTTATAAATCTAGTAGACTTATTATAAAGCATTTTGAGGTGACGGACTCCTCTGAGATTATCATTGACAAGAACAAACCCTATAATTTATGATCAACTCAATCTTGTATACAAGACAGATGAAATATAATCAGGGAGGTATCGTTATGAATATGACCTGGAGATGGTATGGGGAAGGCAACGACAATATTACACTGGATCATATCCGGCAAATTCCGGGAGTTATGGGCATTGTCTGGTCTTTACATGATAAGGTAGCCGGTGAAGTATGGGAAATGGAGCGAATTCAGGAGGTTGCTGATCAGATTACGAGCAAGGGCTTTAGTACGGCGGTCGTAGAAAGTGTAAATGTCCACGATGATATCAAAATCGGCCTACCATCCCGCGATCAATATATTGACATTTATATCGACACCATTCGAAAATTAGCCAAAGTGGGAGTTAAGGTGATTTGCTATAACTTTATGCCTGTCTTTGACTGGACCAGAACAGAGCTATACAAGGAACTGCCTGACGGGTCCAATGCCCTCTTTTATGAAAAGGCTGCCATTACCGATGATCCCCGCCAAATGGTGGATCGGATTCTCAAGGGAGCTGGGAAGTTCACCATGCCTGGCTGGGAACCGGAACGGTTGGCGAGACTGGATGAACTTTTTGCTGCTTATGCGGATGTCACAGAAGACAAGTTGTTTGACAACCTGAAGTATTTTCTTGAGCGCATCATCCCGGTCTGCGAGGAGGTTGACATCAAGATGGCCATTCATCCTGATGATCCGGCATGGCCCATCTTCGGATTGCCGAGAATTGTCCGTAGTCGTGAGACCATCCACCGCATCCTAGATGCAGTGAACAGCCCATATAATGGTCTGACCTTCTGCACAGGCTCACTGGGGAGCAATCCTGAGAATGATTTGCCAACCATGATTCGAGAGTTTCATGATCGTATTCATTTTGCGCATATTCGTAATGTCAAGGTGTTTGAGAATGGCGACTTTATTGAAGTGTCACACCGCGGGAAGGACGGAAGCGTCGATGTACCGGAAGTAGTTAGAGCTTATCACGAGAACGGCTATCAGGGATATGTACGCCCGGATCACGGCAGACATCTATGGGGGGAAGAAAAGAATTGTCGACCTGGCTACGGTTTGTATGACCGTGCACTGGGGGTTATGTACTTGCTTGGTGTCTGGGATAGTCTCTCTCAAGGCAAAGGAGTGAAATAAATGCTCCAACTTGACCGGAAAGGCCTTTCAGACAAAGCGGCCTGGCGAGCAGCAGGCATTGAACTGCCGAAATATGATCTGGAGCTTGTAGCCAATAACACCCGAGTTAGACCGCAATGGGTGCATTTCGGCGCAGGCAATATTTTTCGTGGGTTGATAGCCAATGCGCAGCAACAACTGCTGAATAACTTGAAAGCGGATACAGGTATTATTGCGGCCGAAGCCTTTGATTTTGAAATGATCGACAAAGCTTATAAGCCTTACGACAATCTAACCTTACTGGTGTTGATGAGTGCAGACGGAAGATTTCACAAGAGCGTGGTCGCAAGCATTGTTGAGGGACTCGCAGCAGAGCAAAATCGTCCAGACGACTACCTCCGTCTGATTGAAATATTTGAGAATCCGTCCCTGCAGATGGCCAGCTTTACTGTCACGGAAAAAGGATACGCCCTGACCGGGCCCGACAGCAAGTATCTGGCTGTTGTGCAGAGGGATTTGACGAATGGTCCTGAACAGCCGATGCATGTGATGAGCCTGGCTACTTCGCTTGCCTATCGGCGTTATCTGAGAGGGCGGCATCCAATGACCTTTGTGAGCATGGATAATTGCTCCCATAACGGTGATCTGTTAAAGGATAGTATGATTGCCATCGCCAAGGAGTGGGCTCGCAGAGGCCTGGTAAAGGAAGGATTTGCAGACTATCTGCAGAATGAGGAGAAAATAACCTTCCCCCTAACCATGATTGACAAAATCACCCCCCGCCCTTCCTTGCAAGTACAGTCTGCTCTTCGGAAGCTGGGGTTAGCTGACATGGAGATGATCGTTACCTCCAGGCATACGTATACGGCTCCCTTTGTCAATGCTGAGGTTAGCGAGTATTTGGTCATTGAAGACAAGTTTACGAACGGGAGACCTGCACTGGAGGAAGCTGGCATCATCTTCACGAATCGGGATACGGTGGACAAAGTGGAGAAGATGAAAGTCACTACCTGTCTCAATCCGCTGCATACAGCGCTGGCCCTCGCTGGGTGTCTGCTTGGGTACGAGCTCATCGCAGATGAAATGAAGGATCAGACATTACGTCGTCTGGTGGAAACCATCGGCTACAAGGAAGGCTTACCTGTTGTAATTGATCCCGGAATTATCCAACCGAAACCATTTATTGACGAGGTATTGCAGGAACGCTTCGCCAATCCCTATATTCCGGATACGCCACAGCGGATTGCAACAGATACGTCTCAAAAGATGAGCATCCGTTTTGGGGAAACCATAAAGTCTTATGCTAGCACAGCAGGGCTTGATCCTACGAACTTGACTGCTATCCCCTTGACCATTGCGATCTGGTGTCGCTATTTGCTGGGAGTGGATGATCAAGGAGAACCCTTCACACTCAGTCCGGACCCGTTACTGGATACGTTGCAGGGATATTTGCAGAATACGAAGCTGGGCGATCAGACCTCCGAGGTTCGCTGCCTCCTCGAGGATGACAAACTGTTCGGTGTCCGATTATATGAAATTGGCTTGGGTGACAAGATTGAAACCATGTTTTATGAAATGCTGGCAGGTCCCGGAGCAGTCCGAAGCACGATAGAGAAGTATGTGAACTAGAACTTACATTAATGCAATCCCCCCTGCCAGAAACTTTAGTCAGGGGGATTGCATTAATGAGAACCAATTCTTTAAATAATCAAATTCAACATGACTAATCATCTGTTCTTCTCCCCTTTTTTGGGTTCGCAAAGTAATATCAAATCCCGGGTTGCTTCACCCGCGAATACCGTTTTTCAACTCGCTAGAATGCACGTTTTAGAAGCAAATAGTAGAATGAACATTCTAGTATCATAAAAAAATGTAATATTACTTAGAAGGTCACAATCACTTTGCCTTGGGAGTGGCCCGTTGACACTTTAATCAACGCTTTGTTAATGTCATCAAACGTATAAATTGAATCTATAGAGGGCTTGATATTTTCTTTTTCAACAAGTTTAGTGATTTCTTGTAATTGACTTCCATTGGCTTGCACAAATAAAAAGTGATATTCATTTTGATTCTTACGTGCTAAAGAATCTAAGCGAGCACCCACTAGACCAAACAATGCTTTTTTCCACATTGGAAAATGATTGTCAACCGCAAAGCGATAATTAGGTCCGGCTTTCAATGATACCAATTTCCCTTGTGGTTTTAAAATACCCAGTTCAGCTTTGATCTCTTTGGTACCCAAGGTGTCGATCACATAATCGATATCGGACAGTATGTTAGCATAATTCTCTGCCTTATAATTTATGAATTGATCAGCCCCGATCGACAGTATACGTGATCTGCCTCTTTCACTTCCACTTGTAATAACAAATAATCCCAGTGATTTGGCAATAGGGATTGCCATAGCGCCAAATCCTCCGGTTCCTCCAGGAATGAATAGCTTTTTATTCGGCTGGACATGGAGTACATCGTGCAATGCTTGATAAGCAGTCAAGGCAGTAAGGGGTACAGCAGCTGCTTCAATAAAAGATAGATTTTCAGGCATGATGGATAAAGCATCTTCATTTACGGCCGCATACTCAGCAAAAGCACCGATTTTATTAAGCGGCAACCTTGTATAAACAGGGTCACCAACCTTAAAATTCAAAACATCATCACCAACAGCTTCAATAACCCCAGATAGTTCATTCCCTAAAGTTAATGGCAACTTATAGTCGGCAATCATCCGAACACTGCCATTCAGATTAAGAATGTCCAGTGGATTTACACCTGCAGCTTTTACTTTGACAAGTACCTCATGGCTATTGATCTGTGGTATGTTTACATCATTTAATTCCACATGGATTATTTTTGAATATTTCTGTACTTGTGCTGCTCTCATATTCATCCTCTTCCTTTGCTAATTTGGAGATAGCATACCCATGAACGCAATCGAGTTTTTAGGTTGACCCGCTCGCTATACCATTATTTACTAAATGTGTTTTTTTGAAAACATCGAACATCTTAGACTAAAAACGTGGCGTACAATTTTCAGTTGTACGCCATGTTTCGGCCTTTATGTTATTGTAGACCCTCTTGCGATTCTAATTCTTCCATCGTAGGATAATCCGTGTAACCTTTACTTCCCAAACCAAAGAATGTAGACGGATCTGCTTCATTTAGTTGCGCACCTTTTTGAAGTCGTTCCACTAAATCTGGATTGGCTAATGACCATACACCAACAGGCACCAAATCAGCAAGGCCACTTTCTATATCCAAGCTAAGATCTTCTAGAGCTCGTCCAGCACGATTGACTAACAATGGATTTGTCCAGATTGAGCGAATGTCTTGGAGCAGCTTTTCATTTCCAAGATGCATAACATGAAGGTAAGCTAAATCCAATTGAGCTAATTCCGTTACAAGGTAGCGATAAAGTTCAGGGTCTTGTTCACCATCCTGAATCCCACCAAGAGGTGTCCCTGGCGAAATACGGAAGCCTGTTCTATCAGCTCCAATTTCTTCGACGATGGCTTTCGTTACTTCAATCGCGAAGCGAGCACGATTTTCTATAGATCCCCCATATTCGTCTGTCCGTATATTCGAGTTTTCTCCGATAAATTGATTAATCAGATAACCATTGGCTCCATGAATTTCAACGCCATCCGCGCCTGCTTTGATAGCCGCTGCTGCTGCTTTGCGGAAATCCGCAATGGTAGTTTGTATGTCCTTTTTACTTAACTCACGAGGGACGGGGATGTCCTGCATACCTTTAGCAGTAAACATTTCTACACCGGGCGCGATTGCAGATGGCGCAACAGGTTGGCGATGATGTGGTGTATTATCAGGGTGCGACATGCGACCAGCATGCATTAACTGGATATACATATATCCACCTGCTTCGTGCACTGCATCGGTCACCTTTTTCCATCCTTCAATATGTTTATCCGTATAAATCCCAGGTGTCCATAAGTACCCTTGACCATCATCAGAAGGTTGTGTACCCTCCGTAATAATGAGTCCCATTGCACGCTGAGCATAATAAAGGGAAGTTAGCTCTCCCGGTGTACCATCTTCTTGCGATCTACTACGTGTCATTGGTGCCATGGCTAAACGATGAGGTAATTCCATTGTTCCAATGTTTGTTTTACTCCACAACTTTTTCACTCGGATACTCTCCTCTTTTAATGTATTCAAAGATATACGAATTGAATTTAAAATTCTGAAATGATTGGATAGATTTGGCCTCTCAGGTTGAAATCATAGTTCTGGTCTACAATACCTACCACTTCGTTGTTATCATAAAGATCCACCATGAAGCCCGCCATTTGTTTGGCAGTGTGGTACTTAGGCATGTTTGCTTTGTAATCAAATTCTTCAGTATCTAATGATTTCTTCACGAATTCCGTTTCCGTTATAGATGGTGCTAAAACCTTTGCTTTTAGTTTTGCACCTTTCATTTCTAGTTCTTTTGCAAGGCCTTCTGTGAAGGCACTAACGTAATATTTAGATGCAGAATAAGCAACACTCCCAACAGCAATGGCATATCCGAGTGCGGATGAGACGTTAATTAACTGAGTTCCTTCTACATCAGCATAATCTCGTACATATAGTGTAGAAAGGATCGTCAAGGTTTCAATGTTAACACTTAGCATAGTTTCAACTTTATCTAAATTCTGTTCTGCTACAAAAGAAGCTTCACCGAGCCCCGCATTGTTAATCCAGGTCTCAATTTGGTATTCCTTTAAATTGTTATATAGTGTGTAGGCCTGGTCTGTAACAGATAGGTCACTTGTACGAACAATAACATTTATAGTAGGATCCATATCCAGAATTGCTGATTTGAGTTCTTCTAATTTATCCAATCTTCTAGCTACCAAGATTAAGTTTTTGCCACGTGCAGCAAACGCCAATGCCGTTTCATATCCAATCCCTGAACTTGCTCCTGTAATAACTGTATACTTCATAATATTCTCTCCTTCATAACATGCAGATTAGTGTAAATGAGTTTTAAAGATGATTTTAGAACGATCATTCTTATTAGGGTAAAAAAAGTTAGATCTAACTTGCTATTAGCATATCAATTTTAGAACGAACAGTAAAGAATTTTTTTATGACTAAAATTTTAATTTTGGAGCGGTATTCCTTGACTTGTATGAGGCATAAGATACAAGTTCTTTCTTTCATTAGAGGGACAAGAAAAAACTTGTATCACGGAAACAAACAGTCCTCTATTTAGGTGACTCCTTTTGCCTGTCATGCTGTAATTCCACTTTTAATCTAAAGCGGTCAGTGTCATATCAATAATATTCTTTAATTTTTGCTGATCCGTTGTTGTCTTAACCAACGTACGTAGCCCTAACCACGCATTCATTAAATAATGAGAAATAACTACAGGATCCAAGTCAGCCTTGAACTCACCCGATTGTTGACCCTTCAGAACAAGGTTAGTCAAGAGTTCCTCAGTTCGCGAATAACTCTCATCAACTAAGGATGCAACTTCAGGATCCAACACGCCGAGTTCCACGCCTGAATTCACGAGAAAACACCCTAGAGGTTCTCCTTCATTTCTTACTGTCGCCTCAAACAACTCCCGAATTAATTCTTTGATCGGTTTTTGTTTTTCAATCAGAAACCTCATTTTGCTGGTCTGCTTCGTTTCATATCGTTCGAGAGCTTTCATAAATAAGGCATGCTTATCCCCAAAGGTATCATAGATACTTCTTCGGTGAATGCCCATAAACTCAACCAAATCTTGCATTGAAGTTTTCTCATATCCTTGTGCCCAAAACAGGTGTATCGCTTTATCTAATACTTCATTAACTTCAAATTCTTTTGATCTTGCCATCGTCATCACCTCGAATAATCATTATACAATGTAGTGAAGGATCGGCAAACTAGATTTAAAATATGTGAATACATTACAGCTATGAGGTCTGTCTTATATATTTAACCCAGAATTCTTCGTTTGTCTGCTTGTAACCAATCAGGCGTCCATCCTTTTTCCAGGGCATCCAGGGTTACTCCTGGCGGAACGATAGCATCTATCGCATCCAGGATATCAGTGCTTAATTGGATGTCGCTGCCTTTTAACGTTTCACGAAGTTGCTCAATTGTTCTTGCCCCCACTATAGCAGAAGTAACTGACGAATGAGCTTGTGTAAATGCCATGGCAAGATGTGGCAAAGTTAATCCTGCTTCATTTGCAAGGGTTTGGAGCTTAGCAACGGCTTCCAACTTGATGCGATTTTCTTCTCGATTCGGATCTACAACAGTTGAAAGTTTCCCTAGAGAACTTGCTGCTCTTGAATCTGGGGCAACAGCTTCTCCCGAGCGGTATTTTCCCGTTAGTAGACCACCCGAAAGTGGGCTCCAAACCATTACGCCCATTCCGTATTTAGCGGTTGCAGCAAGCAAATCGAATTCGATGCTTCGATTCAATATGGAATACGGGGCTTGCTCGGATACAAAGCGTGCGGTATTTTTGCGTTCGCTAGTCCATTGTGCTTCGGTCACTTGCCATGCCTGAAAATTGGATGTACCAATATAGCGAATCTTCCCTTCACGAACCAGGTCCGTAAGTGCGTCAAGACTCTCTTCAATGTCAGTATGGAGATCTGGCTGATGTAGTTGATACAAATCGATATAGTCCGTTTGCAACCTTCTCAAGCTTCCCTCTACTGCACGCTTAATCCAATATTTTGAGTTACCGGATTGATTAAGCCCACTGCCCATGGGCATTCCGCCTTTCGTGGCCAGAATAACATCCTGTCTGCGTCCTTTTAGGATGTGACCCAGAATTTCTTCGGATTGACCACTTGAATAGACATCCGCTGTATCGATCAGATTAATGCCTCCAGCCAAAGCCTCATCTAACATGACTGCAGCTTCTTTCTCCGTATTGTTGCCCCAAAAACCAAAAGTACCTGTACCTAATACAAAACTGCTTATTTTAAGGCCTGTATTTCCTAATACACGATATTCCATGTTCAATCCATCCCTTCTCCATCTGCTATAATTAGAATGATGGTTCTAATATTCGTAGAAGAGTTCACGGCAAGATCTCACACCACTCCTCATAACTCTTGGCTTCTTATCCGTGTATTCCTCCTACGCCAACAATATAACATATTTAGAATGATCGGTAAAGAATGATTTTATGCCCGAAATTAAGATCCTTCCTGAAAATGAACTAAGAAGACTCCAAAGCCGCGGTCAAAACGGAGCTGAAGTCTTCTTTTCAGTAGTAATGAACGTTCAAAGCGGGATGTAAAATTTACATTAGTTTACGCATCTAACGTATACAAGGGCAGGTTTTCCGGTAAAGCCGCCGGGCGCAGACATGTGCTCTGCATTGGATAGAAGGTCTGCTGATCGGAGGAATCGTGGAACGCCCACATCGCCTCCAGCACATGATAAGCCAATTCACCACTGGCGCGGTGAGGCCGTCCGCTGCGGATAGCGTAGGCCATATCGGCAACACCGATGCCCCGTGTATTCTCCTGGTAGCCCGGCAGCAGCGGTACCTCTGTCCATTCTTGCTCGCCCAGCAGCCTGTAGCGAACTGGCCCTCCGAACGTGTTCGGGTCAGGCACTTGTAGCGTGCCCTGAGTGCCGTATACCTCGATCGGTGGCAGAGTGCTTCCACCAAAGATGTCAAAGCTGGTAATGAGCGTGCCGACAGCCCCCTGCTTGAAGCGCAGCAATCCGGCCACATGGGTGGGTATATCGACCGGGATGGTCTGGCCTCTCTTTTTCTCGCTCGTAATCGTTCGCTGATCCAGCGCCTTGCCTGTCATGCCCGAAATGGCAGCAATCGGACCCAGCAATTGCACCAGAGCCGTCAAATAATAAGGGCCCATATCAAACATTGGACCGCCGCCGACTTCATAATAAAATTCAGGATCAGGATGCCAATGTTCATGTCCACGGCTCATCATGAAAGCCGTAGCGGCTACCGGACTCCCAATGACTCCGTCTTCAATCAGCTTCAATGATGTCTGTATACCGGAACCGAAGAAGGTCTCTGGTGCGCAACCGACAAGCAGTCCCTTTTGATGAGCAAGAACCAAGACAGCCTGCCCCTGCTCACGGGTGACGGCAAGTGGCTTCTCCACATAGACATGCTTGCCTGCCTCAAGAGCTCTGAGACATACGTCGGCGTGAACGCCCGGAAGGGTCAAATTAATGATGAGTTCGATCTCCGGATCAGCCAAAATCTCATCTACCGAATATACATGCGGAACGTTGAACGCTACCGCCTGCTCCTCTGCCCGACCTTGGTCCAGATCCGCTACTGCGTACAGCTCCAGAATGTCGAAACGATGGCAATTTTCCATGTAAATTCCGCTAATTTTACCACACCCGATAATGCCTACTTTCATTTTGTTCATGCCTAGACTCCCTTCTTCTTCAGAAAAAATGGATAATGGCATTCTTTTATTACCGCTGTTGGTTGTCTGTCATGCCTGTATAAGCCTCTGCCAGAGAGCTGCCCCGGCTGGCCACCGCCTGTTTGCCTGCTGCTGCCCACAGAAACCCGCTGCGCATCATCTCGGTCACTTGAGGCATATCTATGATATCTGCGTGATGGCCCAGCGAATTGTAGAAGACGCGGCCGTTCCCCCAGCGCTTCGTCCATACAACGGGCATATCCACTGGCCCATTGGCTGAATGAGGGCCTGGTACGATCGGAAAGCGTGTGGTTGCCAGCACTTCAACTGCCGGGTCTACGTGGAGGTAATACTGCTCGCTTTTGACCTGAAAATCCTCAATATGGTCTAGAAGTGGGCTGGAGCCGCGCTTCATGTTCACCATGTACTCTACGCCGTCATTGCCGGGATGCGCAACCCATTGCCCGCCTGTCATAAACTGCCAGTCCACATTGTTCCGGAAGGCATCACACATGCCGCCATGGCAGCCTGTGAGACCTACGCCGCTTTGAACCGCAGCTGAAACATAATTGACCAGTTCCTGCTCAATCTGTCCCATGGTCCACATTGGAACGATCAGGTCCAGGTCAAGCAGTTTCTCAGCATCTTGGTAGGCTTCCAGGGTATTAGACACTTCCACCTCGAACTGCTCTTCCTTCAAAATGCGTTCAAAAATGGCCGCCACCTGCTCCGGCTCATGTCCGTTCCATCCACCCCATACAATCAGTGCCTTGCGCATCTGTAATCCACTCACCTTTCGGAATGTATTGTTATACTACATTTCTTCAATGGATACCCAGCGGCGTTCCTCTATGGATCGTTCTACCGCTTCAAGCACAGCCTGACAAGCAACACCGTCGTGGAAGTTCGGCGACGGTTGCCGTCCTTCAGAGATGGCACTCAACATCTCAAGCATCTCATGGGTGAAGGTATGTTCGAATCCAATCGTATGTCCTGGAGGCCACCAGGCTTCGGAGTACTTGTGTGCCGGATCGGTGGCGAGTACGCGGCGAAAGCCCTGAACGTCCTCCTCATCCTGTGTGAAATACACTTCCAGTTCGTTCATTCGTTCAAAGTCAAACCGCACACTGCCTAGGCTACCGTTGATCTCGAATGAATTTGTGCTCCGATGTCCGGCAGCAAAACGTGTGGCCTCGAAGCTGCCCAGCGCACCTCCGGCGAAGCGTGCCAGGAACAACGTGGCATCATCGATTGTCACTTCTCCCATCGGAGCATTTGCTTCAGTACTCCTTTTGGAGCTCAACCCGCTCATCTCCAAAGCCAACGGGCGCTGTTTGATGAATGTCTCGCTCATGCCGATCACTTCATGGAACTCGCCGACCAAGAAGCGAGCGAGATCAATCAGATGGGCGCCAAGATCACCATGAGAGCCAGAACCGGCCACTTCTTTTTGCAGCCGCCATACCAGGGGGAAGGACGGGTCCATGATCCAGTCTTGAAGGAAGAAGGCACGGAAATGATAAATTTTGCCTAGGCGTCCGCTCTCGACTAGCTGCTTAGCCAGCTGGACAGCCGGAGAAAAACGGTAGTTGAAGCCTACCATATGTCTGACCCCTGCTTCCTCTGCTACCTGCAGCATGTCACGTGAATCCGCCAGCGAGAGCGCAAGTGGCTTCTCACAGAATAGATGCTTGCCATGAAGGGCTGCCTCAACGACAATTTCCTTATGGGCATTACTCGGGGCGTTAATGTCAATGAGGTCAATATCGTTACGTTTAACTAGATCACGCCAATCCGTAACACTTTCGGTCCAGCCGTACTGGCGGGCAGCTGCCTGAACCCCCTGCTCGTTGCGTCCACAGATAACAGACATCTCTGGCTGCAGCGGGGCATCTGGGAAGAACATGGGTAGACTACGGTAAGCGTTGCTGTGAGCCTTGCCCATAAATTTGTAGCCAACCATTCCGATACGAAGACGATTAGACATGTCGTGATCCTCCTTATGGGTCTGAGTTTCAACGAATTTTTGACGAATGGTGTTATGGACGAATGGATGACGCCCTGATAATCAGCTCTGTGGACAGGAGTTCTCTTATCGAGTCGCGCCCGGTTAGTTCCAAGGCTGGAATAAGATTCAGAGAATCGGGTATAAGCTTCGAGGCTGCAAGCTCCCCCATCTCATAAAAAGGTACGCGGACACTGCTTAGCGGCGGAACAGCCATCTCAGCCGCATCCGAATCGTCATAGCCTACAAACGCCGGAAACCGGTCAGCTGCCAGTCCGCGCTCACGGAGACCCTGCATTACCCCGAGGGCCATCCGGTCGTTCGCCGCAAATACAGCATCAATATCATTCAATTTGTCTGCGATTATAGCTGAGGCTTCGAGCCCGCTTCGACGGCTGTAATTACCTTCCAGAAGCAGATCGTGGTCATATTCAATACCGGCCTCCTGAAGCGCGGTACGGTAACCCTTCAATCGCTCAGTACTGTTGGAATAGATGTCCGGGCCGTTGAGAAAGGCAATCCGCTTGTATCCCTGCTCGATGAGGTGACTTACAGCCGCCCGGCTGCCTTCTACATGGTCTGCATCCACTTCACAGAACGATTGCCCTTCAAAATGGTGATTCATGACGCAGAACGGACGTCCTTCTTCCTGAAGTCTCTTTAGAGCTTCCTCCTCATCGTGGTCATCCCTGGCTCCAAGGATGATACAGGTATCGATTCTTTGCTGGCGGAAAAGACTACTGTAATCAATACGTTCCCCCGGCTTTCGGAACAATAGAAGCAGATCGAGCCCGCTGTCTCTGGCCTTGTTTCCGATACCGCTCAGCATCTCAGAGAAAAAATAGGCTGAGAACAGGTGCGCCTTCGGGACATAAGGCATAACTACACCAAGATGGCCACTCTTACTTCGGGCAAAGTTACGAGCCAGCGCACTGGGTACATATCCAAGCTGATTAGCTGCGTCCAGAACCCTTCTCCGCGTATCCTCTTTGATAGGACCTACTGCATTCAAGACCCGAGATACCGTCGCTTCAGACACGCCGGAAAGTTCTGCTACTTCCTTGCGCGAAACGATATTACCCACCTCCAAATCATTTTATGTACGCGCGTACATTTTCTCATGCAGCCATACCTCTGTCAATCCCCAAAAAGCGTACCCCATAGATGGATAAGCTCTTTTCGTTACTCAAAGGACAGGGTCTCGATTCCTTAAGGCTTAAGCAAGCTAATCATTCCTACTCCAATCATAAGTACTGTAATTCCCGCAAGTATCCCTATCCATTGCTTTAAACTCTTCTTTTCCTTAAATATTAAAATGCTGCCAACACAAGCAATCGCAATGCTCGCTTGAGAGATCGGAAAACTAGCCGCCATGCCGATCAGCCCGTTGGAAATAAATAATGCTAGATTCGCGATGCTCCAAACCAATCCTGTAGGTAAATTGCGAACCACCAGAGAGAATCGTAGCCGCTTTTTGCCCTTCAGGTTCATGACCATGGCTGAGCATAGCATACCGAGCGATTGCGGCAGAATGACGGATAGTCCCGATATATGAAAGAACTGATTAATAACGACATAACTACTTAAAGCTAACCCCGAGCAAACCAACATTATGATAATGGGTACCGGCAAAGGCTTGGACAACCCAGCAGACTTGCCCTGATAGCTGGTTAACAGAACCCCTGCCAATATACACAGAAGAGAACCAACGCCTATCCCATATTGGTACCCTGTTATCCATTCACCCAAAATAAGTGCGGCAAATAGCGTCGTCCCTATCAACTGCAGACCACAAATCACAGGAATGGCGATCGATACGCTTACTTTTTGAAAAGCTTGAAACTGAAGCAATTGTCCAGCAGCCCAGAAAATACCAGATATAAAACTTACCACAAAATGAATCGGTGCTAATGAGGTAGGGTGAATGATATACAAGCACAGGGCAAACAGCACAGCACCAATCACGGTACCTGTCAGCTGTTCTCGGGGACTGGCTTTTGTTATATGTGCCAATATCGGCATAACTCCCCAGCCAACGGCTGGAATAAAAGCAATAATGAAATCCACGTGCGGAATTCTCCTCCCGTAAAAAGTACTCTTCCTACAATTGTTAAATATGCCATGCAGGAAAAAATCTACAGTTTTACGATAGCAAAAAAAACCGCTTCTAAATACAAATATTTTTATAGATTAATATAGCAAAATCAAAGAAATTGTTTTCTATACGCACTGGGAGATATACTCATTACATTTCTAAAAGCTCGTGAAAAGGTCAATTGATCGGTATAGCCGACCGAATTTGATATGACCTGAATCGAATAGTCTGTATGTTGCAGCAGTTCGCACGCTTTTTTAATCCTGAGGTCTATCAGATATTGTTTAGGCGTTTCACCAGTCTCAAGTTTGAAAACGGAGGTCAGATAATTCTGATGTAGACCGAGGTACTCCGCTACTTCACTAATCTGGATGCCGCTGATGTAGTTTTTCTCAATAAAGTTTATCGCTTGAACCGAATAAGGAAGCTGCTTCTTTACCGACATCGTTTCTCCCAAGTCGTGCACAAGTTTGGCGAGAATATGGAATAAATACCCCTGTATAGCCAACGATGAAGAAAGTGTGTTATCTCCGATCCGCAACATCTCAAGAATCGTGGAATGAAAGAACGTAATATCTTCAATATCGATTACATAAGGGTTCTGGCTTGGAAGTGATATGTTCTGCAGGTAGATGTCGGATTTAATGCCCATAAAGCCGACCCAACAGTACTCCCAAGGCTCGGCTTCATCCGCCTGGTAATAAGCTACCCTATTGGCCGGAATTAAAAAAGCCTGTCCTTCTCCTATATCGTAATTTTTGTTGTCAATCACCAACTTACCTCGTCCTTTTAGCACAAAATGAACCAGATTAAAATCGCGGGCGATGGGTCCAAAATCCTGATTGGATAAGCAGAGCTCTGTGCCACAGTTATATAAAATCAAATCTGATATATTTTTATGCTCTGAACTGGTATACGTATCAACATATTGAATCATATTCTCGCCCATTGGCATCCTCCCCATTTTCCCAAATAAAGAACCTATGCTTGTTAATTTATCAGTATAGCATAAGTTAAGGATGACAAATATCCAGAAAAGGTTTAGCTCTAAACTATAGTTTTTTGTAAGATTCTTTGTTTTTCCTATATTCGACTTAAAAAAAGTCATGTATTTTCTATCACTACCTTTGTTATGCTGATTCAATAATAACGCTTTCAAGTGGTTCGACATATTTTGAAAGGGGCTATGTACATGGCTAGTCTACAAGTTAACCAAAAGGAACGGACATTTCACTTAACGAACAAATACTGCAGTTATCTTTTCCGTGTCATGGAGAACGGGCAATTGGAGCATTTATATTACGGCAAAAAAATAGAGTACCTGGGTCAATATGACCGTTTTATCGAGCGAAGCTACCGTCCCGTGTCTGTCGGTGAGTTTGATAGTGACTTGGTGACATCGTTGGAAAGTATTAAGCAGGAATTTCCTTCTGCGGGAAGTGGAGACTTTCGAGAGCCAGCAATTGAGATCATACAGGAGGATGGATCTCATATAATGGAGTTCACTTATGACCGTTACGAGATAATCGCTGAGAAGCCTAAAATCCCCCATCTTCCAGCTACGTTTTGTAAGGAAGCGCATGAAGCAGCGACACTCCTCATAACGCTGACCGATTCTCTTACAGGAGCGGTGGCCGTGCTTGCTTACACCATCTTCAGCGAACTGCCCGTGATCACGAGATCCGTATCCATAATGAATTCCGGGAATAATCCACTGAGAGTCAACCGTCTAATGAGCCTGAGTCTTGATCTCCCTGACTCCGAATATGAAATTATTCATTTATCAGGGGCTTGGGGTAGGGAACGTCATGTGGAGCGTACACCATTGAGACCTGGGCTACAGTCGATTGGGAGCACTCGAGGAATTAGTAGTCATGTTCACAACCCATTTCTGGCGCTTGCCAAACCCGGATCACAGGAACACCAAGGAGAAGTGTATGCGGTTAATCTCGTTTACAGCGGGAACTTTCTTGCTCAGGCGGAAGTGGACAGCTATTCAACTACCCGATTGATGATCGGCATTCATCCTGACAAATTCTGCTGGACCCTGAAGCCAGGAGAATGTTTTTATTCGCCTGAAGCAGTTCTGGTCTATTCTGAGAGCGGTTTAAATGGCATGAGCCAAGCATACCATAGCCTGTACAATAAACACTTAATTCGCAGTAGTTGGACCGAGCGGGAACGACCTGTATTGATCAATAACTGGGAGGGGACCTATTTTGATTTTACTGAGCAGAAAATAGTTGATATGGCAAAAAAAGCAGGTGAACTGGGGATTGAACTCTTTGTCTTGGATGACGGCTGGTTCGGTCGAAGAAACAATGATACCTCTTCCCTCGGTGACTGGTTTGAAAATCCTGAAAAGCTACCGAACGGGATCTCGAATTTGGCAAAGAAGATCAATGCGCTCGGGATGAAATTCGGTCTTTGGTTTGAGCCGGAAATGGTTAACTCCGACTCTCATATTATGAGGGAGCATCCAGACTGGGTTGTGGGAACACCCGGCCGTCAACGCAAGCATGGACGCCATCAATATGTTCTTGATTATTCCCAACCGCCTGTTGTGGATTACCTGTTTAAGTTAATGGATGACGTGCTCTCTTCTGCTCGGATCGAATACGTAAAATGGGATATGAATCGCTGTATTTCAGAAGCCTATTCGTTATCTCTGGGCAAGGAAAGACAGGGCGAATTTTTTCACCGCTATGTCTTGGGTGTATATGCTTTATATGAGAGGCTGATTACCGAACATCCTGAGATTTTGTTTGAGTCCTGTGCTTCCGGTGGAGGACGGTTTGATCCTGGGATGCTTTATTATGCCCCGCAAACATGGACAAGCGACGATAGTGAGGCTATAGAACGTCTGAAGATTCAGTATGGTACATCCATGGCCTATCCGCTTAGCAGTATGGGAGCTCATGTGTCAACCATCCCGAACCACCAGGTAGGCAGAACCGCACCGCTGCAAACCAGATCCAATGTCGCCTACTTTGGTATATTCGGTTATGAACTTGACCCATTGGCTTTGTCCGAAGAAGAATGCGATGTAATTAAAAAACAAATACAAGTGTATAAACGTCACCGACGATTAATTACACAGGGAACCTTTTATCGTCTGCTAAGTCCCTTTGAAAAAAATGAGACTGCCTGGATGGTCATTGATGCAGAATGTGAGCATGCTCTCGTCGGTTGGTACCAGGTGCTCTCGCGTCCGAATCAAGCTTTTTTACGACTAAAGCTAGTCGGGCTGGACGAAATGGCAGTATATTTTGTGGAAGAGCTGGGCCAACGTTTTACCGGCAGCGAGTTAATGAACATTGGACTTATACTCACCCCGCCTTATAAGGCGGGACAGGATTTTAATATTGCGGAGAAATACGATTTCTCATCTCAATTATTTACTTTAACAAAAGAGATTTCCTCATGATTGGATTATGACTTGAAGAATTAGATCAAAGACCCGTTCTTTTCTCCAGTGCAGGGACCTTATGGCGTCGAATTGGCTCAGATTGCAGTCGAAGGAAGCAGCACCTATCGAATCCGAGATGCTATTGACTATATCGTCCGGAATTGGGACCAGTCTTTTCGGATCGAAGATCTTGCAGACACCGCCAGCATGAGTGTTTCTTCGTTCCATCGGCATTTTAAAGAGGTAACCGCCATGAGCCCAATTCAGTTCCAAAAACAGCTGAGACTCCAGGAAGCCCGCCGTCTCTTATTAGCTGAATCGGCGGACGCCGCAGACGTCGCTTTCAGGGTCGGATACGAGAGTTCCTCCCAATTCAGCCGCGAATACTCCCGAATGTTTGGGGCTCCTCCAAGAGCGGACATTAAGCGATTGAAAGAAAAATACGACCAGGTCATGAATGACTGAGTATCTGGACCGATCGGTGAAGAAGAAAAAAGGACGGCCTTGGGCCGTCCCTTTTTCGGTATGCTTCGTTTAACTTCGCAGCGAGTTTCCTATTAAACCTGGAACGCCGACGAATTCCCCAACATTATTTAGGCGGTCTTCGGTCTTCAAGCCCAATTCGGCAGCAGCGTCTCACCCCGGTCTGTAGCAGGCGCGGGAGAGGGCTGTACGAAATGGCCCCGATCTACTCGGAAGCAGCAAAAGGCAGGATTTCTACCTCACACCTGACGTTTGACCAGGTTGTGCATCAGCTGGATCAATTCAAAGCGTACCCGCTCCTCCTTGGCAGAGATGGCTGATACAGAATGCTTGCCATTGATAAATATGCTTGATTTCTTCATTAATAGACATATAAGTTAAAACATTCAATTATCATTTAGAAATTTAGGGGTTGAACACAGTGAAAGTGGATCAGGGCCAAATACAAGATTGGCGGACTGCTTGGCCTCCTCGATGACCTTCATGACCTTTTCACTATGTTCAAGCATATCCGAAACTTTTTCCAAATCGTTTTCTCGGATGATACGGTCAAATTCAACGAATTCGTCATACATTCGATGCGAATGATCTTTAAAGTCCACCCGAATTGGCGTTTCCTTATTCGCAGTGTAATCAAAGTAGTCGCATATATTAGCTGAACTTGCCATGTGTATATGGCCCTTATTGCCTTGAATGTTCACGGCATTGGGGGCCGTACTATCTTTTGAACCTATGCAGACACACTTGAAATCACCGTAATCAAGCAGCAGCATTCCTGAAGTATCAATTCCACGCTCCATGTTCGCCCAATACTCCACTTTCTTAGGGCTCCCGAAGAATCCAACAACAAAATGAATATTATATAAATTAATATCCATCAAGGCTCCACCAGACATTTCTGGATTAAACGCAGGCTGGATTATCCCCGCTTTGAAGGCTTCATACCGAGATGAGTATTGAGAATAGTTGCATTCAACGATTTTGATCTCACCCAGTTTAGGTAGATACTCCTTCATGGACAAATAATTTTTCAAATATTGATTTGTTATGGCTTCCACCAATATCAGTTTTCTTTGCTGAGCAATTTCTTTTAGCTCTAGGAATTCTTGCAAATTGGAAGTAAACGGCTTCTCACAAATGACATGTTTGCCACTCAATAATGCTTCTTTGGCATATGAATAATGAAGATGATTAGGCAGCCCGATATAAACTGTATCCACTTCACGATTCATCAGCATCTCGCTGTAATCCGAATAAATCTGAGAGATTCCATATCTATGTTGCCAATCCAGTAATTTTTCCTCATGACTAGGTCTAGAACAAATTGCCTTTAATAAAATAGTCGGGATATCCTGAATAAAGCTCAATAGATCCCCTACGATCATCCCTGCTCCGACAATTCCCAACTTCATTTTAGTTGCACTCCTCTATACCTTTTTCAAGTATTTCCATACAAATTATCGTCTCTTCGTCTTTAATCACTTTTTCTTTACCAAGTACGATCGACTGATAGATATCGTCATATACTCGAGCATAGTCTCCCTTTTCAGAAACGACTTTTTCTTCATGATACTCGCCTTTATCATCCAGATATGTTAAGATGCCGTAATGCTCGGGCTGGTCGATGCCGAAATCGGAGTGTCCCTTAGGCAGATAGTATAATTTCAGATGCTCCTCCTGACGATCCTTCGTTTGCTTTAAAAAAACGCCTTTTTTGCCGTATACAACAAAACCCGGCCGCTCTTTTAAGCGAAAAAAGCTGGATTTGATGGATACCTTGAGCGAGGGATAATAAAAATCCAGATCAAAGTAATCATTCATTCTCCCAGTACCCAGCAATTGACGAACATCATAATGGATTGTGTCCGGCTTTCCAAAATAGGAAAGAACCTGGTCAATGGTATGAACGCCATGTCCATATAGGTAACTGTTATATCTGGAAAAATGAGAAGTGGAGTTCGGGATCTCAGGGCGATAATAATCGTAATGCATCTCCACCTCCAGTAAATCTCCAAGCTTTCCTGATTCAATAACCTTCTGGGTAGTGAGGAAATCCGAATCGTAACGTCTATTCTGATAGCATTGTATAACCAGATTTTTCTCTTTAGCATATTGGAAGATCGACACGGCTTCTTCTTTGGTTAACATAAAAGGTTTCTCAACAAGTACATTTTTCCCGTGGTCTAGCGCCATTTTCGCATAAGAGTAGTGGGATTCTACAGGTGTACAGATAACAATCAACTGAATCTCCTTATCGTTCATTAAAGATTCTATATTATCTGTATACAGCACTTCAGGGATTTTTTTCCACTCCCTTTTATCTAGATTACGGGCATATATCGTCTTCACTTTCAATTCAGCTCTGTTCAATGAAAAAGGAAGATGATAACGGTTCGTGCTTTTCCCATTTCCAATATAACCAATGGTAAGCATATTATTTCCCCCTTAGGCTCTTTTTCATTTATTATAAAAGAAGAACGTTGATCGTAAAGGATTCGCCACCAAAATGGTACATTCAACCGATTATTTTTAAAAATGGTTGTTTATTTTTAAACAAAATGTTTATTTCATATTATTTTTCGAACGTTTTATTCAATTGAGCCGGGGTGAACCTGTTGAAAATACTAATACAATTATCAGAAATGCAAAACTTTACACCAAACGAAAAAAGCATTGCATCCTATATTTTGCTTCATAAGGAAAGTATCCTGCACTTAAATATTCAGGAGCTTGCAAAGGCAACGTATACTTCGCATTCCGCAATTAATCGATTAACACATAAACTTGGGCTATCAGGCTTCAAGGAGTTTATAATCAAACTTGCTCGGGAGTTTCAGCAGAACACCCAGAACATTTCCAATGTAGACCCCAACTATCCCTTCGGTTATGATGAATCCCCACTTCAAGTGGCGAAAGAAATTGCAGAATTAATGAAAGAAACGATTGAAAAAAACTTTACATTCATGGATGATGATTCATTGTCGCAAACAGCCCTATTGCTGGATCAAGCGAAAAGGATCTTTATATATGCGTTGGGCGATTCACAAATCCGTGCGAAAAGTTTTCAAAATAAATTGGTAAAAATAAACAAGTATGTGGTTATAGCTACGGAGCTGTCTGAATGGGCTTACCATACGGCTAATCTTACGACACAGGACTGCGCTGTGTTTTTAACTTATCACGGAAAGTCGCCGATTTTTTTAAAAGCAGCACGGCATTTCGCACATGAAAATATCCCTTTTATCACAATTACAGCAACCAATCAAAGTGAATTGGCCAAACTCTCTAATATCTGTATCCGGGTGCCTAATGATGAAGTAAAACATGCCAAGATTGGTACATTTTCGTCGCAAATTGCTTTTGACTATGTATTAAATGTGATCTATTCCTGTATCTATAAAATCGACTACTTGAAAAACATGCAAACCCTAACACAATCGTTGGAGAATTCGCATCTCAATGACATGATGAATGACGTATAAAATGAATATGCACTAAAACAAAAAGTCGCCAATATGGCGACTTTTTCAGTATATATATTGTTCTCCTCAGTCAAGAATCAACTTTCATCTATTGCTTTTCGAATATCATAATCATTGATATCGATATCTAAATTCATTCCAAGTGCCAACTTTGCCAGCTGATTTCCAATAAAGGGGCCCATGGTCAACCCGGATGCTCCAAGCCCATTTGCCGCTATAAGACCACCCCAGCCTGGAACAGCTCCGATCACCGGTAGAAAACCGGGTGTAAAAGGACGGAAACCAACTCTTACCTCCTGAAAAGTGCTGTTTGCTAAATCAGGGGCCAATTCTAAACCTTTATCCAGAATTTCCTGCATCCCCCCTGCTGTTTCTCTCGTATCGTAACCTTCGATTTCATTTTCGTGAGTCGCCCCTATTACGATCTTCTGTTTATCAAAAGCCAGCAGATATTGATCAGAAGGCGGTATGACTACAGGCCAAGTGCCTGTGTCTTGCCTATTAGGAACCTGCAAATGCATAATTTGTGCTTTTTGATAACTAACCTTAAAATGAATGCCCAAGGGCAACAGTAGTTGATTTGCCCATGCACCTGCACAAACAATGACCTTGTCAGACGAGAAGCTTCGTGCACCGACCACTACTCCCGTTACATGGTCAGACTCATATTGAAGCGTAGCATTTCCTTGTATAAGGACCGCCCCGTTTTTTTGTGCTGATCGGACCAACGCATCCCGCAGCGCACGCCCATCTATTCGGGCGGCACCGCTAATATGAACAGAATGATAACCTTCTACTAACAAAGGAAACCGTTCATGGGTTTCTTTTTCATTTAGCCGGGTAATTTCACCGATTTCCGGTGCATCCGCTTGTCGTAAGTGTGCCCGCTTCTCCATTTTTTTGATTTTCTCCAAATCATCATGAATACTGAGAGCCCCCACTTGAGCATAGCCAGTTTCTGTTTCTCCCTCGCTTTTGAGTTCTTCAATCAACCCAGGGTAAAAACGTGCTCCCGCTTTGGCTAGCTGGTACCAAGCCTGATTGCGTCGCTGTGATAGCCAGGGACAGATAATGCCAGCAGCGGCATCAGTAGCCTGTCCTTTATCTTTACGATCTACAATAATGACATTAGCACCCATTTTTGCTAGATGGTATGCTGTCGATGCCCCCAGAATTCCTGATCCGATTACGATGACCTTCTTCATGATTACATCCCTTTCCTACATCACTGTATCCATTATAGCGAATAGTGCATGAATGCATAAAGTTTGAAATTAATATTTTAAATCCTTATAAAGTTCTTAGAATTGATCTTTAAAGTAGTTGTCAGAACAAATGAAAAGGATGAACTGATATGGATAACATTATTTTACAGACTAAAAATCTCTGCAAAACCTTCGGACGACAACAGGCGGTGAACAACGTCACACTGTCTATTCAGGAGAATTCCGTCTATGGACTACTTGGTCCAAATGGGGCTGGAAAATCAACCACCTTGAAAATGTTAACCGGTATGCTACGCCCGACATCCGGTGAGATTTTATTTCAAGGAAAACCCTGGTCCCGAAAAGATCTTGCTCAGATCGGCGCACTGATCGAATCCCCTCCACTCTATGAGAATTTGACAGCTAGAGAGAACCTCAAAGTTCGTACAACGTTGCTGGGATTGCCTGATTCGCAGATTGATGAAGTGCTGAACATTGTTGATTTGACCCATACCGGGAAAAAGCGCTCGGGCCAGTTCTCGATGGGTATGAAACAGCGGCTGGGCATTGCCATTGCTCTCCTCAATCATCCCAAGCTATTGATCTTAGATGAGCCAACCAACGGACTAGACCCCATTGGTATTCAGGAGCAACGCGAGTTGGTTCGCTCCTTCCCGAAGCAAGGAATTACCGTAATTCTTTCCAGCCATATTTTATCCGAAGTCGAACAAATCGTTGACCATGTCGGTATCATTGCCGGTGGCGTATTAGCTTATCAAGAGGCGGTCACTCCAGGGCAAAACCTGGAATCGTTGTTCATGCAGATTGCACAGGAATACCGAAAAGGGGATGAGTAGGATGCAGCAATATATAGCCGCCGAACATCTAAAATTAAAGCGTACCTTCACAAAAAAGTTGGTCTGGCTTGCCCCCATCGCTACTCTTCTTCTGTGTACCGTACTCATGGGGGGACGTATGCTCCAAAGCGCCAGCTACAATTGGTGGTATTTCATGCTGCTGCCAGGTACTCTCACCTTAATGTGCTCAGGAGTGATCCAAAAGGATGGCAAGAAGCTGAAATACCGTGCTGTCCTCGGCATGGCTGTAGATTTGGCTCAGGTATGGTACGGTAAAATCGGGGGTTGCGTAAGACTCTTAATGGTTTCCTTTATTGTCCTATTTATAGGGATAACTCTTGGCGGATTCGTATTCTCAACTTCCGTGACACTAGCAGGAAGCGTTGCTGCAACTCTAATCCTCTTCATCACCTTTTTGTGGCAAGTTCCACTTTGCCTGTTCCTGACGGACCGAATAGGCATGTTTGCCACTCTAATTATTAACATGCTGGGCAACGTATCTTGCACCATTTTGTTCGCTACGTCCTCTGTGTGGTGGGCGGTCCCTTATGCTATTCCAGCCCGATTAATGTGCGCCGTCATTAAAGTGCTACCTAATGGGCTTACCGTTCCTTCAGGAGATCCGCTTTTGGATAAAGGCGTGATTGTGCCCGGCCTAGTGATCACAATCTGCCTGTTTATAATTCTGTCGATACTGACGGCGATGTCCTTCCGCAAGCGGGAGGCTAAATAAGATGATTTCTTTTTTCCGCTATCTGAAATCCGATGTGCTTAAACTTAGAAGGCAGCCCTTACTGCTTGTGCAACTGTTTGTGCCGCTTTTAGGCATAGCAATCTTTCTAGCCTACTATTCCTTTACTCCATATTCACCGATTTCAAAGGTGGACGGCTATTTGCAGGTCTTGGCCGTAGTTCTTCCTACCATGATTGGTATTGTCTGCTCCATTGCTGTTGAGCAGGAGGCAGTCGCTGGCAATTTCCAGCAGCTATTGATCTCGCCAGTGAAGCTGCTACCTTTCCTGAGCAAGCTCAGCCTGCTCCTGATCTTGGGATTTGGCAGTGTGCTGCTTGCCTCCGGTGGCTTTGGGGCTGGCTATATATATCTTATGAGAGAGTCACCGTATGGCTTGAAGTTTTATGTGTTGGCTGCCTGCATTCTGTTTATGTCCAGTGTATTCCTCTATTTTCTGCATTTTTTCATTAGTTTGCGGTTCGGCAAGGGAGCTTCCATCGGTCTAGGCATTATGGAGAGTCTATTGTCCGCTTTGCTTCTTACAGGGCTGGGGGATCATAATTGGATATTCATCCCTTCTGCTTGGGCTGCCCGGTTCATCACGATCTGGGTGCAATACGGTATAAACCCAGCAGTATCTATTCCTGAAGCTATACGGCTTAATTCGGGAGTCAGATATTGCGTAGTAGGGACCGTAGTCATCATGGTATTATTAGGATTATGGATTTGTCGTTGGGAAGGACACAATTCGTCGGAATAAAGACTAGAGTAAAGAAAGCAAGGGAAGTGAATTAAGCATGGCAAACTTGTTGGCCGTTGATGATGAACCCGCCGTTTTGGCACTCCTTCAAAATATTTTGCAGAAAGATGGCCATGTTGTCACGGTGGTCTCCGACTCCCCACAGGTTCTCACCATGCAGCTTGGAGCCTTTGACCTCATCCTGCTTGACGTGATGATGCCTACCATGGACGGGTTCACACTCTGTCGGGAAATTCGCAGCAAAATAGACTGCCCGATCCTGTTCCTCACCGCAAAATCCATGGAGAACGATGTGATGTTAGGGCTTGGGGAAGGGGCGGACGATTATATTGTCAAGCCGTTTGGTGCTGGAGAGTTGCGTGCAAGAATCAACGCCCATCTCAGACGGGAGAATCGTGAACGGCGTAATGTATTCTGCATCGGGGAAGTTCATTTCAATCTGTCCGGCAAGGAAATCACCGTTCAGAATGTTGTAGTCCCGTTTACCAAAAGCGAATATGAGATATGTAAGTTTCTAGCCCTGAACTGGGGACAGGTGTTCCCTAAAGAGCAGATTTACGAAGCTGTCTTCGGCTTGGATGGGGACAGCGATTCCGCCACCATCGTGGAGCATATTAAAAATATCCGAGCTAAGCTTGGCAAAGTAGAGGTTTCGCCAGTGGAGACGGTTTGGGGGATCGGGTACCGATGGAAGTAACCAAAGTACAGCAAACATGCAAGACAACCAAACTACGAACCATTTTTCTGGGTTATTTAGTTATGTTCTGTATCGGGACGATTGCGCTCGCTCTGTTCCTGGTTCTCATCTTCTATGTCCTGATGTCTTGTGGGACCATTCTCCCCGCGAACTATGCTGAGAATCAGGTGCGGGAGGACAAGACAATCATTGAAGCTGGCAAGACCCTACAGCCGGATTCTCGGCAGAAACTGTATAAATACGCATCATTCACTTCGGAAGGCCGCCTCAATGAGGGAAACCTTTCTGAAAAGCAGGCTCAAACTGCTTGGAGTGTTACGCAGCAGAACGATACTGCTTATCAATTTCCCTATAACTATGTAAAAGTCTCACATAATGATAAAGTTACTGTGATGCGCTATTCTGTCTCGGCTCAGTTTGAACTTCCTATCCTGCGTCAATACCTGCCGAACGCGGAATTGTCCTTTTTTGCCGTGTTCTGTATCGCCTTTCTGGGGGGAGGTGCCTTGCTGGCTTCCTCCTTCGGACGAAAGCTGGCACGTAAGATGAGTGGGTTGCAGCAGGCCACCAAGCAAATTCAAGCACAGGATCTGGACTTCTCAATCGAATTCAGTGGCGTGATGGAGATCGATCAGGTGCTGCATTCCATGGATAAAATGAAAGAAACGTTAAAGACTTCGCTTCACAAACAGTGGAATCTGGAAAGATCACGTCGCGAGCAAATATCCGCCCTGGCACACGATGTCAAAACACCACTCACTATCGTTCGTGGAAACGTAGAGCTGCTGTCCGAGACCGATCAGTCCGAAGAGCAAAAGAACTATACGGATTATATATCGGAAAGCACCAGACAGATGGAGCAGTATATTAAGACTCTTATTGAAATTTCAAAAGCGGAAACGCTTGTCACCCTGCGGGCGGAAACGATGGATGCTGACTTCTATTTAACGAAAGTGAAAGATCAGATAATAGCCTTGGCTGCTGTCAAAAAAATATCTGTAGCATTCGCTGCATATAACCTCCCTAAGACGCTGTATGCAGACCCAGTTCTACTTGAGCGAGCCATTATGAATGTTGCTTCTAATGCGGTAGATCAGGCGCCTGAATATAGCGAGATCCAGCTGACCGTAGAGTCTGTGGAAGACTGCATTCGGTTCAGCATCTTAGACGAAGGCCCAGGCTTCTCTCCAGAAGGCCTCAAACAGGCCGCCGAGCAGTTCTATATGGGTGACTCGTCCAGAAGATTAAGCGGGCATTACGGGATGGGCCTGTATATAACAAAATACATTGTCAACCTACATGGTGGAAAGCTGATCATCACCAACTCCACCCAGACAGGCGGCGGACAGGTAAGTATTAAAATTCCACTCAGGTCATTACCGATATGATCGTCAAATTTTTAAAAAAAGATCATCTACTATCTAGGTTAGTTCGATTTCATCAGGCATACGCCTCTTCCTTGTTCTATGCTTAAACGATATAAAACGCTACTGACATTTATATATCAGTAGCGTTTTATCATTTTGCATCGGAATGAAGACACTCCTGACACAACCAATGTCGGTGAAGGAGTTAAAACCTATTATCCAGCTTCAATTAGATGAGAGCAACATATCAAATAATGAATGGTATGATAGGCTTTACGATTACCAAAAAAAGATAGATCAGTAGCTGCAAGAACTTCAGGAAATTAAGGATATGATTGAATTGAAACTGCAAACCGGGCAAAAATTTGGTCATAACTTTTTGCCACTTAAGACCCAAACTTAATCTATTTTAAAATTGGATTGTTCTGCTTGACCTAGTGTTTACACCAGGTTGTAAGATGTGCATTAGAGTCCCTCCAAGGATTCCACATCATACAAAAGGGAGTTTATAAACATGAACAATACAATAGCAATAGGAAAAACAGGATTAAAAGCATTTAAACTTGGTTTTGGAGCAGGTGTGGTAGGTAATTCAATGATGTATCCAAAAGTCGATGATACTCTAAGCCAACAATTAATTAGAACTGTCCTTGCAAAAGGAATCAATTTCATTGATACCGCATTTTTGTATGGAATGGGCCACTCTGAGGAGTTAAACGGTTAAGCCATCCGTGAACATGGTGGCCGTGAACATCTTGTAATTCTCTACTAAAGCTTCTTCTAACCCGCAATTTAATCAAGGCCATCTGGAAGTCGACAACAGTCCCAGCTGCATTACGTAAGGCTGTGGATGATAGCCTGATGAGATTACAGACAGACTATGTTGATATTTTCTTTCTTCATTTTCCCGACAGCCGTACCCCGCTGGCTGAAGCTGCTGACACACTTGCAGAGCTGAAAAAGTCAGGGAAAATCAAAGCCATTGGCGCTTCAAATTTAAGTTTTGAGCAGCTTAAGGCTTTTAATGCTGATAAACACTTGGATGTTCTTCAAGCTGAATACTCACTACTGGTCCGTCATGCAGAAGCCGACGTTATTCCTTATTGTTCAGAGCACGAAATTTCACTGATTCCTTTTTTCCCGCTCGCATCAGGTCTGTTGGCCGGTAAATATAACAAGGATGATGTTTTTAATGACACTTCACGAATGAATAATCCTTTATTTCAAAAAGAAGCATTTCTAGCAAATTTGGAACGCGTGGATCGATTCAAAGCATTCGCGAAAGACAAGGGTGCAGATCCTGCACAGATTGCGCTAGCTTGGCTATTAACGCGTCCAGCCGTTGATCTAATTATTCCAGGTGCAACCAAGCCTGATCAAATCGAGTCCAATCTTCAAACTCTGGGTGTTCGACTAACAAGTGACGAGCTTAAGCAACTCGATATTCTTTTCAATCAAGATAACTTGTTTACAGAGTAACAGATTGTCATTGTTCTACATACACTTCCTAATACACAAAAAGGGTTCTAAAGTGAAAACTCTAGAACCCTTTTTGTGTAGAAGTATTTATTTTGTAATCGTAATTTGTTTGGATGCAGTATTATAGTTCACCTGATACCCCGAAAGCTCGCTAATCACTCGTAATGGAACCAGCGTGTAGCCGTTAACAATAACCGGAGCTGTGATATTCGTCGAATAACTCCGGGAGTTGTTCAACTCATACACAGCAAGGGTAGAATTCTTGACTTGAAGCACTACTTGTTTGCCGTCTGTAGGTCGAGTCAGAATGATCTTTTTGGTCGCCTTTTCATAATTTACCTCGTAACCTATCCGTTCACTGATAAAGCGCAGCGGAACCATCGTCGCCCCATTTATGATTCGCGGGGCCTGAGCCATCGTCGTAGCACGACCATCGACATAAGCTGATTTAGCTCCTGGTGTCAGGGTGAACGAAGTTGAATATGAGGAAACCGCATTGTTAGGGTATGAGGACGTTGTACCAGAAGTTGTTGTTGTAGTAGAACTCGTCCCGGATGATGAACTACTAGTACCAATCGCTCTATTGCGAATAGCTTCTAACCGATCCAGCAAATCGCTTTTACGGGTTCCGCTCGGCAGATCACTGATTGCATCTCTGGCAGAACGCCAGTCCGAGGCATTCAGACTGTTTTCTGCAATTCGCATCAAATCTCTCGCTTTCTCATAATTCGATGAACTAGATGAAGAAGAAGAATAGTAACCATCCGAATCCGTGCGTTCTGATATCTTTACACCGCTAGATTCTCTTCCATTACTATTGACAGTCACGACCTTAATCTCATACCAGCGTCCTTCTCGCAAATCCGTGATTTTATAGGACTCAGAGCTTGTAGTTCCCTCATAATCTCCATCAACATATATCTTCACCTTGTCGGCTTTACTCGGCATATCGTAGGTGATTTTGATCCAGGTGTCACTTTTGCTATCTACTTCAAGATTGGACACTTCTGACGAATTGGAGGACGTACTGTCCGTTGTGGCAGTCAGTCTCACACCGGAGGACAATGCACCTGTGCTTCGCTTGGACCTAATCGTGAACGAATAGGCCTGCCCTGAAGAAAGATTGTTGAATGTATAGGATGATCCTGATGAATCGGTTACCAGTTGCCCGTCCTTATACAGACTGACTGTACTAATTCCGCTGGGTCTCGTCCAGGAAACAGTGACGCTATAGTTATTAACTGATGTCACTGAAGCTCCTGTCACTTCGGGCACGGTATCAACGCTGAGCGCTGAGGTCGTAACCGGAATACTGATTCCTCCAGAGATGTTGCCGGATTTATCAATAGTCTTGACCAGAACTGTATAATTTGTGGAGGCAATCAATCCACTGAACGTATAGGACGTCCCTGTAGTTCGCTGCACTTCCTTACCATTTAAATAGATGATCGCTTGGCTCAGGTCAGCATCCTTAGGCAATATGTAATTTACGGTAAAAGCGTTATATCCGACATTCGTCGCTGTAAGCCCGCTTACCTCTCCTGGAGGTGTCTTATCTACAGGGACATCAATGGAAGCCGTTTTGGCCTGTACTGTCGTACCTTGTGATTCATCTCCGCTCTTATTCACCGTCTTCACTCGAAAGGTATAGGTCGTATTCGGCTGTAAACCGCTCAACATATAAGAGTTACTTCTAATATTATCTACATACACATCGTTAGTGACACCAACCACTTTTACATGGTCGAAATTAAGGTCCGACGGATTGGTCCAGGACAAATTTACTTTTGTTGTTTCTGTAGGAACCGCTGTCAGATTGCTTACCTCTGCCGGCGCGATATTCGCAGTAACCATTTGGCTCGACATTACTTTTAGCATTTGGTTGAGATAGGTGTTCTGACCATAACCTTTTGTTAACGTAGTCACTTTCGTGCCTGAAGTAACCGGCACATGACGACCTTGAGCGGTTGCTAATTTGGTATGTAACTGTGCTGTATTCAGTCCTGTCAGATTTGAGTTATGCCTCTCAGTCGGCAACGCGCTAGCCACTGCATCGGGTGCCAAAATGCCATATCCCGTATTCAAAATCAGTGTAGCCGTTGCGAACGGAGCCATCCATTGACGCAAACGTTTTTTATTCATGATCTAAGCTCTCCTTGATACCAGTATGGAAATTTTATTTGTCAAAACTAATAAGTCAAGCTTACAAACCCTTCTGCTGCAATCCAGCTTTTAAAATTAACACTATAATGAACAGACATTCATTTAACTGTTATCGGAATTTCCATACAAAATGTTTAGGCTTCACACTAGCTTTTTTACAGATAGGGGTCGCGCAAACAATATATTCTAAGCCTTCGAACTACACCAGCTTAGTGTTTTTTCTTACTCCAAGCCATCTTTCTAAGCCCCATTGTTTGTTTCAACAATTTAAACGAAATTACGATTATCGTTTCCGGGGACGCTAAGCTGTGGGACGTTGGAATCAGCGAAATGAAGCATTGGCGGGAGATACTTCAATCATGTGAAAGCTCTGACATAACCTTTGGATTCAGCTATAAATATTCGATATATCGTAACTTTCTACCGTTTAATAACATTGCATTATAGGATATATTAAATTTTAAGCAATAGGAGAAGGAGGTGTATTATGTTCAAAAATGCCTTTAAGATGTTTGGTGTTATTGGTAATATTGAAGCGATTTCATATCTGCTGCTTGTGTGTATCGCTATGCCACTTAAATACGCAGCTGGAATGCCACAAATGGTAAGCTGGGTGGGTATGATCCATGGGGTACTGTTCGTGGCCTATGTTCTAGCGACTGTGGTCATGCTGATTCTGCGAAAAATAACGCTACTACAAGGTCTTGCAGCCTTGATTGCCTCGCTGTTGCCGTTTGGTCCCTTCATTTTTGATCGTAAGGTGCTTAAGAAAGCCGAAGCACGTTCCAGTCATACCAGCCCGATAAAAGCTACATAAGCATGTACAAGGGAAAGTGCCAACACAATAACGTTGCTTTCTCTTCCCACTCATGCAGCAGTATACAAAAACAACCGATGGCGCTAAACCACTCGGTTGTTTTTGTATACGCGAATTGTAAATTGTTACTTTCCCACGCAGTAAGGGAGACTCTAACTTTGTCATTCTTTTCTTCCCTATCTGCTATATTTATGTAATCACAACAACTAATCTCTCGGGTAATTTACACTCATAATATCCATAAAAGGAACTTTATCCGTTTCTCCATTACTCTCTACATGAACCTTTCCTGTTCTCGGGTCCATTTTAACAATTTGTCCACGGGTTGTTTCTTCGCGTCCCCATACGGTCAATACAACTTCGGATTGCTCTCGTTGTGCTTCTACAAGCTGATTCCCGATTTCCTCCAGTACAAATTCATCCCGAGTAGGCCGTTTGGGTACCTTCGCTTTTGCCACTTGCTATCACCCTTCCTTCGTGCAAAATCAAAATCAAATTCATTCTATTTTACCATACTTTTCATCATTTGGTGCTGGTAATGTGAGTAAAATTACGTCCCAAAACCACAAAAAAGCCGAGTTCTCAAAAACGAGAACATCGGCTCTCTAAAGTTGCTTGTTGGAGCTCATTAGGAGAGATTGAAAATCGAAGAGACAGGATTATTTGACCAACTGTGGAATGTAATCCACGATATTATAAATAGGAGCACTGCTCTGTTGCGTAACGGCCAAAATCAATGCACCTTCGAGCATCGAAATGATAAGTACCGCCAGACTGTGTGCCTTTTCCTCTTCCCAGCCCGAATCCTGAAGGCGCTCCATATAGATGTGCTGCCAATCTGTAAACGTATTCACACAGGCATGACGTAGCGATTCACTAATACAGGAAGTTTCCGCAGCAGCCCAGAAACCAATCGGCATGAAGTCGTTAAAGCCGGTACGGTCTGCCTCCTCAGCTGTATTACGAATAAAATCCTGAATGGCTAATACTGGATTATCATTCCCGTCCAGTGTCTGTTTTAATTTTTGCTTTATAAACTCATTCCCTCTTTTTATGCACTCCAAAGCCAATTCTTCTTTACCACGCGGAAAATAATAATAAAGTGAGCCCTTCGGTGATCCACTCTCCGCAAGAATCTGATTCAGTCCGGTCGCGTGATATCCCTGATGAAAAAAGAGCTTCGATGCGGTTTGTACGATATTCTCGTATGATTCGGGTTTAGCAGCCATATACAGCATCCTTCATTATATAGTAGTTATAACTTATACTTTGACAAAAAAATAACAACATGTTTATTATATATAGACCGATCGTTATAATTCAATACCCATTAATTTATTGGAGGAACAAAAACAACATGAGTACAAAGAGTCAAACAAGTTCACCCTCTGAACCCAAAACGTTCAAGGTGCTACCTATTATGATTGCCCTGCTCCTTAGTGGCTTTATTGGAATGTTCAGTGAAACGGCACTTAACATTGCACTGAATGATTTGATGCAGATTTTGCATATTACAACTGCAACAGCCCAATGGCTGACTACCGCTTATCTGCTGACACTCGGTATTTTAGTACCTGTATCGGGATTGCTGATTCAAACCTTTACGACAAGACAGCTGTTTGTTACGTCGTTGCTGTTCTCAATAGCTGGTTGCCTCGTTGCTGCACTTTCACCTACTTTTTCAGTGCTATTGATCGCTCGTATTCTTCAGGCCATTGGTACAGCGCTGTTATTGCCGTTGATGTTTAACACCATCTTGATCATTTTCCCGGCTGAAAAGAGAGGCGCGGCTATGGGGATCATCGGATTGGTCATTATGTTTGCACCTGCGGTGGGACCTACCATTGCAGGACTGGTACTGCAAAATCTGTCTTGGCACTGGATCTTCTGGATTTCTCTTCCGTTCTTGGTTCTCTCGCTGATTTGCGGTATTTTATTTATGCAAAACGTTTCAAAAACGACCAAGCCTAAAATTGATCTTTTATCTATCCTCCTGTCTTCCATTGGCTTCGGCGGTGTTGTGTTTGGTTTCAGTAAATCTGGAGAAGGTGGCGAAGGTTGGGCTAGCCTGATGGTTCTGCTTCCTGTGATTGTCGGTCTGGTATCGTTGATACTGTTCTCTGTACGTCAGTTGAAGATGAAGCAGCCTATGTTGAACTTGCGTGTGTTTAAATATCCTATGTTCGTGATCGGCGTTATTATGGTGTTCTTATGTATGATGACGATCCTTTCTACGATGCTGATTCTTCCACTCTTTTTGCAAAAAGGGCTGGCTCTGTCTGCTCTAACAGCAGGTTTGGTACTTCTGCCTGGTGGGATTATCAACGGTCTCTTGTCTCCCATTATGGGCTCCCTATTCGATAAGTTTGGTCCCAAATGGCTTGTTATTCCAGGCCTTGTGATTGTGGCCGCTGTTTTGTTTTTCATGTCCGGCATTACAACAACTTCAACTCTCGTACTCATTATTGTGCTTCATAGTTGCTTGATGATCGGCATTTCCATGATTATGATGCCAGCTCAGACAAATGGACTTAACCAGCTCCCTATGGATCTATACCCAGACGGAACGGCCATTATGAGCACGCTCCAACAAGTTGCTGGTGCTATCGGTACAGCCGTAGCGGTAAGCATTCTCTCGAAAGGCATGGACAGCTATTTGAGCCAATCCAGTATGCCTGAATCCGTAAATGAAATGGCCAATGCCATGGCAATCGGATCACAAAATTCATTTTTCTTTGCGATGATCATCAGTGTGATCGGGTTGATCCTTGCGTTTTTCATCCGCAGAGTTCATGTTGAACATGGCACTGCCAAAGCACCCATGCATTAATTCATAAAATTTTTGCCATTCCAAATTAAACATATCTAAATATACTTAAAGGCTGCTAACCATCTCACTATTGGTTATGCAGCCTTTTTTATATGGATTTACATACACATTCATCAATTACATATTTACAAAGCTCCTTCATTTGGTTACGATATGATTTATGAATTAAAGCGTAAAAATTACGATTACTATTAAGGAGGACTCCCTGTTGTTTAAGCGTTCGTATTTTAAACTATTTATACCTGCGGTAATGGCAGTGATGATGGCAGCCTGTGCTTCATCTCCGTCAGCTTCACCCTCTCCATCTGCTGCACCACAAGATAAAAGTGTCACCTTATTGTTTAACGTGCAAAGCCCTTCTATAGATCCTCATTCAGATGTAAATTACACAGCTGTTCGTGCTGGAGTAAGTGAAACACTGATCAAAGTGAACAAGGATCTCAAGCTGGAAGCTTGGCTTGCAGAGAAATGGGACAGCAAGGACGGACAGCACTGGACCTTCAACATCCGACCAGGTGTGAACTTCCACAGCGGTAAAGCCGTCAATGCCGCTGCTGTCAAAGCCTCTTTGGAAAGAGCGCTAAAGCTCAATCCATCGGTCAAAAATGCGCTACATATCCGTGATATTCATGCGGATGGACAGATTTTGACCATTACGACAGACAAGCCTTTCCCAGAATTTGTGTCTGAGCTGGTTCATCCGAATACCGCTATTATAGACACCACAGCTACAGATGGCTTCCCATCAGGGACGGGACCGTTCAAGGTTGCCAGCTTCCGTGCTGGAAGTGAACTGAATTTAGATCGCAATGAACAATATTGGAACGGTGAAGTAAAGTTGAAACATGCCAAATTCATGTTTAACGAAGACGCCAATGCACGTCAGCTTGCTTTTCAAGCCAAAACTGCTGATATTGTGTATCGCCCGCCAATTGAAAGCCTGGAGCTATTGAAAGCTGATTCTACCGTTAAGGTTGACTCGCTTCCTAGTTTGCGAACACATCAGCTTATTTACAATATGAACAATAACGATCTGAAAAAGACGGCTGTACGTAAAGCATTTGATAACCTGATTAACCGGGATGAGATCGCCAGTGGTATCATGTCTGGTCAGGGAACCCCTGCTCAAGGCCCGTTCTTGCCCAACTTTCCTTTTTCACCGGAATATATTACGAAACAGTTTGATTTGAATGCTGCCCGAGAAGGCTTCAAGCAAGCTGGATATACAGTACAGAACGGAAAAGTTGCGAACCCCGACGGCAAGCCGCTTCATCTTACATTGCTAACTTACCAGTCGAGAGCGGAGCTTCCACTCATCTCTCAGCTTATTCAGGCTAACGCTAAAGAACTTGGCATTACGATTGATATCCGTCAGGTTGATAATATTGACGAATATCTTGCCGCTCATCAAGATTGGGATTTAGCGACTTATAGTAGCATTACAGCCCCGCGCGGCGATGCAAGCTATTTTCTGAATGCGGCTTACATGCCTGAAGGAGCACTGAATTATGGGCGTGTGCATGTACCGGAACTCACGGGTATGATTTCACAGCTGAACACAACCGTGAATGAGGAACAACGCAACAAGCTGGCGCTGAAGGCTGTCACGCTGATTGACCAAGAAAATCTGCAATCCTTTCTGGTTCATCCAAACAACGTAGTGGCCTATCGCGATTACGTACATAACTGGGAAACTAGTCAAAGTGAATACTACTTGCTGACCCAGAACCTGGATGTAAACTAGCATGTTCAAATCTATCGTCAAAAAGTTTCTTGAACTGGTTTTGTTCTTTCTTATTCTTTCCTTTGTGAGCTTCTGTCTGCTTAAGCTTGTTCCGGGCGATCCCGTCCGGAGCATTCTCCGAGTCGATGATGTAGCTGTGTCCAATCAGCAAATTATGGATATGCGCAGTCAACTGGGGCTGGATCAACCATTGCCTGTGCAATATGGTAAGTGGCTGCTTCAGTTGCTTCAGTTTGATTTTGGACAATCTTATTTAACCCATCGTCCGGTATTCACAGAGTTTATGGAAAAACTGCCCTATACGCTACTGCTGACCGGAGGCTCCCTATTCATTATGTTGCTGATAGCTCTCCCATTGGGAACGATGGCAGCGCTATACCGTAACCGCTGGATTGACAGAGCCAGTCGTGTGTTTGCCTTAATCGGCTCCTCAATTCCCAGCTTTTGGCTGGGGCTTTTGTTTATCGAATGGTTTGCAGTTAAATTGCGCATTTTGCCGTCTATGGGTGAAGGAACCGCTTTTCATTTGGTACTCCCTTCTCTTACCTTGGGATTGGCAATGGCGGCCGTTTATGTACGAATGATCCGGGCAAGTCTGATTGAAAGCTCGGGGCAAGATTTTATCAAAGCGGCGCAAGCGCGTGGAATCAGCCCCATCCGCATTTTTTTCAGGCACATGCTTCGTCACAGTCTAGTTCCGCTCATTACGGTATTCAGTGAGAGTATAGGCAGCCTACTGGGAGGCACAGTCGTAATTGAAGTACTATTCGCCTATCCGGGGCTGGGCAAATGGATTGTGGATGCCATTGCTGCAAGGGATTACCCCATTATTCAGGGCTATACCGTATTTATGGCTGCATTCATTGTATGTATCAACATCTTGGTAGAGCTGTCCTACCGTTGGGTCAATCCTGAAATCGCTTTGAAGGAGAAACGTTTATCATGATAAAATCCGTACATGCGGAAAACGGGCAGCTCACTAGAACACGATTGTCCAAAACTTGGATCGTGTCGCTCTCCATCCTGCTCATTCTTGCAGCAATTACAGTCGTTCCGTTTCTTGCACCGCAAGATCCGTATCGTATCCAGATGGGGAATCGACTACAATCGATCAGCGCTACGCACTGGCTGGGAACGGATCATTTGGGCAGAGATGTACTATCGAGAGTGATAGCTGGGCTTCGGACGACTGTCGGAACCAGTTTGTTGATTTTGGCCGTTTCGCTGGTTGTCGGGGTCCCTCTTGGTCTGCTTTCAGGATTTATTGGAGGCTGGATGGATCGTGTATTCAAACGGGTGGTCGATGCCTTCATGACATTACCTGATTATATTTTTGCCATTGTACTAAGCGGTTTGCTCGGACCAGGCTTAGTAAATCTTATTTTCGCGGTGACTGCGGTAAAATGGGTAGGTTATGCACGGCTGGTGCGTAGTACCGTTCTGGCAGAAAAGCAAAAGGATTACATTTCGTTATCCATACTGGCGGGTACCTCCTCCCTGCGGATTGTCATGCGGCATATTCTCCCCCATGCAATTGGGAATGTTCTTGTGCTGGCTACGCTGGATATCGGCAAAATCATTTTAATGATTGCCTCCCTATCTTTTTTGGGCTTAGGTCCACAGCCGCCAATTCCCGAATGGGGTAGTATGTTGAATGAAGGACGAGCGTATTTTCAAATGGCTCCCCACCTGATGCTGGTTCCAGGGATAGCTGTCGTGCTAACAGTGCTACTGGCGAACGTATTGGGAGACAAACTGCGCGACCGTTATGATGTTAAAACCCGGACAGAGGAGTGAACTGGCACATGCTGACTATTGAAGGCTTAGCGATTCGGACAAATGTAAAAACGATTGTAGAGCAACTGGAGCTTGCCATTCGTCCGGGGGAATGGTGTGCTCTAGCCGGCGAAAGCGGTAGCGGCAAAAGCATGACGGCGTTCGCTATCGGCGGCCTTCTCCCCTCTTCTGTTACAGCGGAAGGAATCATTGCGTGGAAGGACAATAATTTGCTAGCCCTATCCGCTAAACAACGACGTTCTTTGCTTGGTAGTGAAATATCTTACATTTTTCAAGACTACCACGGGGCTTTCACCCCCTTTCTGCGTGTGGGCAGCCAACTGGACGAGCTTATGCGCGCCCATGGCAAACAAGATCGCAAGGCGCGCAAACAACGCTGTATCGAGGTGCTGGAGCGCGTACAGCTTCCCGCCGAGCGCGTGTACCGCAGCTATCCGTTTCAGCTCAGCGGCGGTCAATTGCAACGGGCAGCTATTGCGGCTGCACTGCTACTGGAGCCGAAGTTGCTTATTGCCGACGAGCCTACAACCGCGCTGGATACGCTCACAGCTCATCGGGTGCTCCAGCTCATTGACCAAATCCGGACGGAAACGGGTATTTCCGTCCTGTGGATCACTCACGATCTGCGTCATGTACGCAAGTATGCAGATCGAATCGCAGTGATGCGCAAAGGTTCACTGGTTGAAACTGGTGAAACGCAAGCGGTGCTGAATCATCCGGCCCACCCGTATACTCGTCGTCTATTGGCGGCTATTCCGCCGCTGTCTCCGGGCGCTCCAGCACGTTTACCTTACAACAGCACTGAAGAACAGAACGCAATGGAAAGGAGCGCTTTACATGAATAATCAAGCCGCCTGCGCTCAGCGGCAAGACACGTCTAATCCTGTCGTGACCGTCTCCGGTTTGACGAAGGCTTACGCTGGAGGCAAAACGGTGCTGCAAGATGTTGCTCTGACGATCTCCCCCCGAGAATGTCTGGGCATCGTCGGGGAAAGCGGCAGTGGGAAAAGTACACTCGCTCGCTGTATTTTGACACTGGACCCATTTGATCAAGGTGAGCTTAGACTGGATGGACAGTCTATCCGTGGGCTAAAGCGGAGCGAATTAAAACGGATTCGCAGCAGGCTGGGTGCAGTATTTCAACATCCATCTGCGGCTTTGAACCCCAGACTAACCATCCTGCACTCCCTGCTGGAGCCACTGGACCAGCTTAAGTACTATGTTCCTTCCTTTATGGCGGGTATGTCCTCAGAACGTCGGGATATAGCAGAACATTTGCTTGATATGGTAAAGCTTCCAGCCAGCTATCTGGACAAGTTTCCACATCAGCTCAGTGGTGGGGAAAAGCAGCGTGTAACCATCGCACGTGCCATCAGCACAGAGCCGGATTTTATCGTATTGGACGAGCCAACGGCTAGTTTGGATGTGACTACACAAGCCACCGTTTTAAATCTGCTCAAGGATTTGCAGGATGAGCTAGGACTGGCTTATCTGTTTATCTCACATGATCTGGCGGCTGTGCACTTTATGAGTGATCGAATCATGGTCATGAAAGAAGGCAGTGTGCTTGAGCACTTTCCCAAGGAATCATTATTTCACTCGGATCGCCATCCCTATACACAATCATTACTGGAGGTTTTTTCAACATGTTGCCTTCCCACCGAGCCTATCTTGCTTTAGCTATCCCTTTAATTATTTCGACGATTACAACCCCGCTGCTCGGTGCGGTGGATACAGCTGTAATCGGTCATTTGAGCCATTCCGCGTATTTAGGCGGTGTAGCGGTGGGCACTCTTATTTTCAATACTTTATATTGGCTGTTTGGCTTCCTGCGAGTCAGCACATCAGCTTTCACGGCACAAGCCGCGGGGGCACAAAATAACGACCAGAGCATAGCTGCTCTCATGCGCCCACTGGCCATTGCTTTACTCATTGGTGCGGTATTCATTGTATTACAAAAGCCAATTCTGCTAGCTTCTCTTCAGCTAATCCATCCGGCTCAGGATGTGGCGGCGCAGGCAGCAATTTATTTTAACATTCGTATTTGGGGAGCCCCTCTTACATTGGTGAACTATGTGCTGCTAGGCTGGCTGATGGGTTTGTCCCGCGTGAAGGCTACATTGTTTTTGCAAATTTCGATGAATGTGATCAATATGGTATTAGCTATTGTATTTACACAGATCATGCATTGGAATGTCACTGGTGTGGCAAGCGCTACTCTGATTGCAGAAATTCTTGCATGTGTATTGGGTCTGGTCCTGGTGTTCCGCTCATCGATTTGGAAAGAATGGAAGCAAAGCGGACAGATGAATTGGCGAGGTTGGTTTGGAGCTTCAGAGTTGAAAAGTGTCATGGCAACAAACCTTGATCTTATGATCCGTACAGCCTGTCTGCTGACGATGTTTAATCTGTTTACGGCGCGCAGTGCGAGCTTTGGAACCGATCAGTTGGCGGCGAACGCTATTTTGTTGCAGATCCATTATATTATGGCTTACTTTTTTGATGGGTTCGCCAACGCCAGTAGCATCATGACGGGTCAGGCTCGGGGTGCCGGGGATCGTAAAATGCTACAAAAAGTTATTCACTTGTCCTGGTTCTGGACACTGGTGACCAGCGTAGTGACGGGAGGATTGTATTTCGCACTGAAAGAGCCGCTTATCTCACTATTTACGGATAATGCCACAGTGATTAGTCTTACAGGCCCTTATAATGGATGGCTTGTGGTCTTTCCGCTGGCAGCCGGACTGGGACTGGTATTCTACGGTGTGTTTACGGGGATGACGGTAACGTATCCGATCCGTAATTCGATGCTGATCTCATTGCTCTGCTTTTTGATCGCTCTCTTCTGGTGCGTTCCCCATTATGGGAATCACGGACTTTGGCTGTCCTTTATTGTATTTGCCCTAGGACGGTCGCTGTTTCTTGTAATCTATTTACCTCGCTTGCAGAGGATATAGCAGCACCTGATTTACATCGCTCTCAAAACAAAGGATGTCCCATCCACCATGTACGTGGTGTTGGGACATCCTTTTATTATATATTCATACGGCTTTCAGGTTAGAGTTTGCAGATACCTCTACTCGCCTTGAGGAACGGTCAAGCCCAAACCTTCGGCTACACGACGTCCATATTCAGGATCAGCTTTATAAAAATGACCGATCTGACGCAGTTTGATTTCATCACTTTCTACGGGCTTCATCGCATTTACGATGTTTCGGACCAGACGTGCACGCTCTTCTTCACTGAGCAAGCGGTACAGGTCGCCTGGCTGTGTGTAGTGATCATGATGATCGTAGGCTACACTTTGCGCTTCGCCAGACACTTCAAAAGGAGCAATTTTGTGCGCAGGTGATTCTTTGGGTCCACCGAGACTATTAGGCTCGTAATAAACAGATCCTCCGCCATTGCTGTCACTGCGTAATGCACCATCGCGTTGGTAGTTGTGTACTTCTGCATGCGGACGGTTGATCGGCAACGAATTATGATTTGCACCTACACGGTAGCGATGTGCGTCGCCGTAGGCAAACAGGCGTCCTTGCAGCATTTTATCCGGGGATGCTTCAATTCCAGGAACAAATGAACCCGGAGAGAATGTCGCCTGCTCTACCTCAGCAAAGTAGTTCTCAGGATTCCGATTCAGCACCATGCGCCCAACCTCAATCAGCGGATAATCCTTTTGAGACCATACTTTTGTCACATCAAATGGATCAAAGCGGTACGTATCTGCATCTTCTACCGGCATAATCTGCACATGAAGTTTCCATGCAGGAAAATCACCTTTTTTGATGGCATTAAACAAGTCTTCTGTATGATAATCCGGATTTTCACCGGCAATTTTCGCAGCCAAATCCACATCAAGATTTTGCACACCTTGCTCCGTTTTAAAATGATATTTCACCCATACTGCCTGTCCTTCGGCGTTGACCCACTTGAACGTGTGACTACCGAAACCATGCATATGTCTAAGTGTAGCTGGAATACCGCGGTCAGACATAAGGATACTTACCTGATGCAGCGATTCAGGAGATAAGGACCAGAAATCCCAGACCGCATTCGGGTTTTTCAGATGGGTTTGGGGATGACGTTTTTGCGTATGAATAAAGTCAGGAAATTTAATGGCATCCCGAATAAAAAACACAGGGGTATTATTGCCCACGAGATCATAGTTACCTTCTTCTGTATAAAACTTCACCGCAAAACCACGTGGGTCGCGTACAGTATCGGACGAGCCCAGCTCACCCGCCACAGTAGAAAAACGGATAAACATCGGTGTACGCTTGCCCACTTCAGACAAGAAGCTTGCTTTTGTATATGCAGACAAATCATTAGTGACTTCAAAATATCCGTGCGCCCCTGCACCTTTTGCATGAACGACACGTTCCGGCACACGCTCCCGGTTAAAATGCGCCAATTTCTCCAGCAGATGCACATCCTGAATTAGTGTGGGACCCCGTGAGCCTGCTGTGATCGAATTTTGATTATCTCCAACAGGAGCGCCCCAGCTTGTAGTCAGGTTCGTTGGTTGGTTACTCATGATTGAAATCACCTCTTGAATGAATTGGTTAACTATGTGCCTTTCACTATAAATTGTGCACAAACAAAAATCAATACTTTTTTATAATTATTATAATCTAGGATTTAGAATTAGTTTAAAATCATAAATAAAAAAGCAAGCCTCACAAGGCTTGCCGTATATGCAGTACTGTATTAATTTACCAATAAGTACGCTTCAATTTTTACGTTCTGTGATGATTACTTTGATCACTTCTCGAAGTTTTGCAATTGAGGCTTTCAGACAATATTCATGTAGAATTCATCATAAAATCATATTAGCAGCTGCTTCCTATCAAGAAAATCCAAGATATCCTGAACCGACTGGATTACCTCTCGACCTTCAGTAGATACGATTAGATCAGGTTCCAGCGGTGCTTCATAGGGAGCATCAACCCCCGTAAAATGATGAATTTCTCCGGCACGCGCTTTCTTGTACATTCCTTTTGGATCGCGTCGCTCACATTCCTCCAGGCTGCACTGTATATAAATCTCATAGCAACCTTCCTGCTGTAAAATCTCCTTTACCATTTCACGATCTTCACAATATGGGGAAATGGTGGCACAAATCGTTAGAACACCCGCATGTGCCATTAGCTTTGCAACTTCAGCAATACGGCGGATATTTTCTTTACGGTCAGCGGGCAGGAAACCTAGATTCTGATTTAAACCGTGCCGAACATTATCTCCATCCAAAATAAACGTGTGTATGCCTCGTGCGTATAACGCTTTTTCAAGTGTGGAGGATACCGTTGATTTTCCCGAGCCAGACAGCCCTGTAAACCAAAGCACCGGACTTTTATGTCCATTCAAAAGCTGACGCGCTTGCTTATCAATATCGGACACATGCCAGGTTATATTCGAAGATGGATTCATTCAGCACCTTCCTTTTTCATGAGATATTATAGTAAAACAGTTTTTATGCACTGCCTTCACTTCAAGAAAGAACATTTTTAAAGCTGTTTAAAGTATGTTGGTCTGCTTTGTGATCCAACACTGCAAAAACAATCTGGTCAAACAGCAAACCATATCCTTCATCTACAAGCACTTGCTTGAACCAGAGGGCAACCTCTTCTGGCTTATTGCGAAATACTCCGCAACCATAGGCTCCCAGCACAAGATGTTCTACGCCGTTTTGCTTAGCCATTCCAAGAACGTAACGGATCCGCTCCAGCTCGCACAACTCCAGCATTTACAGCAGGTGCGGTCAGGAAGTCGACTTGATATGGCTTCTCCAACAATGTTCCCTGATCATCCCGAAATACCGGAACTTCAGGCGAATAAATCATATAATCTGAATAAAAACAGCTCCGCAGCTTCCGATTATGTCCATACATCTCTTCCATTTGTGAAATGCAAGGATATAATGCTGACGAACGAGCCAAGCTTTCTTCTTGAGCCTGGCTGCCTCCGAGAAATCCACCTCCCGGGTTTTTAGCTGATGCAAAATTCAAACACGCCACATGGGTCAGCTTCTCCTCTACCTGGAGTCTGTATGCCGCCTGTAACGTGCTTTCTCCCGTAATTTCCAATTTTGCAATAATCGTCTGTTCTTCTATGCGGGAAGAAGGCCCCCATATACTTTTTATTCTTTGCTCTGTTTCTTGCTTTACAGCTACCAGTTGAGAAGGTGTATATAACTTCGAGCCTGTGACCGCATTTCCTATCTCTTTTGTCATATTTACTTGAACCGGTTTGATATTCGTGTAATATCCATTCTCCAAAATGGATAGTGTCTCCTGCGCCATATGTGATCGTGCATCCCGGCTACTCCGGGAATTCATTGTATTTATCATGGTGACTATTCCTCCTTTTGCAATACATCCTCACGTAAATTCGTCAATATTTCCCCAAGCCAGTTCGTGCCACGCCATAGCTTGCGGTTCCGTATACGAGCATCGCTCTCAGCTAAGCCTACACCCCAAATGGTGTCGGTTGGACTAGCCTCAACCAGAGTGGTTCCTTTCGTTTTAAGCAGGTGCTTGAGCAAATTCGGATTTTGTGTAAACTTAGCATAATTACCGTCATATACAAATTGCCGGCAATTGGCCTCCCACAAGGATTGGTCAAATCCGCGCACACTGCGGCCCCGGGCTTTTTGCTCCCTTGGGGTAGGTGCTTGCATAATTTTCAAGGCCGCCTCTTCATCCCCAAAAAGCTGTGCTTTTTTCAACATCATATATTGCTCGGCACAGTTAAACTCCAATCCATCCACGACAAAATCAGAAGGATACCATTGCGAAAATGGCGAATGACTGCGATAAAAAAATGTAAACTTTTCCATGAAGATTCCTCATTTCATATTCCTTATGCTACATAAAACGCGACCGAGGCTTAAATCGGTATAACTTGGACGGACGATGTCCAGCCGCCTTTCTATACTCATTGGTTTCTTCCACGAGATCAGCTATTTTGCGACGAAAAGCTGCGGCCAACAGCTCCTTACCTAGAATAATTTCATACACCTGCTGAAGCTCACTCAGTGTAATTAGAGCTGGCATCAGGTGAAACGCGATATCTGTGTATTCTATTTTGCTGCGCAGACGCTCTATACCGTACGCAATAATTTTGGCATGATCAAAAGCAATTCCTTGTGACTCCAGCACCTCTCGCTTGATTTCAATGGTTCTTCCCTTAAGAATTTCAGTTATTTTTACTTTGGCTGATAGATGGATGTCCCCATGCTTCAATGTGATATCAATGTCTTGTTCCCATGTGTAACCTTCCGGCTGCTTCGTCCGCGTTTCCTGAGCTACGCTGTAATCCAGCTCAAACCACTGGGCATCATCGGCATCATCCCCCGCCTGTACCTCCAAGGAATCGTGATCCACCAATGCCATGTAAGCGCAGCTGATTACCCGCATACGAGGATCACGTGCCACATCTCCCCAAGTATATAGCTGCTCCATATAAATCTGATCCACATTCGTTTCCGTTTTAAGCTCGCGTCGTGCAGCCTCTTCCAGACTTTCATCTATACCTACAAAACCACCCGGCAACGCCCATTGCCCTATATAGGGATGCTCCCCTCTTTGGATCAAAAGAAGCTGAAGGGTCTTCTCCGGCAGCTTCCGGTAATTTTGTTGGAGCTGATCCATTACCGTAAATAGCAGCATATCTACCGTTACGGATGGGCGCTCATATTCATTCGCATCATACAGGGCCAAAAATTCCTCTTCCGTCAAGCCGCTGTGATTATGTTTCGATCCATCTATCACTTGCGTCACCTACCTGTTCATATATGGTTCATTTGTCGCTTTTAATTCAAAAGTGACGAATGCTTTATGTAACTTTTAATTTGAATCAATTGATAAAAACAAAATGTTAATATCAATACAATAATATATAAAAAGTGCTTCGTCAATAGGGTGTATAGACCTATTTTTAACCGTTTGATAGTACTATTAGACTGTTTACTGAATTTTACTTGTTGCTTATTGTCATATCATGTATGATGTTTTGGTCAATATAGGAAACACAACATACTAATCACGTAGGGAGAAGATCTAATTGTCTAACCAGTTTAATCCGCAATACAATCAGCAAGGAGCACCATCGAGACCAGCCCCTGTTTACCCGCCTCCTGTATCATTCAAGGAGTGGATGATCAGTTTACTTCTGATGGCTATACCGGTAGTTGGACTTATTATGCTGTTTGTGTGGGCATTTAGCGGCTCGACTAATCCGAGCAAAGCTAACTATGCTAAAGCAGGCCTTCTTTGGGCAGCTATTGTAATTGTGATCTATATCATTATGGCTGTTGCTCTGTTGCCTGCTATCATAAGTTCATTGAATTCAAGCAGCTACTATTGATTCTAATTACATAGCAAAATAACCTTCCGATGAATAACCTGATCATCAGAAGATCTTTAAACTAAACTGCCGATCTCGTCGGCAGTTTTATTTGATTTCTTTTCGCTTTACTCTTTTATTTTCACAGCATAACGATTCATCATTCCCGGCATCCCCTGAAAATCAAGTTTGCCATAAGCGATCAACTGTTGAATCCGGTATTCCAAAAAAGTATCGCTTCTTGGCTGCGACCACTGCGTTAAAGCTTGACCTATTATTTTTCCGGTGTTCACAAATTCCAGATTATCAGCTAACTGTATCTGGCTAATCATATCCAGCAAGGCCTGATCCAAATAATCCTCCGGCACATGAACAATACGGTCATTGTTCCATAATCTCAGGACACTATCTTGCTCGCTAAGCTCCAACCACTCCCGTTCGTATCGACGTCGGTCTTCCATACACACCACATAAAGTTCATCTTCACTTCGCTTAATGAACCGTTCGATTTCTTTCGAATGCACCACGCCCATGGATAAAGGGAATGGACTCTCATTATATAAATAATCATCCGGTTCCCGCTCCAAGGTATCCGTGACATTAATGACCCGAATAGGTGTAGCTCTGTTGCGCAAGAGATATAATGCAAAGCGTAATCCAACCTGCTCGTCAGCATTAGATCCACACCAGATTGTGATCGACTTATCATCCGGAATTTCACTAAGGGTAACCATCATCTGTTTAATACGCTGCTCCCAATTGGCGTAATGAAAAAACTCATAATGCATCATCCGTTCAGCCAACCAGCTGTGACGGTTTTCTTGTCCTTCTGATGTTTCCAACCTCCACAATGGTCCTATGGAAAACTGATCATTAAAAGACAGAACGATACTCTCAAGCCGCAATCCTGCACCGGAAAGTCCTACCTTCATCGAGCCTGCGGCAGACTGAGAAAACAATAGATGCACATGCCTCTCCCGGGTGCGTTCATGCTCCAGACGCTCATTTCGGCTCGTTTCCACATCATTTGCCCACTGTTTCAATATGGGGTTAGCCCATTCAGGATTTTTGTCTGATAAGGCTGCAGCCTGCTCCAGTACACTACGTACAAAACCTCTAAGTCTTCGACCCTTAAAAACCTCATCATAGTCTTCATCAAAATTCGGTTCATTATGAGATAACAACAAATCACTACCTCCTCTTATCAAATTCAATTGAAACTTGTCTTTCGACCAGAAATATCTTTAGAATAGGCGTATAGCTATCACTTCTTACTCTACAATAAAATACCACAGATTGGTTACTCGACTGGAGGAAACTAAATGACATCGGAGTGGCAGAGATTACAGACCAAACTGCCGGAATGGGTAGAACAAAGCCGTCATGAGTATATTCATGGCAAGGTAGCAGCATATATTCCCGAGCTGTCCAAAGCACCAGCCGACGCGCTGGGTGTTGTTGTAATGAACGGTGCGGGCGAGACCGTGGTAGCCGGGGATACGGAAATCCAATTTACGATGCAAAGTATCTCAAAGGTATTTACGCTCATTCTGGCCTTGATGGATAATGGAGAGGACGTTGTCTTCTCTAAGGTGGGTATGGAGCCTACCGGAGACCGTTTTAATTCCATGCTAAAGCTAGAACTAGTTGAGCCGGGCATTCCATTTAACCCACTGATTAACGCCGGAGCAATCGCAGTCTCCTCTCTGATTCGCGGGAACAGTCCAGAAGAGAGATTTGCCCGTGTTCTCCAATTTTTCCGCCTGCTTACCCACAATGACACATTGGAATATGATCAGGATGTCTACGATTCAGAATCAGCTACAGGCCATTTGAACCGTTCCCTTGCTTATTTTCTAATGGAAAAAGGAATTTTAAGAGGTCATGTGGAGGATGTGCTTGAAGTTTATTTCAGACATTGTGCTGTCAAATTGAACTGTACTGATTTAGCTCGTATGGGACTTGTATTAGCTTACAATGGTCGAGATCCAGTGACAGGTATACCGCTGATTCCCCGCCGCTATGTACAGATCGCCAAAACATTTATGACGACATGCGGCATGTATGACGCCTCAGGGGAATTCGCCATTCAAGTCGGACTACCTGCCAAAAGCGGCGTATCAGGCAGTATTATGACGATGGTACCCGGACGATATGGCATTGGACTGGTTGGACCTTCTCTGAACCGTATGGGCAACAGTACAGCTGGTGTACACTTGCTGGAGAAGATGTCTCGGGATTTGGACTGGAGCTTGTTCTAAGTATACGAAAAAAGGGTATTCCCAGCCTTTACGGCTTAATAGGAATACCCTTTTTTGTTACGTGCCTTCTTTGTTACGAGATTTGACCGTTAATCAGTTTAATTTGAATGCGGAACGGATCAGCTACATACTTGGCGCCCTCGCGTTCTTGCACTCCATAGCCTGCTGCCTCTAAACGAGCGACAATGGCATCCAATTCCTTCTGATCTGGTACGATCAATTCAAAATAATCCAATCCGGCAGCGTGCTCAGGAGCTGGTGGTGCTCCTTCACCTGCCCATATGTTCAAGCCCATATGGTGGTGGTAACCACCTGCGGAAACGAACAAGGCTGAAGAGCCATACCGGCAAGTAATATCAAAGCCAAGCACATCGCAATAAAATTGCTGTGCTTTGAGCAAATTAGACACATGGAAGTGGACGTGCCCGATTACCGTTCCCTGCGGTAGTCCCTGCCAAGGTAGATTTTCGGAAATCGCAACCAAGTCTTCTGCATCCACGGGATCTGTTCCCATAATGTAAAATCCATTTGCATCCTTTTTCCACTGATCACGGGGACGATCTGCATAGATTTCAATTCCGTTATTATCGGGATCATGGATATATAGGGCTTCACTTACATCATGGTCTCCCTGTCCGATTTCAATCTCATGAGCCAGCAGATTACGCAAAGACAGGCCCAGAGCTACACGGTTTGGGACAAGAATAGCAAAGTGATATAACCCGGCAGCAGATTGACGCGGCAGAATAACTGCATTTTCAATATAGTTAAGGATCAGTAGCGCATGCTTCCCATCGACAGTCAATTCAGCGGTTTCCGCCGTTTGACGCAGCAGCTGAAAACCAACGACCTCTGTATAAAATTGAATAGAACGCTCCAAGTTACTAACCTTTAATGAAACCTGCCCGATTTTGGTGTTGTCATGAATATGTGCTGTCATGAGATTTCCCTCTTTCTACATGGATTGGAGGACTAAAGCTAATCAAAAATTATTGTTTGGTTGACTCACGACGGCTGAACAAAGAATCCAGAGACAAGCGAGTCGTTGGTGCAAATACCAGATGAAGAGCTACCAGAATAAAAGCAATATCCAGCTCATAGCCAGCGCCTTGATCATTCCCCATCAATCCGCCGGACAATTTTGCTGTAAAAATGGCACCGATCAAAACAATTACAAATAGCCCAGATACATAGCGGGTAAGCAATCCAAGAATCAATGCAATCCCGCCGACCAACTCAATCACCGCAACGACATAACCTAAAAATCCTGGAACGCCAATACTGGAAAACCAGCCTGCCACATTACCCAACCCCATTTGGAATTTAGCAATTCCGTGTGCCAAAAACAAAATTCCCAGCGCCACCCGCATAATTGTAGAAATGTTTTTGCTTGCTGAACTCATGTTTATCTCTCTCCATTCTGTTTGTTTATTACACTCATACAAGTGCATATGAATAATTAATTTATATTACTAATAATTTGGTTAAAAAAATAATACCGTCCCGATCTAAGCTGCAACACATTTGGATGAATCAAACTCAAATTATTAGTAATAGGAATAATTATTTTGTAATGTGAATTTATCATAAGAAACTGTAGTCTGTCAACAAATTATTTGGTATGATAAATATTAAATTAGTATACATTATATTCCCTTAAAGGAGGAACGCTCTATGGGTATAGGATGCAACATACGCGCCGCTCGTAAACGTAAAAATTTATCCATCCAGCAAATATGTGAACGAACCGGACTATCGCAAGGGTTTATGAGTCAAGTAGAAAATAATAAAACCTCCCCTTCCATCGCAACATTGGACAGTATCGCAAATGCGCTTAAGGTTCCCCTTGCTTTTCTGCTTCTTAAAGAAGAGGAACGGATGCAAGTGATTCGCAAGGACGAGCGTCGTAAAACCTTATATGGTAAAAACAACCTCCAGGTTGATCATTTGGGAGGGCAAGGAAACGTTAAAATGATGCTGGTGGACATGCCGCCAGGCTCGTCTACAGAAGAGGAGCATGCTCATGGGGGGGATGAGATTCATTTTATCTTGGAGGGCACGGTATACGTGGAGCAAGGCGAGGATTCGGCTACTCTGGAAGCAGGGGATTCCTTTAGCTGGAGAGCAGCTATCCCCCACTATGCCAAAAACGTAGGAGAAAACAACGCACGAATTCTGATCTCCGTGTTTCTCGAAGCAGATAATGACGCTTAATCGATATTTACGCAAGCACGAAGCAACAAAAATACAAATCCTATCGAAAAAAGCGCGTACCGGAAGTATCTTTACTTCAACGATCCGCGCTTCTTATATTTTCATTTGCTATTGCTGCTCTTAACTTATTCCATCGCCTGCTGGACATCTGTACGCGATTCCCACGGTAGCTTGAAGGTTTTCATAATTTGTTTGGTATCGGCCGGGAGTCCAGTTATCGGATCACCAGTAGTACCCAGCAGTTCTTCTTTTTTATCCGTAGTAATACGCCCATAGAAAGTGGTACTGCTGTCTCCCCATCCTGTAGTGAACTCGTAGATCAGCGGCTTATTTATTTTCGGATAAGTTCCCCACTGATTTTTGGCTTTATTCTCCAAAAAACGCCCCAGCGGGTCGTATTCCATTGTAAATTCTTTATCAAAGGGAGCTCCCACATACCCTTGATAGGTGACAATCGGAAAACCGTCCTTCACTTCAACCAGACTCAGCACATCCCCGTTCACTGTAAAATACCGTAATGCTTCACCTTGGGGGAACATGTAAACACTGGACAGAAGCTCAGTGTTAGGACGGTGTGCTTCTATATAAGGATGGACAGAACTTCTGTTTATGCGGATTAACGCTTCGCGTGCTGCCACGAGATCTCCCTCATATATTTGTTCTTTTAGTTTACCGTGAATCGGAGGCTGAATCTGAATCTGTGTATTTGTCTTCTCCAACGTATAACCTAAATCAAGCGAAACATCTCTCAGAGGTATATATACTTCTTTACTTACAACTTCAAAGGTAAGTTGCTGCTGGTTCTTACGTGATCGCTCCTTAAGAACCAAGGGTTCTGCCCACTTTTGTAGCGTGACCTGCTTCTTTTTGACATCCCAATGGTAGGTTGCACCCACAGCTTCGGCGAAAGGTTTAAGCGGAACCATGAGCTTTCCGTCGATCAGTAGAAGCTTAGCCTTGCTGTCTATAGGTTGACCGTTTATAACAATATCTATGAACTGCGTTGATTGAGACGCTATGGCACCCTGTTCAGCAGCTTCGGCAACCGCTTGATGCATTGTGGTCGAGAGTAAGGATAGCATTAACAAGGCGACAAACAATCGCTGAAATTCTGCTCGTTTTAGCTTCATCATCAGTCTCCGTTCACTTAATGAACTTGTTCATTCCTGATCTATCTCTTTTTGGCTGCGTCAATGTCTCCAGGATTCAAACCTTCCCATATGTTCGGGATACTAACGGTCTCTGGATGCTCAAATACGAGAAACGCAGTCGGCAAATACCGCTCTCCGTATTCAGAAGAAGGCTTGTTTACAATGGCATTATCCTTGACGAGCACCGTTGAAGAACCTCCATCCAGATTAGCACCGATAACCGCTCCATGTTTAAGCAAAATATTTTGCATATCATACAAGTTGGCACCAATGCTGTACCCAGGCTGACGACCGTCGATGGTCACGAATATAATGGCCCCGTCTGCTCTTTGCCCCATTGCGGTACGGGGAGCGATTCCCCACCCCTCGCTTGCATTGCGAATCAAACCTTTCCCATTCACGATTAGGCGTGGTTGAAAAGTAACCGCTTCTTGCACATTCATTTTGGACAACTCGGACAACGAATAGTGACCGGCTATCATTTTTCCCTGTTTATCAATACCTACGATTTGAACAGAGGCATTTTTGCCCATATCATTGTAGTATATCTCTCCCTGGGAAATGACAACGCCAATCGGTTTAAAACCATTCCCATTCCAGTTGGGATCGGCAAAGCCACCGCCATTTACGCCAGCAACAGCCCCTAAACGCTCGACCATACTAGATACCCTTTCTCCCCGGCCGACCTTGGCAGGAACCCCGAGCCGAATTTTAGTGGGGTCATGAACCGTCATAACATAGCCATGATAGTTACGGCCCGATACCTCTTCCACTTCAACCAGCGGCGTTTGTTGTACTTTGGTCGGTATCAGATCAGGCAAATTGATTGTGTGTCTGTCCTTCTCCTCACCCATCGCTTCAAAACGGGCCGAATATTCAGCCACACGTTTTTTCGCCTCTGCTTCACCGATAAAGTACTTCGCCCAGTGACGATGTTGGGTGGTGATCAGCGTATCCGCAGCCAAATAGCGCATGTCCTTGCCAGATGACGTTAAGAACAACCACGCACCACCCCCTATTCCTGCTAACAGGAATACAATAAAAAGTCGCAGCATAAAGCGACCGAATTTTCCTTTTCGTTTCTTTTTTCTATTTTTCTGCCTGCGAGCTGCTGCACGCTGTGGCAAGACTTCCGGTTTCATTCATCATCTCTCCTGTTATTAGTGACTTCTATTTTATTCATCACTATGGCCCATCAAATGATCCGTAACGATAGGCAGCGACATCTAACGACAATATCATAAACTAATTTTGTAGAATGATAGTGTCAATTTTTTAACAGATTCATCCACTCTGAAAAAAACACAGGAAAAAGTCCTCCACATGAATGTGAAGGACTGTAATTAAGGGTACTCTACGCTTTTTACGGAGCAGCCTCTGGTTCGAGCAGCATGAACAGTTCTTTCATCTGCTGTCGCTTGAGTTTGGGACTAAGCACATACAATGTATCGCCCGGTTCAATCACCGTCGTGCCTCTCGGGGCAATAATTTGCTCGTTCCGAATTATGGCTGTGAATAAAATATCTTCAGGCAACTGTATATCCTGAATCGCTTTGCCCGCAATCGACATCCCTTTTTGTACCTGAATGTGGTTGATTTCCGAAGTGGTTTTTCCCAGAGAAACTAATTCCAGCAGTGAAGGAGATGACGTCTCGTTAGGGTCCATCAAGCCAAGCTTCACCGCTAGCCACGAAATAGTGGTACCTTGAATAATCGCAGAAGTGAGCACGACGAAAAATACAACATTAAAAAACAAGGGTCCTACATCCATCTCATCCAGCAAAGGATAGGTTGCTAGTACAATAGGTACTGCCCCCCGCAGTCCTGCCCAGGATAACAGTGTCTTCTCGCGCACAGAGTACCTGGAAAAAAGTAAGCTTAGGAATACGCCTATTGGACGAGCCACGAGCATGAGGATGAAGGAGAGCGCCAAGCTTTGCCACGCAATGCCCAGCAATTGATCGGGAAAGACCAATAGCCCGAGCAGGACAAACATCATAATCTGTACCATCCAGGCGAAACCATTGTTAAAATGGATAATGGATCGCTTGTAGGTCAAGTCGGAATTTCCCAAGACAATGGCCATGACATAAACCGCCAGCAATCCGCTTGCCTCCAGTAACGATGCCGCCGCATACGTCAAGACCGCAAATGCCAGCGCCATCACAGGATACAAACCGGATGAATCAAAATTCATTTTATTAATCGCATATACACCTATGCGTCCGAGTACAAAACCAACGACTAAACCGAAACCCATTTCCCATAAAAATAACAAGATATGTATCCAAATGGATTGCTCAGGGTGATGTATCAGCTCAATCAATGTTACTGTGAGAAATACAGCCATCGGGTCATTACTGCCGGATTCCGCTTCGAGCGTTGAGGTAATTCGTTTTTTGATGTTTTTACCTCCTAGAACGGAAAACACGGCCGCCGCATCGGTCGATCCGACAATAGCGCCAAACAGCATGGATTCCATCCAGCTTACGCCTAAAATAAACTTGGCGCATACGCCAATAACTACGGTCGTAATGATGACCCCTAACGTTGATAATGACATTGCAGGTCGAATAACCGGCTTAACATCTGCAAACTTTGTCTGCATCCCGCCTTCAAACAAGATTACAATGAGCGCGAGAATGCCCACCAGCTGTGTGATAAAGGCATTATCAAAATAAATAAACTGACTGAGCACCATACCTACGGCAATAAACAAAACGAGCGCAGGCATACCGAAACGGCTGGAAAATTTGGTAGTCAGCACGCCAACCAGCAGCAAGCCGGACAGCAAAAGTACAATCAAATTAATAACGGTTGTCTGTTCCATACGGCTTCTCCTATCTTGAAAATAGATGTTCAATTTTTCGCCTTCTATCTATATACCCTCAAATCACACAGAATACTAATCCTAAATAAAAAATTATATAATAAAATCAAAAAATCCAGCTCATGGTTTGTGCTAAATCGCACTCCATGAGCTGGTTTGTATATTTTTTATAAGGCTTAAGCAGAGACTATCGTCGTGCTTTAGGCTTTAGGATGAATCATATGCGCAGGTACAACATATTGATCGAACTGTTCTTCAGTCAACAGCCCGCTGCGGAGTGCCGCTTCTTTTAGGGACAGCCCTTCTGCATGTGCAAGTTTGGCGATTTTAGCGGCATTTTCATATCCGATATGTGGATTCAATGCCGTCACCAGCATCAGCGAATTATTCAAATTGTGCTCAATTTTAGCGAGATCAGGCTCGATGCCAATCGCACAGTTGTCGTTAAAAGCAATCATGGAATCGGCCAGCAGATGAACAGATTGCAAAAAATTGTAGATGATTACTGGCTTAAACACGTTCAGTTCAAAATTACCCTGACTCGCAGCAAAGCCGATAGCTGCATCATTACCCATTACTTGCGTAACGACCATCGTCAGTGCTTCACTTTGAGTCGGATTCACCTTACCTGGCATAATGGAGCTACCTGGCTCGTTAGCAGGAATCGTGATTTCGCCCAAGCCGCTACGCGGACCACTTGCCAGCCAGCGAACATCATTGGCGATTTTCATCAAATCAGCCGCGAGCGCTTTGACTGCTCCATGTACGGCCACCACTTCATCGTGGCTGGTCAGTGCATGAAATTTATTGGGTGCGGAAGTGAACGTTTTGCCAGTGAAACTGGAAATTTCCGCAGAGGTTCGGGAGCCGAACTCTGGATGAGCGTTAATTCCTGTCCCTACCGCGGTTCCGCCAATCGCCAGCTCCTTCATGTATTGCACCGTGTCAATGATAATTCGCTTGCTCTTGTCCAGCATGGCATACCAGCCGCTTATTTCCTGACCCAGCGTAAGCGGTGTCGCATCTTGTAAATGGGTTCGCCCAATTTTTATAATATCCTTGAATTGCTCTGACTTCTGTTGAAAAGTCTCCTTCAGCTTATCAATGGCAGGCAACAAACGGTCCTCCACTGCAATGACACCCGCTACATGAAGCGCCGTAGGAAACGTATCATTTGAGCTTTGCGACATGTTTACATCGTCATTGGGATGCAGCTTCGTATCTTTTCCCTGCTCTTGTAACCATTGGCTTCCCAGATGAGCAATCACTTCATTTACATTCATATTGGACTGCGTACCGCTTCCTGTCTGCCATACAACCAACGGGAAATGGTCATCAACCCGCCCTGCGAGAATTTCGTCCGCTGCATAAATAATGGCGTCCTGCTTCTCCTGTGATAGCTTACCCAGCTTATAGTTACTGATCGCCGCGCTTTTTTTAAGCACCGCAAACGCCTGTATGACCTCTAATGGCATTTTCTCCGAGCCAATCGGGAAATTTTCCTTGCTGCGCTGTGTTTGCGCTCCCCACAAACGGTCTGCCGGTACCTTGATTTCGCCCAACGTATCCTTTTCGATGCGGTAGTTCAACTCATTTCCCCCTCTTGGCCTATGTAATTCAGACAAAATATGGTGCTCTCTCTTGCCTATTATACATTAAATTTCAAATGTTATCATTTATTTTGCAAGCGCTTTTTTACGATGCGGCCAGAGGAGGCGAAAGGAAATTTCATTTACAAGCATGGCTACTAGGTTCAACTAATGGTGATATTGCTTTTGCCATGGACTTCTTTTCTGCCCAGTAGCTTGTTCAGCGCATCGATGTAAGCTTTGGCGCTAGCTTCCAAAATATCAGTACTTGTGCCTCTTCCCAGAGCGGTGTACTCACCTTGCCTCAAAATAGCGTGTACTTCCCCCAACGCATCTTTGCCATATGTTACAGATTGGATCGAATAATCCTCCAACTCCACCTCTTCACCACTGGCCTTGTCTATAGCATGGAAAATCGCATCTACAGAACCGTTACCCATTGCTACTTCATCAATTGCTGTCCCATCTTGTTTACTCAACCGAATGGATGCGACTGGAACCGACTGATTGCCATAAGACACCTGAATGGAATCCAGTGTGTACATTTGAGGTGAGGCATTGCGGCTTTCGTCCATCAGGACGTGCAAATCTTCATCTAGCACCTGTTTTTTCTTATCCGTCAAGGCCTTGAATTTGCGGAACGCCTCTTGCAGCTGTTCTTCCGTCAAAGCATCAAACCCCATATCCGCCAGTTTTTCTTTAAATGCATGTCGACCCGAGTGCTTGCCCAACACAAGTTTACTCGTCTTCAGACCAATACGCTCAGGGGACACGATTTCATACGTTGTACGCTCTTTAAGCATTCCGTCCTGGTGTATACCGGACTCGTGAGCAAACGCATTGGCTCCAACAATGGCCTTGTTTCCCGGTACCGACATCCCCGTACGTTTGCTCACTAGGCGACTGGTGGCATACAGCTCCTCCAAAACCAGACTCGTTTGTGCACCATAAAGCTCGGTTCTGGTATCAAGGGCCAGTGCAACTTCCTCGATAGGTGTATTTCCGGCTCGCTCACCGATTCCATTGATGGTACCTTCAAATTGATCTACACCATTACGGATGGCCGCCAGCGTGTTAGCTGTTGCCATGCCAAGATCATCATGACAATGTGTGCTAAGTTGTATTTTTTCGATACCGGGCACTTGTTGCTTTACAATTCTAAACATTTCACCGAACTGATCCGGCGAGGCATATCCCACCGTATCCGGTAAATTGACGACTGTCGCTCCAGCACGAATCGCCATATCCACGACCTCACAAATAAAGTCCAGCTCGGTACGACTGGCGTCCTCTGCTGAAAATTCTACCTTGCTGAAATACTTGCGTCCATAACGAATGGCAGCTGCAGCGGTCTCTAATACTTTCGCTTTATCCATTCGCAGCTTATGTTGGCGGTGAATGGGCGAGGTAGCCAGGAACAAATGAAGACAGGCATCCTCAGCTCCTTGTAGCGCCTCTCTGACTGCATCAATATCCTGTTCCTTCGAGCGTGCAAAACCAACCAGTGTTGCTTGGGTAACCTGTTTGGCAATCTCCTGCATGCTGATAATCTCACCAGGCGAGGTTGCTGGAAAGCCAGTCTCAATCCGATCTACGCCTAATTTTTGCAGCTGAAGAGCAATTTCCACCTTTTCTGTGCTGGTTAAGCTAACTCCTGGTGATTGCTCTCCATCTCTTAACGTTGTGTCCAACACCCATATTTTACGCATACAGATACCACCTTTTGATTGATTTTAGGAGATGTTCGAGTAGAAGGCTTAAAATCCGTTTTATCATTCATCTGATCATCTGATGTTTAAGGATAAAAAAATTATGAACTTCCCATATGCTTTTGCAGCTCCAGCTTGGTGCCGTCCAAATGTTGAATGCTATACAGCTCGGCAGCCTTGCCATCCTGATCCCGGATTGCTTCATATATTTTTTCATGCTGCAAAGTAAAATGATTTTGCATCGCTGGATCGGTAATGAGATTGTTCAACGCCTTGCGAATGGCCTCTACAAAGCTGCCATATACGTCTGTAAGCACCTTATTGCGTGTAGCTCCGGCAACAGCCAAGTGAAAAGTGATATCCGCATCTAAGTACCCAGACAAATCTCCAGCGGCCAAAGTTGCAGCACGACGGTCCAGCGCCGCACGCATTAAGTGTAAATCCTCGTCATTACGACGTAATGCAGCCAATCTGGCAATCTCTAGTTCCAACACACTCCGCACTTCATAAACCTCAATAATTTCAGCACGGCTTAGACGGTAATCCAATGGCTCTTGAGAAGTTGTCGGTTGGCAGACAAAAGTTCCGTGTCCTTGCTTTTTCTCTAATAGACCGGCATGTACCAGAACGCTAACCGCTTCACGTACTGTAGATCGCCCAACTCCGAATAGCTTCATGAGCTCAGGCTCGGTTGGAATCTTAGTGCCCACATTCCATTCACCAGCAGCAATTTTTCGTTGCAGCTGTTCAGCCACTTCATCGGCGATTTGCTTGCGTTTGACGGCTTGAAAAGGAAAATTCATCTGATCATCTCCTGTTTCGTATCATACTACGACTGCTTGTCATTCTGCAACCTTTTTCGTCCTCCTTCCCCATTGGTCCTTACCTATGCTTTACATACCCAAATAAAGCCTGCACCGTTGGACACGATACAGGCCTATAAGGATAAATTTAAATGTTAGGATTTCGATTTATTAGGTGTAATACAATACAAACGGCTGGTTGCTTCAAAAATATGGCCTGGAGCCAGTGCAATCAATCCGATCTCCTCTGCTGGCAGGTCCGGACGATTCGGTGCATTGATCATGTTCATTTGCGGCTCAGGACAGATGAATTCCTTGTTCGCTTTGTTATTCCAGATCATCCAATGCTTATAAGCTGTGCCTACATCGTATACGAGGGTAGCACCTGTCTTACTGTGTGTCAGTTCCATGTAGTTGCGTCCATTTTGCGGAGCTGCCGTGTAATGATTATCCATAGAGGCAAAATAAGGACTAACTCCCGTCGTCTTCAGCAGTTCCTCTTCCGGAGATAAAGGCTGGAACTGACCTGTGGCCAACAACCGTTCCGTCAGCTCACGACGCTCACCGATTGTGACCTTAATCTTGTAATCCTCAGGCGAGCTATCGGGTACGAACGGAACGCGAATCGCTGTGTGAAAGGCAAATAAGTTGGGGATCGGTTGATCGCCCTCGTTATGGATCACATAACGCTGATGCAGGCCAAATTCGTCCAGGCTGTACGTTAACTTCATGGTAAAGGTGAAGGGTAAATAGCGGAACATGGGATGTCCTTCCCTTACATGCTGATTCATTACCACATAGCTACCTTGCTCCCCAGAACCGTAGTCCTCAACCTCCCACCGAACAGTGTGTAAAAAGCCATGCAGATGGTTGTGGGTCGCCTCTTCATTTATCGGCAGCTCATATGTAACACCATTCCACAGGAATTTTCCATCCTCATACCGATTCGGAGGAAACAGGAAAGGAATTCCGTAAACGGACGGGCTTTGCTTAAAAGCCTCTATGCTCTCAGCATCTGGCTCACGCAGAAAAGAATATCCCGTTTCATTGTCACGAAAAGAAATCAGATTTGCGCCGTTTCCCGGCAGGGCAACTGCTTCATATCGTCCAAATTTAAGACGAATCGCCGGTATTCCATAATAAAGATCACCAATTGCAGCATGTTGTTGTGTCATCAAAAAATCCTCCTTGATGAAATGACGATGTTTAATGAAAGCGTTTAGCTTTTGGCTTGACTATACCATGCTGAGCAAAAAAATTCCACGTCCACACAAAAAACGATGCCCCGCAAGGCATCGTCCTTCACACATCATTACACATAACGGCCCTGTTTGGGTACAGCCATGTGCTCAAAATCTCCCGCCAGTCGCTCCAGCTGATCTGTCAGCTCAGCACCATGCATGTAATGACCATGTCCTGTGACTGCAATCTCAGGCTTTAACTTGGCTAGCATTACCACCGAACGCTGCGCAGCTTGCCAATCTGTCGTAAAATACGCAGGAGGCCCATGTATTTCTTTTTCCTGTAAAATAACGGCCAGTGCCGATTCCTGTTTCACCGTAATAAAAGCGTCACCGGCCACCATTAACCTTCTTCGCTCATGAAAAAGCGATACATGACCAGGTGTATGTCCTGGCGTATGCAGCCACTTCCAACCAGGGGCACCGGGGACACTGCCATCTGGGGGCAGTGATGTGATGCGATCATCGAGATCTATAGCATCATTAGGGTATAAGAAGGAAATGCCCGACATTAAACCTCCCCCTACACTAGGGTCAGGTTTTTGATAATCCTTCATTCCCGTCAAATAAGGTAATTCCAAAGGATGTGCATAAACAGGTGTACCCCAATGCTGTACCAACTCAATAACCGATCCTACATGATCAAAATGACCATGTGTAAGCACAATAGCGATCGGAGGGCCAGTGAACCGTTCCTCTGCCAGGCGTATGATCGAGTCTGTAAATCCTGTCATCCCCGTATCCACCAGCACCCAGGAACGGCTTCCCGGCTCCCCAATAAAACACATATTTACAAACAGCGTCCGTAAGCTCAGGAGATCGGGAGCAGCCTCTTCATTTGCCGTCATTCCTTCGGTGAACAGATGATTTGCCAAAGCTTCACCCTCCTATTCACATGGAATTTCCTGTTAATATCGACCTTTAGGCTTCCCCCATGTCAGCAGATTATGCGGACACTGCTAAATATAATCCGCTTGTCACGAAAATAGACCATGTTTACATTACTCAGGTAATTTGCTCCATGCCGTATCTAGCAAATAGTCGAACAAATCATCGTTCTCTTCAATCCAGCTATCCATTTGCAGCATCTCTTCCTCCACCCGTGGCTCTCCCGCAAAATGGAGACTGTAATCCCATTCCTTTCCCCTTTTGCTGTGGAATGTGATTTCATATACAGAACTCTGTCCCTCTACTTTAAATACCACTTGGCCCAGATAAGCACCATTCTCATCTTTTGTCATTTGTGCCTGTTGAATATGTACTTCTTTCACTTCCTGAGGTGAATTTTGCTCTGTCATTCATCTATCCGCCCTTTCATTTTCACTAAATAGTACCAAAACTGATTTGTGAACCTTTTCGTTACATTGTACAATATATAAGCTATGTGTGGAATTTGCAAAAAAACTGTGCAAGTTACCCAAGCCTTGTTTAAGGCTTTTCGTGAAATGGAGGAAAGTTACATGTCAGATTTTCAACAAAAATTGAAAAAATATGCCGAGTTAGCCGTTCGGGTCGGCGCCAATGTCCATCCTGGGCAGACACTCATCGTTCATGCACCAATTTTGTCCGCCGAACTCGTGAGACTTATCGTCAAATCAGCGTATACTGCTGGGGCCAAGCTGGTTACAGTAAAATGGAGTGATGAGACTATTACTCGATTACAGTATGAACTAGCTCCTGATGAAACTTTTAATATTGCTCCCAAATGGTACGCAGCCGAAATGACTGAAGAGGTCGAAAATGGCGCAGCTGTACTGCATGTCATTGCAGAAAATCCGGATTTGCTTCAGGGAATTCCGTCCAGCCGAATTACTGCTGCCCAGCGTGTGCGGTCACATGAATTACGTCAATATCGTGAGTATCAAATGGCCGACAAATTCAGTTGGTCTCTGATTGCTTATCCTTCAGCAGAGTGGGCTGCCAAAGTATTCCCTGATCTGCCAGCTTCAGAGCAAATGGATAAACTGTGGGATGCCATTTTCAGCACCGTGCGTGTGGATCTGGATAACCCTGTGGAGGCGTGGAAAGAGCATTTGAAAACCCTTTCCAGCAAAGCTGATATTTTAAATGCCAAACGCTATAAAAAGCTGCATTATCTGGCTCCAGGCACAGACCTCACCATCGAGTTGGCAAAAGATCATCTATGGGTAGCAGCCGAAAGCGTCAACCAACAGGGACATACTTTTGTAGCCAATATGCCTACCGAGGAAGTGTTTACAGCTCCGCTCAAAACGGGAGTGAACGGTAAGGTCAGCAGCACCAAGCCACTTAGCTACAGCGGAAATATCATCGACAACTTTTCACTGACTTTTGAAAATGGACGTATTGTCGATGTACAGGCAGAGACCGGTTTGGAAACTCTTCAGCATCTCGTAGAATTGGATGAAGGTTCACACTATCTGGGTGAGGTTGCTCTCGTACCTCATAAGTCACCTATCTCTGATAAAAATATTTTATTTTATAATACGTTGTTTGATGAAAATGCCTCTAACCATTTGGCCATCGGTAATGCTTATGCATTTAACCTTAAAGGCGGCAAGGATATGACTCAAGAGCAGTTGGCTGCCAACGGCCTGAATTCCAGTCTGACACACGTCGACTTTATGATCGGTTCAGGTGAAATGGACATCAACGGCGTTACCGAGGACGGTACTGAGGAACCTATCTTCCGTAAAGGAAATTGGGCGATCTAACACGGCAAAAAAGGCTCTCACCGTTCATGCGGGAGAGCCTTCTTGCTTCATCCTATAGGCTATGTTAGATCTATTTTACAACGTGTTAATCCAAGAATTCGCTGCAATTCCAAAAACAATTTGTATCACGCTGATGATGAAAAAGACAATAAGACAATTTACAACTCTTCGATTGGTGGTTTGATGCATGGATAAAGATGATTTCACGTAAAACATGCTGACCAATATTCCTATACACACACCGAAAATCCCCGAAAATAGCAATCCTATAACCAAGCTGACCACGACAAAAGCCCAACTCCAGCCCGGAACTTTACTCACAGGAACATAAGGTTGATTGGACCCAAGATATACACCTTATAACATAAGTTGCAAGTTAAAAAATGGAAAAAAGGTCGCTGATCAGCGACCTTTGAATCTACTTTATTTCGTATGAGGTTAGCTTTTATGTCCAATTTTAGCCTTGTAGACAAGTGAATATTGGTCAGCCGCTAAAATCGCATCAAGCACATCATCCGCTGTGACAGCAAATGGTAGATTGTGAGCAGTTTCGCCTTCTTTGGTAGCAGCCTGGGCTACCCTGTATAAATCCTCTCGGGAAGCTTCCTGTAGCTTAATGTCTTCGAGCGTGACAGGCAGATCGAGTTTTAGATAAAAGTCAATATACCGCTCCACCTCGGACAAAGGTCTTTTTTCCAAGGCAAGCTGGACTAAGGTGCCAAAAGCTACCTTCTGACCATGTGTCAGGTGATGAATATCCCCTTCCAGAACGGTAAAACCATTGTGAATCGCATGTGCGCCTGCCAAACCGCCGCTTTCAAAGCCCAAACCGCTTAGCAACGTATTGGCTTCGACTACCGCTTCAAGCGCAGGTGTGACGACTTTGCGTTTCACGGATTCATAAGCCTGCAGACCGTAATCGAAAAGAACTTCCTCACACTTGGACGCAATGGCTTCTGCCGCCAGGGTTGGCAAACCACCAGCCATTGTCGTTGCGCGAGCTTCAATGACCGCACGGACCTCAATCCACGTTGCCATGGCATCTGCAATGCCTGAGGAGAGGAACAAGGGCGGCGCTTGAGAAATGACTTTCGTGTCCACCAGGATCAGGCTCGGATTTTTACTGAAAAAGGTATACGTATCAAATGCACCCTCATCGGTGTACAAAACAGATAGTGCACTAGTAGGGGCATCTGTAGAAGCAGTCGTTGGAATAATCACAACTGAGGAACCGAGTAGTTCATTAACGGCTTTGGCCGTATCCAGCGTTTTACCACCACCTACACCAATGACAATATCGACCTGGGCGCTTCGTCCCTGATCCGCAATACGGTTGACTTCATTTTTCGATGCTTCCCCTTGAAACTCAATTTTAACCGCCGTAATATCAGCCTGTTCCAGACTTTTTACTACGCGGTCGGCTGCAATCTCCCAAACCAGCTTGTCCGCAATAACCAAGGCAGTATGACCTAATGGCTTAACATACTCACCTGTTTTATCAATCACATTTTTCCCTTGCACATATTTACCTGGACTAATAAATACTTTTTCGCTCATCGTTTAACTCTCCCTTCCAAGTTTGTACAATTTCTATTATACGGTTGAAAGGGCACACATCTCAATTTCGAAACCAAGATCTTCAATCATTTGATGATCAAATGTGACCTCTTGGCCTTCTGTCGTTAAATAATCTCCTACAAAAATTGAATTCGCTGCATACAGGCATAGCGGTTGTAACGAGCGTAAATTCAACTCTCTTCCACCTGCAACGCGTATTTCTTTGGATGGACAGATGAAGCGGAACAGTGCCAGCACCTTCAAAGCTTGGATAGGTGATATTCGCTTTGCTCCTTCCAACGGGGTTCCAGGGACTGGATTCAAAAAGTTAACCGGAATAGAGTCAGCATCTAACTCCCGTAAGGCATAAGCCATTTGTACGATTTCCTCATTCGTTTCCCCCATCCCGATAATAACGCCAGAGCATGGAGACATTCCGTGAGATTGAGCCATTTTCACAGTTTCGACGCGTTGATCGTATGTATGTGTGGTTGTAATCGAAGGATAGTTGGCCTTACTTGTATTTAAATTATGATTGTATCGATGTACCCCAGCCTCTGCCAACCGCCGTGCCTGATCTCCCTTGAGAATCCCTAAGCAGGCGCAAATTTTGAGCGGCATCGTGCGATTAATTTCTTGTACTGCCTCAATCACCTGATCCAGCTCTCGATCTGTTGGACCTTTGCCGGAAGCTACGATGCAATACGTCCCTGCTCTCCGCGCTACTGCTTCCCTAGCTCCAGCCAACAGTAATTCCTTGTCCAGCATACTGTACTTGCTCACAGGCGCCGTGGATACGATAGATTGTGAGCAATAACCGCAATCCTCCGGGCACAGGCCACTTTTGGCATTGATGATCATGTTGAGCTTTACTTTTTTTTCATAAAAGTGATGTCGCACCTGAAATGCAGCTTGCATAATCGGTAATAATTCCTCATCGTCGGCTTCCAGTACCTCCATACTTTCTTCCAGCGATATACGGCTGCCTTGGATCGCTTTTTCAGCCAACAAGCCCCAATCTATAACCTCTTTTAGTAAATTCATACTTCTTGCCTCCCAAAATTTAATGATCATGTAAATGGATAAGATTTTCAACGTAGAGGAAGTTTCTTTGTTATTGTCAACCCAGACAATTATAATTAGGTTGACAATAACACGAACATCATATCAATTCATATCCTTTCTGTAAAGGAGGCAAATTAAAAAGCGACCCCACATCGTTCAAGGTCGCTCTCAAGATTTATTCCGTATTCCGTTATGAGACTCCTGCTTTTTCCACGATAATAGGCTGTTTTATCAGCCGAATACGTGAAATCCGCTTATTTTCAACTTCTTCTACCGTGAACATACATCCCTCAAACAATACAGACTGGCCAGGCTGTGGAGGAATAACCTCGACATGTGAGTATAGCCAGCCCCCTACCGTATCATAATCCTCATGATCAAGATCCAGTCCAAAGCGATCGTTCACTTCATCAATTAATAACATGCCGTCAATGGAAAATTCCTCGTCATTAATCTGCTCACAACTCGGACGTTCCTGATCGAACTCATCCTGAATTTCACCAACGATTTCTTCCATAATATCTTCCAGTGTTACCATACCTGATGTCCCGCCATATTCATCAATCAAAATGGCGATTTGCGTCTTGCTACGCTGCATGCGTTTGAGCAGATCACTAATTTGCGTAGATTCAGGGACAGCAAGAATCGGTCGAATCATCGTACGGGTATCCAGTGTGTTCGCCCGTAGAAGGTCCTTAATATGGATAAAGCCGATAATATGGTCCTTATCTTCGGCGCAGATTGGATAACGGGTTCTCATGCTTTCCGTCGCAATCGCGAGATTTTCTTCTGTGGACTCATTACTGTATAAGCAGATCATCTCAGTTCGCGGAATCATGATTTCCCTGGCGGTCGTGTCGGTAAAATCAAATATATTATCAACAAGCGCCAATTCCGTATTATCAATTAGTCCGCTCTTATTGCTTTCTTTCATCAGAATGCGTATTTCATCTCCGGTATGCGCGGAATCGTCATTTTCAGATACCGGCTCCAGACGGAATAAACGCAGCAGGCTGTTCGCCATTCCATTTAACGCCCATATGAATGGATACATCAACTTGTAAAACCAAGTCATCAGCATGGCTGAATACAGCGTAATGGTCTCAGATTTACGAATAGCTATCGTTTTGGGCGCCAATTCACCCAACACAATATGCAGAATCGTAATAACAATAAATGCAATAACCACGGCAGTACCGTGCACATATACCGCTCCTAATCCAGCGGCTGTAAATACAGGTTCGATCAAATGTGCGATGGCCGGCTCTCCGATCCATCCTAGTCCCAACGATGCTAGTGTAATACCCAACTGGCAGGCAGACAAATAAGCGTCCAAGTTGTGTAACATATTGGCGGCGTACACGGCCTTTTTATTGCCCGCTTCCACCAATGTTTCAATACGGCTGCCTCTGACCTTCACCATGGCAAATTCCGCAGATACAAAAAAACCATTCAATAGTACTAATGCAAAAACAATAAATAAGTTAAACATACTCGGTAAAGGGTCACTCAATATGCTCCCCATCAGCCGTCATTACGGCAGACAGGCGCACCTCCTTCGGATAGTTTCATCATAGACAGAACGATAACACATCATAAGCAGCGTCAACTTCCCAACACATTCACTCCCTCCGGCTTCCAAAGCCATATTCCGCATAAATGATTAGATCATTCATCAGCTTATATTTAATTATATAACTATACTCTATACAGTCAAACCACAAGCAATGTCAGAAAAAACAGCTCCCCTATCATTTAGGTCATAAAGCTCTCGTTTTCGCCGCTTACCATCAAGAAAGCTACTATATTTGAGAAAGATTATAAACAAAATACATCCCCTGCCGTCTGGCAGAGGATGTAAACTCATATATATGAAGGCATCAGCGAACCGGGGCACCCGGATTCCCGATGACGCCGGGATATTGGTACAACAATGGCTCATCAAACGTTGCATAGTCCAGGTTTAGCATCAGCAGAATGGTCCGTTTGCCTGTCGCCGGATCACTAATAATAATGTGATCCCGACCTGCTGCTTCCAGAATGCCTTTGAATATTTTCGCATTCCATTCCCGGTTATTTTCATAGGTCATATAAAAGGTTCCAGTTTTGCCTAAGTTCAAGCGTAAAATATTTTCGATGTATGATTGCTCGTATTGCGGAGTCTGAACCTGCACTACAGTACCCGTTGGTGTCATAGGGCTGCCACTACTTACTTGAGGTGGAAAGCCAGTCATAGGCTGCATGGTTCCCATTGGAGTCATCCCTCTTGGCCATTCGGGATATCCGTTGCCGGAAGCATAAGATACGGGACGGTAAGCTTGCTGTGAAATCATGTAAATTCCTCCTAAAATGGTTTTAATTTAATTCTTCAAGCCATTCTGTAAAGTGTCTAATATACATTAGGACAATCCTGTACAGACGGGCTAAAAAAGCAGTGGGCTTTAAAACGTCCGGTATTGGTCTGGTCATACCAAGTGCCCGGACAGTTTCCTGCTGGTCTGAAAAACCATAATGCATTGGATGCCGGATGTAGCTTTTCTCCATTGATTACACGCTGGGCAAGTCGAATGTCCCGATCACGGGCTTTCTGATAAAAATACCCCTTCTGAGTGGCTTCAAAACCTCCGGGGCTTTGAAACACCATGTCATTCATGAGACGTATCCCCCGGAAATCTAGGCAATTGGATAAAATTCGGTTCACACCGACATTCCCAACCATGAGCATCCCCATCTCGCCTTCACCTTCAGCCTCAGCCCGCATCAGCCGGGCGAGGGTCCTTACATCTTCTGAGTTGGTCTTGATTACAGCCACCGCGTCCCCTCCTCGCTTCTCCATCACATACCCTATCGTATGGTACAAATGCCCAATGGGTGACAGTCCAGAAAAATAAAAAAATAGCCCCAAGACTGGGACTACTCATTCAGGCTTTTATTATGGCTCATAAATCATTTTACGCGTCATACCACCATCTACTACCAGATTCGTGCCTGTTACAAAATCATTGCCGGGTTGTGTCAAATACAGACAGGCCCGTGCGATGTCCTTAGGGGTTCCTACTCGCCCAGACGGATGCTGTTGATGATCTTCTGCACGCAGTTGATCATAATCCCCGGTTTCAATCCACCCTGGACTGATGCAATTGACCTGAATCCCGTCCTTTCCTAGCGATATGGCCATCGCGTGTGTAAGGGCCCCAATCGCTCCTTTGGATGCCGCGTAGGCTTCTGTATCCGGCTCTGACATGAAAGCTCGTGTAGAGGTCATATTGACCACAGAGCCACCTTCTGCGTTTCGTTTCATCACCTTAGCTGCTTCCCTAGTGGCAATAAAACAGCTGCGTACGTTTGTATTTAGAATGTCATCCCATTCTGCTATCGTTAACTCATAAGGAGATTTCCATTTGGACACGCCAGCGTTGTTAATTAGCGTGTGAATCGTACCGTATTCTTCTTCCGTGGCACGGATTAGCGCTACAATATCTTCTTCCTTCCGCACATCACAAGGAATAAAAATAGCCTGATAGCCCTCGTTCCGGGCCGCTGCAGCGGCTGCGGCCCCCTCCTCCTCATTGTAGTCGGCAAATACAACATGGGCACCCTGAGCAGCGTAGGCAAAAGCGACCTCTCTCCCGATGCCATGCGCCGCTCCTGTTACAATAACAACTTGTCCCTCAAATGACACAAATCATTCCTCCTCTGAACTACACTGTTCTAGTATATATGTACCAAAATGTACTGTACAAGAAACATCTACAGCCCTCTACCCTGGCTTCTCGCAGAAGGCTGCAAATGAATCTAAAAAATAATTAGACTGAATTCTACATTTTAACCTGTTCCAAGCTATAGCGATTAAGTCGCTGAAACCCGATATACCTTGTACCCTGAAAAGTAAGCCGTCCCTCATCCCCTTCAGCGCATTGACCATATTCTTCCCCAGATACCTTAAACTCCATCCGGTCGCCACTTTCCACCTCGAAGGTTACGTAATAGAAAGTATAGGTACGAGTCCCTTGTTCCTCCTGCCGCCTCTGTTGGAGATGTGTCCTTCTGGCTGTAATTCGGGAACCGACCGTCAATACAGGCTGCCTTTTATTCCGACTCCATTCCATGACTTCCCTGCCTGCAGACAACACGACAATACCCAACACGACAACGAAAAATACGGGCAGTACCGTGCCCAGCCAATCGAACATCCATAATGACTCAAAACCCATGCACCGCACTCCTCTCCGCCAGGCATTTCACAGGGAAACTACCGGGCATCCTGCCTAACCTAAGCTTTCTATAACAGTATATGTATGTTCCTGCCCAAATTTGATAGCAACCCTTAAGAACGCCAAGAGCCCCCACGGAATTATCCGGGAGGGCTCAAGATATGGCGATATCAGAATGATGCATCGATTTACACATGTACAAGCTGGAGATAACGTTGTGTTTCATCCAGAACTTCATGATTTTCGTCTTCAGCGTAACGCTCTGCACACTGCTTGCAGTCCTCTTCAGTCGTGCAACCATAGGCATCCTGGCAAGTATAACAAAATTGAAGGTAGTATTGGGTTAACATATGATCCTGATTCGCTCTCATGCTTATCACTCCTATCGTTGTTTACAGGTTTAGTATAACAGCGGCTTATTTGTTAGTTTGTGATTTTTTTCACATATAGTCATATAAAATTTAAATTTTTTAAAAATAAAACGCCCTGGGAAAAACACCCCAGGGCAATCACCTTTATAGCGATTATAAAATTCTCCAGTTCGCACCGCCGTCCGTCGTTTTCAGCAGCAGTGACTTTTTGTCATCAAGGCGTTCCAAAAGAAGCCAACCCACCGAAGAAGAAGCGAAACGGAGCTTAACCGATCGTGGGTAGTCTTTTAGCTTCAAAGGTAGCACTTTGTTGCCTGTGAGACTTGTCCACGTCTTCCCCCCATCCATTGTACGGCTCATTCCGGTCTCGGTTATGATCCACCCTTCCTTTTCATTTAGAAACGTACGGCCAGGGATAATAGAATTAATGTTGCTACTCAGACCCAAAGGCACACCGTTCCATTGTGTCCCTGTATCGTTTGTAAACAGTCCGTTATATTTTATGGCCTTATCCCCATAGCAAAGAACCGGAATCCAGTACGAGGCACTGCTCCCTTTCAGAGACTGCTGGGCTTCTGCTTTGGCCTGAGGACAGCCCTGTATTCTGTTAGCTACCGGAGTCCAGGTTTTCCCTTGATTCAAAGTCTTGTACAACTTAACACTGTTATCCAGATTGATCGCTACAAACCCCTGATTGTTGGAAGAAAAGCTCATCCCCGCCAGGCTGCCCCGATCGGGTAAACCTGAGCCTGATTTGTTGGATGTCATACTCGAACTTTGCGCAACTTTATTCCATGTGGCTCCCCCGTCAGTGGTGTGATACAACAGTTTTTGTTGATCCTGCTCATTCAGATTTACATATGCCATGATCCAGCCAGTAGTTGGATTTACATATTGAATCGAGCTCACATGGTCCCCGCTTGGAAGCGCTGAAACATCCCAGCTCTGTCCTCCATCTGCTGTTCTCAGAATGACGGTTGCTGTTTTGTCCAAATTTTGACGGACAACCCAACCGTGACGAGAATCAGTGAAACTGATGTCCTTTCCATATTCAAGCTTGTCTTGAAATTGGACGTTTTCGGAGGGGGAAATATTATTCCATGTCTTTCCGCCATCATGAGTATCATAAAGCCGAAGCTCATTATGGGTAACTCCCCAAACTAACCCTTTATTGTTATCAATTAAATGAAAATCCGCTATTCGCGTCTGTACTACATATTTGGCGTTGGGATCGCCCACCTTTGGAGTCACTGGTGGATTAATAGTAATCGTCTGACCCTGGTCATCAGGTTCCTCAATCGGAGGTTTAGTTAACGTTTCTGGGGCTTCAGCAGAACAGGCAGTCAGTAGAATGCCCGTCAGTAGCAGTACTCCCCCTAAGAGCGCACGCCAGCGCAGTTTCATATAAAAATCCTCCCTCGATGGCATGCTGTAATCACGTGCCAAAAGCTTATCTGAAACAGAATTATACCATAAACGCCTCTATGTGACACTTTTCGCGTAATGTCAAAAAAAACCGGACCCTTCACAAAAGTGCAGGATGCCGGCTTTTTTTATACTAGAATTTATTAAGATTTACGGTTCAACAAACTTTTGTGGTATCCATAGAAGAAATAGATCAGCAATCCAAGCAGGAGCCACACAATGAATCCAATCCAGGTGCTAATATGAAGCTGAAGCATCAGACCGATGCAAACCAAAGCACTTAAAAGTGGGAGCAACGGAACCCACGGCACGGTAAAGCCTCTTTTCAAATCAGGGCGTTTCTTGCGCAGCACGATAACTCCTACCGATACCACAGCAAAAGCGAATAGGGTTCCAATACTCGTCAGATTGGTCAGTGCATGTAACGGGAACAATCCACTAGCCAATGCGATAATGCTGCCCACCAGCCAAGTGCTTCGAATTGGCGTTTGAGTTTTAGCATTTATTTTAGATAAAAAAACGGGTAAAAGGCCATCACGTGACATGGAGAAAATTAACCGCGTTTGACCATACAACAGCACCAATAAAACGGTCGTCATCCCCGCAATCGCACCGACTGAAATCAATCCGGCTACGAAATCCTGATGAATAAAGCGGAGAGCAAACGCAACAGGATCACTTACCCCCAACTGCGTATAAGGTACCATTCCCGTTAGCACAACTGAAACCGCAATATACAGTACTGTGCAGATCGCTAGAGAAGAGATAATACCGATGGGCATATTCCGTTGCGGATTGCGAACCTCTTCGGCTGCAGTTGAGATGGCGTCGAAACCCAGATAAGCAAAAAATACGATTGCCGCAGCACTCAAAACACCAGAAAATCCATAAGGCAAAAATGGTGTCCAGTTGTCAGGCTTAACATAAAAGATACCGATCCCAATAAATAGCAATACAACTCCGACTTTAACACAAACCATTATTAAATTGAATCGGACCGTCTCCTTGGCTCCGAGACTCAGTAACAATGTGATGAGCATAATGATGCACACGGCTGGTAGATCAATAATGGTTCCCTTGGTCGAATCGAAGGCTGCGGTTAAAGCCAGCGGTAAATGTACATCAAATCCAGCCAGCAAGCCTTGAAAGTAAGCAGACCATCCACTACTCACAGAGGCGGCCGCCACTCCATATTCCAGAATTAGGTCCCACCCCAGTACCCAGGCCAAAATTTCTCCAAATACAATATAACTATACGCATAAGCGCTCCCAGCTGCGGGAACTGTAGATGAAAGCTCCGCATAGCACAAGGCTGCTAGTACGCAGGCAATACCTGCAATAACAAAGGAGAGCATCAATCCAGGACCTGCATTTTCTGCTGCTGCCTTGCCAGTAATAACAAAAATCCCGGTACCGATAATACATCCTACACCTAGCATGGTGAGATCAAAGGCACCCATTGTTCTCTTTAAGCCACCTGTAGATCCGCTTTCCTCATGCGGGAGCAGTCCTGTTTTTTTTCGAAATAAGTCCATATGCCGAATCCTCTTTCCATAATTTCATGCGTCAATATCGGTGCTGCAACGCTTTAGTGCGTGTTCTTATCATTCGATTAATTATTAGCGAGCTCGCCTTTGAAGTCAAGGAAAAATGTCATATTTCTTTGCGGTGGGTTAGTATATAGGGTACACTGAGTTGGAAAGATAAATTTTTAAGTAATATCCCAAAATGAAAAGGTATACAACCCGAGAAGGAGATGAGGATTTTATGAGCTTAAAACCTTACAAACGAAGTAGAGTGGCTATTGTCGGCATGGGAGCGGTTGGCACAACAACCGGCTACACCCTGCTACTGCGCCAACGCATGCAAGAACTTGTCTTTATTGATGTCAACGTCAAAAAGGCGAAGGGGGAAATGCTCGATATGAATCATGGGCTTCCTTTTCTCGGCGGTGTCAAAGTATGGGCGGGTGATTATGAAGACTGCCGTAATGCAGATATCATTATTGTTGCAGCGGGAGCTTCACAAAAGCCGGGAGAAACGCGCATTGATTTACTGAAGCGTAATGCCGAAATTTTTGAAAGTATTATTGATAATATCGTCAAGGTCAATACACATGGCATTTTGCTGATCGCAACCAATCCAGTGGACATTCTCTCCTACATCTCTTGGAAACGCAGTGGTTGGCCTTCAAGCAGAGTCATTGGATCAGGAACGTTGCTGGACAGCGCACGCTTCCGCTATCTGATCGGAAAGCAAAAGGGCATCGATCCACGAAGCATCCACGCCCATATTATTGGAGAACATGGTGACTCTGAGTTACCTGTATGGAGCACAGCCAACGTAGCTGGAACTCCGCTGGAACTGGGTGAAGAAACGAAAAATGAAATTTTTGAAAATACCAAGAATGCTGCCTATGAAATTATAGATGCTAAAGGCGCAACTTCTTATGCTATAGGGCTGGCTCTCGACCGAATCGTAGCCGCCATTCTCGGGGACGAGGGGTCGGTACTTAATGTGTCCACCTTGCTGGAAGATTATAACGGAGTATCTGACGTATATTTAGGTGTTCCAAGTATCGTAGATCACAATGGGGTACGTGAAATTTTGGATCTTCCGCTCAATGACGAGGAACGTGCCAGATTGCTTCAATCTGCGGACAAGCTGAAAGATCAAATTAGCAAAGTTCATATGTAGATCAAGAACATAAAAGCTAAACAAAACTGGCCTCCACAGCGGTAATATCCGTTGAGAGGCCAGTTTTTTAGTCATTATAATGTAAAAGTTCAATTGGTCGTCTTGCTTTGCATTCGAATTACCAAGGTGGCGTATCGCCATCCACATCCTCATTTTCATGCTGGCGTTTCTCTTTTAGCCGCTCAGCCACCGTTTCAAACGATTCAGGTTGGAGCAACTCAATCGGTGAAAATCCCTTTTCAAACGTAAATGCATCGCCTTCAATAATAAGTGCATATCTATCATGAAGTTTCGTGATATGCAGCTTGGCGCCAAAGTCGGACAGTAGCCCACGCACGGCCGTATCATCTAGTTTAAAACGAACTTCAATTTCTGGTTTCAGCTCGACAATATGCTGTGCAGCCTCTACGACCTGAAGGGGTTCCCATTTCCCTTGCAAATCCCGTTTTTCGCTAGCCGCCCACAATTCCAGATCACGCTCTTCCTGCTGTCTTTCCTCATTAGATGCATCCGGCCATTTGGTTTCTACATAGTTCTGAACGAAGCCCATGACATGCTCATTGACAATTTCGGGCATGGATTGCTCATAGGTCACGAATTTCAAAAAATCTTCAAAATACCGGGCATGCGAAGACTGGTGAATTTTAAGCTCCCACTCATCGTTCATCCCCTCCTCAAGCATGTAAGGATACATGATGGATTTCATATTACGGGCAGAAATAGCCATTTCGACCTCACTCACCAGACTGCTTTCAGTAATTCTGGCAATTTTAGGTTCAAAATCACATTTAAGCACAAAAATAAACGGATCATCCGAGTGTGTATTCAAGGTAGCCTGTACAATGATCAGCGCTCCGCCGCGTACTGCGCTCGTATCCAGATACATCCGCACCAGATCGTCACAAGCATTTTTAAAATCTTCCTTATCCTCTGCTGCCCGCAGTCGGGCGAACATATTGAAATTCGGATTACTGCTCAATTCATGCTCCGGTTCGACGATAAAGCGGCCGATTTTGGTCGGTGCCTGCTCTGTGCTGGGATTTTTTTCAACCTTCCGCTTGCTAATACGAGTAAATTCCCCGTCCAGAAATTTTTTAACATCGCTTTCGTCATAATCGTAGTCGTCCATTGTAGCGTAATGCTTATAGGACTTACCACCCTGTCCTTCTTTTCCATCTACCTGAATTACAAAAAAAGATAAAAAATCCACTTGAAAGTTCATTTATGTTCCATTCGCTCCTTTTCAGGCATGTACGCGTAATTATATCACTATGATTTTAAAAGGTACATCGGATTCAGAGCCCTATTATTAGATAAGTATTTAGTTAACATAATATATATTATGTTAATATTTTTTTTGATTAGATATTATTACCAACTCACAAGTTTAAAGTGAGTACTTTTATCACTATTCTAATTCACGTCCTTAAGGATCATTGGCCTCTTTATTTCCATGCTCTACTTTCTTCTTGGTTTCAAAAAACATTTGACTAAACAATAGTTAATTTATTATATTATCTATTATTATATAGACAAAAATAAATTTTGTTTATATAAAACGATATTGCAAGGGGTTCGCGCCTTGAAAACAGGAAAGGAGAGTTTGTTGTTGTTTAAAAATCCATATATAAGGACCATTATCGCCTCCAATGCGCTGCTAAATTTGGGCATTTGGGTGCGCAACTTTGCCATACTGTTGTATGTAACAGATTTGACTCATAATGATCCCGTATACGTGTCGCTCATTTCGGTTGCAGAATTCATGCCTATTTTTCTGTTCGCTATCATTGGAGGAACATTCGCGGACCGTTGGCGGCCCAAACGGACCATGATTAGTTGCGATTTGCTATCCGCGGCCTCTATTTTTATTGTCTTGTTGGCATTATGGTACGGGTCATGGCAGGTGCTTTTGCTGTCCACTTTCTTTTCGGCCATTCTATCTCAATTTTCTCAGCCGTCTGCGATGAAGATATTTAAGCAGCATGTAGCACCAGAACAGCTACAGGGAGTGATGGCCCTTTTTCAATCTCTCATGGCATTATTTATGGTTATAGGCCCTGTTATCGGTACATTTATTTATCAACACTTTGGAATTTTCATTTCAATGTCTATAACCGGAATATTGTTTCTCATCTCGGCGCTTGTCCTGACTCGTATTCCACAAGATGAACAAGCACTTGAGATAGATGATCAACCCACTCATTTCATTCAAGAGCTTAAAGAAGGAATACGTTATGTATGGAATAACCGCACACTTCGCACGCTTGGGGGAACATTTACCGTAATTGGGCTTGCGGTTGGACTTATTCAACCATTAATGGTTTTTGTCGCCATCGAGAACCTTGGACAAAACAAGGAATTCCTGCAATGGCCATTAATGGCGAACGGAGCGGCTATGCTGGTGGGAGGCGGCCTGATTATGGGGGTTGCCAAAAAAGTACAGCCGCAATTGCTGCTGGTAGCCGGACTCTTGGTCAGCACACTGACAACCTGTGGTGTCGGATGGTCGCACAATATTGTGTTGACTATGGCACTACAAGTTTTCAGCGGCCTATTTTATCCTTGCATTCATATCGGTATCAACACGATGATGATGAAAAATGCCGAAGCTGCTTTTATCGGCCGCGTCGGTGGTGCCCTCTCTCCCCTGTTCTCCGGGATGATGGTCGTCGGTATGAGTATCGGCGGAACACTCAAACACGAATCCTCCCTGAACACCGTATATACCGTGAGCGCCGGCTTGTTTTTGGTCGGAGCGATGCTATTGTTACCATTGCTTCGTGACAGGCAGCCCGTACAAGCTGTCATAGCCGATGATTCTAAATAACAGCACAAGAAACCGCCCCTGGAGATATGATATGGCATCCTCCGGGGGCGGTTTCTTAAAGTTTGTATCATGATTTCATACAGATTATGACTCTCTTCCTTCATGCTGTCTTTTCCACAATCGTGCATACAGGCCGTACTTTTTCCGCTACCCGAAGGCCCTACAACAAAATGCTCTCCGATTAGTTGGTAGGCTTTAATTACCCGAATACCATTTAAATACTCCTGTAGGCGATTCGCAGCATTGATTTTGGCAGCATATGATTGACGTCCAGCCGTCGCTGGATACGTGAAGTAAGCAATACCAACAAAGCAGCTTGTATGATTTAATTGAAAATTAAAAGAAATAGGGGGTTTGTGAACAAGAAAAAGACGAAAATTATCGTTAGGCGATGCCCCTGCCTGTTGTTGTCTCTACTTTTATAACTACGAGTGATTTCAGTCTTAACTCAAACAGCGCGCACCGATTCAGTACGGCACTCGCTGGCTGCATAGCTTTTTCATCTGTCTACTTGACAGGGATATGACCAAAGGACGTTTTTTTATATCACTTATACATTTGTAGAAAATAGTGAAGGTGCCTTTTTCAGTGCACTTATTTTATTTCTTTCATAAAGCTCCTGAAGTTTTCAGCGATTTCCTTTGATTTGGTATGGTGTAAATAATGTTCTCCTTCAAGTGTCATTACTTTTCCATGAACAGAATCTTTGACTTGCTCTTCATGTAGTGGTATCCATCTTTCCACATCTGTATTATTCGCTTGTATAAAGAAAATAAGGAGCAGATTTTTTGGGAATGTTAAATTTCTAGCTGCTTTAAAATTAGGATAAATATTTTCCATTTCGTTTGAGGTGCTGGAATTATACATGTTTTTGAGAGAAAGAATTCTCATTTGTTCTTTTGTTTCATCATCATAGGGTAGTCCAGCATATGGGTCACCAGTTAGTTTAATTACCAATCTGGCTAAACCTGATTTTTTGAGAAATTTAAACGTTTTTATTGGTAATTCAGCATCCATACCACCTTGCGTTGGAACACTGCTATCAATCCCGACAAAAGCACTCACTTCGTTTTCATATTTGTTCACATAATCCAGTCCGTAAATGCCTGCAATGGAATGACCCATTAAAATATATCGGTCAATTTTAAGACTCTGTAAAGCTTCATGAATTTCACTTACAATATTCTCTGTATTTCGTTCCTTTTCGGTTAGATCACTTAATCCATAACCAAAAGGCTCAATAACGACGACTTTGTAAAATGGAGATAGCTCTTCTACTAGTGGTTTAAAATCAAGTGCTGGTGCTGCTGTTCCATAACCTGGTAGTAACACGACGGTCTCTTTGCCTTTTCCTTGAATCAAAACATTCATTTTTTTCCCATCTACAGGTACGAACTGACCATAGGATTGTATTTTTCCTTGCTCCGATTTGCTGCTGATAATATTAACTGTATAGACAACGGCTAGAAAAAGCACGATTGCTATAACTATTGTTCCTATTATTTTAAGCAAAATGCTTCGTACTTTATTTGTTCTCGTTCCATTCCTCATTTTCATTACCTCTCTTCGTTTCACGCTCAACTTCTCCTGTCCCCATTCTGTTTGTTGGGCTACCTTAACGAGCCGCTAATGAAAGCTTAACGAAAGAAGATGTACTCCCTATGACGACAATATGAACGGAGTATGAACAAGCAAAAAAATGCTACGTTGTCCAAGGAAGCTGCACATAATGCTGTATCATGGAAAATGCGGTTTAGATAATCCGAATGATACCCTATGAATCTAACTAATCTGGTGGCGTTGTGATTGGCAAGGTGACAATGACGGTCGTTCCTTGGCCGGGTTCACTTTCCACTCGAATGTCGCCTTGATGAAGCGATACGATCTGTTTAACGATGGCGAGTCCCATACCGCTACCGCCATATTTACGACTGTGGGAACGATCAGCTTTAAAAAACCGTTCGAATATACGCTTCTGGTCCTCAAGGGAAATACCAATGCCCGTATCGGATATTCGGACTGTTACGCTTTTGATATCTTGCTTGATGCTGACGTTAATAACGCTGCCATCCTTGGAAAATTTGATGCTATTACCGAGTATGTTCGTCCATACCTGGTTTAATTGATCTTGATCCGCCAATAGGCGAACGGTCTTCAAATTGAGCTCGAAACGGATGTTGCGAGCCGACCATTGCGGCTGGATCGCGACGATGACTCGTCTGATCTGTTCATCAAGGCTGAACGTAACCAGCCGCATCTGCTGTGACTGCGATTCAAGTAAACTCAGCTTTAGCAGGCTATCGCTCATCTTGGACATCCGATCTGCTTCCGAGATGATGATATCGAGATAACGGCTTCGCTCGTTATCTGCTATGTCTACTTGCTTGAGTGCTATAGCATAACCGGATATCGAGGTGAGCGGCGACTGAACTTCATGCGACACATTCGTGACGAACTCCCTACGCATCTGCTCAAGTTGCTGTAGATCATGCATCATTTCTTCAAAGCTGCGAGCCAAAGTACCTAGCTCACCCTTTTGCTTAATATTCAGCTTGACGTTGAAATCTCCAATTGCTATACGTCTGGTCGCTTTTGTCAGCTTTTTGATCGGTCTAACTAGGAATATAGAGGCAACCAAAATCAATAGGCTTCCTGTTACCAACGAATAGGTCAAAAAAGTAAATAACCATTTTTGGGCAAAAGAGGTGGAAGGATACATAAGCGGCTCCACAAACATCGCTTTCATTCCCATTTCCGTTTTCAACCTCAGTCCCAAGAGGTTCATTGAAACACTACTCGGATTAACTTGAACAACTTCTCCATCCAATACTTTCCTTACTTGATCCATCGTCACAGTAACAGGTTTTTGTCCGTTAAGCATTCCGTAAGACTGGAACTGCCCCGTTTCATCAAAAATTCGAATATAATAGGAATCGAGTTGTTTCATTCCACTTACGAATAAGTCCGCTTCACGTAACGGAATGGTTTCGTAAACCCGGACAATGTCCTGACCAAAGTTAAATAAGGTGGTTTGCAAATTTTCGTTCAAATTCTCTTCAAACACCCAAAATGTTACAAAAAAAGCAATGATCGTGCCCGCGAGGACGGAGACCAGAAATGTCAGGACAACACGTGTATATAAGGATCTGATCATTCGTAAACCTCAAGCCGGTAGCCAAGCCCACGCACCGTCTCGATACGAAAATCGGGTGTAGTCGCGAACCGTTCGCGCAGGCGTTTAATATGTACGTCTATCGTTCGATCATCTCCAGTATAATCGATCCCCCAATTTTGATCGATCAACTGCTCGCGCGTATACACTTGTCCAGGTGTTCCAGCGAGCTTATACAGCAATTCGAACTCCTTGAGCGGCAACGTGAGCGACTCCGTCCCTCTCATCACCTTATAGGTCTGCCGATCAAGGATGACGTTGCCGAACTGGATCGTCTGCGTGGTGCCAATCCGATAGCGTTTCAGCAGTGCTCTGACCCGAACTGTCAATTCCAGTGGATCAAACGGTTTCGTCAAATAATCATCTGTTCCAAGTTTGAAACCTTTCACTTTCTCCCATGTTTCGCCTCTCGCAGTCAGCATAAGTAAGGGAAGATCAGGATTGGCTCTTCTGAGCTCCTTGCATAACGTCCAACCATCCATTATCGGCATCATAATATCGAGCACGACAAGATCGACATGCGTTGTAGCGTAGACAGTCAGTGCTTCCTTGCCGTCTGCGGCTTCGGCTGTTGTGAATCCGTCGTTGCGTAGAAATAAACAGACGAGTTCGCGAATGTTCGCATCGTCGTCAGCAACCAGTATAGTAGGCATCCGTTTCCTCTTTCCCTGTTTTCCATTCCATATTGAAGTAACCATTATACTATAAATAAAATTGAATCGCTCCTATTCTTCCTATAATTTTACAGTGTTATTCCTCCCGGTCTCTGCTGGCGAACAAAGCCAAATACCGTCGTGCCGAAAAGCTCTTTAAAGCCATTTTTAAGCTTTTGTTCATTAATATGTACCATCTGTTGAGATGACAATTCCTGAGCAATAGCTCGCGTGTCAGGAGTAATCAACGCCTCCATACAAGCAAAAGATTGCTCCAGACGTATATCCAATTCCTGTAGCAATACTCCCCATAGCAAAGGGTTAAAGCGCAGCTCCATGTGATTCATCGCCTTTCTTGCTGGCATCTCCGCGTGGATCTTCACATCATTCATGTAAATGAACTGTACATGTCTTCCATGTTCACGCTCTGAATGAAAGCCATTCACGGACCAAGCAGCTGAATAGTCGATGTTCAGCGCTAGCTCTAAATAAGGAGTACCGAACCTTCTTGTAATCTGGACTGGATCATGAAATAGCATTTTACTGTGTGAAAGCTGAAGCCTTTACGTAAAAAATGTGTACGATGCACACCGCTTCCCCACTGTTCGGGTATATGATAAATATGCTCATGTTTCAATGGCGCTTGAGTGAGATCATTTTCATCATTTATAAGATTCGAATCGGCTATCTGGTTATAGTAATCATTAAATTAGACGGAGAATTTTGATATTAAGTATACATAATATATATTATGTAAATCTCATCCCCATTGCATCGAATTAAAGAAGTCGGCCTTGACTTCAACGCCTGTCCAATCGTATAGTATGGTTATATCTTCAATTAAGGGAGAGATTTTGATGTCGGTGAACGTTCTTAACTAAGCAATTGCATATTCAGGGAGTAACACCAGGCGCTTGAACCCTTCGGGTACAGGTTTGTTTGTTGCTGTGTTGTTATCCTGATATTAGTTAAGAACATGCGGATATCATAAATCGCCTTCGGGATTATCTTCATCCGGGCCTTATTCCGTGCTGTGTTCAGCGCGGTTTTTTTGTTTTCAGATTTTGTAACTTCCCTTTTAACGTTTCCATTCGATCCAAATAGCTTAGCAAAGAGCTGTTGCGTGAATGAATTGGAAACACGGAACTCGGAACTACAAAAGCTGTATAACAGGCTTATTTGATGATAAATTCCCTCTTTCCTTAAGGGCGGAGAATGAACGTTTTGTTCATTCTCCGCCCTTTTTTATTAGCAAGGTTTCCAAAATCCTGTCACTACACAACTAAAGGAGAGATTTATTCATGAACGAAACTACAATGCTGCGTTTGGAATATGATCAAATTAAAACAAGAGTTTCCGAATGTGCTTTTTCTTACCTGGGTAAGCGTCACGCTGCTTCTATGCGCCCAATTACTGATATCCGTACCATTAAGATTCGTCTTGACGAAACCAACGAAGCGTTACAGATCATTCGCCACGGAGCAAGCGTCCCTGTTCCTTCGTTAGAAGGAATGGAGCACATTCTTCAACTGCTCGGAACCGGGTATATGTTCAGCGAGCGTGATTTTTCTCATATGGCTCAATTCATTCGAAGCTGCATTCAACTCATAAAATATATGCATTCCAAGGCGGACGCTGCTCCAACCGTCAGCGCTTATGCATCTTCCATGTATAGTATGGAGCCGCTTCTATCCGAAATCGAAAGATGTATTCATTCGGGACGTGTGACGGATATCGCCAGTAAAGAACTAGCTAAAATTCGCAAAAAAATTGCGGTTACTGAAGAACGTATCAAGAGAAAACTTGACTCTCTCACCAGTCGCCACCGATCCATTATGCAGGAAAATATGATTAGTCAGCGCAATGGCCGTTACGTGCTTCCAATCAAAAAAGAATTCCGTAAACAAGTGAAAGGCAATGTACTGGATGAATCGGGAAGTGGTCAGACGGTTTACGTTGAACCTGCCGAAATCACGAATCTGCAATTCGATCAGAGCGCGAACATGGCAGAAGAATCTAAAGAAGAAATGAAAGTGCTGGGAGACCTGACGGCAATGGCTGAGTCATACAACCGGGAACTAAGCATCAATACAGAGACTGTAGGTGTACTGGATTTTTTATTGGCAAAAGCCAAATACGCCATGACTCTGGATGCTGTTCCTGTCGAACTTAACCTTGACGGGATTATAGACATCCAAGGTGCACGTCACCCGTTGATGTCCAATACGATGGTGCCGCTTGATTTCTCAATTGGTGAAGGATATTCCTCACTCATCATCACCGGACCGAACACAGGCGGAAAAACGATGGCCCTCAAAAGCGTCGGTCTATTAACACTAATGGTGCAATCTGGGCTACTGGTACCTGTTTTGCATGGCAGCCGAATGGCTGTATTCGAGGAAATTGTGGTAGACATTGGGGATGGACAAAGTATTGAACATGCTTTGAGCACCTTTTCTGCACACATCCGCAACATGATTAGCATTTTAGAAACAACAGGCAACTCTACTCTGATTCTGATTGATGAAATGGCATCCGGCACCGATCCGGGAGAAGGAGTAGGCCTCTCTATCGCGTTGCTAGAAGAATTCCATCGTCGCCGAGCGACAGTTGTGGCTACAACACACTTTAGCGAAATCAAGCATTTTGCTGAAAACACACCGGGATTTCAGAATGCTCGTATGGAGTTTGATACCGAAACACTACAACCTTTGTACCGACTTCGCATTGGTGAGGCTGGAGAAAGCTATGCATATGCAATTGCCTTGAAGCTGGGCATGTGGACACGTATTATCGAGCGTTCTGAGGCCATTTCTGCAGGCAGAGCGTCTCGGAATACACAGGAATCGTTTGTTATTCCCCCTTTTGTAGATGATGAAAAATCTGATGATGCAAATAAGCCTCTCCCTAAAAAAGCGGCTTTAGACGAGACAGTCACAAAACGGCGCAAACAAGAAATTCCTCTCAAAACCAAACCATTTGCCCTTGGCGATAGTGTTTATGTAGGCTACCTGGATCGAACTGGAATTGTATACAAAACCGAGGATGAACGGGGTAATGTCGGGATATTGATCCAAGGACAGAAGCTGAGCATTAACAAAAAGAGGCTCGTCCTTCACATCGCTGCTACTGAATTGTATCCTGACGACTATGATCTGGATATTGTTTTAGAAACCAAGGAAAACCGCAAAAAACGAAAACTGCTGGGACGCAAGCATGTCGAAGGAGTGATGATTGAATCTCCCCCGGAAAATGAAATATAGACGCATGCGTATATTCTCAATATAAAAAAAATAAGTTATTTTTATATTGTCAGTGAAACTTGAATCTGCAAGTGGACACTTGATAAGAGTGATTCACTTGCAGATTTCACCACACTAAAAACATAATATATATTATGTAAACTTTATGCTTCCCTATTAGACAGGACAAGATAAATCAGACATCGAAATATAACTTTTGTTATCATTCAAGATGATAGGTTTGTTTGTAGTTATATATAGCACCTAGCAAATTCGCTTCATTGCCTAATTTACTTTGCTCAATATCTGCACGCACAAAATTTAAGATCGAATCTAGATAAAGTTTCTCTAGTTCTTCTTTAATAGTAATAACCAGTAAAGGATTTGCAGATATGCCTCCCCCAATTACAAACTTTTCAGGATCAAGAATCGTTTGCAAATTAATAATTTGTGTTGCGATGTTCCTACAGTATTCTTGAAAAATCGCTTGGACCGTGTGATCTCCTTCTTCAATGAGCTTGAATACTTTTTCACCTGTTATAGAATCTGCAGGAAGCCCTTTAGCTTTGGCAACAGTTTTAGATAATACAGAACTACTCCCTTGCATACCAAGCAAATAATCAACATTGTCTGCATACTCATTGTTAGTTCTGATGAAGGAGAATTCCCCAGCCGATAAATGATGGCCTTTCAGCAATTTACCTTGAGAGATGATTCCACCGCCCATTCCGGTTCCAACGACCAGAACAACACCATCAGCGATTCCCTGTAATGAACCACACCATGCTTCTCCCAGAGCAGCGCATTTTCCATCATTTTCAATTGCTACGGGTAAATGAAACGCTTTCTTAAAAACTTCGATCATATTTATATCATTTATATATCTTAATGAACCGCCATGCACCATGTGACCGCTTTCCGAATCCACAATACCTGGCATGCTGACAGCTATACCTTCACATTCATCTATAAACTGATTATGAATTTGCTTCAAAGCTACAAGTAGATTCTCAAGTGAGTCCAATGGAGTTTTAACTTTCCCCTTACACATAAACTCACCTTGAAAATACAAACTAAATTTAATAAAGGAGCCACCAATATCAAAAACCAGTATTTTATTTTTCATGCTACGTATAGTCCTTTCATGATGCAATTTGGGGTCTTCTCAATAACGATAATTAACATTATTGCTTTTGTATTTTTTTATCGTTAATAAGACACCGTTTTCTTCGTTGGATTTAGTGATAACTGGCTGCATTTTTAGTGTTCTCACATGCGTTTTTCATAGCAAAACTATATTTTGCTATAATCATAAGTTCCACATCATTTTCACCATCTCCAAAAGACATGGTCTCATCCTCAGTAATCCCTAATATCTCTTGGAGTTTTCTTACCGTCTCCCCTTTATGGGTATGAAGTGCTGTAATATCCAGCCAATTTGCTTCAGAATCAACGATATAAATTTGACCCAGTAGAGTCTTTTCAACATGTTTTCTTAATAAGGGACTTCTTCCAGCTGGATCATATACAGTTATTTTAAGAAAGCTACTGTTGATTTTATCAAATGAATCAATCTTAACCACTTCTTTATACGAGCCTTTCACAATTTTATAGTATTCGTCTTGAATATGAGAATGAACAAATGCTGCTTCCGTTGTACATGCTATGATAATAAAATCATTGGAAAAACTTTCGATATCTCTTATCGCTTGTAATGCTAGATTGTGTTCAATCGTAAACTCTTTGACGACGACTCCATCCTTTTTAATCCGCGTAGCACTGTCCCCTAAGATCCAGATCCCTTTTCCGTGCTCGCCAAACAATTCTTCTACTCGTTAACATTGTTTACCTGTACAGGCTACAAAAGAAATATTATTTTCTTGCATTTCTCCATACGCCTGATTAAATAATTCGACATCGAAAGTGCCACTATTATTCAGAAAAGTACCATCCAGATCACTTACCACCAGTTTAAACATATATAAAATCCCCCAATATACACTAGAATCTGAGTTTAATTTCTAACAAGAGTGGATTAAAAGCTTATACATTTAACCTAGCTTATGAAACGCGTTCCAGGTCAAGTTCTAATGTGGGGTTCTCTCACAAGTTTACAACGTTCACAATATTGATGAGACAAAGTCGTTGATTCTATTTGCGAGTCGAGATATGACTCCTCATTAAAAGTTTACATAATAATTATTATGTAAACTCATTTTTATTTAATCTCAACTTTCATGCTATACTCACAATCCTGTTATTGGTATCTGAATATCCAGTTTATCCATTGCTTTTTCTTTTTCCCGATCAGTGACATGTGTATATACTGTGGTTGTCTGAATGGATGAATGCCCCAGTAGCTCCTGCACGGTACGCAGATCTGCTCCCTTACGTAATAGCATCGTCGCAAAGGTATGTCTTAGCTTATGGCTGGAATAAGCCTCCCGGCGTTCCATACTCTTATCTTGCTGGAATCGTTCGAACGTTTCTGTAGCGATCTGTTGAATGGTGCGCACTGCAAGACGGCGGCCTTTTTGGGATACGAACATCGCATCCTCTTTACCTCTCCACGGCGTCAATCTTTCCTCCAACGCATGCTCTACAAAATCACACACGGCTTCCGGTACCGGGAGAGTACGCCACTTACGTCCTTTACCGAACACATCTAAGGTACGTCTTTCTCGGCTGTAATCCGAGACATTCAATGAATGAACCTCCCCCACCCGCAATCCCATGTAGACCATCAGCAGAAAAATCGCCATATTACGATTTGCATATTTCCCCTCCACCGCGAGCAAAAACGGATGAATATCCTTTTCATCCAGATAGACGGGCATACGATTCTTTTCAGTCTTTGCTTTTTTAATTCCCGCTGCCGGATTTGTGCTGCATAACTCAAATTCCTGTAGCGCTTTAAAAAAACTATTCACCGCTGCATGCTTCCGGTTCCGCGTACTATCTCCGGCGCCTCCCTCCCGCGCTTTGGACAAATACGACATAACATGAATCTTCTTCACCTGATCGAGTGGTTTTTCACGCAACGTCCGTAAAAACTGCTTCACATCCCCCATATAATTTTTTTGCGTATGTATCGTATATCCTGCATCCTTCATCCAGATCAAAAAAGCTTCCAGCTCCTCAGTATATATTTCATCAATTTCTTCAGTTGTATCGAGCTCCACATGTCTCATCTCTTTTTTCATCTCGCTTGCCTCCAATTCAGTTCATATTCCGAAATATACTGTAAAACGATCATTTTCGTCTGATTTTTATCGACAATCCAATCGACATCTTATGCAGGAGGGATTCTAAAAGTCGTTTTAAACCTAAACAGCGTATAATTTATATTATACGCTGTTTTTTAGCCCTTTTTAAGTATAAATAAAGCGCTCCCCTCTTGTCCAGCCTGGTATCGCCTTCAAGCAGACATTTCAAAGCACTTAACGGGGTGGCATAGGGTCAGAGGGGGTCGATCCCACAATGTAGACAAATTAAAACACGCTCAAGAAAAGTTCACCTAATGTAATTCATTCATATCCAAAACAAAACTAAATAGCCAATAGTCTTGCATGCGGCACCACTTCTCTACTTCATCAGCAAGCTGGGGGCGCTGCTCTCGATCGGTAGCAGTAAAAATCGCCATAGTGGCCAAAACATGAATATCATGTGCAGTTTCCAGCTCGCTATCCGGATCACCTTCCGGCGCGTGCACCATCTCCATATGATAGCCTGCTAGCTGATTGTAATTTTCATCCACTAGCAGCAGTGGATCACCAAGAATTCACCGATTTTCGAGATGATGACCGTGTGATCCAGCTTCTGGGCAAATTTCTGCTGGACGCCTACATGCCTAATCATTTAAACTATTAAAAATTAATTTTCAAAAGAGTGAGATTGCAACGACAGCATGAGTCTCCAGCACCCAGATCTTACAAACGAAAATACAAACATCACTTTCTGTCAGCCGAAACCCTGATTAATAACTACATAATAATTATTATGTAAACTAAGATTGGAGGATGATTGTATGATTAACAAATTGTACTGGTTACCGATCGGTCAGCTTGATATTGATCGCTCCTCACTCAACCATCATGCACAGCCCGGTGAACTGGTGCGCCTGCAAATCTGGTCGTATCTGCTGGAGACAGATCACGGTCCGATTCTCATTGATACCGGTATGCCGGATTCGTTTATCGACAATCCAAATTATTTTAGAAGTACACCGTTTGAAGGGCGCTTCATTCCCCATATGTCAGCCGATGATAGTATCGTGGCTGTACTGGATCGGATCGGCTATCACCCGGACGATATCCATGCCATCGTAATCTCTCATATGCATATGGATCATGCCGGAGGCAATCCGCATTTTCCAAATACACCGATTTATGTGCAGCAGACCGAAGCAGACGCTGCGATCGGTAATCTGGAGTATGCGCCACCGGAATGCGTGCAGGCGGACTTGAATTACCGACTGCTTCAAGGGGATCATGAGCTGGTTCCAGGTTTGCAACTGTTCTATACTCCGGGGCATTCGCCGGGGCATCAGTCCGCGCTGGTCACAACAAAGGAATCGGGTCCGGTCATGCTGACGATTGATGTTGCCTACACGCAGGAGAATTACGCAAACGACGTGCCGTTTGACAGCTTTAACCGTGAACAGGCACGCCAGTCAATCGCCCGCATTCAGCAGATTGTGCAGGAGGTTAAGCCGAATCTGTTGTTCTTCGGTCATGATCCTGAGCAGGTAGTCGTTCAGCCGGTATATCCACAATACAAATAATGTTGATAAAGCAGCTATTTCTCCACCATTCCGGATCTTTTCGATCCGGGGTATGATGAAATTGGTATTATGAATGCACACAAAATAGACGTATCCAGAGCCGTGCTTCATTCGGATCATGGCTTTCCAGTATACGTCTACTGCGTATAACACAGGACTTGAAAAGGTCGGCCTCAAAGGCAAGTGGTGCGGACTGGCAGAATAGTCGTAATTCGGCCAGATCCCCTCCATAGCTTTTAGCAAACTGATAAGTGATTCCATATACATTCGCTTTAACTGGTCGGGTTCATCTATAAATTCTGTATGTAAATGCTGATCTTCAGAATCTAGCTAACTTTTAAGCGCACAAATTGATTTTCTGCAAATACACAATTGATCCTTTGTATTAACTCGCTATTAAGCCCCTGCTTGTTCAGAACAGCCTGAGCAATATCCAATACGCTCCTTACTGACAAATATTTCAAATGGACTAATACACTTAATCCGTTTATATCAAAAAAACAATTATATACATGAAGTTAATTACGCCTAATCCCCTGTTATCGCTAGCATCAGGAAGTATATCTAAGAACTCATGGGGTGAGTCGCTGTCGACACGGCATGGATGATGAGAAAAAGTAATTTGCAGTCTCGCTCCGTTTTCCCTTGATCATCCAGCACGATATACTTAAAGAAGTCGAAAGGCAAACTTAAATTCAGCCTATGCTCATTTCAAAAATGTAGGTTTATTCATGACAAAGGGAGTGTTCATTTATTTATGAGTACCGAAATGCTGGAACGTCGAAGTGAAATTCTAAAACGAAACATCCATCAGTTGCTGGTTCAGGAAAATCAACACGGCGTGACACGTCAGGAAAATTACACGTTGCATAAAATGATCAGAGAGCTGCATCAAACCTCTCATGCCTTGAATACTTCCCGTTGAGATGAAAGGCTGCTAAATTAAATGAAACAAATAACCTTCAGCCCCACTTCCTTAGTGGTGTTGAAGGTTATTTGTTTGCGTAGCCTTTAATTGACAGGTGGTACTCTTTCGTGACGTTACCCTTTGGAGCGACTCAACAGGTATAAGAAGTATGGCGCACCAATGATGGCTACAATTAAACCTGTCGGGATTTCTTTCTGTAAAGGTAAGGATCGTGTGATCGTATCCGCTACAAGTACCAGGAGTGCTCCGACTAAAGCACAGGTTACCAGCAGCATTTTATGCTTCGGCCCCACCAGCTTTCTCGCCAAATGTGGAGCCACCAAACCGACAAAGCCGATACCGCCACTAACCGAAACACTAGAACTGGCCAATCCAACCGCAGCAGCGAGAAGGAGAATACGTTCCTTTTCGATAGCTGTACCCAACCCCGATGCCGTCTGATCTCCCAGATTAAGCACATTCATCACATTTGCTTTGTAGTATGCGAAAGGAAGCAATACAATCAGCCAAGGCAACAGAGCCATCACGAATTTCCAGTTTGAGCCCCAGATGCTTCCTGCTAACCAATTAGCTACAAACGTGTAACTTTCGGGTGTCAGCTTAAGAGTCATAATGATCATCGCAGCACTGATACCCGCCGCTACGCCAATTCCGCTCAGCAGTAGCCTTGTCGGAGAAATTCCTTCACCTTTCTTGTAAGAAAGCGCGTAGATGAGAATAGCAGCTGCTCCTGATCCAATCAGTGCAAGGGCGGGAAGTAAAAACAATGAATTCGTAGTTTGCATAGATGGAAAAAGCAATACAAACAGCATGACCATCAACCCGGCGCCTGCATTAATGCCTAGAATACCAGGGTCCGCTAGGCCGTTACGCGAAACCCCCTGCATGATGCAGCCAGAAACAGCGAGACCTGCACCGATAAGAAGGGAAATAACCATTCGTGGCAATCGGAATTCAAATAGGATTAATTCCTGCTGTGGAGTCCCTTGTCCAAACAAGGTTCTAAATAGCTCCATTGGCGAAAGCCGGATGGTTCCCGTATTCGCACTTATGGTGAACGCAGCAATGAGCAATACGAGCAAAATGACTACAACCATCCAATCATGTATTTTTTTACGATGACTAGCTTTGGCAATAGCCCCATTCGTAACGTTATTCATCTTACAGTGCCCTCCTTTCTTTACGTGCCAGATAAAGAAAGAACGGAACCCCAATTAAGGCAATAAGTACGCCCACCGGTGTTTCCTCAGGTGCGTTAATCATACGGGCTGCCAGATCGGCAAACACAATGAGTAAAGCTCCCATAATGGCCGAGCATGGAATAATCCAGCGATAATCGACGCCAACCAGCTTGCGGGTTATATGGGGAATAATCAATCCCACGAAACCTATAGAACCCACCAACGACACCGCTGCACCCGCCAAAATCAGAACAAGAATCATTCCGACTACCTTTACTATCCCAGTTCGCTGACCAAGGCTCAACGCAATTTCGTCTCCCAAACTGAGCAGCGTAATGGAGCGCGACAACATGAGAGCACCGATAAAAGCTGCCACAACCCAAGGCAAAACTATACCGAGCTGAACCCACTTGATTCCACTAAGCCCTCCGGCATACCAAAAGGCCAAATCCTGTCCAACATCAAAGTACAAACTGATCGCATCTCCTAAGGCAGACAGCAATGCCGTGACAGCTGCACCTGCCAATACAAGACGAACTGGCGTAAGACCTGATTTGGATATGGAGCTTGTACCATATACCATCACAACAGCCAGAGCTGCACCAACAAAGGAATACAACATTAACTGTAAAAAGGAAGAGCCAGGAAAAAGGGCAAAGCAAATCGCCATCGCCAAGCTGGCTCCCGAGTTCAGTCCAAGCAAGCCCGAGTCAGCAAGCGGATTTCGGGTCATTCCTTGCATAATTGCACCTGCAACAGCAAAGCAAACTCCGATTAAAACCCCACCCAGAATCCGAGGTAGACGGATTTCCCAAATAATCTGATGGTTTTGCAACTCGGGTTTAAAATGAAAAACGGCGTTCCATACCTCTTCCAGCCTAATTGAGGCTGCACCAAAAGATAGAGATAGCGCGATACCGAACGCTAAAAGTCCAAGCCCAACTGTCAGGATAAGCGAAGCCGTCCATGGTCGCGAGTGGAATTGAGTCGGCGACTGGTTATGATTACTTTGAGCGGGGCTATCCGATGATTCTGATAATTTCATAACTATTGTTCACCCTTACTGTTGAATAGTATGTAGCTATCACGAACTGTGTTGAAGATGATGTTGATAATGAGAATTATTATCATGCAATCTTTACTATTGTAAATTAATGTGGCAACGGCATCAATAGCAAATTTCGAGGAATGCCTAATACTCTGCCCTATTGTGAACAAATAAAGCCCTTCGGCATAAATACCAAAGGGCTGCCAACGAAGCAATTACTTCTGTGTGGCGTTCTCTTTATTCCGCTGGACGATCATGTCTGCGATTTCTTCAGCTTGTCCTACAATGGCAATGGGATCGAAGTACCAATATTGATCCTCCTGGAGCTCAAAAACCTTACCTTGTCGGACCGCATTCAGTGATTTCCATATGCTGTCTCCTTCGTAACCTCTCAAATCCTTGTTAACCGTCAGAAAGATATAAGAGCCGGCATATTGATTAATGACTTCTTTTGACACCGATTTCCATTGAGTCTCACCTAATAACTCTTTTTGGACAAGCGGCGGAGGTGTCAAATTCAGACCTCTGTATACCGCCTGTCCTCCTCTGCCAAAATTATCACCATATACATAGTATTCTTTTTCCGAAGCTTCCATTACGGTGAACGTATCTTCAGGCTGAACAATTCCCTTTAGCTTGTCACGTGCGGCCTGCATCCGCTGATCGTATTGCGCAAGCCATGTTTTGGCTTCCTGTTCTTTTCCAAGCAGCTCACCAAAAGCTGTCAGTTCCTCATGCACATTCTTGTACGTTCCATAAGGAATGACTATGGTCGGAGCAACTTTACTATATTTTTCATATTCATGAGCATCTTTGGAACCAATCAGAATCATATCCGGCTGTAGAGCCAATACTTTTTCAATGGATACACTACCGCGGTCTCCAATGCTTGCAATGCCTTGTACAAGATCCTTTGAAAACGGATTATCCAGATAATATTTAACACTTCCCACAGGTTTAATTCCTAGTGCTAATAAATCATTCTGGTACATATCTACTAAAATCCGCTGAGGGTGAACCGGTATTTTAATATCTCCATGAATCGTTTTGACTGTTTTCATTTCCTCTGACTTTTGTTCGCTAGATGTTTGATTCTGCTTTTCACCAGGTTGCTTTACATTTCCACCACAGGCGGTAAGAGCTAAAATGACTGACAGAAGCATCATTACAATCCACATTTTCTTTGTCAAACCTGTTCATTCCTCTCTCTATTTACGGTGTCATATTGGCCTATTTACGTTCCGTATTGAGCTTGGTGCAGGCGGCTATATGCCCCTTTTACTGCCAATAACTCTTCATGTCTGCCTTGCTCGGCAATCCCTTGATCTGCAACTACGATAATGCGGTCAGCATTTTTGATCGTTGCCAGACGATGCGCGATAACGAGTGTCGTACGGCCTTGGGATAGCTCTGTCAGCGCTTGCTGAATCGCGGCTTCTGTCTCTGTATCCAATGCTGAGGTTGCTTCATCTAAAATGAGAATTGGCGGATTTTTAAGGAACATCCGGGCAATAGACAAACGTTGCTTTTGACCACCGGAGAGCTTCACACCTCGCTCACCGATCATTGTATCCAGACCATCCGGATATGAGCGAACAAGGTCTTCAATCTGAGCTCGACGAGCAGCATCCCAGATTTCTTCTTCCGAAGCATCGAGCTTACCGTAAGCAATATTTTCACGAATCGTTCCATCAAAGAGGAATACATCCTGTTGTACGATACCAATCATGGATCGCAGCGATTCCAGCTTCATTTCACGGATATCCATTCCATCAATAGTAATGCTGCCTTCCTCGACATCGTAGAAGCGAGGCAACAAACTGCAAAGTGTCGTTTTACCTGCTCCTGAAGGACCCACAAGTGCTACGGTTTCACCCGCATGGATAGATAGGTCCACTTTGCGTAATACCTTATCTTTGTTTTCGTAACCAAACGTTACACCTGCAAATTGAATATCTCCATTAAGATGGCTAACCGCCTTGGCCCCAGGCAGATCTTCTACATCCGATTCACTTTCCAGCAAATCCAGGTACCGTCGGAAGCCAGCAATCCCTTTCGGATACGTTTCGATGACAGAATTAATTTGTTTAATCGGCCCCAGGAATACATTAGACAGCATCACAAATGCGATAAATTCCCCGTAGGTCATCTGTCCTTCAATAACAAACCATGTTCCACATACTAGCACAAACAATGAAACCAGCTTCATTAGTATAAAACTAATCGAGGAATTCCAGGCCATAATCCGGTACGCGATCAGCTTCGTTTTACGGAAACGCCCATTATTTTCAGCAAAACGTTCCATTTCATGTGCTTCGTTGGAGAACGCTTGAACAACGCGAATCCCGCTTACATTATTTTCGATACGAGCGTTATAATCCGCAATATCAGAAAACATACGATGGAAAGCAGCAGACATTTTACGGCTGAAATAAAGAGACAAGTAAATCATGAGGGGTACAATGATGAAAGTCAGTACAGCCAGCTTCCAGTTAATACCGAGCATGATACCAAAGGCTCCCCCCAGTGTCATCAACGCAATGAACAAATCTTCAGGTCCGTGATGGGCAATTTCCCCAATATCCATCAGATCATTAGTCATACGTGAAACAAGATGCCCTGTCTTGTTATTGTCAAAAAACCGAAAAGATTGCTTTTGTACCCGATCAAACAGCTTTTTACGCATGTCCGATTCGATGTTAATGCCCAGCTTGTGTCCCCAATAGGTAACCACGTAATTCAGGGCAGCACTTATGACGTAAATACCGAGCAGAGCTAGGCAAGCATATAAAATCCATTTCCAGTTCCCGCTGGGTAGCAAATCATCGACCACCCGGTTGACTGCAAGCGGAAAAGCCAACTCCAGCAGTGCAGCTAGCAAGGCACAAGAGAAATCAATGATGAATAAAGTCCGGTAAGGACGGTAGTATTCAAAAAATCGTCTAAGCATGGTTATGACCTCCCCTTTCTTATTTCATTTGAACTGATCACTTCGGATCAACGGAAAACATTTTAACGGCCTCATCGAGCGATTCGTCAACGGCTAGCGGTGAGTACGTAAACCACGGATCGGCTTTGATGAAATACACTTTGTGGTTTTTAACAGCCGGGAGATTTCTCCACAATGCACTTTGCTCAATTTGCTTAAGCATTCCGTCCTTGCTCGCTTCATCATAAACCAGCATAATAATTCGGTCTCCTGATAGTTCAGGTAACTTTTCCATTGAAATAACATCATAAACATAATTAAATCTCGGGTCCTTCGCCAGCTTCTGGCGTATGTACTCAGGGGGATTCAATTCCAGTGAACGGTAAATAACATGTCCTACATTCCGCGCTCCGTATACTCTTAACACATTCTTATCGTAGGCCATATAAATCGTAACCGTTTCATCTTTTTTGAATTTTCCAACCAGCTTCTTTCGACCTTCCTCAGCCTTTTTGTTGAAACTAGCGATCCACTGCTCGGCTTCCTTGTCCTTACCCAGCACGGCTGCGACATTCCGCAGTTGCTCAAATACATCGCCTTCTCCAAACGAAACGACTACGGTTGGAGCAATTTTCTCTAGCTGCTCCTTCACTTCGGGCGTGGTATATTCTGTTGTGATGATCAGGTCCGGTTGTAACTCCAGCACCTTTTCTACATTTGTCGGGTTCCCAATATCCGCCACTCCGTCAATCTTACCTTTTAAATAGTCGCCTTCTAACAAATGGGAAGCAGCACCTGCAGGCTTAACTCCCAAGGCCAGCATAGCATCCAAATATTGTGTCGTGACAACTCGCTGTGGATTTGCAGGGATACTGATCTTATTGCCAGTGGCATCAGTATATTCGCGCATGACAACCGTCTTGGATTGCCCGGAAGGATCATTAGTGCTGGTCTTGTCGTTTGTCTGGTTGTTGCTAGCTGCGTTTCCACATGCACTCAATACAACCATCAAAAGAACCAGAAGACAAAGCGTGGATTCCCATTTTAATCTGTACCTTTGTTGCACAATATACGTCCTCCTTAGATATATACAATTCATAATATGATAGTGATTCTCATTATCATATAATTGTTATTCTATCTTTTACCGTCTCTTCTTACAATACAAAAATAAAAAACTTCCATTTATGTGTATGTATCGTCATCGTAGAATAGCCAAAAAAAGAACTGATGCGCATTACAGCATCAGTCCGAATAGCTTAATATGTTGGGTCAAGCGCCCTTTTTATTTCGATTGATCCACTAACTCCAGCTTAGCGGGAATTGATGTTTTCACGGTTTTACCTTGAAGTACATCCTTGGCTGCCTGCACCGCCAATTGACCAATAAGCTCGGGTTGCTGAGCTACGGTGGCTGTCAGTTTCCCTTCCTTAATTGATTTAAGCGCATCCTCGTTACCGTCAAAACCGATGACTGGAATGTTTTTACCTGAGCTTTGGATTGCTTCGATCGCACCCAACGCCATTTCATCATTGTGGGCAAATACTGCCTGAACGTCCGGGTTGCCTTGCAGCAGATTTTCCATCACGTTCAAACCTTTGGTCCGATCAAAATCGGCCGATTGTTTGGCTATGACTTTCAGATCCTTATCTGCTACTTCATGAAATCCTTTTCCGCGTTCACGGGTAGCGGATGCTCCTGGAACACCTTCCAGCTCAATCACCTTGGCACCTTTTCCAACTTGATCAATCACATATCTGGCAGCCATTCGTCCTCCCTCTACGTTGTCTGAAGCGACGAGTGCTTTTACATCGCCTTTGTCAGCAGAACGATCCAGTGTAATAACCGGGATGTTCAATGCATTCGCTGATTGTACCACAGTGGAGATGGCCGACGAATCTGTCGGATTAATGAGTAACGCGTTTACTCCCTGTTGAATCAGATCATCCACGTCATTACTTTGTTTCGCCGAATCATTTTGTGCATCCACAACAATGACCTGCATTCCTTGTTTTTTGGCCTCTGCCACAACTCCGTCTTTGAGAGATACGAAGAATGGATTATTCAGTGTTGAGATCGACAAGCCGATTTTGATGTCCTTCAGGTTCGCGGCCGCTTTAGGTTTCGCCCATTCGGGCGGTTCCAAGGAACACCCTGTCATGAGCAGGAGCAGCAATGCAGTCATGATTAATGTAAGCTTTTTCATATTTATGTGTCTCCTTCTACGCAGATTAGGTATATTATGCGGATTTTTTACGGTCAATCAATACAGCAATAGCGATGACTATCCCTTTTACTACCATTTGATAAAAAGAGTTAACCCCCAGCAAGTTCAAGCCATTGTTTAGTGTACCGATGATAAGCACACCAATTAACGTACCTACGATTCGTCCGCGTCCTCCCGAGAGACTTGTTCCACCTAATACGACAGCCGCAATGGCGTCCAATTCATAAGAAGTACCTGCTGTCGGTTGCGCCGAGTTCAAACGTGAAGTCAAGATAGCTCCCGCCAATGCGGAGAGCATTCCAGCCAGAGAGTAAATCCAAATTTTTACACGCGGCACTTTTATACCAGATACAATCGAAGCCTTCTCGTTACCACCAATGGCATACGTTTTACGTCCGAATGGTGTTTTATGCAAAATGATCCATAGGACAGCAAAGGTAATGAGCATCGTAATCGCTGGAACCGGAATACCGAACTGATAGCCACGACCGAACAATTGAAATACCAGACTGTCCCCGAGTCCTGTAATAGGGTTACCATTGGTATAAACGAGTGTCAATCCTCTGAAAATGGTCATGGTTGCTAGTGTAGCGATGAACGGAGCCATTTTACCCTTCGTAATCATCAAGCCGTTGACCATCCCCATCACGCCACCCAATGCACAGCCGATGATAATCGCCAAAATAGGATCGAACCCGGCCAGCATCATATTTGCGACAAACGCACTGGATAGTGCTAATATGGAGCCGACTGACAAATCTATTCCGCCTGTGAGAATAACGAAGGTCATACCGAACGCAATCAACGCATTAATGGATACCTGGCGCAATAAATTCAAAATATTAAGCGGTTCCAAAAAGCTGGGATTTAAGACCGATACGATAATCACCAAAATAATGAGTCCCAACAACGGGCCAAGCTTCTGTGTGATTTGTGACATTTGAAAGCCTTTGCTGCTTTTTGTTTCATTCATAGTTGTCATATTACTGTCCTCCTGTAGCTAGCGTCATAATATTTTCTTGTGTGGCTTCTTCCCTGCTCAGCTCTCCGCTGATCTTTCCCTCGTGCACCACGACTATACGATCGCTCATGCCGAGTACCTCAGGGAGTTCCGAGGATACCATGATAATCGCGACTCCACGTTCGGTCAGCTCGTTCATCAACTGGTAGATTTCCCGCTTGGCTCCCACATCTACACCTCTCGTCGGTTCGTCAAGAATGAGTACATTTGGACCAATACCTACCCATTTGGCAATAACCACCTTTTGCTGATTACCACCTGACAAACTGCGAACCGTTGTTTCACCCGATTGGGTTTTAATTTGTAAGCGCTTAATTAAAGTGTTAACAAAATCCAACTCTTTTTTACCTGAAATAAATCCTTTTGAGGTAAAGCTGAAGAGATTTGGCAGCACCATATTTTCCCGAATGGAAAAATCCAGAACCAAGCCCTCATCTTTTCGGTCTTCTGTAATGAAGCCAATCCCTAGTTTCACCGCGTCATCCGGCTTGCGAATAGTCACCTTTTTTCCACGTACATGGATCTCACCACGATCCAAAGCATCCAGTCCAAATAACGCTCGCATGATCTCGGTCCGTCCCGAGCCCATCAAGCCTGAAAAACCTACAATTTCACCAGATCGTACAGTGAAATTCACATCTTCAAATAACCCTTTATGCGAAGCATTTTTGACCTCCAGCACCACTTCTCCCAAAGCTGGCGTTCTTACCGGATAGCGTTCAGTCAGCTCTCTACCTACCATTTTCCGTACAACTTCATCAAAATTTGTATCGGGAATCGCCTGAGTATCCACCGTTTTCCCGTCACGCATGATGGTAATCCGATCACAGATCGCGAATATCTCCTCCATCCGATGTGAAATATACACAATCGAAACACCATCTTTTTTCAAGGAAGTAATAACCTCGAACAGCTTCTGAATTTCCCGTTCGGTTAAGGCGGCTGTCGGCTCATCCATCACGATAACTTTAGCATCCGTCATGAGTGCTTTGGCTATTTCAATCATCTGCTGTTGACCCACTGAACACTCGCCTGCTTCACCGTTCAATGGAAGGTTTACCGAAAGCTTGCTGAATTGCTCATTTGCTAACGCTTTCATTTTAGAGCTGTCTAGTAAGCCCCACTTGGATGTCATTTCCTTGCCGATAAACAGATTTTCCAGCACGGTCATCTCCGGCCACACATTTAATTCCTGGTGAATAAAAGCAATTCCTTTTTGCTCCGCTTCTTTGGGGTCGGCAAAATAGGTTTCCTGGCCGTCAATGATGATCGTTCCCTCATCTCGCCGATGCAGTCCGATTAAAATATTCATCAGCGTTGATTTTCCTGCACCATTTTCACCCATGAGGGCATGTACTTCTCCTTCACGAAGATCAAAGTCAACACCACTCAGTACCTGATTGGTTCCAAAGGCTTTGTGAATTCCTTTCATTTGAATCTGCATGCTGTACCCTCCTTTTTATTCAACATTGATTTATCCAAAATGAACTCCTGCCTGCAAAATACAATTGGCAAATGGCTTAGCCTCTCCTGTACGAATGACCGCCTTCGCATAACGGGTCAGCTCCTTGAATTGTTCATGAGAGCAAAACTCAATGACGGCAGCCTGCGTATTAATCTGTGGATGTTCTAATTGCTCCCCTGCAAAGTTGCGCATAATATACTGCAATGCTTGTTCATTTTCTTGTTTGATTTCTTCGGCCAGCGTTATTTTTTCGATCACCATATCTGCTGCAATGACATCAACGACGTCCTGAAAGGATGGAACACCCAGCTTAAGGGCCAAATCAATTTTGGTAACGCCTTCAGGAACAGGTAAGCCGGCATCAGCCACGACAATATAGTCTGTGTGGCCGAGATCCGACAGTATTTTGGATATATGACTGTTTAGGATTCCATGTTTCTTCATATTATATTTGCTCCTCCACTTCACGACGGGTTGGCATTCCACCTTGGGCTCCAAATTTGGTTACGGACAATGACGCAGCACGATTAGCAAATTTCACACTGTCTGCCAGCGAATTTCCTTCAGCCAATGCCACTGCAAAAGCAGCGTTAAACGTATCTCCTGCACCTGTTGTATCAACGGCCTCTACTTTATAAGTAGGAACCACGACTTCCTGTTCTCCGTCGAAGAATCGTACACCGTTGCTGCCCTCAGTCACAAACAGCTTGTTGGGATATTTACGCAACGCTTCTTGCAGGCTCATATCCTTAAACATAATGGCAGCTTCATGCTCGTTTGGCGTAATGTAGGTCGCATTCGCAATTACGCTTTCTTCCACTTCACGAGCCGGGGCTGGATTCAGCAACAAGGGTACCTGGTACTTCGCACAAATCTCGCTTACATAAACAACCGTTTCCGACGGTATTTCCTGTTGAATTAGCACAATATCCGAACTTCGGATGACGTCAAGCGCTTCTTCCACATAGGCGGGTGTCACTTCATTATTTGCTGCTTTTACCACCACAATACTGTTATCACCTTCAGCTAGTACAATATGCGCTGTACCGCTTTCCATATGTATAGCCGGTTTCACATAGCCAGTATGAACATGATTTTCTTCAAAATTTCGTAAAATCTGTTCTCCAAAATGGTCATCCCCTACACGTCCAATCATCGTAACGTCTGCTCCGAGTCGTGCTGCGGCTACTGCCTGATTGGCTCCTTTACCTCCAGGTACGGTTGTAAAGCTTTCACCCAATACCGTTTCACCAGCACCGGGACGTTTGGACGAAGTAACTACGAGATCCATAGAACTGCTTCCGATAATCGAAATTTTAGCCATCATAATCCACCTTTCTCGTCGTTTCCCGTTCTATAAATTTGACGGGCAATTGTATGCTTGAATAGGTAAGTACTTTCGAATGAAGATTAGGTACGCTTGATTTCGTTACTTGCGACTGCTCAATCAACTGAATGAGTAGTCCTGCTGCTTCCCAGCCCATTTCATAAGCAGGTTGTCGGATCGTTGACAAAGGCGGGAATAACAAACTGCTTAATGGTATATCATCAAACCCGATAATTTGAACATCATCCGGGATTTTCTTTCCTAATCTATGTGCCTCATGCATCACCGCTGTAGCCACGATATCGTTACTTGCGATAACTCCGTCCGTATCCGGGTACTTGCTAAACAGCTCTTTGGCCCACGACTCGGCCTCCTTGAATGAAAAGGAAGTTGTCTCGACCACATGGTAAGCAATTCCGGATTGCTGAAGCTCTTCAACCGCCCCGCGAAAACGGTCTTGTGCTGGACGAATATGTGCAGGGCCCTGCATGACTGTAATTTGTTTGCTGCCGCGGGCAACCATTTCTTGAGCAGCCAAGCAACCGCCATGGGCTCCATCCGCATATACGGAGAGGCTGTCACTGGAAGTTCGATCGAGAAAAACGACCGGGATCTTCAGTTTGGCGTAACAGTCGGCATCGGGATCATTGGTAGAAGAAATAACACCAACGACATTATTTTGAACAAAAGTATCCATGTAATCCAATTCTTTTTGGCGATCTTCATCACTATTACCGAAAATAATCCGAAAATCATTTTCCTGCATTCGATCCTCCACCCCACGAGCTAACAAGGGAAAGTAAGGGTTCGTAATATCCGGCAGCAGCAGGCCGATTAATCTGGATTTCTTTTTATACAAAGAACGTGCAACTTCATTGGGCTTGTAATTTAACTGCCTCACAGCAGCCTCTACCTTTCGCCGTGTATCCTCATGTACATATCCAGTTTCATTAATAACTCTGGATACGGTCGCTACGGAAACACCTGCAAAGCTGGCGACTTCTTTAATTGTTGTCATAGTGTAGGTTCAACTCCAATGTGTAACCGGTTACACATATAAAATATCATAGCATTAATTTTTTGACAAGCATTAATTATTTGCACGTTGAATGCTTTAGCTTTATAATTCTTATTGTAACTAATGAAGTTCCACCTTTATACACATTCTAAAGTGGGGAGCACCTCTCCCGGTTACTCAATAAAATACGTATACATGGAGGCTTTTTCCTGATGAATATTGAAGTATGGTCTGATTATATGTGCCCATTCTGTTATATTGGCAAACGCCGTTTGGAGCAAGTATTACAGCAATTTCCACATCGCAATGAGGTGCAATTGACATTCAAGAGTTTCGAATTGAACCCGGATGCTGTGAGAGATAGCGGTAAAACGATCAATGAAGAACTATCCGCTAAATATGGGGTCAGTCTGCAAGAGGCTCAGGCTATGAATGATCGAATGAACGAAAACGCACGCTCTGCGGGTCTTGATTATAATATTCATGCCATGGTGCCGACGAACTCTCTTGATGCTCACCGCTTAACACTTTGGGCTCAAACACAAGGCAAAATGCTGGAGCTGAGCGAGCGTTTATTCCAGGCTGTATTCATCGAAGGCAAGCATACAGGGGATCATGAAGTGCTGGTAGCGCTGGCTACTGAGGTTGGTTTGGATCAAAAGGAAGCGGCTGCTATATTAGCCAGTGATCGTTTTACCGACGAAGTTAGAGCTGATGAATCCGAAGGCGCTGAGTTAGGTGTTCAGGGTGTACCATTCTTTGTATTTGATCGAAAATTTGCTGTTTCTGGTGCCCAGCCGGAGGAAGTATTCCATGATGCGCTTCAAAAAGCATGGGATGAACGCTCACCTTTCACCATGATAAGCGGCAGCTCGTCCAAACAAGATGAAGGTGGTATATGTACCGATGAGGGTTGTGAGCTTCCAGGCCGTGAATGAAGATTATCTATTCCCTAAATAAATTTTAAAAAAGCGTGCCAGCACCCAATTAAACCTGAGCTGGCACGCATCTTTATTTTATAACGATTTAATCATTCCGCCATCCACAAGGATGGTGCTCCCTGTCAAATAGGATGAAGCTGAAGACGCCAGAAAAGCAACAACTTTACCGAACTCTTCAGGCTCTCCATACCGCCCCAATGGAATGCCCTCTTCTGCTTGTTTACGAACCTGATCCGTCGTTTGCTGGGTTTTCTCAGCTCGATGCTCGTCCAAGCTACGCACGCGATCGGTTGCAATTCTCCCCGGTGCTACAGTATGTACCAGAATATTATGAGGAGCTAATTCCAGAGACAATGTTTTCGCCAATCCAGCGACTCCAGTACGTAGCGTATTTGAAATGATTAACCCCGGAATTGGCTGTTTAACTGAGGAAGAAGCAATATTTAAAATCCTACCGTTTTGTTGTTTTTTCATATAAGGTAACACCTCACGGATCAACCGGATATGACTAAGTAAATTTTGTTCAAAGGCCTGCATCCACACTTCATCTGTAAAATCATCAAAGGTACCGGCAGGAGGCCCACCCGCATTGTTAACCAAAATATCAACGGTGCCAAACAAATCAGCTGTACGGCGGATGGCCTGGGAGATATGTTCTGGTTTTGTTACATCGCAAACTACATATTCAACGCGGCCACTCGCTGTTTCCAGTAATTCCGCCTGCGTCCGCTGAAGCTCTGCTTCGTTCCGTCCTGAAATGACGACATTCGCACCCTCGCGTGCCAGCTCCCGTGCGCTTGCCTTGCCGAGTCCTTTACTGGAACCTGCAACAAAGGCTATTTTTCCCGTTAATCCTAAATCCATCTATGACACTCCCTTTTCTCAGTATTCTCTATTTAATTGTACACATGACCAACACATAATGCGAATAGCTTGGTAGTATCATGAAGGCTATCCATCTTCTCACCATTAAAAAGAATACGAAATCATTAATTGCAAGGTAAAACAAAAAGGCCTGACATTTAGTCAGGGGCCCTTTTTGCTTTCAAAATTTTGTTTGTTTACAACACGTTATGATGTTGATGTAGTAGTTGTTGTTGGCTGCTCGTATACAACAACGGACTGGCTTTCAGGCTCCCATTTAACATTTGTCCCCAAGGCCTCTCCGATTACCCTTACAGGTACCATTGTCGTCCCATCCACTATGGATGCTGGCTGCTCGATAGAATATGGCTGACCGTTAATATATGCTTTCGGACTGTTAACAAATAATTTGACGGACACGCCGTTACGGGTGACAGTAACAGCCTTTTCTTTCGGATCCCAGGAAACCTTTGCATCCAAAGCTTCGGAAGCTGTTCTAAACGGAACAAGTGTGGTCCCCTTGCGGTTAATCGGTTTGGCATCGTATTCTTCACCATTCACGAACAGCTTCATACCCGACGGCCGTCCAGCCTTCTTCGAGAATTCACCGAGCTTTTTGTAGCTGTCCAGGTCGGACACATTAGCCAGTACCGCCTCCTCCTGCATGTATACGGCATCTGTCACATTTCCGTTTTCAGCCAGTAGCTCAGCTGCCTCAGTCAGTGCTTTACCAGAATTCCGGATCAATTCAAGTTCAGCAACCTGCTCTGGAGTCAAACGGTCCGGGTATTTCGTAAGCAGCAGATTCGCAATAACCGCTCCTGCCGGCTTATCCTTCGTATTTTCTACCGCGTGAAGCAGACCCTTGTAACCGTTGCGTCCCTTGTGACCATTATGGTCTTTGGACTCCTCGTACGTATCATCCGTTACTGCAACAGGTTCGGTTTTTCTGATTTCAGCCTGTTTTTCTTTTTTACTGTTTTCATCCTTTTTGCCGGATGCTTTGTCCTTTTGTTTTTTGGACTGATCATTGTCTGAGTCATGGGGATTGATTAGCTCTTCCCCGCTCTTTTCATTCCCGTCTTTAACAGACGTCTTTGCTTCCTGTTTGTTCTCCTGATCATTTCCGCGTCCCTGCTTGGCTTCAGCGGTTCCCGCTGCCAATCCCAAGACCAGTATACACGCTAGTAAAGCTGTCCAAGTGTTTCTCATGATGCGATTCCTCCTTATAGTAAAGACCGGGCTCAAATGTCCCTAGATGTATTAACGGCTTCTCTAAGCTGATTTTTTATCTTTTCTTTAACTAATGTGTGAGACACCAATATAGCCGCAGTCCAGATTGCAAAAAACCACTATAAAATTTTATTATACGCCTAACCTATTTACACAGTATAATGAGAATTACACATGCATTTTTAAGTATCAGCCTTTACATTCGCATAATAGAAAGAAGATGAAACAGACATGTTCGGCACCATTCTTTTGGACGTTGTTTTACCTATTTTTGTACTTATCGGTTTTGGTTGTATCATGCAATATTATTTTCGACTGGATTTGTATACCTTAGCTAAAATCAATTTTTACTATATCACCCCCGCAGTTGTTTTTACGGGTCTTTATAACTCGGAAATTTCTTTAATGCTCATGGGTGAGGTTTCACTTTTTTATGCCTTGTACATAGCTATTCTGTACGTAATCAGCACTACTGTCGCCAGATCTCTGAAATACAGTCCCGGAATGCGTGGAGCTTTTACAAATAGTGTAATGCTAGATAATTCAGGAAATTATGGTCTGCCAATCAATCAGTTAGTGTTCAAAGGTGACCCTTTGGCCATTTCCGTTCAAGCTCTGATTATGACCTTTCAAAGCTTTGTCACATTTACATACGGCACTTTTGTTGTACAAAACGGCAAGGCCAATACTCGAAAAATATTAATTAATTTTTTGAAAATGCCTGTTCCCTATGCGCTTGCGCTAGGTTTGCTCCTAAATCTGCTGCATAGTCCATTGCCTAATTTACTGGCTGAACCTTTGAATTATATTAGTCAGTCGATGGTTGCTGTAGCTCTGCTTACTTTGGGAGCACAAATTGTGCAATATCCCTTTCGTTTGCGCCGGACAGCCGTGTACATCAGTATGGTACTACGCCTGATTGCTGGTCCAATAGTCGGTTTTATGCTCGTCTTGCTGCTGGGTCTTAAGGGGATTCCCGCTCAAGCCTTGCTCATTGCATCGGGTATGCCTACCGGTGTTAATACAAGTATTTTGGCGGAAGAATATAAAAATGAACCCGATTTTGCCGCACAAACAGTATTACTTTCCACGATTGTGAATGTCATTACGATGACACTGTTAATTTCAGCATCTCGGCATCTTGTTTGAGGTGTATGATAAATATAAAAAATGGATTAAAGACGCTTTTTGTCTAAGGACAGGAGCGTTTCTTTTTCAAGATAAAGGGAACATATGTTCGTGTTAGTGTTTCTTTTTTCTACTTAAAGTGGTGTGTTTGTTTTGTGGAGATCGTATGCGAGAAAGAGTTTTTTTCTATTATGAATTTTTCATATAGTGAAATAATTATATTATATAATTTGAATCTCTATTAGTAGCTGTTTTCAACTTGTCGTTGCTTTTTCCCCAAAAAAAGAATGCGGGACAACAGGTCGTCAAAAATAAAGCCAGCTCACTCATTAGAGTGGCTGACTTAGGATTATCCTTATTAAGGTTTAGGGCTCAATTCCCCATTGCTTGCTTCCAGACAGGTAAGCGGTTATTTTAGCAGAATCTTGTAAACTGTTTGCTGTGGGATTAAATGAATAATCATCGGTTTGTGTGTAACTGCTCCAGTCCTCTTTGGATATCCGGGTTTGCAACTCCACACTTTGACCGGGCTCTAAAGAACTCGCAGCTGAGTTAAACCCGATTTCTGCATAAGAATCTGCCCCTGGCTTCGCATTGGATAATGTTTTGAAGCTAGCAATCACATTCCCTGTACCGACGCTCGACCAATCCGTAAAGAAATTTTGTGCTTTCTCCCCGTTAATGGTGTAATAATAACGCAATGTCACGTCTGCTAGGGAAATTGATGAGGTTCCCGTATTGGTTATTTTAAATTTGGAACTGATTGTATTGCTTGTGGCGGATACATTCCCATTGAAGGCTTGCACCTTCAGAACGCCCTCGCCTGTTCCCGGCTCACTTGGCGTATCCCCTTTCACCGTAATCGTGAACAACGCATCAGTGCCTGTACTAAAATGGAAGTTGAGCGTGGTCTCTCCTTTAGGGAGTTTCGATAAATACTTGTTAGTAAGAACGACTGTTTCTTCACTAACTGTATAATCTTCACCCTTGTTCAGCACCACGCTCCCCTGCTTGATCGCTTCTAGCGTATTACCGTTAAGTGTAAGCTTGACAGTAATATCGGTATTACTGTTATCTACTCCATAGGTTGCAGTCGTTGGTGTAATACTTGCTTGTCCGGTAGATGGCTGATCACCACCCACACGATCTGCCACCAGAATGCCGCGGCCATTCGTTCCCAGATAAGCACGTCCGTAAACCCGAGGGTCCCCAATAATTTTGGTCACTCGAGCATATTGATGCTTGTCATCATTGATGCGCGCCCAGTTTGCGCCAGCATCGTCCGAACGGTAAAATCCACGTGTACCATCAATTTTACCAATTATAAATACCGCTGCATTCGTACGGTTCGGCGCTGCCTTACCAAAGCCTACAAAATCCGCTTCCTGCACATTAGAGAGCTTGGTGAACGTAGCGCCAGAATCCTTGGAATGCCATAAGCCGTATGGTCCTCCATCCTCGGAGCCTCCGGCGAACCATACATCTCCTTCTGCTCCTCGTACAGCATCAATATCAGCATTGCCTGCTGTCGGTAAGCCAGTTACCGCTGATGGCGTAAAGGATACCCCTCCATTGGTGCTCACATATATTTTCCCGGAGGCAAATGCGTAATATTTATTAGGGTTCACTCGATCAGAGACGATCTTTGCATTCGCTGGAATCCCTGTGCTTGCTGTCCATGAGTTGCCGCCAGTTTTGGAGTAGAACACACCTTTGTCTGATGTACTCCACAGTAAGCCATTCCCATCTGCCGCTACGGCGATGCTGCCTCCTCCTGCTGTACCGGAAGGCTCGCTATTTGCTTTATACCAGTTGGCTCCGCCATCATTGGAAAAACCGATGGATTTGGCATTTGGGTCTTTTTTATAATCCGCTTTACCTACCCGGGCCATAAAAGAAGGATTCAGCTCAGCATAATCAATGCTTTCGCTGCTTGTAAAGGTCGGATTATCCAGCATTTTAGCTGGAGCCTTGAATAAATCGTCGTGTCTGAATCCAGAGACATCACCTACTGCGCTCACCAAAGGCGCGCCGGTTGGAGGGCTCACCAAATCCAAAATCGCCGTTTCCTCTACCCCTTTAGCGGCTACTGAAATATCCAGCTTTCCTCCTTTATCCCAATTGGTCAGATTTTTAGAGCCATAAATCGTAGCTCCGGTGCCGTACAACATATGGTCTGAATTAAATGGATCTATCTCCAGATCTCCAATCATCCACCCCAGCTTGGGCGATACTTCCGGTGGAGCAGGGTTGGCATTGAAAGTCAGCCAAGGCGCACTGCTTATATCCAGATTGTATTTTAGCTTACGAGACGGATAACCATCAAATTCCCAAATAGGACTCCAAGTTGCCCCACTATCAGTGCTGCGATAAATCGTTTCATCCGGCCACCAGGCATTCAACGTAGCAACCATGAGTGTACCTGGCTTCTGGGCATCCACCGTCAGTCCACCATATCCAAAGTGATTGTCCGCACTACTGCTACCTATGGGGCTAATGTTAGTCCACTGCCCGCTTGCTGTATTCAATTTCCACAGTTCACCCTTTGATCCATCATATGGACCTGCTCCATCGCTATAAGAAATATATAGATTGCCGTCCGGTGATAACACACCGTGATGTGGCAAATAGCCCGTAGGCTGTCCCGCTATAGCAGACCAGGTTGTCCCGCCATCTGTACTGCGATAGACACTTTGCTTTTTATCTGCAACACCTACATAGATCGTCTGCGTTGCTTTATTGGAAGAGCCTGTTTTTTTGTCAAAGGTGATCCACGCTAAACCGACAATGTCGCTGGTATATTCATTGGAAGGGTCCTGTACATACGTCCCTGGATTCGGGAAACTGCTTACCTTGCTCCAAGTTGCTCCAAAATCAGAGCTTTTCCATAGTCCATTACCACTTCGAGCTCCAAAGAACAAAATATTATTCTTATTTGGATCAATCGTCAGACGTTCACCCATTGAACGCCCCGGCATATTGCCCCCCACCTTAAAAGGAAGCTTGGTTGTCTGCCACGTATTGCCCCTGTCGGTGGAACGCATAATTTGCCCGTTTTGTTTATCCCATGAATTAGTATACGTACCTGTAGCTATATATACACGATTCGGATCAACAGGATCAGTCGCTAGTGCATCGACACCATTTTTGTTCCAATCCTCCCAACCCACAGAATCCGTCAGCGGAATCCAGCCCTCATTGGCAGCATTCCAGCGGTAAGCTCCTCCAATATCTGTCCGGGCATAGATCAGGTCTTTTTCCGTTTCATTAAAAATAATGCCAGGTACAAAACCACCACCTCCACCCGTAACGACACTTTTCCAACTGTAATCGTCACTTGGAGCAGCATGAGCCGGTGCTATCATTCCTGTCCAGGAAGCACCCGCTACCACAAGCGCCAAACAAGCAATTCTCAACCTGTTTTTTGCCTTAGTCAATGAATTCAACCTCCTTCTTCAATATCATTTGAATATGCGAGTCATTTTGAGATCAAAGTAATCAGCCGATTCTGAATACGTTCCTATCGTTATCGTTGCTTCTCACAAATCTGACAAATGTTTTCTCAGGCTCACCCCCATTCAACCAATATATACGGTGCAATACTCGTTTTGTTAGCGCTTACATCGGTGTCTTGCTCAATAGATTCGTCATCTTTTTCTCATTTCCTTGTGCAAAAAATCAAGATAATGCAATATTATCTCCTGCTCCTCAGCTTATAATATGAGTTTTGGACTTCCTTCAGAGTTAACACCTTTTATTTAATTCTATTATGAATTTTTCATATAATGAATTAATTACTTCATTTTCATTCTTTATGGATGTCAAAATACTTTGATTTACAACAAAAAACCGCGCTATGCGCGGTCAGGCTGTCGAGAAACCCCCTGTTTTTTTGCAGGGGGTTTAAAACTGTCTTAGTGGTCTAAAAACTAGGGTCCTCAGATCGTTTTAAATCGATTTTTGTTTTAAAAGATGCGTCTCCCCATATAAAAATAGAAGTGTCGAAAAGTCCTCTGGACTTTCTCGACACTCTGACCGCGCTATGCGCGGTTCTAGCTTATATTGCTTCCGTTAATACTGTCGTCAGTTATAAACATATGCATATTATTGCAAGTATTCAAGCGCCAGAGCTAAAAAAATATGTCCTGAGATGAGCAATGCTCGCTCATCAAAATCAAAGTGAGGATGGTGATGAGCAAAATGCGTTCGTTCATCCTCATTGCGTGCACCCACATGAATGAATGCTCCCGGTCGCTGCTCCAAATAATAAGCAAAATCCTCTGCTCCCATGACCGGCTTCAAATTCAAAAAAGCGTCTGCTCCATACAGTCTGCCGATGAGCTCGCGTACACGTTCCGTTTCGGCTTCGGCATTCACCAAAGAAGGATAGCCATTCAAATAGTCAATTTCGTATCCGGCATGATAAGCCTCAGTCAACCCCTTGACGATACTGCGAATTTCATTCTCGACTTCCTTACGCACTTCCTTATTAAACGTACGTACGGTCCCTTCAATTTTGGCCTTATCTGCAATCACATTAAAGGCAGTTCCAGCTTGAAATACCCCAATCGTTAACACTGCTGATTCAATAGGGTCCACCCTGCGACTAACCACCTGCTGCAACCCGTTCACAATTTGACTGCCGATAACAATAGAGTCCACCGTCTGATGCGGTCGTGCGCCATGCCCGCCTTTACCGTTGATCTGGATCGTAAACGCGTCGACAGCCGCCATCGCAGGCCCACTCTTTAATCCAATTTTACCAAGCGGAATTTCAGATGCGAGGTGAATACCGTATACCGCCTCTACCCCATCCAGACAGCCATCCTCAATCATAAACTTGGCTCCGCCAGGCGGTTTTTCTTCCGCATGTTGAAAAATAAACACAAGCTTTCCCTTCAGCACCTTACGGTTATGACTCAACACGCGTGCCACTCCTAGCAGCGCAGCCGTGTGACCATCATGTCCGCAGGCATGCATAACACCCGGAACGGTCGATTTATAAGGCACATCCTTTTCATCCTGAATGGGAAGCGCATCAAAATCAGCACGAAATGCAATCGTTCTACCTGGCTGACCGCCTTCTAAAAACCCGAGCACACCGTTTCCACCCACATTCGTTCTTACCTCAATGCCAAAAGAGCGCAATTGATCGGCGATAAATGCAGACGTATTCGTTTCTTCAAAAGAAAGCTCGGGATGCTGATGTAGATGTCTTCTCCATGCAATCAGCTCTTGTTCACCATCTTTTAATTCCTGAACCCATTTTTCTAGCATAATACCCTCTTTTCCTATTGAATTTATATTCTTCTATCCTTATCTTACCATGAACGGCCTGTAGAATGTAGCTCTCTTATCATGCCGATAGCAGATCAAAGGAGGGGCTTGAACCTAGGCCGGGTAATGACAAGCGGCATAATGTCCTGTGCTAATCGCTGTCAGCTCAGGCGATTCCTCACGGCAGCGCGAGGTCGCTAGTGGACAGCGGGTATGAAAACGACAGCCGGATGGAGGCTTCGCAGGCGAAGGAATTTCACCTTGTACCGTAATTAACTCCCGGCGGTTTTTCGGATTTGGGTTAGGTATCGAGGCAACAAGCCCCCGGGTATACGGATGGGCAGGATGCCTGAACAACTCGTCACTTGGCGCAATTTCTACAAGTTTCCCCAAGTACATAACCCCTATCCGATCTGAAATATGGCGGACAATATGCAATCCGTGTGCAATAAACAAATAGGTTGTATCCAGCTTACGCTGTAAGGCCTGAAGCAGATTGACAATTTGCGCCTGAACGGAAACATCCAAAGCCGACACTGCCTCATCCGCTAAAATAAACTGCGGTTGCAGAGCAATGGCACGAGCTATCCCGATTCGCTGCCGCTGTCCTCCCGAAAATTCATGCGGAAACCGCGTAACCAGCGAAGGTGATAATCCAACAGCGCTCAGGAGTTCTTCCACCCGTTCCTGCTTTGCCTTGCCATACAACCCTTCATGAACCGCAAGCGGCTCCCCTATGATATCTCCCACATTCCACCGTGGATCAAGTGATCCGTAGGGGTCTTGAAAAATCATCTGCATATCACGGCGAACGGATCGCAACTCAGAATTTCCTAAACGTGTCAGCTCCCGATCCTGGAACCATACCTGCCCGGAGGTCGGACGTTCCAGCTGCATCAGCAGCCGGCCTAAAGTAGACTTACCACTGCCGGATTCTCCGACCAAACCAAAGGTTTCGCCCTGCCGGATTGAGAAAGATACATCATCCACCGCCCGGATCGAAGCACCAATCCGACCGGGAAAGCCTTTTTTCACCGGATAATACTTGCGAAGTCCATCCACCCGAAACAAGTCCTGCTTGTTCTGAACACTTTCCGTGATAGTCTCATTGGATTCAGGGGAGTTCTTTACCTGTATGCCATGACTGCTCACCTTAGCCCCGTCAACAGCAGATACGTTCGTCACTTCTTCCTTTACTTCGGTTGCCTTTGCAACAGCATCTGCAGTGATCTGCCCTTTCACAGATAGCTCTGTAATACGCCAATCACCGGACGTAGCCAATTGCTCGGAATGCCAGCAAGCTACCTCACGTTCATCCTTGGCTGCCAGCGGTGGCGCTTCGTTTTTACAATGATCCGTCGCGTGCGGACAACGCGGGTGAAACAAGCAGCCTGAAGGCAATGCACTCAGGCTCGGAATTGTCCCTGGGATCGAAAACAACTTGCTGCTGCGATCTGTATCCAGTGTTGCCACCGAACGAAGCAACCCTCTAGTGTAAGGGTGCAATGGCAGCTCGAACAGTTCTTCCGTTGCGGCCTGCTCCACGACTCGACCGGCATACATCACAACAATTCGATCCGCAACCTCTGCGGCAATACCCAAATCATGCGTAATCAACAGAATCGACATGTTGAATTCTGCCTTTAATTCCTGAAGCAATTGCAAAATTTGTGACTGAATCGTTACATCCAGCGCCGTTGTTGGTTCATCCGCTATTAGCAGCTCAGGGCCACATGAAAGTGCCATTGCAATCATTGCCCGTTGTAGCATCCCACCGGACAGTTCTCCGGGGTACTGCTTCATACGAATTTCTGGTTCAGGAATCCCTACCCTGTTCAGCAAATGAACCGCATGAGTCCATGCTTGCTTTCGTGTCTTCCGGTTATGCTCCATGATGATTTCTATCAGTTGATACCCGATAGTGTACACCGGATCAAACGCCGACATCGGCTCCTGAAATACCATCGCCATCTTTTTGCCGCGAAGTGAGCGTAATTCCTGCTGCGACAAAACGGTCAAATCTATGCCCTGCAACCGTATTTGTCCTTGGGCAATTCGTCCGTTTTCATAATCGATTAGCCGCATAATCGCCTTGGAGGTAATCGTTTTTCCGCTGCCGGATTCACCGACGAGGCAGACCGTTTCTCCCGCCCCGATCGTTAGTGATACGTTGTCGAGTGCTTGCAGCAAACCTTTTTTAGTGTGAAAATCGACCGACAAATGTTCAATCTCCAGCAATGATGACAAACGAACTCCCTCCTTCTATAGCACTTAAGAATAGGCTGCCTGATGCTAGTTTGCATTCTTTTTCGGGTCCAACTGGTCTCTCAGCTTGTCGCCCAAAATATTGACTGACAACACAAATAACGTAATGGCTAGGCCAGGAAAGGTACATATCCACCAAGCTACTGTCAAATATCCTCGTCCTTGAGACAATACTGTTCCCCAATCCGGAATTTCCTTTACTGTGCCAAGTCCCAGAAAGCTTAATCCCGATCCGGCCAAAATAGCGCTACCGATGCCAAGCGTCGCCATCACGAGCAAAGGGGACAAGGAATTAGGAAGCACATGACGCCAAAAGATCCCGAAGGGTGTAACTCCGATGGAACGTGAAGCCGTGACGTAAGAACGTCCTTTTATACTCATAATTTGACCGCGCATAACTCTTGCATAACCGGGGACAGCAGATATGGCTACCGCCAGCACAATATTGAACAAACTTGGGCCAAGAGCCGCCGCAATCGCCAAAGCCAGCAGAATGCCAGGAATAGTCATCAAAATATCAATAAATCGCATCAGTATCGAATCCACTGTACCGCCAATGTAACCTGAGAGCGCACCAATAATTCCACCCACCAGACCGCCGACGAGTACCGACATAAAGCCAATAAACAGAGAATCCCGACTTCCGTGAACAACCAGACTGAATACATCCCGCCCAAAATAGTCCGTTCCCAACCAGTGAGTAGCACTTGGGCCTTGTAAAATATGGTCGCTTAACATTTCTGTGGGTGCATAAGAAGCAATCCATTGTGGAAACGCCGCACAGGCGATTACGAGCACAATAATTAGTCCCGCCGCATATACGAACCCATCCGACACTCCACCGAACCGCAACTTTCCAGTTTGCCGAGCTACCCGCAGCTTTCCTTCTTTCCAAATTGTTTTGGCAGCCATTGTTTCTCTCAACCGTCTTCCTCCTCCCTGAATCCTTCCCGCTTACGCCGAGCGTCTAACCCTTGGATCAATGAACGTATACGATATATCCACCAGCAGATTTACGATCACATACATGATGGCAGAGAACAATACAACTCCCTGCACAACTGGCAAGTCTTTAGCCATAATTGCATCCGCAATTAAACGCCCAATGCCTTGCCGCGAAAATACCGTCTCACTCACAACTGCTCCGGCCAGCATTTCTCCCATCAGCATCCCGATCATCGTTATCGCTGGAATCAACGCATTGCGTAGCGCATGGCGATACATAATAACCTTCTCAGACAAACCCTTGGAACGTAGCGTTACGATGAACTGCTCATTAATGACCTCCAGCATACTGTTGCGCACCATTCTGACAATGAACCCTGCACCGACAATGCCCAAAGTGAGAGACGGAAGCACAAGGGTTTTCCAACCATCCGAGCCCATAGCAGGCAGCCATCCCAAGTGAATGGAGAAAATAAGCAACAGCAGAATGCCTGACCAGAATGTGGGCATAGAAATGCCGAACAATCCAACGATTCGTGCGATGATATCAATCGGCTTATCCCGATGAATGGCTGACAGCACTCCAAGCAGGACACCGATAATGACCGAAATAGCAGAACTGGCAAGCGTCAGCGCCAGTGTAGGCGGGAGATTGACCCATATTTTAGGCAGCACCGGATCAGCATTGAGCAGTGATTTTCCAAAATCACCTTGTAGCAGATTTCCGAAATAGTTCAAAAACTGAACATGAAAAGGCTGATCCACTCCCAGCTTATGACGCAAATTGGCGATCATCTCTGGCGTGGCCGTTGAAGGGTCAAGAATCGAATCCACCGGGTCCCCCGGAAGCAGATACAAAATACTGAATACCAAAATACAGGAACCCAGAATGACCAACAAAGAAGTAACCAGTCTTGCTGCAACAGCTCTGATCATAGCCCACACTCCTTCCCGTCTGAATGGTCCCCAGAAACTATTTAGCAATACTATTTTTGAATACGCACATCGTTAAAGAGCGGATAACCCACTACATCGAATTTGAGTCCCTGCACAGACTTGGCGGCTCCAACCGTATAAGGGAAAACATAAATAGGAATGATGATGGCCTGATCGCGGATTAGCTGTTGTACCTTTTTGTAAATCTCCTCCCGCTTGGCATCATCCTTTTCAATAGCTCCCTGCTCCAACAGCTTGTCGACTTCTGGATTGGAGAAGTTAGGCAGTGTAGGCCGCTGATTTGGTGCCGCTGTGTGGTAAAAAGCATGTAATGCGTTCGGGTCCACATTGACCTGGCTATTTCCGTAGAAATCATAGTTTCCGTTCGAATATACAACTGTTGCAATATCCTTGGTAATTTCAATCTTCACATCAACACCGATTTTCTTCAGCTGCTGTTGAATAATGGCTGCAATGTCGTTCCGTTTTTCACGGTTCGGAGTGCCGTCTACATAATGTAGCGTCAGGCGTTGTCCATCCTTCACCCGGAAACCATCAGTACCCTTAACCCACCCCAACTCATCCAGTAACTGATTGGCCTTGTTAAGATCAGGCTGCAAACCGTTTTCCAGTGATTTATCATATCCAAAAATACCTGGAGTGAGTGGCGACCAAGCCTGTTCATAAGTTCCTAGATACAGTGTTTTGACGATCATCTCCACATCAATACCATATTGCAATGCCTGCCTCGCCTTCAATTCATTCCACGGTGTCTTCTTTTGGTTAATGAACAGCGTGTATGGCAAGCCTAGAGTATTGACCTGCAACAATTGGAAATTAGGGTCACTCTTCAACGTTAAAATATTCTGCGGTGGGACGGTTTCAGCGGCCAAAGCCTGACCACTCTGCACACTGCCGATCCGGGTTGCCTCCTCGGGAACAATTTTAAAGGTCACGCTGTCCAAATACGGCGCTCCCTGATTTTCAATAGTTTCCGGTGCCCATTTGTAATCCGGGTTACGTTCGATTTTGATTTCTGCATTTTCGTCCCATTTTACAAACTTAAAAGGGCCTGTACCCACAGGATGCTTACCGAATTGATCTCCATATTTTTTAACTCCTGCCGGAGAAACAATGGCTACAGCCGGAACACTTAAATTGCTCAAAAATGCTTGCGATGGTCGTTTCAGATTCAATTTAATCGTGTATTCGTCAATCACCTGTGAGGACTCATAGGGAGCCAGCAAGTTAGCGGCATTACCTACTACGGCTTGCGGATCAATAATCCGATCATAGCTAAATTTAACAGCTTCCGCATTGAACGGAGTTCCGTCATGGAACTTAATGTCCTTGCGCAGCTTGAATGTATAGCTTTTGCCATCCTCGGAAACGCTCCATTCGGTTGCCAGCCAAGGCTTAATCCTATTATCCGGCAGCTTTACCACCAAATTATCGAATATCGCACGATATACCCGAGATGCTACTGCCAATCCACTCTTATGTGGGTCCAGTGAATCCGGCGATGTTGCCAGGGCATAGGTAAGATCTCCGCCTTCTGCAGCTTGCCCGTCTACTGCTGCATTTGCATCGGTATTCGTAGAATTGGCTCCGCTATTACCCGAGCATGCTGATAAGACTAGCACCATCGACAGGGTTAAAGCTGCCATTTTTGCAAATCGACTTGTTCGTTTCACGAAAAACACTCTCCGATCTGATGGGTAATGTTATGATAACATTACATTTTGGGAGCCGATGTTCCATTGTTGATAATTCCAATCTGATATATATGAATTATGTTAATAACTGTATACCTGCGTTTTTCTAGTGTCAATGCAAGTTCTAATTAGAATGATCTATAGATGGATAGAAGACTTGAATTGACAACAAAAAAGAGCCGACAGGATACTCTCCCCGACTCTTTTTCATTACTGACTTTCTATTTCGAATTTTTCAGGTATTGAAAAACTGACTTATATTCCCTCTTACCGGATGTGTTTGTTCCCTGTACTCACCTTTCGTATAGCTTCCAATCACCTTACGCCAAAAGGATTGTGCCGGCCTATTGGTGCTCATTTGGGTCACCTTCCAACGTCCGTTAAAACGTCCAAACAGCTCATGAGCCGCCCAAGTCCCAACCCCATTATGCCGATAAGGACGAAGTACAAAGAACTCAGCCATGTAGTAGTCAGCTTCTCGATTGCTGGACATTCGGTCAACGAGTGCAAAGCCTACAGGAATATCTTGTCTCCAAATCAGAAAAGGCAGCTTCTGTTCACCGCTCGTCCAATATTGATACAAGTCTGGATAAGCCGGGAATGTACCCTTCTCAGTGACATCAATTCGAAGATAGGCTGTAAAATCGTATAAATAAAATTGCATGAGCTGTACAATAATGTCCTTTTGCGACTCCGGTACACTCTTAATAGACAGCTTCAGTTCCGATTTGATATTATACCCCATACTTTCACCTCTCTTGGCGGTTCAATCTGTTCTTTAACTTCGAATTACATCCCATCCAGTGCTGTTCAAAATATGCTAAAATACATATATATTATGACCGGACGAGGTGGAACCCAATGAATATACAAAAGATCATCGACCGGCGCAAACTAGATGAAAAAATGCCGGGATTACCATGGTACGTGCAGCAATTTATGATTATAAGCTGCCCGACCTGTCCCCTTCCACATTACTAGAATATGTGCGGGATTACGAAGCTTTCTTTTCATGGCTTCGCTCGGAAGGCTTGTCTACTGGAGAAACAAATGCACAAGTTACACTGGAAGAATTGGAGACACTTCATATGGACAGTATTACAGGCTTTCGATTATTCCTGTCTACTAAGCGCGAAGGCTCCAACTCCCGTATTACCATTTCACGTAAGCTATCGTCCCTGCGTTCGCTTTTTCATTATTTGAGTCAGATCGCTGAGGATGAAAATTTTTATCCATTGCTCAAACGCAACATTATGGCCAAGGTCGAAATCAAGCGTATACATAAACCCAAGGATACGGCGGCCAAGCTTAAAGGTAAAATACTGGAAGAGGAAGAACTGCTTGAATTCATCGGCTATATTTATGAAGGCTATGGTCAGGATTTGGCCGATAACAAGCAGGCGTTATACTCCTATGAACTAAATAAGGAACGGGATGCCTGCATCGCCAGTCTTATTTTGAACTCAGGCCTGCGCGTATCTGAAATCGTCAATCTGAATCTGGATGATTTAGACATAAACAATAAATTAATATATGTGTACCGCAAAGGCAATAACGACGAAACCTTTAAAACGCCGGTGTATTTCCGCGAGCAATCCAAAGATGATCTCATACTTTATTTGTCCTTGAGACATACCCGTTACCGCGCCCCAAAAAAAGAAAAAGCTCTCTTTGTCGCACGTCCTAACGGCAGTACAGAAGGCAAACGGATGACCAAAAGAGCGATTCAGGCAATGATCATCAAGTACGCCAAGCGTTTCGGCAAGCCTTACCTTACCGTGCATAAGCTTCGTCATTCCTTTGCTACTGATTATTATTTACAAAATGATATTTACAAAACAAAGGAACAACTGGGGCACGCTTCGACAGAAACAACAGAAGTGTATGCCCACCTGACTGACAAAACCATGTCCCAGGCGATCGAACGGCGGGTAGAGACTCTAACCGACTCAGCCGATTGATGTCTCACCCCTGCTTATTCCTCATTCCTTCTATCTGCTTTTGAATCTGTTCGAGTAGCCAGCGGCCTGCGGGTCCGTTGGCCTCGGCAGGAAATATCTGTATCATTTCATCTGAGTAGTGACCTTGAGCCCAATCCATTTGATGCTCCCAAACCGCTACTCCCTGTACATTTGTCAGCTTACCGGTAAGCTGAGCATCCGATTGTTCCTTCATCATGACCAACTTTGGATAATCCTCCTGCTTGAAGCCTTCCAGCAAGACACAATCATAGGCCTGAAAATGCCGGATCAGACTGGTGACAGGCTGACTATGCTCCTCTAAAATGGCTGTTCTTCCAGCCGAAACAATAGCTACGCCTTCAGCACCCGCCTGTCGGTGCTTGTACGTATCTGTACCCTCATGATCCATTTCAAATTCATGTCCATCATGCTTGATCACTGCTACGCGTAGACCTGACTTCTGCACATAACGAATCAACCCTCCGAGAAAGGTCGTTTTCCCCGTATTTTTGAATCCGACGATTTGACATACAAATGGATGTTTCGTATTCACGTTACCTGTCCACCTTGTAATACCAGTACTCGCACCTCTTCACCTTCGCGTAATCCTTCTGTTGTAGGAGGAATTACGATCAGACAGTCGCTGTCCTTAATGGTCACCATGACACTGGATTCATCTACTCGCGCAGGAATCGCGTATACTTGCCCACCACGTATCTCCAGAGAGCTGCGTACAAAGCGTGTATAGTTGTTTACCTTCGTATAATCTGCGCCTAACTTCGCCGTCCAGGTTTGTAAATATGGATGTGCCGAAGATAACATCATTTGGATCGTCGGCCGTACAAACAGCTCACAGCCTACAAAGCACGCACCGGGGTTGCCTGAAAGCGCAAATAACAGCTTGCCGTCAATCACTGCGGCTGTGGTCACACTTCCTGGACGCATCGTAACCTTGTTGAACAGCATATTCACATCTTCCTGTCGTACCAGGTCACCCATAATATCAAAATCCCCCACCGATACTCCTCCACTCGTGACCACGATATCATAGGCAGCTATGGCTTCACGTACAGAGGTACGGGCAAGGCTCAAATCATCATGAATGGCTTGTAAAATGAACGGCTCGCCTCCTGCCTCTCTAATTTGAGAAGCCAGCATATATGTATTACTGTTTCGAATTTTCCCTGGTTGTAACGGCTCATCCACTGCAAGTAATTCCGATCCTGTAGAAAAAACGGCCACCCTTGGCTTCCTGTAAACAGGTACCTGATGTACTCCAAACGTAGCCAGTACCGAGATGTGCCCTGCTCCCAGGCAGGTTCCCTTACTAAGCAAAAGCTGACCTTCCTGAATCTCATGACCAATCTGTGTCACATTTTTGCCAATCTCCATACGCTTCTTCAAGCCGACATATGTCTGTCCATTTTCCTCACGTAGCTGTGTAGCTTCCAGCATGACAACCGTGTCCGCTCCATCAGGTAATTGCGCTCCTGTCATGATACGGGCAGCCATTCCAGTTTTCACCCGCTTGTCCGATACGGTGCCACATGGAATTTCATCAATCACATGTAACCAGATTTCCTGACCGGACGAGCACACTTCAGTGTCCGAGCCAAGGATCGCATAACCGTCCATACCTGAGCGACGAAAACGGGGATACGGGTGTGGTGCGGTCAAATCCACCGCCAAATAGCGTCCATGCGCCTGCTCCAGCTCTACGTCTTCCCTTTCACCCTGTTTAACATGGCTAGCTATCCTGCTTTGCGCCTCTTCCACCTGAACTGCTTTACGCTGGAATTTTTCTGCGTTTAATGATGTATGATTCATAATTTCACTCCGTTCTTCTAAAATGCCCTCTTTCTGTTATAACGCTAAAACCGTTATCTGGCAAATCGGGGGGTGTCTAAGTATGTATGGCAATAAAAATAACCCGTGAATTCCACGGGTCATTTCCATAACTTTATAAGTGCTTCAAGCTTATTATGAGAAATAGAGCAAGTGAAGCTTCGAATCGTACCAGGCCTTCAAATGCGCTAGACTCGATCTCACAGCTGAAAAGCTTCCTTGCAAGCCTGTGCGGTTACCCCGATCGAATAAAAACAATGTCTAGAGTAACGCGGTACATAATCAGTTCTTTTCTTTTTTCTTAAGCTCTGCCGGTATCGGTTTAGCGCCAAATACTGTTTTTTCGTTTTTGGTAGATTCGTTAGCATATTTTCCTAGTCTTAAATTTAAGGCTCTCGCCAATTTCTTATCCATTTTCGTTCACCTCCTTTCCATAAAGGAAGAATACTGAATGCTTGAATAGCTAAAGCTAAGCATATTATGTGGGATTGTACTAAAAAATTCACCGCACAAATCAATACACATACCGTTTTATAATATTTGTGGTTATTGGTCTTATGAATATAAATAAAATGATTGGGTGCATAAACTAAAAACACTAATACTGAACAAGCATTAATAATCAAAATCGTTGATAAGTTTAAAGAGATGAGAGGTATAGTTACACATATTGCCGTTGTAAAACAGACACAAAATGTAAGATTACTGAAGTGTGCCCCTCCTGAAAATCTTCTTACAAACATGATAGTTACTAGAGCTAATAACGACCCCCAAAAATGCCCAGTCATCCAAGCTATAATCGCAACCATTAGTATCGAAGACACTTCGGTAATTTTTATACCAAGCGCATATTCCATCACTTCTACACTTGTTGGACCATCAGGATCAGCTTTTTTTATTTCCGTTGCGATGTACCGTGATAGCGCTTCTAGCATCCTCATAATCCCCTCTCTCTGAAAAGAAATACGACACGCCGAAAGTAAGCAATGAAATGGATAGTAATCCTATGGTATTTGAGCTATAGAGCATATACAAAGTAATAAAAATGGTGACAGCTGATATTAGAGCACCTAGAATCAACAGCTTATTTAGGGATGATAAGTAATTTTCAACTCTTAAAAAATCATGTGGAGGTTGAATTATAAACGAGAAACCAAAGTTATATTTTCCCATTATATAAGAAATAAAACACGCAATAATAATAGAAGATAACTGAATAACGTAAATAGAAGAGCCAGAAGTATCATTAATAGCACCTGGTTCTGCTACTCCAAAAAAATACGCAAACAGAAATACAAAAAGTTGTAGGTTAATGTAGGCCGTTAGACCTGAACCAGCAGAAAAAGCTGCTAGATGGGTTTTGATCCCTAAACCGAATCTAAAAAAGATAACCATTAACAAATACTGAAGCGGCAAATCTAATTTAGGCAAGCCTATAACTTCCCTCATTAGAAAGGAAAACAAAGCTATGCCCATTGCATAGAATAATATTTTTGTGCGATATTCCCTCACGGGAAGCATATAAAGCTTTAAGACCAAAATAACAGCGGCCAAAGCATCGAATACACCAAGTAATATATATAAAAAAGCAGATAACACAGATACACCATCCTCTTATTTCGCCTGTTGTAATTGTATATTTTACTAATAGATGTGGCAATGAAATAATCTAGTAAACTGGTAATATTTGTTTTTATGTAAGGTAAATATTTATTTTTGTCGTCAAAAAATATGAAAAGAACGATTTTAAAATCGTCCTCTTGTTGCAGTTTTAGCATGTAACCTTCTGAATTATCTATCTGGCATCATCCTTTTGTCGAGCTGCTCAATTACAAGCGGCCAAGCCTGCTCATGTTGGTTCCTTGAATTCTCATCTGGAAAACCTGCATGCGTTAAGTAAAGACGCGTGCCATTACCGCGAGGTTTAAGCTCAACGGTGACCACTGTTTCAGCTCCCTTGGTGCCGCCTTCGCCAGTAACCCAAGTCAGCTCGATAAGTCTGTTTTGCTCAAGTCTTAGAAATCTTCCGTAATGTGGATGACGCTTTCCCTCAAAATGCGTTTCGAAAAAGAAGGTCGTGTTCACTTCAGCCTCCATTAATACTGATCCTGGGGGTGCAAACCAACTGTCAAACTGCTTCGTCCAAGCCTGATACAGGACATTCGGAGAACACTCCATTTTTCGTTCCACCATTAGATTAAATGGTCTTTGTGAAAGATCTGGCCAAGAAATAGATAGTACCATTTAATTTTCAATCCCTTCAATCAAACAGAGTTTTGATTATCTCTACATTATTATATCCATAAGGTGTAGGTTGCGGCTGCTTTCCCTTATCTGTCCACTTCTACTTGATGGCTGTGCCGCTAGATGATCACCAACGTCATCTCTAAAAATAAAAAAAGGAACTGTGCATCAGTACCACAGTTCCGCGAATCTTTTGTTTTCAAATAAATTGACGATACCCGTCATCGTCGACTTCGTCGGCTGATTTTACCTGAACCGCTACGTGTTTTGGGCTTACTATAAGATCTACGCGGCGAATCAAATATGCTGGAACCACCGCTGTCGCTACGGTCACGTGAAATCGAGCCTCTGCTCGGTGAACTGCTGGACCCTCTGTCGAACAGACTTCCGCTTGATCCAACACTGGAATCCGAGTTCTTTCCTCTACGGGTAACCGAGCCTTTACGCTCCACCGTAATCGGCGGGATCGCTTTTTTCTCCTGCACCGTAGGGGCACGATATTGGCCCTGAGAAGGTCGGTATACATCTCTGCTGGAGTAGCCACGATAGGAGCCTGAACCACGCAACGAATCAAACAGAGCATCCAGCACAGTTGCGGTTAAGTATCCTTTTAGAAAACTTGAACTGTAATTTTGTTCGACATACTTTTTACTGTCAATTTCAATGAGTGTATCTTCCTTCTTAGTTGGATCTTGCTGCAAATGGTACCACTCATCGCTATATACCAGAAACATCCGCTCATTGCTCTGCGGTGACATTTGTTCCGGTGTACGCTGTTCTTTCAATTCCTCCGCTACTTCCGGAACTGTCTTGCCAGCTGCCCGGTATACATACGAGGTCGAGTTTCCGCTGCCACTAACCGATTCCAGCGGATACGTATCTTTTACATTTGGCGCGCCGCAGCCGCTTAACACGGATACGAACAAGCTCAGCGCCACCATGATCTTTAATGCATACTGCCAGGTGCGTTTGCTCATGTGTCACCCTCTCCTAGCTTGCCCGAATAACCTTGACGTCTCCGGTAATCACTTCTTCTCCTTCATAAAGCATAAAGCGACCGTCCTGCCACTCTACCCGCAACAGATGGTAATCATCAGACTGGTACTGCCAAACATGCTGCTCTCCACCCTGTCGGAAAGGAGCACGGCCCATGACGGTAACATGCCCAGAATACTGCTCCTCCAAATGGTACGTTGTATCATCCAGCTCTAAAATGGTCGGCACTTCCTCGGGGTTGTCAAGTCTGCCGTCGATGGCCTGATATAGTCCGAATTGCAGTGTTTCCCGTTCCTCAATATGAAGATAACTGACTTGATTACCATCCTGAAGCGTCAAAACAACGGCATTCCGGGCACGATTATGTACACGACCTACCACTTCATAGGTAACAAGCGACACTTCACAGATATCACCTGGATTTAAGTGAAGCATGCTTTTCTCTGCTTTTGGCGGCTCCGGCTTAGCAAATAGATTTGAAATTCGTTTCCACACACCCATGGTTATATTCCTGCCTTTCTTAGCCTAGAAGCATGCTGTAATGATCAAGGCGCCAACCAGATGCAGCGCTCCTGAAAACAGACCGAAACCAATTTTACCTTCCTGTGTACCTTTATCCAGCTCAAACTGAGCCCAGTACCGCAACAGCAGACGTACAATAACTTCCAAAACAAGCAGGATGACAAAGGCGATCACAGAATACACAAGCGCTTCGAGCAAATTATTAGCTGTAGCGATAGACCCTGACAAAATATAGCCTTGTGCAACCAGCTTCATAATCATTCGTACCGTTACGGCCATATTTCCAGCTTTCACTTCGGCAAAATCCTTATACTTCGTAAATAAAGAGTCGACATACATTAATGCGAAAATCAAAATAGCCCCCGCACCAGTCCATACAAGCATTGCTTTCATCGTTTCTAAAAAATGCATTTCATACCATCCTCCACATCTTCTTGTCCTTCATATAATGTTTTACGCCTCCAGGCAGGGAAAAGCGAAGGAGAAAACGTTTCTCCTTCGCTTCCTGAGCAATCACACTTGGTGGCATTGCTAAAATGTTCTTATTTATTTTCGTATTGCTTCAACAAAGCGGCAAGCTCATCGTCCACGGCGCTTTTCTTATCCAGCTCTTTGAACTCCTCATCCAACGATTTTTCCTTAGAGGACATTTCGTTGCTCGCTTCGGCACGTGCTTCTGCTTGCAGCATTTTTTCTTCCATACGCTTCAATCCGGCAGTTGCCGTATCAGAGCTAAAACCGTTCATAGCTTTGTTAATTTCGGTTTGCGCTTTAGCTGCATTATAACGGGCAACCAGTGTTTCGCGCTTGTTTTTCATTTCTGTCAGCTGTCTGCGCATTTCATCCAGCTTGCCACGTAGATTATCGGCTGCAGCTTTGTTCTGTTCGTAACCAGCTTTGAACTCGTTCATTTTTTGTTCAGCAGATTTCTTTTCTTCCAGCGCACGACGGGCCAGATCTACATTTTGTGCTTTTGCAGCGGTATGTGCCTGTTCTTCACGTTTCTTTACTAAAGCAGCCTGTTCTTCGTATTGCTGTTTGAACCTCTTTTCAATAGCAATTTGAGCGGCTACCGCTTTCTCTGCATCTTCCAGGTCCTCTTGCATATCACGAATGTATTGATCCGTCATTTTAATTGGATCTTCTGCCTTGTCGATAATGGCGTTAATGTTGGACATCGTAAGATCTCTTAATCGTTTGAAAATAGACATGTGAAGTTCCTCCTAGAGTTGAATGCTTAAATTTTAAGCTCTGTACACATGTTTACGCAAGCTTTGCAAAGAGGGTTTCAAAAATATCTAAAAACCGCGCAAGTAAGGCTCTGGGATGTCTGCCTGTACTTTTAGCTCCCGCGATGCATGCAGCGCCCAATAGGGATCACGCAGCATGGCACGCCCTATTGCTACCAGATCAGCTTCTTTCTGCTGAACAACCCGGCGGGCGTCCTCATAATCATCCAGTAAGCCAACAGCAATCACAGGTACATTCAGCTTTTCACGGATGGTATGAGCCAAATCCACCTGATAGCCGGCACGCGCAGACGGGCCTCCGCCAGAACCAATCGGACCCTCACCACCAGAAGAAATATGGAAAATATCCACACCTGCATCACGATATCGTTCCCCTACGCCTGTTATGTATTCCACATTATATCCATCCTCGACGTATTCTTTGGCAGATATCCGCATAAGCACAGGCATATCAGCAGGAAGAACCTCTTTAACAGCATGTATGACCTCAACACCGAACAGTGACAAATCCTGCCCATATTCATCTTCTCTGGTATTTGTTAAAGGCGAATGAAATTGATGAATCAGATAGCCGTGAGCGCCATGTATCTCAACCGTATCAAAACCGGCTTCCACCGCGCGGCGCGCGCCTTCTTTGTATGCCTGAACCAGTTCCCTGACTTCAGCTGTCTTTAAGGCGTGCGGCTTTTTAAAGCGTTCGCTAAAAGGAATCGTGGACGGACCCACAGGTTGCTCAGCATCTTCAGCCTTGCGTCCAGCGTGGCCTAGTTGAATACCAATCTTGGCACCATACTTGTGGACTTCCTCTACAATCTTACGATATGCAGGAATATGTTCGTCACTCCAAATACCCAAATCACGATCCGTAATACGTCCATCTGGATGGACCGCTGTCATTTCCACAATAATAAGTCCAGTGCCTCCTACTGCCCGGCTCACATAATGGACATGATGCCAATCCGTTGGATTTCCGTCCTTGGCCTCCACGCTGTATTGGCACATCGGGGGCATGACAATCCGATTTTTTAAAGAAAGCCCCTTTAATTGATAAGGAGTAAACAAGTCGGTCACTTTTATCCATCCTTCCTTCAATTCCATGTCTGTATAATTATGAATTGCATCCCCATTATACACCAGCTGTCACAGTATACCGAATTCGTTGTAAGGCTAAAACTTGCGAAAATGCTCCTGTTTTCGGTCATGTTTAAGAGAATATTTACGTTTAGCTCCATCATCTTCATTGATAATCGTTTCATCGTGGGCTTCTTTCCAGTCGTTTATGAGCCGAACTTGGTTACCAGCATATTTTTAATAAGACAGGTACATAATAGTCGAGAGCACCACTAGGTACCACTGCACGGAAAGGGGGGGATACATATGCCGTACAGGGGAGTGTTGCCATGCTTGGCACTGTTACTAGCATTCTCAAGTTTACCCGTTCACGCGGATGCGCCTCCCAACACCGGAACGACCCATCCCAAGGAAGCAGCTGTTGCTTCTTCTGTACATCAGAGCACAGATCGAGCAACTCCTACATTAGCAATGCTGCGAAAAAAACATGCGGACATTTTTAAAATGTGCGGCCCACACACCCGCCAAATTGCCCTAACCTTTGATGATGTGCCCGATTCTAGGTATACGCCGCAGGTTTTGGACGTATTACACGCCAATGGCATCAAAGCCACCTTTTTCATCGTCGGTCACCGTGCGGAAAAGCATCCGGGGATCATACGCCGTATTATCCGTGAAGGCCATGCTATAGGAAACCATTCCTATACTCATCCGGATTTTAGGAAGGCCACACCAGAACGCTTTCGCAACCAGATTACAAAAACAGAACGTATTTTACAAGCCAGCGCAGGTTTTCGCCCCAAGTTGATTCGTCCACCCTACGGTGAAATCACGGAGCCTCAAATCCAATGGGCACGTCGTCATGGCTATATGATTGTCAATTGGAATGTAGACTCTCTCGATTGGAAGGGATTAAGTAAAACACAAATTCAACGCAATGTGATCCCAGCTACCGGGCCTGGCTCTATTATTTTAATGCACGCAGGTGGAGGTCAAAGTTCCAACTTGCAAGGAACTGTCCAAGCTCTGCCGGGTCTAATTCACTCTCTAAAAGCTAAGGGCTACAAATTTGTGACAGTCCCCCAGCTACTCCACACATCGGAACGGAAATAACCATATGTTTATGATTGAGCTACAGCTAAAGCAACGTAAAAAAGCTGTCTTACCAGCAGAAGTTTTCTGCTCGTCAAGACAGCCTTTTTTATGGATAAGACCTGATAAGAGTCCGACCTAGTTATATGCGGTAGGATACAGGCATTAAGTTTACATAATATATATTATGTTTAATTAAACCGTATATACGTACAATGCTATTTATCAATAACGTACAGCTTCACATTTTGGAATCCAAAGTCGTTCACAAATGATTTGTTGCCAGGAATAAAGATATCAATCCGCTTTCCTGTAATGGCGCTGCCCTGATCGCGAGCGACAGCTACAAAAGAATGATCCGGCAAACCTGGGTGGGAATAGCCTGTAACCAGCACTTTCGTGCCCATCGGAATGACGTTCGGGTCTACCGCAATTGTACCTAGTTTAAGCGGATTGCCGTAGTAGTCCACTGCTCCCCATTTACCATTCTCGTCGGCTGCGGCAGAATACGCTGAAGCCTTAACGTCAACTATTTTGCTATAGTTGAATGTTTTGCCCCACGCTTCAATCGTTGGCCCCTCATTCGCTGGTGCTTTCTCCGTAAGAAGCTGCGGCTTCGAATCCGAAGCTGCCTTCACACTTTTTTCGCCAGGCACCTTAATTTGCAGACCTGCATATATATTGTTGGAAGCAATGTTTGGGTTCGCCTTCGTTAGCTCGTCTACCGATACTCCATAACGTTGAGCAAGCAAAAAAAAGGTATCGCCCTCTTTGGCAGTGTGAAGCGAAGCAGCATCCGCTACTCCAGCTGTCTGTGCCAGCCCTGCAATAGCTGCGGCAAGCACCGCAAATTTCATCGTTTTACCAATATGTTTTAGATGTTTCAAAGATATGTACCTCCTCTGTTATGCCTGCGAAGTTAGCTGTCGGATTCGGACTCAGGAGAAGCCCTATGCTTGTGCAATTCACCCCTAGGCATATTCCACATCGTCTTATGACGTATCGGAATGACTGCCGTTGTTACGTCCCCCGCACTTCCCATAGTTTGGGCCCAGCTTCAGCGGTTGTCATAACCACATGCTGTCCCGGTAAGTTTTGGCTTACTGCATAATATCACAATTTTGTAACCTTATCCGCATGAAAATGTTGGGAACCTTGAACATCATACTACACTCATTACAATTTTGTCATCAAGAAATCGATATTTGTTACGAAAGTATGGGGAAATGGTGACAAAAAGAAAAAAAGCCCTCCGTTAAACGGAGGGCTTTTTTTATAGATTATATCAGCACTTCCTTACAATACTTTGGCAAGAAAATCACGGGTGCGATCATGGCTTGGAGTGCCAAATACCTGCTCTGGTGTACCTTGCTCTACAATTTGACCGTTATCCATAAAGATAATTCGATCACCCACCTCGCGGGCAAAACCCATTTCATGCGTCACGATTACCATTGTCATGCCGCCTTCGGCGAGCTTCTTCATTACATCCAGAACCTCTCCAACCATTTCAGGGTCCAATGCAGAAGTCGGCTCATCGAACAGCATTACATGCGGCTGCATGGCCAAAGCACGCGCAATCGCAATACGTTGCTTCTGTCCTCCGGATAGCTGGTTCGGATAGGTATTCTTCTTATCCTCAAGCCCTACGGTACGCAAGAGTTCTAGCGAAATTTTTTCCGCTTCCTTCCCTGACTGTCTTCTAACCTGCATTGGTGCAAGCGTCAGGTTCTGCAACACTGTTTTATGCGGGAACAGATTAAAATGCTGGAACACCATCCCCATCTTCTCCCGGGTTACATTAATATTATGGCCACGAGCTGTAATCGGCTCGCCCTCAAATAAAATCTCCCCGTCTGTAGGTTGTTCCAACAGATTCATACAACGCAAAAACGTACTCTTCCCCGAACCACTGGGGCCGATGATGACGACGACTTCACCTTTTGCGATATCTATATCAATGCCTTTTAAAATCTCATTCTTACCGAACGATTTACGCAGTTGTTTAACGGTGATCACTGGCTCTCAACTTCCTTTCCCATAAACCCAGCAGCTTAGACAAGCTGAATGTCATTACAAAATAAATAGCGGCTGCGATTACGAACGGACTTAATCCTTCGTAGGTGATGTTCTTAATGACCTGGGCCTGATACATAATATCCACCATCCCAATGGTCGAAATAATGGAGGATTCTTTAATGATCGTAATAAACTCATTACCGATAGCAGGCAAAATAGATTTAAACGCTTGCGGCAAAATGACATGACGCATAGCTTTACCGCGTCCCATACCCAACGAACGGGCAGCCTCCATCTGTCCACGGTCTACTGCCTGGATACCTGCCCGGAAAATTTCAGCCAGATATGCTGAACTATTCAGAGACAATGTGATTATACCAGACTGGAGTGGGGTAAAATTGACACCCAGCGTCAAAGCAACTCCGTAGTGAATGATCATAAGTTGTACCAGCATAGGTGTGCCACGTAGGATCTCCACATAAGTGGTACCTAACCACTCAATGATGCGTATACCACTCATCCGCAGCAAGGATACGATCAGACCAATGATAAATCCAAACAGTACTCCGAGTGCAGACAGCAACAGAGTGTAGCCGATACCCGTAGCGTAAAAACTGCGGTATTTCCAAAAAATATCTACGATGTTATTAGAAGAAACCTGTCGATCTGCAGAGAGCGCGCTCGCTTCTGTGGAAAACTTCTCAATCGACCCGTCCGCTTTCAGGCGAGCCAACGTTTTATTTACAGAGGCAAGCAATTCTGCGTTCCCCTTGCGTATACCTACAGCTGTTTCTGCTCCGGCATCCTCAGGCACGGCCTTGGCAAGTGTTACGGTACCATCTAACGTGTATCCTTTAGCAACCGTATCTTCGATCACAACAGCGTTGATACGCTGGGTCCGCAGCTGGAGTACCAGATCAGATATTTTGTCCAGTGAGGTTACAGTGGCATTGGGTACTTTTTGAGCAATTTCTTCCTGAATACTCCCTTTTTGTGCCCCAATCTTCTCGCCTTTCAAAGTATCCATCGTAGGATATTTGTCTTTATCCTCTGGGCGTACCATAATGACTTGCTTGGAGCGATAATATACATCTGAAAAATCAATGCTCTTTCTCCGCTCATCCGTCGGTGTCATACCGGACAGTACCAAGTCTACACGACCACTTTGCAAAGCAGGCAGCAAAGAGTCAAAACTCATGTCCTCAGGGACCATCTCCGCATCCAAATCTTTGGCGATTTCCTTGGCGATATCCACATCGAACCCAACAATGGTATCCTTACCGTTAATGACTTTATGAAACTCATACGGCGGAAAGTCGGCACTCATGCCCACTACAAGTTTTTTCTGTGGCTTTGCTTCCGTTCCGTATGCAGTGAGCATGGGAAGACCAGTCAACAGCAAGATAACCGCCGACAAAACCAGGGCGGTAAAACGATATGCCTTTTTCAATCTTTTTTTCTCTCCTTAAATTCTTTATAATAAATAAGATTGTGTCATTATAAATGAATATGCATGATTATGCAATGAATGTTATAGTACAATTTCAGCATACCTAACGCAGTACCTACATTACAGTTTATATAAAGGAGTTTTCAGCATGGATTTTAAGCAGACCATTCAAAAGACAATTGAGCAGCATGCCCCACGGTTTAAGGACATTTCGTTATATATTGGCGCAAATCCTGAACTTGGAAACGAGGAATTTCTGGCCGCTGCCCGTTTAAAAGAAGAACTGGTTTTTCACGGTTTTGAGGTCCAGGCACCCGTATTGGGCATAGAAACAGCCTTTATTGCAACTTACAAATCTGCAAAACCCGGACCGGTTGTCGCTTTTCTGGCAGAATATGACGCTCTGAAAGGTCTAGGACACGCCTGTGGGCACCATTTGATATGTATGATGAGTACAGGTGCTGCCGTCGGCCTCAAGTCGATCATCGACGAAACCGGTGGAGAAGTACGGATATATGGCACACCTGCCGAAGAAACACGCGGTGCAAAGGTCCCGATGGCCGCTGCCGGGTTGTTTGATGATTGCGACATAGCACTTATGACGCATCCTTATGACCGTTACGAAAAATCAGGCAAATCGCTGGCGATTGATGCTGTACAATTCGAATTTTTTGGTCAATCCGCCCACGCGGCTGCCAGTCCGCACGAGGGCATTAACGCGCTGGACGCTGTGATTCAAACGTTCAATGGCATCAATGCGTTCCGTCAACAAGTAAAAAGTACAGTGCGTATCCATGGGATCATTAACCAGGGTGGGCAAGCAGCCAATATTATTCCTGACTACGCCTCAGCCCAATTTTATGTGAGAGCCGCTACTCGTCAAGAACTGAACCCGCTGACTAGCCGTGTTATTCAAATTGCTGAAGGAGCTGCTTTACAGGCCGGGTGTCGTTTGAAGACCTCCAATTATGAGACTTCTTATGATGAAATGGTCACGAACCGTGTACTTTCCGATGCGTTTACCGCAAATTTGGTGCAGGCTGGCATTTCACAAGAAGATATAACGGAAGGCGAAGATCACGGCTCCATGGATATCGGAAATGTATCGCTTCATTGCCCTGCTATCCATCCGTACATTCAAGTTATTGACGAGAAGCATGCCTTGCATACACCAGAATTCCGCGATTTGGCGATGCAGGACCGGGCCATGGAAGGAATGCTGCTGGCTGCGAGAACTTTGGCATGGACTGCTTGCGATGTAATCACAAATCCTGAACTGCTAGCCCAGATAAAAAAAGAATTCGCTCTGCTGAATAACGAACGCTAAATCTTAATTCCGTGTTCTTTCAGAAAGGAGTAGTCAGCCATCATGGATAGTATGAGCAGCTTTTGGACGTTGTTTATTGTGGTGGACCTCATCATTTTTTGGTTTATATTCCGTGCAATACGCAGGAACCGGGGAAACAGAAAAACACGGCGCCGGAATGCTTTTTTCCTCAGTTCCCCTTCTCCTTCGTCCCTTACACAGGAGCGTCATCCAGAGATTACAGAGATGATGCAGCTACTGGAGCAATCCATTCCCGCCTCCTATGCTCATAGCGTAAGGGGTCGTGTAATGGAAGCCCACCCAGAGCTGACGAAGCAAGAATATGATTGGCGCTGGCATGAGCTAAAACGATATTTTATGCTATGCGCGATTATGAATAGAGTGCCTATGTTCAGTAGTGATGTGGATGAATTATGGCACGAAATGTTGATGTTTACCCGCGAATATCAGCAATTCTCGGAAGCTTTTTTTGGTCGTATGCTTCACCATGCGCCCCATTCTGGCGGCTCTAAGCCGATGCCTGAGGAGCGGGCTTGGTTTGACTGGTTGTATGTGGAATGCTTTGGCTGGAACCGCTATAGCGCCAGTTTGTGGGGTACTTTTTTTAATCATCCATTACCAAACGACGAGCTTTCGCGCTATTACAAACTCGCAACTTCGGCGCAGCCAGCAGGTGACCGCTGGAATACGCAGGAGAATATAGCCATTTCACAGCAGGCCCAACAAGCGGTTCATAAGATTGTACAACGTCTGCGCGAGCGGGTGAATAAAGCGGTGGATGATCCTGAGGGGAAGCAATTGCCTAAGGTCAACTATTTACAGGTCGACTATTTATTATTAGCTGTTGTGTGGTATTCATGGTATCAACCTGAACAATTTGCCGTACACATGCACCCTGATGCTACAGGTAATGCCGCATTAGCTAGTTCATCCGGCTGTAGCTCGGCAAGCGGTTGCTCGAACTGGGATACACATCACTCGCACCATCATTCCTCCCATGACAGTTCTCATCATGGAGGCTCTTCTCCCCATGATTCAGGCGATTCTGGTAGTCATTCTTCGTGTAGCAGCGGCTCTTCATGTGGAAGCAGCTGTGGTGGCGGGGGCGACTGATCATAGCAAAAAGGGAATTCCTCAGCCAAACACTGGCTAAAGGGATTCCCTTTTTCATTAACATGACTATAGTGTTCCTACTCTTCAGTCCGTCTTTGTTAGCAAATGGTAAATATCCATATACGCTTTAGCTGAAACATCCCAACTATATTCTCCTGCAAAAGCCGTCTGTGTAAGCTTCGACCAATGCTCAGATTGGCGATAAAAATGAACAGCACGACGAATAGTGTTCAGCATATCATGTGCATTGTAGTTCGTGAAACTAAATCCGTTTCCTTCCCCTGTGGACTCATTGTAAGCCTGCACAGTATCGTTAAGACCCCCTGTTTCTCGCACAATAGGGATACTTCCATAACGAAGCGCCAGCAGTTGGCTGATCCCGCAAGGCTCAAATCTTGATGGCATAAGATACATATCACTTGCCGCATATATTTTTCGTGACAGAGGTTCGCTAAAAGCGAGCTGCGCCGACATTTTCAGTGGATAGCGTCCCGCTGCCTCACGAAACCAATGCTCAAAAGCCGGATCCCCTGTTCCCAGAACGACAAACTGGATATCATCATAATACAGGATTTCGTCAAGCACTCTCGTTACCAGATCTAGCCCCTTCATATCTACAAGCCGGGTTACCATGGCAATCATAGGTACGTCTGGCCGCACTGGCAGACCCAACTCCTTTTGCAGGCCAATTTTGTTTTCCTTTTTCTTTGTCAGACTCGTGCGGTACTTCGTATAAATACGATTGTCCGTGGCAGGATTGTAGCTTTTGGTGTCAATTCCGTTCACAATCCCTGTTAAGCGACCCTGATCTCCCAATTTACGAAGCAGACCCTCCAGCCCGTATCCGTAAAATTCTGTTTGAATCTCCTCTGCATAGGTTGGACTCACGGTCGTGACATGATCCGAGTACGTAAGCCCACCTTTCATAAAATTCAGTCTGCCATGATACTCCACACCCTCGGGGGTGAAATAGCTTCCATCCAGGTTGAGCAGCTCAGTTAAGACCCCATACGGAAAATCCCCTTGATACAGCAGATTATGTATCGTAAACACCGTGCGAATATCGCTGTAGAAGGGCAAATGTCGATAATCGGCATTCAGAAGCAGCGGAACCATTGCCGTATGCCAATCATGACAATGCAAAATATCCGGTCGAAAGTTCAGTTCAGGCAGCATTTCTAAAATCGCCCGGTTAAAAAAGGAAAAACGTTCGCCATCATCCATATAACCGTAAATACCGTCACGACCGAAGTAATACTCATTGTCTATAAAATAAACCTTGATTCCGTCTAATGTCAGTTCCTCTATTCCGCAATATTGATTACGCCAGCCTACGGCTACTTGCTTCACCGCTACCGGACGCAGAGACTTTTTATAAGTATCGGGAATCCCCGCATATTTAGGTAAAATGATTCGGACGTCGCACCCCGCCTGACGAAGTGCCTTCGGCAGTGCGCCAATGACATCAGCCAACCCGCCTGTTTTAATAAATGGATGTGCTTCTGCTGCCGCAAACAAAATGTTCATATGTGCTTCCTCCTTATGTGTTTAATCTGCTTTTTTAGACCTCCGAGGCGCTTTCTTGAGTATAACGATGCTTAGGGGTGGTATGGTCACCTCCAAGCTGTAAAGCTGTCCGTGGCAAGGAATGGAAGCGGTCCGTATCACTCCAGTATTTAGCTGGCCACTTCCCCCAAAGTCCTTATGATCGCTGTTCAGCAGTTCGATATAACTCCCGGCCTTTTCCAGCCCAATTCGGTAGTTCTTTCTAGGCACGGGCTGAAAGTTAATTAGCACGACCAGTGTATCTCCCGGCTTTTTACTTTTACGTAAATACGTAATTACGCTCTGCCCACGATCCTCCGCTTCAATCCACTGATATCCATCCCACGAATGATCCAGTTCCCATAACGCCTTTTCCTGAATATACAAATGATTCAGCGCTTTCGTATAAGCGTGCAGCGAACGGTGACTGTCATAATCCAGCAGAAACCAGTCAAGCTGCTCTTCATCCTTCCATTCGATGAATTGGCCGAATTCCCCTCCCATAAATAAGAGTTTTTTGCCCGGTGAGGTGATTTGGTAACCGAGAAGCGCTCGAAGCCCGGCAAATTTTTGCTCATAGCTACCTGGCATTTTATCAAGCAGCGACTTCTTACCATGAACAACCTCATCGTGCGACAACGGCAGTGTAAAATTCTCGCTGTACGCATAAGCTATGGGGAATGTCAGCAAATTATGGCGCTCCGGCCTCTGATCGAAATCCGTTTCGATATAATCAAGCGTATCGTTCATCCAGCCCATATTCCATTTGTAATTAAAACCGAGTCCTCCATCGCTTACCGGGGAAGTCACCATCGGCCAGGCACTGGACTCCTCTGCCATCATCAGAGCATACGGATAATAGCGGAATACTGTTTCATTCAGTTGTTGAAGGAAGGCAATAGCCTCCTCATTTTCAATGCCTCCTTTAGAGTTAAAACGATATTGACCGTCCTGCTTTTCAAAATCCAGTCGTAGCATACTTGTCACAGCATCTACGCGCAGGCCGTCAATATGGTACACATCCATCCAGAATAGCGCATTAGATATCAGGAAAGAACGCACCTCCGGCTTGCTGTAATCAAACGTCAGCGTTCCCCAGCCGGGCTTTTCCGCAATCAGCGGATCCGCGTATTCGAACAGGGGCGATCCGTCAAACAGCCTTAATCCATGAGTATCTTTTGCAAAATGGGCTGGCACCCAATCCATCAGCACTCCGATTCCCGCCTGATGGCAACGATCCACCAAATACATAAAATCATGCGGCTCTCCATAACGGCTTGTGAGTGCAAAATATCCGGTAAGCTGGTAGCCCCAGGAAAGATCATACGGATGCTCACTCAGCGGCATCAGCTCAATATGTGTATACCCCATATCGGTCACATAAGGCACAAGAAGCTCAGCTATTTCCCTGTATGTATAAAACGTACCATCTTCTTTTTGCTTCCAAGTGCCCAGATGAAGCTCATATATGTGCAGAGGTTTTCCATAAGGTGCTCTACGTTTTCGGCGCCAAATCGCATCGTTCCAAGCATAACCATCTATAGAAGCTACCACAGAAGCCGTTGCTGGCCTCACTTCAGCACGTACCGCGTAAGGGTCTGCTTTCAGAAATCGTTCACCGTTTGCACCCGTAATGTCGTATTTGTAAAAAGTTCCTTGGGATATCCCCGGAAAAAAACGACTCCAAAAACCGGATTTGGGAACCCTATATAAGGAATCCTGTTCCCCATTCCAGTTGTTGCGATCTGTAGCAAGCCCGACATGGAGAGCATGAGGAGCCCAGACCGTAAAGCGGACGCCCTGTTCTCCGTTCTCCACAGTAAGGTGGGAACCCAAAGATCGGTAGCTGTGATAAAGCGTTCCTTCATGAAACAAATAAATATCTTCCGATGAAATAGCCTGTTGCGGAAGAGTTTGGTCTGTCATCACGTCACCACCCTTATATGTTTTGTAAGTAAAAATGTATGAATCGGTAATGCAGTCGCTTTTGGGTCAAAGCCGACCTGAGTTATTACCCCATTCTAGCCACATTGAACAGAAAAATGACTAGGAAAAAAATAAACCTTAGTTTTGGGGGAATCTTATATACCTTATGGTTTCAAGAGTACCCCATACCGTTTATGTATGTACTACACTGACAACTAAACCGGGAGGGAAACGAAATGTTTAATAAAGAATGCATTGCCATGCTGCTGGCAGGCGGAGAGGGACGCCGTCTTGCTCCCCTTACTTCAACGATTGCAAAACCCGCCGTACCTTTTGGCGGTCATTACCGGATCATCGATTTTCCTCTCAGTAACTGCGTAAATTCAGACATTGATACTGTAGGTGTCTTGACGCAATATGAGGCAGAATCCTTGCACGAACATATCGGGGATGGAACACCATGGGGTCTTACGAAAACAGATAATAAGGGAATTACCCTACTTCCATCTTATAACACAGGTAACGCTGAATACTTAGGAACGGCAGATGCTATTCATAAGAATATCGAATATATTGACAGCCAAAATCCGGAGCATGTGCTTATTTTATCCGGTGATCATATCTACTATATGAATTATCGTGAAATGCTGAACCACCATAAGGAAAAAGGAGCTGCGGCTACCATTTCTGTCATGGAGGTACCTTGGGATGAAGCACACCGTTTTGGTGTTATGAGTGCCGATGAAGATCTGCGTGTCACAGAATTTGCAGAGAAGCCGGAGAAACCGGAAAGTAATTTGGCTTCCATGGGGATTTACCTTTTCAAATGGGATTACTTAAGAAATTACCTGTTAGAAGACGCACAGGATGCTCAATCCAGTCATGATTTTGGTAAAGATATCATACCTAAAATGTTGGCGGACCAAGAATCCTTGTACGTTTATGAATTCCAGGGCTATTGGAAGGACGTAGGTACCGTTAAAAGCCTATGGGATTCACACATGGATTTGTTAGAGGATGATTGTGCTATCGACCTTCAACGCAAGGACTGGCCGATGTATACACGTGAACGCCGCACAAGGTTGAGCGCACAAAAGGTACCTAACCGTCAAACACAACCATTGGGTAGCTTGTTGCATGATTCCTGCCAAGTAGAGGGCCGAATAGAACGCTCCGTTGTATTTAGTGGTGTCGAGGTAGGTAAAGGTTCAGCCATTAAAGAAAGTATCGTTATGCCTGACACACGCATTGGACGTAACGTCCATATTGAACATGCGATTATCGGTGAAGGTGCTGTGATTCGCGATGGTGCTGTCATTAAAGGTAATCCGGGCGAAATTATGGTTATCGGACCCAATGAAGTGGTATTTGGTAAAATGGCGGTACGACCGCAAACTACGCGTATGCTGAAAGAAGCTTACGAGCGCAATACACGCTTGCGTGCCGAAGGTTTTACTTCATAACGTTACCCCCAAATTAAAAACAGCCAGCCCTCCCGATTTGAGAGGACTGGCTGTTTTTCTAGTTAAATCTATACAATGGGCCTTTTAAATCAGCCCTTCAGTAAGTTGTGATGGTTCCACGGACTGCTCTGCTTGCAGAGCAGGTAATGAAACCGTAATGGTAGTTCCAGCCCCCAGTTCACTTCTAATGAGCATCTGACCATGATGACGCTCGATAAACTGTTGCGAGATTGCCAATCCCAGTCCAGTACCACCGTTTTGGTGGTCTACCTGGAAAAAGCGGTCTCTAACTCTGGCAAGATTTTCAGCACTAATTCCAATCCCTGTATCTTGTACGGATATCTCGATATTGCCATCAATCCGTTGTAGAGACAGGAAAATAATTGAGCTTTCATGCGAAAACTTGATAGCATTGTCCACAATGTTCAAAAACACCTGTTTTAGACGGTTACCGTCTCCATGGACGAGATATGCCGTTTCCTCCGAATCCAGCTGAAGTTTTATCTGCTTCATTTCTGCTTTGGCCCATACGTTCAGCATAATTTCCTGCAAAAGCTCCCGTAGATCCACCGTTCCCATCACAAGCTTCATGGCATTCTGCTCCAGCTTGGAAAAATCGAGGATTTCCTCCACCAAGCCAATCAGTCGATCCGTCTCTTTAGAAATAATCTTCATCCCGATTTTCGTCTCTTCCGGGTCATAACCGCCAGAATTTAACGTTTCACTCCAACCCTTAATAGATGTAAGCGGAGTACGCAATTCATGAGATATGGATGATATAAAATCATCCTTGATTTGATTTGTTCTGACAATTTCCTGTGCCATATAGTTCAGAGTCGAAGCCAGTTCACCCAACTCATAGCGATAATCGCCTTCAATGCGTGCATCAAACCTCCCCTGAGCCATCTGAGCAGATACATCGCGTATATTATTAATTGGTCTAACAATGGAATTCGCGAGCCCTGTACTGACCACAAATACAATAACCAGTACAGCTGCCATGATGCCAAGAGAAAACAGCGTAATCGTAAACAGCTTATCATTTACCAATTCCAGCGAAGTCGTATACCGAATAACATACACCTGGTCTCCGACGATATTGTCCAGTTTTTGAGATACCGCCATCACTTGCTGCCCCGTACTCGGTTGCTTTCCGATCCATTTGCCCGTATCTCCAGCTAATGCTTGTGTCACATCACTTGTTTGCACACTTAGATCTGCTGCAAAATTCGTCGAGTTATCAATTACATTTCCCTGTTCATCAAGCAACTGCAGTTCAGTGAAGGGCAGAGAAAATGTATTTAACAAATACGATTGCAAAGACTGTTCCGGCTCTTTGAATTTGGGTGCAAATTCACTTACCGATTCGATACGGCTTTCGATATGTTTGTAAATGGAATCGTAATAGTACGACCGGAGTGCAAACATAAAAATGACTTCTACTAACAGAAGCGCCAAGAACACTACGAAAAAATAGTGAAGCACAATCTGTCGGCGAATCCCCTTTTTGATCATTGAGACTGACCTTTCCATTTATATCCATGTCCCCACACTGTTTGTAAAAAAGCTGGCTCAGATGGATTGTTTTCAATTTTCTGCCGCAGACGTCGGATATTCACATCTACAATTTTCGGATCGCCCATATATTCCTTGCCCCATACGTGATCAAGTAGAACATCTCGGCTGAGCGGCGTGTTTTCTTTTTCCAGAAAAAATTGAATCAGAGAAAACTCAGTCGGTGTCAGCTCGATCAGCTGCCCGTTCTTCTTAAATTGCTTAGCAATCAAATCTAGCGTAAACGGTCCAGACTGGAAGGACACTTTGGCTGCTGTTTCACGATGTACATTCACCCGACGCAATAACGATTGAATACGTGCAATCAGCTCCGTCGGGCTAAAAGGTTTACTCACATGGTCATCGGCCCCTACAGACAAGGCATACACCTTATCCTGCTCCTGTACCTTCGCTGTGAGAAAAATAATGCCGATGCGCTCATTCGTTTCCCGGATTCTCCGACAGACTTCAAAACCATCCATACCGGGTACCATTACGTCAAGCAGTGCAATATCAATATCCCGCACCGTGTTCAAAATATTCAGAGCCTCATGCCCTTCCGACGCCTCCAGCACCTCAAAACCGTTACGTTTCAAGTTAATGACAATAAAACTGCGAATGGATTCCTCGTCTTCCATGATTAAAACTTTACTCACTCTACTCTACCTGCCTTTCCCCCATCTTGTTTTTTATGGTTTTACGCGGTTCCAGCTCACTGGATCGCTTAATGCCAATGACCTGCGCATTCGTTCGCCACAGTTGGCTATACCCTTCGTTGTTTCGCTCCCATTGTGACAACGAGAAAAATTTAATTTCCGCAATCGTTTTGTCTGTATCATCCAAAATGAAGCGCAAATAGCTGTCCTTCTTCGAAACTTTCGGATCAATCGTCACCTTGCCATGCAGCTCTTTCGGTAATCTGAAGTAGACCTGTTCATTAGAATCACGATACTGCTGCTGCTTAAAAATCGTCCCTTTCGCTCCGTCCCACTGATAGAACGACACAAAATATGGAACCTCATCCAGCGGCTTATTACTCCAACCTTTTGGCTTCTCCAAATTACCAAATTCCAGAATACCGTCACCATCCACATCACCACTGGCGATGGTCGCATCCTTGAAGGTGACATCCATAAGATTAAGCTTCCTGAGCTTGCCGTGATCCATCACAATGACATTGGAGACGGTAGTGGTCTGGGCAATTTTGGTGTCTATAACAATCCCCTGCCTACCCTCGGCTACCTTGCCAGCAACGACATTATAGACACCTAAGACCTGACTGTCCAAATCCAACGATCCGATTTCCTTAAAGGTTCCCCCACTGAATTGAAATGTTTTAACTGTAAAGAATTCATTACGTCGCAGCGTGATAATCGTCAAATCATTCAAATTATCCCCGTTCAAGTCCATCTTGTTATGGTTAAAATCATCTACGACGAAGTCCGTATAACCTGTAGCATATATTTTCTCCAGAGTTCCTCCGGTATAGGAATACACGATGAGTCCCTTCTGATCCCCGCCATCGCCACTATCTCCACTGGAAAAACCCGCTACAATATCGAGTGTTCCATCATTCGTTAAATCCACGAGCTTAAATGACTCCAGCACAGTGCCTTCCCCATCAAACGTTAGCTTCTTTACCCACGTTCCGCCCTGATCTTCAAACAAGGCACCATGTATTTTTACGCTCTCATCTGGCGTTTCATAAAAGAGCACTGCTTCGTCTGTGCCATCATTGTTCAGATCACCCGTCCGAATTGGCGTCGGGTCATCTGGGTCATTCGGCCTTAAAGGCTGTACCGCCCCTAGTTGCGTATTCACTGCACCATTCAACTGCTGTTTCTCGTCAGACATCGTCGGTGTCTCCATCAGCGAAATGGGATCGCTAATAACATTACAGCCGCTTAAAAATCCAGCAAGGAGCAGCAAGGAACAGCAGCCAGCCACCATTCTCAACAGCATTATATTCACTTCTCTTGCCGTCCCCTTCACAATTTGTTCTTTTCTGCTTGTGTCAATCGTCTTCCCTGAATGTCAAACACCAATTCACCATCATTCAACCCCCATATACGGGAAGCAAAGCGTTCAGCCATTTCCAGCGGCAATACAGTCATGATCGTCACCCGCTCGTCAGAACACAGCTTGCGAAAGGTCTCCAGTACATGCGCTGCCGAAGCTGGATCAAGTCCATTTACAGGCTCATCAGCTAAAATAACTTTAGCTCCGTGCACGAGAGCACGCGCAGTCGCTACCCGCTGCCGCTCGCCACCGCTGAGCTTGTCGCATTTATCATGCGCCTTATCCAGCAGACCCAGATCCTCCAGTACGTCCATCGCTCCCATGTAATCGTCGGAACGCACCATACCGGTCACCATTCTCCACATTGGAGTTTGACCGGATCTGCCAATGAGCACATTTTTAAGAGCGGTTCGATTCATATTTAGATGCGGGTTTTGCTCCAGGTATGCCCATTCCCGCTTTATTTTCATCTTGCCCGTCCACCCGGATTTCAGCACATCATTGCCACCTACAATTAAACTGCCTTCATCCCATGGCTCTAGTAAAGCAAGACAGCGAAGCAGCGTCGTTTTGCCGCTTCCACTTGGCCCCACTATGGCAATGAATTCGCCCTGATGAATTTCAGCATCAATTCCTCGAAGTAGCTGGGTCCGTTCAGGCCCCACTTGCTTGGTCAGCTTCCGAATTTTAATCATCTAAGTGATTCCCCTTTGCGCGCCATCAATACTGTTTATATTTTATAGTAAATGTGAAACAAATACCATGCAAACCGCAGTTTTAAACCGCCGGTACTCTTTTTCTGGAAAACAGACCTAACAATCCGAAAACAACGTAACTACCTCCAAGGACAAAAAACATGCTGCCTTGAGTTCCATAGTCCAGCAATCCTCCGCTAATATTAGGTCCGATCACACTTCCCAGATTAAAGTGAAAGGATGCCAGTACATTAGCGGCTGCTAAAAATGATTTGGGCAGCAGATCAGCGGCATAGGCCAAACCGAGGGAGAAAAAGGAGCCTACTAAACCACCTGCTAGGGTCAGCAATATCAAAGTGAACATAAAATGATTACCGCTCCATGGTAGCAACATAAAGGTCATTCCCCCTGCTATACCTACGCTCATTAGCACCTTTTTACGTCCCCAACAGTCACTCAATATCCCTAGCGGTAGCTGCAGCACTAACCCTCCCAAACTGACGAACGGCAGCAAGGCGGCGATTTCATCGGTATGAAAGCCAATACGTAGGCCATAGACTGGAAAGTTACTGTTCAGGCTCGCTTCCATATAGCCGTATAGAAATGCTGGCAAAAGAGCGTACCATGCCCAGCTGTAACTGCGACGAAATCTTTGAGTGGGACGTGCCTCGGACTCCAGCTTCTCCGGTCTGGAGTCCGGCAGCTTAATTAACACCAACAGCAAAACAAGCAAGCACAATAAGTCCAACGCAGCGAATGGAACCAGCATTCCATAATCGAGTAGCCATAATCCCAATGGTCCTAATGCAAAACCCAGACCGTATGACATACCATAAAAGGAAATGTTGCGGCCTCGCTTCTCTGCTGGAGTCACCAACAATATCCATAGCTGCGCAGAGTAGTGCAGTGCACTGTCACCAATACCTACTAGCAGACGCAGTACGAACCATACCCGAATATCAGGGATTAGCGGGAACAGCAGTAGCGTAATGAGCACTAGCACAAGCCCTCCGGCCATCAGCTTTTTGAACCCCAACAAGCCCAATGTCCGTTCTGCCACCAACGTCATTGCGAATGAACCAATATACAGGGCAGCCGCATTCATTCCGTTTAGTGAAGATGAAACTCCCATTTGTTCCAACGAGATAGACAGAATAGGTAATAATAAACCTTGGCATAATCCAGCAACAATAATAACAGCAATTAAAATAAAATAGTGAACCCGTAACGACGGCGACATCCTAGCTCCTCCTGATCGAACAAATAAAATAATTAAAATTAATGTTAAGAAATGATTTGCATTTGATTCCATAATCAATAATAATTCTTATCACTATGTATTCCATACCGTCCTGCAAAACCGACAAACACATACAAATTCAGGTGTAATTAGTGTATTAAAGAATAGAAGAAAAAAATCGCCATCTGAGATGACGATTTTACGGAAAGAGCTTGTCTGGTATGTATCCGACTCCTTTGGTTAAGGAGCCTCGTATGTTCAATCCGAACCCATTCACGTCACAACGCACTATTTCATATTATAGTGGACAATCCCTGGCAGAACAAGCCATAATAAATAAATGAGCAATTATTAAAATGCTCATGTTTTGCTTATGGACGGGCTTAATTACGTTCACCGCTCTGGGCTAGAAGACAGAATAGGAGGCATTGGGTTCCATGAGTTATCAAATTAAAATAGACACTTCTCCAATTTATGAATTGCTCGGCAGCTTCATGGCCTATGTGACTAAAAAGTGGGTCCAAGATATGGACTTGGGCCATGAATGGATCGACAAGGTGGATGCACGACTACAACATGAAGTTCGTACTGAGCTTGCTACAGCTCAGGATTGCCCTTTTAGCGATTATGACGCACTCTATGCCTGGGCGTTACTTCGACCGGAATCGGATGAAATATCTGATTATATCTCTTATTTGGACCACGGTCCGGATAAAGATATGTTTGAGCTGCTCGTTCCGCATATCCCTTTTTTAACCTTTGAAGAATCTTTACGCATTCGTAAGGTATACGCACCACTCCTCAAATTGTGGGATCGTGATTATTTTCGGGCCTTGGAAGGCGAACTACGTGTGTTGGCAGAAGAAGACGCTGCGGAAAAGCGCATGCTACTGAGTAAAATGGAACCGGAAGCACTGGTTGAGTATGCGACAGCTGGACTAGTCGTGCCACACATGGAAGACCTGGATACAGTAGTCCTATTTCCGGTTGTCCATAATCGCCCGATTAATTCATACTGTTTTTATACCCGCACACTGCTGATCCAGTATCCAGTAGATATTCCCGAGGAGAGCGAGGAAGAACCGCCTACGCTTCTGCTACGGCTCACTCGTGCGGTCAATGATCCGCAGCGGCTGCGAATTCTGCGTTATGTAGCTCAAGGTCCTAAGTCTCTCGAAGATATGCGCCATGATTTGAGCCGTTTGGAAGATACACTCATGTCTGATATGATGATTTTACGAGTGGCTGGTCTGCTCCGTATTCACATCGGACGTTATCATAAGGAAAAATTCAGCATCCGTCCCGATGGCGCGGCTGATTTACAGGTGTTTTTGGAATCCTATATTGGATTGTAATTTGAATTGTACTTTTAGTTATAACCAAAGCAGCGTTAAAGCTTTGGCTTGGAAGGAGTATGCATCATGTCGTATCCGAAGCAGCACATTTTATTTGATCTTGATGACACCTTAGTCCACTGCAACAAGTATTTTGACCTTATCCTCAACTACTTTTTTGATTTGCTTCAGGAATGGTTTGCAACTCATAACCTAACGAAAAATACGATTCGTGAAAAACAAATCGAAATTGATGTGGCCGGAGTTCATCAAGTGGGCTTTGCCAGCGAGCATTTTCCACAATCTCTGATAGATACGTACCAATTTTTCTCGGAACAATTCGGACGCCGTCTCGATTTTCGGGAAGAGCAGGAGCTTCGCTCTCTTGGCCGAAGTGTGTACGAACAGGAAATCGAACCGTATCCAGGCATGGTCGAAACGTTGAACTCCCTCCAAAAAGCAGGGCATTCCCTCCATCTTTATACTGGGGGTGAGCAGATCATTCAAGAAAGAAAGATTGAACAAATGAAACTGGCTACCTACTTTAATGAGCGCATCTACATTCGCCAGCATAAAAATGTCGAAGCACTGGAAGAAATCATCCAGATGAATCGCTTGGACCGAAGCATCACCTGGATGATCGGGAATTCTCTGCGCACTGATGTATCTCCAGCCCTTGCCGCAGGTATTCATGCTGTCTATCTCAAGCAGCCAAAGGAATGGATTTATAATATGGTTGAATTGCAAAAAAACGTGAACTCCGTGATGTATACGATACAGAAGCTAACGGAAGTACCACGGGTTATCCACGAAAGCATACAATTGCATCAACAAAAAAGGACCCTCGGATAGGGTCCCTTTTTTGTTTTTAATGTTATTCAACCTTTGATTCAGCCAAAATAGTGGTCTAAACCCTGTCTCAGGATTCCTCTAGAACGCTAAGTTGTCCTGTACCTGGTTCATTCAGAACAATTCGCGCTTTGACGGTCGATCCATCTTTACGCTTAAAAGACAACAATTGCGTCTGTCCCTTCGTCAACAGAGATTTGAGCATCGTTCCGGTAATCTGCTTTCCAGCATATTCCTTCCAGACGACAAAGCCACAGCCCTGCTTGTAGTGGCTGCACCCATACCCTTTGCGGCCTTCTATAATGCTTCCGCCGCAATTAGAGCGTGGGCAGCTACCCAAAGCTTGCCTTTGGCTCACCGAAAAGCCTGAGGCTCCATCGGAGGAGCTGCGTGCAGCGGAACCCGCTGTTCCCGCAGCACGACTTGCTGGTGCTGCTGCCTGCTCCAGCGTTGCGCTTCCAGCGCTGCCACCGCGTCCTGATGTAGCACGCCCTCCCCCTTTGGCGGCGGTGCCTCCACTCGCGCGTACATTACGTGCGCCTTCTTTTCCAGCTGCACGTTTGCCCCTTGCTTCCTCGCCAAAGGCATTTGCCGGAGCCGGTGGCTGCTGCCTCACCTTGTCAATGATGGACAACGTAAATCTTTTAACGTTATCCATAAACTTCTCTTGAGCCGCCTCTCCTTTGGAAATTTGGTGTAGACGACGTTCCCATTGACCAGTCATCTCCGGCGAGGCTAATAGATCAACCCCGGCATGACGGATCAGGTCAATAGCCATCTTTCCCTTTTCCGTAATAAGAATCTTTTTGCCCTTCATTTCAATATAGCCAACCTTTTTCAATCGTTCAATTGTGGCGGCCCGCGTCGCAGGTGTGCCTAAACCGGCGTCCTTCATGACCTCACGCAATTCCTCATTCTCCATCTGTTTGCCCGCGCTTTCCATCGCCTTAAGCAATGTACCCTCCGTGTAGCTTTTAGGGGGCTGAGTCGCCTTTTCTTTCATCTCGGCCCGAACACAATCCACGGGACACCCCGCATCAATCTCAAACTTCTTATCCGTCCACTCGTCCGTTTCCTCTTCATCCTCTTTTTTCGGTGATTTGCTCTTTTTACCTTTATCCTGATCAGCCTTACTCAAAACCACTTTCCATCCCAAGGAAAGAAGCTCTTTGATATTTGTTTTAAACAGATGCTTGTCCACCTGTGTCATTACGGTATGCATTTTGTATTCAGCAGGTGGGAAAAAATGTGACAAAAACCTGCGAATAACCAGGTCATATACATTTTGCTCCTCCTTGCTTAACGTTCCTGGCCTTTTTAACGTCGGCAGAATAGCATGGTGATCCTCAACACGAGATGGATTGCAGACAGATTTATTTTGTTTATGGACCAAATTGGGGTTGGCTTGTTGTACCAGATCAGCATAAGGACCTGTCCCCAGCATCCGTAGTGCCTTGTGCATGCCGTCTATATTTTGCTCTGTCACATAGTTAGAATTGGTACGCGGATAGGAAATGACCTTGTGTCGCTCATAAAGCGCTTGTGCCACATCCAGTGTTTTTTTGGCCGAATAACCGTACTTGGCATTCGCCTCGCGTTGAAGCAGCGTTAAATCGTACAATTTAAAAGGATACTCTTTTGTCTGCTTGGTATCATATTTGGTGATTTCACCTGTTTTTCCGCGAACGGCCGCAGCGATCGCCTCAGCTTCCTCTGGCTTCGTCAACCGATCCCCCTGCCACGCACCTTTGTACTTGATCTGTTCTTGCTTAAATTCAGCCCACACATCATAGAAGGTTTGAGACTGAAATGCCTCAATTTCCTTTTCCCGGTCATGAATCAGTGCCAGCACGGGAGTCTGCACCCGTCCTACTGACAGCAGTGTATTATGTCGTGTTGTGAACGCTCTGGAAGCATTCATTCCGATCAGCCAGTCCGCTTCACTTCGTGCCCTCGCAGCTTGAGTCAGAAATTCAAACTCCGAAGCATCTCGCAATCGTTCAAAGCCTGTCGCAATACTTTCCGCTGTCAAATCTGAAATCCACAGCCGCTTAACTGGCTGATGCAACTTCAATTGCTGCTGAATCAACGCAAAAATATATTGCCCTTCCCGTCCAGCATCACAAGCATTTACGATGGCATTGCAGCGTTTAGCCAGTTCACCAATCATTTTCAGCTGATCTTTTGTTTTCGGATTCGGTACGATTTTGAACTGCTCAGGGATAATAGGAAGATCCTTAATATTCCATCGTTTGTACTTCTCATCGTATGCATCCGGCTCAGCCAAACCCAACAAATGTCCGATCGCCCAGGTTACAATGTATTTCTCACCTTCCAAATAAGTACGGTTATTTTTAGCCCGCGGCTCCATAACAGCGGCAATCGTCCGTCCCATATCTGGTTTCTCAGCAATAATCAACGTCTTCATTCATACTCCATTCCTTCCTGACGGCCTTCTGTTTCTCCTCCATGAATCATACATATACATGGAACGTTAATGAAAACACAGGTATCCCGGCCTCATGCAAAAGGAGCCTTCTCGCGACGAAAGCTCCTTTGTAAATTCATTTAGTCTAACGTTTCAACAATATACGTGTATTATACCATAGATACCACGGTTCTCTCAGGTCATGATTTTATACAGTCAACAAAAGTTATGTACATGTTAATTTATATTACATAATCATCGACTTTTATCTAATTTTCTTGTGAAATAATCCTTTTTCTATAAAAAAAATCTACACTAAACACCACTTTTTATGTTATGATCAATTTAGATAAGAAATATATGGTGATAAGATTAAATTTAAGTTATATTATATAACATATATTTCACAATGTTTCACAGCTCAATAATCATTTATTCATTTTTCGCTTCTGGCAGACTCAGCTTGAAATACAATAAAGCCCCATCCGAAGATGGAGCTTTGACTGATCCGTAACATGAAATTTATAATTACACCAAAACGGTAGCGCCCATGAGGTATTTATCAACTTCTCGTGCAGCTTCTCGACCTTCATTAATAGCCCACACGACAAGACTTTGTCCGCGACGCATATCACCTGCAGCAAAAACCTTATCCACATTAGTAACATATTTTCCATAACGTGCTTTAACGTTGGAACGACGGTCCGTCTCCAAACCAATTTGCTCTACAATCGTTTGCTCAGGACCATCAAATCCAATGGCAATAAGAGCGATTTGTGCAGGGAATACGCGCTCCGTACCTGGAATCGGTTGATAGATTTTGCGCCCAGTTTCATCAACAATCCGTTGAATTTGAATGGTGTGTAGCTCTTTCAGATTACCGTTCTCATCACCTACAAATTTGGTCGTCATGATGGAGAACTCACGTGGATCTTCTCCGAACAACGCCTTAGCTTCTTCCTGTGCATAATCGAGAGAATACACGTTTGGAAATTGCGGCCAAGGATTGGCAATCGGGTCACGCTCCATAGGCGCTTTGGTGTGTGTGCCAAATTGAGTGACACTCCGACATCCATGACGCAAAGAAGTAGCTACACAGTCCGAACCCGTATCACCGCCACCGATTACAATAACGTCCTTACCTTGGGAAGACAAATAGTTGCCATCTTCCAGATTGGAGTCCAAGTAACTTTTGATGGTACCATTCAGATAATCCATCGCATAATGAACACCCTTTAAATCGCTACCTTCAATGTTGAATTCTCTTGGCTTCGTAGAACCACCGCATAGGACAACAGCATCATATTCAGCAATCAACTGATCGGTAGGGATATCTTTGCCAATTTCCGTATTTGTGATGAATTGAATACCTTCAGCCTCCAGCAAATCCACACGCCGCTGAACAACCTTCTTATCCAATTTCATGGACGGTATGCCATACATCAATAATCCACCCACACGATCTGCACGCTCATACACAGTCACGCTGTGCCCTGCTTTGTTAAGCTGTGCAGCCGCAGCCAAACCTGCCGGACCCGAACCGACAACAGCCACTCGTTTGCCTGTACGCTTTTCTGGCGGATTAGGGACAACCCAGCCTTCCTCAAAACCCTTTTCGATAATAGCTTCCTCAATGGTTTTAATTGTAACAGACTGTCCGATCAGGCCGACTGTACACGAACCTTCACATGGCGCAGGACAGACACGACCTGTAAATTCCGGGAAGTTATTTGTTTTGTGCAGCCGCTCTAGCGCTTCCTTCCACAAACCACGATATACGAGATTGTTCCATTCCGGAATGAGATTATGAACCGGGCAGCCTAAAGTTGCTCCCATGATATCCATCCCCGTATGACAATAAGGAGTTCCGCAGTCCATACAACGCGCCCCTTGGGTACGCAGCTCTTCTTCAGACATATGCTTATGGAATTCTTCCCAATCCTTTATACGCTCTGCCGGGTCCCGGTCTGTAGGAAGCTGTCGTGTGTATTCCATAAATCCAGTTGGTGTAGACATGTTACGTTCCCCCATCTCTTCGCTTATGAACCCCGATCATCCATTCAGAATTTAAGTCAAATTCGAATTTGTCTGTTTGTATTATGAAAGGGTCTGTTCTCGTTGAATTTGATTTATTGTATCACAATACAGCGTAAAAGTAATGAAAACTTATGCAACTTTTTGCATCAACACCAAAAGGATTTTTTATATGGTTTATTAATTTTTCAAATGAGTGGGGTCGGCTACAGTCTATTCTTATTCCGTTTTCTCGTAAACAACAAAACGGTACTCATATGGATTTCTGTCATCCTTGATACCCAGAGTCTCATTAACTATATTCCAACCGTTCCAATCCAGCTCAGGGAACGTTGTATCGCCTTCAAAAGTCTCCTCAATCCGAGTCACAATCAGCCGATCGGCATGTGGCCAAAACAGTGCATAAATCTCTGCTCCTCCAATGACCATTAGCTCCTCCTGCTTTGCTAATTGGAGCCCTTCTTCCAGTGAATGAATCACTTCCGCACCTTCCACCTGATAACACTGATCTCGAGTTAAGACGACGTTACGTCGGTTTGGCAGGCTTTTTCCTCCAAAGGATTCCCACGTCTTGCGCCCCATGAGTACCGTTTTATTAATCGTCTGCTCTTTGAAAAAGGCCATGTCTCTAGGGAGGCGCCAGGGAAGTTTGTTATCCTGGCCAATCACACCATTTTGTGCCATAGCCCATATCATTGAAATGCCCATTTTTCCACCTCCTCTAATCAGATGGCGACAGGCGCCTTAATCCCTGGATGATACTCGTAATTTTCAAAAGCAAAATCGTCATAGGTATAATCAAAAATCGAATCCGGTTTGCGCAGAATTTTTAACTGAGGCAACGGATAAGGATCACGTTCCAGCTGTGTATGCACTTGTTGCATATGATTTGAATAAATATGCACATCGCCGCCTGACCAAATAAATTCGCCGGGCTCCAAACCACACTGCTGTGCAACCATATGCGTAAGCAATGCATAACTCGCGATGTTGAACGGCAGCCCTAGAAAGGTATCCACAGAACGCATTGTTAGCATACAGGAAAGCTTTCCTCCAGCTACATAGAACTGAAATACAAAGTGACATGGCGGCAACTTCATGGATTCGATTTCTGCCACATTCCAAGCACTGACGATGTGTCGACGTGAGTCCGGATTGTTTTTAATTGCCTCTATGACATTCGCAATTTGATCAATATGTTGCCCGTCTGTTGTTTCCCACGAGCGCCATTGCGATCCATATACAGGCCCCAGATTCCCCTGCTCGTCCGCCCACTCATCCCAAATGGTAACTCCGTTCTCCTTGAGATAAGAAATGTTGGTATCTCCCCGCAAAAACCATAACAGCTCATGAATAACGGATTTCAAATGAACTCTTTTGGTGGTCACCAAGGGAAAGCCCTTGGCCAGATCAAAACGGAGTTGTCTTCCGAAAACAGATAGTGTCCCCGTTCCTGTGCGATCCTCTTTTTTTACTCCATTCTCTAAAATATCCTCCAGCAGTTCCAAATAGTTGCGCACGTTATTCCTCTCCTTTGAGCATGAATAAAAACCTGGCATCGCCAGATTCTAATCTTTAAAATTCTTTTTCTGCACCAATATCTATATTTAGTTTATCATGTACGGTGCTTCGTTGACCATGTACTGTGTGAATTTTCATAGTAGTCCTGAAAATCCTAAAGTTTGAAAAAAAAGAGACAAAGAGCGCAGATATAGCGCTCCTTGCCTCTCTTTGTCATGTATGAAAACCAAAAACGAGATAATGAAAAATAGTATTAGCGACGTGGTGCCAAAGCATGGATCGGATGACCCAGCACGACTTCCGCTGCTTCCATAACGATTTCGCCCAATGTAGGGTGAGCATGAATAGTCAAGGAGATATCTTCGAGTGTAGCACCCATTTCAATCGCCAGACCCAGCTCAGCAATAAGGTTGGAAGCTTCCAGACCTACGATTTGCGTACCCAGTACCAGACCTGTGTCAGCGTCAGCTACGATTTTCACAAAACCTTCAGCAGCGTTCAGGGAAACCGCACGACCGTTTGCTCCATAAGAGAACTTGCCAACTTTGACATTGTAGCCTTTTTCTTTGGCTTCTGTCTCTGTGTAGCCTACGCTGGAGCATTCTGGATCTGTGAAAACGACAGCTGGCATACATTTGTAATCTACTACAGACGGCTCGCCTGCGATTGCTTCAGCAGCCACTTTACCTTCGTAAGAAGCTTTGTGTGCCAGAGCAAGACCAGCTACGATATCGCCGATTGCAAAGATGTGAGGAATGCTAGTACGTCCTTGGTGATCAACTTTCACCATTCCGCGCTCATCCAGTTCTACGCCGATCAAATCCAGACCCAGTTCACCGTCTGTGTTTGGACGACGTCCAACAGTTACAAGCAGATAATCAGCAGTTACTTCTTTGCTTTCGCCGTTAACGGAGAATTTCACCGTTACATCTTTATCTGTTTGCTCTGCACTTTCCGCTTTAGCGCCAGTGAAGATTTCGATGCCAGTTTTCTTCATGCTTTTCGCAACGATCGAAGTCATATCTTTGTCGAAACCAGGAAGCACTGTATCCATACCTTCAATGATCGTTACTTTGGAACCGAATTTGGAGTACATTTGTCCAAGCTCTGCACCAATGTATCCACCACCGATTACGATCAGGCTTTTTGGAATTTCAGGCAGGTTCAATGCTTCTGTAGAAGACAGAATGCGTCCGCCAAATGGGAATGGTTTCAGTTCGATTGGACGGGAACCTGTTGCGATAATTGCATTTTTAAAACGGTAACGTGGTGATTCATGTTCGTTGAATACACGCGCTTCGTTTTCGTTGATGAACATGCACTCGCCATTGAAAACTTCAACTTTGTTGCCTTTGAGCAAGCCACTTACGCCGCCTGTCATTTTCTTAACAACGCCGTTTTTGAATTCTTGTGTTTTAGCGAAGTCCACTTTTACATTTTCAGCCGTAATACCGAAGGACTCGCCATGTTTAGCTGCTTCGTATTGGTGAGCTGCAGAGATCAAAGCTTTGGACGGAATACATCCACGGTTCAGACATACACCGCCCAGCTCAGATTTGTCAACGATCAATACGCTTTGTCCCAATTGCGCGGCACGAATGGCAGCTACATAGCCGCCAGGACCCGCACCGATGACCAATGTGTCAATATCCAGAGAAGCGTCTCCTACTACCATTGATTACACCTCCATAACAAGCAGCTCAGGGTTAGCGAGCAGCTGTTTGATATAGTTCATGAAGTTTTGAGCAGTTGCACCATCAATAATACGGTGGTCAAAGCTCAAGGAAAGAGCCATTACTGGAGCGGCTACAATTTCACCGTTTTTCACGACTGCTTTTTCACTGATGCGGCCAGTACCCAAAATCGCAACTTCAGGGAAGTTAATGATTGGAGTAAAGAACATACCGCCTGCAGAACCGATGTTAGTGATGGAAATTGTACTTCCTCTCATTTCGTTCGCAGCCAATTTTCCATCACGACCGCGCACAGCCAGATCACGAATGGAATCAGCAATCATCCAGATACTCTTACGATCAGCATCTTTGATAACAGGAACGATCAAGCCGTTGTCTGTATCTGTAGCGATACCGATGTTGTAGTATTTTTTGTAGACAATTTCGTTTGCTTCTTCGTCGATTGTGGCATTCAGAGCCGGGAATTGACGGGAAGCAGCAACCAAAGCTTTTACGATGAATGGCAGGTATGTTACTTTTGTGCCTTTCTTCTCAGCAATTGGTTTGATACGAGTACGGAAAGCAACCAGTTCAGTTACATCTACTTCATCCATAATCGTAACGTGCGGAGCCGTATAAGCCGATTTAACCATAGCATTGGAAATAGCCTTGCGGATACCTTTAAATGGTACGCGCTCTTCCTCAGCACGTGGATCTGCTGCTGGTGCGGATGCTGCAGCAGCTTTCGCTTCTTTCTTAGCAGGCTCTTGTGCTTTTGCAGCTTCTTTCGCTACTGGTGCAGCCGCTTGGCCTCCACCATTTTTGAAAGCTTCTACATCTTCTTTGGTGATTTTACCATTTTTGCCGGAGCCACTCACTTGAGCGATGTTTACACCTTGCTCACGAGCAAATTTGCGGACGCTAGGTGTAGCTAGTACATCTTTGTTAGAAGCAGCAGGAGTTGCAGCTGGTTTAGTGTTAGCTCCGCCTTGTGCAGCATCCTGTTCTTGTTTAGCAGCAGCTGGTGCTTCTTCTTGTTCAGGAAGTTCACCCTCTGCAGCGATTACAGCTACGACTTGACCTACGTTAAAGATGTCACCGTCTTTGGCAAATACTTCTTGTACTGTACCATTAACCGGACAAGGAACTTCAACTACAGCCTTATCGTTTTGTACTTCCATGATGATATCTTCATCTGTTACTTTGTCGCCGGGCTTGATGTGCATCTTGATGATTTCGCCTTCGTGAAGACCTTCACCCAGCTCTGGGAATTTATATTCAAATCTAGCTGTACCTGCAGCTCCGCTTTGTGCAGCAGCACTTGGCTCAGGGCTAGCAGCTGGTGCTTCTGGTGCTTCTTCTTGTTCAGGAAGTTCACCTTCTGCATCAATTACAGCTACGACTTGACCTACGTTAAAGATGTCACCGTCTTTGGCAAATACTTCTTGTACTGTACCATTAACCGGACAAGGAACTTCAACTACAGCCTTATCGTTTTGTACTTCCATGATGATATCTTCATCTGTTACTTTGTCGCCGGGCTTGATGTGCATCTTGATGATTTCGCCTTCGTGAAGACCTTCACCTAGCTCCGGGAATTTATATTCAAATTTAGCCACGTTTAAAACCTCCCAAATTTACGGTGTGCTTTAATTAAAATTCCAATACTTTATTAACCGCATCAATGATACGTGTTGGCGTTGGCAACCAAGTATCTTCAATTTGAGCAAAAGGATAAACGGTATCCGGGCCTGCTACACGCAGAACAGGTGCTTCCAGATGCAGGATTGCTTTTTCGTTAATTTGTGCAATAACTTCAGCAGCTACACCGGAGCTCTTTTGCGCTTCTTGAACCACGATAGCACGGTTGGTTTTTTGAATAGAAGCAACAACGGTATCAATGTCAATCGGGCTAATGGTACGCAAATCAATGATTTCCACTTTGATACCTTTTGTTTTTTCCAGCTCATCAGCAGCTTTAACCGAAGTGTGCACCATCATACCGTAAGTAATGATCGTCACATCGGAACCTTCACGAACTACGTTAGCTTTGCCCAGTTCAACTGTGTAATCATTCTCAGGAACTTCAGCGCGGAATGCATGATACAAGTTCAAATGCTCCATGAAAAATACTGGATCATTGTCGCGAATAGACGCGATCATAAGACCTTTTGCATCGTAAGGGTTGGAAGGAACAACAACCTTGATACCAGGTGTTTGAGCCAGAAGACCTTCCAAGGAATCTGTATGCAGCTCGGCTGCCTTAACACCGCCACCAAAAGGTGTACGGAATACGATTGGAGAATTGTAACGTCCACCGGAACGGTAGCGCATACGGGAAGCTTGAATTGCCATTTGATCGAGTGCTTCAAAGATAAAGCCTACGAACTGGATTTCAGCTACAGGGCGGAAGCCTTGGATACCCAGACCCACAGCAAGACCCCCGATTGCGGATTCCGCCAGCGGAGTATCGAATACACGTTCTTCGCCAAATTCTTTTTGCAGACCTTCTGTAGCGCGGAATACGCCACCTACATGACCTACGTCTTCACCGAAAAGCAGGACGTTAGGGTCGCGTTTCAACTCTACGCGCAGTGCGTCACGAATCGCTTCTTTCATGTTCATTTGTGCCATTTGCTTCATTTCCTCCTTAAACATTGACAGATCAATTTCAGTTCAGGTCAATCGAAAAGCAGACCGGATCGGGTTACCGCCCGGTCTCTTTCAAGTTCAATTATTTAAAATCAGCTTTTTGTTCTTCCAAGTGCTTTGGCGTTGTTTCGAACATGCTATCGATCAGGCCAGGAATTGTCATTTTCTCTGTTTTCTCGGCTTTTTTGATCTCTTCGTTCACTTTTGCCTTAGCTTCTTCTTTTACGCGAGCTGTATCTTCTTCACTCCAAAGACCTTTTTTCTCAAGGTATTTCGCAAAGCGGGCAATTGGATCTTTCGCATTCCATTCGCCCTCTTCTTCTTTAGAACGATATTTTGTTGCATCATCAGAAAGGGAATGCGGACGGAAACGGTACGTTACGGCTTCAATCAAAGTAGCACCTTCACCATTACGTCCACGCTCTGCAGCTTCTTGAACGGCTTTAATAACTGCAAGCACGTCCATGCCATCAATTTTCACGCCTTTAATACCAGCAGCTACTGCTTTATGAGCAATCGAAAGAGCAGCCGTTTGTTTTGAAAATGGAGTCGTGATCGCGTAACCATTGTTTTGCACAAAGAAAATAACTGGCAACTTGTATACACCAGCATAGTTCAGGCCTTCGTAGAAATCACCTTCGGAAGAACCGCCGTCACCTGTATATGTAATGGCGACTTGTTTTTGCTTTTTCAGTTTGTAACCCATAGCAATACCCATAGCATGCAAAATTTGTGCGCCAATGATGATTTGCGGCATCAGTACATTAACACCGTCCGGCACTTGGCCGCCGTGTTGATGACCACGGGAATACAAGAAAGCTTGGTATAATGGCAGGCCATGCCAAACGATTTGCGGAATATCGCGGTAGCCTGGAGCAATAAAGTCTTCTTTTTGGAGCGCATATTCACTACCAATCATGGTTGCTTCTTGTCCGGATACCGGAGCGTAGAAACCGAGACGTCCTTGACGACCTAAGTTAACGGCACGGTCATCCCAAGTACGTGTAAATACCATTCGATACATAATTTCTTTCAATTGATCATCTGTAAGTTTAGGCAACATATCTTTATTGATAATTTCACCATCCGGAGAAAGTACGGACAGCGCCTCAACTTCCTCTGTGTAAACTTCATAAGGAACCTTGCTCATTTTCTTCACCTCAACAAAAAAATTTGAATATCAAGTTCCGCTGTTATAGGATTATTATACACCTGTTATATCGCTCGCGTCAAAGATTTAGTTATTTTTTTTGAGTTTACCACATTTTTGTGTGTGTAACAGGGTATGTTTTTTACTATAACAGCTTAGTACATGATTGAAATTTTAAACATCTATTGCAATCAGGGTAATCTTAACTTATTGTGATCCCGAATGCAAAATAATACCCAAGAAAGGTGACGAAAAATGACGGATTCTCGGTATTTAAAACGAACCATCCTTAAAGACGAAGTAAACAGCCGCTTTCTTAGCGAGACCAGAACTCTCCGGATATATTTGCCGCCCGGCTATAATGAAATATTGAGCTACCCGGTCGTATACTGTCAGGACGGAGAAGAATTTTTCAATTTTGGCCGCATTGCAACTCACGCCAACCGCCTCATTCTGGATGAGGGCGTCGAACCCTTCATTATTGTAGGTGTGGAAGTAAATACCAAAATCAGAACTCAGGAGTACGCTCCCTTTGGCAATCGTTTTGAGGCGTATACCGCCTGTTTTGCGGAAGAGATTATTCCCTATGTGGAGCAAAAGTATCCTATAAGAAAAGATGCAGCGTCCCGCATTTTGGCGGGGGATTCACTGGGAGGCAGTGTGTCTCTGCATTTGGCTTTGATGTATCCTCAGCTGTTCAACCGCATTATCAGCCTCTCAGGTGCTTACTATGAAGCTTCCCAGGAAATCATCGCCCGTGAGAAAGATCTGTCTCATTTGCGGGTGTGGATGACGGTTGGCCTTCAGGAAGATGCATTTGAGAGTGATACTGGCATTTACAACTTTGTAGAACTTAACCGTCAATGTGCAGATTTGCTGCGCGAACGGAACGCTGAAGTTTCTTACCGTGAAAAGGATGGCAAACATTTGTGGGGCTTTTGGCAAAACGAGTTGCCTGACGCGCTAATGTATTTTTTGGATCGCGCCTGAGTAAAAATTCTTCTATAGGGAATGGAGCATTGACCTACTAGGTCATAAAGCTCCTTCCTCATTTTTTAATGCAATTTGGTTGCGCTTTCAAAAAAGTATAACGAAAAACGGCAATTATTGCCGTCATCTGTCGTTCACATTATAGCTTTTCTTCTACGATCTTGTCCAGCAAGGCGTCGCAGCCTGCGTCCATTAATCGATAGGTCTCTTCAAAATTCCCAGTAAAATATGGATCGGGTACTTCTCTTAATTTTTCTTGAGGAAGCAAATCCATAAATTTTAGAATATCAGCCTCCGCTCCACCTGCAATCTTTCGCATGTTTCGTTCATTAGAGTCATCCATGCACACAATATAATCAAACGCATCAAAATCACGGCCCGTTATTTGCCGCGCCTGTATGCCTTGTTCGCTGATTCCATGCAGTTTAAGTTGCTTTAATGTTCCCTCATGCGGGGGATTTCCGATGTGCCAGTCGCCTGTCCCGGCCGAGTCCACCCCGATTTCTTCGCCCAATCCCCGTTCCTGCGCTTTATGTCTCAGTATTGCCTCCCCCATCGGAGAGCGGCAAATATTGCCCAAACACACAAACAAAACGTTAATCATTTCGTTCTCCTTCCTATTACCCGTTACACTTCCTTTTTTTCTGTTTCATTGTAGCCATGTCCTCCAAAATTGTGCAAGCCATATTTAACGCGGTATACTTAAAAACGATGGTATATAAAGGATCGTATCAGAAAGAAAGGATGTTGATTATGACAAAAAAACGAGCGATTGTATTTTCAGGCGGTCGTCTTAATGAAGAAGATTTACATCAAATACAACCCGATGATTTTATTATAGGTGCAGATAAAGGTGCTCTTTTCCTGATCGAGCACGGTATTACACCACATATCTCTGTAGGAGATTTTGATTCGATCACACTAGAGGAAAAAGAAAAGGTAGAATCAGCAAGCCAACGTATGATTGCGTGCGATCCAGTACTTAAAGACTTAACAGATACTGAGCTTGCTTTGGAAATCGCTATGGACGAACAGGCAGATCATGTACTGCTGCTTGGTGTGACTGGCACCCGTATGGACCACACATTGGCTAATGTTCAAATATTGGTACGCGCAATGCAGCATCATATTAGCTGCGCTATTATGGACGCACATAATTATATTGAGCTCACCGGATCAACGCTTGAGATCCAGCCTATGGGTTATACATATACATCGCTGCTTCCTATGACTGCCGAAGTAACAGGCATACAACTGGAAGGATTTATGTATCCGCTACATAATGCCACCCTCAAAATGGGACAATCACGTGCTGTCAGTAATAAGCTAACGGCTCCAAAAGGTACGATTTCCATCAAAAGCGGTCTACTACTCGTTATTCAAAGCAAGGATTAATTATGACATTGTTGTAACCATTGTATAAATTGTTTTTTTCACTCAAAGCCCTTGATTAATAAGGGTTTTTCCGATTGTAGAGATCTATGAATCGATATATTTTTAACAAATTGTAATTTTTAATCGTTTTTTAATAATCACTGTGTAAGTCTTGTCCCTCAAGCATTTGAGAGTTCTTTTCCAACTATTAGGCGGCTTCAAAACTGTTATACTCAACGCTGTCAGTTAGTTAGCAACTCAGCAAAATATTGCACAAATCAATTTCTGGAGGTACTTACAACATGAATATGCAGAAAATCATAAAAAAGGTAATTATCGCAGGAGTCGCAGCCACTATCGGCTTTGGTACTTTTGCAATTGAGGGAACAAATACGGCACAGGCTGCCACTACTACTTCTGTTGGCCAAAAAGTAATTAACTACGGTGAAAAATATATGGGCACTCCCTATAAGTTTGGAGCTTCCACAAGCACGACCCGCAATTTTGACTGTTCTTCTTTCATGAAGCACATATTCAAGAAATACGGAGTGAATTTGCCGCGTACTTCTGTTCAACAGTCTAAAGTTGGACATGCCGTATCCAAGTCCAATTTGAAAAAAGGGGACTTAGTGTTCTTTTCAAGCGGTAGCCGTGCCACGGGTCGCAACATTACCCACGTAGCAGTCTATATGGGCGGGGGTAAAATTCTACACACTTACGGCGGACCTGGCGTGACTATCTCCGATTTGAACTCTGGCAACTGGAAAAGAACATACATTAAAGCACGCCGCGTGCTGTAGTTTGAAAATTATTATGAAATATGCGAGCCGGGACGAAAAGTTCCGGCTTTTTTTATATGCCTTATGCTATTCTGATACGGTTGGTGTTCTGAGTGAATAGCCAATCCCTCGTTCCGTACGGATCATTTTAAACTTATATCCTTTATCTACTTTAACCCTCAAATGTCTGATATAGACGTCTACTACGTTCGTATCAACGATATAATCATGTTTCCAAACATCCTTCAGAATTTGCTGTCTGCTACAAACTTGGTTAAGATGTATCGCCAGATGAAGCAAAAGATCAAATTCTTTCGGAGTTAATTCCAGCTTTTGTTCCCCTCTGCTCACCATTCTGCTTGCATTATCTATATGTAAGTCACCCGCCTCGATTGCCCTTTTCACATCACGTTCAATACCAAAAATCCGCAATAAATTAGCCACCCTAGCCTGAAAAACTCTAGGATAAAAGGGCAGAACGAGCACGTCATGTGCTCCTTGTTCAAAGCAGGAAACAATATGGTCCTCCTCATCTGATGAAGTCATAACAAATAGCGGGACATGAGGATGGTATTGCTGCAATGTGCGAAGCAAACCATGTGAATCCGTCGGTTCATCTTCTATATTGAGCAGTAGCAAATCCACAGGATTATGGGCTACATAAGAGCTTGCATCTGTCGTATTGCTAACATGAACCACCTGATAACCTGCCTGCTCCAATGGATGAACAAATACGGGAGACGCTTCATTTACATTCACAAGTAGAATTAACGGGCTCATCTTTTCACCCACCTGGTTTGGACATAGCATTACATATTGGATACGAACAAGTTTGTTATAAGCCATTAAAGCATATTAATATTATTGTAACAAAAAAGCAGAAAATCATTCTCCAAAGAATGGCTTTCTGCTTTTATAGTTTAACCCAAATAGCGATGATACAGACTTCTTGCTTTTGCCACGTCCTTTGTCCCATGAATCAACGCTCTGCCATCTGCAAAAACAACCAAGCGATGCTCGCTTGTACTAAAGGAAACCAAAAACGGATTCCGCTCTACTTTTCCTTCTCCCAAAGAAGCAAATCGATCTGCTGTTTCTGCAAGATTCAGATGTGTTGGGTTTGCTGGTCTAATTTGAACGGTATCCCTACCGCACAAAACATCTGTCTTCTGCCGATGAGAGGCCGACAAATAGGGATACGTCGGTTGGCTGCCGCAAGAAGGACAGTTCTCCTTTTTAACGCTATCTACCGCTATTGCTACATACTCATTTTTCCACAAATCAAACGAAAGCAGCTTTCCTCTCAAGTCTTCTGGATATCCACCAAGAAGTTTGAAAGCTTCCGTAGTTTGGTTAGCCGTGACCATCTGTACGGCCTGCGGAATAATCCCGGCGGTATCACAGGTTTCTCCACCAAACGGTACAGTTCCCAGCAGACAGTGAAGACAAGGCGTTTGACCCGGTAAGATGGTATAGGTTACACCATAGCTGCCCACACATCCCCCATAAATCCAAGGTATCCGATGCTTGAGTGCCATGTCGTTCATAAGAAGTCGGGTATCGAAATTATCGGTTGCATCCATCATGAGATCTACCCCCTGGATCAACTCTTCCAGCTCTTCCACCCCAACATCCAGTACATGTGCATGTATAACCGTTTCCGAATTAATATCCTTTAATCTTCGCTGAGCAGCTACTGCTTTGGGATATCTTTGTGCAGCATCACTTTCCTGAAAAAGCTGCTGGCGCTGCAAATTGCTCCATTCCACATAATCCCGGTCTACGAGGCTCACTGTACCTACGCCCCCGCGAACGAGCGTTTCCGCAATACCTGTACCTAACGCTCCGGCACCTATGATTAGTACGTGGGAAGAAGCAAGCCGGCGTTGTCCTGTCGGTCCAAAGGGCGCGAATCTTTCCTGTCTGGAATAACGGTCACTTGGATGTGTTTCTCCTGCACCGGATTTGTCAGTTACCTTCATACCTGAACCATACCTTCTGTCGGACTGCTTGCTGAAGCGTAACGTTTTACAGGAATCATCCCCGCCTCAAAACCATACCTTCCAGCACGAACAGCCAGTTTCATGGCCTCTGCCATTTTTACTGGGTCCTTCGCTCCTGATACGGCTGTGTTCAACAAAACAGCATCTGCCCCTAACTGCATCGCCATTGCCGCGTCACCGGGTGAGCGAATACCCGCATCGACAATAACCGGAACCTCCGCCTGTTCAATAATTAGCCCTAATGAAAACGGATTGAGCAAACCATGTCCTGTACCAATCGGTGAAGCTCCAGGCATAACGGCGTGTACTCCAAGCTCTTGTAGCCTCTTTGCTAGAATCACATCGTCCGATATGTAGGGCAGCACGATAAAGCCTTCATCCAACAGCTTATCACTAGCTTTCAACGTTTCAAAAGGGTCAGGGAGCAGTGTCTTGCTATCCCCAATGACTTCCACCTTAATCATATCGCACAGGCCGGAGGCTTTTGCCAATTTGGCAATACGAATCGCCTCCTCTGCTGTTGTAGCCCCTGCTGTGTTGGGAAGAAGTGTATACCGGCTCAAATCCAGCATATCGAGAAAATGCTGCTTATCCCGTTCCTCCAAGTTCAATCTCCGTACAGCAAACGTCAATATTTCCGTCTCAGCAGCCTCTACGGCTTGGGATTGGATATCCAGATCAGAGAATTTTCCTGTTCCCAACAACAACCTCGAGGTAAAAGATGCTTTTCCAATGGTTAACATAATCAACCGCCTCCCACAAAATGTACAATCTCTAGGCAATCTCCATCCTTCAGTACCGCTTCATCATGATCTTCACGGCTCAATATATGCCGGTTCAGCTCCACCACTACGGTTTTCACCTTTACATCAAGCTCATGTAGCAATTGATTCACATGAGTGATTCGATTAGAAAAGGTCATGCTCTGGCCGTTAATCGTCAGCTTCATAAGCTTTTCTCCTTGAGGAGCTCAGAAGAAAAACTACTTATCCCAAGTTCTGCTGCACCAGCCCCATTAAGCATAGCTGCCATCGCACGCCCGGTAGCATCACTCAGCAGGACACCGTTGCGATAATGCCCGACTGCAGCATATACGCCCTCGACCCCAGGAACAGTGCCTATAAAAGGGTGACCTGATGCAGCCTGCGGACGTAAGCCCGCCCAAGTGCGTATAAAAGAAGCTTCACGGACGCGCGGCAGCCAGGCAGAGGCACGTGCCAGCAAGCCCTCCAAGCCTCCTACGGTCACTTGTTCGTCATATTGATGCGGAAGGCTCGTTGCCCCAATCCAAAGCTCGTTATTCTGTTTAGGCACGAGGTAAATATCATCAGCATAAATGGTGTATTCTAATGGGTGATCCTTCAAGGAGACCGCTACCGCTTCGCCCTTGACCGGATAAAGTGGATATTCAAACCCAACCTGCGCCAGTAATTTCATGCTATCCAAGCCTCCAGCAATAATGACCTGATCGCAGGAAAAAAAGCCGCTATCTGTTCGGACACCGCAAACTCGACCATCCTGTATGACCAGTTGCTCTGCCCGTGTACCAGACCATACCGTTGCTCCCAGCACCGCAGCAGCACCTGCATAAGCACGACAAAGCTGGACAGGAACCACTTGTGTCTCCTTTGAACGATATATTGCTCCGTTCGCTTGTTCATCCAAACCTGGAATTCGTCGGGCCAATTCCCTCGCATCCCACCAGATAGGACAATCATCCTCTCGCGTTTTAGCAGCTTTCCAGCGTTTTTGGCCTTCGGTTTCCGTACGGAAAGGGGTCACAAATCCTTCTGTACGGAATTCCACCGAAATACCCGACAAACGCTCCAGATCACAGACAAGCTCAGGGAATGCATCTCGACTTCTGCGAGCAAATCGTGCCAGCTCAGAGTCGGTGAACTCTTCACTTTCCGCTGCCAGCATTCCAACTGCTGCTCCTGAGGCTCTCTCACCCGGGATCAATCGTTCCAGCATGATCGTACTTCTTCCCTCCTTGGCCACATGATAAGCAATGGAACTGCCGATGACACCTCCACCTATGACCAAGCATTCAGCATGTCCTATCGCTCTTGCCTCTGTGTGTATCTTTAGCATTTGTTCCGTGTCTCCTCTCCATAAACCATTCTGCTTTCAGCTTGCCTCTACTCTCGTTTTCTCGCTACAAGCTGTGAACTACAAGATCTGCCATTCGCCTATATTCCATCGCAGCTGCAACGGGCGACTCAGCCTCCCATATACCAGACATCACCGCAATTCCGCTTGCTCCGGCCATATAAAGCTCCGGGATATGGTGCGGTTGTATGCCGCCCAGCGCGATCACCGGAATGTTCGACAGCCTGCAAATATGTTCAAGCTGAGCTAAACCCCGCGGTACAATACCGGGCTTACAATGGGTCTCATATACGTGACCATAAAGTACATAGTCTGCTCCTGCCTGCTCGGCGGTCTGCGCCTCCTCCAAGGAATGCACAGACACTCCACAGCGTGTACTCTTTGAAAGTAGGCCTTTCACATCCACAACAGGTAATCCATTAGCTGGTAGCTGGACGGTTCCAACCAAAGTAAGTAAAGCTACATCCACACGATCATTTACTACAATTTGTTGCAAAGGAACTTCCTGCTCCACCATGCTGCGAGTCAAAGAAAGCAATGCAGAGGCACCATTCTGTTTTAAACGTGCGTGTACATAATGAACATACGGACAAATCATAGCAGCCACTCGGGCGGCTTGTGCAATAGTGCCCTTTTCCATCGAAATTGCGTGTAATTCGATTTTGTCTTCACCTCACATTGGATTAAAGGATTTAAGCTTAGCAGCCACGTCTACCAGCAGTAATGAAAGGGGATTGTATGTGAATCCGTCTACGGAAGCTCGAACAACTTAAAATGAACGAAACGCAAAAAACCACTTCCCCAAGGAAGTGGTTTAACGAACGTCCAATAATCGAACGGACCATGATATCCGTATACGTGTATCGTCCCACGCACAAACAAAATAAAGATGGTGTTGCCTTGTCTGTACGGCGCTCACTTCCCTACGCTGGCATAACCCAGATCAGGTGCAAAGGGTCCGAAATCCATTTATTCCGTCTCAGCCGCATGGGCGGCTCCCCTAGTGTGACTATTTTATTGTATAAGCTATAGATAGCTTAGCATATTTTCCTAATTCTGCAAACCCCACTTCGTGTGAAATATGCAGAACTGGATTTAACTGATTTTAGTTAACTTTACTTGACCACTCTTCCACATTCCACGTTTTGGTTACCCAATCCTCGTAAAAGTCCGGTTCGTGAGATACAAGCAATACCGTCCCTTTGTATTCCTTCAAGGCACGTTTCAGCTCATCCTTTGCTTTAACATCCAAGTGGTTGGTAGGCTCATCGAACAATACCCAGTTGCTTTCACGCATTAACAGTTTGCAAAGACGGACTTTAGCCTGTTCTCCACCACTAAGCGCAGATAGCGGACGTGTGATATGCTCATTTTTCAAACCGCAGCGCGCCAAATGCGCTCGTACTTCATGCTGGTTCAAATGCGGAAATTCATTCCACACGTCGTCAATCGGTGTAATTTTCTCTGCCTTTACTTCCTGCTCAAAATAAGCGGGCTGCAAAAAATCACCTTGATAGGTTTTTCCACTGATTGGCGGAATTTTTCCCAATATGGTTTTGAGCAATGTCGATTTACCGACACCGTTGTAGCCAACAATTGCAATTTTTTCGCCACGTTCAATCGTCATGGACATTTTAGGCAAAAGGGCATGTGTATAACCAATCTCAAAATCAATACCCTCAAATACCGTCTTTCCGCTTGCACGTGCCTCTTTGAATTGAAAGGTTGGTTTTGCGGCTTCTTCAGGCTTATCAATACGTTCGATCCGATCAAGCTGCTTTTCACGGCTCTTTGCTCGGCCTGAGGTAGAAGCACGCGCTTTATTACGCTGAATAAAATCTTCCTGTTTCTTAATAAAGTCCTGTTGCTTCTCATAAGCATCAATATGCTGAGCTTTGTTCAGATCCGCCATTTCAAGAAACTTTTCATAGTTAGCTGAATAACGGGTCATCTTGGCAAATTCAAGATGGTAAATAACATTAACGACCTGGTTCATAAACTCAGTATCATGTGAAATAAGAATAAAAGCATAGGGATAATCCTTCAAATAGCGCGTAAGCCATTCAATATGCTCTACATCCAAATAGTTGGTAGGCTCATCCAAGAGCAGGACATTCGGTTTTTCCAACAGCAACTTAGCAAGAAGCACCTTTGTCCGTTGCCCGCCACTAAGTGCAGATACATCCCGATCCAGTCCTATGGCCGACAGACCTAGTCCATTCGCCATTTCTTCAACCTTCACATCAATGAGGTAAAAATCCCCCATATCCAGTTGCTCCTGAATTTCACCCATCTGTTCCAGCAACACTTCCAACTCTTCAGGAGAAGCATCCCCCATTTTGTCAGTAATCTGCATCATTTCCTTTTCCAATTCCAACAAAGGAAGAAAAGCGTCTTTTAATACATCACGTACCGTTTTGCCCGGTGTCAGCTTGGTGTGCTGATCCAGATAACCGTAACGTACACGTGGAGTCCATTCCACTTTACCCTCATCCTTAAGCAATTTTCCAGTGAGAATGTTCATGAGTGTCGATTTACCAACACCATTAGCTCCTACCAAACCTACACGTTCCCCCGCAAGCAATCGAAAGGAAACATTTTTAAATAATGCGCGGTCCCCAAAGTTGTGGGATACATTTTCTACAGTCAATAAACTCATAAGCTGTTTTTGGCTCCTTATTGTCATCGGCGTTGCCGACTGTTCTTATTTCATATGCATTTCGTTTCTTTCAAAGCTTTATTGTAGCACATTCTGCAACCATATCGGAATATTGAAAACAGTGAATTTTAAGGTTTTTTGGTATGGATCTGCCTAAAAAAACAAAAACCACCCATGAGGGTGATTATTTTAAGCCGTTATAACATTTGTACTCAAAGTATCCCGCAGCTGCTGCAGACTTCTCATTCGTAAAACGTTCACTAGCTTTAAAGGGAGCTGGACATGAATCTCTATAAAAATACTTCATTCCAGTATCTAGTTCTATGCCACCGATAATGTCTTGCTTTCTGACGACTCTCCCACCACCAAATCCATAGTTATTGTAATACCTGTCTCCGACCGGAATGCCCTGGATAAACGCGATCAGACCCACATCATCTACCGTGTTGTACCACTCCTCTTGCGGAATGATCGGTAGTGTGAATGTATAGGATATGCCGTTACGTGCAGCTTTTTCGTTATGGACATTAATAATTCGCGCCAGGTCCTCTTGGACGCTGCCAACAATGGTGGAACGACGTATTTGTTCAAAAGTTTCTGAATTATTCAGTAAAGATATAGGAGTCTGATCCTGAAGTTCCTTTTGAAAGCCCTCCACCCACCTGTGATTCCGCGCATCGTATGCGTGTACATAATTATCCAAGGTGAACCCCACACTGTTGCCTACTGAATCAACATAGGCATATGGCTTTTTTTCGCTCCATTTGTGTCCAATAGCAGCTTGTCCATGCTCGTCTGTATAGACTTCTGAAGTGAACGCATAATAACCGTCATAATCCAGAATTACAATGACTGGTATGTAATCCAATAATGCACGTTGTGCTACTATATCCTCATCAATGCCTATATTAAGAAAAAGGGTGTGCAGGAACGTGTGCAGCGCTGCTTCTTTATCTACACGAAAAAACTTATCCGATCCGTATCCGGCCTCGCGTTCCTGACGTTCATTCTGTGAGAGCACGACCCCTGCATCCTGAACTGCGGTACGAAGAGCCGACGTATATTTCATTTCTAGCTGCTGCACTTCACGCTGATTCTGCACCCGTAGGTCACTAACTACACCAAAGGGCAAGAACAAAAGTATAAATATGACTGCAAAATCAGTAATCTTCATTCAGAACCATGCCCCCGTAAGAAGCTGTAACTGCCGGCTTGCCGCTATTTGCCCCACCGAGAAGCCATGATTTGTACAAGTCCGCAGGAGTCCGATTCGTATTATGTAACCGGACCGTAAAATAATCCCCGGCCATCAAGGTATACCGACGTGTCTGATCTGATTTTGGCTGCTGATTGCCAGGAAACAGTACAGGCAAGATTTGCGGATTATAGTACCCATCATATACAGTTTCATAATTGCCCAGAAAACTGTCTGGCTTCGCGGCATCTGCATAGTCCGGTACATACTTTTTGTGCATATGCTCCAAGTCAACTTCGTACGTATTGCCTGTCAATTCCAGATCACGCATAAAATCGTTATACATCGTCGGTGTAATGTAACCTTTGGTTCTTACCATATCAACAAAACGTACAGTTGAATGATATGTATTTAACCCGGATATATCATCCTGCCGTTCAGCAGCTTGAGCTGCGGGTACGATGTACAAAAGCAATACAGCGAGCAGCGCCCCCAACAACTTGGATATTGTTTGAACCACTTCAGTCTTCCCCCAATTTCTCAAAACGTACAGATGTTATGTCCCCATTCCCATTACGCTGTGGGTACATGGAATATAAAGAGGAAGCATCCAGGGTAGATACATCAGGCTCAAACGGTTCAGAATATACATCGTATTCTGTCCCGTCGACTTGAATCGAAATCCCCTCCTGTAAGTTCATGCGAATTGCCTGTATGACCTGAGTTCCTTTAATCCGTTCCGGCAATCCCACCCCAACAGTACGGGCTATTCGCCCTTCAGAATGCTCCTCTTGCTGTGATCTTAATTCCAGTGCACCATCCAGCTGGCTGGACAAGTCTGCTGCCGTTACACATGCGGTTATGAACAGAATAACTGACACACCAAGCAGCAGCATACTTGCAGCGTGATCAGACATACTCTCATCCCCCTTATGATTATTATCTTTGCTGTAGTGCTTAGGACTGGGTAAACAACAACCCACGGACAACGTTCGATTTGTCCTTTACGATTTCAGCCTTGAATTTGCCACTTGGATTTACGTATTCATTCTCTTTCTCATTAAGCGTATTCGTGATTTTCCCTGTCTTATCACTGCCACCATTCACTGCGCCATACTGTTCACTGTCTGGGCTAATGTTCAGAGCATTACCGTACCACTGGCCTGCCATATTTTTACCGGTTTTAATCTGAATGCCGAATTGATCCTTCCCCTGAAACTTCCGTAGCGCGTTGGTCACCTGGGAACCGCTAATCGTTGTGCCGTCATATACCGTAAAAGAGGCTTGAGACAATTCGGTCTGGATATCAGCAAAATTGTTTTGTGCCGTTTTAGTCGCCTCCTGGGCTGAAATAAACAGTATAACTACAATCGTAATTAGAGCGATGGTCAAAAATATCCCAGCGGCTACCTTTAAAGCTGTTGATGCGTTATTCATATTTTTTTCTCCTCAGCTTGTTATTTTGTATTAGTCATAATAGAACTTTCTTACTGAATTTTTTGTATTTGCTCATAATAGTTATCCATTTGAACAAAACTCATGCCGATCAACGGAATCACCAAATATAAAAAGATAAGACCATACATCGGGGCAAAGCCAATCATCCTTCCCCAGATAGCCTTGCTGTCTATTATTTTTTCATACTCCTGTTTTCTTTGTTCGAAATAGTAGGACATATGGGATTCCAAATCATCAAAGGCCTCTCGAATCGTAATTTTACCCAAAGACAAATGGAGCTTGTCCACTAGACGCTGAAACTCCGGCAAAGGTGCCTCTTCATTTAATAAGTCAAGAGCTGCCTCTGGCCCATGTTCATAATGAAGCAAACATTTTTGCAGAGGTCTTTTGAATATAACTGAAAATCTGTTCAGCCACTCCAATATTTCTTCGACAGACATTCGTTCCATAACCCGCAAAATGGAAATAACTGTTTGAAATTGATACACCTCGTGCCTCATATCCAACCGACGCATTTTTCGTTGCAAATATAATAAAAGCATAGGCATTTGATAGGCTACATACCCAACAATCAAACTAATCAGCACTTCCCACCACTTGATGTATTCATCATTCCAATCTTTCAGCTTTTGGAGAATACGCCGAGTATTTGTGGATAGCTGTTCAGGAGTAACAGTTCCATTGGCATTATGTTCTAAAGCAGCGTACGTTCGTTCGTATGTGCTGTCCGCTCTCATGTTCAGCAAATGCATGATTTTGCGATCAATCCCACTCTGCTTCAAAGCTTCTTTTTGCTCCATCGGACTTAAATGTCCAAACATTTGACCCGATTGTACCGGGGCGTGAAGGATATGCGTTTTCTCAGCTTCATGTAAAAAAAATATCGTACTAATACTTAGTACCAAACCTACGATAAAAAGAGCCATTCTGCGTATGTAGAGCCACTCCAGCTTTATCTCCGCACCACTTTCTTTTAATAGACGGGTTATTTGGAAATAAGAAGACATATGCTGACGCGGAATTAAAGAATCCACCACATTACGGATGATGGGAAAACGGTATAGCTTCTGTTCCCAAACCCTCCGTCCTCTACCCGCACGATATCCTGTTTCATCGGTCTGTTGAAGCTTCTGTAACAGAAAATAAGATACGATTATCACAATATAAACGGACAATTTCGTGATATAACCCAATTTTCCCTGATAAAACTCATCCATGGATGGAAAGCTGGATCTCGCCCATGTCTCGATTGGGGTGGTAAAGAAAACAGGTGCCAGTGCGATCACGTTTAGACTTTTTAATAGATAGTCCAGTTTATTTCTTCGCAGCAACTCCAACTGGATTTCGCGTGCGAGACTACCGAGCCCCTTCAAATAAATGGAGCCCCCCTCCTCAATCCGATCACCAAACTCCATTACCATATACGAGATACCGGCAAATGCTTTTAAAAATCGATTAGGAGCCGACTCATAGTATCTTTCCAATGCTTCGTGCGGATCAACATCTGTTAGCGCCTCATGGATGAGTCGTGCGTGTCTCCCAGCCTCTGCCTCCGCCAAATCGGCCGCTTCGGATATGGCTTCCTCCACCATACCGTGCTGATGGTAATAATGACGTACATTGGCGAATAATTCGATCATCTGTGCAAGTAGCCTTTTTTCCATCCGGCTAATGGCCATATCCAAAATAAGACTGTTGATTACCACTCCGCATAAAACAGCCAATATAGCAAACTCTATTCCTGGCTTCATCATGACCAGTACAACGCCACTGCAAGCAAAAGCCCCCCAGATGAACAGTGTCATCTTCATAGTCTGTAGGCGAAGCTTGTACTCATCGTAGGCATGCTGACCAGCTAGTCGCTTACGTACACTCGTGATGTATCCAGATAAGAAAGGGACCTTCATACACAGCGTATACAACTTATGCAGTAAGGCTTGCAGCTCACGTTGCAGTACCGCTTTTCCCTTGCGTCCTTCCTCCACAGAATAAATTCGTCCTCTGCGAACTGCATGACTATTGCGCTTATGCAACCCCCACAAAACTATATATAGAAGCGCAAAGCCCCCACCTGATATAAGTAAAATCCATAATAAAATTTCTTTAAGACTCATAGTCTTCCTCCCAATAGCGGGTCAAAAAACTGCGGAAATCTCTGGCATCCTTTACATTCATCTGCTCACACATTTCTATTGCACTTTTGGCAGTTAAGGGCTCCATCGGTATATAGCTTCCGTTCCGATATTCCATAACGTGGCGATAACTATAGCTCGATGAAGCATTGGAGCCTGCATCTGTATGATCCGGGTCACGCGGCACACATTCTGTGATCCGTTCGATGTAGCGTCTCCCTTCCGCATCACGCTTGAGATGCACATCAAAGTTAATGACATGAACTACCTGTTCCTCAGCGATGCCTTCATGCTGAAATACTCCTGTTTTGAGCAATGAATTACGAAGTGAAAACACGAGATCACGAAATGTTTTGGCATGATGAGTAAAAATGGTGAACAGACTGGCAACCTGCGACATTTGTATCATCCAAGCAGCTACTTCATCACTTGCTACTTCGCCTAGTATATTGACGGTTCCATCTGTTTTTTTCTGCAAGTCAAGTCCTTGTTGTCCTGAAATATGGTCCGTTTCTCGAAAGGTAAGAATGTTACGGCGACTGTAAATGCTGCGTAGATGCAGTTCAAAGGCCATTTCCTGAACACGAAGCGTATACGAAGCATAAATATGCTTGACCATCGCCATTAACAACGTCGTCTTACCTGAACCCTGCGCGCCTGTAATAGCAGTAATCCGGCTACCTTTCATTAAATAAGAAAGTAACTGGATTGGAAAATCAGCATTTTGTCCCTTAATTAACTGTTCCAGTGATGCGCTTTGAATATCGAATTTACGAACAAAGAAAGCCCACGATTCTGAGAAAGGAGGACGCACTACCACTACCCGCGACCCATCCTTCATTTCGTTGACCTTATAACCATTCGCTTCGGAAAGCTGTCCCGGGTAATTGTATTTGTAAATATTTTGGCACATCCTTTTAAGTTCACGCTCAGATCCGAAGGAAAGGAACGAAAGATGGATCGTTTTACCTTTATAAAAAATCCATACGCTCTCATAACCATTGGCAGTAGGCGCAGATGTTTGTTCAAATACATACCCATCCGAAGGCCAGTCTGATGATGCAGGAATCCCACCTTCCGGCATACCACTGACGCCCCCACTTACACCGTCGATCCGCTGGTCACGAATATCATCAATGACGGAAAAGCCTTTGTAATGCTGATAAATGCGCTGGACAATAATATCCACTTTCTCCAAAAAGGAAAGAGGGCGGTACTCACAATCATAGATATAACGAATATCCTCTGCGGTAACGAGATAACTTCCATCTTCTTCACCTTGCTGTGAATACCTCATTTCGGCTAAGTCATAAGTATCCAATAAACGTGATAGTGCATCAGCGCCAAACTTCTGCTGGTATTGGTAAAATATAATTTCGAATTGATCCTGTATGCTAAACAACTCAGGTCTGGAGAATGGCATAACAGTATCGACGATTTTCTCGTTTAAGCCGTAACCGTTAATCAGAAGCTCAGCCATCAGATTTTTAACAAAACGTTTATCTCCAATGCTGCCATTGGCACAGTCCTTTAACGCCCTGCGTAGTTCCGCCCTTTGATGGATACGCCGTCTATATTCCTCTTCATGCAATCCGGCATCCGCCATCTGGCTATGACTCAGTTCATGAAGTGCATTTTTGATATACTCTATTAATGTTTCGAATGTGGCATCTTCGTTCTTTTTTTCTACCCGAAGGGTTGAATGTCGCGAGTGGAGATTCCCTCGATATTTAACAATAATCAGTACGATGCACATCAGTACTATGCAGGTAAGAATCAATCCGTTGATCATTTGAGCGGACAGCATTTAAGCGCCCCTCTCCAAAGCCTTGAGCCGAAGGTCGGATTCTGCCGCCTCCAGAATAGCTTTGATGATATGTCGTATACTCTGCGCCCACCCTACGGGCATAAAAAGCTTGCGGTGCTGCTCTTTTCCACTTCGTACCTCACGCTGCACATGGCCGATCACATCCCTGCGATTCCATGCGTCCATAAATCCGGTGCTATAAGGGACTGTATACAAAGCACCTTTGTAGCCATATCTCCTACGAATATTCGTTTCATTCGCTTGAGAATGCACATCATATTTCCCAAGTACTATTAATAAGGGCAATGATGAGTAGGTAGATAACGGAGACACGGATTCAAAATAAGCATCTAATTCTCGCATATTCTGAGTGAGTGAAAGAACGGCCAGTTTGGCTCGTGCACATGCTTCATGCTGTACAGCCCCCCACCCTGCTCCACTTCCTGCATCAATCAGCGTTAAATCATAATATTGATTCGCTGTATCTATTACTGCCCGTACAAGCCCTGGAGATAGTAACGGCGGTGCAGCTCCAAAGCTGGAGGTTCCCTCAAGTACATCCAAAGTATGTTCGAGTACAGGTGTCGTATAATTACGAATATTTTCTTTAGACAGTGTCCCTCGCAGAACTAAACGTGCGGCAGCATCCCAGCCCCCTTCCTGAAGCTGTAGGGTTGGATCGTCCATACCATACTCCTGTATAGGTAATCCTGATTCAATACCGGTATATCTACGACCTAAATGAGTCAATAATAGTCTTCCTCTATATAGATTTCCTATGGTAATTGCTATTGCTGCCGCCAAAGAGCTACTTCCACTAGCCCCCTTAATGGGGCTCCAAAACAAAATGGTACTCATGCTCTACTCCTTTCCGCACGTTTTAGCGCACGACGACTCACTTTTAATTCCCAACTCATCCATTCCCCAATACAACGGCATAATTCTTTCTTATACATTCTGGATAGCGGTTTTAGTAGTAGCTGTTTTTTATGCTCATTTTCCAGTTTCAGAGCAAGCAGCCCCTCATCCCATGGCAGAACATATGGCTCTTGCTGCCAAGAAGCCGGGAAATGGTTCATGTATTCCCACAGATACGGCTCCTCCACACCACAATCCACAGCCTGTAAAAATAGCTTGTGAAATACAAGATCTTTGGGGAATTCGGGTTGACTGAATAAATGCTCAAGCCAATTCTGTCCGTTGTGCATTAGCATACGGCTATAATCACTGACCCAAACTCGCAGTTCTGCCCCTTTCCAAACAGAAATTGGACAAAAATCAGGTAACTCTACATCCAAAATAACAATGTCATAAGCCTGCTCCGCCTTTTGATCAGTTATCATAACGGTATGCAGGTCTTCCCATGCTGTAAATCCAATTGCTACATCAAAACCACTAAACTGCGTAATGGGAAGTGGTTTGTCGAGCATCCCTATGCTATACCGATACTGTCCCCGCAGCGTAGCATCCACAAGCAGTACCTGTTGGCCGGAAGCTGCTAATATGCTGCTGATATACAACAAGGTATCGCTTTTGTCACAAAGCCCGGCAAATATCCATGTTTTCATACTTCCGTTCCTTTTCTCTCATTTATTTGGCATACTGATCAGAGCTTCCGCCCTGCGTCAGAATCTTTGTTTGTTCTTGATGATCCTGCTCATTCTCATATTCATTTCTTGTAGCATCAATCCCGCTTGCTGAGTTTTCTATAGTAGCACCCGCATGCTGAGCTGCAATTTCCTCACTCAGACTTCTTTCCACGGATGTTGAAATCACATTGTTTGACGAATTAATTGCATTTTCAAGCGAATCCCGCAGCTGCTTGGACAGCTTTTGTTCAGCCATGCGTATCAAATTCGGATCACTATTCATTAACGCTAACACCTGGGCATTAGGCGGATAGGTCGGGATTGCCTTGGGCTGAAATTGGGGATCGACATATGTTAGGGCATAGATAGATGCTTTATGCAGATAAGCATCAACAATCGCACTCGAAAGCGATAATATTTCCTGCTCATTCAAAGTGACCCAGACAATTGGACCTTCCAGTCGAGAAATCTTCTTCTTAGATAATAGAATGTAATCCTGCCCTGTTGGAAATTGAATGCGGATATCCACTTCGTCACCCGACTTGAGGCTGTTGGGCAATACTACCACCTTTAGCTCACGGTTGCGTAAATCTTTAGGTGTGGGCTCATCAGCAGTAATCATGGCCGATGTAAGCACAGATCCCTTTTTTAGCTCAATCTTGGCTGTGGTACCGGAAACCTCACTTTTATCTGTCAGCAAATTTGATGGGGCCTGAGAACCGGGAACTTTAATTCCCTTCAAATCATTAGATGCTATCTGTTCGCCTGGAGAAATGTCACGGACAACCGCCCAACCTTTTTTCGCGGTTCGTTGCTCCTGTTCATACACTTTCCATTTCTGCTCTGCCTCTACTTCAGCCTGTTTCCTGACCTCATCCATTTTATGGATATTAATCATGAGATAGCCAGCAAAGATAGTGCCAACAATCCCTGCGCCAATACAACCGGCGTATAGCTTTTGCTTACTGCTTTTTCTTAGCTTGGACACACAACTTCTCCCCTGCCTCTTTTTGATATATACCGTTCTATTTAGCGCTGTCGTTTAAGGAATCCGAAGCGTTTTTTCCGGGTATCTGGAATGACTCCGCGAAACAGCTCGTCCAGCACCTGATCCATCTCATCATCTCGTTCGAAGGGGTCTGAGTGGAACGGTAAAGCAAATACTTTATCGTGATCCAGCTCCTTACGAAGCCTGCGAACCGCCTCCGAGGTTGCCAATGGCAAGCAGTAATTCCATTTATGCTGTGGGTGGCGCTGAAGAGATCGGGCTAGCCCTGCTATATCCTGAACTCTCCATTCTGCCCCTGAGCCAACGACAAGCGGATAATCGGCTCTCAAGAATTCTTCCAGTCGTTCATTGTCCTGCCCACTCCCCAGGTCCAGTACGATAAATCTATAGGAACCACCCAACAAAGAAATGACATCCGCACGAGATGTTTGCCGCCAGTAGTGTACTCCATCAACTTCAAAACGCCGACTTGAACTCGATTGTCCAACGGATGTGCCTTCTACGACTTCTTGAAGTCGGGCAAATGCTTTGGCTGTGCTGTGCAGCTCAACCAAAGCTACGGAGCGGGTCCTTCGAGCCAGATAGTGGCTCACCGCAATTGCTGTATGAGTAGCACCGGAGCCGGCAGAGACACCCAATACAGCCACTACCCTTGTACCTGCATAATCCATTGAGGCATCATTAACGGATATTCCTTGTTGAGCAGGCTGAAAATCCGCACTGTGCCGCAGTTCTCCAATGACCTCCCCGGCAGATTGAAATCGTTCCTCAGGATGCTGACGCAGCAGTTTTCGAATCACCGGGATCAATTGGCGGGGCAATTCTCCGCGAATATACCCTTCTACTCCCGCAGTCCACTCGCTATATTTGCCTCCTGTACATAGATACAATAGCAGCGCTCCCAAACTGTATAAGTCTGAACGAGCATCTGTCTGACCTGCTCCATATTGCTCCGGGGCAGCGAAGCCCACTGTGCCCAGCTTTACCGTATCTTGATCCAGTTCAGCCTTATAGCTCCTCGCTATTCCAAAATCAATCAGTATAAATTCCATTTCCGGTGTCAGCATAATATTCGTCGGTTTCAGATCCCGGTAAATGACTGGCGGTTGACGGGTATGCAAATAATCCAACACATCTAGTACCTGCAAAGCGAATGGGACGATTTGCTCCTGTGGAATATAGCCTTCATAGCCCTTCATGTATGCTTCCAGCGTAATTCCTTCGATGTAATCCATGACCAGGTATACCGCACCAGATCGAGGATGCTCAAAAAAATCAACAATTCTCGGTAAACGTGGATGACTTAGCGAAATCAGCATCTCTGCCTCCGTACGTACAAGCTTCATCACTTGTGGCCCGGCAACCGACTCCTTCACCGCCCATTGCTTGCCTGGCAGTTTTAAATCCTCTGCCATGAACACGCGGCTCATTCCTCCCGAACCCAATGTGCGAACAATACGGTAACGCTCACCGACAATGGATCCGAATTCCAACTGTGATGGTTGCTTCATTATTCTCCTACCTCCTTTCTAAAGCAGACAACGCAAAAAAGGGAAAGCTGCCGCAAAATCAAATTTCCATGTCGCCATGAAAACCGTTTTCGCGGGATGCTTTCCCTTGATTTAAACACGATTATTATTTTTAAGGAACAATTTGGATTTATTATATAGCACACCTGTATCTATTGTAAAGTATTATTTTCCATACTTGATCATGTACAGGGTAATTTCATCTCGGTTATGGAATAGCTGCTTAGCTCGCTGAATCTGCATGCCGGACTCCTCAAATGAAGCAATTACATCATGAATGAGCGCCAAGGGCTTTTTATGCATTAGCTTGACCGTAACGATAGCAGTACCACCACTTCGCAAACTATATAGTAAATCAGTAACGAGCCTTGCCATTTGCTTAGGACTCCAGCTCATATCACAAACCAGCAGATCGAACGAATTCTCTTTAAATTTGACTTCACTTGCATTTTTACGCAAAAAAGTCAGATTGGCGTACTTCATCAGTGATGGCTCCATCTTTGCCGGATCAACCGCTGTAACTTTCAGTCCCCGCTCCAGTAAGAAGGAAGTCCATCCACCCGGTGCTGCCCCAATATCCAGTCCCTGACGGAAAGCGCCAAAATCTATGCCGAACGTTGCTTCTGCTTCCAATAGCTTGAATTTGGCACGAGAAATTTGTCCATCTTCTTTTTGAAAACGAACCGCGCCTCCGCTCCAATCCGATAGGTTATCCTCAGGACGTGATACACCTGCATACCACGTATCTGTATCTGCAAAAACGGACACAATAAGATCGGCGCCTTGTACTGTCTGCTCCATAGGTAGATCACTTATTTGTTCACTCAAAGCCTGCTTGAGCGCACCTGCGCTTTCAGTCCAACTGCTATTAGATCCTTTGCGCACTTGTAAAGAAACACGTTGATCCATCAGTTCCTTGCGGTTACGGATGAATGCAACCAGCCGTTCCTGTACCTGAACCAGGTCCGTTCCTTCTTCCTGAAAATGAACAGGAAACAAGTGACGTAAAAACATCGGCGGCTGAGCTGTAATTGTCCTCACTGCCTCAATTTCTTCCTCAGGTAATGTAGCCAGAAAAATTTCACCAGGTAAAAGCATCGTGCTTTTTACAGAGCCAAATAATCTTCTAAGCTCCTCTTGAGCATAGGGTGCAAAACCGTGATTGGCCGTACAAACAAATCTTGATGATGACAAAGTAGATTCACTTTGTTCATCTGTACTCATATATAGTTCCTCCAAAATAACATTACCCTCCAGTGCACACCCGAATCCAGGGACGTTCTCCATCCCAATCCAGCTCAACCGGAACTTCATATGTGTGCATAATCAATTCTTTCGTTAAAACTTCTTTTTTCGGTCCAGCTGCTGCGACCTTACCATCACGAATCAATGCAACATGCGTAAAGAGAGGGACAATCTCCTCAATGTGGTGAGTCACATAAACCACTGATAAGTCTCGCTTGCGGAGCCGATCAATCTCGACCAGCATTTTTTCCCGCTCAAATAGATCCAACCCGGCACAAGGCTCGTCCATAATCAGCAGACGAGGTTCTGCCATCAGTGAGCGGGCCAGCATCACCTTTTTACGTTCTCCTTGAGATAACGTCCCCAGTGGGTGATGAATCAAGTCGCCTAAATTCATACCCTCCAGCAAAGATATGGCCTTTTCTTTTGCCTCTGTCGGAATTTCCTGATAAAAGCGCAAAAAAGCATACGCACCTGTAGCGACAACTTCCCAAACGGGATCTTTTAGCGCCAGCTTTTCCAACAAGGTCTGGCTGATATATCCGATTTGCTTGCGAACTTCCCGCACATCACATTGACCATACATTTGCCCAAGCACTTTAACCGTTCCATGACTTGGAAACATATATCCTGTCATCATTTCCAGCAATGTTGTTTTACCGGAACCATTGCGACCCAGAATAGCCCAATGTTCACCTTCTCGTATGTCCAGGCTTACATTGTCCAAAATCCGTCTTTCTTCCCGCTGCAACGTAATGCTCTTCATGGATATCATTCCATCACGCTCCTTATTTTGCTCAGCAAGTGTTCTACAGATTCCATTTTGTAGATGATTTCAGGATTTTTGTCTTCACCATTATATATAAGAAGCGCGGGAACGCTGGATATCCGGTACTCCTGTACCAGTTCAGGAATATAGTTAATGTTGCTCTGCACCACTGCTTCTTCAGGGAGCAAATGCTCTGCTACCTCCAGCATTTTACGGGCAGCCGCGCATGTTCCGCACATGGGAGTGTACACAAACAAAGCCAGCTTGCATCCCTCCCATATGGCACGGCGCGCCTCTTTTTGTCCGATCTCTTTCATCATTCAGACCCTTTTCTGATCTCTCGCATACGCTCTTCGGGTATGGGCCCGTTATGCACGGTGACTCCCTCTGGCTTATTCGCATAGAGTAGCTCATACATGGCTCGCCGCCCCTCTGGACTGGAGGAATGCAAGTAAATTTCACGCGGATATAACCGTTTCCCTGCGATAGCAGCAGCCACATCCTTTCCCGTAGGCTGACCTGGACCCAAATCATAATCTAGCGATAGTATTGAAATAGGGTATTCATGAAGTAGCAGCAGACACTCATCCGCATCTCTTGCCAGCTTAAAGCCCGGAGGACAAGGCCGATAATCGTCCATAAACAAATACATCAACTTCTCCTCCTTTTTCCCATAAATGCAAGCTCACAAGCCTCAAAGATAGTTATTATCAATCAGACCGATTTACTCCCAGCTTAGAATCATTTGAATATCCTCCTGATGTGTCCCATCAGGTCCCGTCTCACTCTCCAAAACGATAGGAATACCTCTTACAGCCTCCTGATTTGTCATCCAACGCATACCCTCAGTACCAATGTAGCCTTGACCCACACGGGCGTGTCTGTCTTTTTTAGAGCCATACGGGTATTTAGAATCGTTCAAATGAACTCCGCACAGAGCTGACCAATAGCCGAGACGATCTCCTTTTTCGATCAAAGCCTCGTCCATTCCACCGTTCCACAATCCCGCTGCATATGCATGACAAGTGTCTAAGCAAAAGCCGATACTGTCAGGATACCGGCACAGCTGACGGATCTGTACCATTTCCTCAAGCGTGGTTCCCATGGGTCCATGATCTCCCGCCTGATTTTCGATCAATATTTTAGCATTTCCCAGCCAGCCTTCCAGCACATCATTAAAACAGTTAATGATATTACGGTAGCCCTCTAGAGGGTCTAACGAATGCATATGACCAAAATGAACGACAATCCCTTTTGACCCACAGGCTTCAGCAATATCCAGATCATTGCGTAATGAAGCAATCGTCAGCTCATAAAGTTCCTGACCACGCTCGGACCCATGAGCCGGATTAACGGGATATGGTGAATGAGCAATGGATTGAAGCTGGTGCTCTAAACAGTAAGCGTTGCAAGCAGCAGCATCAGTAGCACTCCATTCCTTAAGCCTAAGACTACGAGGATTTTTCGGGAAATATTGAAATGAACGTCCCCCCTGCTCTCGCGCACGCATAGCGGCTTTGGAAAAGCCACCACGCGTACTCACATGGGAGCCGATGAGCAATTTAGGCATCATGCTGCTGTACCGGGCAATAAAATGCTTTTTTCCCCGCCAGTTCAACCCTTACAATTTTCCCGCCACTTGGAGATTCTTCTCCTTCGCGGTCATATACTCGACACTGATGATCAAATCCACCTGTTAGCGTGTCCCCCTCCATTAGAGGCATTTCCATGTACCCGCCTTCCGCTGTAGCTTCACGTAGTACGGATTGAGTGGCATGATATAGCTTTTCCACTTTTTCTGGCGACTGCACAATGTTCTGTACTTTGGAACCCGGTGTAAATCCGGCGATATAAGCAATTTCGTCTGAATAACAATTGCCAATACCCGAAAAAATGTGCTGATTCACCAGCGTTGTTTTCAAAATCCCCCGGCGTCCCTTCAGCCGTGCTGTAAACTTTTCCAACGTCATGCGACGGTCTAACGGATCAGGTCCCAGGTCTGACAAAGCTTCTTCTGTTTCTTTAGCCGTTAGCAGGTGTAGATAACCTAAGCGCAGTCCGATAAAATAAAGCTTTACTCCACTAAAATCTAATTCGATTTGAACTGTACGATCTGGACGCTGCTCCTCCGTTCCCAGATATAATAGTCCTCCGAGCATCAGATGAAGTACGAGCCGCCCGCCCGTGTTTAAATGAAAAATCAAATGCTTGCCTCGACGCTCTAAATATACAACGGTCGTTCCCAGCAATTGCTTCTCAAACGTTTCCACTTCAGTATTAATGGACTTTTCACGGCTAACCGTAACTCCAGTAATCGGAATGTCCAAAATTTGTTTTGATAATAAGATTCTGTAGTTTTCCATTTCAGGAAGTTCCGGCATAACAACATCTTTCCTTTCGTAGCTACATAGCTTTTAATTCTCGCAAGTTTTGTAAGACATATACTTTCTATTATTTCAGCTCTTCTTTCATCCAGTCCTGCAGTTCAGCGAGATTGTCAAACATCAGGTCAGGTTTCACTCCAACGGTACGCACATGCTCGTCCATATTAGCGCGGGTCGTCACGCCCGACAGGATCAGAGCTGTTTTACAACCTGCTGCTGCACCTGCCGCAATATCTGTAAGCATATTATCGCCCACAACCAGAGCTTCATCCGCCCTAATGTTTAAGCGGTTCAGCGCATAGTTCATCAATACGCTTGAAGGCTTGCCGATGACAATAGGCTTTACCTGTGAAGCCGCTTCAATTGCAGCTCCAATCGTACCTGCACCTGGCGTTAGCCCATCATGTGAAGGCAATTGGAGATCCGGGTTTGTCAAAATAAAAGTTGCTCCTTCCCGAATCCAACGCATGGCAGCGGCCAGCGCATCATATGTAAATTGACGATCTATCCCCTGCACCACATAATCAGGATGGTTCTCAACAAGCTGCAAACCGGCTCCTGTGAGTGCATCGCGTAATCCTGTTTCACCAATACAATATACACGAGCTCCAGGACTTTGCTGTGCAACATATTGTGCAGCTGCTAACGCCGAAGTATATACTTCATGGCTGGCCGCTTCAATTCCCATACCAATCAAATGCTCAGCCACCGAATCGGGTGTACGTGAAGCATTGTTTGTAACATAAGCATAAGGTATCTGGTCTGTACGCAATCGGGATATGAACAGATCCGCACCCTTGATCATCCGATTTCCATGATAAAGTGTTCCATCCAGATCAATTAGTAACGATTTTATCGCAATCCCCTCCCCCACTTCAAATCCATTCACATCTTAGCATTAAAAATTATAATTCATCCCATGAACGATGTTCTCCTTCGTATTTAACCACCTTAATTATTCAGGTCATAAAATAATCGGCCGTCTCTATTCATCTCATCTATCTTAAGTCAAAAATGCGTATGAAGTCCATGAATTGCTGGTAAACCGTCCAAAATAGTGCCATTCCTCGCTAAAACCCGTCGCTTTCACATGACATAAGTTCACTTCTTCGTCGAAATCCATCGAAGGCGCTATTTCCTCAAAGGAAATCTCCTGTATTTCCTGGTCATGCTCAAGAAGTATAATCCTTTAAATTCGATATATAGAAACTCGAATATGACACGCCTCCATATATGGTAGAACAAATTCATCCCCACCACCCTGCACGGGTTCTCATCTCTTGTCGCATCCTGCGCTTTCCCGGAAAATAATTTCGGTGAAAAACAAAGGCACCGAGGCAAGCCCCGGCACCCATGCACATATCTTCTCCAATCGTTTATTAACCGATATCGGGTACCGGTAACAACACATGCTGCTCCGCAAGCAATGAATTAGGAAATATGCTTTGCGCTTCCTCCAGCAATGGCTGAAGCTGCTCCTGATCTTTATACCTAGAACTAAAATGCGTCATGATTAACTGACCCGCACCTGCGGCTTTTGCAGCTTCCGCTGCCTGAAGCGCTGTACTATGATGATACTCGTAAGCTGTATCTGCCAGTTCATGCAGAAAAGTGGCTTCATGAACGACGACAGTTGCATCTTGAGCCAGCACTACCGTATTCGGACAAGGTCTCGTATCCCCTAAAATCGTGATGATACGCCCTTTTTTCGGCGAACCCAGTACATCCTGAGGATGTAAAATAACTCCACCCTCTACCTCCACGCTTTCCCCACGCTTTAACTTACCGTACACCGGGCCGGGCTTAATACCATATCGCTCCAACAGCTCTTGGTTAAGCTTACCGGGCTTATCCATCTCTACAACTCGGTAGCCATAGCTGTCAATCCGATGATCCAGCAAAGCTGACTCTACCCGGAATTGTCCGTCATCAAACAGAACCCCGCCCGTATGCTCCACAATATGTAGTTGGTAATTGATACGCGATTGGCTGATCCCTAAAGATAGCTCGATATATTGCTGGATTCCAGGCGGCCCATATACCGTCAGTGGTGTCGTTCCCCCTTGATACGCTCTGCTCGACAGCAGTCCCGGCAGACCAAAAAGATGATCCCCATGCAAATGGGTGATAAATATTTTTTCAAGTCTGCTTAGTTTGAGCGGCGAACGCAATACCTCTTGTTGAGTGCCTTCGCCGCAGTCGAACAGCCACATGCTTCTTCGTTCTTCCAGCAAACGAAGAGCGATGGACGTTACATTTCGCTGAATCGTAGGCACCCCTGCATTTGTACCGAGAAAATAAAATTCCATAACATTAACCTTCTTCCTGCTGACCAGCAAAAAACCTCCGAAGCTCGGAGGGTATTTGCTATCCCATCTGATAAAGGTGTTAAACCTTTTCGACGTTAAAATACTGCGCCTGAGGGTGGCTGAACACCATGGCTGATACAGAAGCCTCCGGTTCCATCATAAACCCTTCCGTCAGCTCAACGCCAATATCCTCAGGTTTTAACAACTGGAACAACGGCCCCTGATCCTCTAGATCTGGACATGCCGGATAGCCAAAGGATACCCGAATGCCTTGATATCTGGCACCGTGTCGCTGTTTCATTGTCATATCGGCAGGGTCCGGGAACCCCCAGCTATCCCTGATAATATGGTGAAGCCGTTCCGCTAACCCTTCTGCTACTTCGAGTGCTACCGCTTGAAGTGCATGCGAGCGCAGATAATCTCCTTTATCTTTCCACTGGGTAGATATCTGCTGAATCCCATGACCAGCTGTAACGACCATGAAACCTACATAGTCCATAACCCCGGATTCCACTGATTTCAAGAAATCAGCCAGACATAGATAAGGCTCTACCTGCTGGCGCGGGAATGTAAATGTGTGCAGTACCTTGCTCACATCCGACGGATCATAGATCAGAATTTGATCTCCTTGGGACTGCGCTGGAAAGAACCGATACATAGCATGTGCCTGGATGATTCCGTCTGTCACAGCTTCAAACATGATGCTGTCCACGGTTTCCTTCAACTGAATCGCTTTCGGATCTTCCGAAGCCAGCAGCTGTTCAACATTGCCTTTTAAACCAAGATGATGCCCCATTAGCATCTGCATATTCACGTAAGGCAAAATATAATTCAGTGGATAGTTGCGTAGTACATGGCGATCCGTATCTGGTGGAATATAAACGGGCAAATCCTGAGCAATATTAGAGCGCACAGCTCGAGTGAGCTTAGGGAGCGGCTTGGCTTCCACGACGATTGCCGCTTCCGCCTCCCGCTCAGCCTCCATGTCCTCAGCCATTTTTTTGCGGGACTCAGGATTCATAAGCTTATTGGCAATATCCAGACCATCCATAGCATCCTTTGCATAGGCAACCAGACCATCATACTCAGGACGGATACGATTTTTAGTGAACTTACGTGTTAAAGCAGCTCCACCCACCATTATTGGAATATCAATATTCGCATTTTTTAAATCCTGTGCGGTCAGCACCATTTGTTGTGCCGATTTAACAAGCAGTCCGGATAAGCCAATCATATCGGCCTTTTCTTCACGGTAAGCTTCAATAATGCGTTCTGGTGGTACTTTTATACCCAGATTCACGATATGGTAACCATTGTTGGATAGAATAATCTCCACCAGATTCTTACCAATGTCATGCACATCACCTTTGACTGTAGCCAACAAAATCTTACCTTTTACTGAGGATTCATTCTTCTCCATGAACGGCTCTAAATAGGCTACGGACGCCTTCATCACTTCAGCGCTTTGCAGAACCTCTGCAACAATCAGTTCGTTATTGTTAAACAGTCGTCCTACTTCCTCCATCCCCTTCATCAGCGGGCCATTAATAATTTCCAGGGAAGAATATTTCACGAGCGCCTGCTCCAGATCCGGAATGAGTCCCTCTTTACTTCCCTCGACTACATAGGAAGCCAGTCGTTCTTCGAGCGAAAGGTTTGATATCTTTTCTTTTTTCTCCACTTTCTTGTTACGGAAAGCTGCTACAAAAGCGGATAAAGTATCGTCATTTGTTTTATAGATCAAGTCTTCCGCAAGTTTCCGCTCATGCTCTGGAATGGATGCATAACGTTCAAGCTTCTCAGTGTTTACAATCGCATAGTCCAGACCTGCTTTGGTGCATTCATATAAATAGACGGAATTGAGCACTTCACGACCCGCTTCCGGCAAACCAAAAGATACGTTACTGATGCCCAGGATGGTATGTACCCCGGGAAGCGCTTCTTTAATAATGCGAATGCCCTCAATCGTTTCCTTAGCTGAACCGATATATTGCTCATCACCTGTTCCTACTGGAAATACGAGCGTATCAAAAATTAGATCCTCCGCTGCCAAACCGTAACGGTTCACCAACAGATCATAAGAACGTTTAGCTACCTCAAGCTTATCCTCACGTGAAATAGCCTGTCCGCGTTCATCAATGGTTCCAACAACAACAGCGGCGCCGTACTTATGAATAAGAGGAGCCATTTTCTCAAATTTCTCTTCACCATCCTCCAAATTAATGGAGTTAATAATCGCCTTACCTTGCGAATATTGAAGTGCTTTATCAATGACTTTAATATCCGTGGTATCAATCACCAAAGGTACTTTTACCTTGTTTACAACCAATTTCAAAAACGCTTCCATATCCGTCATTTCATCGCGATCCGGGTCCTGCACACAAATATCAATGACATGCGCTCCGCTTTTTACCTGAGCGCGGGCAATTTCAGATGCCTCTTCATATTTGCCTTCCACGATCAAACGCTTGAATTTGCGGGAGCCCAGAACATTCGTTCGCTCACCAACCATATACGGACGATTGTCCTGTTCAATATATACAGGCTCAATGCCTGATACGGCAGGAGGATGATGACCTACCAGCGGACGCGGCTCAAACTGCGCCATACTTTCACTCATAACTCGAATGTGCTCAGGCGTGGTACCACAACAACCCCCAGCAATATTCAGCCAGCCTTTTTCAGCGAAAGCAGCCATTTTACGTGCTAATGAATCAGGCGATTCATGGTATTGGCCATTTTCATCGGGCAATCCCGCATTTGGATAACAGCTAATAGCTGCAGAGGACATTTCAGACAGAGAGCGAATATGATCACGCATAAACTCTGGACCTGTAGCACAATTCAACCCAATCGAAATTGGATGCAAGTGTTCAAGTGATATGCAAAAGGATTCGATATTTTGTCCGGCCAACGTCGTTCCCATAGGCTCAATCGTGCCTGAAATCATTAGCGGAAGCTCTATACCTGTCTGCTCAAAAGCCTGCCGAATTCCGATGCTTCCAGCCTTGACGTTAAGCGTATCCTGTGAGGTCTCCAAAAGGAGTACATCCACGCCGCCTTCAATAAGCGCCAAGGCCTGCTCTTGATAGCTGTCAATCAATTCAGCAAATGTAACACCGCCTGTGACAGACAAGGTTTTCGTGGTTGGGCCCATAGCTCCTACAACAAAACGAGGCTTGTCCGCAGTGCTATATTTATCCACCGCGTTACGCGCCAGTTTGGCCGCCACCAGATTAATTTCACGGGCACGTTCCGGTATATCGTAATCCGCCAAAACGACGGATGTTGCTCCAAATGTATTCGTTTCAATTAGGTCTGCCCCAGCCTTCAAGTAGGCTTCATGAATCCCTTGAATGACATCCGGTCTCGTTAAGACCAGCATTTCATTACAGCCCTCCAGCTCTTCCCCACCAAAATCATCGGGGGAAAGGTCTTCCTGTTGAATCATGGTGCCCATGGCCCCATCAAGAAGGAGTATTCTTCGTTGTAATGCATCCTGCAAGCTAACTTTATCCAAATTTCTTCACCCCCGCAAAACGTTAAATCCTAGTTTAGCAGAAACCGTATCATTTAGATAGATTGAAGTAAAAACATACGTTTTATACAGGTTGTTCTTTGTAAAAACGACTTCTCTAATCCATTTTTATAGTTTGTAGCATTACAGAACGTACTTAACCCTGACCTTTTAGCTATAGTCATTTGCATTATAAAATGTTGAAATCCTGTATTGTACAACGTTTCAAGACATGGTATTCTTTATACAACATTAATCCAAGTGGAAAAGAGGGAATAAATATATGGCCGAAATCTTAATACGTAATACGAACGAACGAATTAGCGGTGAAGAACAAGTACGTGAATTTCTGGAGAGTCACGAGATATTGTATGAACATTGGGATGCTTCCAAATTGTCCGGGGAGCTGCAAGAGAACTTTACCTTAACAGATGATCAAAAGGCCGCTGTTCTCAAAACATTTGAACCCGAAATCAAGGATTTAGCCGCACGTCGCGGATATAAAATATGGGACGTTATCACTTTATCTGAAGCAACGCCGAATTTGGACGAGCTGCTGTCCAAGTTTGAGCAAATTCACACCCACACCGAGGATGAAATCCGTGCCATTGTCGCTGGTAAAGGCATCTTCATCATTAAAGGCCCTGAAGAGATCGGCTATTTTAACGTAGAGCTTTCACCGGGGGACGTTATCTCCGTACCTGAAAATATACCTCACTTCTTCACTTTAATGGAGAATCAAAAGATCGTCGCAATCCGATTGTTCATCGAAGAAAATGGCTGGATTGCCGAACCGTATGAAGATCCAACCTTCATTAAAGCATAATTACGAATTTATCCTTGTATGAATAAAAAAACTCCCTCTGCTCTGTAACAATCGAGCGAAGGGAGTTTTTCTAATACTCGTTTCTAAAGATTATGGATTTCTTACTTTAACGATTGAATAATTCCGTCCAATTCAGACAGATGCTTGATTTCGAACTTCGGCTTGATCTCTGTGGTATTGGTTTTAGCGTTCCGGTTCACCCACACCGAGTGTACACCTGCTGCCAACGCTCCTTGAATATCAGTCGTCAGCTTATCTCCTACCATTAAAGCATGTTCAGGCTCAATACCAAGAAGCCCCAAAGCATGCTGGAATATAGACGGATCAGGCTTGCCTCGACCAAATGAACCTGAAATGACAACATGATCAAAAAAAGGAGCTAATTGAGGAACTCCATCCAGTTTCTCCTGTTGTAGATCAGGGGAGCCATTTGTCAGCAATAACAGTTTGTAATGTCCCTTCAATTGTTCTAGAATCTCAAACGTTTCTTCATATACATGTGGACGCGCGCGTCTTTCCGAAGCAAATTGGATAGCTAGCTTTTCCGCCAACTTCTCATTATCTATCCCTAGTTGCTGGAGTCCTCTGCGCCATGATTCCTTTCGATAAACAGGGGCCAACTGTTCCAATTGGCGGAATTCAGGTTGCTCACCTGCTGTAAAATTCGCCCACAATCCTTCAAACGGGTTAATGCCGATCATTTGAGTAAAACTAAAGGTTTCATAGGATTCATACAAAGCGCGTGCTTCCTTACGTACCGCTTCCTCCAGAGTTTTCGGATCAACGCCTGCTTCACGGGAGCCTGTTTGGCACGCTGCATCAAATGCCTCTTCTACACTACGTTCATCCCATAAAAGGGTATCATCAAGATCAAACATTACCGCCTGAATCGTCATCTGAATTATCCACTCTCTTTCCACAGTATATGTACACCTATTTGCTCGGTTAAGTATTTGAATCGTTATGTGTGCCCATATTAAGCAAGCGGCCGCAGCATGTTATATGAAATAACATCATACGGCCTTTATTAAAGAGCTACAGGCTAAATCAGTTATTTCTTGTCCACCTGTATCTGATTGGATAGCGCAAACTTCTCAAGTCGCTCTGCAATGGCATCCGTGTCATAGCGACCTAATGATTTTGTGAAAATGAAATTACCGCCCTTACCTTTTCTTTCAACGGTTACGTAACCCTTTTCAATCTTGATGGCTTTCATGTCCCCAGCCGTCATTGGACGTTCTCTACCACCTTTCAGCATATAGAGAGTATCCTTTCCCACTTTCAGATAAGGACGACGGATGAAAAAGATAACAGCCAGCATCAAGTAGAGGCCGAATACAAGCCAATCCATTCCTCGCATGCCAGTCTTAGTCAAAAAGTAACTCATAAGCATGTACAATACAGAAAGACCAGCCAGCATAATTGGCACAGTAATGTTACGGCCACGGAAAATATCCATTGCAGAACCTGCGCCATTAATGGTTTGAATGCCTTGCTTTTTGCGCGATTTATTTAAATGCGCTGTGTTTTTGCGTACTTTTCTTTCAAATGATCGGGCCATCTCTCAATTCCTTCCCAGATATATTACAATAAAACAATTGCCTCAAAGCTGATCTATATAGATACCGAGAACGGTACCTAAAACAAAAGGCAAATTGCAGGCTTGGGCGCTTTAACAACTTTAATGCTTCAGCCCGTCATTTCCCTTCGATGTATCATCGTCCACAAATTCAATCGTTTCAAGCTGCTGCCGAAAATTACGGCGAATGTTACCTAAATAAATTTCCCGAAGATTGGCGCGCTCTGTGGCTTCCTCTTCCGTCAAACCCTCGGATTTTGCTTTGCGCGCTAATTCATTGATGCGCTGAACTAAGCTGTCTATATCCAAATTGTGTCCCCTCCATAAAAGCAAAGATATAATACACTTTGACATGTAGAAAAGAGCTTGTCAAGGCTCCCGCATTACGCTCCCTGACAAGCTCTAATTGTCTATAGATCAGAAGTTAGGAAGCTTGAGTACCTGACCTGCCTGTACTCCCCGATCCTCCAAACCGTTAATCCGCACAATTCCTTCTATATATACCCGTGTATCCATTCGTTCCGGTTTATGATTTGCGGCAATCTCCCACAACGTATCTCCAGGTTGTACGGTCAGTTTAGTCACTTCTTCCTTGGAAGCTGAAGGTGCCGCGAAAACCGTAAGTACACCTGCCCCTGCAATCCAAGCAACAATCACTAAAATAAGAAGCTTAACTAAAAGAGTATTAGTAATAATTTGCATAAAATGCGCTCTACCCTCTTTTCGGGTCTCCTGCAAATTTTCTGAATTCATCGGAAAAATACTTTGATAAGTGCTATATTTCATCATTGGCTGCGACCTCCAAACGTTTGTTCTTATGTTTTCACAATATAACACGAACATTTGTTTTGTTCAATAGAAAAGAGAACAAAAGTTCGCGATTATTTTTAGGGATTATTTAGAACTTATGTTTGTACGAACGGAGGTTCTATGCTATAATTTTCCCAAACGTTACTAAATGGGGTTGATACGGTATGTCTAAGATTTCGAGCCGCCAGCAGGCCATTCTTGAATTTATCCGCAATGAAGTGCGTCTAAAGGGATACCCCCCTTCTGTACGCGAAATAGGCGAGGCTGTCGGATTGGCCTCCAGTTCTACGGTTCACGGTCATTTGGATCGTTTAGAGAAAAAAGGACTCATTCGACGCGATCCTACAAAACCACGGGCTATTGAGTTACTCGGTCAAGACGAATCGGATAACAGCAACTTGATTAATTACTCCATTAGTCGTGTCCCCGTCGTCGGCAAAGTAACTGCTGGCCTTCCTATTACGGCGACAGAAAATATTGAAGATTACTTTCCTCTTCCCCAACACTTTGTTGGTGAGGATAAAATATTCATGTTATCTGTTGTAGGCGAAAGCATGATTGAGGCTGGGATTGCTAACGGAGACTATGTAATCGTACGTCAGCAGCAGACCGCTGATAATGGCGATATTGTTGTAGCTATGACAGATGAAGACGAAGCTACAGTTAAAACCTTCTACAAAGAAAAAGATCATATCCGGCTTCAACCTGAAAACCCAGCCTTTGAACCGCTTCGCCTGACACACGTCAGCATTTTAGGCAAGGTTGTAGGACTCTTCCGGGACTTCCACTGATTTCTCGTTCTTTCTTCCCCGTTATTCTAACCACTAATACAAAACCGGCTGCCTAGGGCAAGCCGGTTTTGTATTGTTATTATGTATACTATGTATCTCACAACTATTTTTTCATTTCAGCAACCTATTCCTATTGTTTCTACTATAAAATCAGCCTCCTCATCTCAAATAATCACCCACTGATCTTGAGCAGCTATATTGATGGGCAAAACTAATAGATCTTTCTTTGTTTTAGATAAATATGGTATATTAATTACTCATAGCTCTGTAGGAGGAATTAAATGAAAAAAATTATAATTTCAGCGTTTGTTGTGATATTTATCGCCATAAACTGTGTAGTACCAACAATGGATCATTTGTATGCAGAAGAGAAATCACACATAACAACCTACGATCGTATTCAGTACATACAAATACTTATCCATTTCAGGTATTTAGAAAAGCAACTCGAAGCTGTAATTTCCGAAAGAAACAATTACCCAGAAGACAGCCAAGAATATAAACTGCTCTCTGAACAACTGAATCATATTCTTGCTCAAGAGGCGTACTACGAGAAAAAACTTAACACTCTTAATAGTAAATAATTTTCATACTAACTGCTTATTATCTTTATCTACACTATTAGACTCATGCCGACCTGCCTGTAACATTCTTCTGCAACGTAAAGTTGAAATGGCGAAGACAGGTTCGCATGAGTTTTTTGTTAACCATTAGGAATATAGGTACCAGCTTCTTTTTGCTTTTAATAGATTTATGCTGATACATTACTATCATAATTGACATAGTATATAGCAGACCTAAGCAAAGGAGACATGCAGATGATCAGAAATAGAGTTAAAACGTATAAGCATCGCATCGGAAAAAACAGATATCTGGTCGTTAAAGTCTTTCAAGCCGCAGCTGCTAAAACAGGAAGCGGAAATGCACTAGCAACCAATGCCTTGAATATCAAAATTTCCAAGCGTAAGCATAAACACCACTAAGATTCATCCGTACCTTCATTTCCTTGAAGGGAGGTGATCATATGAGCAGAAGACATTGCAGACGTGATTTGAGAAGAAGAAGATCAAACATCCGTTCGAATCAAAGAGCTGTTGCGCGTGCAAGAGGTAACGCACTGGCTGTTAATCTGTTTAGCGTGAATGATAGACAACGCAGACGTTAATAATCGTTTTCAAGCAAAAGCAGGAAGGATTCTTCCTGCTTTTTTTTAGTGTTAAACAGCACACCTAACTACTGCTATGAATCGTTGAAGCAAGCGGACGAGATCGTAGAATATCACACATAGTTGAACAGTCGCTACAATTTTGCTCTTTTTATAAATCTAACAGACAGGAAAAGGTGGTTCTCTTTTAGAATAGTGTGCATAGAGAAATTAAACCAGGAGGAGACAAGCCATGATAATTAAAATGTCACTTTCGAATATGGGAGATTTTAAGAAGTCAAATGAGAATAACGGCTTTATTGTGTCAGGAAGGATTATACCTAAATACGAGAACGATAATTGGACATATATAGAAGAAAGTTTTCCCGAACCATATTTTAAACAGTATGAGGATGATGACGTTGATATCAGTTATATTGATGAACAAGGAAAATCTATTTTTTTATATTATGATAAGAACGACTGTGTTGGACAAATTAAACTTTGTACTAATTGGAATGGCTATGCTCTAATTGAGGATATTGCCGTCGCTAAAGACTGGAGACACAAGGGAATCGGAGCAGCCTTATTGAGTAAAGCAACCGAGTGGGCTAAGCAGAATAACCTTGTTGGTCTTATGCTTGAAACACAGGATGTGAATGTTTTAGCTTGTCGATTCTATGCTAAAAATAACTTTGTAATCGGCGGAGTTGATACTATGCTATATTCTAGCTTTTCCACAGCCCGTGAAAAAGCGATTTTTTGGTATTATAAGTTTAAGCATTCAAATTAGCTTAAAATCAAACTGATCAGCAAACAAAGCTCTGCCAACCAATTAAGGTTAGCAGAGCTTTTGATTTATTTAGAGTATCCACTTACTTCAAACGTGAGGATGCGATCATTTTCAGCATGTAATCCTTTTCTGCTCTTATCAGGAATCTGAAACTGAACGTCTATATACAATAACAGTTAAAATCCCGCTAATTATAATGACCACTGTAAAAATCAATAACATATTGCTATATAAATAAGCAGATGGAAAATTAATGATTGGTATAAATTTTTGATGAATAAAACGTATTGATAATAAGCCTCCTACAACTGAAATCCCTGTTCCTTCTGATAAAAAGCTTATAAAATTAAGCAAGCTCATTCCTGCGCCAGCTTCTTCTTGTCTTAAACTACTTGAAACAATAGTGGATATTACTGTTTTAATAAAAGAAAGACCACCGAAAACAAAGACTATAATAATAGACATCAGCCAAGGTGTCATTTCAATAAAGAAAGCAGCTATCAAAAAGCTGATGGCAAGAAATGCAACGCCGACTGCTAGCACATGTAAGGAACCTTTCTTATCAACAAGTGCTCCTCCAAGGAAACCAAAGAAAATAACACTCATCGTTCCAGGAAAAATAATTCCACTGCCAATCATTGCGGTACTTAAGTGATGAACGTCTTTCATCATATAAGGGACCATAGAAACAAATCCAGCTACGGTACCAAACATAAGTCCGCCACAAAGGATTCCTATCATAAATGCAGTATTTTTCCCCAATGAAGGATCAACAAAAGGAATGGTTACTTGTCTGATATGTTTTAAAAAGATCAAGAAGAAAAGAATACTTATCACCAGAAAAGAAATTCTGTAAGACGTTGTATACAACATAAACATTACAATGCCTAGAGATATAAGCACGATTCCTGCAATGTCAAGTGAACCCTTTGATATGACTTCCTTTTTCAATAATTTTATCAGGAAGGGAACAGTGACAAATGTTAGAACAGGAAGAAGCAGTAAATGAGACCAATGAATATAATGAGCAATCATCCCACCAATAGCCGGTCCTATCCCTTCACCCATTGCTACGATAGACCCGATGAGGCCATATGCCTTGCCCCTGTTTTCTTTTGGGATATAGCGAGCAACTACGACCATCACAAGTGAAGGAAATGGAGCTGCACCAATCCCTTGTATAAATCGCCCCAAGATAAGTGTTGGAAAAAAAGTATGTCCCATAAATCCAATTAATGATCCTATGCAATTCACTATCATTCCAAACAGAAGCAACCTTTTAATACCTAACTGATCAGATAGCTTTCCGTATACAGCGGCTCCTATAGAAAAACTTAGCATAAAGGCAGTATTTACCCAATTTGTAACGGCTGGTGTTTTATTGAATTCATCAGCAATATCAGGTAAAGAGATATTAAGAACCATTTCATTTAACACACTAAAAAACGAAAGAACACAAAGCCACATTAAAATTTGGTTATGGTGTAAAACAGACTGTGAATAAGGGGTTTTCACTTTTGACCCTACCTATTTTTTTCATTCTACCACCTTATCTAGAATAGGAAAAAATGTAATTATATATATCCGATCTTTTCCATCCATTTGTTTTAAATATAAGAAACAAACCACTTCAGAAATAAGATACATTCAAGACATGAGTGCAGCCTCCTGATGTGTTATGCGCAAATTATATTCCGAGTACAAAAAATAAGCTCCATATCATTGGAGGTTTAATACAGCGCCTATTTCCATACGAGAAAATGTAATGATCTTTGGGTCACCATTCCAGCCCTCTATGATTACAATATAGAGCGTATATCGCTCTTGTTGTCCCCCTCTTCCAAAGCCAGCAGACGCGCCTTTATGTCCACTACACTGCTACCTGTTTTCAACTCCAGTTCGTTCATGTTGGGCCCACGTCATTGCTCAGTAGAATAACTGTAGAGTATTGGTAGTAGCGTTTTGATATCGGGTAACAAAGCGCTCAACTTCTTTGTTACCTGTCGTTTTCCGTATACTATACAGATCAGAACAATGAACGATAAAAGAGGATACAACTATTGCGCAACAATAGCGGATTAGACGGTTGCCAAAGCGACACTGAACTTTTGCAGAAGTTTACGATGGTGTACGTGAAGCCATGGAAAGAATATGGGGGCGATATTCCTGAGCCAGTAAGAACTAGCAGTAAACTTAATGTGTGTATTCCTAAAAGCCTGTGTCGTCCAATGTCAAAAAGGGCTGCCGCAAATGTTTCCTTGAACCAGCATTGTCTTTAAAAACCTGAGCAAATGAGAAATTTATAATAAAATCCAGAGTTCACAACTCCGTTAGCCCAGCCTAAACAGACGTATCCCAGCTAGTACCAGCCTCAAACAGCAGGTCATTCACCAGATTGGTGCCAAGATGCCAAAGGCTGAGGATAGCTGCCACTTCCGTAAAACAGTTTCCAATTAAGCGTACAATCGCAGCACGTTAGATATAAATTATCCAAGTAGGGGGAAATAACCATGGCATTTGAAGGTTATAGAGAAGAAAAGCGAGGACATTGGTTTGACTGGCCATTCCCCTTGTCGGTATCAATACTGTATGTAGATGCGGATGTAGACGTAGATGTAGATGTAGATGAAACAGAAACGAAATGGTACCTCATTGTCGAAGAAGAAAAACATTTGATCCGAATTAGGGATGAAAAGCAAATTGAACTGCTTAATCACTGCATGTATGGAATCTTGTTAAATGACGAGAAGATCAACTGGATTATTGATAAAAATGGCGGTAGATTTACCTATCACGACAGTGTGCAAGATTTCATCAAATTCCAGAAAGAATACCTGGATATATTCTAAAAGCCGTGAACAGTTAAAAGCTCTGCAGACCAATTAAGGTAACAGAGCTTTTCGATTTATTTAAAGTATTCACTTACTTCAAACGTCAGAATACGATCGTATAGCATGTAATCCTTGCGGTTGCTGAATGGTCCTTTATTGTTATCGTGCTTATTGATGGCATATGAAGCCGATCCAGATCCATCCTGCTTACTTTCGTACCATGTGATAAATTCATTGACCTCTTTCATGCTCAGATCGAATTCTTTCCCCAATCCTGTTGTCATTCCATGAGTGTCGAAGTTAGGGGGAATTTGTCCTGCAAAAAAAAGATTCTATCAAACTTTGGCAGATAGAATCTTTTTCCGTTATTTAACGATAAATTCAACAACTGTTAAAAAAGATTGTGGACATGTAAAGATTAAAGTTCGGAATAAAGGAACATCAAATCTCACTTGGAGTTTGCAGGGTAACGGGAGAGAATATGTCTATAAAACTGTTGGCAAAGGAGACACATTAACGTGGACTAGTCTTAATTCATTCCCTAATACAACAGCTACAACGATTAACAATTTAGGGTCGATTAACGACCATACTGTATTCCAATCCATTGTTAAATTCCTCCCGTTTCTTCTTTTCGATCAAGTCGTTTATGAGCCTGTTTCGCTGATTCTTCAACCCGCGTAACCCGTTCGGATAAGGCATCAATCCTTTGGACCTGCACCCTCTGTTCGAGCCGAATGTCGTCCACGCCGCGCTTGATGTAATCAACATCCGCACGCTGCAAAGCTTCCGCTCCCGCCTCTTGAATGATGTCTTGCCGCATTGACCTGCTGCCTGTATTTCTGCTAAAGCACTTCCTACTGCTATATCCAAACCTATAAGTATTTCTTTCCGGCGTGCTGGCTGCGAAGCAATGACAGCAGAAATGACCTCAGTCAATTCTTCAACTGGCCTTGTTAGATCCACTTGTATATCCAATGCGGATTTTATTTTTGCCACGGGTTTCATCACCTCCTTGGACAGCAAAAAAGACACCTTTAACTTACAGATGCCTTTGATTGTTCCTTATTATAAATTTTCAAAAGCCATTCACGACCTAACTGAGTAAATCTGCGGTGATAGATCACTTTACCGTTATCAAGAACTTCTTGTTTGATTTCAACATAGCTGCAATCCGCATATCTGCTATACAACAACCATGTGTCATTCTGCCTGAATTGAATCTTTCGATTGCCTAAATCATGGTTAAGCGCAATTGCTGACTTAAATCCGAGTTCCTTGGCAATCTCTGTAGCCGTATACGTTTTGTTTACATGCATTAGGATTGCATTTGTCCTTTCCGCCTGTACTCTGGCAGCACGTTCTTCCTTGAGCTTAGTCACCAGTTCAATTCCAAAGTCAGGATTATTGAGGATATTGTCAATCACATTATCCGTAGCATATATTCCATGCTTCCTGATCGACGGCAATATTTTATCAGCTACCTTGGCCTGAAATGCTTCAGCTACTTCGTTTCTTGCCTTCATTGCCAGTCGATAAAAGATGTTTTCGGGAATAAAAGTATCTTTCGACACTTCTGTCGAAAACTTCAAATCCGATAAATACTGCCTCACTCTATCCTATTTGACATACTCTGTACTTTTGGATTTGTCTGTAAATCCTAATCCTCGAGCCACATCCTCCAAATTCAATTGCGGCGTGCCGTTTCCATCAATAAATCCTCTTACCCCGTGAATTGTAAGTATATCCATTACTGATCTCACCTTTCATTGTACGCAAAATAAGCCCCTGAGTTATCAGAGGCTTTCATACTTATATCTTAGATTGCTTCAGCTGCTATAACGCTACGGATTTTAAAAACCCATATGTTATTAACCTAATACGAACGAACAGGATAGTTGAATAACATTAATCAATCTAAATAGCATGTCGACCTACGTGAGGCTTCAGCCTAAACGGGACTACGCAGGTTGTAGTTAAATTACCATTGTGATAAACTGAATGTAATTTGATGATGGGAGTTGAACGGATATATGTAGGACTTTCTTGCTTCGAGATCACGAAAAGAACGGACTCAGCGATCGGCTGTGGTCGTTTTATTTCATCTCTGCAAGAAAGCTCTGCGTTTCGTTTGCGCTCCCTCTCCGGACAGTCATACGGCCCCTTGGAATGGGGTCGTATTTCCTCGTATGGATTAGAGCCGCAAGAAAGCACCTTTCTTGCGGCTCTTTTTTATTTCCAAACGAAAGGATGATTGCCATGCCCGCCATTCAGGTGACCAATCTTACTTTTGCCTATCCAGGCAGCTATGACCCCATATTTGAAAATGTTCATTTTCAAATTGATACAGACTGGAAGTTGGGCTTTACGGGGAGAAACGGTCGGGGGAAAACTACGTTCTTAAACCTGCTTCAGGGGAAGTACGAATACAGCGGTACGATCTCCACACCAGTCGCCTTTGATTATTTTCCGTTTCCCGTCGAACACCCTGAGTATTTGACCTTAGACGTCGTCGAGGAGATCGTGCCAAACTATGAGAACTGGAAGTTGATGCGCGAACTGAACTTGCTTAAGGTTTCAGAAGACGTGTTGTACCGGCCATTCGAATCGCTGTCCCAAGGAGAACAGACGAAGGTATTGCTGGCCGTGTTATTCATCCAAGACAATCGATTTCTGCTCATCGACGAGCCGACCAATCATCTCGACTTGCACGCACGCAAGCTTGTCGCCGATTATCTGAATACGAAGCGCGGTTTTATTCTTGTTTCACACGACCGGGCTTTTCTCGACCGCTGCGTGGATCATATTCTATCGATCAACAAAACGAATATCGAAATCCAAAAAGGCAACTTCTCGAGCTGGTGGACGAACAAAACTCGCCAGGATACGTTTGAAATGGCACAAAACGAAAAACTGTACAAAGATATACAACGTTTATCAGCTTCTGCTAAACGTACTAGCGGCTGGTCTTTCGAGACCGAAAAATCAAAAAACGGCACACGAAATTCCGGTTCCAAGCTTGACAAGGGATACGTCGGGCATAAGGCAGCAAAAATGATGAAACGCTCGAAATCCATCGAACAGCGGCAACACGCAGCTTTAGAGGAAAAATCGAAACTGCTCCGAAATATCGAACAGTCAGAAAGCCTTGCGATCTCTCAGCTCGTGTATCCCAAATCGGAACTGGCGATGTTGGATCACGTCACGATTTACTATGGGGAAAGAGCGGTTTGCAAGAACGTTAGTCTGACGATCGAACCAGGAGATCGGATTGCAATTTCAGGTCCAAATGGTTCAGGTAAGTCTAGCTTACTCCGCCTGCTCAACGATGAGACGCTACACTATACAGGAACGTTTCAGCGGGAGCCGCAGCTTCGCGTTTCCTATGTATCCCAGAATACTTCTCATCTGCGAGGAACGCTTTCCGATTATGCAGCAGAGCACAGAATTGACGAAAGCTTATTTAAGGCCGTGTTGCGTAAGCTGGATTTCGCCCGCATCCAGTTTGAGAAGGATATATCGGCGTTTAGCGGCGGTCAGAAGAAGAAGGTTCTGATCGCGAGAAGCCTATGTGAGGAGGCTCATCTGCATATTTGGGACGAACCGCTCAACTTTGTCGACGTGATTTCCCGGATGCAAATTGAAGAGCTGCTGCTTGAGTACACGCCGACCATTGTATTCGTGGAGCATGATCGGGAATTTCATGACCGTGTCGCTACGAAAACGGTTGAACTCGGTGGGGATTAGAATTTTACAAAGTGACTTGGAGTAAGACATGATTTCAACGACAGAAAGCTTTGCACAACAACCTTTATGAAAAGGGAAGAGATTGACTAAAGGGACAAAATAGTTCAATAAAAAAACGGCAGTCTAGGATTTTATTTTCTCGTCCATAGCTGCCGTTTATTTTGTTTGAGTGCAGTCTAATACTAATTCCCTTATATAAGAGTAAAAGCCCTCTGTTTAAGAGGGCTTTTGTGTATACAGTATATAATTTTTGTTTGCTACTAGATTACTACATATTTATTTAAGTAGCTAATGCTGCTTTAAGTTGTTCTAGCTCTTTTTTATGCTCTAATAAACTGTCTTTGGATTCTTGTAATTCCTTTTTTGTCTTAGTGGCGCTTTTTTCAATGCGCTCAATAAGTCTTTGATCGTCGCCCGCCGCACCTATTTTTCTATCGATGTCAGTCAATGACTTTTCATATTTTTTAATATTATTATTAAGTATTTCGATCAATTCTTCCACAGTTCCAATGTGCTTTACAATTAGTTCCTTGGACCAATTGGTATATGGGTTATCTTTCAAAGCTATAGCTTGTGACTGCTCTTTAACAACCACATTTGAAGAAGGAGTTCCTGTTGCAATTTCAATAGTTTTCCCCTTCACCGCTAGGTTCGCCCCCAAAGATTCTGAGATCGAACGCAAAGGTACATACGCTGTACCATCGACGGCAATAGCGTTTTCAGACAATGTTGTTCCATTTACTCTCACATTGTATTCCCCTGCAATAGTCTTCCCAACTAGTAATTTCACTTGATCTGCCGCAGCTCCACCAGAATTAGCTAGCAGTACTCCAAGTAAAGCACCTATAAACATATACATCTTTTTATTCATCTAAATGCCTCCACTAACGGTTTATTCGTTCTCATATTACCATTGGAAGATATTGTCGTAAACAATTATGTTGAACATGAACTGCTACCCCCACCTACAGGATTTCTACGACCCAAGAGCATTAAGCTACCACCCGAACCTCTTCGACCTAAAGAAATGGTCTCTTGTCCTGTTAAGACATAAGCCACAAGTCCGAATGAATCAACCCTAATTCTTCGACCTGTCTTACCTGTAAAATTATTCTAACTGCCAGACAAAACTATTAGGCCCTGGTGGAGGTATATATCCCGGAGAAAATTGTAATTTCTAAACAAGCCGAAGTAGTTAGGAACATTGTTGAAACCACTTATTATAGTTACAAGAAGAAAATTATTCTACGTCACGATTAAATCTTTCCATAGAGGACTTTGCGTATTGAGCAAAATGAATCTGTTCATTTATAAGCACATACATGTATGTCAGTAAGATCAATGAAAAAAGTAAAATCAATCCGCTTATATGGAAACCACATACGGATAAAGTAGCGAGTGCTGGCAGCAGTGATATCAATAAAAAAACTCCGATTCGCTTCATCATATTATTTCCTTTTCTCATGTCATTTTCGCAATCTGAGATATACATATATTAGGCTTGCACTGGCCCCCAATTGGCTCCTTTCATTCGTTCAAAAGTAAAAACCTCTCCAAGTGTGATATGTTCCTCTCATAGTAGACAGAAAAGAGCAAGCCATCTAATCTGTCTATTATGGAGGGGATTTTTCTATGGGAGAAATAAGAAAAACTTACGATGTGAGCTTCAAGATAAAGACAGTGGATCTGTACCTCAAAAAGGGAATCGGATATAAAAACGTGGCACGAGAAATGGAGATTGACGCTTCGCTGGTTCGCCGATGGGCGAGACACTTTAAAGCCGAGGGAATGAAAGATCTAGAGGAAAACGAGACATAGCAAAAGGGCCAGGCATCGGCAGACCTCGAACACGCCCCGAAGATCCGGAGGTCAAGCTGAAACGCCTCGAAGCAGAAAATGAAATGCTAAAAAAGCTCTTGCAGATGTCAAAGGAGGGATGGAGGCTGTACCCAAGAGTAAAAAGTTTGCGGTGATCCAAGAATTGCTTAGTAAGGGACATAACTTCGTACTACTATGTAAACTGGACCGAGTGTCCAAAAGTGGTTTTTATAAGTGGATAACATGGAAGATGTTATTTCACCCAAACAGCGGAAAGATGAAGCTATGAAGCTAAAAATCATAGCATGTGACGAGGAACTAAAGGGAATACACGGTTACCGCAGGATAAAGGTTTAATTGAATCAAATCCACAGCATACATATGAATCATAAGTGCGTACGGAGACTTATGGGTGAACTGGGGACCAAGGCGATCATTCGTAGGAAAAGACCCTACTATGCCAAGAAAGAACCCTAGGTCATTTCTGGCAATCATCTGAACTGGGAGCTTAAGGCTGACCTGCCGAATAAGAAGTGGGTAATAGACACCATTTACCTCATGTTCAATGGACAGAGACCCTACCCTTCCGCGATTCAGGATCTTTTTAACAACGTAATTGTTGCCTAACAGATCAGCCGCAGAAACGATTTGAGCCTGGTGTTAGATACGGTGAAAAAGGCAAGGAAGCGACAGGATGCTCGAGGTGTTCTACTGTATAGCGACCAAGAATTTCAATATACCTCTCGCCAATATACCAACCTGCTCAAGCGAGACGGAATACAGGCCGACATGTCCCGAAAAAGGAACTGCAGGGACAAGGCATGTATAGAGAACTTCTTCAGTCATTTTAAAACCGAGTGTTTCTATCTCCACTCCTTCCATTAGCTCAACAGGTGGAGAATGCCGTTCAAAAGTATATCCATTTCTACAACCATGAACGCTTTCAAGAGAAACTAAACAACCTGACTCCTTCTCAGGCTGCTTAATTATTGCTTTTTGATAGCTGTTTACTTTGCAGGAGCACTTCATGTTTGCGGATGCTTCTTAATTTACTTTGCGAAGAAACCAAGATCAGATAGCGACTTGACCTTCTTCGGCTTTTTATTTTCCACCTTACCAGCGTGGAGAATGATTTCGAATTCCCGGTTTCTGTTCTTGGCCTTCATGAGCGCTCTAATCTTTGGAATGGTCATATTAGTCTATTCTGAATCAGAAATACCATTACTCACGCATAGAGCCCAAAATTCTATCCAGTTTATTTTCCGATCATCCTCAGGAACCTCTTGGTCTTCTTCGTCGTAGGCTCATAAACTTCATCAGGTGGAAACAACCCCTTATAGAAATCGTTCTAAGAGGCCATCCAACTCCTTAATGCCCTCTTCGTCTACATTCTTGTATTCTTCCTCCGTCAGTCCTTCTACCAACACAAGGTTAAAGGCTTCCTTATGCAATGCTCAACTTTAGGCCAATCGACCTCGGCCCGTTCTTCTGTAGCTTCCCATTTTTCGCGACTAATCAAAAAAGAAAATTTATATTGATTGCCGCTCATGAGTTTGTCGTACCTGACGGATCAAAGCAATAGTTCCGATTTGTCACAACAAAAAAGAAGGTGGGAGAAGTTTCCCGACCTTCTTAGCATTCATATTTCTATGTCTGAATAATATCATCTTTTTTACAATGTTATCCATTTCAACTTTGAAGATAGGCTTTGGAGTAGTGGTAGTGTTTAATGGTTCTTATTACTGCCACTACGTTCTCTTGCCATGCTACACAATCCCCTCATAAATGCGTCTGCTTACTATGAGTGTAATTAGACAAACTGACGATGGAAATCGTACAGTCTTTTCTAAGGCGGCTACATATAATGTTCTATATATCATTAAGAATGGCTTAAACAGTCAACTTTAATATAGTAAGAGTGGTATTGGTAAAGTTATGAAGTTGGGCTGGGGTTGCACTTGCATTTACCAATTGAATAGTTGTAGGAACGACTCCTACAGTAATAATGACTTCTGCCGAAATTGGTCCGCCACCGTTACCCGTGAAGGGAACAGGGGTAACAGGGATTCCATTTACGGTAAGGTTAAAGTTAGCATCACCTTGGTTATGAATTGTAAAATCTATTAGATAGCTCCCCGTTTCGTTGATTGTTATCGTTGTAGATGGAGGAGTGAAAGTAAATGCACCACCAACATTAGCTAAAACTCCTGTAAAGGTAATTGGTGAGTTACCCGGAACTGTGTCAGTTCCCGTACCAGGATCTGCTCGGAAAACACTTAAGAAGTCTGTTATCCCGGCTCCTGCAGGCCCTGCTGCCCCCGTTGCTCCTGCTGGTCCTACCGCCCCCGCTGGACCTGCTGGACCTACCGCTCCTGCCGGTCCCACTGGTCCTGCTGGTCCTACTGCTCCTGCTGGTCCTGTTGGTCCGACAATTCCTTGAAAACCTTGTAGCCCTTGCTGGCCTTGAGCGCCTGGAACTCCCTGTGGACCCGGCAGTCCCTGCGGTCCCTGAGGTCCTTGAGGTCCTTGAGGTCCTTGAGGTCCTTGAGGTCCTCGGATCCCTTTAACAATAACTTTCGGTAACACTTTGACTTTTTTAACTACACATCTTCTAAATTTTCTCCGATGCATATTCTTCTGCCAACAATAATGTCGAAACATAATTAATGGTCACCTCCAAAGTCTAGTCAAAGTAGCTTATTGTGCAATTAACCAAAAAGATTGGGCTATTGACTTCATTTCAGGAAAATAGGCATAGGTCTGACCCTATCGTGTTAGCATTATTACAGCTCATCCTTCGAAGCTTAATACCCAGTTCAATCAACCGGTCCAAATCCTACACTGTCTGTATTTTTATATTTCCAGCTTGCAAATCCTTTACCCAAAAAGGGAGATGAGATAATGACTAGATTGTTAGATGCTCGAACATCTCAAAACGCAAGTTACGGTAATACAATCTCTATTCCCTTGCCAGCCATACACCCGTTGCCATTGCTGAGCTTGGCTTAGATGTAACGGGCGCAGGGGAAAACATGCGTGTACAATTATCCGGGATAGCTGAGCTTGCATTTCCTACCCCACCACCATTCGACTCCGTTATTTCTTTTTCCATTGTTAGAGGCAATTTCGATTCGCTTGTTGCTTACGCCCTTTACTCTGTAAGTGTCTCCGAAGCAAACCCAAACGCTGTACAGGTCGTCACCATAAATGCTTCCGATTACAATATCCCTCTACTACCTTCAAATGAATTGGTGTATACCTTATATCTATTTTGCACAGCAGATGCTACCCGAATAGGAATAGAAAGTTTTAATGCTGTTGCCTACTCAGATTAAAATTGAACCATAACATGGAGGGCAAAGCCCTCTTATTTTTCTTCTATCTGTCCTTGAGAGACGATACTTTCCATCTGTCGTTCTTTTTTGGTATAGTTTACTTAAAGGGGTTGATCAAATGGGATTCATGCTTATTTTTATTGCGATTATTTTTTTCTCACTTGGTATTTTAAGTAAACGAAATCCCACTTGGGGATGGCGTGTAAACGAAGCCTGGAAGATCAAAGGTGACTCTGAACCAAGTGATGCTTACATTGATGACATGAAATTTAGAGGCTCTGTTTCGATACTCTTTGGGTTCTTCTTTTTAACATGTGGACTTTTAGTTATATTCCTGTAAATTCTACTATCTGTTTTCAATCCTCAAAATACCCTTATCCAAAAGACACTTGCTGTTTAGCTGAAGCTCCTAAAATATCATTTAGCATATTTTCAAAAACAGAAATCTGTTTCTTATCCATAGTTTCCACTAATCGAACTTCCTTAATCTTAGACCGGCCTGCCGCTGTAATAAGTAGTAAAGATCATTTTTCTCCCATTGTATTTACTCATCTAACCAGTCACCCTATAAGGAAGAACAATGTAGAAACTCGACTCGTCACTCTGGAAAGCGAGCGACTTAGAGGAACTAGTATACCCGAGTGTAGTCACTTCGTTTTCAAAGACTTTCAAGACATCCAACACATATTTTGCATTCAGCGTTAGTTTAAAAATTTTCCCCTTGAAAGCGATTGGCGTTATGCTTTCTGTTCGGGCAAACGCATATATAACATCATGCGCTATTGCTACTTGAAGCTAGGGCTACAATGAAGTATGTACAGGAGAGACTTGGACATAGTAGCATCCAAATAACAGCCAACGTTTATGCACACATCTCCAAAAAATAGAGATGAATAGCATGGAGAACTATGAGTCTGTTACTGAAAATTTATTCTGATAATAAAATTTTTGGGGGCAATTAGGGGGCAATTAGGGGGCAATTATAAATAAACTTAATAAAATTTTTTACCTACCACAAATAAAAAAATCCCTCAACGCTTAGAGCGCCAAGGGATTTCACATTTTAGTAAAGAGTCAGATATTGATCGCGTTCCCATTGATGAACCTGCGTTCTGTACATATCCCATTCAATTTCCTTAAGCTCATAGAAGTAGGCTAGAGCATGGTCGCCCAGTGCGTCAGAGATAACTTCGCTCCGAATAAGCTCAGACAAAGCTTCTTTCAAGTCTGCTGGTAGACTTGGAATGCCTTCTTCAATCCGCTCTTCCTCAGACATCACGTAAATGTTACGATCAATCGGAGCTGGCAGAGCTAACTGACGTTTGATACCATCCAAACCTGCTCTCAGCATCACTGCCAAGGCCAAATAAGGATTCGCTGCCGGGTCAGGGTTACGAACTTCGACGCGAGTGCTCAGACCACGGGACGCGGGAATCCGAATCATTGGACTGCGATTGCTTGCAGACCAAGCCACATAACAAGGCGCTTCATAACCTGGTACGAGACGTTTGTAGGAATTTACCGTTGGATTCGTGATCGCTGCCATTGCACGTGCATGTTTAAGAATACCAGCCATATAGTGGCGGGCCGTCTGGCTTAATCCGAGTTCGTCCGTTTCATCATAAAATACGTTTTCATTGTCCTTAAACAACGATTGATTGCAGTGCATACCGGAGCCATTTACACCAAACAAAGGTTTTGGCATAAAGGTAGCATGCAAACCATGCTGACGAGCAATCGTCTTAACAACGAGCTTGAACGTTTGAATCTGGTCGGCAGCTTTAATCGCATCTGCATATTTAAAGTCAATTTCATGCTGACCAGGTGCAACTTCATGATGAGATGCTTCAATTTCGAAGCCCATCTCTTCAAGCTTAAGTACAATTTCACGACGACAGTTTTCACCCAGATCCATCGGAGCCAGGTCAAAATACCCGCCTTGGTCATTTAGTTCTGTAGTTGGCTCGCCTTTTTCATCCGTTTTGAACAAGAAGAATTCAGGCTCTGGTCCGACATTCATCGAAGTGTATCCCAACTCTTCTGCTTCCTTAAGTACACGTTTCAAGATGCCCCGCGGGTCACCTGCAAACGGAACTCCATCCGGCTTGTAAATATCGCAGATCAAGCGAGCTACACGATCCGAAGTTACCCAAGGGAATACCACCCAAGTGTCCAAATCAGGATATAAATACATATCAGATTCTTCAATACGCACATAACCTTCTATGGAAGAACCGTCAAACATCATTTTATTATCCAATGCCTTTTCCAGTTGACTAACCGGAATTTCAACGTTCTTAATAGTGCCCAGCAAATCTGTAAATTGCAAACGAATAAAACGAACATTTTCCTCTTTCGCAATCCGAAGGATATCTTCTCTGCTATAACTCACTCTAACCTCTCCCTTTCTGTAACGACTATATACGAATCTGTTGTTCTATAAATACTTAAATGATGAGACCTGATTTTAAAGTAAGGCGACCTTGTACCAAGAGGTAGGTCAAAGCATTATCTCTTATTGAAGAACCGTGATAATTCGCCTTGGATTAGGGATACCTGTCCTGGTCTTTTGCCTGCAACAAGTTGTTGTTTCAGTAAGCGGTGAAGCTGAGTATCGGACATTTCACGGCGTTTGACTTCCGTATCTGCAGTAATAACCGTAGCTTCCTCCGATTCCTTGGTAACCGGATTCATGACTTGTTTAATTCCTGCAATGTTAACACCCTTCTCGATCAACGCCTTAATTTCAAGCAGACGCTCTACGTCATTAAAAGAAAAAAGACGTTGGTTTCCCGATGTACGGGCAGGAACTATCAAGTTATGCTGTTCATAATAACGAATCTGACGTGCTGACAAGTCCGTTAGCTTCATGACAATACCTATTGGAAATAAGGCCATATTTCTGCGAATTTCGTCGCCCATTTGTCATCAACCTTCCAGTGATCTATTATTCACCTTATTGTACATTTAGCTGATGCAAAGTGTCAATGACATGTTAGAAAAACTCACAATAATTTACGTTCTTTCATCGTTTGCAGAGCCATAAGCACTCCAAATTTAACATGAGAGTAGGTTAAGCCCCCTTGCATGTAACCAATATAAGGCTCACGAATCGGAGCATCTGCGGATAGTTCCAAACTTCCCCCTTGTATAAACGTACCTGCTGCCATGATAACTGGATGCTCATAACCCGGCATATCCCACGGCTCCGGCACCACATGGCTATCCACGGCAGCCGCACGCTGAATACCCTGTACAAAAGCAATTAGATGTTCTGGTCCGCTAAAAGAAATAGCCTGAATCAAATCCGTACGCTCTTCATGCCAGGCAGGTTTGGTCTCAAATCCCATCTCCTCAAAGACCGCAGCTGCGAATACACTCCCTTTAACCGCTTGCCCAACCAGTGTTGGGGCAAGGAATAGTCCCTGAAATATGCCTCGTGTAGTACCTAACATGGCACCTACTTCTCCACCGATTCCAGGTGCAGTTAATCGGTAGGATGCCAGTTCTACATACTTTTGTTTGCCGCAGATATATCCACCCGTTTCTGCAATGCCACCACCGGGATTTTTAATCAACGAACCTGCCATCAAATCGACACCGACCTGAGTAGGTTCCAGCTTCTCGGTAAATTCACCGTAACAATTGTCAACAAAGACAATGACGTCAGGTTTTATTTCCTTCACACGTGCTGTCATTTCTTCAATATCTGCTACACTAAACGAAGCTCTCCAATCATAACCGCGTGAACGCTGAATACCGATCACTTTGGTATTGGCATGGATAGCAGCCTCCACCGCTTCCCAGTCCACTTTACCTTCCGCTGTCAGTGCGGTTTCTCCATAAGTAACGCCAAAATCCTGCAATGATCCTGTCCCGTCGCCGGGCTTACCAATCACTTTGTGCAGGGTATCATAAGGCCTCCCGGTAATGTATAACAGTTCATCCCCTGGACGCAGCACACCAAATAAAGCAGTGGCAATTGTATGAGTACCCGAGGCAAAATGCGGACGCACCAACGCTGCCTCCGCACCGAACACATCCGCATAGACTTCTTCCAGCACCTCACGTCCCCGGTCATTGTAAGCATATCCCGTAGAACCCGCAAAATGAAAATCACTCACTTGCTTCCGCTGGAATGCCTGAATTACCTTCCACTGATTTGAATCTACAATATGATCTATGTGCTGTATACGTTCTTGTATTTTATGTTCTGCCGTTTCCTGAATTTGCCGAATTTCTGGACTAAAAACTACCATTTACCTTCTTGACCCTCTCTCTTACCCAGCCTTAGGCTATTCTTGTTATATTATTGTTCAGTTTGAACGATGAGCATTATCATTTTATTGAATCAAAAACATCATTACATGTTAACCTTCTGTGAACTCGCTGAGTGCATGACCATACTTTTCGTACTCGCCTCTTTGAATTTCAACCTCATAAATGACATCATTTCCATCATACTCTGTCAGCAGTACATCTCCGATTCGATAAAGCACCGAGGTTAAATCCCCACGTTCCGCAGGAATGCGGAATCTCAGCGTATCACCGCTCAGATGCTCTTGAATCAGTTCACGAATGCGCAGCAAATCGCCTTCATCAAAAGCGCTAATTTTCAAATAGCCCTTCCCAGAAGGAAGCATTTCCAGTTGCTCAGGGGTACAGGCATCTTTTTTGTTAAATAATACGATCTGAGGCTTGTCCGCAGCCCCTAGCTGTTGTAAGATCGTCTCTACAACTTTCATCTGTTCGTCTCGCATATCCGAAGACGCGTCTACAACATGCAAAATGAGATGAGCCTCATTCGCCTCCTCCAAAGTAGCACGGAAGGAAGCAACCAAATCATGAGGGAGATTTTGGATAAAACCGACCGTATCCGTAAGAATAACTTCTTTTCCACTCGGTAGCTCCATTGTTCTGGAGGTAGGATCCAGCGTCGCAAACAGTTGATTCTCAATATATACATCGGCTGCTGTCAGTTGCTTCAACAGCGTCGATTTGCCCGCATTGGTATAGCCAACAAGTGCCACCTGAACAATGCCGCTCTTTTGTCTGCGCTCCCTGTGCAAATACCGGTGGCGGGTCACTTCCTCCAGTTGGCGTTTCAGATCACTGATTCGATCACGAATATGACGGCGGTCTGTCTCCAGCTTGCTTTCACCAGGACCACGTGTCCCGATTCCGCCACCGAGACGCGAGAGATTTTTGCCATGTCCAGACAAACGTGGGAGTAAATATGACAACTGCGCCAGTTCAACCTGAATAATACCTTCCCGTGTTTTTGCACGTTGTGCAAAAATGTCCAGAATCAATTGTGTCCGGTCAATAATTTTGAGATCCAGACTTTCTTCCAGATTGCGTACTTGGGCCCCCGAGAGCTCCTGATCAAAAATAGCTGTATTCGCTCCCAATTCTTCAGCAACTGCGCGCAATTCCTCTACTTTTCCTTTGCCAATAAACCATTTTGAATCCTTAGCTTCCTTATTCTGTGTCAGGACGCTCAATACTTCAACTCCCGCTGTCTCAGCCAGTTTCACCAGCTCATCCAACGAGTATTCCGTATTGATGCCAGATCGTTTAACTTCATCCGTAATTAGACTAACCAGTACCGCCTTGTCCTGCATTTCGGTTTGTGTATCATGAGTGGAGTTCGCCATATTGTTTGCTCCTTTATTTTCATGTCAACTCTCGAACAGAGACCGACCTGATGTTCAGGCCGGCCCCCGCTCGATGTCATACCATTCGATGTGATTCAGATTCCTATTATCGCCTATCTTTTGTCCATTTTCAAATCCTCTGGACGCAGCGTCATCAATTCCTGTTTGCCAGGTTGCCCGCTCCGGTACTGATTGAGCAACCTGACAGCTTGGTGCCGAATCGCTTTTTCAATCACGTTACGAACATATCGTGCATTACTAAATGCATGAAGACTGTCATTACGCTCGTTTAGCAAATGCTCCTTCATTTTAATTATGGACTGAGGCATGAGAATATAATCCCGCTCCTTGGCCATCATCTCGGAAATTTGGATAAGCTGATCCACAGTGTAATCAGGAAAATCCAACTGGATTGGAAAGCGAGAAGGAAGACCAGGATTTGTTCGTAGAAAAAAGTCCATTTCCCCCGAGTATCCAGCGAGAATCAAAATAAATTGATTTTTTTGATCTTCCATTGACTTTACCAAGGTATCAATCGCTTCTTTTCCAAAATCCTTTTCCCCTCCGCGTGCCAAACTGTAAGCCTCATCAATGAACAACACGCCGCCAAGAGATTTCTTTACCAGATCTCGCGTTTTTTGTGCCGTATGGCCAATATACTCACCGACCAGATCAGCCCTCTCTACCTCAATCAGATGACCTTTGCTCAGTACACCCATTTTTTGAAGCATTTTAGCGATAATGCGGGCTACTGTCGTTTTCCCTGTACCTGGATTTCCTTTGAAAATCATGTGATATACGTGTGCATTGCTCAATAATCCCGCATCCGTGCGCATATGGGCGATTTGCAAAAAGGCATATACCTCAAATACCAGGTCTTTGATGTTATCCAAGCCGACGAGATGATCGAGTTCTTTCTGAATTTCCTGATAAAGACTGAGATACTGCGGTAGCGCCTGTGACTTGGTTGAAGCCACTGCTTCCGTCTCGTCCACAGTCACCGAAGCTATCGGCTCCGGGCTACGCAGCACGACATTAATTTGTCTGGAAGGTCTCTCCTCCGACCGCTTGCCCGCGGCGATTCCCCGTCCGTTCATGCATCCATCACCTCAACATTTCTTCAGGCACAGCTTACCCTACTAATGTATTCGGTCTGGCATGTCCTTATTAGCATAAAAGCAACGGGAACGTGCACAAAGCCTTTTCTTTAATTCAGGCAACCCAAGTTTGAGCGCTGATCCACCACCGTTGCAGCGTCCATTTAGCGTATGCCAATACTTCTCTTGATTGATGAATTGGCATATTCAACACTTTGGATTCCGTCAGAGCCATCTGAGGATGATCAAATTTCAAGAATTGAGCAATCTCCATCGCTCGAGGGCCATGATAGCTATGTGTGATGATCACGGTGGAGGTCCATCCATATTCATTCATGATGCGCTGGCTATAGAGAAGATTTTCATAAGTACTGGTCGCATGGTTTTCCAACACAATATGCTGTACAGGGACCCCCCTATCTACTAAATAGCGTTGCATGCCCTCAGCCTCCGTATACGGAAAATCTGGTTTATCCAGTCCCCCACTTACAATTAGACGCTGTACCGTCCCGTTGCGGTATAAGCGCAATGCTTCTTCCAGCCTTTCCTTCAATCCAGGACTGGGCTCAGCCCCCCACATAGAAGCACCTAGTACGATACCAATTTGCACTTGCTTGAGCGGAGTGGTAGAGGCGGCCGTATTCATGTCCCACACTCGGATACCTGCCCATACCAATCCGACCAAAATGAAAATCATCAAACAAAGTACAATACGCTTGGATACCATAGATATTTTCTTAAGGCGACTGTGCTCGCTTTTCAACTCAGGACGTTTGGGCCCAGTGTCTTTAATCCACTGCAAAACTTTCACCGTTCTCTCTTGAAATCACCGTTGTGAAACCATTCTGCCCGGTGTTTCAGCGACATTTTAAAATAGGGGAACACGTGGGCATCTATCTGATGTAACACATCAGCCGCTGTACGGTTGGCCAATTCTGCCTCTTGCGTTGAGATATGCCCCCGTTGTAACGCCTCCTCCAATTCATCCTCATCCACTAGGAAGATTTCACCGTTTTTAAGCACCACAACATCCAAATACAAATCGTCAAACCATGGGACTCCTTGATCGGTCACACCCTGATTTCGGCAAGTATCAATGTACCATTCAACGATTTGCTCCCGGTTGTCAAACATAGCAGTCACCACATAGTGCTCACCTTTTGGATAATATTGTAGCCAGGAATATCCTTTATCGGCTATGCAAAACGTATGACCACCGTAACTTTTCCATAACGGCTCCTTGAGACTCAAAATTGTATACAGGGTCACATATCCTGTAAACGCGTCACTTTCTACATACCGGCAAGCAAACTTGCGATTGGTGATTCTGCGCCAGTTGGCCCGGTCTCCGAATTTGCGCTTCATAAATGATGTTCCTCTCCAACATTGGTAAAACCAGCTTACCATATTTAAACTGTACACTCAAAAAGAACCCCTTTACCAAAGCAAAAAAAGGTATTCTCAGACCGTGAAACGGTCCGAAAATACCTTTGATTTGAAGCAAATTCAACTTACATAAAGCAATACTTGCTAATCCCGATTGTGGCGTCCACGATTGGAGTTCGAATGACCGTTGGAATTGCCTTCTTGAGTTCCATCCGTTGTGACTTCAGTCGTAGATGCATCCGTATTTTCTGGATTTACCATAGTATCTTCATCAGAAATACCTGCATCCGGTGTAGTAGTCTGACCATTTTCCTGATTTGTATCGTTTCCATTGCCGGAATTGCTATTATTGTTGCCTGTGCCTCCAGCACCATTCCCACTAGTATCTCCAGGAGATGCCGGAACCTGACCTGAGCCATTATTGTTGTTGATACCGCCAGGAGCTGTATTTCCCTGATCTGTACCGTTTTGTCCGTCTGTAGCCCCGCCATTATCCGGTAAGGTTCCATTCTCGTTTGGATCAGTCCCTTGTTGTGGATCAACCGGAGTAGTCTCTGCCGGAATTTCCACACGGATCGTATTAGAAGCCTCGGATTCTTTACCATCCGCTCCATAAGCCACTACATAATATTCATACGTGTTTCCAGCTATAGGAGACGTATCTTCACCACTCGTGCCCTTCATGGCCTCCATGATTGTTGCAAAACCTGCATCGGAAGCCCCTTTGCGATACACACGGTATTGTACATTATCCCCCGTCGCCGCAGTCCAGGACAACGATACAATTTGGGTGTCCTGACTATAAGACCCGCTCAGCCCGCTTGGAGCGGTAGCCTGAACCGGCTCTTCTGGCTTCTGCTCAACTGGTGGTTCATATCCCTTCGGCTCGCTGAATTGCGTAACCGGGTGTCCCTTGAGAGCTTCACCCATGACTCTTCCGAAAAAGGCTGCCGACTGCCCACTGTAGTTTCTGAGCATATGCTTGCTGTCCGGCTTATCATAACCCATCCATACTGCTCCGGTATATTCTGGCGTATAACCGACAAACCAGATGTCCCGGTTACCACTGTTACCGCTAATTCCACTTTGGGTCGTACCCGTTTTACCAGCTACAGGCCAGTCAATACGTGCTTTGCGACCTGTGCCGCTATTGACTACATTTTGCATCATTTGTGTCATTTCATAAGCCGTTTTTTCACTCATTACAGATTTAGATTCCTCTTCATGAGTATAAACTACCTGATCATCACTATTATTAATTCGTTTAATGGAATAAGCCTTTTGGAATTGTCCTTTATTGGCAAAAGCGCTGTAGGCCTGCGCCATTTCAAGGGTATTCGTTCCTTTGCTTAATCCACCCAATGCGATAGCAAGTGAGTGATCATTTTTGTCCATCGGAATGCCTACGCTCTCGGCAAATTGAACCCCTTTTTCCACACCGATTTGGTTCAGCAACCATACAGGCGGAATATTTTCAGACTTCGTAATGGCATCGAGCATGCTGATGGTTGATGAGTAACCATGCAAGTTTTTCGGACTGTATCCGTTAAAACTCTGGCGTTCGTTACTCAAAGGGGTATCCATCGTAAATTTACCGGATTCAAGAGCTGGCGCATAGGCTACAATCGGCTTGAAAGCCGATCCTGGCTGTCTGCGGCTCTGTGTCGCACGATTGAAGGTTCCCTTTTTATAATCTCGTCCGGGTGCCATCGCGGCAATTCCACCTGTTTGGTTGTTAATAATGACCATCGAGGCTTGAACAGGCTGATCGTCAGGACTTTTTTCGAACATGTCATCATCTGCCATCGCCTGATCCAGCGCATTTTGGGCCTGGGCATCCATTGTCGTATGAATCTTATAACCACCAATAATCAAATCATTGCCGCTAACTCCTGGCAGTGCATCCTCTGCCTCATCCATGACGTATTCCATGAAATTTTGATACTTTTGAACTTTTTCTGGTTGTTTGTAATTGTAATTTACAGCCTTGGCCTCTTCCATCTCTTGCTTTCCAATCATCCCTTGCTCAAACATCAGCTGGAGAACCACCGCACGTCGTGCCTTCGAGTTTTCCGGGTTACTGATTGGATTATACTTGGATGGCCCTTTCGGAATAGCTGCCAGTGTAGCAATCTGCCACAACTTTAAATCTTTTAAGTTCGTTTGCCCAAAATAGCCTTCCGACGCTGCTTTAATTCCAGAATACGAGCGTCCAAACCAAATCCGGTTCAGATAAAGGGTAATAATCTCATCTTTAGTCAACCTCCGCTCCAGCGCCATTGCGATGGATACCTCGGTCGCTTTACGGAAAAAGGTTTTGTCACGTGTCAAAAACAAGTTTTTGGCCAACTGCTGAGTCAGCGTACTGCCGCCCTCCACTGCAGAACGAGCCACGATATCCTTTACGGCCGCCCGACCGATAGACCAAATATCAACCCCTTGATGCTCCATAAAACGCTTATCCTCTGTTGCGATAAAAGCTTTTTTGAGCAATGGTGGAATTTCTTCACTTTTGACAGGATCGCTTTTTTGCACAGACAACTCACCCATGAGGACACCGTTGCGATCATAAACCTTCGATGTCTCGTTCACTGTAATTTTGTCCTTGTTGGCTTCGTAAATTTTTTCACCATTAACCATGACAAATAAATATCCACCAAGTGCACAGAATATGGCTAAGGCCGCTGTAATAAATAGCGTCCACCCCACTCGCTTACCTGTTATTTTCTTTTTCTTGCCCTTCGGCTTCTCTTTAGATGTGTTTCTATTGCGATTGCCGGATCTGGACAATGAATCGTTTGGCATTCCCCTGACTCCCTTTCGCGAATAATCATATGATACCTAACATAAGCCAAAAGCTTGCTGTCGGCAGCATGAAAGTAAACGGAATGAAAAGAACAACCCTGATCAGGTTGCTCCCGGTCACATTCCTATACAGTTAGACGAGACGGACGCCTGAAAAGTTTCATGAACCCGGGCGACCGTCAAGCCGTAATCAGTTATCGCTAGCGTTATCCTGTTGCTGTACAAGCGATACATTGCGTTGCGGTGTAAAGGTGGAGATGGCATGCTTGTAAATCAGCTGTTGCTTTCCATCCGAGTCGATAACAATCGTAAAATTGTCAAATGCTTTAATCGTCCCTCGCACCTGAAATCCATTGATGAGGTATACCGTTACAGGTATAGAATCCTTGCGCAATTGATTCAGAAACGTATCTTGGATATTAATGGACTTGTTCATTTTAGCCGTACCCCCAATAATCATTTGGATTGTTTTGAAGTATATTCAAGGTCTGTCCGGAACTTTCCTGCTATAATTTCGTGTATTCGGGCTGCATGAGCAGAAAAATTTCCGAAATCAGTGACATCTACCCACTGGATATCCTTCATATGGCGAAACCACGAGAGCTGTCGCTTCGCAAAATGACGCGTATCCCGTTTTAGCCAAGTCACCGCCTCTTCCAAAGACACCTCTCCCCGCAGGTAGGAGGATATCTCTTTATAGCCTAGACCTTGCATGGAGATGGCATCGCTTCGCACTCCCCGTTCCATTAAGGAGGTTACCTCAGCAACAAGCCCTTGATCGAGCATCCCGTCAATTCGGTCTTCAATACGTTTATATAGCATTTGCCTATCCATTGTCAAACCTACGATGCAGAGTTGGTAGGGAGATTCCTTTTTTTGACTGGCAAGTTGAGAGCTAAGTGTCGTTCCGCTAACATGGTAAATTTCCAGTGCCCGAACGACACGACGACGATCATTAGGATGCAGACGAAGTGCACTTTCGGGATCAACCGCCTGTAGTCGCGCATGAAGCGCGTCAGCTCCAAACTGTTCGGCATAGTCAAGCTGTTCCTGACGAAAAGCTTCGTCAGCCCCCACCTCGGAAAACTGGTATTCATAGCAGACTGATTCTACATATAAACCTGTTCCGCCTACGATAAACGGTAGCTTTCCTCTAGATTGAATATCAGGTATGAGACGACGACAGTCTTCCTGAAATTGGGCTACTGAATATGGGTATTCAGGCTCATGAATATCAATTAAATGGTGCTTGATTCCTTCCATTTCCTGTTCGGAAATTTTGGCAGTTCCAACGTCCATATGACGGTATACCTGCATGGAATCCCCGGAAATAATTTCCGCGTCAAATTGTCGAGCCATCTCGATGCTTAGTTTCGTCTTGCCAACCGCAGTCGGGCCAACAAGAACAAGTAATTTAGGCTTAGGTGCCACTGTCAATATCAATCACTCCGTACACTGTTTTCGTTGTGCCCCGCTGCTCTACACGGAAGCCGAGGCGGGCAAATTCCCCGCTACCCCGTTTTTCTTTTAATACAATTGTTTTTCGTGCAATCCGTTTCGCATGAACAATACTTTCCTCATTCAACGCCTCTGGATTAGCCAACCCTCTCAATGGACCGATTGCGCTGGAATCGAGCAACGGATCACGAAACATAGGGTCAAAATAAATAATATCTATACTGCGATCCGGCAAACTGCCCAAATAGTCCAAATGATGACCAAAACGAACGTCAATGTTGGAAAAGGCCTGATCTACTTCAGCGTTGCCGGAACGGTAATGCCTCATTCCATCCTTGATTAAAGCATAGACGGGGAAAGAACTCTCCACAGCCGTGACTTGTCCAGAGCTTCCCGTTCCAATTGAAAATAGAAGAGAATCCGTACCAAGTCCTGCGGTGCAATCCAGTACAGTATCACCCGGGACGAGCCGGGCAGCCGTCAACATCGGGTCAGGTTCACCCTTTAATACCCGTTTGGCGCGAATGAAGCCCATACTCGGGTGAAAAACCATCGGTGATTGTTCTGGACTAATCAGCCTCACTCCGCCCTGCACCAGAACCAATGCTTGGCGGACTCTGTGAGCCGCGATTAGCTTAGCTACCGATATGCCACGACGAGGGGCATACAACACCCCTAACTCGGCTGCAAGCAGCTTCGCTCGCTCCACAACCTCAGCCGAGGGGGAATCCCCTGTCGTGACCAGTAATTCGACTTTTTTTTCCCGTAGCCTCGACCGCTCTTCTTCACGGTTTTCTCGATCCTGTAACATATATATACTCCCTTACATTACTCTTTTAAACAGCTTCTCTAAATCATATGTGGAAAAGGAAACCACAATAGGTCGCCCATGAGGGCAAGTATATGGTTGTTTGCATGCTGCCAAACGCTCTAGCAGCACGATAGCCTGTCGGTCAGTCAGCTTCTGGTTTGCCTTAATAGAAGCCCGGCAGGAGCACATGATCGAGGCTGCTTCCCGCAGCTTTGCAAGATCAATGGCTCTTTCCTCGAGCACCCATCCGGCCATTTCCTCAATAACATCCGCTTCTTCCCCTTGGGGAAGCCAGTACGGGTAAGAGCTGACACGGAAAGTTTGACCGCCAAAATGCTCCAAATACACCCCCGCCTGCTCAAACCAGTGCAGCCTTGTTTTCAACTTTTCTGTCTCGGAAGGCGTAAAATCCAGTGTAATTGGCAGTAGCAACTCCTGCGATACTGACTCGGGATTACCGAATTTTTCATAATAAAATTCATAATTGACTCGTTCATGTGCGGCATGTTGATCAATTAAATACAAGCCCTGGTCGTTCTGTGCAATCAGATATGTCCCGTGGTGCTGACCGATTAAATTCAGTTCAGGAAAAGTGGGCAACTCTGGAACTTCTCCCGACACCGCTGCCAATTGCTCTGCATTTAGACGTTGCTGGCGAGGCTTCTGATCCGCGAAATGACGGGAATCCGTAGCGTGTCCTGCAATCGGCGGCACAGAAGATGGGTAAGCAGCAGAAGCAGCCGTTTCCTTTATCCCTCCACTGTATAAAGAAGATGTGCCTATTGCAGCATTATCTCCTTCGGACGACTGTACAGTCGCTCCATCAGGGAGCGGCACGTCCCCTCTAACTTCACTCCCGTTGTTTTCTTCCACAAAATCTGCATCCAGTTCATCATCACTAATACTTTTACCTGAAAGGTTGTTTGCCCGTCCAATGGCTGAGAGGCTATCCCTGCTCGGACGTTGCTCACGCTCCTGGCTACCTCTGTTATTCTCTTCGTTTCTGTTCAAGTGATTGGATTGGCCCGGTACCTGGTTCTCCGGCGAGGTCACGGAAAGTGGCAGTGCTCCCCCCCGGTCTTTGTCGGAAGGAGCATCCCCTTCCGCACCATTTCCCTTCGAGAAGTGAAACTGCTCCTGCACAAACGAGCCACTGTCCTTGCCACCGATCTCGCGCTTGACTGCCTTCGGAATCAGCACTTGCTGCCCTAAAACAGCTTTTACCGAATCCTCGACCAACTGAAACAGTTCAGCTTCCTTGCTGAATCTTACCTCCAGCTTGGCAGGATGAACGTTAACATCCACCAAAGAAGGATGCATTTCCAGTTGGATCACAGCCAGCGGAAAACGATTGATCGGCAATAAGGTATGATACGCCTTGAGCAACGCCTGATTAAGCCCGTAGCTACGCACAAAACGTCCATTCACTACCGTCGATATCGCATTCCGATTCGATCTGGTCCACTCTGGGCGGCTGATATAGCCGCTAATTCGGTAATCGAGGCTCTCTCCTTCCAGCAGCAGCATGGACTTCGCCGCAGAAGTTCCATAAATAGCGGCAATCACCTGGAGCAAATCACCATTACCCAGCGTTTGCAACAATGTATTGCCATTATGCCTCAATGTGAAGGCAACCTCAGAGTGCGAAAGCGCCATTCGGTACAATACATCCGAAATGTGTCCCAGCTCGGTCTGGATTGTTTTCATATATTTCAGCCGTGCAGGTGTATTATAAAACAGCTCCCGTACGGTAAAATCCGTCCCTTGCCTACTAGCGGCATCCTCGTGATGCACCAGCTTACCGCCCTCAATCACCAATTTACGGGCACGCCCGTCATCTCCGGCTGCTGTAAGCAGCTCTACTTTCGATACAGCCGCTATACTTGGCAACGCCTCTCCCCGGAAGCCGAGACTTGTGATCTGAAACAGGTCGCGACCATGTCCGATTTTGCTTGTCGCGTGCCGATAGAATGCCGTTTCTACGTCTTCAGGCTCAATGCCACTTCCATTATCCGTCACCCGGATACTTTGCAGGCCGCCTTCTTCTACCCATACGTCCACCCGCGTACCGCCTGCATCAATCGCATTTTCCACCAGCTCCTTCACGACGGAGGCTGGACGTTCCACGACCTCACCGGCAGCAATCTGGTTCGCAATATGTTCATCCAGTACCCGAATTTTAGACATCCTTTTAACCTCCTCCTGACTTCAAAGTGTGATGAAAAATAAGAATAATGTCACTTATTTTAACTACAGGCCATTGGCCTTGTTTTTAAGATCATTTAATAGCTGCATTGCCTGTAAAGGAGTCATATTCATGACATCAGCATTTTTCACCTTGCGCAAAATTTGGCGCACAATCGGATTAGCCTCTACTGTCTCTGCGTGTGGCTTGGAGGCGGCAAGCTCCTGCTCTCCGAAAATGGACAGCTGTACCACTTCGGTTGCTCCTTGCTCCAACGTGCTGGAAGTTTCCACCGTCTGCAGAGTATCTTCTTTTACCAGGGTGGCCTGCTGTGATAAAGACTGAGCTGATGATGCAGTTTCTCCGCTTTCTCGCAATGTCTGGCCTGAATTATATTCGGTCAAAGAAGAAATATCTTCTGTCCCTGAAACTGTACGAAGATCAGTCCCTTCCTTCCCTCCTACTACTGTCTCGGTACCTGCCGTTACTTGAGCCGCTGCCTGTTCAAAACCATTCAGCAGTCCATTCGCTCGCTCAATAATGTTATTGGGCAAACCTGCAAGCCGAGCACAATAAATACCATAGCTACTGCTAGCCGCTCCCGGTATGAGCTTGCGCAAGAAATTCACCTTGTCGCCGCTTTCCTGCACAGCCATAGAGTAATTTCGCAGCGAAGACAGGCCTTGCTCCAAATGCGCCAGCTCATGGAAATGCGTGGATACCAGTGCCTTACAGCCGATCGTGTCATGGACAAATTCGATGACTGCCTGTGCAATTGCCATTCCTTCACTGGTGGACGTACCTCGTCCCAGTTCATCAATAATGATCAAGCTTCGCGGAGTTGCCTTGTCCGTCATTACTTGGATGTCTGCCATTTCGACCATAAACGTACTCTGCCCGCCGATGAGATCATCCGCCGCGCCGATCCGTGTGAAAATGCGATCCAGCATTGGCACCTTGGCACGTGCAGCAGGGACAAAGCAGCCAATTTGAGCCATAATTGCAATAAGTGCAACCTGACGCATATACGTACTTTTCCCAGCCATGTTCGGCCCAGTGATAAGTAGAATATGCGCATCGGCTTCCTCCAACACCGTGCTGTTTGCGATAAAACCGCCATCTTTCATTACGGCTTCCACCACGGGATGGCGCCCCTGCTCGACTACGAAATCATATCCTGTAGTCAGCTCAGGTTTCACAAATCCCCGTTCCGAGCTAACCGAAGCCAGCGACTGATACACGTCAATTTCAGCAACTTGTTCCGCCAGCTTTTGCAAACGGGGAATTTCAGCGTTCAGTTTACTGCGAAGCTCGGTGAAAAGCGTGTACTCCAGATCAACCATTTTATCCTCGGCTTCCAGAATTAGAGATTCCTTTTCCTTCAACTCCGGTGTAATATACCGTTCCGCATTCGCCAACGTCTGTTTGCGTTCATATCGACCTTCCGGTAACGAAGCCAAATTGGATTTAGTCACCTCGATGTAATAACCAAATACTTTGTTGTATCCAATCTTAAGTGACCGAATGCCGGTTGCTGCACGTTCCTTGGCCTCTAGCTCAGCGATCCAACGCTTACCGTTCACACTCGCCTCGCGCAGTTCGTCCAGACGCTGATGGTAGCCTTCCTTAATAAGACCTCCATCCCTTACGGAAATCGGCGGTTCATCCGCCACCGCTTCCTCAATCAACGCACACAGGTCTGTACAGCTATCCAGCGTTTGTGCAATTCGTCTCAGCGTCTTCGAAGGAGATTCAGCGCACAATTCGCGTAAAGACGGAATTCGGGCCAGCGACAGCTTGAGAGCGATCAGATCACGTGCATTAGCACTACCAAAGGCGATCCGCCCAACTAGACGCTCCAGATCGTAAATCTCTTTAAGCTGAGCACGTACATCCTCTCGGAAAATAAACTGGTGGTATAGCTTGTCCACTGCCTCCAAGCGTTCCTCAATAAGGCTGCTGCTCAACAGCGGCTTGTCGATCCAACGACGTAACAGACGCGCACCCATGGATGTTTCTGTGCGGTCCAACAGCCACAATAGCGAGCCTTTCTTGGAGCGTTCACGTACCGTCTCCACCAGTTCCAGATTTCTGCGGGTGAATGGATCCAAAATCATAAAATGGTTTGGCTCATATACCGAGATTTGGGTCAATTGGCCTAACGATCTTTTTTGCGTTTCATTCAAATAGGAAATCAAGCGCGATACGCACTGTCTGCGTTCCTCCGTAAGCCTTGCCCACGTGGCTTCCCCAAATTGATCCCGAACCAAATCATCCTTGGATTTGTCCCAGGCCGTATACACAACACGCCGTCCAACGGGGGACATACGGGATGTCACAAAATCGAGCAGATGACCATCTCCCAACATTTCGGAAGGCTCATAAATGTTAATTTCATCTAGTAGCCATTCTTTCGAATCAGGCACAGAAGTCACATACAATTCACCTGTTGACAAGTCGCACGCCGCAAGCGCCAGCATCCCGTCCGTCTCTGTGACACATACCATGTAGTTGTTGGATTTGTCACCCAGCACCTTGCCTTCCATCACCGTTCCCGGGGTCACAACGCGGACAATATCCCGCCGTACCATCCCCTTTGTAGCTGAGGCTTCCTCCATTTGCTCACAGATGGCCACCTTATAACCCTTCTCAATGAGGCGCTGTATGTAATTTTCAGCTGAATGATAAGGCACGCCGCACATCGGAATTTTTTCCGTGGCGCCACCCTCACGACCCGTAAGTGTAATTTCCAGTTCCTTGGATGCAAGAATTGCATCATCGAAAAACATCTCGTAAAAATCTCCCAGACGGAAAAACAAAAATGCATCTTTAGCCTGCTCTTTTATGGATAAATACTGCTCAATCATCGGTGTATATTTGGACATACCGTTTACTAACCCCCACACTTTGTTCCGTTTAAACTTATAATTATCTCTCATTATATCAAAAATGACAGTTGATAACATGAAACCGTTCCTGGTGTCGACACTTGATTTTACGTAAGCTTCCAATATGGGCGCAAATCCCGTGATTCATCCCACTGTTTCCCCTTGCGGAGGCTGTCCAGCAATGGCGCTACATAAGCTTCATATTGCGAGTATATTTCCAGTGAAACCATATCCAAAATAAGAGGTTCCATATACTCCTTAAGCACAGATTGATTTCCTTCATAAAAGGCTCTGTGAGCCTCCTCCTGACCCAGCGGCCTACGTTGCAAACGCGGATATTGAGAAGCAATGAGAAACGCCATTCCAATCACACCTTTCGCCAGCTGTGGCGAAATAAGAAAACTGGGCAGTGTACGATATTCAAAGCCTCCATACGACTGACGGCGAAAATCACCCAAATTGCCATAATGCGGTCTGCGCCGGACCGCACGCTTGTCTTCCAGTAGCGCCAAAGGCAGTGCCAAATAGTTATCCAGTGCCCGGAGCAAGGCACCGTTTAGCGAAACCCCGCTGAAATGCAGATGTCCGCCCAGCGGAAAACCCGGTTGCGGCATCCCCCCCGCCTGCCAGATGAGTGTGCGGTCAGCAATGCGCCGGGCAGCTGTTGCAAAAGCTTGACGCAGATGCTTCAGTAGGCGGGCCGGATCTTCGCTCGGCGCAGGACGAAGCTCAGCGACTGGATACAGCGTTCGTCCCCGGCGGGTAACTGCATCACAGCCGGCTATGCCGAGACGGCCCAAATATCTTGAGGCCGGAACGACCCGTCCCTCTGGCATACGAACCAGCACAAATTCGGGGTCCATTCCAATGAGTAGTCGATCTCTCCCTCGTTCCACTGAAAGATTCTCACCCTCAATATCCCCTTCACGCGCAGCAATTTCATATAACGTGGCCAAACGTCTATCGTTCAGCCATGGCTGTGCCGAGACTTCGCGCACCTGACAGCTGCGCTCCCCCAGCGGCGTCAGTACCACCTCACCACTGTCCAAACCCAGTGTGTACAACGCACGTACAGCCAGCCGCTCCATCCGGACATAGAGCGGTGAATGTTGATCCAGCTCAGAAAGATCGTATGCGCGGACTTTGGAAGATCCCTCGATGGCACGTCTACGAATTTCCAGCACTCGCAGTTGATGGATTTGCACCGCGTAGCCTATCGCAAAATCTGCTATACTGCTATCCATCCACTGCACCGCTATGCCTGAACGCTCCAGTCTACGCTTTTTTTCATCATTTGGCATCTGTCTGAAGCGTATGAGCGCCTGTCCCGGCTGCTGCATCATATTCCCCCCTACGGACTACGTACGGATTTCACCCCAATTTCAACCCAAACAATAAAAAAGGAGGGCCTTTGCCCCCTGCGCAGAATCAGCCGGCGCAAAGAGTAAAGCGGCCCTCTTTTTGGTTACTTCTGTCAGAGCTCGTCGTCAATGAGGTCGGGGTCGAGCTCCTCATAGTCCCCCTCTTCCGCTCCAAAATCAAAGTCTTTTTCAAAATCATCGCTGCTACCATTCGGGAATACTTCTACAACAATCTTCGTTTCCGCCACCAGCTCCACCGCAAATTCCCGCTCGACCCGGATCATTACGCTGCCACCTCCAGAAGACACACTGGCCTCGACACAACTCGGCTCCTGTGTAGCTTCGGCGGATACTTCCACTGTAGACGCCCGGTGCTTCGGATCAAGATACGAGAGCGGCACATTTTCTACGTACGACACCGTTTCCTTGGCCACATCGGTCTGCGAGTTTTTATCGTATGAGTACCAAATATTGATATCATACGTCCCGACGACCTCAATGCCGTCCCCCGCCGCCACAGCTTCATACTGGTGGTTAATAATCCATGCCCCTAAAATGCTCGTTGGATTATTCGGCGGAGTTACGGTATGGGTTACGGTAGAGAATCTGCGACCTTTACCACAGATCGCTTTGGTAATAATCTCTCTACGATTTTTATGACTTAATGCCATTCTTGAACCTCCTCCATACAATCAATCATTCCATACATATGTATGCAGGTTGTGGGCGAATGTTGAGTGAATAGGCGAAAAGGAAAAAATATTATTTGTATAAGCATATGCCGCGATGGCTTGAACTCATGCACGCCAATGTGTTACATGCTGCTCAACGATCTGTAAAAATTCACTAAGAGCCGGAGATTTCCACTTTTTCGTGTGATAAGCGACCTGAGTAGCCACCTGCTGTTCACTGTCATCCCAGGCTAAACGCGCCATTTTACCTTCTCGCAGCTCATTTTGTACCGTTACCAGCGGAAGCAGCGCTATACCCAATCCAGCCATGACACACTGCTTGATGGCTTCAATACTCCAAAATTCCAGGCTAGGGTCTGAAAAAATTCCGTGTTTATTCAAATACTGCTCAAAAAGGATACGGTACGTACATCCTGCCTCCGTATGCAAAATAGTTTCATCCTTCAAGTCGGCAGGCTCTACCCGGGTATAGGTAACCAGCGAATGCTTAAGTGGAGCAACCAAGGCCATCGGCTCATGAATAAGCGTGGTGACATTCAGTTCTCTATCCTCCGTCTCAGGCTGTAGCAAAAAAGCCAAATCCAGCTCACCGGAACGAATCAAATCGCGTAATTCCCAGCATTCACCGGGTTTAAGGACAATTTTAACCTTCGGATACTGTTCTCTGTACTCACGGATCAGGCTTGGTAGACGAAAAGCGGCCAGAGATTCTGGTGCTCCTATTTTCAGCGTGCCTGCCAATTCCGTTTCTGAACGAAGCGCATCCTTAGCCATAGCATGCATCTTGGAAATTTCCTGCGCATAGGGCAGCAGACGTCGTCCGGCATCCGTCAGCATGATTTTTTTGCCAATGCGATCAAAAAGCGGCGTACCCAACTCCGTCTCTAGCGCTTGAATTTGAGCAGTGATACTCGACTGTGCATAATCCAGTATACGCGCTGCTCGCGTAAAACTGCCTGCCTCAACTACATTTAAAAAGGTAAACAAATGCCGCGATTCCATAATCCGCTCCTTCAATCGGTTTTTCCGATGCAAGCAATCGTTATATTCCGTTTTTCCGATAGATTGATTATCTGATAAGCTGGAGGAAATAACAAGCGAAAGAAGGCTTTTCTGCATGACAAATGAAAATAAACTTCAATCCACCATTGGTCTTCCTCAGGCCATTGCACTCTATATCGGAGCTGTACTGGGTTCGGGGATATTGATTGTGCCTGGTCTTGCTGCCCAAATGGCGGGGCCGGCATCGCTGCTGGCATGGGGTTTTATGACCCTGCTCATCCTGCCAATGGCACTTTCCATGGGGCTTCTATCTGCCAAATTTCCGAATGCGGGAGGGGTATCGCACTTTGTCACGTTGGCCTTTTCCCCACGTGCCGGTGCTTATATCGGGTGGTTTTTTCTCATGTCGGTTCCGATTGGGGCACCTGTTGCCGCACTCACCGGAGCCGGCTATATGACCGCAGCCATGGGCTGGGGAGAGGAAAGTCGCATAATGTTAGCCGTTGCTATGCTGGCGGTGGGCCTGATCATCAACTGGATCGGCATGAAGGTCGCGGGACGTATTCAGATCGCAGTCGTCATAGCTATCGTTGCCGTCCTTATATTCGCCATTGCCGCAGCACTTCCTCAGATGAAAACAGTCCATTTCACCCCGTTTGTTCCACATGGCTGGCTCTCCATCGGTCAAGCGGCCGCGATTTTGTTTTGGTGCTTTATCGGTTGGGAGGCCGTGTCCCATATGTCAGAGGAATTCACCAATCCCCAGCGGGCGGCCGTTAGAGGTGTGACCATTGCAGCCGTCATTGTCGGTTTACTTTATTTCTTAACTGCGCTGGCTACTGTGGGCACACAAAGTTACCTTGCAGGGGATTCGGATGCTTCGCTCGTATGGGTGATTAGTCGAGCTATCGGGCCATGGGGCGCGATAATTGCAGGCTTGACGGGTATCTTTATTTGTACCGCTACTATTATTGCTTATGTTGGTGCCGCTTCACGTGTCGCTTATGCTTTATCCCGGCAAGGACAGCCCTTTCGCTGGATGGGCAGGTTATCCCAACGTTTCCATACCCCTATCGGAGGCATTGCTTTTCTTAGCGTCTGCTTCGTGATCATTATGGTTTTGTACGGTAGTGGCGCTGTTTCACTCACTAAGCTGATTCAATTCCCGAACGCCACCTTTATTCTGACCTATCTCGGCGGTTGTGCAGCAGGAATTAAGCTTCTACGTGGTAGTCGCTGGGGCGTAGCCATTAGCTGGATATCGTTCATCTCTACGGCGATCGTTTTCCCCTTTGTCGGATGGGCTATGCTGTACCCTTGCCTGATCACCGCTGTCTTATGGACCACAGACCGAATTCGGCACAAACGGACTTTGAGTCAATCGGCTTCTACCATTACTGAACAAGAAAAGGCTACTGTCCGTCACGGATAGTAGCCTCTCAAGGCCTTTACTCTAATTTTTCACTGGAGTAGGGGCCTTGTCCTTTTTCGCAATTTTCAAATACTGATGAAGCTCATGTGTAAGCTGCAATAATGCCGAACGAATCTCAAATTCCTCCCGGGTTGCGGGAAGCTCCATGGCTTTAAATTCTTCACGAACCTGCTCTAGCAGCTTCTCGGTCTGTCCCGTATAATGTCCAGCCAAAACGTCATTACTAAGCTGGTCGAACAGCTCGGCCAGAAGCTTGGCCTGCGGCATATGCTGATACATTTGTGCGATCAACTGCATCATGTTTTGGATCGAATCCAGCTGTTCTTTTCGCATATAAAAATACACATTCCAGCCCTCTTGGGGACGAAGCATCTGATTTTCCAAGGAACGCCCCGCCTCAGTAACCCCTTTGGCTATCACGCTGTTCGCTTCAATAACTTCCTTGCCATCCCATATGTATGCTGGACTACGCAGCGTATTGGCCATATTTCTGAATATAACAGAAAATGTCCGATCCACCTCCTGCCGAATTTGTTGCATTGTATTATCAGAACCCGGCATATAGGCTAAATTGACAATCATCGCGGAACCCAGTCCAATCACTAGCAGAGCTAGCTGGGTCAGCAGTACCTCCATATCAATCACGCCGCCGCTGAATACGCGAAAGACTACGACCGAACCGGTGACGATCCCTTCTTTAAATCCCACACGTACAATGACTGGAAACGCCGTTAAAATATATAATGCCAGTACCCAATCATGGAATCCGAATACCACAAACAAAACACAAGCAAAAAGAAGCCCCACGACGGATGCAAAAAATCTCGCCGAAATGGTACGGAGACTTCTCTTGCGTGTGACATCCACCCCCAAAATCGCTAAAAGCCCTGCTGAGGTGGCTCCATGAATGCCAAAACCCTCCGCAATAAGTACGGCCATTAATGCGGCAATAGCCGTTTTAATCGTACGAAAGCCCATGAAAAAATTCTGTCCTCTCTAGATGAAATCTGTTTCAGCATTTTGCATAATTCGAAATTTATGCATAATGCTCATTTTCATAAATTTTAAGTATTTTCATTTTTCATGGTACTTTATTTTCACGTTTTACACAAATGTTCAGAAATTTTATTATTAGCGATGAGGACGACCAGAAAGCAGACGATGCTCCACATACACGACCGCCTGATACATCAGTGTAGCTACGACAGCAATGATCAACAGACTGGACATAACCAGCGTGAAATTGAACACCTGAAAACCATAGATAATCAAATAGCCTAAGCCGTTTTTAGCCACCAGAAATTCACCAACAATCACACCAACCCATGCCATACCGACATTCACTTTCAGCGTAGAGACGATTGCAGGAAAGGATGCAGGTAAAATCACCTTTTGAAACGTATCACGGCGTGATCCGCCAAACGTGCGAACCACTTTGATCAGATTCGAATCGACTTCCTGAAAGCTGTTGTATACGACTAGTGTCGTAATGATGACCGTAATGGAGAGGGTTGTCATTAGGATAGCAGTAAATCCCGCCCCAAACATGACGATAAAAATTGGACCTAGCGCCACCTTAGGCATACTGTTGAACACGACCATATAGGGATCAAGCACCCTCGACAAAAACGGTGACCACCAAATAAGTACAGCCAGCAACGTACCTAACAGTGTACCGAGTAAAAACCCCGCCATCGTCTCTCCCACGGTGACACCTACATGTCCCCATAATTCACCACTGACCGCATCCTTGCCGATCTGGGTGAAAATTTTGCTCGGATAGCTGAACAGCAGTACATCAATCCACTTCAAACGGCCTGCAATTTCCCATAGCACAAACAAAAGCAGTAAAATAGCTGTCTGCACACCTGTCACTAACCATCGTTGCGAACGCCTGCTGCGTAAATACGCCTGATGTAGTCCTTGAATCCAACGTTGCTCAAGCTGATCCGCTTCGTCCTTCATACGTTAACTCACTCCTTTGCTCCCGAAGCCTCCAGTTCACCCCATATTTCATGAAAAAGCTCATTAAAACCCGGCTGCTCGCGTGCATAAAAAGGCTGAGCTTCTCGGATGCAATCCGGAATCTCGAAGGTACGTCGGATATGACCCGGATTTCGACCCATCACTATAATCCGGTCACTGACCGCAATGGCCTCGGCCAAATCATGTGTGACTAAAATAGCCGTCTTCCTCCGCTCGCGCAAGGTTTCCGCAATCAGATCTTCCAGCTGTAGCTTGGTTTGATAATCCAGCGCGGAGAACGGCTCATCCAGCAGCAGCAGTCCCGGATTGGTCGCCAGCGTCCGTACCAGCGCCACGCGCTGGCGCATTCCCCCAGACAACTGGGATGGATGCAGATGCTCCTTCCCTCCCAGACCCATGCCTTCCAGTAACAGCCGTGTCCGCTCACGCGCAGCTTCATCTACTCTGTTGCCTAGTTCCAGACCCAACAATGCGTTATCCATTATCGTCCGCCACGGGAACAGATAATCCTGCTGTAACATGTAACCGACCTCTGGACTCGGACCACTTACCGGCTGACCTTGCAATATAACTTGGCCTGCCGCTGGACGCAGTAGCCCCGCGATCATGGACAGGATCGTCGTTTTGCCACAGCCGCTTGGACCAACCAAGCTGACAAACTCCCCTGTCTCTACGGAAAAATCAATATTCTCAACCGCCAGCGAAGCTTCACGATCCGTTACATAGACATGCGTTACTTGCTTCAGTCTCACCATCGGGATGGTCGCGTCCAAAGTTAGGCTACTCCGTTCCTCCATCATGACGAACCTCCAGCCCCGACACCTGCATCCGTAGATTCAGTTGTGCTCTTTTTCACAGGCGGTTCAGTATTCCCGGTAGAGCTTGACGAAATCGCTTGTTGTGCAAAGCTTGGGTTCACTAACTTATCTAGTGCAACCGGACTTTTAAGCTCCCCTGCCGAGGTCATGACATCCTGTAAGTTCTTCCATTCCTTTTCCTCAATCATCGGGTTCAAAGCATAGGTACTCTGTTCCTTATATCGCTTGATACTACTCGTTAAAACAGCTAAATCTGTATCTTTAAAATAGGACGTGATTGCTTCGGCAATCTGTTCAGGTGAATGCGTAGCAATCCACTGTTGTGCCCGATATACAGCATTTGTAAATTTCTGTGCAGCCTCGCTATTTGTGTTCAGGTAGCTTTGCTTAGCCATATATACCGTATACGGCAACTCGCCGCTCTCCACACCGATAGAGGCAACAACCCGCCCACGACCTTCCTTTTCAAAAATAGATGCCTGCGGCTCAAACAGCTGCACATAATCCCCTGTACCGGAGCCGAAAGCAGAGGCAACATTAGCAAAATCAATATTTTGAATCAGCTTCAGATCCTTGTGAGGATCAATGCTGTGTTTGCGAAGCGTAAATTCAAGTGACATTTGCGGCATTCCGCCCTTGCGTTGGCCTAAAAAATTTTGCCCTTTCAGCTTTTCCCATTCAAAGCTATCCTGCGTTTGACGGGCAAACAAAAAGGTTCCATCCTTCTGTGTCAGTTGGGCAAAATTAATGATAGGGTCCTCTGCTCCTTGCTGATACACATAAATAGATGTTTCCGCGCCGATCAGCGCGATATCCGCCTGATTGGACAACAACGCCGTCATCGCCTTGTCACCCCCGGGAATCGTTGCCAGCTGGACATCCAGTCCCTCCTGAGCAAACATCCCCTGGCTCAAGGCTACATACTGCGGCGCATAAAAGACCGTACGGGCTACCTCGCCTAGTCTGATCTCAATCGTCTGCTCCCCTCCTTTGGGGGTGCACCCACTGAGCAACAGTAATCCGAGTAGTGCCGCAGCCACCACAGCTTTGAAACGAGCGCCGTTTTTCATCCTTATTCCCTCCCCACCTTTTTACATCGGTTGACTTCATATATTGTTATGCCGTTGTCGATATTTTGGTTAATTGCAAAAAAAAAACCCACGTTCGCCCGGGAACGCAGGGTAGATGCTATATGATTTACAGCTTGTATATGGAGGTATATTTCTCTTGCAGATAGTCGGCGAGATAATCCGGGTTCAGATCCTCACCTGTAATGGCTACAATCAACTCGGACGGCGTCCGACTCTTGCCGTAACGGTAAATACGTTCGGTCAGCCATTGCTTGATCGGCTCAAGCTCTCCAGCAGCAATTAATTCATCTAGATTTGGCAACTCTTTACGTAATGTCGCCAAAATTTGCGCTGCATACATATTGCCAAGCGAGTAGGAAGCAAAATAACCAAAATCACCGCCGGACCAGTGAACGTCTTGAAGTACGCCCAGTCCGTCATTCGGTGGAACAAGTCCCAAGTATTCCTTATATTTCGCATTCCACACCTCGGGGAGACGCTTCACATCCAGCTTTTCATTAAACAGCATTTTTTCAATTTCATAACGGATAATGATATGTAAATTATATGTTAGCTCATCCGCTTCAATACGAATCAGTGAATTTTCCACACGGTTGACTGCCCGGTAGAATTGCTCTGCCGTAACCTTTGCCAAACGATCAGGAAAATGCTTTTGCAAATCATCGTAATACCGATCCCAGAAAGCACGACTGCGTCCGATTTTATTCTCCCACAAGCGGGACTGGGATTCATGAATCCCCATAGAGGTTCCTCCAGACAGTAGTGATCCTGCCAGCTCTGGAGCAATATTTTGTTCGTACAGCGCATGACCTCCTTCATGCAACGAACTGAAAATAGCACTGGTTACATCATCTTGCAGATAATGAGTTGTTATACGCACATCACCTGGATTTAATCCTGTTGCGAAAGGATGTACACTCTCATCCAAACGACCTGCGTCAAAGTCATACCCCATCTGTCCTAAAATGAATAGGCTGAACTTCTCCTGCTGCTTCACATCAAACACACCATCTAAAAAGCTCTTATCCGGCTGGTTCGATGAAGCCTGAATTTTAGACAATAGGGGCACAAGGCGCTTCTTGAGACGATCAAACACAGCATCCAGCTTTTCAACCGTCATCCCCGGCTCATATTGATCCAAAAGCGTGTCATACTCTGTATCCTTAACACCCCAGTATCCGATAAACTCACGCTTCATGTCTACGATTTTAGACAAGTACGGTTCAAATCCGGCAAAATCGCTATGTTCCTTTGCGTCCTCCCACTTGCTCTCTGCCTGTGCTGCAAGAATGCTATAATCCCGGTATCGGTCTGCCGGAACCGAACGATTCAGTTCATAATTTTTACGGCATTCCTCCACCAATCTGCGATCATTGTCCTCCAGTTGCTTCAGCTTGTCTTCTACGGCAAAAAATTGCAGCAATTGTCCCATTTCATCCGAGATCATCAGCTTGAACATTTCAGTGGACAGCATACCCAACGTCTCCGACCGAATATCAACGCCCTTGCGCGGAGCGCCAGTCCGTAAATCCCAGTGCAGCAGACCTACTGCTTCGCCATAACTACTAATTTTGTGTGCAAGCTCCTTTAAAGCCGTCATTTGATCCAACGTCTGTTGCGTCATATTTGAGGTCACCTCTTTAACTTAAATTGGTTAAAACTTTACAATACCTATACTTGATGATACTTATATTAAAAAGTATAATCAACACACAACATGTACGACCAGCTCCTAAGACCTAAAACAAACGTTGGACTGTACATATCAAACTTTTTTAGAATCTGGAGGGAACAATCGTGGATCACATCAAAGAAATTTTAGAGTACAATCGTGTTTTCGTAGAAAACAAAGAATACGAGGCCTATAGAACGGGCAAGTTCCCCAATAAAAAAATGGTCATTATCACCTGTATGGATACACGGCTAACGGAATTACTCCCAAAAGCTATGAACCTGCGCAACGGTGATGTGAAAATCATCAAAAATGCGGGTGCGATTATTTCACAGCCCTTTGGAAGCGTAATGCGCAGTGTGCTAGTCGCCCTGTATGAGCTGGGAGCAGACGAAGTCGTCGTCGTAGGCCATTATGAATGCGGTATGGCTGCATTAAATGCAGACCACATGGTCAATGAAATGCTCGATCGCGGAATTTCTCAGGAAGTGCTGAACACATTAGAAAATTCAGGCATTAAGCTAAATAAATGGTTAAAAGGTTTTGATAACATTGAAGAAGGGGTAAGAACTACCGTGAAGCTTATTAAGAATCACCCGCTTCTCCCCCCTAATGCCCCCGTTCACGGCATGGTTATTCATCCAGATACAGGAGCGTTAACGCTTGTCGTTGACGGGAATGAACAGTAAACAGGATACGCTTCGGTAGAAAGTTACCAGGGTAGTTTAAGCTCGTACATACGAGCCTAAACTACCCTTTTTTATGAAAAAAAGTGCATATACGTGGAGAATGACAGGAGCCAATTTTGGCTAACCTGTGAACGACCTGTCTGAAAGTTGTCAAACCATACAGTTTCAGTGTACACTTTTCATGAAGCAGCAGAATACCTGCCGCAGTGCTGTTACAACCGTTACTATGATGGATGAAGGAGATAAGATCTATGAATTTACTATCGTATGGTCTGTTGGGGCTTCTCGCAAGAGAGGAATCCTCCGGCTATGATCTGATGTTGCGTATTCAGCCTTTTTGGCAGGCTAAGCACAGTCAGATCTATCCGCTACTGGCCCGTATGGAGAGCAAGGAACTGCTGGCCTCTCGTTGGATTCAGCAGTCCGACAAGCCTGATAAGAAAATGTATACCATTACCGACAAGGGAATCCATATGCTTCAGCAATGGTCCCAGGAAGCGTTAGCTGCTCCGGTTACACGGGATGAATTAAGTCTTCGACTGTTCTGTCTTTGGTTGACGGACAAAAGTAGTGCCAATCGTATGCTGGAAGAACGCAAACGTCATTTTATTCAGAAAATCCAGCATCTTGAGGATATTCTGAACGACATTCCCGCAGAGAATTTACATTTTGGCAGTAAAAACTTTGGTGACTATATTTTAGTACAAAAAGGACTTTTGAATGCTAAAGCAGGTCTGGAATGGTGCCAAATGGTTCTGCGCATGCTGCTTGCCGGTGATGTCAGTACGGATACTAATCCATTTTTACTTAAGCCGCAAAGCTGAATGCTTTTACCAATCCATGCATAGGATTTATGGGACGTTATTATTTAATTTTTAAAAATTAAAATTCTTTGAAACCCTTTTCCATGCCATTCGTATTACTGGTTAGCGGTTGTTTGACCTATAAAAAAATTTACTAAGGGGGATATATTTACATGAAAAAAACATTTACTTTGAAAAATATGATGATGCTGATGATGGCTTTTACCCTACTCATTGCTATGATCGCACCATCTACAGCTGATGCAAGGCGAGGCGGCGGGTTTAAATCCGGGCCTAAATCATACCAATCTACACCAAGCAAGGCAAATGACAGCAGTGGCGTCAATAAGTCAGATAGCGGAACCAAGTCAGGAGCAACTGCTGGGAATACAAACAGAACTGGTGGATTCCTTGGCGGTGGCGGCGGATTCCTGAAAGGTATGATGCTGGGCGGTTTGGCAGGTATGCTCTTCGGCGGATTGTTCGGCAACATGGGCGCATTGGGTAGCTTGCTTGGTCTGGCCGTTAATGTTCTCGCCATTTACGTCCTGATCATGGCCGGAGTAGGTATCTACCGTGCTATTAAAAATCGTCGAAGACCAGATGATTCCCGCGGAGGACGTTACTAAGCTATGATTTTGAGTATGGATGAGATTGTCAACGCTATTTGCTTGCATATGGCTGAACGCAAAGGTGTCCAGCCCACTGATGTAACAGTAGAATTAAGCTGGGAGGAGGATACAGGTTATTCCGCAGAAGTTCATGTACAGGGCCGCAGTCAATATCTGGTGGAAGCCAACATGATTGAAGCAATTCTGAGATACCTGTATTCCGAATACAATATTCGTGCCTATCGCGAACAAATCAGATTGGATCTGGATGAAGAAATTACTGCTATTGTCCAAACTTGATTATTTCGCATAAGATCGTCGCACAAACTTATTATAAAACAGAAAAACCGACCCTTGCTTGATGGCAAGGGTCGGTTTTTTTGCTCGTTTTCTAATAGATCATTAAGGTTGCTATAGCATTACATTTAGACGCGGACGTTCCTTGCTATATGGATTCATTTGCTCTATGAATAGCCTGTCTGCTAAATGATGGAGCCGGAGATAGCTGTACCTGCGGCACCCTTTCGAGTAAGCCACTACCGTACATTTCCCGAAACGGCTGCTCCTCCATATGAATATAGCCGATATAGCAGCCGCATTCTTTCATCCGGCACGGACGTTTGCCACTCAGACCCTCAAGACCATCCCTGTATAAGTGTCCTAGCACCCGTCGATCCTGATAGCAGTGTTTTACTCTTCCGTCACCCTGGACATAAAATACATCTTCACCAGCGCGACATGCCCGCCCCTGACTGCTATAATCCTTTAAATTCCATTGAAAATAGGGATCTATCGTAGTTAATTCAGCAACCTCAACATCTGTATAATAATGTGGTCGATCCTTGTAGGCGTTGATCCACAAATAAACATCCCTTGGAAGTTGCGATCGCAAGGCACGAATAGCCGGAAATGCCTGTCTTAACCCGACGGTACCGACACTATAGGAAATGCCAAGTTCATATAGCTTCATAGCCTGCGATATAAAAACTTGCTCTTTCGTCTCTCCAGGGTGATATGTAGCCCACAGCGCAGCAGTCTCCGGGTTCAGTTCTTGCGTCCAATCCAGCTTAGTCGATAGATTCGTCTGTACCGCCACTTTTTCCACATGCGCCATGTGGGAAAACTCAATCATGGTCTTGCGATACCAGGAATGAATCAAGGCTTCTCCATACGGATTAAAAAAAATAGAGAGACGATGCCCCAGAGCGCCCTGTTCTCGTACCCAATCGGCAAAACGTTCCAACTGGGCCCGATCCTTGTTCAACGTTTCCCGACTATCAACGTTTTTACTGAACGGACAGTATGGGCAGGCATAGTTGCACGAGGTCAACGAACCACGATAATATAAGGTCGCTCTCATGCGCCTACATATCCTTCCATGCGCTCACGTACTGATGTGGAGATCATCCAGTCCCCAATCGCATCGGAATAGGCCATTCCTTCCTCTGTAAGTCGCAGCCTAGCCTCCTCGACGACAGCCATACCGGATTCCAGCAGCAATGACATTCCCGTAAAATCGTCCGACAGGGATACATCGAAGCGCTCTGCATAGGCCGATAGCTCCAAACCTTTCCGATGAAGAAGCGCCTTTAAGATAAAGCGTCGCTTACTCTCATCCACATTTAAAATAAAGCCGTAGTCAGCCAGATCATGACGTTCCGCAGCAACATAATCTGCGATAATACTACGCGTAGCTGCTGCACTAACACTGTACCGGCTGGCATAGTGAACATTACGTGTATAGGATCGCGCACCACACCCCAGACCAGCCATACCTTCCTCCTGACAACTGTAGGGCAAAAGCTCTTTGCTGGATAAACCATCATTTTTTGCAAAACGGCGCATGGAATATTGTACATATCCTGCCTGTTTGAGCCGTTCGCGCGCCACTTCATACAAGCTAAGACGAATATCATGATCCAGCCCGGTATAGCCTGGCTTTAAAATCGTATTTTCTCGAATATATAGCGGATAAAGAAAAATCTCTCCTGGCGAGTAAGACAGTGCTTCCTCTAAAGAATACAGCCAGGTTTCCACCGTTTGACCAGGCAGGCCATAGATCAGATCCACGTTCAGCAATGGAAAGTTGTATTCCACCAGCCGCTCAAGTGCTTCTCTAACAAGTTTGGGCTTCTGAGGTCGGTAAATGGCGGCACTTTCTGATTCCACAAAGCTCTGAATTCCCATGCTGACACGATCTGTCCCGCGGCGCTTGAGCACCTCCAACCTATCCTCAGTCACAGTATCGGGAGAGGTTTCCACCGAAATAGAAGCTCTTTTAGGGTCCAGTCCCATTATATTTTCCGCTATGTCAAACAAACGCTCCACCAAAGGAGCCTCCAGTAGGGTCGGTGTACCGCCGCCGATGGCAAAACGTGAAAAAGGCCGACGGCCCATAATGGGTGCCCATTGCTTGGCTTGTCTTTCTAGCGCATCCACATACTCCTTATGTACATCCAGACGCTTGTCCGGCAAAGTGAAGAGGTTACAAAATCCACAGCGAGCCGCGCAAAACGGAATATGCATATACAAAAAATAGCTTTCTAACTCCTCCTTCTCCCACAGCTCCTGCAATGAGAGCGGTGTATCAAACGAACGATAGGCCGTTTTATGCGGGTAAGAGTACAGATAGGAGCGGTAGGGAGCTTCACGGATCGTGCGTGCCCATTCAGCAGGAGTTTCAGGCCACTGAAACCTAGACGGTGCTAAGTTTGTGTCTATCTCCGGGGCTACCGCACCCGTTGGATGTGAGTGATTCAGATTCATGGCTTTCATTTCTGCTCCTTCCTTGCGCTGGATTGATTTCTTGATATTTTACTAGTGCAATCTATATTTCTATTTGCTCTATAATATAAATTCGCGGTAAGGCACATTCCAGACTACCTCATGCGCCAGACGATGTCCTTCATAGCCGTCTTCCCCATAAGCTGTACCATGATCGGAAAAAACCATGCAAAACGTCTTGCCTCGATTTCGTAAAGCATCAAACAAACGTCCAAGCTCACCATCCACATACCGCAAGGCTGCTCGTTGAGACTCCACTGAATCTTTAGCTGAGCCCTTCACAAAATAATGATTAGGCCCATGGATCGCTGATACATTCAGAAACAAAAACAAGCGCTGCGACGGGTCTGTATTCCCCAACAGTTTCAGAGCATGATTCACCTGATGCTCCGTCGAACGGGGGTTGGTAACGCCAAAGTTCATACGCCAGTAGCTTTCTTGGAAATACCCTGGCAGCACTTTGGCAAGCTTATTTTTCTTCGTGAAAAAAATAACGCCGCCGATACAGATGGTCCGATAACCTTCACCCTCTAGCCCGGACACAATATCCGGGGCATCGAACAGCCAGGTATGTGGATGCGTACGCAGTCCCGTATCCTTTGTGTGAAACAGACGGATATGTGAAGTCTTATCCGTATTCGCTGGAGTCGGCAAAAATCCGCCAAAAAAGGCATGATGTGCAGCATAGGTAAAGCTACCCGGTGTATGACGCTTTTCCCACGACCCGGAGCCGCACAAATTCGGACAGTTCTCTTCCTCCAGCTTTGCGACATCATAACGCAGAGTATCAAGCGTAATCATGACAATATCATGAGAGCCGACAATTTGGTTCATATCAATCATATCTGTCTTTCCTTTCCGTACCCACGCTCCTATTAGCGAGGTGCTGCATTTCCCATTCATACGGATTCCAACCCTGATGCTCAACCCGGTACAGCAAATCACCGAACGGATTAACATCCAATACATAGGGACGACCGCCATGAGCCGGAACCAGCACATCCAGTCCAGCAACCATGGAGGCTGGAAAAACACTCATAGCGGCTTTCGCCGTAAGCTGGATCGATTCCACCGTATTCTGTGGTAATCCGGCTTCCTTCAGCGTGAGCCGCTCATTACGCAAATGCAAATTCGTAATGGGGCTGTGGCTCAAACGTAAAACCGCATGGCAAGCTTCTGATCCGCACACGAGTTGGCGCACATCATAAACACGCCCGTTCAGGGTCGCTTTGGGAATCCAGCGCTCTACATGTACCCCTTCCAGGCATAGCCAGTTAAGGATAGCATGAATGTCCTGCTTATCCGTATAACGACGCAGTCGTCCGGCATTATAATACACGCGCTGTCCGCGTATGATTTCCGTTCCAATCGTGGTCACCGCCAGTTCCGCGTGTGTATGGGGATGTACCTGATAGGCCATGACACCAGAAGCACCAGACCCACAAAATATTTTCACAAATACGCGGTGAAACCCGCTCTCCTTTATTGCCGCGTGCAGATCGACAACATCATGAAATGCACCACCTGAAGATGCAAGCACTGGCGGGACTCTTATATCTGCCTTGCTTAAATCGGCGCTACAACGCCGTTTGTCGAACATCACGGCCACTTCCGCCGGATCGTTCATCCAGTATGACGAGGGCCAGAGCAGAGCCACTTCATCCCGCAGCCAGGCCAGCAGACGGCAATAGCCCCGGAACCATTGTGCCGGGTGCCAAATACGACCGTGCTGCTCCTGCAGACGTCGCGCTTCTGCCGCCGATATACTTGTGCCTTGTGTCCATTCGGGCCATGGCAACAGAGAATCGTCTCCCTCACCATCCGAGGCGCCAAGAGCAATCAACTCACGCTCTACCTCAAAGCTTTCGCCCGGTGCATCCAGACGAAGCAGCGGACCACTGTTCATCTGCCCCGCCAGTAACTGATCAATGCTCTCTTGCAGAAAGGAACTGCCATTCACGCTATCATGCGTAGCTCGCGCAGCTATTCGCGCCATCAGCTCTCTCAGACCTTGTTTCTGCCGAATAGCTTCCAGCACATTCTTATAGGAAACCTCCAGAGCGGGTGGAAGCATTAATCTGCTTCGCGCCTCCTGCAGCCCGGTAGTTCGACGATTCCCCGGATTACCGAACAAGATAAACGGCTCGCTGACATTACAGTCTGACATCTTAACCATAGAGCCGCCTCACTTTAGATCATTTTAATTTTGAAAACAGTCCGTTTTAAGTCCATTTGTACAAATTACTCAGTCAGTGATGGATAACGCCAATCATCTTCCTCATCCGCTTCTTGTTGATCTTCCACGTTCACAGATAGACCCGAGCTTTTCCAACGTTGCATCATTTCACTAGACATATAATGATAGCTCAAATCCAGATGCTTCAGCCCTTTTATACTTTCACTAGCCAGCAGCGCTTCTGCACCTTTATCAGACAACGTACCTTGTGAGAGATCCAGCACTTCCAGTTGTCCAATCACAGGGGCATTAGCTGCTGCAATTGCAATTTCATCCTGTATTTCACTATCTTTCAGTCCCAAGTATGTAAGTTTGGGGAAAGGATTGCTATTCAAAAACGGCAAAACATCTTTCAGGTTACCGTCAAAACCATAGTTATCGACACCCAAATACAGTTCCAGCTTGCGCAGTTCAGGCAGTTCTGCATTGTGTATTTGCTGAAGAACGCTCACAGGCAGGCCGCCACAAATAATAACCAATTCCTGAAGGTTGTTATGACGAAGTGGTTCCAGACTCAGGTCCTGGCTTCCTTTGATATGAAAGGACTCCAACGCTGGAAACGCTTCTAATAACGGGGATAGATTCGTCTGGTTAATCCATGAAACCTCACACTCATCATATTCCATATCACCAATAAACAGCTTGCGTAACTTAGGGAAATGATCTTTAAGCTTCACTAACACTGGGATGAAATCATCTGGTGAGCTCTCATAGGCTCCACCCCAATCTCCAATGATCAGATCCGTAACTTCCGCGCTCTCCGGCTTGGCTGCCAGTTCCTCAAGCAATTTAGCCATCGTTTGGCCATTCTCATAAGCTTCAAAATCCACTACCAATTTTACTTCCATCTTACAATTCCTCCGATCATTTATCTGAGAATGTAATAAAACTTGAAAACTATCTATTTCCAATTTAGTCTATCCTATTCTACCAATGTTCGTCAAAAATAGTCCTATATCGACATCAATCCTATGTAAAATGTGCTCAATGAAATCAAAACAAGACAGCCCACTAAGCAGGCTGTCTTGCGCATATGTCTATAATAAACTTCTACTATTATATAGTAGTAATTCTAGAACCAAATTATTGGCTAATTGTAATCGGTGAGTTATCGGACAGCAATGCCAGATTATTCACGATCACATTCTCCTCATTGCCCAAGCCACTGGTAACGAGTGTTTGTGAACCTGCCGTCTGAACAGTCTTCACTTCCTTACGTTTCGCATGGTCTCCGTTTACAACATATACATATTCTTTACCTTGATCCTTTTGAACTGCCGCAGTAGGAACCACAATGCCTTCTTGTGCATTGGCAGCGACAAAGCTGATATCAGCCAACATGCCGGATTTCAATTTTGTGTCTGGATTCGCAACTGAGATTTTTACAGGATAGCCTTTTCCACTTGCATCCAACGGGCTTACATTTTTAACTGTACCTGTTGTTACAATGTTGGACGCTGCAACACGAACCTGTACCTTGTCACCTACTTTTACATTGTTGATCTGTTCCGCTGGAACATATATTAATGTATTGACCGTACTCAGATTCGCAATGACCAGCGCAGGAGATTGAGCGGATACCATTTCGCCCACTTCTGCATTTTTCGTACCCACAATACCATTAATCGGTGATGTAACAACGGTGTCATCCAATGCATCCTGAGCAATGTTTACATTCAGCTGAGCCTGCTTAAGAGATTGTTGGCTGGACTCGATGACCGCAGTATTTTGAGATACTTTGAGTTGGTTTTGCGCATTGCTGTAGCCACTATTGGCATTACTGTAGCTATTTTTTGCTGAATCATAGCTGTTGCGAGCTGTAGTCAAGGCCTTCTGCGCAGCTACCAACTGATCTTGTGCATTAGCCTGCGCATTTTGTGCATTATTGTAAGCCGCTTCCGCATTCACAACTGCTGTTTTGGCTTGTTCTAATTGTGCTTGAGTGCTCGCACCTGCATCAAATAGACTTTGTGTACGTGTTACATTCTTCTGTGCATCTGCCAAAGCTTGCTGCGTTTGTTTCACCGTATTGGCTGCCGAGGAGACACCATGTGTTGCTTGTTCTACGGCTGTAGTGGCTTGATTAATAGCCCCCTGTGCCTGATTGATTGCGCTTTGGGATTGAATCACGCCGCTCTTGGACTGCACTAAGCCCGAGTTTGCTTGAACCATCGTAGATTCGTGGGATGCTTGAGCGGTACTTACTCCGGCTGCTGCCGCAGCTGCTGCGGCGCGGGCTTTCGCAACATTATTCCGCATGTCTTTATCATCAAGCTTGAACAGTACTTGACCCTTTTTAACCTCGGAGCCAATATCCACAGGCAGCTCAACCACTTTACCGCCCACTTTAGGCACAATGTTCACCGTCTCCGAAGGTGTTACCGTTCCTGTATAAATATTTCCCTGTCCAATGATGCCTTGCTGTGCTTGGCTGATTTTAACCGGAACGACCATGTCCTGAGCCGCCCCGCTATTACTGGAGCAGCCTGCCAGCACTGCGCCGCCGAGCACTAAAGCCGCTAATGTACTTTCTACTCTCAATATTTTCATGATAATTCCCTTTCTTTCTGTCCGTGGAAATAATGTAAGTCATCCAGTCGATATTTTGTACTTCACTTATTAAGCTTCCGGCTGTGTCTTTGCTTTCTTCCTCTGAATAAACAAAAAGATGAGTGGAATTGTGCAAAACAGCGGTATGGATGAAATGAGGAACGTATCCCCAATTCCTCTTGATGTAGCATCCAGTGTGATTAAACTACTTATGGATGACATCCATGAGCTGCCCAATGTCGCTTGTAGCGTATGAGCCGAGTCTGGTGTAATGGACTCCGAAATTTGCTGGGCATGAGCAGCCGAACGGCTTTGCATAATGGCGGTTAGCACCGCAATCGCCATAGATGCAGCCACAGTACGTACCAGATTGGACGCTGTAGACGCATTGGCTACCTTGCTCGGATGAACGGCATTCATGCCGACCGTGGATAATGGCATCATGCAAATACCAATCCCCAGACCCCGTAATGCCATTACGGTTTCCAACCAGGCATGCGAAGTATCTGGCGTAAGCTGGTGAAGATGATAGGTCATAAAGCTGGTTAGCGTCAGGCCCACAAGTCCCAAAGGCACAATGCCGAACTTATCGAACAGCTTCCCGGCAATAGGCATCATAGCCGCCATGGCAATGGCCTGTGGAATGAGGATAATACCGGTATCAATCGGTGACACACGCTGGATATTTTGCAAAAACAACGGTGTTAGGAACGTTCCTCCGTACATCCCCATCATGACCAGACTAGAGGCAATAACACTAATCGTATACTTTGAATTCTTGAATAATGAGATTTCAATTACAGCATTATCCTTGCCGCTTTCTACATAGATCAGAAAAACAAGTGCCCAGAAAGCAATAAACAGCAGGGATACAATTCCAAAAGAAGTCCAGCCATCACGCTGGCCGTTTGTCAATGCGTACAAGAGTGTTCCGGCACAAGTTGCCGCCAGCAAAAAGCCCGGTAGATCAAACGGCTTCGGCTCTACTTTAGGCGGTTCTTTGATTAGAAGAATAACCATTAAAATTGCAAATAAAGCAACTGGCACACTGACAATAAACAAGAATCGCCAGTTAAACCACTCAATTAAATATCCGCTGAGCGTAGGCCCTACAGCCGGCGCTGCCATTGCAGCGATCCCCCATATACCAAGGGACATACCGATTTGTTCACGCGGCATAATTTTGTAAATAATCGTCATACTCAGCGGCATAATAACACCACCGCCCAGACCAGCCAGCACCCGTGCTGCGATCAGGGAAGAATCACTCCATGCAAAAATACATATTCCCGTTCCCAGCGAAAATACGCTGAGCGCAAGAATCAAAAACTTTTTGTATCCGAGGCGCTGCTCCATATATCCGGTAATCGGTACGATTACACCAGATGCAAGCGTGTAACCTGTAATAACCCACTGAATACGTGTCGTCGTAGATCCTAAATCTGTCGTCAATCTAGGAATGGCGACATTGATCAGACTGTTGTTCAGAATGGCGACAAAGGCGCCTAAAACGATAGCGAAAAAGGCAAGCCAGCGTTCTTTGGAAGAATCTGTCGAAGGAGCAGCAGCAATATCATTGGCAGCCACATGGACCCCTCCTTTTTAAGGTGTATGAATTTTTACTTCCACGTTCGTTCCAGGAATAAGCTTCAGATCCTTCGGCTTGTTCACAGCAATCTCTACAGGCACACGCTGAGTCACCTTGTTAAAGTTACCACTTGTGTTCACTGCAGGAACGAGTGAGAACACGGCGTTGGAGGCTTCGCCCACTTTACGAACTTTCCCCTGAATCACCTGGTCACCTGCTGCATCAAGCGTAATATCAACAAGCTGTCCTGGTTTAATACGGTTAATATCAGTTTCTTCAATATTCGTAGATACGTACAAGCTGTTCATATCCACCATTGTTGCAACAGCACTACCCGGCGATCCGATTTCATGCTCTTTCGAATAAATCTTAATGACGGTTCCGTTGATCGGCGCGCGCAGCACAGACTTGCTGATCATGCTCGCATCCAGCCCCGATATATCCTGCTCGGCAATCGGTTCATTACGCTGAACAACATCTCCTTCTTCCACATCAATGTGGCTAATTTCTCCAGAGATTTGCGGCATTACCTTATATTGATCGGCTTGAATGCGCGCATCGTCACTTTTAACAAAGTGTGTTGCTTGATACCAATAATAGTAGCCAATAGCTCCACCGCTCAGAATGAGCAGTACAATGAGGATTGGCAATACAGTTTTCTTACTCACTTCTTCCACCCCTGTTGTCCAAAAAATTTTTATTATTCAACGCTAATATTTTAAAATTGAAATATTAGGCCATTAAACCAAATAGAGAACGTAAATAAACACATGGCAACATTCCATGCAAAAGACAGGACTATCTTATGTACATAGGACAATCTGATCATGGTCCACAAACCGTCTTTTATATTTAAATATTTTCATATAACTATTGTACATTGAAATATTATAGATATATTTATCTATTCAGGCAACATAAATTTTCAGTTTTTTCATAATTTTTTTTCATAAAAAAGAACCTTGTTTCCAAGGCTCTTTCACGAAAAGGGATAGTTTACAATTAAAGGGTTACATAGTAACGTTAAGAGAAAGGCACTGGTACAGCTGACCGTTGTTTGCAGTTTTTCGCCTCCTGCCCTTCCTTCGTGTTCTTATTCATTCTGTTTCCCTGAGAAACTTGCTCCCCTATGCACCCCCCGCAACGGCAGCGTTCTGCCGTCCCATGTACATCCCCTTTGGAATCCCGTAATAGCCGTACGTAATCCAGAGATTGCTGTAAAGAAGCAGGTCCCGGAATGAAGCGGACCTTCTTACCTTCCAGCAGACAGTATACCTCAATAAGCTGAGGAAGAGCTCCAAATGCATAATAACAAAATACATTTGTCATATGTTGGAATGTACTGACAACGTTAGGATTATAGTCAACGATGTACTTTTGAATGAGCAGGGAATCTGCTTCTGCTGATAGTTGCCAAGCAGCCTGAACAATAAGCGAAATATTGACCTCTAACTCAGGCACAGACGTACAAAATTGTTCATACAGCATCACAGGCACCATCAAGTCATTATTTAAGCCACAAATTTTTGACAACTCACCTGACACTTTATTTTTGACATCCCAATAATGGAACAAAGATTCAAAGCTGTTTGACTGCTTGGGCCACCATTTCTCCAGCACATACTGGACAGGGACTTCCCGCCGTACCTTTACTTCCATTCCAAAGTATTCGTTGAGCGCATGCCCTACTGCATATTGAACCCGTTGCCGCCAATTCCAGCCCTCACGCCCTCTTTTCCTCTGTGATTGACGGATTGGCTGTGGAGTTCTCCACATCTCCTCCAGCTGATAGTCGTGCAGAAGAGGAAAGCCGCTTAAGCTATCGCTATTGCGCATACCTATCACTCACTCTCTTCTCAGGACACTTCAATACCAGCCTGTGCAAATTGTCTTCCGTAAGCTCGGCAATTCTCCTTGTCATCATCCAATGGATTGAATTCAATCTTCAGACTCTCTTGAATGACCGATGCACCGCGTTCTTTGACTTTTTCCTCTACCAAGTCCACTGCGCCACAGAATTGCGTATAAGATGTATCTCCACTGCCAAATACTGCGGTCTTTTTACCAGACAAATCAAGTTCGTCTAGTTCCTCATAAAAATCCAAAAATTCATCAGGAAGCTCACCATCTCCCCATGTATATACACCCAGTAGGAACCCGTCATATGCGAGCAGTTCTTGCGCGCTGCAATCATACGAAGCCTTCAACTCCGCCTCATGCCCTGCCTGACGAACGCCCTCGGCGATCAATTCCGCAATTTCCTCTGTATTACCGGTCAAACTGGCATAAGCAATCATGATTTTACCCAAGTTCATCCCTCACCTTTATTTGAAATATGGGATGCTTTCACTCCCTGTTACTCAAATAATATTTGATAATGATTCTCATTGTCAAATGTTAATTTCAAAAACTAGCTTTAATCTTGGGGAGATATACGCAAAACAGCCGCATTACATGCGACTGTTGGCTGATAAACTCTATGGATAAGCACATTAAATTAGAGGCTTGTTTAATTAAGTAGAATTTCAGTTGTGTTGATAAAAATATTATGTACGTACAATCCAATCCGTTTTTCATTATTATAATAAAAAACGGATTGTTGTACGTACAAGTGGGATTGATTTCATTTTAATATGGAAGCGCTATAATTACAAGTACATCCAAGAAAAAATATTTTAGACCATTTGACTACTTACTTATTTATGTAATCATTCGATTGTTGCTGAGGTTTGTTGTACAATAGACTCCATATGGGGATTTCTGTGCAGCTTGCTGCCTGAATCCTGAATTGACTGCTGAAGGATGGATTGTACATGTATGTAGCACAAGAATGGAAAGACTATGAAGTAATGGATACAGGCGGTGGTGAAAAACTGGAACGTTGGGGTGATATTGTCCTGCGTCGTCCCGATCCGCAAATCATATGGCCTTTGGCCCAGGAAACAGCCGAATGGCGTAATGTTCATGGGCATTATCACCGCAGTTCCTCCGGTGGCGGCAACTGGGATATGAAAAAACCTATCCCCGAGCGCTGGACAATTAGCTATGGACCGCTTAAATTCCACATTAAACCGACCAGCTTCAAGCATACCGGTCTTTTTCCGGAGCAAGCAGCGAACTGGAGCTGGATGATGGATAAAATCAAAGGCGCAGGCAGACCGATTTCCGTACTGAACCTGTTTGCATACACGGGAGGAGCCACTACTGCTGCTGCGTATGCTGGAGCCAGTGTAGTTCACGTGGATGCCGCTAAAGGCATGGTACAGTGGGCAAAGGAAAACGTTCAATTGTCTGGTCTGGCTGACCGTCCGGTACGCTTCATTACGGATGACGTATTCAAGTTCGTGCAACGGGAACAACGTCGGGGCAACCGTTATGATGCCATTATCATGGACCCTCCTTCTTACGGACGCGGACCGAACGGAGAAACTTGGAAGCTTGAAGAAAGCTTATACCCGTTTCTCGAATCCTGCATGAGCATCATTTCGGATCAACCGCTGTTCATGCTGATTAACTCCTATACTACAGGCATTTCGCCTACTGTATTGCGCAATATGCTGAGCATGACCATGCAACAAAAGTACGGCGGTCAAATTAGCGCTGGTGAAATCGGATTGCCGATCACACGCTCGGGATTGAATTTGCCTTGTGGTATTCTCGGACGCTGGGAGGCTTAAATTCCTCTTATGACTCAAAATGAACTTACCCGGCATGAGCATGCACTGCCCAACATTCCTGTCCTATATGAGGACAATCATGTTTTGGCAGTTGTAAAGCCTGTCAATGTTCCAACGCAAGAGGATGCCAGTGGTGATCCTGATCTGTTGTCTTTACTCAAGGAAGATCTAAAAATCAGACACAATAAGCCTGGTAACGTTTTTTTGGGCTTAGTTCACAGACTGGATCGGCCTGTAGGTGGGGCCATGATTTTTGCTAAGACGTCCAAAGCTGCTTCTCGCCTGTCAGAGTCGGTACGAAGTCGTCATTTTCACAAACTGTATACCGCAGTTCTGAATGGCGTTCCGACGGACCAACAGGGCCGTCTAACCCATTACTTGCTAAAGGATAGCCGAACCAACACGGTTCAAGCGGTTCGACCTGGCACAGCTGGTGCGAAAGAAGCCATTTTGGAGTACTGCGTGATCGGACAAGCAGATGGACTCAGTCTCGTGCAGATTAAGTTGCACACCGGACGCTCACACCAAATTCGTGTGCAAATGCAGGCGATCGGCTGTCCCCTCTACGGTGACCAAAAATATGGCGGTCATCTGAGCCGACCCGGTCAACAGCTGGCGCTCTGGTCCTTACTCGCTGGAGCACCGCATCCGGTTAGCAAGGACGATATGAGATTTCACTCGTTACCTCCTGTCCAATTTCCATGGAATGAATGGCCAAGGTCGCTTTATGAGAACATGATTACGTCTGAAATTTGAATCGGAAAGTCCTGCTCTATCTGAATATCGATCTTCAACCCCATTTGCACAAAGAACCTGCAACGCATGTGAACAAACATGCATTCCAGGTTCTTTTTTTGCAGAAAATTAAATTAATGCGTCATCTCATCCTTTTATGACGAGGAAGCCACGGACTGCCCCTTCTTGCTGTTTACCAGCTGTTGACGGGGTTGGGCGTTTTGTGCATTCGTATTTTTGATGAAAAATGCTAAAATCAGAGCGGCCACACTCAACGCTGTTGCAATGATAAAAGCCGAGTTAATCCCATAAATCGTAGCTTGATTACCTGCAGCCAGCATCCCCGCTTTATCCGTCACGCTTAGTCCCTCAGATGTAACAATCGATGTCAAGCGGTTGCTGCTTTGTGTGGACATCACTGTCACCAGAATTGCCGTCCCAATCGAGCCGGAAATCATACGCAGCGTGTTACTCATTGCCGTACCATGTGCATTCAATCGTTGCGGAAGCTGATTCAACCCGGCCGTTTGGATCGGCATCATCAGCAACGACATCCCGAACATCCGCACCGTATAATTAATTAACAGTGTCATATAGGTGGTTGTTTCGGTCAACCGCGTAAATTCCCAAGTCGTTATAACCATAATCAGCAAGCCAATTACAGACAACCAGCGTGCTCCAATTCGGTCAAAAATAGCCCCCGTTACAGGAGACATGAGCCCCATTAGAATCGCTCCTGGTAACATCAGCATACCGGACTGGAGCGGTGTAAAACCCCGAATATTTTGCAAATAAATCGGAAGCAATATCATACCGGCGTACAAAGCCATCGTCACAATCACATTAATGATTGTCGTCAAGCTGTACACATCGTATTTAAAGATACGGAACTCCAGCATAGGCTCATCTGCCTTCAGTTGGCGAACAATAAACAAAATAAGCGCAATTGTCCCAACGATAAGCGTAGACAGGACTGGAATACTTCCCCAACCTGATGTTCCTGCATCACTAAAGCCGTATAACAGTCCACCGAAACCGAGCGTAGACAAAATGATGCCGGGAATGTCCAGCTTTGGCTTGGACTGCTCCGTTACATTTTTCAGAAAAATAAATCCGATCACAATTGAAATTACTGATATCGGCAGGATGATCCAGAACAATACCCGCCAGTCATAATGCTGTACTATATAACCGGATAAGGTTGGCCCAATGGCTGGAGCAAAACCCATTGCAATCCCCAGGGTCCCCATCGCCCGGCCACGACGTTCTATTGGGTAGATGTTCAAGATAACAACCATCATTAAGGGCATCATGATACCTGCCCCCGCGGCCTGAATAAGCCGACCGATCAGCAATATGCTGAAGCTTGGCGCTATAGCACATAACAGCGTCCCGATTGAAAAAATAGTCATCGCGCTAATAAACAATTTACGAGTGGAGAAACGGGCAATCAAGAACGCGGTCACCGGGATCAATACCCCATTCACGAGCATAAAGCCCGTGCTGAGCCACTGAGCTATATTGGCATCTATATTCAGATCACTCATCATTTTCGGTAAAGCCACACTGATCAACGTCTGATTTAATATCGCTACAATCGCGCCAATCAACAGAGCGGCCACAATGGGTGCTCTGCGTACATTACCTGGTAGTGTCATTTGAGGACTGCTCAAGTTGATTCATTCCCTTCGGTGTTAATTTCGTGATCATTTGTTTATGGATATCCAGAACCATCTCTAGCTGCTCCTTCGGGATGTCCAGAATGGGCAAGACTCGCTCCATCCACATGGCGTCTACTTTTTGCATTATATCTTTTCCTTCCGGCGTAAGCGTCAACACTAAGGATCTACGGTCTTGCTCATGCCGTCCGCGAGCAATATATCCCGCCTTGGTCAAGCGGTCAACCACCCCACTCATAGAGCTGCTTCCTACATGCGCTATGTCTGCCAACTCGGATAACCCGATGTTGGGGCGTTTATTCAGAATTGCCAAAGCCATATGCTGAATGGCCGTCAGATCCAAATGCTGCTCCTCATTCCAGAAGGCATAAAATATCGTTTTGTTAACCTCCCTTACCGATTGAATAATCCGGTACACCTCAAGTCTGTCTTCCTCTCTGTCACTCACTGAAACCATCCTTCTTTCTAATCCCCAATTCACAATCCATATACTTAAACAAGCAACTATTTATATGCGAATTGTTATTTATTAATAACTATTATTTTATCATCTCTTATGTAAATGTCAACATTCACCCAAATATCACCTATACTTCAACACAAAAAAGGCGCGGTATGAATACCACGATAGGTATTTACATCCGCGCACTCCTACTTACCTTAAAATGATAATCTGCTGCGTACAGCTACTTTTCATGTAGCCACCATTCTAGTTATTCTGCTCGCTCTATTGGTTCCTTTACTCCCTCAGCCTCACTTGTCATTACTGAAGTCTTCGCCTTCGTTGTAATTTTCCCCAACAAATAAACCAGCAAATTTTGATTGTGCTGAGAAATTCGGTTTAGTGCAGAACCCAGAAAATCATCCCGTATTCGTAATCCACGCTCTACTTCTTCTCTCCCTTGATCCGAAATGACAATCCATACAATTCTACGGTCTTTTACGTCTCTGAAACGGGTGACCAGTCGATTCCGTTCCATCCGATCCAGCAGCATCGTAACCGCGGCTGGTGTGGTGGCGAGATATGGGATTAGTTGAGACGGTTTCATACGGCCGTATTCGTTCAAAACCTCCAGCACCGTAAGTTGAGCTTCGGTTAGTGATGGAGCCAGCTGCTGCTCCATATGAACCTTATAATCCTTAGCCATTCTGGACCAGATTTTCGCAAATTCGGTCGTTTGCATTTTGCCTCACTCCTTTGAATAACAGGGTCAGTAAAAGCATCAAAGTTACCGTATGGGCCACCGTCCGGATTGTATTTCATCACATTAAATTTTCGCCATTCAGCCCTGGTTTCCTGCCGTTTTTGGAGCACGAAATGAAAAGGGGAAGGAAGTCTCACCTCGGTTTTGAAGGCTGGTCAGAGTTCGACACCATGACGGCAAAAAGGTCCTCATTCGTGCCGGAATGGCACGAGAGGACCTCTCTTTTTCGAGCTAATAAGCGCTTGACTTTCCTATTATTCTATGGACTGAGAAGTTTGCGGCTCACTACGCAGCAGCACATTCACAATTTCGTCCTTCTTCTCCACTGGAGCCAGCAGCTTGCCTGTATCCTTTCGGTCGGTCAAAGGAGCCTTTTCCGAAAGGAAGGACATTGTTTGTCCTTCTGCTGTGATTGCAAATAATTGAACAGCTTCACGGCAATAGAAGGCAGCCACGATTCGAGTTCCATTCGAACGTACTCGTTTGCCTTCCTTGAACTCAAAGGTAGTGATACCTTTGCCGCCTCTTCCCTGTGTAGGATAGTCCAACAGAAGCGTACGCTTACCATAACCAGACTCGGTCAGCACCAACACTTCTCCTTCATCCTCTTCTACCCATAACGCCGCGATAATTTCATCGCTTTCCGCTAGCTGTATACCTTTGACACCAGCCGAGACGCGACCCATAGCATTAACCTCTTGCTCCTTGAAGCGTATACTCATACCCGCGCGGGTAATCAGCATAATATCCCGGGTACCCTCGCTTAACGTTACCGATAATACCTCATCGTCCCCTGCTACTTTGCAGGCGGCTACGGCACTAGAACGTTTTGTAGCATATTCTTTTAATTCTGTACGCTTTACTTGGCCCTTCTTTGTTACAAATACTAGACTTTTGCCGATTTCCTCGATGTTTTTGAGCGGGATAACACTTACGATACGATCTTCCTTCGATAACGGAATAACGTTGACAATTGGTGTGCCCGGCTCTCTCCACTTATACTCTGGCACCTGATGTACAGGTAATAAAAAGTATTGTCCTCGCTGGGTGAAGACGAGCAATATGTCCAGCGTATTCACATCAAGCAATTGGGTAACGTAATCCCCTTCTTTAACACCGGAACTTGAACGTTCCCCGCCTGAACGAGTGAATGACAACATACTTGTACGTTTCACATAGCCATCTTTTGAGAGTGTCAGCAACACATCCTCTGCTCCCACCATGACTTCCAGGTTCACCTTAATCTCTTCTACCTCGCCCTGGATATCTGAACGACGGTCAATGCCGTACTTTTCGCGAATTTCCAACAGTTCCTTGCGAATTAGGCTAATCAGCTTGCGATCACTTTCCAGAATAGAACGATATTGCGCGATTTTTTTCTGGATATCACCCAGTTCTTTTTCAAGCGTGGTGATTTCCAGATTGGTGAGACGGTACAACTGCAAGGTCAAAATAGAATCTGCCTGCCGTTCGCTAAAACCAAACATCCATTGCAAATTATTTTGTGCGTCCTGGCGATTTTTGGAAGCTTTTATAGCTGCGATGACCTCATCCAGAATGTTCAGCGCCTTGACCAAACCTTCCAGCACATGGGCACGATCCTCTGCCTTTTCCAGTTCATACTGGATACGGTGAGTGACAACTTCGCGTTGATGGGCGATATACGCTTCCAAAATGGACTTCAGCCCAAGCTGATGTGGCGCCTTGTTCACAATAGCTACCATGTTGAAGTTATATGCCACCTGTAGGTCGGTTTTTTTCAGCAAATAAGCTAAAATCCCTTCCGCATCGGCTTCCTTCTTCAGTTCCACAACGATACGCAAACCATTTCGTCCACTTTCGTCACGAACCTCGGCAATCCCTTCCACCTTTTTCTCCAGACGGATATTTTCCATGGCGGTTACGAGCCTTGATTTGACGATCTGATATGGGATTTCGGTAATGACCAGCTGCTGCTTACCTCCGCGCAAAGACTGAATTTCCGTTTTGGAACGAATATAAATGCGTCCTTTTCCCGTGCGATAAGCGTCCTTGATGCCTTCGCCACCCATAATGAGTCCACCCGTCGGGAAATCAGGACCTTTAATAAAGGTCATAATCTCTTCCAGCTCAATCTCGGGCTTTTCCATCACCGCAATGCTGGCATCAATAACTTCGCGTAAACTATGTGTAGGAATCTCTGTCGCAAATCCCGCCGAGATCCCACTGGAACCGTTCACCAACAAATTTGGATAACGAGACGGCAACACAACGGGCTCTTTGGCCGAGTTATCAAAATTGTCCTTGAACAAAACCGTACGCTTTTCAATATCGCGCAGCATTTCCATTGCGATCGGAGACAAACGAGCCTCCGTATAACGCATAGCTGCCGCCGGATCATCATCCTGGGAGCCCCAGTTACCGTGACCATCCACAAGCACGTGACTCATTTTCCAAGGCTGCGCCATCCGTACCATGCCGTCGTAAATCGACGAGTCACCGTGAGGGTGGTAATTACCCATAACGTCCCCAACGGTTTTGGCTGATTTACGATATGCTTTATCCGGCGTATTGCCCGAATCGTACATTGCATACAGAATACGACGTTGTACGGGTTTTAATCCATCTCGTACATCGGGTATCGCCCGATCCTGAATAATATATTTGGAATATCGGCCAAAGCGGTCACCGACCACTTCCTCCAGAAAAGCTGGCAAAAACTGCTCCGATAAGCTCATGTATACACCTCTTTTGATAGCACTACTCTACGTATTCCGTGAAATCTACGTTTTCCACGATCCAGCGCTTGCGCGGATCCACCTTATCACCCATCAAAGTGGACACCCTGCGTTCAGCCTTGGCTGCATCCTCTATCTGAACGCGTAACAAGGTGCGTGAATCGGGATTCATCGTTGTTTCCCATAACTGATCAGGGTTCATTTCCCCAAGTCCTTTATAGCGCTGAAGCTCAAAATTTCGTCCAAATTCTTTTAAATAATTATCAAGCTGCTCGTCAGTCCAAGCATAACGCACCGTTTCGAGCTTACCCGACTTTCGAGTTATTTTATACAATGGCGGTTGAGCAATAAATATGCGTCCTGCATCAATAAGCTCTTTCATGTACCGATAAAAGAACGTCAACAACAGCACTTGAATGTGCGCACCATCTGTATCTGCATCGGTCATAATGATGATTTTGGAATAATTGCTGTCTTCCAGCGAAAACTCTGTTCCTACTCCCGCACCAATAGCTGCTGTAATAGCACGGTACTCATCATTCTTCATAATATCCGCCAGTTTGGATTTTTCCGGATTCATCGGCTTGCCCTTTAGCGGCAATATGGCCTGAATTTTGGAATCCCGTCCCTGCTTGGCTGAACCTCCAGCCGAATCGCCTTCCACAATAAACAACTCATTACGTGTAAAATCCTTGGACTGCGCAGGCGACAGTTTACCATTCAAATTGGAACTTTCACTGCGCTTTTTACCGGAACGCATCTCATCTCGAGCTTTACGTGCAGCTTCACGCGCTCTGGATGCTTGAACTGCCTTCTTGATCAAAGTTTGTGCTATCTGCGGATTTTCTTCCAAAAAACGCTGCATCTGCTCAGATACGATGGCATCCACTGTACTCCGTGCCGAAGCGCTACCCAGCTGATCCTTTGTCTGGCCGACAAATTCAACTTCAGCCATTTTGACACTGATTACAGCCATCATGCCCTCACGTAGATCGTTGCCCTCCAAGTTTTTATCCTTTTCTTTCAACATCACCGTTTTGCGCGCATAGTCGTTCATGACACGAGTGTAAGCGGTTTTGAATCCCGTTTCATGCGTACCTCCGCCACGTGTCGGAATGGAGTTAACGAACGAAGCAATCGTCTCTGTATAACCCGCATTGTACTGGATGGCAATCTCTACTTCAATGTCTTCTTTCTCGGCATTAAAGTGAATAACGTCATGCAGCACATCCTTGCCCTCATTCAGAAAAGCAACAAACTGACTTGCGCCACCCTCATAAAAATACTCATCTGACTTTCCGCTGCGTTCGTCTTTAAGTTGAATACGAAGGCCCGAATTTAGAAAAGCAATTTCCTGAAGGCGCTCAGCCAACGTATCGTAGTTAAAATGAATGCCTGCCTGAAAAACACGAATATCCGGTTTAAATGTAATTTTCGAGCCCGTCTTGTTAGTATTGCCCAGCACTTCAAGGCCTGTGGTCGGTTCTCCGACATGCTCCACGCCCTTCTTGTCCTGCCAATATTCAAACCGCTGACGGTGAATCTTGCCGTCCCGGTAAATTTCTACTTCAAGCCATTCCGAAAGAGCGTTCGTTACAGACGCACCTACACCGTGCAGACCCCCGGACTTTTTATATCCCGAACCGCCAAACTTACCTCCGGCGTGCAAAATGGTGAATACAACCTGAGGCGTAGGAATTCCCGTTTTGTGCATTCCTGTAGGAATACCGCGCCCGTTGTCTGATACTGTAACGGAACCGTCCTTATGCATTGTAATATCAATGCGAGAGCAAAACTTGGCGAGATGTTCATCCACCGCGTTGTCTACAATTTCCCATACCAAATGATGCAGTCCCGAAGAACTGGTGCTCCCGATGTACATGCCCGGCCGTTTGCGAACTGCCACAAGCCCTTCGAGCACTTGAATGTCGTCCGCGCCATATTCTGAAGCTCCGCTTTGTGTGCCGGATACTCCCGCAGACAAGTCGATTTTGTCGACCATTCATGCTCCCCCTTTGTCTAATCGTAACCGTGTTTTGCCTTATTCTTGATGATTTTCACCAAAAATGCAAACAGATGTTTTCTTTTACCTTGTCCATTTTAATTCAATATATCCCGTTTCGTAAAGACGGCGAATGAAACAATCAATGCCGCAGCCCCCCAAATGCCCAGTACAGCTAAAGAAAAGGGTAAGGTCATTCCCTCAATCGGGGCGGGGCTTCCAGATAAATAATCGGTTAATTGGAGGTTAACCATAAATAAATATTTAGCACTCTGCCAAGATGAAGCCATGTTTGTCAAAATAGTGCCCGAAATAAGCGCAGCCATCATGACCACGATACTTGCCGCCGTACTTCGTACCAGGACAGATACCATAAAGGCTAACGAAGCTACCACAAGACTGACAAACCAGATCAATCCGGCTTGCAGCATCAGATAATGCCATTGTGGAATCGCATGTACAGCAGACAAATCCACCGTCGATCCAACAATTTGAAATCCGGTAAATACCGGAACATTAAAACCGCGAAAACCAAAAAACAAGCCTGATATGAGATAGCTAATTATAAATACAGCCAAAATGATGAGCGAGACGAACATATACAATGTCAACAGCTTGCTCAGCAGTATTTTCCACCGCCTGACTGGGCGAGTCAGCAACATTTTTATCGTGCCTGTCGTCCGTTCTCCAGAAACCAAGTCGGAGGCAATGGCCATAATCAACAGCGGAACGAACAGGTTTATGGAATTATCCATAAACTCTCTGGTAAAGGTGACGCCACTCGGCTCATTAGGATTCACATCATTCTCCAAATAATATTGCATCTGCTGCACAAAGACCCGACGATAGGTCTTCCATTCCTCGGGAACCCGGTCACTTCCCAGCGAGTTTTGATTATCGGTAATTGCCTGACGCAGTTCAAGTCGCCAATCATTGCCGAATTTTTCGCGATTGTTTTCTGCCACTTTCATCTGAGCGTACGTAAAAATCGGCACAAGCACAAGTAAAACAAGTAAAATGACATAAAATCGTTTCTTCTTAATAATTTTGAGCGTTTCATTTTGTACGAGCGGTAAAATGTTATTCAAGTATCTCACCTTCCGTCATTTTCAGGAATAGCTGCTCCAGTGTAGGGTTGATTTTGGTTACACCTTTAACGGAAATACCGGAAGCCGTCATTTGTGTCACCAGCTCCGCAATATGCTCTTCATCCATTTCTGTAAAAATTGCATCGGCTCCGCTGCCTGCAACAATGCTGTCATCAATTAATTCATCGGCATTCGTAATCATTTGTACATGCGGAGAATTTTGCAATATCGCAAGACCCTGATCACGAGGCTCCAGTTGCCACACGGCCATGTGCGAGTGCGTCTCAACCAGTTCCCGTACACCACCTACAGCTAGCACCTTTCCCCGACTTATAATTGCCACCCGATCACATAGCAGCTGGATTTCGCTGAGCAAATGGCTGGAAACAAATACAGCCATGCCTTCTGCCGCTAGCAAACGGATAAAAGCTCTCATTTCCTTGATCCCCTTGGGGTCTAACCCGTTCGTCGGTTCATCCAAAATGAGTAATTTCGGTTTACCTAGCAAGGCTTGGGCTATACCAAGGCGCTGGCGCATTCCGAGAGAATACGTACTTACTTTATCATGGATACGGCGATCGAGCCGAACCAGCTCAACGACTTCGCGGATACGCTGCTCGTCTACACCAGGCTGCATACGGGCAAAATGCTCTAAATTCTCCCACCCTGTCAGGTAGCTGTACACCTCTGGATTTTCCACAATAGAACCAATATGCCGTAAAGCCTGCTCAGGGTCACGATTTACATTATGTCCACAGACAGTAATCGTCCCTTCCGTAGGCTTAATTAAATCGACCAGCATACGAATAGTCGTCGTTTTTCCAGCCCCATTAGGACCGAGAAATCCGAAAATTTCACCCGCACGAACGTCGAATGTGACATCATGAATGATCATTTTGCGTTTGATACGTTTCTTAACGTGCTGAACAGAGAGAACTGTTTCGGTATTGCTTCTGTCTCTGCCTCCGCTGCCAACCTGATTGGCGGAATGGAAACTGGACAATGCATCCCTTGATGTCGAATTTTCGGTTATTCCAGCCCCGGTCTTGTCAGCAGATTGGATGCTCATTGCTTGTTTCCTCCCTTTTTCACTTCAGCGGGTTGGCTACTTGTAGACTGTTGTTCATTATCCACTTTATCGGCATCCTTCGTGTTTGCAACTGCAAACCCTTGCGCGATACGTTCAGCGATTGCCTGATAGCCCTGTCCGTTTGGATGAAAATGATCGGATGATAAATAGACGGGCAAATTTTGCTGGAATAAATCAAAAGTTGGAACCAGAGTCATATTGCTGTTTTGGTTGGTAATTGCCATGGCAGCCAGATTCCATTCTGTTACTACAAGATTACCGGGAATTTTCATTTCCTGCAGATCACTGAATGGATTATATAATCCGACATAGATAATTTTAGCATTCGGATTGATTTTCTCTACCTTTGTCAGCACTTTTTGCAGACGTTTGGCGGCATCAGGCACAGCTTTACGCAAACCACTAAGTGTAGGCGGCTCTTTGCCAGTTTGGGCAGCCTGAGCCCCCTGAAATAAATCATTTCCGCCAATCGAGACAATAATGACGTTAGCCTTTTTCAACACATAAGAAACACCAGGCTCATCCAGCTTGGTCAATAGTCCTTGAGTCGTCAGTCCATTAATCCCCAGATTATTTATGAGCTGAGCCTTATGGCCTTCCTGATTATTTAACAAGCTCACCGACCGACGCACAAAACCACTTCCGGAGTCATCCCCCGTGCCTTTGGCTAGCGAATCTCCAATGGCAGCTACCCGAAACTCTCCCGTCTGATTAGTAGCGGATGGCGCAGTTTGTGTCTGCGATGAACCGGAATGTACAGGTTGAGTGCTAACCATTGGCTCTGGAGCCGTGATACTTTGTACTGCTGTAAAAAATCCGTACAATAATAGCAATGTGGCGGCAATGGAAACGGAACCGACAGACCGCCAAATCCATTTTGATGAATTCACTCGTGTTCCCTCCTGATAGCTTAGTGAAATAAACATAAAGCTTCTCATATCATTTTGCAAATAAACCGTTCGGAATAAAAGTGCAATAAATGCTTAGAGTCACATATAATTTCCCATGAACATGCAAAAAAAGGATGGCAAATGACCATCCTTATATTATACTTTCTTGTGTGAACAGTTGATCTTCTCATCTCTAATCAGACGAATCAAACTATTTGCTATCAGGGATAAAACTCTTGATCCATTGTCCAAAACTGCCCGGATTTCGACTTTGAATCAGTACCGTTCCTTCACCGCGAAAGCGGCATACAAGTGCTTCTCCACTCGTTACACTGGACAACCAGCCTTTAGATGCTTTTTCAATTTTATAATCCATATAATCCGGCCATGCCACCAGATGAGCATTATCAATAATACGCTCTTCTCCTGGCGCAATATAAATGGGATGAATGGCTCCATAAGAGGATAGGAATACCGTACCTCGACCACTGATTTCTACGATAAAAAAACCTTCACCGGAAAATAAACCTTTCATCAGGTTTTGCATTTTGGTGCTAACCTCAATGCCTTCCGTACAAGCCAGAAAACCGTCCTTTTGGACGAACAGCCTATACGTGCCATCCAGTTTCACCGCTTGTACATCACCTATACTAGCAGGGGCTAATAACACCTCAGCCGGTCCCCTGGCTGCCCTCAGTTCTTGGAAAAAGAATTTTTCTCCGCTCAGCATTCTGCCTAAGCCACGTAACAGTCCACCGTCTACCGTCCCCTTTATATCTACACTGGAAGACATGGAAACCATCGCTCCCATTTCTGCTTTAATCATTTCCCCGGGGTTCAACTGCATCTTGAGCATAGCAAAGGCACCTTCATGCACGATTTCGTAGCTCATTTGTTCACCTGGCTTTCCATAAGTAGTCTGATATCTATTCAACTTGCTGCTATCATACTATAAATACGTCCCTTATGTCTTTTCTGGTATAAAGCAGTGGTTATGCCACTGGAGGATGAAGAGACACCAAAAGACCCGCTGAACGTGTCAGCGGGTCTCTAGATTAACGTCACGCCGCTATCTTTTCGTAGCAGCGACATAACGTTGGGAACGTATTTACGATCATCTTAGTTACGTGTGAACTCTTGTACCCAATACCCATTGTAGTAAGCCACACCGATTTGTGTAAACTCTGCCTTCAAAATATTCTCACGATGTCCCTGACTGTTCATCCAGGCATTCATCACTTCTTGTGGTGTTTGTTGTCCCATAGCAATATTCTCACCCGCATACGTATAAGTTACACCGAATTTTTTCATCATATCAAATGGTGAACCATAGGTCGGTGATGTATGGGAAAAGTAATTGTTCGTACTCATATCCTTCGCCTTGACTAAGGCTACTTCTGTAAGCTTCGCATTCGATGCGAGGGGCTTGAGACCTTTTTGGCTGCGCTCGTTATTTACAAGCTTTACAACCTCAGCTGCAAATTGGGACTTGCTGAGTTGTGCATCCGTACCTGCAGACTGACCCGCGCCTGAGTTTGTGTTTTGTTTTTGAGTCTGTTGCTTGGTACCAGACTGCGAAGCCTTTTGGCCACCCTGTTTGGTTGTTGTTTGTTTGCCGGATGAAGGATTTGCTGTTTTGTTTTTAGCCTTGTCCTTTTCAGAAACATCCTTAATTACGGTCTTTGTTATCGTAGTCGTCCCGTTGGACATATTGACGGTATATCCGTTATTTTGAAACCATTGTTGCAGTTGGGCAGTCAAATCGTCAGCTGGTGAAGCTGATGCCGGAACGATGAATCCTGCGGATAAAATGGCGCTAAGACTTCCCATCACCAGTGTTTTTTTCAACATATTCTTCATTTCGTCATCTCCTTGTTGTATAAATGCCTTGGTGTGAACGCGTCTGGTTACAACTTTGTAATCTTTACTCTAGCAGTATATCATGTTTTATAGCAGGATCAATGGTATAAAAGTTGGAAAAAAAATAGCCCCGCTCGGAATTGACCATGCGGAACTGAGTTAAAAGTAGTGAGGCTTTAAGTATTAGATTGTCTTGTTATAGGCTGATTATCTAAGCTTTTTGCTGAAACGGTAGCCTTGCTTTTCAAAGCCGATTCGGTTGTAGAAAGCTCGGGCCTCTACTTGTTTGATGCGGTTATTCGCTCCGGTAATAAATAAATGATAGCATCCTTGCGCACGTCCCCACTCCTCACCACAAGCCACCAAGCGCTTGCCAATGCCCTCGCCGCGATACTCCCCGCTCACGACCAGCATGGTGATTTGTACGGCAGGATCAGGATAAGCCAAGCTTTGAGCCGTATGCATGCCGATTACTCCGACAACACGACCATCCATTTCTGCAACCATCATATTCGCTTGACTGTCCTCCCGCGCTGTTCCCATAACTTCTTTCATTACACCACAAGTCATCGGGTACCCGACTTCTCTTAGTAGTCCAGTTACGGCTTCGCAATCGCCAAGCTCTACGGAACGAATTGTCAGTACTGGAATCATCACATTGTTAGACATGATTTACCTCCACTTTCAGCATATTAGCAGCTTCTTTGGCCGTCTTCCGTGCTGTTTCCACATCTTCTGCAGCGCTAAGCGCTACAGCCATCCGGCGTCCCGGCTTGGTTTCAGGCTTCCCGAACACTCGCACCTGTGTCCGGGGTAGCAATAATGCATCATGCAGACCGCTTATTACGAAATCCCGCGTAGTCACTTCTGCCTTCAAAGTAGCTGAAGCTCCTGGTGTAAGCAGCGTGACGGATGGCACCGGGAATCCGAGAATGGCCCGCACGTGAAGCGCAAATTCCGACAAATCCTGCGTAATCATGGTCACCATTCCTGTATCATGCGGACGAGGGGATACTTCACTGAATATGACGCCATCAGCTGTTAAAAATAGCTCTACGCCAAACAATCCGTAACCACCCAGTTCATCCGTTATCCTACGGGCAATGTCTTCCGCTTCCGAAAGCTGCTTGTCCGTCATGCCATGAGGCTGCCAGGATTCGACATAATCCCCATCTTTCTGAATGTGGCCAATCGGTGGGCAAAAAGTCGTACCCAAAACCGCTCTGACGGTCAATAAGGTAATTTCGCTCTCAAACGGGACAAAAGCTTCAACAATGACACGTGTTGTTTTGGCACGCGCGCCTTCCAGCGCCGTATTCCAGCAGGATTCTGCATCTTCGATTGCCCGGCATACAGACTGCCCTTTACCCGACGAACTCATCAAGGGCTTGACCACGCATGGCGTGCCCAGCTCATGAACCGCCGACCGCAACTGCTCAAAGTTATCTGCAAAACGATAGGCAGCAGTCGGAAGCTCTAATTTCTCGGCAGCCAGCCTGCGGATACCTTCCCGGTCCATCGTAAGACGGGCGGCACGGGCCGTTGGTACTACGTGAAATCCTTCTTGCTCTAATTCTTCCAAAGCACCCGTAGCAATAGCTTCGATTTCAGGTACAATTATGTCGGGCTTTTCCTTACGAATTAGTGCCTTCAACGCCTCAGCATCCTGCATATCCAGACAGTGAGAGCGATGGGCCACCTGCATTGCTGGAGCCAGTTCATAGCGATCTACAGCAATACATTCCACGCCAAGCCGCTGAGCTTCAATAATGACTTCTTTTCCCAATTCGCCGCTACCCAGCAGCAGCATCTTCTTAGCCTTGGCAGAAAAAGGAGCACCCCACATCTTGAACTCTTCCCCCTCTGACGAAATTGCTCTGATCTCTTTTCATCTTTATTTTCAGGGTTTAGCTCCAAGAATGCAATAGTGCTCGGCATTAAAATTTACAAAAAACGCGATTTTTTGATCTTTTTTTTACAAAAATCTGAACTGTGCTTCCACCAGCCCCCGATATATTCCATGTTTTTTCATCAATTGTTCATGATTACCACTTTCTTGGATTTCCCCATGATCCAGTACAACGATATGATCAGCATTGCGGATGGTGGACAAACGGTGAGCGACCATAAAAGAAGTTCTGCCTTCTAGTAAAACCTGAAGAGCCTCCTGAATTTTCAACTCCGTTTCTGTATCAATACTAGCTGTGGCCTCATCTAGGATAAGAATTCGCGGATTAGCCAGCAAGGCACGAGCAAAGGATAAGAGCTGTCGCTGGCCCATGGACAGCATTCCCCCCCGCTCCTCTACCTCTGTTTCATAGCCAGCTGGCAAGTGAACAATGAATTCATGAGCATTGACCGCCTTCGCAGCTGCTTCAATTTCCTCATCCGTTGCATCCAAACGGCCAAATCGAATATTATCACGGATCGTCCCCGAAAAAATAAATGTATCCTGAAGTACGATGCTAATCTGGCTTCGCAAGCTCTCCACCGTGACATCACGCACATCATGACCGTCAATCGTAAGCCGCCCTGACGTAACGTCATAAAAACGGCTTAGCAGATTAATAATTGTACTTTTACCTGATCCGGTATGACCCACAAGCGCTATAGATTGACCCGCCTCGACAGAAAGATTAATACCTTTAAGCGCCTGACGTCCCTTTTCATACTCAAAAATGACCTTTTCAAATTGGATGTCTCCCCGAATGGGCGGCAAGGCTATTGCTCCCGGTTTGTTTGCAATATTCGGCTGTTCATCCATAAACTCGAAAATTCGTTCTGACGAAGCCATCGCAACCAGTAACTGATTATACATTTGGCCCAGCCGATTAATCGGCTCCCAAAAGTTCCCAACATAGTTAGCAAACGCAACCAGTAGTCCCACCGTAAGTTGGTCTGTCTGAATTAAATGCGCTCCAAACCAGAACAGCACAAGCGTACCAAATCCTCCGGTAATATCAATAAGTGGGCCAAAGACCTGATTCATGGCAGAAGCCTTATCCCACGACTTTTTGCTAGAGCTGTTCATGTCGTCGAAATAAGCCATGTTTTCCTGCTCCTGCGTATATGCTTGTGTCACACGAATCCCCTGAATAGACTCATTCAAATGAGAGTTGATACGCGAGTTCTTCATACGCACTTCTTGCCAAGCGCGGCGGATGCGTACGCGCAGTTTGGTCGAGATCAAAAACATGATCGGAACAGTGACAATTACCGCTAAACCGAGCTTCCAGTTAATAAGCAGCAAAATGACAATAATTCCGATAAGCTGTACGCAGTCAATCAGGACATTCACTGCACCGTTCGTAAATAGATCCTGTAGCGAGTTAATGTCATTCGTCACGCGCACTAATACAGAACCTGCCGGTCTCTTATCAAAAAAGTTAAAAGATAGCTTTTGAATATGCTTGAACAAATCTTCACGCAAATCGTAAATAACCCGTTGACCGATAATATTGGTGAATTTAATGCGGTACGTGCTGGCTGCCCATTGAATTAAATATAACAAAAGCACGGCACCCGTGATGAGCAACAGCAACTTTACGCTGGGCAGTGCAGGCCATGCGGGAGCAATTGCTTTATCAATGGCCAGACTGATCAAATAAGGAACGGTCAGCTTGGTAATGGTGCCGAGAATCATCATGACCAGAAGGATCGGCAAAATCTGACGGGCATAAGGCTTCATGTATGCCAACAAACGTTTGAATTCTGACCAGTTAAACGGTTTGTCAATGACATCATCATCTTGATAGACAAAGCGCTCATTCGTTGGTTTTTTTAGCGGTTTGACTTTTTCTGCGGGTATATTCATGGTCTCACCTGCCCTTCGGATACACCGTCTGGAGCCTGAGCTATGTAATCGGCGTATTGAATATGATACACATCCTGATATGGACCTGGAGTAGCAATGAGCTGTTCATGTGTTCCACGCTGAACAATTCGTCCTTCCTCAAGCACCACAATTTCATTAGCATGACGAAGCGAAGAGATTCGATGAGCGATTATGAATGTTGTTCGACCACGCATAACCTCTTGAAAACCGGTCTGTATTTCATGCTCTGTTTCCATATCGACCGCACTGGTAGCATCATCCAGAACCAGAATCTTCGGATTTTTGAGTAGTGCGCGCGCGATGGCGATCCGTTGTTTCTGTCCTCCGGACAGTCCCAATCCACGTTCTCCGACGACAGTGTCATATCCCAGCGGTAGTTCAGTTATGAATTCATGCGCCTGAGCCAGTTTGGAAACGCGTATGATGTCATCCATACTGACATGACTTAAACCATATGAAATATTGTTGCGTATAGAGGACGAAAACAAAAACGTCTCCTGAAACACGGAAGAAATTTGAGCACGCAAATCGCGAATCTTTAAGTGACGTATATCCTTGCCATCCAACTTGATACTTCCTGCATTCACATTATAAGCGCGCATGAGTAATTGAATAATGGTAGACTTCCCTGACCCCGTTCCTCCTAAAATTCCAATGACTGATCCTGGCGGTGCGTCTAAATTGATGTCAACAACAGCAGGAAGCTTATTTCCGTAAGCAAAGGTAACATGTTCAAACGTAACATGTCCTTCCACCTGATCGGCATTGAGTGTAAGTGCTCCAGCTTCATCGGTTACATCTATGGACTGATTTAGCAGTTCCAAGACCCTTTCACCAGAAGCTTTGGACTGCGTATAGTTATTGATATGAAAGCCAATGCTCCAGATGGGGCCGATAATATACCAAATTAAGCTAAAGAAAGCGACGAGCTGCCCCAAGGTCATTGACTTCTGAATAACCAGATACCCCCCCATGCCCAACAGAAGGACCACACTGACAGAAGCAATCAGTTCCATAGCGGGGAAAAACCGACTCCATAAGGAAGCAGCCTGAATTTGATTACTCTTGTATTGTTCATTACGTACTGAAAATTTCTCAACTTCATAGGATTCGCGGGCAAAAGATTTGACGGTTCGCACACCTGTTATATTTTCTTGGACCGCTGTCGTCAAAGCGCTAAGGGCAATCCGCATTTCCTGAAAGGTGGGATGAATCCGGGATTCAAACTTGAATGTGACGAAGAGCAGCAATGGCATACTGATCATCGTAATGAGGGTGAGCTGCCAGTTAATATACAGCATCATCATAGAGCCGAATACGACCATCAGTAGCACATTGAGGAGTTGGGCAAAACCAAACCCAATAAAGTTACGAATTGCCTCCAAATCACCAGTCAGTCGGGACATGAGATCACCCGTTTTGGCAGTGTCATAATATCTGAAGGACAGAAATTGCAGCTTTTCGTAACAAGCATTGCGGAGTCGGTACGCCAAGTAGTTACCTAGCCGTCCACCAAAAAAACCATGTAAAAATTGCATGAACCCTTTGATGATGACTACTCCCAGCACAGTCAGAGCCAGCGCCGGGACTTTCCCGAAGTCACCGGGGATGATAGCGTTATCAATAAGCCTTTGGAGCAGGTTCGGATACACCAGTCCCAGAGCCGTCGCTATCGCAAGGCATAAAATAGAAAGAAACAGATAGTGTCTCCTCTCGCGAAAAAAAACTTGCAGTTGCCTGAGCACTTCCATGTCAATGTCCCTCCATTAGTTGCACGACGTTGTTATATGGCTTAGTGAAGTTTACCATTCGCGTTCCAAGGCGGCAAAGAGGATAACGAGCCGTATTCAGGCAGGTTATCAAGTGGTGGGTGATTAGACAAATTAAATCGCTTTCTTATTATTGAATATGGCTATTTACTCAGTATTGCTTTCTTTTTGGAGCATGCATAAAACACCGGGTTGTCCCACAACCCGGTGTCCTGAACTTAAATAAATGGTGTACTTATTTATCTTTACTCCAAAGCCGCAATCTTGCCAGCAAGCTCTTCCCAAACCTGTGGCTGCTCACCGCCCATAAGCGCATGCTCCATGCCACGAGTCGTCTCCAGCATTTGCTCTCGAAGCTGAGCTTTCTGCCACGTTTGCTCCTCCTGCATCAGCGTAACGTAAAAAGAAGCCATTCGTTCTCGTTGCTGATCCACAGCTTCCCCGATTTGCTCGCGTAATATCGGCTCCAGTTTGGTTTGTAGATTCGCTCGACCAGTTCCTTCAAAGAATAGCTTTGGATTTTTAAAGCTATTCCAATAATCCTTCCAATGAATGGACTCTTGCAAGGAAATTTCATTTAGCTCGGGAACAGCCCATTTTCTGGATTCAGGAATTGTGCAATCTAGTCCTGGCAACTGATGGTTCATGTGTTCTACGCATTGTTGTATAGCCTTGTGCACCAAAATTTGTCCCGTTTTTTCTAGCCGAAGTGTGGTTGCCAGTAATTCCTGAGACAGCTCCAGTTCGATTAAACGCATCAGCTCACGACCACAAGATGCAAAAGCCGAACGAAGATCACCTACTCCTTCACGCAGAACAGATGGATGAAACGCCTCTGCCATAAATTCTCCAGTCCGATAGGACAGCCTTTGACGTACATGATACAGCAGTTCATCGGTTTCGCCCGATAACACAGATGCACCGTTGCTGTCAGTCAGGTCTAGGAGCGTATGCTCCAATTCCCCACGGATGCGAGTTAATCGCTCGAATCGGATCTCACGTTCTTCCACGCTATACCGGGCATCGGCTGCATGTTGCTCTATGCGGTTCCGCAGCCGGCTCAGTTCCTGCATAGCAGAAGCAATGGACAGACCTGCCAGCTCTTCGGCTGCAAATGCCGAGAAATCATCTTCAAATGCATCAAAACGTGAAGCTGAACGCAATGAAGCCTCTCCCTGTTCGGCAGCTTCCAACGCCAGCATACTGGAAAGCGGATAAATGCGTGGCTTTCGGATTCCATTCGCCTGTAGTTGTTCCTGTACATGCCGGGTAACAGAATGAAGTTCTTCTTCAGAAGAAGCTAGATCTGATGCATTCACAATAAAAAACGTCTGATCGAGCGCCAAGGTCTCTTTAACTCGACCTAGTTGGTTTAGGAACTGTCGGTCGCCTTGCGTAAAAGCATGGTTATAATAGGTGACAAATACAAGAGCGTCCGCATGCTTCATATAGTTGAAGGTCACGCCTGTGTGTCGTGCATTCACAGAATCCGCTCCAGGCGTATCCACTAGCACGATGCCCTGACGGGTCAGAGCGCAATCATAATAAAGGTCGATATGCTCCACAAAGCATGATTTGTGCTCAGACGCAACAAAATCCCGATACTGCCCTAAATCCACCTGAAGCTGTTGTCCCAGCAAGCTTTCAGCTTCTTCCCATCCCGCTGCGGCAGCCTTCAAAAAACTATAATGAGGCCTACCCGCAGGATGGATGCCTTCCGGAGATAAAGCATGAACGGCTTCTTGCCAGCCCGCTGCCGCTGGCTCCCCCAATCCTAATAGCCGAAATGAGTATTTAAGATCTTCCCGCAACGCGTCCACTGATTTCATATGGACGTCAGCCGTGGCATGGCGCTCAGCACTTGCAGGCGCCATTATGCGGTTAATCGCCGCTGTCGTCGGATGCGGCGATACGGGCAACACAGCTTCACCCAGCAAAGCGTTGGCGAAGCTAGATTTCCCAGCGCTGAACGCTCCGAACAGCGCCAGCGTAAACTGCCCACCCTCCAGCGCAGCGGCGCGGGCATGTAAATCCCGTACCGCCGTTTGCATGGCAGGGTATGGGCTTACCAGGGCAGCGGCGGCCTTCAATCGGGCCGCTACTGCATCCAGCAGCGTGCGGCGGCCTCCGGCGGCAGGCTGTGCTGTCGCCGTTCCTGCTAGCGGCTGCGCCGATGCGTTCCGCGAGCCAGCGATACCAGGACGCGCAACGCCCGTTGGCGTCGCAGCTGGCGAGGCAGCAGCGGAGGTATCGGACGCAGGTGCAGGCGCGTCCGCACGGGGCAACCCGCTTGGCGCGGAAGCCTGCGGCAGCAAGCTGCGCAGCAGGCTGGCGTGCGAAGCTGAAGCTTGCACGCGGGTGCTGTAGCGGCTCGCCGCCTCCGCCTGCGCCAGCAGCGCAGTGCGCGCATCCGCGAGAGCCGCGCGGCGGGCTTCGGCTCGCACTGCAAGCTGGGCCAGCAGGCGGTCTACTAGCGTAAGCGCCTTGCGGCGGCAATCGGCGGTCACAGCAGCACGTAGATCCTTGCAATAGTTCAACGTATACTCCGGCGACAACGCATTTTCCTTCACCGTTTGCTCTACCAGTTGCCGATCCGTTACAGGGCGGATGTCAACCAGCTCCTGCTCCATCGCAGCGGACCATAAACCCTGACCGTCACCCCAAGACCTCAGTAGCTCCCGCACATGAGGAAGCAATTGTCCCTCCACCTGATCAGTCAGCATTCCTGTCAGCCGTTCCAAACGGCTTTCCTTTTCTCGCTCAGTCTTTCCTCCTGCAAACCATAGTCCTGTTTTGAAGCCTGGCTTGCGGCTCTCTAAGTATTCGCTTGCCGCTTCACGTAGCTCCGCTGGCGTCAAATGTGCGTGTTCCAGTAGATGATCCAGCTCTTGACGCAGTCGTTTACGCTCCTGCTCCGGAAGCATCTTCCAGTGTTCATCTTCTTGCTGCAAGGTTTTCTGCTCTATATCCAGGCGCAAAATGGCTTCTTCTCCACCTGCTTCTTTTAGCAGTGTGTTCAGTTCCTCTTCTTCAGCTGCCTGCACAGTCTCCACATGTTGCTCTACCAAATGGTGCATAGAGGACACTAAACTGTATGCCAAAAGCTCTGTTTTTCGCTCCAGCAATTTCGGGATCAGGTGCGTCAACTGTTTCCACTGGTTCCATGGATGATGCTGCTCCTTCAAGGAAGTAAAGAGGATATCCGTATAATGAACCTGCCAGGCATGAAAGCTAGTCTCCACCTCATTACGATAACGTGTAAATGAAAGCTCTCGCTCCCGGTGTTTATCGATTTGATTGATAATCAAATATAACGGCTTGCCCCAATCCGACAAACTTTTGGCAAAGGACAAATTATTTTCAGATTGGACATGGTTGTAATCCATCACATAAAAAACAATATCTGCCCAATGTAAAGCAGAATGTGTCGCCAGCGCATGTCCGTGGTCTGTGGAATCTACGCCTGGTGTATCAAGCAACACTCCTCCGCTAGATAATATGGGAACATCCTCCCACACTTGAACCGATTCATAGGCTCCACCATTTTTACAATACTCAGCAAGCTCGGACAGGGAGGCCTCTACGATTTCCGGCTCTGGATTTTCCGCTGATTTGGCTGGATGAATGAGCGCTCTCGGACGCCCATAACGGATGGACACTACATTAGCGCTCGTAGGCACCGGTCCAGATGGCAGCACGGTTTTCCCACATAGGCTGTTAATCAAGCTCGATTTACCCGCTGAAAAATGTCCACAAAAGGCAATGGTCAGCTCCTGCACATATGCTTTTTCCAGCAGATCACCTGTCGCCTTCGCTCCCGCTTCGTCCCCGGCTTTACGCAATGTATTCTGTATCTGTTCTATCGTATCCAACCACTTTCCCGCATCTCCTGTAATCGTTTGCATCATAAGCTACGGTTCCACTCCTTATCACTTGTCTGCACCAAATAGCTATATTGTAGCATTCCTAAGCCGTTGTGAGAATCATCACATCAAAAAAACTAAACAGCGCTCCCCGCCAGTACCTGGCTTTAGGGAACGCTGTTTTTGTACATGATAATAATAAGTTCATTTTATTCTGTCCAAAACGGATCATTAGGAATAAGTATTTTGGCAACCGAATGCATTTCATCAAAGTCCCCTTAAAGGACAACGACGAAGATATGTATACAACGGGTGAGCCTACTCATCATGTACATTCACCTTTTGGAACATAGGGAACGCGATACCTTAATTCAGGGTGCAAAATGTATGCACACTTCATTGGAATGAGGCTCTATCCATATCAGGATGGTCTGCAAGGTTCATGTATAATGCGCCTTCGGGCTGGATAAACCAGCCGAGCCGCCTACACCGGAACATGCAACGCATGTCGTCCGCTAATTGAACTTAATTGGCTGCAGTCTCAAGCACTGGCAGCAAAATTTCAAATACTTGACCATGCTGTAAAATCGTAATCCCACGGGATTTGTCCTTCATTACGACCACTTCTGGCTTTTGTGACATACGCTCCAGATAATGCTCAGGTACATCACCGGAATGACTAACCGTGATTCCCTCAAGCTCGCGCTCTTCGTTTTCAGCAAATTCTGTTGTTACAATTTGCTCAAAAATATCAGAGAACGCTTCAAAATTGTCTGTATATACCGAAATGCACTTCATACTCTTCATCCTTTTCTACACATAAATGGTTAAACCCTTTGTAACCTCTGTGGGTCTTTAAGCTCTACGTTCCTTATCTTTTCTGATAAGAGACGTTTTCATACGTTTCTTGCCTTCCCTGCACACATCAAGCAACGGACATACCTGACATTGAGGATTTTGAGCTTTGCAATGGTAGCGTCCGAAAAAAATAAGCCTGTGGTGGGTCAAAGACCATTCATCCCTAGGTACCCTCTTCATCAGCTTTTTTTCCACCTCAAGCACTGAATCATCCCACCCTGCAAAACCGAGCCGTTTGGAAATACGCTCTACATGCGTATCTACCGCAATAGCTGGTACATTAAAAGCAGTAGATACTACGACGTTAGCCGTCTTGCGGCCGACACCGGGTAGCTTAACCAGTTGATCGTGCTCTGAAGGTATCTCTCCCCCGTACTGGTCTATTAAAATACGACAGAGGTTATGAATATGCTTGGCCTTGTTTCGGTACAAGCCGATTCTGCGAATATCCTGCTCCAGTTCCTCAAGAGGAACAGCCAAATAATCCTCAGGTGACTTGTATTTTTGAAACAGGTCTGCCGTTACTTTATTGACCATCTGATCGGAGCATTGAGCAGACAATAACACGGCGATCGTTAATTCAAAAGCATTGTCATGGTTCAACTCACAATGGGCATCCGGAAACATCGTACCGATGGTGTCCAATATATGACGTGCGGTTGCTGCATTCACGGAAATCCTACCTCCTACCAAAAAAAACGTCTTGATACGGGATAGCCCGCATCAAGACGGTCACTCTAAATAATCATCCGGAAAGAAACGAATACTATTTGTGCATGACTGCCTGCATAGGCGAGAAATACACTCCTATATTATCATTATCTGTCACAGATTGCACGTGAAAAGTGTGTAAATCCCCAAGAAATTTTCATACCGTCTGATCGGTTAGCGACTCATAGGATGATCTAAATCTACATGTCCCATTAAGGACTCCAGAGATTGCCCATCTACGAGCAAATCCAGCGTTTTGACTTCCTTGAATTGGAACATCGTTTTCTTCAAGGCATCGATAGCCAATTCCTCGCCGCCAGCTCCCAATCGAGCCTCGTCCGGCAGGGAAATATCAAAAGTCAATGCACCGTTATCCAATTTGATCTTATGCACGGAAATTTTCTCGGACCACAACGGGATTAGAGCAGAATCCCCACTCTTTTGCAGAGCTTCAAACGCTTTTTGCAATTTTTCCAGCTCGCTTGGATAGGTAATTTCCTTTTTCTGTTCTTTCAAGCCGTTCTCTTGTGTATCCGTATAGTACACCGTAATCTGCTGTGTTTGTCGATCTCCTGAATTTTCCGTGTCCGTCTTGGTCTTTGTAGGCTCTGTTGACGGAGATGCAGGTGTTTGACTCGCCCCGTTATTCTCAGCAGACTGAGCCGATGGATCAGGAGTCGTCTGTTCGGGTGTACTATTTTGTGCATTAGAAGTTTGTGTTTCCTGAGATGGAGTCGCAGGAGCCGATGTTTGCTTAGAGGCACACCCTGCACCTGCAATGGCGAACAATGCCAGCAGGCCTGCAATTACGATTTTCTTGTTCATATGTCCCCCTCCTTGCTTGACGTTGACAAGCGATTTGTTGAAGATTTATTTTACGTCGAGATACTCTGTGATTCCATCTGCAATCCCTTGAGCTACCCGATTTTGAAAATCTTCATCAAACAGTGTGGCTTCCTCTTTTGCATTACTCAGATATCCTACTTCAAGCAATACGGCTGGCATAGTCGTTTCCCGAATTACATGGAAATTGCCATAACGAATGCCTCGGTCTGTCAGACCCGTCGCAGGAGCAAAGTACTTATGCATAACGTTAGCGAACGCTTTGCTTGCACTACGCTGGTAATACGTCTCTGTACCGTTGGAAGCTGAGCTACCGCTGCTGTTAGCATGAATGGACACGAACACGTTAGCATTAAGGTTTTCAGCTACTTTTACGCGCTGTTTAAGCTCCAAGAATGTATCATCACTGCGTGTCAGCACAACCTCAAGATTGGGGTTCTGCTTTAATATGCTTTCAACTTTCAGAGCCATAGCCAGGTTGAAGGTCTTTTCATAATTTTTTCTCGAAACACCAACTGCACCTGAATCTTTTGCTCCATGACCAGCATCAATAACAACGACCTTTTTACCATTGCTGTTAGTTGGTGATGTCTGCGTGTCATCCGGCTGTGAGCCATCTGGTAACGTTGCGTCTGGCGTGGTATTCACTGAATCCTTGGAAGCCAGATCGACGATAACACGATTCGATCCATCATTATATGCGGTATAATTCATGGCATGTTTTAAATCAATAACAACACGCACCGTTGAAGGTTCCTTTTGAAATAAAGCATACCGGATACCGGACACATCCGCTTCATTCTCAATGTCCAACGAACCATTTAAGTTGCTATCCAGCTTCTGCTGGTCTCCAAAATTGTCCGCAAACGCAGTTGCTGGCAAATCCACCACTACCCGATCAGGGCCTGTCATCGTAAACGCTTTCGGCTTGACGGCACTGGCTGTGGTGATGGTTAAACGGTTTTGGCTGAAACTAACTCCCTGCACCTGTGTAACACCTGAGTTCGCATTATTCGTTGGCGCAGTAACACTTCCAGTACCTGTACTGTTATTTCCAGACTTGGGAGGTGTAAATTCCCCGTTTCCAGACCCGCTACTGCGGGTATATAATTTTACGGACTTGGAGCTGCTGTCCCATTTTACGTCCAGTCCCATCTGCTCGCCGATAAAACGAAGCGGTACTAGGGCATAATTGGAACGCAGCAGAGGCGAAGCATCCAGACTAATGTCGCTTCCATTGACAGTCGCCGTCTTACTTCCGATTATCATTCGGATCGAGGTACTGTCCTTCTCAATCGTTATGGTTCGCGCCTGCTGCTTCCATGTCACGTCATATCCCAAATTTTCAGAAATTACGCGTAGCGGAACCATTGTACTTCCGCCAATTACTTGTGCCTTAGCACCACTAGGGACACTTAACTGTTGATCGTCGAGATAGATTTGTGTTCCACTCGAAGCCGCATGTCCATAACCCGGAACCGCCCACATGAAGACAAATAATAACATTAAAAAACCAAATTTCTTCATTCGTCACCCTTCCATTCATAATTTTTTTGCCACATGCTCCGGTGCGGCGACCTGATATACGCGCTTATGTAATATCAGACAACCTTTTAGACGTTATCTCACACCAAAAGTTGCGAATATATTCCATCATAACAGAAATATACGTGCCAAAGAACTATTTTTGTCGAATTTTGACTAAAAATATAGATCATTCGTTTTCCGTCAAAAGTCACAGCTAAAAAAACTAAAAAAGCTACTTTTCACCCTCATGAATTTTCATTAAAAGGTGGAAAGTAGCTTTTATTGCAAACAGCCTTAGTTAAGTGATTCAGTTGCTCCTGTGCCCGTTCCAAGATACTCCTTCAACCCATCGACAATACCTTCGGCAATCTTCTCCTGTGTTTCTTCTGTAAACATGGCTGCTTCATTGGATAGATTACTAAGGTAGCCACATTCCAGCAATACAGCAGGCATTTGTGATTTTCTCGTCACTGCATGGTTTGCCACCCTGATGCCATTATCCTTAAATCCGGTAGCCGCTACAAGATATTTATGCATCGTCTTTGCCAGTGCCAAACTGTCCTGACGTGCATAATAGGTTTCAGAGCCATTGGTTTTTCCTTTATCTGAAGCTTGCATACTATTACCATGAATAGATACAAACACGCTTGCCTGCTGACTATTAGCGAGTTGTGGTCGTTCATCCAACGTGGGATACGTATCTCCATTGCGAGTCAATACGATTTGAATGTCAGGATCATTTTGCAGAAGCTGCTCAACTTTTAACGCTACCGCCAATGTAAATTCCTTTTCATGTCGCCCAGTCACACTACCTGCTCCAGGGTCTTTGCCACCATGTCCGGGATCAATGACGACGATTCGCCGTCCTTCGACATTCGTTGGTGTTACCGCTACTGGATTCATACTATGCTCACGTAATTGAAGGGTGATATCGCCTAGGCCATTGGTTGATAGATCGTAATCACGTGCTTGATTTAAAGCAATGACAATGCGTACGCCCCCATTCGGTCCATCTGTGGGAGCAAATCTAATTTCCTGCACATCCTCACTGTCACTATTCGTCAGCGCCCGCGTGCCATCGCTACGAATCGGGAATGGCTGAAGAAAATCAGTCGTCATTGAAGCTTCTGGTAAATCTACAACAATACGGTCGGCCTCCGTCATTTTGGATACTTTAGGGGCAATATCTTTGTTCAAAGAAATCTTTAACGTCTCACCCTCAAAAGTAATATTTTGTACAAGCAACGCATTCGCTGTGGTCTGTTCTGTATTCTGCTGCTTGGATGGTGAAGTTGTAGCTTCAGTATGCTTGTCTGCTTCAACTGGGGTTATTGTCGTCGCTGTTGCTGAAGACGTTTTGTTGGTGCTAGTTGTACTCTGTGTTGACGTTTGCGACGATGGTTGGGATTGAGACTGTTTATTCGCTTGTTGAGTTGCAGCCTTCTGACTGAGATTTACGGATTTACTTTTATTATTCCAATCTACTTTCAGCCCCATTTGCTCCCCAACAAAACGCAATGGAACCATGGTCGAATTGCCCCGAAGTACAGGAGGCGCATCCAGACTTACTGTTTTTCCATTCACATCAGCCGATGTACGGCCTACATACATAGACATATCGGTACTGTTTTTTTGGATTGAGATTTTATAGGCTTGTGGTTCCCACTTGAACTGATACCCCAGCTGCTCCCCAACCACCCGGAGCGGTACCATGATTTTTCCATTGACCATTTCAGGTTTGGCATCCGCAGGCGCTTCCACTCTTTTGCCATCCAAAAACAAATCTGCTCCAGCCGCATTCACATGAGGGGAGGACGGCCACAACCAAATCAAGATAGCCGTTAGTATCACCCAACCATATTTCTTCATCCTCATTCCCCTAACTTATATATGTATTTTTTGGTATTTCTCACAGACACAGTCCTTCAAACCAATTTACATTTACAATACCATGCTGAGTCGAACCGTCAACCCCTTATTTTCCAATTTATTGTTTGAGCATAATAAAAGCCCGCAGGCAAAAGAATTGCCAGTACGGGCTTTCTGTCTAACAAATGAGCAAGCTATATGGCTTCGTATTGATACTGAACTGGGAATTAACCTTATGCGCCTTGTTTCGCAGCGCGTCTTTGTTCATACGCCAGAATTTCAGATTCATGCTGGAGTGTCAGGCCAATATCGTCCAAGCCTTGCAGCAGGAACTGACGGCGATGTTCATCCAGATCGAATTCAATTTTCAGACCATAGTCGTCAGTGATTGTTTTTTCATTCAGGTCTACGTTCAATTGGTAATTATCATGCTGCGCCGTACGCTGAAACAATTCCTCTACTTGCTCTTCAGATAGCTTGATCGGCAATATACCGTTTTTGAAACAGTTATTATAGAAGATATCTGCATAAGACGGTGCAATTACGCAACGAAACCCATAGTCCATAATCGCCCAGGGCGCATGCTCACGTGAGGAGCCGCAGCCAAAGTTAGCGCGAGAGATCAGCACAGACGCTCCTGCATAACGAGGCTTGTTGGGTTCAAATTCAGGATTGACATTGCCGGCTTCATCAAACCGCCACTCGTAGAACAGAAACTGTCCAAAGCCCGTACGTTCAATTCGTTTCAAAAACTGCTTAGGTATGATAGCATCTGTGTCCACGTTCACCCGATCCACAGGGGCTACAATTCCTTTTAATGTTGTGAAAGCTTCCATCGTAATTCCTCCTCTGTATCCTAGCGGACTACTTCTTCCTGCTTGAATTTCCAATCCCGTACATCAACAAAATGTCCATGAATCGCCGCAGCGGCTGCCATTGCTGGAGATACCAGATGAGTCCGTCCTCCGCGTCCCTGACGACCTTCAAAGTTACGATTAGAAGTCGAAGCACAACGCTGTCCCGGTTGCAGTACATCTGGATTCATCGCAAGACACATACTGCATCCCGCTTCACGCCACTCAAATCCTGCTTCTTTAAAAATGACGTCCAGTCCTTCTTCTTCAGCCTGAATTTTCACACGACCCGAACCTGGTACGACGATGGCCGTTACTTTGTCAGAAACCTTGTAACCTTTGGCAACCTCAGCGGCTGCACGCAAATCTTCAATTCGCCCGTTGGTGCAGGAGCCGATAAACACATAATCAATCGCAATATCCGTGATCGGAGTACCTGGCTTCAAATCCATATATTCAAGCGCTTTTTCAGCCGCTTTACGTTCGTTTTCGGTTGGCAGTTCTGCCGGAATCGGTACGGTTGAGGAAATATCTGTACCCATCCCCGGGCTAGTGCCCCAGGTTACTTGCGGAATCAAAGCATCTACGTCAAACTCCAGCACGACATCAAACTCAGCACCTTCATCTGTGACAAGCTCTTTCCACTCAGCAACCGCTTGCTCAAAAGCAGCTCCTTGTGCTACATGTTGACGTCCACGCAAGTAGTTGAAGGTGGTTTCGTCCGGTGCAATCATTCCTGCTCTGGCTCCGCCTTCAATGGACATGTTACACACAGTCATGCGCTCTTCCATGCTCAATTCGCGGATAGATTCACCTGTGTACTCAATAACATAACCTGTAGCGAAATCTGTACCATATTTGGCGATGACACCCAAAATCATATCCTTTGCTGTCACACCAGGTTTGCGGCGGCCTACAAAGCGAACTTCCATCGTTTTGGCTTTGGCTTGCTGGAGACATTGTGTTGCCATTACGTGCTCTACCTCACTGGTTCCGATACCAAAAGCGAGCGCTCCGAACGCCCCATGTGTGGAGGTATGGCTATCACCACAAACAATCGTTTTGCCCGGATGAGTCAGACCAAGTTCAGGTCCCATAACGTGAACAACACCTTGATCAACCGTATCCAGATCATACAGTGTGACACCGAAATCACGGCAATTTTGAGTTAATGTATCGATCTGCTGCTTGGAAATCGGGTCCGTAATATTGTAACGGTCCTTAGTCGGTACGTTATGGTCCATCGTTGCAAACGTAAGCTCTGGACGACGCACCTGACGGCCGCTAAGACGTAATCCTTCAAACGCCTGTGGCGATGTTACCTCATGTACGAGGTGAAGATCAATGTACAAAATACTCGGCTTACCCGCTTCCTGATAGATGACATGGTTATCCCAAATTTTCTCGAACATGGTCTTTTTACTCATCATTATTCACCCCTGTGTTTTTCGAACCTAGTGGAGAGAAGCTAACGGCTCTCTCTTGAATGTCAACAATATACCACGGGATGTTTGATTGGTCTAAGATATGATATCTATAGAAGTGATAGGTTAAGGCTATAAGGCTGGAGAAGGTGAATATAGGCGGTTCATTGCACTGTTTCTCTATCAGCTCTTAATTAGTAAAAACCTTCGACTAAAAGTCGAAGGTTAAAAAAAGGGTTATACAAATGGATGAATACGATGAACTCTGTGGCCCTTTCTAATTATTACATTAAGAATTTGTTTGAATATTCATACTGTGAAAGCTGAATCAGTTATATATTCTCAGATAATGTTGACAAAATAAGGAATAAACTTGTACAATCAGGAAAATATTTTGTTTAGATTCCATTCTTAGTCGGTAACAAGAATATTGTAACTCGTAATAAGAACCATTATAGCAATTGCTATAATGGTTCTTTTTTCCTCTACTTTTGCAAAATTGTTTGTATTTGATTTTGTTAGCTCTTAATAACTATATAAAGTATAAAACGAAATATAGTTATATAATTTGATATAAATCACAGGAAATTAACAACAGAGCTAGAATTTTATAAATATCATCCTGATGCGTTTTGTTGCAAAAAAATAGAAAACCGACTACGAGATTCAGCCGAAGATAACATTCACATCCTAAAAAGGAGTTGGAATGATGAAACAAAATGGAATATCCGTTGAACACTACACTCCAATTTTGATTGTCGGTACGGGGATCTCAGGGCTTACTGCTGCTTATTATTTGTCAAAAAACAATATCAAGTACACGATTGTAACAAAAAAGAGTGCACCCAAACAAAGCAACTCCTTTCTTTCAGCAGCAAATACACGTGTTCCCTCAGAGAATGAAATTAATCATATTATTAATCTTACTATTGATAAATGTGGAGCAGATCGATCCGTAATTGAATCGCTATATAGGAATTCCAACATAATTATAAATTTCTTCGAAGAATTGGGTATTTCTTATGAGAAAACATCCTTTGGTATCATGCCTGAATGTATGATTAAATCACATGGGGGAAAGAAATTAATCAATTGTTTATTACAACATATTGAACAACCGATGTGTAATAAAATTTTGATACATTTGGAAAAGTACGATCACGGAATTATCGCAATATTTTATGACACACAATCAGATCAATTTATCAGAATATATACTAATTATTTGGTATTAGCTACGGGGGGATATGCAGGACAATTCTGTTTCAATGATAATTCGCCCGGTTCAACTGGTGAAACGCTAATCTTAGCTAAGAAAATAGGTGCGAGATTAAAGGGAATGTCTACAGTAATGTGTCATCCTTGGTCTATATATAACGGAAGACAAATTTTATTGGGCGGGGTTGTATCTTTGAGTCAAGGGAAAATAATAGATGAGGAAGGAGCTCAATTATTAGAAGATGAATATATTTGTGATGCAATTGCTCGGGATGATTACCACGAAATGATTGATGAGATTTTAAAATTCCAACTAGAATGCATCAAACAAAAAAAGGATATGTACTTAGATATGAGCCATGCTGATGAAAATGTATTAAATGAAAAATTCAAAACATATGGATTTAGTCCTAAAGTAGTTAAAAATAAAAGAATTAAAATTACACCAACGATGCACTATTCTTCAGGAGGAATCGAAATCAATGCTAATGCTGAGGCTATAAACTTGAATCGTGTTTTTGCTACTGGAGAAGCTCAATTTAATGGTGATCTTGGTATAGGAAGAATTCCTGGGCAAGCATTCGCATCAGGGATCGTTTTTGGTAAATTAATTGTTGACAAAATAGCTAATGAAGGTGTTTTCAATACTCAATATCAAACTTCATTTAGAGATCCACCTGAAACGATGCAGCTGTATTCGAAAGAAAATAATGACTTTCCGATTGAAGAGTTTCAGAAAAAGTTGTCAATTCTAATGATGGATTTGATCGCTTCCAATTCATCCGTTGTTTCTCTATCATTCCATAAAAAAAAAATACAAGAAAGTCAAAATATATTATTAAGTAGAGCAAGAGGATCAGGAAAACGATACGAGGATATTTTAACATTATTTTTCGGATATTTTGTTGCACTGGAAATTATAGAAGATCTTGAAGCAAAGTCAGGCTTGTTGATTAACCAAAAATAGGATAAAAGGAGTCGCCTTTTCGGCTAATGGTAAGCACAAACCAACCATTCCAAAAAGAGGCGACTCTCATGAATCAGTCCGCTTTATTTCAGCCGCTCCGACGTGGATCAGGCTTCGTTAAGGGGTTATTACCCTACCTTCTCCGGAAAAGCCGCTGAGGTTCCTTTTGTGTGTCTAAAACGTTGTTTCACCAACTTCTTTAAGGTCGGGAATGGGCCAAACGGCGAACCTTATAGGTTCCTCAGGAACTACTGGGGCTATGCTTTAGAAATTAAATCCCTCGGTGGAGCTTAAGAATCTTTATAAATGAATTAATTTCAAGATGATTACCAGCAATATGAACAGTGCCAAGACAGCAGCTATCGATGTCCAAACTCTTCCGGTGATTCCCTCGTAGTCTCTTTTCATTTCCCCCACACGTAACGCCTCCTTTATTTTAGGGTACTCCTACTCCATAGGCTATGCGAGGTCTTGGTTTAAGGAAGGGCTTCTTAACAAAAAAAGCTTAGCCGACCCATTAAGGTCAGCTGAGCTTTTTGATTTATTTAGAGTATTCACTTACTTCAAACGTAAGGATACGATCAAACAGCATGTAATCCTTGCGGCTGCTGAATGGGCCTTTATTGTTATCGTGCTTATTAATGGCGTATGAAGCCGATCCAGAACCAGCCTGCTTGCCCTCATACCATGCAATGAAGTCATTGACCTCTTGCATACTCAAATCAAATTCCTTCTCTAAGCCAGTTGTCATGGTGACTACCAGAATAGCACGATCCCCGTTTGGAGTTGGTTCCTCTGTTCCTGGATTAGGAGTGGAGCTCGACACTTTAGACATCATCTCTAATTCGCTAAGAGCTAGATACTGACTTCCATTATTGCCTGTAATATTAATTCTATAATCCTTGTATGAATTAGAATTAGAAAAAGTGAATTTTTTGGGAGTGCTATTTACCCATCCAGTGATATTTGACTGAGTGTCTAGCACGTTCCAAGTCATCCCATCATTTGAGCCTTCGAAAGTCCAATTTTTAGGGGCACGGTCAGTTGCCGTTGTCTGTGGATATATAACATATTGCTCAATAACTTCGGGGTTAGGAAAGTCATATCTTAGCCAAGCAGCAGTTGTACTTGATGTCCACGCACTAGCAATAGTAGCAAATTCCTTGTTAAACGCCTCATATGCGTATGAATATTCATTACTTGCGCTTGCTACTCCAGATGGCAAAATGTTAGTTGTCATATGTGGAACTAGATTTTCTGAATACTCTGCTTCGGCTGCAAAAACATTGGATAAGGGAAGAGATAAAAGAACTAAAAATAAAATTGTTATACATGCTTTCTTCATTAAATAATCCTCCAATAGGTTTAATAGAACTAAGAATAATTTAATTGAGGAATTGTGTCTAAACATAAACTTGCTAATCTATAAATATAATCTAAATATTTGCATATTTATTTTTTAATGGGTATAAAAAAAGACTCTATCGGCTGATAACCAGTAGCGTCTCTCATCCTTATTTCACAATAAAACTCACCTTTGTACCATCATTATACTTATTTAACTGACTACTTACCCAAGATCCTGTTCCCCTGTTGTACTAAGGGTTATGTATCGGATATCAGCACCTGCGCCACCTTCAGCGCACATCGCCATCGGTCACTCGTCGCGGTCAAATCACTTTTTTTGTAGGAACATCTTTTAAAGACTCTTCCGAGTTTCTTCAGCTCCGTCCCGTTCAATAGTACATACAGCAGAATGGCCGGCTGCTATAGCATCTTTGTTGTGTGCTCCCATTTCTGGATAGCGCGAACTCGGAAACTCCAGTGTATACTCAGCTACTGCTTATTGGCTTGCTACCGATGGTCTATTAATATGTGGAATAATTATAAGTTTGAATTTTGTAACGGGTGCATCCTGCTAATAATTCGCATGTGGAGTCGGTATAACTAATAGAGATTGAATCGTGCCTATACCCATTTAGGAAGTTCAAGTCCTAATAACCTACTCCTGTAGCTGCATAGTCTTCCTAATCATTTGCCCAAGTTTTAAATTGCTTGTTTCTTGCATAATTAATGACATGCTCTGTGTAAGCTTGTGGAGTTACAACACCTTTTGGATTAGCCACGTCACTACTTGCATTTGCAAAGCCTGTTCCTGTGGGAAAAGAACCCTCAAAATCAATCCAGCCGAGCCCATCTTTACATCTACTCTAAATTCAAACTGCTCGATAATAAAGAAATTCCCACAAACCAATTAAGAGACTAATTCCCTTACTATCTTGAACGACGCATCATCCACCCACCCAATAACGTCGCTTAGCTTGGACAAGTTAGATGTCTCCAGGCTGTGAACCAGCCACTCCCTATGTTTCCCCATTAACTTTATAATCGCTGCCTCTCCACTGAAGTGTGTAGTATCCAGAACGCAAACCGTTGGTGATACCTTCATCAGTAGATTTCCAAGTAACTGTGTCGTGAGGAGTGATTACTAATGCATCAATATATAGTTTGTTTGAACCGTTGTGAATTAAACTCACCTTTACTGGATGATCAGAGTGATTCTTCATACGAAGTTTAACATGACCCCATCCTTTAGGGACATTAAAGGATTCTCCTACAGTTGCGCTTCCACCCGATCTTTGAGAAATTATGGTGTTTTCGCTAGTTGTACTTACTGAAGCTGAAGCAACCCCTACCGTAGTTGCTACAGCTAAAGATAAAATCGAGAAAAGAAATATTCTTTTCTTCATAAATTCCCCTCCTATTTTTTTTGATTTGGTCTACCTGAAAGAGACTTCCGACTACAATCTGGTAGTTCTTTTCATATCTACTCTAAATTCAACTACTTCGGTGAATTCTGTGGTAATTCCTGCATTGAAGAAAGCTCTGCTAACCTTATGGTCGGCAGAGCTTTCTTTAGCTTTAGAATCCCCCAATTTGTACAAGGGTCTGAATAAGCTGCTCATGATTGTGAGCCGGTACAGTTATAAAAAACAAAAAGCTACTCGCAACAATTAACAATGCCATTTTTTTCAACATTACTTAACCACACCTTTTCAATTAGATTGGAGAACTCTGTTTTGATTTCAGGAGTCGCATGGACTTGAAAACGCATAAACAGACCAATACAATTTATAAAGTTTGTTTCATTAGTTATTATATGTGACTTTGCCATTGCATACATCAAGTATTTAAAGCCATCACTGTATTTCACCCGATGTAAATAATAATGAGCCATTTCGTAAGCAAACCATGCGAAATAGTCTGGTATTACTTGTTGGGTATATATATCAGATGATGTTGGGAGTTGAGCAAATGAATTAATATTTGTTTCAAAACGTGAAAGGACATCATCCACATCTATTTCATATCGGTTAGCCGCTATCATAACGTTCAACAGCTTTGAGAGTTTCTCATTTTCGTTAGCGGTTGATGTTGCCGCTATATATTCAACATAGTCTGGCAGCACGCTAACATCTCCAGACAGGAGTTTATTGACGTACGTGTTACCTTCTGCCCACTGACTGAACAAGTTTACCCAGTGTTGAGTATCTTCATCAGTCTCTTTGACCCAATCTAAATTCGCATAGGCGTATGTATATAGTAGAGCTTGTTGATAATCGCCTTGGGCTTCACAAACACTAGCACACAACAAATCGGCGTAAGCAATGTATCCAAATAACGGATTTCTGGTTTCCTTTTCATGCTCCCTGTTCTTTCGATTCTTCTGCTGATGCTTTATGGAATATTGTACTTCAGCTTTCCCTCTCATTTGCCTTGCCATTTCCTCAACCTTGTCCCACTTACGCAAAGACCTGTACACATTAGCCAAATCCTTTAACGCATCAAGTTGTTCTAAATCATCTAGGCGCTCGACATAAGGCTCAAATAGTATAACTGCCTTGTGGTTGCGGCTTTGGTCGTCACCAATCTGAATCGTGAATATACGATATTGACAGACTGCCAATCGTTCTGAATGTTGATATTTCTCCGCTTCAGCTACCCCCTCATAAAGCAGCAATGCAGCCGCATGTCTTCCCTGCGCCAACAATTCTTCTGCAATTTCAAATAGCTTGGGTGAATACAGTAGATTGTCCATGATGGCTCCCACCACTCGACGGATTGCATCCAACTTGTCCAACTCCGCACAGCGAAACAAAAATGGCTCGATTCGTCTCATATTCGGAGGATGGTCGATGATGTAGTTTTCTATGAACAAGTCATAAAAGTGACCTTCCGGTAACCCCATAGCCTCGGTAATGCGATCTATCTGGTTAACAGACATAGATTTATTGCCTGACACTATGCTACTTACTATCCCCCTATTCATGCCCGCTATATGCCCAAACTCCATCATGCTCAAACCTTCTTGTTTTAGATATTGTTCCAATTCTGCTCTAATCGTGGGTGTAACTTTCATAGATAAACCACCCTCCATACAGAAGTACCAATATTTATATATTATTGCATTCTATTGTTGTCCATAATTTAACAGTTGTCAATAATTTTTATTTATTTGCATCGAATGTCGAAGTATATAAAATAAGCAGTTCCAAAGAGTCACTCTGCATTGAAGTCAAATAACCCTGCCACTGTTACCGGTGAGACTTATGTTAATGGAAATATAATCCTTCAAAAAGCAGACACTTACATTGATCTGACTGTACAAAAGTACGGAGGGTTACTTGCTGAGTGGGACTACAAATGATTGGTGATATTATGCTACTCTATAAATAAGCAAATAATTTAATCAAGAGGTGTAATAATGCGGTTTCATGAATTTTATATCGGACAAGTATTTAAAACCAAGTCTTTAAAATTAACTAAAGAGGATATTACCAGATTTGCAAGGGAGTTTGACCCGCAATATATGCATTTAGATGAAGAGAAAGCATTACAAGGTAGATTTAATGGAATTATCGCTTCAGGAATTCAAACATTAGCTGTTTCTTTTAAGCTTTGGGTTGAAACAGGCAGTTACGGTGATGAGGTTATTGCTGGAACTGCTATGAATAATATTAAATTTATTAAACCAGTATATCCAGGCGACGAATTGTACACCATTGTTGAAGTGATTGGAGTAAAAGAGATGAGGAATGGAACAGGACTCGTTACTGTATTGCTGTCGACTTTCAACAACAAAGAGGAGCAAGTTTTTGAAGGCGATTTATCCGTTCTGGTTAAACAGTAAAGTTTCATAAAAAATCAATTATTACAAGTTTGAAGAGGTCCATGCATTTTAGCACGGACCTCTTCTCTTTATTCTAACGTGGCTTGACTTGCGGCTTCATGTTCAGCCACACGTTGCAGTAATTCCTACTAAGTCTTCATTTGGCGACCTTGGCGTTGCCCTTCTACAAACTGAATATCGCATAGATTCTACATCTTGAACCCGTACTTTACCACCATTTTGGATAACATATCTATGCCTTCTGGAGTTCGACTAGCATTTCCGTCCAATGTGAAAAATAAAAATTGATATTGCAAATCATATAAATGAATAATTTACTATAAATCTCTGAGATTCGCACTGAGCTATTTCAGTATAGAGGGCTTTGAGAATGCCATTTACTAATCTCAGCCCATAGTATGTCATTCAACTGCTTTTGTATTGGAACTGTACAAACAACACGACGGAATGAGGAGCATCATACAAACGATAGAAGTATAGCTACTTCAAGAGCGGTCTAATCTATGTAAATTTTTGGTTCAGTGTAATGAATTTCACATCTTTCCGAGTCAACCTGTTCTACCATAGAAGGGTGATACGCCGTGCTGGGCAGACCACTTGGGTCGGGACGGTTACGTTTTGTTCTAAAACCAGCTACACAGGCTGTCTGGCATGCGCGGCAAGTACGCCTTTATTTTGATTCGAAGCGGAGTGTCCAGATGTTGAATACCGAATTGGAATACCGTGAGCGCATCAGGAAGTTGGCCGTATGTATTGTCAAGCACTACCGTGGAAAAGGACCGGACAACGTCAAGGTTTCACTGGATTCGCCGCTCCGGATTACGGTAGAAATTCGAGGTACATTGTCTAATTTGTCCGAAATTCTCGTTCATGAAGGGGCCGAGGACAAGGTCAGGGAATATTGGAACGTCCTTCGTCCCTATCTGGAAAAGGAGTTTATGAACGAAGCCGAAAAAACACTCGGCAGTCCCTTCACTTATACTTGGGAGGTCTGCCCCTCCGTCCATGGAGACGGACACATTATCATTTCTCTAGAACTACAACACATACACCGGTTGGATTAGCGGGAAGGAGCCTGTCTCCTCGCTCGCGGATAAGCCAGTACAGGATGCAGCGTAAAGCGGCATTTTTGTATTGGCTTTTTTTATGTTACGAGTTTCATCTATTTCATATAAAAGAGGTGCTGCACTTATGGCAGACAAGGTATTGACCGTATGTCCCTACTGCGGGAGCGGTTGTCAGCTTCATTTGCTGGTGGAAAAAGGACAGGTAATTGGCGCAGAGCCGGCTGGTGGTCGTACGAATGAAGGAACGTTGTGTCTGAAAGGACACTATGGATGGGATTTTTTGAATGACCCACAAATTCTGACTGCACGCTTGCGCAAGCCCATGATTCGCAAAAATGGAGTTATGGAGGAAGTGGAGTGGAAGGAAGCCATTCAATATACTGCCGAACGGCTGTCAGCAATTAAGGAAAAATACGGACCCGACTCCATTATGGGAACGGGCTCCGCACGCGGTCCGGGAAATGAAGCCAATTATGTCATGCAAAAGTTCATGCGGGCGGTCATTGGCACGAACAATATTGACCATTGCGCTCGTGTATGCCACGGCCCTTCTGTGGCAGGTTTGACTTACTCGCTCGGAGATGGAGCTATGTCCAACTCTATTCCTGAAATTGAACACTCTGATCTCATTTTCGTGTTTGGATATAATGCACCCGAAACACATCCAATCGTCGCAAGACGCATTGTAGCTGCCAAGCAAAGAGGCGCCAAGATTATTGTATGCGATCCGCGCATGACCGAAACAGCTCGTATTTCGAATATGTGGCTACCCCTAAAGGGCGGTTCAAACATGGCTTTGGTGAACGCTTTTGGTCATGTACTTGTGCATGAAGGACTGTACGACAAACGATATGTGGAAGCAAACACAGAAGGCTTTGCCGAATACGTAGACAGCATTAAAAAATATACTCCCGAATATGCGGAAGGCATTACGGGGGTCAAGGCGGCCGATATCCGCGCGGCTATGAGGGAATATGCAAAGGCCCCTACCGCTACAATTTTGTACGGAATGGGCGTATGTCAATTTTCACAGGCCGTTGATGTGGTAAAGGGGCTCGCTTCCCTTGCACTGTTGACGGGAAATCTGGGCAAGCCGAATGTCGGTATCGGACCAGTACGGGGACAAAACAATGTACAGGGTTCCTGCGATATGGGCGCTTTGCCGAATGTGTATCCTGGCTATCAGGATGTAACAGACAACACAGTCCGCAAAAAGTTTGAAAAAGCATGGGGTGTTGAGCTGCCGCGTAAAAAAGGCTATCCACTTACAGAGGTACCGCACCTCATCCTGAAGGAGAACAAGCTGAAAGCTTATTACATTTTCGGAGAGGACCCTGTACAAAGTGATCCGAACGCCGCCGAGTTGCGTGAAGCCCTAGACCAATTGGAATTTGTCGTGGTTCAGGATATTTTCATGAACAAAACAGCGCTGCACGCCGATGTCATCCTCCCTTCTACTGCTTGGGGCGAGCATGACGGTGTATATTCTTCGGCAGATCGGGGCTTTCAGCGCATCCGCAAAGCCGTTGAGCCACAGGGTGATGTTAAGCCAGACTGGGCCATTATTAGCGAGGTTGCTACCGCCATGGGCTACCCTATGTCCTATGCAAACACAGAGGAAATTTGGGATGAAATGCGCAGCCTCAGCCCATTATTCTCGGGTGCCAGCTACCAAAAGATGGAGCAGCAAGGCGGAGTTCAATGGCCTTGCCCTACCGAGGATCATCCAGGTACACCGTATTTGTATAAGGGAAATCAATTCTCGACACCTAGTGGCAAAGGCAGATTATTCGCCTGCGAATGGCGTCCGCCACAAGAACAACCGGATGCAAAATACCCGCTTGTCTTGTCCACAGTCCGTGAGGTAGGTCACTATTCCGTGCGAACTATGACAGGCAATTGCCGCGCGCTGCGCCAGTTGTCTGATGAGCCTGGCTTTATTCAGATTAGCCCAGAAGACGGAGCAGATCTGAATATTCGGGATGGCGAAATTGTTGCCATATCCTCCCGTCGGGGACGCATAATGGCACGGGCACAAATCAGTGACCGTGTGCAACAAGGTGCAACCTACATGACCTATCACTGGTGGGTTGGAGCATGCAACGAGCTGACCGCTGATTTTCTCGATCCGGTATCCAAAACCCCGGAATTAAAATACTGTGCCATCCGTCTGGAACGGATCGCCGACCAAGCGCAGGCCGAACGTGATGTACATGAATCGTACCAACGGATTCGCAGACAGATGAACGTCCAGGAAGCTGTTTTGGCTGATAAGGTGACGAGATGAGCGGCACAGGGAATATGATGCACCGTCCGACAGATAACCGGTCAGCTTCGACGAGTAGAATGGGAGCAGCCAGTAGAACAAGCGCTGTTGCTTCTTCTTTTGTAGTCGCAGACGCCGGGCAGTGCATCGGCTGCAAAGCCTGTGAACTGGCGTGCTTCGCCGTTCACAGTCAGGCTAACGGTATAGGAGCTTCGGTCGGAACCGTCAGCGTACCTGTTGTACCCAAGGTGTATGTTGTACGTACAGGGGAGATCTATGTGCCGGTGCAATGCCGGCATTGCGAAAATGCCCCCTGCGCACATGCCTGTCCGGTACAGGCCATTCGTCAGGAGGACGGCGTCGTTATGATAGATGAGGAACGATGTATCGGCTGTACCTCTTGTGTTTTGGCCTGCCCCTTCGGGGCAATTGAGGTGTCTCCGGTCTACCGGGCAGGACACGTTGTAACGCAGTCCGGCCTGACTCACCGTGCAAATCGAGTCGCCCTTCCCCGCACCGCGGCAAGCAAATGCGATCTGTGCGCGGAAACAGAGAACGGACAGCCTGCATGTGTAGAGGCCTGCCCGAATCATGTCCTACGGCTGGCCAAAGGTATATCCGACTCACCTCCAGAGCCTCGGCGGGAAGTCTTTTTCCCACGCCTATAAGGTCAAAATCAGCCGCAGAAAGGTAGAAAAACATGTCAACCACAATAGACAAGATCTCTTCACCTCCTTGTATAAAGACGACTGATTGCACAGACCCTGTCATTCATATTGACCCTACGCTCTGCACGGGATGCAGACGTTGTGCTGGGGTTTGTCCAGTAGATGCCATAGAGGGACTGCCCGGAGAACCGCAAACCGTTAATGCAGACCGATGTGTTATTTGCGGTCAATGTGTACAAATATGCAGCGTATACGCATCTGACTGGGCAGGTTCATCTCCACAGGAAGGCGCCGCTAGACGGCTGGAACGTATCCAAGAACGCGATATGCCTGCCGACATCAGAGAGCCGCTATTCGCTGCCTATTATAGCTACAACTTGAATAAGGTAGCCGATATGATGACCAAACCTGGACAGTTTCGGATCGTCCAATGTGCTCCTGCCATTCGTGTTTCACTCGCGGAGGAATTCGGAATGCCGTTCGGCACCTTGACGCCTGGGAAAATGGCTGCTGCTTTGCGCCGCCTTGGCTTCGATCGAGTATACGACACCAACTTTGGAGCTGACGTGACCATTATGGAGGAAGGCACTGAATTGATTCGTCGCGTGACCGAAGGCGGTCCCTTACCCATGTTCACCTCCTGCTGTCCAGCATGGGTCCGATTTGCAGAAATAGAATATCCCGATCTGCTAGACCATCTATCCAGCTGCAAATCTCCGATGCAAATGTTAGGAGCGCTAATCAAATCTTATGGCGCACAACTAGACGAGGTGGAACCTGCGAATATATACAGCGTTGCCATCATGCCATGTACCTGTAAACAATTTGAGTGCGATCGTCCCGAAATGGAATCTGACGGTTACCGTGATGTGGATGAGGTACTGACCACGCGTGAACTTGCATACTGGATCAAGCAGCGCGGAATTGATTTTGCGAACCTGCCTGATGAAGAATTCGATTCACCGTTAGGACAATATTCAGGTGCAGGCTCCATTTTTGGAGTCACCGGAGGAGTCATGGAAGCTGCCATCCGTACAGGTTACGAGCTGCTGACAAATGAAAAACTGCCGAAGCTCCAACTCGATTTTGTTCGTGGTGAGGAAGGCATTCGAGTAGCTGAGGTTCAGGCAGGCAAGCTGCAGCTCAAGGTAGCGGTCGTCGCCGGGCTACAACATGCCTATCAGCTATTGGATCGTGTCCAGGCGGGCGAATGTGATTATCATTTTATTGAGGTGATGGGCTGCCCTGCTGGATGTATCAGCGGAGGGGGACAACCCAAGCTCATGTTAGAAAAGCAACGAATTGAAGCTTATCGGGCACGTAAATCCTCCATCTATGGACATGATGCTGCACACCAGGTACGAAAATCGCATGAGAACCCTCACATCATCAAACTTTATGATGAATTTCTAGGTGAGCCGCTGGGTCATGTATCGCATCATCTGCTGCACACGACCTTCCAACAACGGGGGCCCGGCAAGCAAAGCCGCAGTAGCACTATTTCCACCAAAGGGGATACGGGTTACTCCATTAATTAATACGTTAAGTTATTTTTATGCTGTATACATTATATTTGTCGTTAGTTAGAGAGGAGTCGAATTGTATGAACCGTTTTGTTTTAGCTGATCCCGATCAGTGTATCGGCTGTCGTACCTGTGAAATCGCATGTGTCATCGCACATTCAGCGGAGAACCCTTTTATCTCGCCGGATGATGAGTTTCATTTCCACCCTCGTCTGAAGGTTATCAAATCATTTGGAGTCACTGCACCCGTTCAGTGTCGTCACTGTGAGGATGCCCCATGCGCCAACGCTTGTCCGAACGGCTCCATTACGAATGCAGATGGCTGCATTCTCATTAATAGTGAAAGCTGCATTGGCTGTAAAACCTGCATGATCGCCTGCCCTTACGGCGCGATTACCATGGTACCTGAGTATCGAAACGGGCAGCCTGTAGTGCAGGACGGATTGTATACCAATATGTCAGGTCGTTTGCAACCCAAAGAACGCATGATTGCCAGTAAATGTGATTTGTGCGAAGGCGTGGACGGCGGTCCGGCCTGTATTGGTAAATGTCCAACACAAGCCCTCAAGCTGGTCGAACCAGATCTGGTTCACGCCCGTGTCGAGGAAAAACGTGCTGCAAGTGCACGTCAGCTACTGCATATGACACGCATTCCAGCAACGGGTCTATGACTGAAGGTCTTTCTCTGCCTACAAATACGCGAACCGAGCGGGATGCGCTAGGAGAGATGGAAATTCCCGCAGATGCCTTTTACGGTATTCACACTGCACGCGCGATGAACAATTTTGCGATCAGTGGCAGGCCCGTGAACCAAAACTTGATCCACGCTCTTGTGTTGGTAAAAAAAGTAGCCGCTCAAGTAAATGGTGAGCAGAAACGAATTCCTGCCCAACGGGCCTCTGCCATTGTAAATGCCTGCGACGAAATACTCGCCGGGAGGCATCAACATATGTTTACCGTGGATGCCATGCAAGGCGGCGCAGGCACCAGTACCCATATGAATGTAAATGAGGTCATTGCTAATTTGGCCATCGTACAGCTGGGAGGCAGACCAGGGCAGTATGAGATTTTACATCCGCTGGATGATGTGAACTGCTGCCAGTCTACGAATGATGTCTATCCGACAGCGCTACGAATTGCAGCGATACGGCTGCTTCGGCCTTTATGTGACACGATGTCTTCGTTACAGGATGCTTTACAGCACAAAGAAACAGAATATGCCGACTTGCTCAAGCTAGGCCGCACTCAGCTAATGGATGCTCTGCCCATGATGGCCGGGCAGGGCTTTGGTGCCTACGCAAAGGCTATAGCGCGCGACCGCTGGCGTCTCTATAAAGCTGAAGAGCGGCTGCGGGAAATCCCTATTGGGGGCACGGCGATTGGCACAGGTATGAACGCGCCCCGCGCATACAGCTATCGGATGGTCGAAAAGCTGGCGGATGAGACTGGCTTTGGACTGAGTCGCAGTGACCACCCGATGGACCCGATTCAAAATATGGATGTCTTTGTGGAGGTGTCCGGTCTACTCAAATCAGCCGCCGTGAATCTGTACAAAATATCTGGCGATTTTCGCCTACTGGCCTCTGGTCCTTTCGGTGGTTTTGGCGAATACACGCTGCCTCCAGTTCAGGCGGGATCCTCTATTATGCCTGGCAAGGTCAATCCGGTAATAGCTGAAATGGCAGGACTCACAGCCATGCGTGTGATAGCCGAAGATGCGGCTATCACTATGGCCGCTGCCTCCGGTCAGTTGGAGCTAAACGCATTCCTGCCGCTGATTGCCGAATCGCTGCTGGAATCGCTACATATTCTGAACAGCGCGGTTCGACTATTCGAGGAGCGATGTGTGCGCGGCCTGATCGTGCGTGAGGAACGCTGTACTACAAATCTGCGTAACTCAGCCGTGATGGCTTCTGCGCTGGTCGCGGAGCTTGGCTATGATGAAGCTGCCTCTATTGCATCTGCAGCCATTGTGCAAGGTCGCGCACCAGAGGATATTGCAGAAGATCGCGGCCTACTGACCCGTTCGCGGATTGACCAATTATGCCATCCCTATACAGTAACCAAGCCCGGAATTCCGGGACAGGAAGAAGGAACTCACCATGGGAATGAATGATACCCCTCGTAGCAACCGACCACATATCGTCCTGCTCGGTCGCCGCAACGCAGGCAAATCCAGCATTCTGAACACCCTGACCGGTCAGCCCGCCGCTGTGGTATCTCCTGTAGGTGGTACGACCACGGACCCCGTTTTCAAACCAATGGAGCTGCTCCCAGCGGGTCCCATTGTTCTGGTGGATACCGCCGGACTGGACGATGAGGGTGAGATCGGGGAGCTGCGCCGCAACAAAACGCTTGAAATACTTAATAGTACAGACTTGGCCCTGCTCGTTATCGACGCCACCGTTGGTGTCGGACCATTCGAGCATGAGCTACTCGAAAAGCTCCGCACCAAAAAGATTCCTGTTATTGGGGTATTGAATAAGATAGATACCCTTACTGAATCAGATAATATGGCTACAAAGCTGGCAACTGAACTGGATCTCACCCTGATTCCTTTCAGTGCATCTTTGCTTTGGGGAGACACGGAACTGAAAAAAGCTATTACTAATACGCTCCCTCAAAACGAGGATCGTTTCCGTATCGTCGGTGACCTGTTGTCACCCGGCGATGTTGTTGTGCTGGTCGTTCCCATCGACAAAGCTGCACCAAAAGGCCGATTGATCCTGCCACAGCAGCAAACAATCCGCGATACACTAGAGAGTGATGCCATCGCTGTAGTGACCAAAGAACATGAACTACGATTGACGCTCGAGAGATTGGGACGCAAGCCTCGCTTGGTCATTACCGATTCACAGGTTTTTATGAAAGTAGCGGCCGACACACCCAAGGATGTGCCTCTTACCTCTTTTTCCATCCTGTTTGCCCGTCATAAAGGCGATCTGGACGAACTGGTACGAGGTGCAAGAGCCATTGATCGCCTCAAGGATGGAGACCGTGTACTCATTGCCGAAGCCTGCACTCACCAATGCCAATCTGACGATATTGGTCGAGTGAAAATTCCCCGCTGGCTCCGCCAAACGATAGGCAAACGTCTCATCATCGAGCATGCATCCGGCTCCAGCTTCCCTGATGATCTGAGTGAATACGCACTGGTTATTCATTGCGGTGCATGCATGCTCAATCGGCGTACGATGCTTCATCGAATGTCGGAAACAAAAGCTGCCGGGGTGCCGATTGTGAACTATGGTATTTTCATCGCTTATGTACAGGGGGTCTTTCCCCGTGCTATTGAATGCTTCCCATCTGCTATGCTGGCATGGGAGCAAGCTGTAGAAGCCGGCAGTTATTCCTAAAAGACCTCATCTCATCATTAATATTTTTTTCCAGACACACAAAAGCAGTCGCGCTGATTCCAACGCGACTGCTTTTCATTTTCAAGTTCTATTATAAATCATGAGAATTTTCATAGCGTGAAATGATACTACGAATAATATAAATTACTAAAAATACAAATCACGTTCGCCTGCTTCCAGTCGTTCCAGTCTGTCAAGCGTCAAACGGCGCGTCGATTCACGTGGTATACGCTCCAGATTCTCTCGCAGAGCGGCAGCTCCCAGTTCACGCGCCTCCTCATCCCCATAATCCAGCAGATATTCTTGGAAGGTCAGCAGCGAATTCGGCTGGCACACATTATGAATTTGTCCTGATTTGGCAAGCTCCATGAAACGATCCCCAGTTCGCCCCTCACGGTAGCAAGCTGTGCAGTAGCTCGGCATATATCCGCCACGGCACAAACTTTTAATAATTTCCGATGGTGAGCGATGATCCCCCACCTCAAATTGAGGTTTATCATCAGTTTCCTGTTTTGCATATGCACCTACGCCTGTAGCTGAACCTGCACTAATCTGCGACACGCCTATACCAATGACGCGGTCCCTATATTCTGGCTCCTCGCGAGTGGACAGGATCATGCCAGCATAAGGAACAGCCAGTCGAAGAACGGATACAATTTTCATAAAATCCTCATCGTTGACCAGGTACGGATATCGCTCCAGATCTACATTTTCAGCCGGACGCAATCGTGGAACTGAAACCGTATGAGGGCCACAGCCAAAGGCTTCTTCCAAGTGTTCGGCATGTTTCAGCATCGCTACGGTCTCATAGCGGAAATCATACAAGCCGTACAACACACCGATCCCCACATCATCTATACCCGCACGCATGGCTCTGTCCATTGCGGTGGTGTGCCAATCAAAGTCCCGCTTTGGTCCCTGTAGGTGGAATTTACGATAGCTTTCCCGATGGTACGTTTCCTGAAATAAAATATACGTACCAATGCCCACCTCTGCCAGCTTCCGATAGTCCTCCTCGGTTGTGGATGCAATATTCACATTGATCCGCCGTATGCTGCCGTTATCTACCTTGACCTCATAGATCTGACGCAGACAATCGACGATATAGTCAATGGGACAATGGACTGGGTCTTCCCCCGCTTCCAGCACGAGCCGCTTGTGTCCCAGTTCTTGAAGCACTCTAACCTCCTCCACCAATTCCTCCGGTGTCAGACGGCTACGAGTAAAGCTGTCATTGGTATGTTTATAACCACAATATTCACAGTTATTCACGCAGTGGTTGCTTACATATAAAGGGGCGAACAGCACAATCCGGTTGCCATAAATTTGTTCTTTGACTGCTCTCGAAGATTTGAACATCTCTTCCAATAATTCAGGATCATCCACATGCAAAAGAGCCGCCGCTTCACTCGCACTCAGTCCCCGGCAGGCTCTCCCCTTTTCTAAAATTTCTAAAATACGGTGTCGATCTGTTGCCTCTTGTTTCCCCTGCTCCACTGCCGCCATAATCTCTGCTTCATTAATAAAATCCGCCGACACTTTCTCTCGTACTCCACTCACGTATACCCATCTCCTTATTTATGGTTACTGCAATGTTTCCGTTATGGCCTCACAAAGTTTCCTGTCTTATAAGCTGTCGTTGCACCCTCAAACTATCGCCGCGCCCCATATCGACTTCAAATCCCGCTCCGCGAATCCGCAATTCCAGGCAATGTCGACATTGGGCAGACTCATCGCCCAAACATATTTTATTCTCATAAATCGCATACTTAGGTCTCACCGCCAGTGGCGACAAATTGGGCATCACCACATTCGCTCCCGCCTGAAGCGCCTTCTCCCTGCCTTGGGGATGAATCGTTCCCATTGCCGTAGACGCCGGAATAAGTGCATCTGGAACGACCAATCGGGATAACGAAATAATATCGAGTGCCTTTTCCATGCTCCCCTGACTGGCATCCCGAAGAGGCGTGTTGCTATGCGGTAAAAAGGGACCAATCCCGATCATATCTGGTGACAGGCTGTGTAGATAGACCAAATCGTCTGCTAATTCACTATTCGTTTGTCCTGGTAACCCCACCATACATCCGGCCCCGATCTGAAAACCGATTCGTTGCAAAGCCAGCAGACGGCTGCGCCTGCTTTCCATCGTCATCGTCGGATGCAGCTTGGCGTACAAATGGGGAGAAGCTGTCTCATGCCGCAGCAAAAAACGGTCCGCGCCAGCCTCGTATAATTGCTCATAAGTTTCATCATCCCGTTCACCGATGGACAGTGTAACCGCCACATCCGCAAAACGGCTTTTAATTTCCCGAATCAATTTCGTCAGCCGGGCTGCTGTAAACCAGTAATCTTCCCCACTTTGCAGCACAAAGGTCCGATAACCGAGTTCATACCCCTCCGCACAACAGGCCAGAATTTCTTCTGGCTGCAAACGGTAACGATCTGCCTGTTTATTCGAAGCGCGCAGCCCACAGTACATGCAGTCCTGACGACATATACTGGAGAATTCAATTAATCCCCGTAAAAAAACACCTTTGCCATAGCGCTCCAATTTGGTGCGAGCTGCCAGGTGTCTCAGTTGAGCCCGTAGCGTCGGCTCATCATCCAGACGTGTCAGCAGCTCCATCATTTCCGTATGCGTCCATTCCTTGCCGTCAGCTAGACGCAGTAATAATTCGTCCGTGACTCATCCCTTCTTCCCTCGTCCATCTGGACTTCACATCATCAGCGGCTTGTACCGTACATGTATTATTCTAGCAATATCGGAGAGCTTATAACGTGATTAGTTTCACAAAAAATCCCATTTTATAAAAACCGCCTCCAACTTCTGCCCCAAAAAATACACATTTATATCAACACACAAAAAAGCTGTCTCTCCCTCTAATGGAAGAAACAGCCCTTGTCGATGGTTCTGCTTACTACTAAATCAAATCAATCGCCTGCTGGGGTACAAAATAATCAACGCCGTTAAATACAACTACACCGTTGAGCGTGGTATTTTTACCATTCAGCGTAGCTATATTTTTGTATACTGGAAGCTCCAGCTTGTTACTGCCTTTGGTCACTGTAATGACTTTCGTGTCCGCAGTAAACTTGGCTCCTTTAGCTTCAAAAGCGGCTTTTGCAGGAACAAAAAGCTGCTTGCTGACCGTATCCAAATCCAGTCCAAGTAAACGTGTCATATATTTATTGACATCTGTATTGTCGATTACACCGGTTGGACGGTCTCCGTTCGGCGCATACGTGTACAACACGACATCGCCTCCTGTATGTCCGCCTGTAGTCCAGCCAATATTCGCACGTTTGCTAATGATCGGTCCGACAGCATAGTTCATGCTGCCTTCTTTGGCATCTTTAATGGTTTTTACTTCTTCGTCTGTCAAATCGGTGATGCCAAAATATGTGGAAAGCACCTCTTTAATATTGCTGCGATCTGCATTCAGCTTGGCTTCCAAGCCTTCACCCGTCAGCTTCGCTTTTTTCAGCGGGTCTATAAAAGAAGCTAAAGGTGTTTTATCATAATTGCTAGTTGTATCGCTGCTACCAATCGTCAATCCACCATTTCCGTGGTCTGTCACTGCTACGACGACTGTATTTTGGTTTTGTTTGGCGTAATCCACAGCAACTTTCACTGCATCGTCAAATGAAAGCACGTCACTGATAATTCCGGTTGGATCATTTGCATGGGCGGCCCAATCCACTTTACTGCCTTCTACCATTAAGAAGAAGCCTTTATCGTTTTTGGACAACACATCAATTGCTTTCGATGTCATTTCCGCCAGACTAGGTTCCTTGGATGCATCGCGATCCAGGTTATACGCAAGGGCTTCGGGAGAAAAGCTGCCCCAGAGCTTGCTGGAGGTCGATTTTTTCAACCCTTCAGGTGTCGTGACAAAGTCATAACCCTGGTCTTTAATTTGGGCTACCAAATCTTGGCCATCTTTACGCCCTGCTGCCTCCAAAAACTTGCCGCCTCCACCTAACACTACGTCAACCCCGTTGTAGGCTTGCTGCATGCTGAGTGCATCATAATTTTTACGATCAGGATAATGTGCGGTAAAATCAGCTGGTGTCGCATGCATAATCTCGGAAGTCGCAATAATTCCGGTCGATTTTCCTGCCAGCTTGGAAGCCTCAAGAATGGAAGCTACAGGCTTTTTGGCGTCACCCGCTGCAATGGGTTGTTGTCCAGGCATTGTCGCTTCATCAGGAAGGACACCTACATACCCAGTATGTGATTTATGTCCTGTGGCAAAAGCAGTACCCGCTGGAGCAGAATCGGCAATTGGAGCATCCGCAGAATGCGTACGCACCATGCCGCTTGCCATGCTGTCTAACGTTAAGGAGGAGCCTTTGTACCATCTAGCCAGTGCAGTGGCGTCATTAGCCATACCGTCTGGAATCAAAATAATTACGTTTTTAATCGACGTGTCCTTTTCGACTGCCATCGCCGTCCCACCGCTTACTGCTAGCATCATAGTCGCTACGAGTGCAGCCACCGATTTTTTCGTATGTATCCCCCAACATTTTAGCATTCATTTTCCTCCCAGACACTTTTTTGTACAACCAGAACTAAGATTAATCACGTTTTATTAGGAGAATGTTAAATGAATTGCTTATCTGTATTAAAAGACTCTATTTGTATAAAAACGCTTCATCTATATAAAACTTGTGACACATGGGATTCGTTAAGATTGGGAATTTCTTTTTATTATTGTATAATCAGTCTATGATGTAATAGGTAAAGCTTATAAGACAAGGGGCGCAAAATTCGATGGAATTCAGACAGCTTCAGTACACCCTGCAAATTGCAGCGGAAAAAAACTTCTCACGTGCAGCAGAAAAACTGCATATTGCTCAGCCCTCTTTGAGCCAACAATTATCCAAACTGGAAAAAGAACTTGGGGTACTTTTATTTCAACGCAACACCAGCACGGTGGAATTAACACATGCAGGAGCAAGCTTTGTAGAAAAGGCAAAAAAAATAGTCGATGCAGTCGAGCAGCTCCGGCAGGAAATGGACGACATTTCTCAACTGCGAAAAGGGAAGGTTGTGGTTGGCAGTATGCCTATCACAGGTTCTCATTTGCTGCCGCATGTGCTGCCTGTATTCAAGAAGGCTCATCCGGACATTGAAATCGTGTTAGTCGAGGATTCATCCATGAATCTGGAGAAAAAAACTGCCAGTGGGGATACAGATCTCAGTCTGCTATCTCTTCCATTAGTTGAACCTACACTTTCCTATGTGCCCATCGGTGAAGAGTGGATTGATCTTGCCGTTCCTCCGGGTCACCCCCTAGCCCTGCGTAAAAACGGAGGCCATCCGCAGCCTGTGCATATGGAAGAACTGAAAGATGAGCCTTTTGTCGTGCTGAAAAAAGGGCAAGGCTTTCGCAAGCTGACGATGGATTTGTGTCATCAAGCGGGCTTTGAACCTAATGTGGTGTTTGAGAGCACTAATATGGAGACGCTCCAATCGCTCGTAGCGACAGGTATGGGAGTGACACTCGTCCCCCGTTTTATCGCCCGGGCCGCCAGCAGCGAGTTTGTTCCAGCATTATTGCCACTCGCCGAACCTACCCCTAGCCGTACCCTGGCCATTGCTTACCGAAACGGACGTTATTTGTCTAAAGCCGCCGAAGCCTTTATTGATACCTTCCGAGAAACGGTCGAGCAACTTTCTCAAAAGTAGCTTCCAATGTGAAAAGGACCGTCTTCCTCCCTAGCCAAAGCCAGAGAAGAAGGCGGTCCCGGGGCTTCCCCCCTATACTTTCAATACTTCATTTACTTTACGGGTTCGATTACACTGTTGCGATGTTGCTTCCATCTGTCTTCAACGAACCACATTTCATGTTCATTTGAATTTCATGTCAGCCTCGCCTGATTACTTTACGCTTGCTCGGAAACTCCACTTTATCCATCCCGCATCACTTCTTTCCTTAAGGTCTCTAGCCTTGGTCTCCCAAGAGTGTCCTACCTCAGTTCCAATGTGCTGTGTGATCCCAAAGTGCCTGTCCTCGCCTTTTTGTGATCAGGGTCTCCCTAAATCTGGTGGACTTTTATCCTGATCATAGCCCATTTCATAATTGTTTCCGACAACCTGTCTATTTAAGCCTCTCGGCCGTGACAGGCCATCCCTATTCGCCAGTTCGGATCTACTTTGGTTATCCATCGTTATCAACCTCCTGGTGTCGGGATACTATTATAATACACCTATGGGCTGTATCTGAAACAGGTATCGAAAAACTTTTTTATTATCGAGAAGAACCAAATGCTTGCTGTACCTCGGCTTCACTCACTTGTGTTTTAAAGACTAATTTTGAAGGATCTTGAGGTGAATAAATGACCTCTATAATACTTCCCTGCTGCAGTTTGGATAGTTGGGAAGAAAAAACATCCTTTTGCGTGGTTACATTAAATGTATCGCCGTTGTTTTTCGTTACACTCAGCTTAAACTGAAGCTTAATTTTATTAGGTCCTGCTTCCCCCATGGGTGTGACATCCAGCACCTTCGCATATGCCTGCTCACCGGTTTTGGCAACTTCCAACAGTTCAGGCGATACGCCCTGCTTGACCATTTGCTCATTCATTAACGCTTGTAAATCCGTCTGCGACACCTGTCCTTTCAGGTCAAGTCCTACTTTCATTTTGTCTTTCTCCGATACGACCAACGGAATGATTGAGCCTGGCTGAAATTGAGCCATGGAAGTCAACGGAATAATCGTCGTCAACGCAGTAGCATATTTGTCTTCTCCATGTTTGGTTACGGTTAACCCGAGCTTTACCTGCGGCTGATTGTTTACATAAGTCCCTGTTTGCTGAACACTTGTAATGATCCCAACCCCAGGAACACCCTTCTTGACCTTACCGCCTCCAAAAAACACACCTAAAATGCCTGGTAGAAAAATCAGTGCAAAGCCTATATAAATTAGCGGCCTATACCACGGGGCATCCATAATCACAAATGGATCATCCCATAAATAGTTAGCCAAAAATGGTGAGAAGCCTACACCAAACACCAAAAGTACCCCGATCATACTCAAAAATCCTTTCATCCTCCAAAGCCCCTTTTTCAATCATTTGTTCAAACGATCTACTCATTTACGCTGTCACCAGACCCATATAAATCAGCTCCGATGGATTTACCGGATTGCTCCCCAGACCCACCGTATCTCCAGGCCGCGGAATTTGCAGCTTGGATACGAGCGTTTCCAACGTTTTTGGGTATCGATTACCGTTTACTTCCGTCACATCTAGCACTAGCACCACGATCGGATCAAAATTCACGAGCTTCCCGGTATCTGTTACCGAAATAACAACCGCAGTCGCCGACATCAACAAACTACTGTTAGCTGCCGTTTGAGCTTGTCTTGCCGAGTTTAGGCTTTGGTTGATCTGTTCCCGATGCTCTTTGGGTACCAAACCTTTCATAAATAATCCGGACAAACCCTTATTCATCAGTTGATCTGCTTGTTCTATCGCATCCTGCTGTTTTTTCTTTTTACCGAAAAAGTTCATCATGTGGTTGCACCTCGTATTTTGTATTGTCGTACCTTATGAATTCAGTATAGAAGACGGTATCTGACATCACAATACGTTTTGGCGCATACAAAAAAACCGGAAAAACAGGAGCTTTAACCTGTATTTTGTCGGTTTTTTTTTTGAACTTTGGCACGGTTTGCACAAAATTTTGTACACTTCCGAGCATTCTTCGAACGATCCAACCGATAGTTTTGTGAAAAACGAATGATTTCAGGTTATTTTTTTCGTAAAAGATAGACCAGTTTGCGATAATAAGCCGATGATTCTTTATAACGACGACTGTCCTCAGACACAACAGCCAGCGTTTCATATAATTGTTCAAGCCGTGCTGGATGCTGGATAGCTTCAAAATAAGGCAAGCATTGCAAGGCATGCGTCCAAAAGGCATCCTGATTCCCTTGCGCAAGCGCAAGCTGGCTTTCATAAAAATCAAGCCCCATTTGCTGATCTATTGTCAGATTGGTTTGGCGAAGCTGATCCAAATGCTGTGACAGCAGCCCCCAGTTTTTCCGGGTAAATGCGATTTCACAACGATATATCAGCGTAACGGGCAGCATCATCTGCTGCATTTCCTCCCGCTCCCGGCTCACCAGCGCTTCAAAACGTGCTACTTCCTCCAAAGCCTTATCCAGCTCGCCAATCGATGTTAGCATAATAATCCGGTTGTTCAGGATAGTCGTGAGCATATCTGGTGCATTTTCCAAATACACCAAATTGGCCTCAGCCATAGACAACGTTAACAGTGCTTCCTGTACAGAACCCATGGCGAAACAATATCCGCTGTAAGCCACATACAGGCCCGTCAAACGGTGAAAAAGCCGATCATCATATACCCTGCGCATCGTCTGCTCGAATACCTGCTTTGCCTGATCAAATTGCTTGACCTGAATACAGGCCTCCATCATAATGTTTTGCGCATTCAGCCAGTTTTCCGTCCCCTCTTCCACCAGACGTCTTAGCTGCGTAACGTTATTCAGCACATCATAATAATGATTTTTAGAGCGGAAAAACTGGATTTTATAAAATAAAATTGCTTTTTTTAGCGGTGCGGGCAGCTCCACCTCATCCGAACGGCCAAACTTCTCCAAATAAAAATTTAAATAGGTCTGATGTAAATATTCATAGGCCGTTGGGTCATTTAATTGCTGGTAATATACGGCCTTCATCAAATAAGTCGTCATTTCCACCACAAGCGAATCGTTGCGATCCTCCAGCTGATCCACATAGCTTTCCGTGGCAGGATTAGCCAGCTTGGACAGCTCTGTGAAAATCTTATCCGCTGTAGCCAGCGTCTCCTCATCCTCTGCCGCTGCACGCAAGAGGTAGGATGGTTTTACACCTAAACGCCCAGCAATTTGCTCGGCCAAATCCTCTGCCAAAGGGTAACGGTCAGCCAGTATATTTGCAAAATGTGCAGGTGTAACCAACCCGTCTACCAGCTCTTTACGGGACAAGTTTTTCTTTTTACACAAAAATTCAATGCGTTCCTTAAGCATGGAGTATTCCTTTCTACACTGATTATCGGTCATACAGTGAGGGACGCCGATCTTCAAACACCGGAATACGACCACGCACGTCCTGCACCAAGGCAGACTCAATCGTTCCTGTGAGAATCTCCTCCTGCTCTCCACCCTCGGCAATGATTTCTCCCCATGGATCAATTATGAGCGAATGCCCGAAGAAATCAGTTTCTCCGCTGCGACCTACCCGGTTACAAGCAATGACATACATTTGATTTTCTATAGCACGTGCGGTCAGCAAGGTACGCCAGTGATGAAGCCGGGGATGAGGCCATTCCGCGGGTACGATCAGCAAATTTGCGCCCGACAAGGCCAAACTTCGGGCTAGTTCAGGAAAACGGATATCATAGCAGATTGACGCACCTGCCTGAATACCGCCATCCAGTGCGAATAAAACCTTTTCTTCGCCAGGCTGCAAATATTTTTCTTCATCCATAAGTCGGAATAGATGAATTTTGGAATACGAAGCAACCTCTATGCCTGTGCGGTCAAAAACGAGCATCGTATTATACACATGACCGTCGCTCTTTTTCTCTGCGATTGACCCAGCTACTACGTTCACTTGATGGGTGGCGGCGAACGCTGCTATCCATGCCCGAGTCTCCGTCCCTTCCTTATCCGCCAGCTCATGAATGCGATCCAAGGCATAGCCCGTATTCCACATTTCCGGCAGGACAATCAGATCCGGCTTCAGTTCGGTTTTCATCGCTTGTTCCATTAAAGCTTGGATATGACTGCGGTTTTCCGGGGGATTTCCTATCTCTATATGAGCTTGTATGAGTGCAACACTGAACGGCTGAGCTTCCTGATACTTCAAAATCCTTCATCCTCCTTGTGAGCCGGAGCTTCCCGCGACCCATTATCCGGTATTTTCCCCCATCATAGCCCGATCAGTCTGGATTACGCAACCATGCAAGCTTAATTCCTCCTATACAACTCGGTAAAATCGTGATAGATTATTTCTTAAACTATTCCAAAAGGTCGTGTGTATTGATGACTCATTTTTCTATTCCCTTCGCTGACGTCATGAAACAGTTACCTACTCAATTTTTTGCCACACTTGTACAAAATGTAAACCGTGAAATTGCGGCGGGACATGATGTCATTAACCTCGGACAGGGGAACCCCGACACTCCCACTCCTTCTCATATTGTAAAAGCTTTGCAGGAATCAGCGGATAACCCGCTGTATCATAAATATTCGCCATTTCGCGGTTACAGCTTTCTCAAGGAAGCCGTTGCCCAGCGCTATCAGGAGGATTACGGTGTGACGCTCAACCCTGAAACCGAGGTCGCCATCCTGTTTGGCGGAAAAACAGGTTTGGTTCAGCTGCCGCAAGTCTTACTCAATCCCGGCGATGTGTGTCTCGTCCCTGATCCCGGCTACCCGGACTACTGGTCTGGTGTAGCCTTGGCTAAAGCGGAAATGTCTTTTCTCCCATTAAAGGAAGAGAACCGTTTTTTGCCCGATTATGAAGCCATTTCCGTGGAAGACCGCCGCCGCGCCAAGTTAATGTTCCTTAACTATCCGAATAATCCAACCTCGGCAACGGCTCCACTTTCTTTTTACGAGGATACGGTTGAATTCGCGCAACGTAACGGTATTGTGGTTGCCAGTGATTTCGCCTATGGCGCTATTGGATTTGATGGCGAACGTCCGGTGAGCTTCCTCCAGGCAGAGGGTGCTAAAGACGTGGGGATTGAGTTCTATACCTTGTCCAAAACGTACAATATGGCGGGCTGGCGTGTTGGTTTCGCGCTCGGTAATGCCGAAATCATCTCGATGATTAATCTGCTACAGGATCATATTTATGTAAGCTTGTTTGGCGGCATTCAGGCAGCAGCGGCGACAGCCCTGACGGCCTCGCAGAACTGCGTAGGCGAGCTGGTAGCCCGCTATGAATCACGCCGTAACGCTTTTTATGATGCACTTGGGCAAATAGGCTGGAAGGCGACGCGCCCAAGTGGCTCCTTTTTCAGTTGGCTGCCTGTGCCGCAGGGCTATACTTCGGCTTCTTTTGCCGATCTGCTGTTGCGGAAAGCCAAGGTGGCTGTCGCTCCAGGGATCGGCTTCGGGAGCGGCGGCGAAGGATATGTGCGAGCGGGGCTGCTGAGCTCAGAAACTCGACTGACCGAGGCGGCTGATCGAATTGGCAAGCTAAACCTGTTTGGTTAAGCCGTATTTTCCAGCCACAACTTCTTTGCCAAACCTGGTCTTTTCGTGGTATTCTGTATCCAATATCATTTAGCGCGTTGAAGGGACTATTAAGAGAGACTCGGTCCTGTTCAGAGAGTAAATTCCGATAGGCTGCAAGAATTTACCTGGACTCTCTCCCAACTCCTATCCCCGAGCGCCCTGCGCAATCAGGCGGTCCCTGCCGTTAACAGGTTTCAAGTGGGATGATCATGAATCATCAATGAAGGTGGTACCGCGGAAGCACAAACTTTCGTCCTTTGCATACAAAGGATGGAAGTTTTTTTGCATTAAAAAGAGTAAAATTAAGGAAGTGGACGTCTTGTCAACACGAATCGTCATTAAAATCGGAAGCAGCTCTCTGACTGGAGTGGAAGGTGGCTTGAATCGGGAAGCCATCGCTTATTTTGCCCGGGAAATCAGCTTGCTTCGTGCAAAAGGTCATGAAGTGCTGCTGGTTACATCAGGCGCAGTAGCCGCCGGATTCAGGGAGATTGGGTACCCGTTTCGCCCTAAGCTACTGCATGAAAAGCAGGCGGCAGCAGCTGTTGGCCAAGCTCTTCTCATGCAGGCCTATGAGCAGGCTTTTAAAGATTTTGACCTAGTGATCGCGCAGGTTCTGCTAACCCGTAGTGACTTTTTGAGCCGCAAACGGATGAATAATGCCGGAATGACCGTAGAAGAATTGCTGCGCCAGCAGGTTATCCCGATTTTTAACGAAAATGATACTGTATCGATTGACGAATTGAAATTCGGCGATAACGATATGCTGTCCGCGCTGGTTGCCAATCTGGTCAAAGCACAGCATCTGATTATCATTACGGACACCGATGGCGTATATACGGCAGATCCGCGCAAGCATCCGAATGCCGTACGTTTTGAACGTATCGAAGAAATTACAGAGGAGATTTATGCATTAGCTGGAGGTTCTGGATCGTCTGTAGGTACTGGCGGCATGCGATCCAAGATCGAAGCTGCCAAAGTCGCTACACGCGGCGGTGTACCTGTATATGTGGGACGCGTAAGCGCGAATGGTGATCTAGACGCAGCCGTCGAAGGACACGGACCGGGAACTTATTTTGACACCCACCTCTCTTCACTTCCGATGAAAAAACAGTGGCTTGGATTTATGTCCACCCCTCTGGGCGCAGTGCATGTAGACGAAGGGGCTGAGGAAGCGTTGGTTCACGGAGGACACAGTCTACTTCCGGTTGGCGTACGACGTGTCGAGGGCAGCTTTCATGCCGGAGATGTCGTTGAGGTGCTCGGACCGGAAAATAAAGTGTTAGGACGCGGCATCGTCAATTATGACGATGAACAGCTCCGAAATGTACAAGGATTACCCAGCGGCGAGGTTGTGGGCAAAATTGGTCCCATTCACCGGCTTGAGGTGATCCACAGGGATGAATGGATTACATTATGTATGTAGGGAGGCCGTAACATGAGTGATTTAACGACTAACACAGCTGCAACCGAGGAGAACCAGTTTAGCGAAGTACGAACCAAAGCGAATCTTGCTAAAAAAAGTGCCGGGGTCATGAACCGCCTGACTACAGCACAGAAAAACGAAGCATTGCTTGCTATGGCTGAAGCTCTAGTAAATCATACTGAAGAGCTGATTGCAGCAAACCATAATGACCTGAAACGTGGACGGGAACAGGGAACATCAGAATCTCTGCTCGACCGCCTCAAGCTGACCGAGGACCGAATCGGAGCTATTGCCGAAGGATTACGCCAAATTGTGGCACTGCCTGACCCGGTCGGCGACACCCTTGAGCAAATTGAACGTCCAAACGGCCTGCGAATTGAGAAGATACGTGTACCGCTGGGTGTCATCGGCATCATATATGAAGCGCGTCCAAATGTAACCGTGGATGCCGCGGGCCTGTGCTTGAAAACAGGCAATCCGGTTGTGCTACGCGGTGGTTCGGCCGCCCTCTTCTCCAACCGCAAGATTATCGAAGTACTCCAGCAGGCACTAGACGCAACAGCTGTGCCACGCGAGGCGCTTCAACTTATTGAAGATTCAGACCGTGCCTCGGTCAACGAAATGCTCACCTTGAACGGCTTGCTGGATGTAATTATTCCACGCGGCGGGCGTTCACTCATTCAAAATGTTGTTCAGAACGCTACCGTACCTGTCATCGAAACCGGAGCTGGTGTATGCCATACCTTTTTGGATGCTACAGCGGATACCGCAATGGCCGAAGCGATTACACTGAATGCCAAGGTGCAAAGACCGTCCGTGTGTAACTCGATGGAAACATTGCTCGTACACTCGGATTATGCAAAAGCACATTTAACAGGATTGGCAGAACGCTTTCGTGATGCGGGGGTTGAGCTACGCGGCTGTGCACGCACACGAGAATTGGTTCCTAGGGCTGTTCCTGCTACAGAAGAGGATTATGGCACTGAGTATAATGATTACATTATGAACGTAAAGGTCGTGGACAATCTGGACGAAGTACTGGAGCATATTGCCCGTTACGGTACGATGCATTCAGAGTGTATTGTCACCGAGGACAAAGCACATGTCGAGCGTTTTCTGCAAGAAGTGGACGCGGCAGCCGTGTACCACAATGCATCCACTCGCTTCACGGATGGCTTCGAATTTGGGTTTGGTGCCGAGATCGGAATCAGCACACAAAAATTACATGCCCGCGGTCCAATGGGATTGCCTGCCTTGACTTCAACCAAATATCGCGTGTACGGTACTGGACAAATCAGGGAATAATAACTTAAATCAATCTGTATCCTTGGAGGTTATGAATCTATGTGTGAATCACAAACAAAGGTTTTAATTAATGAGCAAATTACATTTTTCGGGGCAGGATCAATGGCAGAGGCTATTATTCGCGGAATGACGGCTCGTTCTGTTGTCAAACCTAGTGGTATTACCGTCATCAACCGCAGTAATCAGGCTCGCCTTGAGGAACTTCAAAAGCAATATGGAGTCTTGTTCCAAACCGAGGATGCCGCCAAAACCGAGCTTCTGCGTCGTTCTCCGGTCATTGTGCTTGCCATGAAGCCCAAGGATGCTGCACAAGCACTTGGACAGCTCGGCCCACTTCTGTCTGATGAGCAGCTGATCATTTCGGTAATCGCCGGATTGTCTATTCGTACGATGCAAACGTTGCTGGGTCGCAAGCAGCCGATCGCACGGACGATGCCCAATACATCCAGCTCAATTGGGCTGGGAGCCACAGGTATTAGCTTTTCCAAGGAGATCAGCGAAATCCAGCGTAAAAACGTGCTTACAATGTTCGAATCTGTAGGTACGGTAACGGTTATAGAAGAAGAGAAAATGGATGTTTTGACCGGGATATCTGGAAGCGGCCCTGCGTATGTCTACTACCTGATGGAAGCCATGATTGCCGGAGGAATCCGTGGTGGCTTGACCCCTGAGCAAGCGCACGAACTAACGGTGCAAACCGCGCTTGGAGCGGCACGTATGGTGCAGCAAACCGGAGAGGAGCCTTCTGCCCTTCGCCACAAAATTATGTCTCCTAATGGCTCTACGGTAGCTGCATTGGAAATGCTGGACAAAGGTGACTTCTACGAAACAGTAATTGCGGCGGTACAGCGGTGCGCTGAACGATCCCGCGAGATGGGAGCTGTACTCAAGGAGGGAATTGAATGAGCTATTGCTTGGCGACCTACCGGGTATACGATGACAAAGCCGATTTTAACCAAAAGGCCCAATCTATTGCCATCGGCATGACGGTGGGCAGCTGGACTGAGCTCCCGCAAGCCAAACGGGACGCGATGCAAAAGCATCTTGGCTCGGTTCATTCTGTGGATATTCACGATGGAGGTCCCGGTGAACGGTACGCGGACCTGACCATCGCTTACCCGGATGTCAACTTCAGCCGAGACATTCCCGCTCTGCTGGTCACGGTCTTCGGCAAAATTTCGATGGACGGCCGAATTAAGCTAACGAAGCTGGGTATCTCGGAAGCATTCCGCTCTGCTTTTCCAGGACCGAAATTCGGTATCAGCGGCTTGCGCGAGCAGCTTGGCGTGTATGATCGCCCCCTGCTCATGAGCATTTTCAAATCTGTAATTGGCCTCAATTTGGACGAACTTCGTGAACAGTTTACCCGGCAGGCTCTCGGTGGTGTTGATCTGATCAAGGACGACGAGATCTTATTTGAAAACGCGCTGACGCCGATTGAAAAACGTGTCGAAGCCTGCATCAAAGCCGCCAAAGCGGCTGAGCGTGAAACCGGTAAAAAGCTGCTGTATGCCGCTAATTTAACGGGACCGACCTCGCAGCTTAAGACACAAGCTCTCAAGGCCATTGATGCGGGTGCCAACGCGTTACTGTTTAACGTGTTGGCCTACGGTTACGATGTGCTGCATGAACTTAGCAGCGATCCCGCCGTCTCGGTGCCGATTGCAGCCCATCCTTCGTTAGCGGGTGCTGTTTATCCATCGCCACATTATGGTATATCGGCGTCCGTCCTACTCGGTCAGCTTATGCGGCTGGCTGGCGCTGACCTCGTGCTCTTCCCTTCTCCCTACGGCTCAGTGACGATGCCGCGTGACGAAAACATGGCAATCCGCGATGAGCTGATCAACCCTGATCTACCGCTGAAGGCCAGCATGCCTGTCCCTTCCGCAGGGATTCACCCGGGCCTCGTGCCGCTCATTGTACGTGATTTTGGTACTGACGTCGTGGTCAACGCCGGGGGCGGGATTCACGGTCATCCGCTGGGTACAGAAGCTGGTGGGCGCGCCTTTGTGCAGGCGATTGAAGCGGTACAGCAGAATGTCCCCCTGGCAGAATACGCCCATACTCACCCCGAGCTGCAATCTGCGCTCGACACATGGGGAGGCGAACGATGATCATAGCAAAGAAACCCGTCATTTTTTGCGATTTTGACGGGACAATTACGAACAGCGACAATATTGTCGCCATTATGAAGCATTTTCAGCCTACAGGCTGTGAGCCCATCATGCATCAAATCGTAAATGGGCATACATCCATTCGTGAAGGCGTAGGTGCGATGTTCGCCCTGATGCCTTCGGAACAAAAGGACGAAATTATCTCATATGTACTTGGACAAGCTGGTATACGCGAGGGCTTTGCACGCTTTTTGGACTATGTACGAGAGCAGCAGATTCAATTTTTCGTCACCAGTGGCGGCATTGATTTTTTTATTGATCCATTGCTAAAACCCTTTGACATTCCACACGACCACGTCTATTGCAACGGAGCGGATTTTTCCGGGGAGCGCATCCAGATTACGTGGCCGCATCCATGTGAGGAACCGTGTACAAATGATTGTGGCATGTGTAAAACGACTGTAATTCGTCAATATCCTTCCGGACAATACGAACGGATTTTGATCGGCGACAGCCTGACCGATTTTGAAGGAGCTAAAATTGCCGATCTTGTGTACTCCCGTTCGCATCTGACTTTAAAGTGTCAAGAGCTTGGCGTACCACATGTACCCTTTGAAACATTTGATGACATTATCGAGGATTTAAAGCAAAAACAGGAGCAAGGGGTGCTGTAAATGAGTTTTAACTTGGCAGACATTTCATTGGAAGAAAAACGCCGCGCACTGGAAGAACTCGCTGATGTCAAAGAACTATTCGCATCTCGCAACTGGTTCCCAGGCACGAGCGGCAATTTGTCGATCCGAATCGGTGACTTTCATCCCGAACAATTTTATTTTGGAGTCACCGCCAGCGGTAAGGATAAAACCAAGCGTACTCCGGAAGATTTTCTGTTCGTAGACCAGTACGGAAAAGCGGCAGAAGCGACAAACCTCAAGCCAAGCGCAGAGACGCTTATACATTGCGAAATTTACCGCCTGACAGGCTGCGGAGCCGTTTTTCATGTGCATACCGTGTTTAATAATCTGATTTCCGAATATTACGGTGAGCAAGGCGCTGTACCTATCCAAGGTATTGAGCTGATCAAGGCTTTTAACATTTGGGACGAAAATGCTGCGATTGATATTCCTGTACTGCCTAATTACGCAGATATTGCCTCGATTGCCAAGCTGGTGCCCGGTGTGCTAAATGATCAGGTGCCTGGAATTTTATTGCGTAACCACGGCATTTATGCGTGGGGCAGTGATGTATTTGAGGCTAAAAAGCATTTGGAGGCGTTTGAATTTTTGTTTGAAACGACCTATCGCTCCCTGCTGCTGAAAACTTTGAAGTAAATAAACTCATAAATATCAAAGATGCTTATCATTATTTGTAAAAGTGGCCATTGAATATCGAGAACGGAGCCTAAGCGATAGCACAGGAACGTTCTCTTTTTTATAATTAGGGTATTCTATTCTACTAGCCACATAAAATCTTAGGCATGCTGTAAAAAAACGCCCCCTATTGGGGACGCTCCAGCGTGAATTGCTCTCCTAGCTTCGCATAGTTGTTCCCAGCCAACCGACTTACTGGACGCAACTCCTTAGCAATCACATACGTATTTTGGTATGCTTCCTCGGACAAATGATACTGCACTACGCGTCCGATTAACAGATCACAGGCAGGTGAGTCCTCCTTGCCTCCCAACGGTATAACTTGTTCCAGAATACATTCCATGCGTATTTTCGCTTCTGCCACACCGGGAACTTCGATTTTTGTACTTTTGACCGGGGTAAGGCCTGCCAGTGCAACCTCACTCTCCTGCGGCAACAGGCGGGAAGCCGTCACATTCACTGCTCCCACATTGTCCTCGTCTGTGATATGTACGACAAATGCCTTGTGCTCCATCGCATTACGTGCTGTATCTTTGGGTACTCCATCAACACGTTGTACGGATACAGACAGCAGTGGCGGTTCAGAGGCTACGATGGAAAAATAACTGAACGGCGCACCATTCAGCACCCCTTCGCTGCTCAAAGTCGTTACAAAGGCTACCGGCCTTGGGATAATACTTCCAGTCAACAGCTTATAATTTTCACGCCCTGTAAGCGTATCAGGATTCAACGAAATCATTTTTCTCCCTCATTTCCGATCACAATCGCTATTCGACTGCACATCATCAAGTTTCGCCTGATAAGCAAATACACCATTAGCTAGCGACATGGATGACATCTCAGGCCTCCCTTCCAGTATCGCGTGAATGATACGAAATGTAAAGTTGGAGCCGGAAGATCTCCCTATTTTTCAATTATATTTCCTCTGCTATCGCGCACAGTAACCGTAGTTCCCTCAGGTACAGCAATCGTAACATCAAGCTGCTGCTGAGTCTGCATAAAACGTGTCGGAATTTGACCCAGTAATACATACAAGGTATCGCCGATTTGCTTAGTTTGATATAAATCTTGTCCTTTTAATTCGTCCTCTTTGCCTGTGTATACATAACTTCCAAACACATGCACCTCTGGTGAGGTGGTTGCGTCAATTTTGACCGCATAAGGATCTTCCCCTTGTACAATCACCTTGTTCACTCCGGCAGGTAGTTTTTCATGCCAGTCTGGGAGAACCCTTGTTTCCTGAACCGAACTCATTATTTCTCTGACTTGTGGAGTGATTCCCAATGAACTGACCAAGGCAAATCCGATACAGCAAAAAACCAATACCGCCGTAATAAACATACTAAACAAATCATAACCAATGCGCTCACGCGTCCCTTTCCAAGCAGTATACATTAAAATTTCCAATCCCAGCAAAACAAAAACGACAGGCCACCAGGTCAACGCCTGGTCCAGAATGCCCGCTCCCCAAAACTTGGAGGCAAACGTTACGCCCCCCAGCAGGACAAGGAAAAGTCCCATTGACAGCCTTCCAACTTTCCACACCCCTGCCGGAGTGTTTGACGCTTTAGAGGAGCTATTTTTGTTAGATGATGTACCCAATATACCTGTGGCACCTCCTCCATCGCTATGAGGATGATGGACTCCCTTTAAGGGAGCCTCACTCTTTGAAAATTCAGTATCCATTCTATTGCTTCTCCTTTACTCGTTTAGATTTGGAATTCCCAATCATCATCCAAATACCACCGCCGATCAACAATAAGGATACGATAATCGTCCGTAGATACATGTCAACCAAATTATAAATCTCTCCGTTTGGAAACAGACGATCCAGAGTAGGAACTAGTACGTTAATTAAGATGTAATAGGCGCCCAGCAATAGTAACCCCAAGCCTACCCAGCGGTGATATTGTGCAAACATACCGATCACAGGTTTGTCGATCAGCGGCTCCCGTCCATAACGGCTTACTTGCTGTAATGCATCAAAAAAACTGTAAAACCAAACCACCGGAAGCAGGAACAAAAAGAGTGAAAGATGCAGCACGTCCAGTACATAGATGCCTCCTAAAAACAAAAGCATGAGTTGGAGTCCACGCTTTTGCAAACCTATATACATATGTCCGGCACCGGGAAATACCGATAAAATGGTAGCCAGCATTTTACTTCGGCGTCCCTCGATTCTTCCATGCTCCAGTTCCTCAAACAAAGTCCGGTCCTGAAGAATTTCTCCAGCTTGTTTGCGATGTACATGCTGCACCGCATCAAACATGCAATACAGCCAAATAATCGGCAACACGCCCGCAAAGGCCAAAAATCCGGATTCGTTAGTAATGCTAGTAATAAAGATAAGAATCGCACCAAAGCCAAAGAAGGACAGTAAAAAAGACAAACCACGCTGCATCAGCCCCAAATGGAGGTGTCCCAATCCAGGAATGAACGACAGCAAAATCGTAAAAAAGCGTTCATTCTCCGATCCTCTTTGAAAAGCAGGTGATCCTGCCATACCATAGTGTCCTTGTTGATAATGGTTATTATAGCCCGGGCCATATCCCATTCCTGCTCCCGGTACATCCGTATCTGCGTGTGTTGCCCCCTCCGGCATCTCCCCTGTTAAACCAGCCTGTCCATAAGCTCTATTTTGCGAGTAAAAATCGTATGGATTGGGCCCTGCATGAGGGGGGTATGGAGCAGCGACTGCACGAGGATCATAACGCAACAAGCTAATCATGATATGCAGCGTGCTGAGTCCCCAGAAAAGGGCGGCAACAAACATACTGGCCAATAAAGGCATTTCGTCACTTGATATCACTGAAAAAAATAATCCTCCCGCCAGACATCCGAAAAACAAAATGGTGTATACAAACGCATTGGCTTTTCGGGTCCAGTAATAGTGTCCCACACCGGGAATGATGTTCAATAGAAATGCCAAGAGCTTGCTTCTTTCCGTATAAGGCATCGCTACACTTCCTTTCTATTTATGGGATTTTGATAAAGTTCCCAATTGAAGGTTGTTATTTTTGAGTTTTTTCATCTCAGCCTTTATCCGATGATTTAGGGCTTTAATTTATCGAGCCAGGTTGTTGTAGCTCGCATGACCTCTTCACTGTAAGAAACGCGTTCTTTTGGAGGAATCGGCTTTCCGTCTATTTGCGGCATCATTTTGTCAAAGGCTCCACTGGACAACAAGATCAACGTTAGGCTTGCGGCGACAACATAATGAAACACAGGTTTTTCAAACCAGCGGCGTTTTTTAAACATAACTTGACTCGGTTCAGCTTCTATCTCGGGAAGAACGGCCATTACCTGATCTGTGAAGCGCTCCGTATCCATCCAGGCAGAATAATCTTTTAAAGTTGACTCCAGTTGCTCCAGTGCAACAAGATATAACATCAGCGCCTGTTCGTCTTCCAGCAGTAGCTTTTCCAGCCGGGCAGATTCTTCTATCGTGCAAGTTCCTGCAATGTAAGCATGCCAGTCATTCGATTTCCCTTCAATCCACGGTTTATCTTGTTGGTCAGTCATTGCCATTCCTCCTCCTTCCAGTGATTTCGAATCCATAGCCGCGCCCGATAAAGTCTCGACTCTACTGTTTTTAAAGCTACCTGCGTCTCTTCTGCAATTTGATCGTAAGTTTTGCCCTGCATATAATAGGCTTGAATAATATCCCGATGTTGCTGGGGCAACTGGGCAATTTTTTGCGATAGTTCTACAGTTTGCTCCTCGCGGATGAGACGGGCCAGCACATCCTCATCCCGGGAAGGGAGCTGTACAAGGGATTGTGCCACGTCTATAAGCTCTGCGGGTCGTCTGTCCTGTTTGCGCTTAATATCCAGCGCTTTGTGGAGCGCAATTCGGCTCAGCCACGTTTTAAATCCTTCGTTCCGGTACTGGGGGAGAGACTTGTACACCTGAACGAACGCCTCCTGCGCGGCATCTTCGGCTTCCTTGCTGTCATGCAGTACCGAGTAGGCGATATGAAATACATGCTTGCTGTACAGCTCTACGATCTCACGGAACGCCTGCCGGTCACCGGACCGTATTCGTTCAATGATTCTCTCTATATCAATGACGCTCTCCCCCTTCCCAATACTATAGACGCCAGGAAATTTCCTTCCCCTGCATATCTCGAAAAAAAATATTTAAAAAAGGACACACCCTCCTGACGGAATGGTGTGTCCTCTATCATTAAAGCCTATTTAGACCGATATATCAATTGCGTCCGCCACCACGGAATCGCTGGGCGTATTCTTTGGCATCCTGTGCATTACGAACACGGTTTCGGCTCCACTCCAGCAAAATACGGTCTATATACCGGAAATGTACTTTCCCTGCAAATACCGCTTCCTTCAAAGCCAGCAAAATCAGCTCCTCGGGATACCGATCCTGATCCACCCAGCTGGTGATCGTCTCGTATTCCATCGGTGACAATGGGCGCCCGAATTCTTTCTCAAAAATCGTGAACAAATTTCGTTCTTCTGTAAGCGGGGATTCTGATATTCCATTCAGTAAATCCGGCTTTCCGGCAAACAAAATGTCATCTTCATCGTGCTGCTCATTACGCTCAGCGATCATACATTCTGCCAACTTACGGTACAGCCCCGTCAAATTGTAACGTTCGAATTGTACGGATGAGCTGCGGTCTTCTACGGAATCGATTCTCAAAAATCCTTCTTTCATGAGCTTACTGAAATAGAGTGCGATTTCGTTCGCAGTGCATCCGATACGTGACTGCAATTGTTCCCATGTCGGAAATTCATTACGTTCTGCTTGTTTAAAGGCAAGCAACTGCATCAGTAGCAGCATTTCACCATCCGTCAGCCGAAGTGTCCGATAATGCTTGAGCAGGGCGTAGGGAATCTGGACCATTCCGGCTTCCATAGCAAAGGCTACTCCCTCCGCCCATTCTGCCGCTGACGTCTTGTCGAATGATCCGGTCATCGGTTACGGATACAAACGATACAGCATACGTGGGAACGGAATCGTTTCACGTACATGATCGAGTCCACAAATCCATGCTACTGTACGCTCCAGGCCCAGTCCAAAGCCGGAATGCGGAACGGTACCATAGGTGCGTAAATCCATATACCATTGGTAGGCTTCACGAGCCAAGTTATGCTCGTTAAAACGTTCTTCCATCAATGCTGGATCATCAATCCGTTGGGAACCCCCGATAATTTCGCCGTAGCCTTCAGGAGCGATCATATCGGCACACAGAACAACCTCTGGACGGGTCGGGTCTGGTTTCATATAGAATGCCTTAATGTGAGTCGGCCAATGTGTAATGAACACAGGCTTGTTATATCTTTCAGCAATCGCCGTTTCATGAGGAGCACCAAAGTCTTCTCCCCATGGAATATCGAAACCTTCACCTTGAAGGAAGGCAATCGCCTCATCATACGTAATACGTGGGAATTCGCCTTGAATTTGCTCCAGCTTCGAAACATCGCGTCCGATTGTTTCAAGCTCCTTCGCACAGTTTTTCAGAACAGACTGCACGATATGACTTACAAACTGCTCCTGAACGCGCAAGGATTCTTCATGATCCACAAAAGCCATCTCAGGCTCGATCATCCAGAACTCAATCAGGTGACGACGTGTTTTAGACTTTTCCGCACGGAAAGTTGGACCAAAGGAATATACTTTTCCCAGCGCCATTGCCGCGGCTTCCATATACAACTGTCCGCTTTGTGTCAAATACGCATCTTCATCAAAATATTTAATGTGGAACAATTCTGTTGTGCCTTCTGCAGAGGAAGGAGTCAAAATGGGTGGGTCCACCTTCGTAAAGCCGTTGCCGTTAAAGAATTCCTGTACAGCACGGATAATTTCCGCCCGTACGATCAGAACAGCACGTTGCTTGGCGGAACGCAGCCACAAGTGACGATGATCCATCAGGAAATCTACACCATGCTCTTTGGGTGTAATCGGGTAGTTTTCGGTCAAATGAATAATTTCAATGCCTGTAACCGTTAATTCAAAGCCCGATTGGCTACGCGGTTCTTCACGCACCACTCCAGTAACGTAAAGGGAGCTCTCTTGAGTCAAGGATTTGGCGTCATTCCAAATATCCTCGGACACTTCGCTTTTCACAATAACCCCTTGAATATACCCGCTACCATCGCGCAGTTGCAGGAACTGAATTTTACCACTAGATCGTTTATTGTTTACCCAAGCGCCGATTGTAACCGTTTCCCCTACATGGCGGCCCACTTGGGCAATCGTACTTTTATTCGTCATGACCGTCTCTCTCCTCTTAACCGAAAATCAAACAGCCCTTCCCCCTGGGTCAGGCTGTTTGCTCTCGCTGTTTGGTGCATGCGGAACTCAAACAATAGTCCGCATGCATAAAGTTTACACTTTCGAACCGAACTACTGAACCAGACGGAACGTGTCACGGGCAATAACCAGTTCTTCGTTCGTTGGAATGATCAGTACTTCTACCTTTGAATTTGCAGTTGTAATCCGGCGAGGCTCGCCAGAACGAATAGCATTCAACGATTCATCCAGCTCGATACCGAGGAATGTCAGTTGCTCCAGCACTCTCTTACGCAGAACGATGGAGTTCTCGCCTACACCTGCTGTAAATGCAATTACGTCTACCCCGTTCATTGCGGCAGCATACGATCCAATGTATTTGCGCAGACGGTATTCATACATTTCGAATGCCAATGTAGAATTAGCTTCGCCTTTTTCCATACCTTCTGTGATTTCACGCATGTCACTGCTGATACCGGAAATAGCTAAAAGTCCACTATGCTTGTTCAGCATGGAATTGACTTCATTGACAGTCAATTCTTCTTTGTTCATGACATAAGGTACGATTGCTGGGTCCAAATCACCACTACGAGTACCCATCATAAGACCTTCCAGTGGAGTCATCCCCATGGAAGTATCAACAGACAAACCGCCTTGAACTGCTGTTACACTACCACCATTACCGATATGACAAGTGATAATCTTCAGGTCCTCCAAAGGACGACCAAGGAATTTGGCGGCTTCCTTACTTACAAAATCATGGGAAGTGCCGTGGGCACCGTAACGACGAACCTTATACTTATTGTACAACACTCTTGGAATGGCGTACATATAAGCTTTTTCAGGCATGGTTTGATGGAACGAGGTATCAAATACCACAACCTGCGGTACATCTGGCATATTCAATTCAGCCGCTTTAATCCCCATCATGGAAGCAGGGTTATGCAGTGGTGCCAGGTCAAACAAGCGGCGGATTTCACTCTTCGCTTCAGGCGTTACAACTGCAGACTGTTTGAAGATTTCGCCTCCATGAACCACACGGTGGCCTACAGCCTGAATTTCACTAGTACTGGAGATTACACCATGTTCAGCATCTGTGAGTGCGTTCAGCACTTTACGGATGGCTGTAGTATGTTCCAAAATTTCGCTAACTTCGGTGTATTCTTCTTTATTGGTTGGCTTATGCGTCAGAATGGAGGAATCCATACCGATGCGCTCTACCAATCCTTTTGCCAGAACGGACTCGTCTGTCATATCATACAATTGGTATTTCAGGGAAGAACTCCCTGCATTGATTACGAGAATTTTCATATCCGGTCACCATCCTTGTCGTACTTAAAGAAGCCTTCGCCCGATTTCACGCCCAGATTACCTGCACGCACCATTTTCTTCAGAACGATGGACGGACGATATTTCAATTCGCCGAATTCACGGAACATACGCTCCAGAGCAGCCAAAACGGAATCTAGACCAAAGCGGTCAGCCATTTCCAAAGGACCGCTTTGGAAGTTATAGCCGATTCGCATAGCGTCATCAATATCTTCAGCGGAAGCCACGCCCTCTTGAAGTACATGGGCCGCTTCGTTAATCAGCAGACAGATAATCCGGCTTGTTACGAATCCAGGAGATTCATAAATCATGACTCCTTTTTTCTCCACTATTTCTTCCACGAACATTTTAGTGTGTTCAAATGTATCGTCCGAAGTTTTCAAACCACGAATAATTTCTACAAGATCAATACGGGATACTGGATAAATAAAGTGCATACCAATAACACGCTCAGGATACTTGGTCGAGCTAGCAAGCTCGGTCAGGCTCAGCGTGGATGTATTACTTGCAAGAATAATATTGCTTGGACACACATAGTCTAGCTCTTGGAACACTGCTTTCTTCTCGTCCAGATTCTCTGTAATAGTCTCAATGACCATATCGCAGCTGCCGAGCTCCGCCAAATGGATTACTTTTTGAATACGGGATAAGATCAATTTTTTCTCAGCTTGAGTAATTGCCCACTTTTCCAGTTGTTTGTCCAGACTCGTTTCAATCATATTGTAGGCGTAGTCTAGTTTCTCTGGTGTCTGCTCTACCAGCAGCACATCGATTCCTTTGGACGCGAGCATTTCAGAAATCCCCTGTCCCATGGTGCCGCCGCCGATGACGCCGATTTTTTTAAATTGCATGATTCTTTACTCCACCCTTTCCTGGTCACTCTCATATATTGTATCCTTCTTTGTCGAAAAATACATGTTTATGTCCCAATAGATAATAATATCTTAGCACGGACTAAAAGTAAAAAAAAATAACCAGCATAAAAAATTATGCTGGTAATAAAGCATTTTCACTAAATTGACATCTAAATTGGTCTCCAGACAGAGTTTCTTCCTTCATCAGGATGTCAAGTGAGTTGTCGAACACAGGACGATGCTTTTCCAGCAACTCCAAAGTTCGGGTATGCAGGTCAGCCATAATCTCGCCATTTTCCCGCATAAGTTCTTCTTTGGTTACCATTTCCATGTTAATAATGCCAAGTGAAGTCAAACCGGAAGTCATCATCGTATGAACGATGTTCAGCGCCTGCTCAAAATCATTACTTGAGCCGGTACTGCGACCGCCATAGTACATTTCTTCCGCCGTGGCCCCTGCGAGCGAGATCATGATCTGCTCCTCCAGGAACTGCTTGGTGTATAAATAATGCTCTTGCTGTGGATTGTGGCGCACATAGCCAAGCGCTTTCCCACGTGGGCTAAGTGCTACCTGGCTTACGCTACCGGGACGAACAATTTCGGCCATAATAGCATGTCCCAGTTCATGAATCGCTACACGTTTTTTCTCTTCCAACGTCGATTCTCGATCTGTCTTTTCACCCATCATTACTTTGTCAATTGCCATCGACAGATGCTTCTGCGCAATCATTTTCTGATCCTGTCTCATCGCATAGATTGCCGCTTCATTCATCACGCTCTCCAGCTGTGCGCCGGAAAACCCGTAAGATTCCTCAGCAATTTTGTCCAGATTCGCATCTTCCTGAATCGGTTTGTTTTTGGCATGAATTTTAAGAATATGAAGACGGCCCTTCTTATCAGGCAAATCCACTTGAATATGACGGTCAAAACGTCCTGGACGCGTTAAGGCGCTGTCCAACATTTCTTTACGGTTTGTTGCTGCAATGATCAAAATCCGCGGTGTATCTGCCGAATAAATGCCATCCATTTCTGTCAGCAACTGATTCAAAGTCTGATCATATTCTCGTTGCTGTCCACCCTCACGTTTACCACCAATTACGTCGATCTCGTCAATAAAAATAATCGCATTTTCCTTCTTTTCCTTGGCTGCACGAGTACGTGCCTCCCGAAACAACTCACGGACACGACCCGCGCCAACACCAACGTACATTTCAACAAATTCACTACCTGAGGCTGCAACAAATACAGAATTAGTATAGTGTGCGGCTGCTTTCGCCATCAGTGTTTTCCCTGTTCCCGGAGGACCTGTGAGCAGAACACCTTTTAATGGACGGATACCAAACTTGGAAATTTCATCATGTCGATTCAAAAAGTCCAGGGCCTCACGCAACTCCTGCTTAGCGCTTTCCTGCCCACCGATTTCCTCAAAAGTCAGTTTGTCCGGACCATTTTTTTTGCGTTTACGTTCTTGCCCAGCACCTACGGCCAAGCCACCACGCGCATGCATGAGCATTAACAAGCCGCTGAGCATCACGCCAGCAACTAGAAGAGGGATAATATTCACCCCAATAAAAACGAGAAATATAATAGTCACCGGCACTATGCCGATTAATGTTTCCTTGATCCATCTAGGCATTAGGCCATACCCCCATTTGCTGAGATTGACGTGGCAAAACGATAAACTTGGTCGCTTTACCTTCGCTGAGTCGGATATAGACATTGTTCGAATCCATGTCGGTATCAGCTTTGATACCCGTCTTTTTCTTTTTCATCTGCTCAACTGTAGATGAAATTTGAGTATACTTTTTATTTTCCATCGCTTCGGCTACAGGAAACATAGCCTCAGACCACCATTGATTCAGTGCTGAATTGGAACGATCTTCAATATCCAGCTTAATGGTACGGCTGCCAATGATGGTTTGTCCTTTTTGCTTAACCACATCGACTAATCCGGCCACATCCGCCTGCGGTTTGAGATCTAGTTTCAATACAACCTGATCCTGTTTAATATCTATTTGAGCGCTTGTCACGCCTGGATATTGAGAAACCAGTTTTTCCAGAGGACTTTGCATTGTAACCTGACGGTAAATGAACCATCCCCCAAATAGCAGCAAAGCTGCCAAAACTGCCGCCACAACGATAGGAACTGCACGCAATTTCAAACAACATCCTCCTCTCAAAATGTAAAACCCAGAAGAAACGGGACGAATGTCAACAAACAACCAAATTGCATGATCTTACAGCGATCAGCAATTCTTTTTTCTATCATTTTTGTCTATCACTTATAAAATATAGTATATCATAACGTATATCTAATATCGAAGGCAATGTGTGGAGGAGTTGTGATGAGGCAAAATCTTTGGTTAAGGTGGAGGCGAGACGCTGAGCGTAGGATTTGATCTTACGATCGCTGTTGCCACCAGATTTTTCTCGATTATATTCTTACGGAGAAAATCCGGCGGCAAAGGCGAACGCTCCGCTTCTCCAGATTCAAATCCTCCACTCCGTACTGCCCGCCATAAAGATGAATTTGCCCTAGGAGAGAAGATGGATAGGTAAAGATGCTTCACTGGTTTTCAGACCATTTTACGGCATAGCAAGACTAAAAGACGTAAATACGAATTTCATCGCATTTACGTCTTTTTCTTAAGCTTTCAATTATTTACTAGTCATTCATTCCACATCTGCTAATCCTCAACCAGCTAGTTATTGGGCAAAGTATATTTTACACCCGTCGCTACCCCATCTGAGAAACGATAAAAGCTGTAGTAATGATGACTTCCATCATCGTAAAACAACTGCCACACATATTCGCCATTGAACACACTCGGCTGAAGCCTTACAATTTTTACACCTGGAAGCTGCTGCTGAATTATTGCCGTCATTTTTTGCTCATCGACTCCATTCTTCAGCAGTTCGGTGTGAACACCGCTATTATCTGCGGCAGGTACGTTAGGTTGTCCTTCCACTTTTTGAAAAGGAACCCACACCATTATATTTTCATTCTGTGCATTTTTCCCTTGAACCACCCAATATACCTGATCCCACACAGACTTCCATGTTTGAGTCGTGCTAACCAGACCACCTGATTGCTTGGCCTTAATGATAGCGGCATTTTTCTCAGCCACCTGGTCTTGAGTAACATAGGAATAATACCAGAAAATGCTGACCAGGATCAGTATTACGGCCAAAATGGCGACCGCTATCCACTTTTTCTTATTTTTCAAACCCGTGCTTCCTCTCTAAGGGGATGTGACACCTGAATTAGCGCGACAGCAGCCCTTCAAAGGCGGCTTGTGCCTCATGTTTGATGCGTTCCTCGTCCATAGTCAGGCATTCGCCGTTTTTCACAACCTGACGACCGTCTACCCATACGTGAACCACGTCTTTGGCGCTTGCTGAGTATACCGCATGGGAAATAATATCTGTACGCGGCAAGAAATGTGCCTGATTCAGATCCAGCGCGATAAAGTCAGCCTTGTTGCCTGCTGCCAACGCTCCTACTTCTTTTAAACCAATTGACTTTGCACCGTATTCTGTTGCCAGACGCAGCGCTTCACTCGCAGGAACTGCCGTAGGGTCACCAGATACACCCTTGTGAATAAGTGCTGCCAGACGCATTTCCTCGAACATATCCAGGTTATTATTACTGGCAGGACCATCCGTTCCGAGAGAAACGGTAACCCCTGCACGCAGCAATTCAGGCACTCTTGCCACACCACTTGCCAGCTTCAAGTTGCTACCTGGGTTGTGCGAAACCGCTACACCACGTTCAGCCAGTAAAGCTATTTCTTCGTCATTCAAATGAACGCCATGGGCAACAAGCGAAGGACGGGAGAAAAAGCCAAACTTATCCAAGTGTGCAACTGGACGCAAACCGTAGTCACGTACGTTTTGCTCCACTTCGGCGATCGTCTCAGACATGTGCGTATGCAGCGGCAAATCCAGATCATGCGCAGCTTGTACGAATTTTTCAATAAACGCAGGTGGACAGGTGTATGGCGCATGCGGTGACATCATCGTTGTAATACGCCCGTCTGCTTTACCATGCCAGTTACGCGCAAAAGTTACGGCCTCAGCCAGCTTGATTCGCTGTTCTTCCTCCGAACATAGTCCAATTGCTCCACGCATCAGACTTGCACGAATACCTGACTCTTCAGCCACACGAGCCACCTCATCCATATGATCGTACATGTCCAGGAAGGTCGTTGTTCCACCTTTCAGCATTTCCAGCACAGACAACGACGTACCCCAGTACACGTCCGTAGATGTAAACTTGGCTTCCATAGGCCACATTTTTTCCTGAAGCCATACTTGAAGTGCCAAGTCATCTCCATGCCCACGCAGCAGAGACATCGCCGCATGACCATGAGTATTAATCAGACCAGGTAAAAATAAAAGCCCCTTACCATCGATCGCTTCCGTCTCTTCCTCACCCGAAGGCAAAGTCTCGCCAATGTAAGTAATGCGGCTATCTTCCACAATCATAAAACCATGGATTACCCCAGCTTCTGGTCCATTTACGGCAAAAGAGCCGTTTTTAATCATCCATTTATTCACTGTCATATTGTGTTTCTTCCTTTCCGTCCTCCAAATAATAAGCGAGGCTAAGCAAATCAGTTGTAAAGTCTGTGGCATGAATCCGAATGTTGGCCGGTGCCTTGAGAGTAGTCGGTGCAAAGTTCAGGATCGCTCCAATTCCGCTCTCAATAAGCCTGTCAGCCACGTGCTGTGCTTCAAAATCAGGTACGGTAATAATCCCGATTCGAATGTTTTTTTCTTTCACAGTCGCTTCCAGTTCATCCATCGGTTGCACGACCAATGTATTGATCTTGGTCCCTACCTTATCCGGAAACGCATCAAATACCGCTACAATCTTCATATTGTCTTTTAAATAAGCGTTATAATTCGAAAGGGCTTGCCCCAGATTACCCGCTCCGACCAATACTACATTAATTTGCTGATCGATTTTCAGGATATGGCGTATTTTCTCAATTAGATAAGAAACATCATAACCGATACCCTTCCGACCAAAATCTCCAAAATAGGCGAGATCTTTACGGATTTGGGCCGGGTTCAAATCTAGCCTCTGTCCCAACTCTTGAGAAGAGACCGTAGCCACCTCCCGTTTGTGAAGTGCATTCAGATAACGTAAATATACGGGTAACCTCCGTACGACAGCCTCTGAAATTTTATCTGATTTCATACTTGCTCCCCCTAATTGTAACGAACATACTTAGTGTCCGTCCGTTATGCCTCGGTCTCCGGGGCGGATTGGAGCCATTCGGCGATGCGGGGCACCATTTGCTCCGATGGCATATGCTCCATTTTTGGTCCCGGTAACGAGTACAAAAAGTGCTTTCCGTAATAGGATTCGATCACACGCGTATCGTAAACGATAACGACCCCGTGGTCGCTCGCTGTACGAACCAACCGACCAAATCCCTGTTTGAAGCGAATGACCGCTTGTGGTACAGACAGCTTCATAAATGGATTCTTCTTCTGCTGCTGGAGCAGCTCGCTTTTTGCCTCCAGCAACGGGTGATTCGGCGGTTGAAATGGCAAGCGAACAATGGCTAGACAAGTCAGAGCCTTCCCCGGAATATCGACGCCTTCCCAGAAGCTGCTGGTTCCCAGCAATACAGAAGCTTTGGCTTCCTGAAAACGGCGGGTTAGCTTGCTGCGACTCCCACTGTCCACACCTTGTCCCAGCACAGTAATTTCGCTGGATGCTAAGGCCTCTTTGAGCGGTTCATACACTTGCCGGAGCATCCGATAGGAAGTAAACAGAACGAGCATTCTCCCCCGCGTCGCCTGAGCAGTCGCTCCTAGAGAGCTAACGAGCATATCTACAAAGTGTGCATCTCCTACACTGCCCTTCACGCTTGGGAAATCCCGTGGAATGACCAGCAACACCTGATCCCTGTAATTAAAGGGTGACGGGAGCTGCGAAGTCATCAGCCGCTCTTGATCTGCGGCCTCCTGCAAGCCGAGCTGATCGATCATGTACTGAAACGACTTATCTACCGATAAGGTAGCAGACGTCAGAATGATGCTTCTTTTTTTGTCAAAAAACATTTCTTTCAACTGGCGGCTCACATCGACGGGCACCGCATAAAATTGTAATGATTTACTGCGGAATTGCCCACTCGCTTCGAGCCAGTATACGGTTGTTTCATCATCGAGTCGCATAAAAAAGCGCAAATTTTCTCGAATCCCCGCCAGATCCTTGAGCAGACCCGTGATATCTGTAATAAGGCTATCCGCCGCATAATCGTCATGTTCTTCCTTGACGTCCAGCATCAGCTTGTCGCCCTTGCGCAAAATTTCACTCATCGTTACATATAGCTGATTTTCCAAAGCCCCCGCCTGATCCCACTTTGCAGGCTTGGCTGAAGGTTTGAGACGGGAAGAAAACTGTCCTGTTTCACCCGGTGTCGCATCGCTTCGCTCTGGCAACATGCCAAACAGTTTGTCGCTTAGCAGATCCCAAGTTTCCTTAACCTCTAACACGAGCGGATACATCTGATCGATGGTTGAGGCCCAATCCGTCGACTTCTCGTGCCCCGATTTCGCCAATTGTTGACGAAGTGAAGGCAGTTGTCCATTCTTGCTGTCTTTGAACAGTCGCGTCAGTGTATGCACGAGTGTGAAATATTTCATATGCATACCTAGGTGCTTACCAGCTACTTCCTCCAGGTGATGGGCTTCATCAATCACCAGATGTTCATAGCTCGGCAACAACTGGTGACTAGCTTTGACGTCTGTAAACAACTTAGAGTGATTCGTAATAACAACATCCGCTATCCCTGCTTCATGGCGTGCACGATGATAATAGCATTTGCGGAACCATGGGCAAGAACGACCAAGACAGGACTCTGAATCACTCGCCACCGTTTCCCAGAAATCTCCACCACGGTTGCTCAGATTCAGTTCTTCATCATCACCGGTTTCTGTTAGCGTCAACCAGACGATCATCTGAGCAGCTGTAATTAAATCTTCCTTCGGTGTCGCGAAGTCTCTTCTGTTTATTTTATGTTCAAACTTACGCAGACACAAATAATGTCCCCGACCCTTGAAAATAGCAGCCCGGAACGGAAACGGAATCACCTTAGTCAGCATCGGAATGTCGCGCTCGCGTAATTGCTCCTGCAGGTTGATCGTATGTGTACTTACCATAACTCGCTGTCCTTTTTTCACACTGTGATACAGCGATGGGAGCAAATAGCCGAGGGACTTCCCTGTTCCTGTACCTGCTTCGATCAGTAGATGCTTGTCTTCACTCAGTGCCTGATTTACACCCTCAATCATCTGTATCTGCGCCTCGCGCTCCTCATATTGGCTCAAGGATGAACGCAAGTTGTCCCGCACATCATCCATGTACTCCTCAAAGGAAACACCTGACAGTGGATTCGGGTCATCTTCTCTACGCGGAGCAGCTAGCTCCGTCCAATCTTCCACTTTTAGCGCAAGCTGACGAAAAAACTGATGTCCCTCCAGATCCTGAATAGGATCAAGCTCTTTCTCTTCACGCACCCCATCAAGAAACCATCCAAGGTCACTGTCTTCCTCTGCAAACAAATCGCTAAGCCGCTGTATCGTTATCAAAGGTAATGCTTGAAGCTCACCCAGACACTTTAAAAACACCTCAGCCGTAGCCAACGCGTCGCTGTCTGCTTGGTGAGGGCGATCATGCGCCAGCCCAAACTCAGAAGACACAAAACCCAACTGATAAGAAGATAGCGATGGAAACATAATTTTCAGAAAATCCATTGTATCCAAGATTCTTCCGCTAAACGGCAAATATCCGCACCGATCCAGAGCGTTTTGCAAAAAATTAAAATCAAACGCCACATTATGACCGACCAGTACAACATCGTCCAGCATAGGCACGAGCTCCATCATCATTTCTTCAAGTGCAGGAGCATCCTTGACGTCATCGTCTGTAATTCCGGTCAACCCGGTGATAAAAGGGGGAATAGATCTGCCAGGGTTTACATAAGAGCCGTAAACACGGGAAATGCTGTTATCATGATCTATAATTGCAAGTCCGACTTGAATGATGTCATCCGCGGACTGGGTGCCTGTCGTTTCAAAATCCAATACCGCAAATTTCATTCGGGCTAATCCTTTCTTATGACACTTACAAAAATAACAACTCTGTATATTAGCATAGCAGAAGATCGCCTATTTGGAAATTAAGACAGCCAAAAAAGACGATGCACACGCCGCCTGAGAGGTGGGCATGCATCGTCTTGCTCGGTGTCTGACAACTACATCCAGGTCATCATGGAGCTGTCGTATCGAAGCTTTTCGGTACCGGACAGACAGGCTTCCATATTGTGCAGCGGCTCGGGTAACGCAGGATCGAACTGATGTGCGAGAGCAAAACATTTTTGCGCCTCCTCTACGTCAGCCTGCTTTGCCAACAGACAGCCTAGCGCATTATAGATGACCGCCTTCAGTCCTGCCTGCTCAGTCAGGTCCAGCACCTTCTGAAAATGGCATACAGCCTCTGCTGGATCATCTAGTTGAAAATAGGCCATTCCCATATACATGCGACTCTGCCAGCTGTTCGGAAAATGCTGTAGTACCTGCTCAAATTGTTGGATCGCCTCAGGGTACATGAGTAATCGATAATACCCTTGCCCCCGATTAAAAGCTGGCAGCTCTTTTTCAGGCAGCTCCGTGTCAGACATATCGGTCTCCGCGGAAAACCCGGCCGCACGCAGGCAAACCATTTTTTCCTCAAAGGCCAGCCACTCATCCATAATTCCGTCACTCATTCTCCGCAGCAGACTCCAGTGCTGTAGCAGCTCCTGCCTGCGGGAGCCCTGGGCTGATGGGTAATGCTTCACGATATCATCTAACATGCTGTTCATTTCTGCGAATACATGCTGGAACATGTGCATCCCGCCCTTATGAAAGATGGATTAATACACTCACATTTTTCGCTTAAAAGACGGGTTTCATCCGCACTCCCATTCATTACATGATCGTCGCGTGTACTTCTTTGTTCATCGTTTGGGCTGGTTTATTATGTTCATCAACAAATACCACTGTTGGTTTGTACGTTTTGGCCTCTTCATTCGACATGGAAGCATAGGAAATAATAATGACTGTATCACCAGGCTGCACCAAACGGGCTGCCGCACCATTGAGACAGATTACGCCGCTCCCACGCGGTCCGGGGATAACATAGGTTTCCAGTCGAGCTCCATTGTTATTGTTTACAATTTGAACCTTTTCATTCTCCAACAAATCCGATGTCTCCATGAGATCTTCATCTATAGTGATACTCCCCACATAGTTCAGGTTAGCTTCCGTAACCGTAGCACGGTGAATTTTAGATTTCATCATGGTTCTAAACATGGGAAAGCACCTCCGCCTTCTGTATTCTTATATTGTCAATCAGTCTGGTATTGCCAAATTTCACAGCCAGCGCTACGATGACGTCTTCCTGAACATCACATAGCGGCTGCTCGGGAAGAAGGGGCTCCAGACCGGGAAAAGTTAATATTTCAATGTAATCAATGTCTGCTAAAGGAGAGGAAGTAATGGTGGACTCCACCATTTGATGTAGCTGACGAATCGTAATTGTGTTTGTTACTATATCTTCGCTCACTTCTTGCACCTTACGCAGTGACTGAGACAGCACCAACGCCTGCTCACGCTGTTCTGCAGTTAAATACACATTACGGGAGCTGAGGGCCAAACCATCCGCCTCTCTGACGATGGGACAAGGTACGATAGTCACGTTCATATTGAGATCAGTCACCATCTGCTGGAGCACAGCAACCTGCTGCGCATCCTTCATTCCAAAGAAAGCCAAATCAGGACCTATCATGTTAAAAAGCTTGGCTACCACCGTAGTCACACCATCAAAATGGCCGGGACGGGAAGCACCGCACAAACGATCTGTCAAAGCGGATACACGAATTTTGGTTTGGGTTGGTTGTGGATACATTTCTGCTACAGTTGGTAAAAAAACAATATCCACGCCTTCGCGCCGCGCTACCTCCAAATCACGAGCTTCATCGCGAGGATAGCTGTCTAGATCTTCATTCGGTCCAAACTGAATCGGATTTACGAAAATGCTAAGCACCACCGTATCCGCCATTTCACGCGCCTTGTGCATCAAGCTCGCATGCCCTTCATGTAGGTATCCCATTGTTGGTACAAAGCCGACTTTATGTTGCTGTAAAGAGGTAGAACCGTGTACCTTTTTTGTTCCGCTTGTCCCAAGCTGCCGACGTTCAGCAATAATCTTGCGCAGCTGAGCCACTTCTCTTACGATGATCATGATCGTGATTCCACCTTTTCCTTAGCTTGTTCCTGTGTCTGTCCTTTTGCCTTACCGTACAGGGATTCCACAACGCGGTCATCCGCGCTGAACACATGCTCCGCGGCCGGAAATGCCCGCCCTTTTACATCACTCACATACTGCTCAATGCTGCTGCGGATCAAGCCGCCTACATCGGCATAGGTTTTAACAAAGCGTTTGCTGAAATAAGGCGATGCGTACTGAATCAGATCGTGATAAACGAGTACCTGACCGTCACATCCACGTCCAGCACCAATTCCAATGGTTGGAATGGAAAGCTCTTTAGAAATCGCTGTTGCCACTTCCTCAGTTACCAGTTCCAATACAACGCCAAAAGCACCCGCCTGCTCCAGCGCCTTGGCGTCCGCCATTAACCGGCGTGCGTCCGCTTCGTCCTTGCCTTGAATGCGATAGCCACCAATTTGATTAACCGATTGCGGAGTAAGCCCGATATGTCCCAATACAGGCACACCTGCCTGAACAGTTGCTTTTACAACATCAGCAATTTCAGCTCCGCCCTCCAATTTAACAGCATGCACATGTCCTTCCTGCATCAGACGGCGGATGCCCTGAAGACTTTCTGATACGCTGCTGTGATATGTCATAAAAGGCATGTCCGCTACGATAAATGTATGTTCCGCGCCTCTTGCGACTGCCCGGGAATGGTACACGATATCATCCAAGGTTACAGGGATGGTTGAATCGTAACCAAGAACTACGTTACCCAGCGAGTCACCCACGAGAATCATGTCAATTCCCGCCTCCTCGGCTATTTTAGCCGATGGATAATCATAGGCGGTCAGCATACTGAGCGGAATGCCCTCTTGCTTCATTTTTTTCATTTTTACAATATTCAGTGCTTGTTTTCCTGCCATTACGAATGGCTCCCTTCCATCTTTTTTTGGCACAAAAAATAACCTTTTATGAACGCCTGTACATCTGCGTCATCAAAAGGTCCGAACAGCCAAAAAAGACACTCATTTTGAGATCGTCCCTTCTGTCTCGGTCCTGTTCGGCTCAGAGCAGAATCCAACGTAACCTTCAAATGAAGTTATGATGGTCTTACAAACTTGCTAAAGTAGAGCATGTGCCCCTGGAGTGCAGCTCGGACCGTCCGATGCCGCCTCCTGCACAGTATAACAAAAAACATCAGCTTTTTCACGTGAAGTTTTGCACAGGGAATAGAACGATTTCGATCGTTTTATAGCTAGGGTCGCTTCTACAATTGTATATCCCCTGAAATGACCTGAATTCGCTCTCCCTGATCCGTTTCTACTACGAGTGCCCCGGAAGGGTCCAAGCCAACAGCTGTGCCTTCTACAGTTACCCCTTGTCCGGTATGTGCCCGTATGCTACGGTTCATAGTCACGGACAAAGCCTCCCACAGCATGGCTATAGGCTGAAATCCCTGCTCGGCATACAACTTGCTTAGCTGTTCCATCTCTTCCAGCACTGAGGCGATCAGCACAGTACGGTCAATTTCACGCCCTGCTTCTATTTTCAAGGACGTTCCCACCTGCGATAACTCTTCCGGGTAATCTTCTTTATTTAAATTCACATCAATGCCAATCCCTGCAATACAGTATCGAACCCGTTGATCCTCTGTTGCAGATTCCAGTAGAATACCGGATACTTTGCGACCATGAATCAGCAGATCGTTTGGCCATTTGATACCAGCCTCCACACCCGTCAGCCGACGAATGGCCCTACACACTGCTACACCTGTAAGTAGCGTTAGCTGGGGGGTAAAAACCAAGGGCTGGGTAGGACGCAACACAATGCTCATCCAGACTCCTTTGCCACGAGGGGAATACCACTTCCGTCCCAAACGTCCCCGACCTGCCGTTTGTTCCTCTGCAAGCACTACTGTCCCCTCTGGCGCGCCCTCTTCTGCCAAACGCATGGCATCTTGCTGAGTGGAAACCGTCGAATCCAGTACAACGATACGCTGGCCAAACGATTGAGTATTTAACATATTGGCCAATTTGGAGACTTCCAGCCGATCCGGTCGGGATATCAACCGATAGCCCCGACGCGAGGAGGCATCAATGTTGTAGCCCAACTCACGCAGTTTGTTGATCTGCTTCCATACTGCTGTTCGGCTAACCGAGAGGCGTCGGCTGATTTCCTCCCCTGATACGTAATCGGATGTACCTTCCTCCAGTATGCCTAACAATCTTTCATGATTATTCACTACTCATCACCCGTTTCGCTTCCTGAAGCAATGTTTCTGTTTCATTCGGAATATCTCCGCAGGCAACAGCTTGTAAAAGCTGTTCCATCATCTGACCCAGCCAAGGTCCGCCTCGTCGATTTATCGCCTGAACCAGTTCATTTCCTGTAATATTTAAATCTTTGATACGAACGACTACAGCCTGCTTTGTCCACGAGCTTGCCAGTTCGGCTGTTTTCGCCACATGCTTTTCTACCCACGGCGGTAATCCGCGGAATGAAGCAGGCAGTGTCTTGTAAAGATCAAGCCAGTCTGAAGCTGTATCTTTTCCTAGTCTAATTAGCAGACGAATCCAGCTACGACGCAGCGCCTCATCGTTGACAATGCCAGACTCCCCCGGAACGGAATCGCCAGCTATGGCACCAGCACTGTAGATTAATTCGGTCTCCCATTCCAGCAGATGAACCAGCCGAAGTCGTACCGCGTTGGAAAAGGTCCAAGCTCTTAGTAGCTCGTCAGCTACCTCTGAGGTAAGTCTACAAGACATTAAGAGCAGGCCCCACCGCAGTTCTTCTTGCAGTTGAACGATCCCCTTAAGCGCCCATGCTTCACATTGTTCCCAAGGAACCGGAACCTTCGTACAACCGAGCAATCCGCTACGGCTCAGCATCTCCAACCCACGTAAAGGGTCAGAGCCCGCTAGCATCTTTTCCAGCTCGACCCGCACACGTTCCATGGCTATGTAACGAAGTCCCTCTTTGCGCCGAATCATGCCTTTCCAGGTGTTGTAAGCAACACGGAACCGAAACACAGAGGCAAAACGGATGCAACGCAGCATTCGTAACCCGTCCTCTTCAAAACGTTCCTCGGCTCGGCCTACACAACGAACGAGAGCGGCTCGCAAATCGGCTTCTCCTCCAAATGGGTCCACACGCTCTCCGTGTTCTGCCATCGCAATCGCATTCATAGTAAAATCCCGTCGCATCAGATCCTCACGGATATCCTTTACGAAGGCAACTTCCGTTGGACGGCGGTGATCGGCATAACCACTTTCCGTACGAAAAGTGGTTACCTCGAACGCATGGCCACCCTGCATGACCGTAACCGTCCCATGCTGAATTCCTGTCGGAATGACGTGAGGGAATAGCGCTATGACCTGTTCAGGCTCAGCCGAAGTAGTCAAATCCATATCATGAATGGCTCTTCCTAATAGCTCATCCCGCACACAGCCACCGACCCAGTAGGCTTCGTGGCCTGCTGCGGTTAGTGTATGTATGACCTCTCTGCCATGAAATGCCATCTCTTGGTCAGCATATTGCCAAGTATTTGTATTCATAGGGTTTCCCCCTTTGCAAGTATTCAATATAAAAAACGGACGCGAGTCCGCCCCCTTAAACGCTGATCGGTTTAAGATCCGGCACCTCGCGTCCCAACACACGGTAATATATCTCTTCATATTGACGGGTAATCAGCTCATCACAAAAAACGGTACGGGCGCGGGTCAGACACGCTTCACGGAAACGTTCCGCCATCGCTTCATCGGACAACAGCTCTACTGCATAATCAGCCATTGCCTCAGTATTACCGATTTCAGCAAGATACCCCGTACTTCCATGCACAACGAGTTCAGGTACTCCCCCTGCCTGAGAACCGATTGTCGGCACTCCACAGGCCATTGCTTCCAGTGCAACCAGACCAAAACTTTCTTTTTCCGAGGGAAGCAGCAGCACATCCGCCATAGAAATCACTTCTGCGATCTGATCCTGCTTACCTAAAAAGAAGACCTTATCTTGCAGACCTAAATTCTCGATTTTGCAACGGATTTTTGGAAGATCCGGTCCTTCTCCCACCAACAGCAGCTTCGCAGGTACTTTACGTTGCACTTTTTCAAATATATCCAGCACATCTCCCACCCTTTTGACAGGACGGAAATTGGAAATATGCATCATTATTTTTTCATGCGGTTGGGCAAAATCTCTTCTAAGCGCCGCGGCATCTCGTGGATAATATACCCGTTTATCTACAAAATTGTAGGTTAAATCAATAGGTCGTGTAATTTCCAACGCATCTATCGTCTCCCGAATCAAATCCTTGGAAACCGCTGTCACAGCGTCACTTTTGTTAATAGCCAGCCGAATCAGGTCCTTCAACGACTCATCCTGTGCCAACACTGTAATGTCCGTACCGTGCAAGGTGGTTACCACCTTCAGATGATCACCCACCATTTCCTTCGCCAAGTAAGCGCATACTGCATGGGGTACCGCATAATGAACATGGAGTACGTCCAAATTCTTCATTTGTGCGACTTGGGCCATTTTGGTCGCCAGTGACAAATCATAGGGTGGATATCTAAACACGTAATAATCGTTAACTTCAACCTCATGATAAAAAATATTTTTCTGAAACGCCCCGCCTAATCTGAACGGAATGCTATTGGCAATGAAATGGACCTCATGCCCTTTTTCTGCCAGCAACTTACCCAACTCAGTAGCCACTACCCCGGAGCCACCCAACGACGGATAACAGGTAATTCCAATTTTCAATTTGTCATTCAAGCTAAGCTGCCTCCTTCCGCTCATCAGTGATAACTTTCCTGCCGATTTATTTTAACATTCTGCAAAATGCTCAAGTATAGAATTCTTATGTGAATAGCTTAACCAGATATGGGGTTTTGGACGCAAAGCCTTCTGCATACGAAATCAGTTTGCGTTGACCCAACAACGAATCGCGAGCTTTTACGCATTCCACATATCCCTGATTTAAGGGTGTGGATACTGTATCCTTTCCAGGTGCTGCCTGAAATTGCGAAGCATAACTCAACAAAGACCGTTCTTTGGCTTCATAATGCTCGGTGATATCCACAATCAAATCCGTTCTGCCAATATCATTAATAAAATAAAAATATAATTGCTCTACCTGTACCGCAGGATTTTCTGGCATAAAACGTCGCAACTTGGCGTTAAATACCGCTTCCTCCACTAACTTACTGCACATGACATGGTCTGGATGCCGATCCTCCCAATAAGGAGCAAATACGACTTTCGGTGCATGGCGCCGTATTTCTGCTGTAACTGCAGCTACATGTTCTGGAGTTACATATAATCCACGATCCGGCAGACCTAGATTCGTCCGCACGGCAAGTCCGAGTACTTTTGCAGCGTGTTCTGCCTCTGCCATACGAGTATCCACATCACCATTAGATGACATTTCAGCCCGCGTCAAATCGCAAACGCCCACCTTTAAACCAGCGGCTGTATGCTTGGCAATCGTGCCTCCCATTCCTATTTCTGCATCGTCGGCATGGGCTCCGAAAATCAAGATGTCCAGTGTCATTTTATATCACCCTGCTGGTCAATCCCCGGTTTATATTTATGTACCAGCTCACGCCAAGCAAAATCGCCACGGTCTAGCGCCTTAACCAGTATTTCAGCAGTTGCAACGTTGGTTGCCAGAGGAATCCCTTGTACATCACACAGACGTAACAGGGCGCTAATATCCGGCTCATGCGGCTGGGCCATAAGCGGATCACGCAAGAATATAATCAAGTCCATGTCATTTTGTGCAACCATAGCCCCGATTTGCTGATCTCCTCCAAGCGGCCCAGACATGAAACGGTGAATTTGAAGCTTGGTTTGCTCCATAATGCGCAGACCTGTTGTACCTGTTGAAAATAACTGGTGATCTGTAAAAACATGCTCATAGGCCGTTATGAAATTTACCATTTCATCCTTTTTTCGGTCATGCGCTATAAATGCAATCTTTAACATTCAAAGTTCCTCCTGCCTCATTCTATAATTTCGTTCGTCAAATCATTCGCGTACTCTTAATCGATGTAATGCTCAAATCCATATACAAGCCCTGGCTGCTCCATGACCTTCTGAATACCGATTTTAACACCCGGCATATAGCCCGCTCGTTCATAAGAATCCTGACGAATTTTCAGAGATTGTCCAAACCCTCCGAAGATTACTTCTTGCTGTGCGAACACACCGGGAAGACGGACACTGTGAACACGGAACCCTTGATAGTACCCCCCCCGTGATCCTTCTAACGTTTCTTCCTCTTCCGGGTTACCCTGTCGTAGCTCTTCACGCTGTTCGGCGATCAGCTCTGCGGTCTTAATGGCTGTGCCCGATGGCGCGTCCAATTTTTGGTCACCATGATATTCGATGATTTCCAGATGTGGGAAGTATTTCGCTGCCTGAGCCGCAAACCGCATCATCAAAATGACTCCAATCGAAAAGTTCGGCGCGATCAGACCACCAATTTGCTGCTCACGACACTGCTTGTCCAGTTCATTAATCTGTTCGGGGGTAAACCCTGTCGTTCCGATAACCGGACGTACTCCATACTTGATAGCAAGCGCTGTATGTGCGTACGCAAAACGCGGCCCCGTAAAATCGACCATGACATCCGCTCGACTATCCAGTAAAGCCTGCTCCACGTCCTCCACAATAGCGATACCCGCTTCCGGTAATCCGACGAGAAGGCCGGCATCACTGCCGGCATGTGTTCTGTTCACTGCGGCCACAAGCTGTAGTTCCTCATCCTGAAGAACCAATTTGACAACTTCACGGCCCATACGCCCTGCTGCTCCTACAACAGCCACTTTTATTGGTTCTGACATATCCCTACAACTCCTTATGCATCCATTTGTGTTAGATTTGTTCATTCATCTGCTGGCATAACTTCTTCATGAGGTTGGCAAGCTGCACATTGTGAGGAAACAGTGCAGCCGCCTCGCGAGCAGCCTGCACAGCTAGCTTATACTCATTCAATTCATCATAAATCAATGCGAGCAGCAAAAAAGCATCCCCACATAACGGATCGAGGGCTATTGCTCGTTCCAATAGCAAAATCGCATCCTGACGCACCTGTGGCGTAGCTCTGTCGACATCCAGCATTTTTCTGGCCTTCTCCGTATGCTGCCTGGCTTCCTGTGCATGCAGATGGAGAACATATTCATCCTGCTGTGGAGCGAGACGAACCGCATGCTCTGCATATGCGAGAGCCTGCTCCAAACGACCACTACGAGCATAGGTAACCGAGCACCGGAAATAATGCTCCGCATGATCAGGCTGGGCTGAAATTGCTTTTTCAAACCATTCCACAGCCTGCTCAAAATCGTTCTGCAAAATGCACTGATAAGCTTTCTGAACGTATTCCTCCGCCTTCATGACACTGCACCTCCGGGTAACCGGTTTGGTACAGCATATGTACAAAACGCCTAATCGGTGTCCTTTTTGGTCCAGCGATTCGCGTCACGCGTGTTAAATTTTTGCATGACCTTATCATGAGCCTCAGTCAAATTTATACCTAGCGAGTTCGCAAAGCAAACTGTAATGAACAAAATGTCCCCCAGCTCCAGCTCAATCGAATTGTCCGCCTCATCCGTTTTTTTCGGTTTCTCGCCAAAGGAGTGATTGACTTCCCTCGCCAGTTCCCCGACTTCCTCAGACATCCGGGCCAACATCGCCAAAGGGCTAAAATACCCTTCCTTAAATTGAGATATATACTGGTCTACCTCACGTTGAATTTCATCTAATGATTTTTCCATGAAACACGCAATCCCCCCCATGTGCAGGTTTATTCATATGTTATCGTAAAGCACATTTTAAAACAAATTTTTTTTAATTGTGTACTTATGATCCCAACTTACAGTCATCAGTCTTTTAAAGCTACCGTAAAAAGGTATACTACATATAAGGAACTGCGATTTAGCAAAATCAGCATGATGTCGTTCTTCCTTAAACTGCTACTGCGAGGGATCATATGAAGATATCCAAGTCCATGGAACAGCTTAAACTGATTTTACCCATTGTGCTCGGGACCGCCATCTATGCATTCGGTCTGCTTTATTTTATAATACCCAGTAAACTGATGGAAGGTGGTATTACAGGGATCACCCTGCTGCTCAATTATGCTTTTTCGATTTCACCCTCTCTCTCCACATTACTGCTGAACATTCCTTTATTTTTAATTGGGTGGAAAATGCTTGGGGGCAAGCAAATTCTATATACAGGGGTAGGTATCGGGTCGCTCACTTTTTTTCTGTGGTTGTATGAAAAAATGATTCATTTCGGATGGATGGGAACATTTCAAACTGAACACGATTTTATACTTTCTTCATTATATGCGGGGGTTACGCTTGGGGCCGGATTAGGTATCGTGTTCCGCTTTGGCGGCACCACGGGCGGCTCGGATATAATCGCTCGTATTCTAAACCGGAAGTTTGGATGGAGTATGGGAAGGATTCTGCTGATCATTGATATCGTCATTATCGGTGCTTCACTACTTTACATACCAAAAGAAAAAATTCTATATACATTAGTCGCCGTGTTCATCGCGTCCAAGATTATTGATTTTATACAAGAAGGGGCCTATTCCGCCAGAGCCTTTATGATTATCAGCGACCACACTGTGGACATTGCGGATATTATTATTAGGGACATGGATCGTGGAGTTACTATTATTCCGGCTGTAGGTGCATTTTCCAAGCAGGCCAAGCATGTTGCCTATTGTGTCGTGCCTCGTCAGGAAATACGACGTTTGCACCAAATTGTTAAATCGGTTGATCCACGGGCGTTTATTATCATACAGGATGTGCATGATGTACATGGAGAGGGGTTCAAAGAGGAATAGCCCGGAAATCCGGGCGATGGGCTAACCTATATGGATGGCTCAGCAGCCAACGACGCGAATGTTTGAATTTTGCATCGTTATCCAGAGAGACCAGCTCGATATTTACGATAACCTGCATAGACCAGCGCCAGCAGAACAATCATGCCGATTGCCAATTCTGCCCGGCGCTCACTTTCACGCGGGATAAATGGCGCCAGGGCAGTGGCGTCTTTTTCACGTCCAAACAAGGCATTAAACGTCGGATTCCCCTGATCCAACGCCCCTCTAATCGCTGAGGCATCTGCATTTTGCTGATCCCCCAATCCTTTGACGTAGGAAATCCATGAATCAGCCCGGACAACTTCACTTGTTCTGCCATGAATCAATGCTGCTGTACGGATCGTCTCATAGTGGTCCTCCAGCACTGCGGCTCCAGCTTTGAAACCCTTCATGTTGCCTTTAGCAAACTGGCTGTTCAAGCCACTAACATCTTCTTTTAAAATCTTATAATACTGCTGCCATAAAGGCTGACGCGGATGTGCAAGCGCATCGGTCGCAAGTCGTAAATTGGCCGCAGCCTTCACCCACTCATCCGGTGATGCTTGGACGGACTGAGTAGCTTGCTGCACCTCAAGGATGCTGCCGGACAAAGCATGAATGGCCTCTACAGATAACGCTGACTGCACCTGTCCGGTGCCAAACCATCGACTCACCTCGGCTACATCCGTGCGCGCTTTTTCAATGTTCCCGTCCATGACATCCCGGTACAGTATCGCAGCTGCATGATCTAGTTCCTCAATTTCTTTTGTATTTCCTATGGGTTTTGACTGATCACGCGCTTCTGCCACACCTGGAGGGACGCAGACAGACAGCAGTAGGACCATAGATAAAACAACACTCGAAACAATACGTATCATAATTTGAAACGCCTGACCCCTAAACATGGGACATCCCTCCTCACCTTACTGTATGGCAAGGTTACCGGGACTAGAACTTGCTTTAGGACAAATGGTATCCCCCTCAAAATCTGCAACCACAATCGTGTCATATTGAGGTATATACTAAAATTTATCTTTAAAAAACGAGATGGCATAGAATAAGACCAGCCATTCACTACTTTTCGCAGCAAAAAGTGAATACGGATTTAATCTAGCACTTTTATTTTTCAGTAAATTTAAATCCGACTGCTCTTCCAAGTTCAATTTCTCAACTTTAATGTCTACGTTGTTTGCGGTTACTTTCCGGTTTAATTGATATTCTTGTACCGAAACAAACCCGAATTTAGGGTAAAAATTCTTCACACTATCATTTGCGAACAAATACATAGCATCACAGTTGCCCTGCCGTACGTAAGGGATATATTTATCATTCCAAAAGCCCAATTGATACCAAGCTTCAAAATCAAAACCAAAACTTTGTTTGGCTAATTGATTAAAGCTCTTTCTTATTTTATGATCATCACGGATTCCTTTTTTAAATATATATTCTTTTTGGTTTATAACAATGTTCATCTCTATTTCTCCACTTCTACTCCCATTCGATTGCGCGCAAACATGGCAAGCCATGCCGCTATGATACTGACAAGGGTCAGCATAAAGGTAAAAGCACGCACTTGCGGTACATCATCCGTTAGCGTCTTCGGAAGATACGGATATATGCCAAATGTATAATCCATCGTATCATTTAACAATGTCCAGAGTGCAGCTAGGCATAAAGCAGTCCATTTGCAGGTGAAAAAACGCACGAACAGTAACGCTTCGACCGCCATTGCCGTGTGAGATGCCACCAGCATCCAATCCTGCCATATCATATGTCCCCCCTGCGCGACTCCCCAAAAAATAATAGCTGAAGCCCAGATGCCATATTTTACACTCGTGACAACAGCCAACGCCTCCATGATCTGCCGAATGACCTTCAAGCTCTTAAGACGCGGAGGATAGAGCAAAAATGCTATAGAGATCGTAAAAAACAGACTCGCCGTCGGACTATCAGGCACAAATACAATCTGCCACATTGGGTGATAATTTAGTGTATATTCCAACTGCCCCCCATACCATATGTACCCATACACCGTTCCAACCAGATTACACCAGAACAGCAGCCACAAAAAAGGCCGGCTCGTCAAGAACGACCGGCTCCACAAATAAGATAACGACACGTCCTTCATCCTCCGTTCATACGACAGTTGCCTTGTACAGGTCCCATCCTACAAAGACTATATCATATCCAAGCGTATCAAAAAAACCTGACCGCCGCTACAGTCAGGTTTGATGATTATAATCTTGAACTAAAGATTCGTCTGAAATCCAACTTAGGATTCCTAAGATTGTTCTAACTCATTGCTTTCAGCTCATCCGTAAGATGACGAAAAGCTACTTCATCTCCGGAGGCTAGCGCCTCATCAATATCCTTGTAGAGTTTTTCACTCCGGTGTTTACGTAATGCCTCGTCCAAAACCATTTCAGCAGACAGGCCCAACATTACTTCATAAGTAACCTTCATTTTATCCATAGGATGCACCTCCAACATGAGTTTAAGAGATCCTATATTCTTTTCCTTTCGCCACATAGCTGAGTGCCGTTCGTGACATCCGCTGCAAATCTGCATCTGTCAATTCGCGCACCACTTTGGCAGGTGTACCGAGAGAAAGAGTATAGGGTGGTATTCTGGTATTTTCCGTAACGACCGACCCTGCTCCTATTAAAGCATATTCACCAAGCTCCGCTCCGTTGAGTACAATGGCCCCCATACCGATTAAAGTGCCTTTGCCTACCGTACAACCGTGGATTATTGCAGCATGACCTACCGAAATATCATCCGCCAGCAACAGGGGCTGATCCGTGTTCACATGTCCCACGACACCGTCCTGAATATTGCAGCGTTCACCGATGATGATAGGCGCCATATCTCCGCGCAGTACGGCATTAAACCATACAGAGGAATCTTGACCGATCGTTACTTTTCCGACAATTTTTGCTCCTTCTGCCATATAGACAGCTGAATGGAGCTGTGGCATGTTTCCGTTATAGTGAATTAGCAACAACTTCACCCTCTCATTTTGGGTGAAATTCTATCAACATGTGTGCTGCTTGTCAATGGAGCCGTATACCCGAGTCGTTCCGACCAATGCGGCACTCTCCCGCCAACTTCAGCCCCCAGGCCGTCATCTGTACAGATGGTCCCGTCGAATGTTCACCCTGACGAAGCATACCCAAGTGAAGCATCATTCGTATAATCCTCTGATCAAAGACCGAACGGGGCGTATCATAGTAAAACGGTCGAATCAGTGGGCCGATATGTACAAAAAGCGACTCTGAGGACGTCCAGGGCCTGGCGCATTCTCCAATCCAGTAGACTAGAGACAGCAAATTAGGAACGGCTCCTTTATACAATCTTAACCAAAACCTGAATAGCTGTATCATTTCTTCCTCAATTGTATGCTCCTGATGCGCTTCTCCCTTTGCCGTCAGCACAACTTGGTCCCCTTTCTCCTCAATGTACTTGGAGTGACGGGCATAATCATAAAGTAGTGCCATTCGGTCTGGATAAAACTTAAAAGAGGAGCCATACCCGAAACGCCATCCTCCCTTACCCAAAAGCGGCTCCGCAATGTGCAAATGTTCCATCAGCTGCTGCTGATTGCGACGATACCAAGCTCCCTCGGGATTTAGCGGAACCTCATGCTGCCCCATGTATTGAAGGAAAAGCCGTAAATCCTCTGCCAGCAGATGCCCTTCATCCCGGTACGACGACGGTTCGCTTACCCGGGTCATTCCGTTTTGGAAGTCATGTACCATAACACGTCGAAAGCGCTCCTTCATATCCAACGGAATTTGGAACAAATACCTCGTATTGTGCGTCGAACCGTTGAACAACCAGCCACTAGAACGCAGACGGGTCACAATATCCCTTGGCCGCTCACCAGGATTCTCGTCCTCCTCAACAGACTGCTTGGCTATTGCAATCAATTCCTCCATGCTGAAATACGGTCGGTCATCGAACAGCAACGCGTTCAAAAACCTTACCTCTGACAACCTCAGCTCCTTGACCTGCGTCTCAAAAAAACTACTGCTGCCGAGCTTCGTCAAAATCCCCTGGATCAACTCATGTTTGGAATTAGGTTTACAGTCACAATCGTAATACACCGCGATTCTGTTCAAATGCACAATATCCGCAAATGTCAGCATATCCGCCAGATTCATTGTTCTATCGCCTCGTCACTGGACTGTCATCCGGAATTGATTCTTACCTGTTGTACCCACAGCTTTGACGGATTGTTCAGACTCTAAACCTCTTTTTTGCAAAGGTATAATTAAAAAACAAAAAAGACCACGACTCCTACGATAAGTAGAAGCTTGGTCTTTTACTAACTTTTTGAGTTACAGTCACTTTTCTCTTGCAAATGCTTCGTGCAATTATACAAAAGTGGTGCCCAATCCATATCCTCACGCTGGAGTACACTAAGTGACAAATTGCCGATTCGTTCCGTGAATTTTTCCTGATACAGAGCCTTATACAAATTAGCCAAAAAACCGCCGTGGGAAACGACCAGCAGATTCTGGTCCCGATTTTCCGTCCAAATGGCTTCCATAAAAGCTAGCCCGCGAAGCTGAAGATCCGCATCGCTTTCCTGCCCTAGATCCAGCAGATGCCAGTCGACTCCCCACTTCTCTTCACGCTCGGCCTGGGTCATGCCCTCGACCTGACCATAAGCACGTTCTCTTAGTCGATCATCAGGCTCTAACAACGGGAGATGCAGAGCAGAAGCAATAATCTCCCCGGTCTCTTTCGCTCTGGAGAGACTACTTGTAATAAGCCCGTCCCAATGATAAGGCTCTTCCTTTAATCGTTCTGCCAACAAGCGTGCCTGCCGACGCCCTTCCTCATTCAAGGGAATATCACTGTGACCCTGGATTTTCCCTACCGCATTCCAATCCGTCAATCCATGTCTGATCAAGCCAATAAGCATCGTGTCGTTTCCTCCGCAGTTTTGTTATTCAGGCATTGTTATGAATTCATATTGGAGCCCAGCTGTCCTGCTAATTTCTGACCCTTCTCGCCCGATGGATCCAGCCCAGAGAAAATAAAGCAAGCGCAAGTGCCAATACAGACAACAACATCCAGTATTGCGGATAAGTAGGAACAATGCTAGCCACCAGCGGGTCCATAATGCCACTATTCACATCTTTAATGTGGTATTGATATTGTGGAGATGTACTTGTAGTTTCCAACAGTCCTGTCGGTAAAATACCTGTGTCCATGACAGGAGCTGCTTTAGGGGGATTTTCCTGAGAGGAGCTTCCGTTCCAGTTCAAAAACAAAAAGCTACATAAAAATACGGCCAAGAAGCCGGCGATCCATACAGACATATACTTACGGGCTGCTGGGTTCACACGCGCACGTCGATGCTCGCCCGGAACAAGCCACGGTGATTCTTCATAAATTCGATCCATGACTCTGCGATTCATTGCCTCTAGCTTATCATCTGTTATTTCAAAGGAAATATCACGAATGGCGGACCGATTTTCTTTTGACAAATTCCACTCTTTTTCTTCCGAACCATGCTCCCACCCAGCAGACGAGCTTTTGGCCCGTCTGCGCTCCGAGTCTTGTTTCGATACATTTTTGCCTGTAGCGAACAAATCCTCAGTGTCTCTGGATTTCATTGGCTGCTCATCCCTTCGTTTTCCTCATAGAGAGGCTCAAAAAAATAAGGCTCCAACTGCGTCTTCACACTGGATCTTGCCCGGAAAAGCAATGACTTCACTGCACTGACCGTCTGTCCTAAAATAGTCGCAATCTCCTGATAATCCAATTGCTCATATTCACGCAATATCAGTGCAGATCGCTGCTTCTCAGGCAATCTATTGATCGCTTCACGAACCATTTCTACCTTCTCGCCGCGAAGGACAGCCTGCTCCGGAATGACATCCGATGGAGCTACTGGTACATAACCGCTCTCCTCCAATGGAACCTGACCGCTACGGTGCTTGCGAAGCTCACTTAGCACCGTATTGCGTGCAATCGTATATAACCAAGTGGAAAACGATGCGTCTACCTCGCGAAAAGAATGCAGGCTCCGATACGCTTTATAAAACGTTTCTGAGCACAAGTCCTCAGCAATCATTTCCAGGTTCGAACTTTTCAGCATATGATAAACAAAAGCTAAAATTTTACGTTGGTGCCGCCTCATTAATTCTGAATAAACCTCAACATTACCTTGTTTGATTTCCTGAATCATCTGGGAATCTGTCATCATCCGAGTGAGACCCTCCTCGCCCATACATGTGCTGTTTTCCCGTTCGATTCTGTCTATATATACCGAACAGGTCAAAAAAAGTTGCGCCCTTTGCGCAAATGGATGAAACAGCATCATGGAACATTTATTATTTTCTTACCCTATGTAGTGCCAACATTAACGGTGCTATCCCCAACAATATTCAACATCCAAAATGGACTTACCCATTGTACCACAAAATGTCCGTCAGTAAAAAAGTCCAAAATCCCCACGATTTCTATCAATGCCTCCCTAACGCTGGTACCTGATTCATTTATACAGCTTTTCAGGGGATTTTAAATTTTTTCAAGATTAAATGACAAACCCATTGAAAGTATTTTATTCAAATGCATCAATAAGGATAAATACGCAAAAAGAAAACGCTTCAAAAAAATTATTGACAAAATGAAAACGTATACATATAATAAAAGTACAGTATGGTTTCTCTCCACTCCTATCCTACTCAGCTACTTCACTAAAAGTAGCTACCACCCGGGGCTTTACCCGGGTGGTCTTTTTTTGTTTTCTTTAATAATAATTAGTGAGAAGGATTGTCTCATTTGTTCTTCAAATAACAAAAAAGCGGGCGAAAGTTTCTTCACCCGCTTTAAAACTTTTCCTATTATTTCACTCCCAGAAAGCATAGTACTTTTAAGGCGATCCGTAGCGCAGCGATCCATTTGAATCTAGAGAAGCGTAGCGTTCGCCTTTGCAGGGGGGGATTCTTACCTTTAGATAATTTAAAAAGTCCAGAGAATCCCCCTGCAACAGCGATCGTAAGATCAAATGGATCGCGGAGCGGTGTACCTCCTTAACGAACACTCATACTTTCTCCACCCTTCACACCACCACTTTATACCCCATCGAATCCAGCAGAGTCTTGGCACGCTCCCAATCCTGCTCTTGACGGAAGGAAAGCCGCATGATGCCTGGGACATCCTCCCGACTTTCAATGATTTGCATATTGCTCAGATTAATGCTGTGATTCCCCAGTTCCATAGCAATTCGCCCGATAATCCCTGGGGTATCCGGTACATCAATATACAGATCAAACGTGGAGACGATGACTCCTTTGCGACGCTCTGGCAGTTCACTGCGGAAGTGCCCAGCTGTCAAAAACTCGTCAGCGATTCCCTCACCGTCTTGTATTCTCAGTAAATGGGTAAAACGCTCAATCTGTCCGTTCCATTCTTCCAACAGGCCTAGTAAAACTTCACGATTGCTCAGTAAGATGTCCCGCCACACAACCGGATCACTAGAGGCTATCCGTGTAATATCACGGAACCCGCCCGCAGCCAATGTACGGTACAACGGATTTTCATCATTGTGCTTTCGCACCTGATTCACCAGCGCCGCTGCAATAATGTGCGGAAGATGGCTAATCGCACCGACAATATCATCATGCATATCAGGTTGAACACGCACAACATGAGCACTAGTATATTTTAATAAACGTTCCAGTGAACTGTATGCTTCCTCAGGCACACCCTCTGCCGGGGAAAGCACATAATATGCGTTTTCAAATAACAATGCGGAAGCAGCCTTTACACCGGAACGCTCCGAACCGGCCATTGGATGACCACCGATAAAGTAAGCGTTGCGCAAAGAAATTTCTGATGCTTTTTTGGCAATTGCCGATTTCGTGCTGCCTACATCAGTAATAATACAACCCGTTTTAAGCGGTAGCTTGCTTAACAGTTCGAGATAATGCTCCAATAAGCCCACAGGTACGCATAAAAAAATAAAATCGGCATCCTCTGCCGCTTCTTCAACCGAAAGAGTCGCGGTGTCCACGACACCACGGCTTAACATCGGTTCCATCAGTTCAGGGAGATGGGCATGGCCGACAACAGTAATATCCGGCTTCCCTTTAAAACAAAGTGCGAGGGACCCACCAATCAGTCCCACGCCGAAAATGGCAATCTTCATCAATTATCAAATCCCATCTGCGGAAATTATAGGCGTACTTTCGCCGCTTCCGCCCCCAGGACCTGTTCCAGCGCACGAATAAACAACTCATTTTGCGGCTGCGATCCAACCGACACCCTAATATATGTCGGATATTTGTGATGACCTGCGCGAATAATCACACCTTTACGAAGCAACTCCTGAAATACCTCACCGGATGGACGACGTACATCTAGCATAATAAAATTACCATGTGCCGGGAAAGACTCCAGTCCCAGACGCTTGAGCTCATCTTGCAAATAAGCTCTGCTCTCTGCATTACGATCTCGGCATTCTTGAACAAATTCCTGATCTTCCAAGGCAGCAATGGCCGCAGCCTGCGCTACCCGTGATGTATTAAACGGCTCACGAACCTGATTTATCAAACGAATGATTGGCTCGGCTCCCATACCATAACCAATGCGCAGCGAAGCAAGCCCATAGATTTTGGAGAAGGTGCGTAGTACAACCAGGTTTTCATACGCTGGCAACAAACGAATGCCGTCGGGATACGAGCGATCCGTTACAAACTCGGCGTAGGCTTCATCCAGAACAACCATGATGTGCTTTGGTACTTGGTCCAAAAACGCAATCAGCTCTGCTTCGGGTACAATCGTGCCCGTGGGGTTATTTGGATTACAGATCCAAATAATTTTCGTACGATCATTGATGTGAGACAGCATAGCATCCAAATCATGCACACCGTCACGCAAAGGCACCTCAACTGCAACCGCTCCCTCAATTTCCACATTACTTTTGTATACGGAAAATGTCTGATCGGCCATAATGCTTTCTTCCCCGGGAAGGAGGAAAGCACGCGTAATCAACGCAATAATTTCGTCAGATCCGCAGCCATAGATAAACTGTTCCTCTTTTAAACCCGTCCGTTTAGCTAGTGCCTGTGTCAAAGCTACGGCACTTCCGTCAGGATATACACTAATGTTGGCAAACTCCTGCTGAATGGCCTGCAACACTTTGGGAGAGCTACCATACGGATTCTCGTTCGAGGCGAGCTTGATGACTTCATCGAGTCCCAGCTCACGTTTTACGTCTTCAATCGGTTTACCGGGCTGATATACTGGCAAATGTACAATATGCGGTTTAGGTTGCATGCCCCTACCTCCTCTATCCAATCAGAACATATTTATTACTTTCTATTTTGACAGTTACTGCTTTAATTGTGCCACAAAATTATGAATTTGCAAAAGACCTTCTTGCCTGCGCGTAGAATCATTCAGCAATGGAATGGCCTCCTCCACCTGACGTACAATTGCACTGCCGACCACAACTCCATCGCAAATGTTTGAAAACCGGGCTACCTGCTCTTGAGTAGAGATCCCAAAGCCAACCGCTACCGGAATATCCGTATGCCGTTTGACCTGCGCGATAAAGCCCTCTATACCTTCAAAAAAGGAAGCTCTTTCCCCAGTTACACCCAGCGAAGATACACAGTATACAAATCCACGGGCCTGACGGACAATTCGTTCGATCCGCTGCTCCGAAGTTGGAGCCACCAGAGGAATCAGATGCACACCCACCTCTGCTGCCCGTCCTCCCAGCTCCTCCGCTTCCTCAAGCGGAAGGTCCGGAATAATCAGACCGCTGATACCGTGCTCCTGCAAGCCTGCAAAGAAAGCATCCATACCCATCTGTAATACAGGGTTATAATACGTGAACAGAATAAAGGGCAGGCTTGAACCTGCCGCCCTGGCCAGAGAAGCTGTCTCCATGCACGTGCGGATGGAAATTTGCCGTTTCAGTGCACGCTCAGACGCGCGCTGAATGACAGGACCGTCAGCCAGCGGGTCCGAATAGGGTACACCCAGTTCCAATATGTCAGCTCCGGCCGACTCTAACTGCCGAATGATCTCTATTGTAGTATCCACATCCGGGTCGCCTACCGTCAGAAAAGGAATTAATGCCGTTTTGCCTTCATTTTTAAGGCGCCCAAACGCCTGATCAATTAAATTCATGACGGATTTCCTCCCAAATACTTGATAATGGAATCCACATCTTTATCCCCGCGTCCAGACAAACAAATAACGATAATATCATCTGCCGTCAACGTAGGTGCCAGCTTGGCGACCTGCGCAACTGCATGTGCCGACTCTAATGCAGGAAGTATTCCTTCGGTACGGCAAAGAAGCTGAAGCGCATCCAGCGCTTCCTGATCCGTGATCGGAACATATTGGGCCCGCTCAATATCTTTCAGGTATGAATGCTCCGGTCCAACGCCTGGATAATCTAGTCCAGCCGAGATGGAATGCGCAGGCTGCACTTGTCCGTACTCATCCTGAAGCAGGTAACTCATAGAGCCTTGGAAGACCCCTTGTGTTCCCTTGGTCATTGTAGCTGCATGGAATTCCGTTTCGACACCTTTTCCAGCGGCCTCTACGCCAATCAAAGCGACACCCTGATCCTCAATAAAAGGATAAAACATGCCGATGGCATTGCTTCCCCCACCGATCGCTGCCACGATGACATCTGGAAGTCTTCCTTCCTTCTCTAGGATCTGGCGACGTGTTTCATCACCAATCACGCGTTGGAAGTCCCGCACCATCATTGGATACGGATGCGGGCCGACAGCTGAACCCAAAATATAGAACGTATCATGGACATGGCTGACCCAGTAACGCAAAGCTTCATTCCCGGCATCCTTAAGTGTACGTGTACCCGATGTCACTGGAATGACCTCAGCACCTAAAAGCTGCATCCGAAAGACGTTCAGCTGCTGGCGCACAGTATCCTCTTCACCCATAAACACCTTGCATTCCAATCCGAGCAACGCAGCCACAGTCGCTGTCGCGACACCATGCTGTCCCGCACCTGTTTCCGCAATGACCTTCTGTTTGCCCATACGCTTCGCCAGCAATCCTTGAGCCAATGCATTATTGATTTTGTGGGCACCGGTATGATTTAAATCTTCGCGCTTCAAGTAAATTTTAGCCCCGCCCAAATGCTGACTCAGACGCTCCGCATGATAAAGCGGCGTTTCCCGACCAGAATAGTCCTTTAGGAGCCCATTCAACTCTGCTTTAAACTCGGGATCATCCGCGTACTTACGGTAGGATTCCTCCAATTCAATCAGTGCGTTCATCAACGTTTCCGGTACAAAACGTCCGCCAAATGTTCCAAAACGTCCGTTGTTATCAGGTAATTGTGTCATGCCTGCTTCACCCTTTCTACGAATGCTGTGATTTTTGCAATGTCCTTGACTCCGTTCGTCTCTACACCACTGGATACATCCAGCCCTTCGGGATGATACTCATGAACTAGCTTTTCCGCATTATCGGCAGTCAGCCCGCCGGCTACAAACAAAGGAATTCTATGTTGATGGGTCCAAGCCTGATAGGCAGGAATTCGATCCCACGCAAACGTTTTTCCAGAGCCGCCACCATACAGGGGATCGTATGTATCCAGCAGTAAAGCGTCAATTGTCCCGACATAGGCATCCAATTCGTCCGCCGAGCGTTCTGTTCGTCCTTGACTGTCCACAGACCATGCCTTGAATACCTGTATACCAAAATGCTCTCTAATCTCCCGACAGCGCTGCGGACTCTCCTGTCCATGCAGCTGTATGACATCCAAGGGTGCTTTCTCCATCACATCATTTAACAGTGCATCACCAGGGTTCACAAATACACCCACGCTGCGCGGTCTGCTGCCTGAGGTCCATTCATCCAATACGCGAAGCAGCTTTCCAGCCTGTACGCCGTCAATCCGGCGCTTGCTGTCAGCAAACACAAAACCTATATAATCGACCGGTAAGTTTACCATAGATTTTAGCACTTCAACGCTTTGAAGTCCACAAATTTTTATGCCCGTTTTGTTCATGCTTTAACCCCGTCCATCAATTCGGCTACAGCCTGTCCTACATCTTCCTTGCGCATCAGATGCTCCCCCACCAAGATACCGTGTGCACCTACCGAATGCAGATAATTAACATCTTCCGGTCCCGCAATTCCGCTCTCACTGATGAACGTAACCCCTTTAGGAATTAGTGAGATCAGCTCCTCTGTCTTCTGGAGACGAGTCTCGAATGTCCGCAGATTTCGGTTATTTACACCAATCAAGGTTGCTGTCCCCAGCTCCAGCACCGCTTTAAGCTCCTCACTGTCATGCACCTCTACCAATGCATCCAGCCCGAGGTCCTTGGCAATCTGTAAAAAGGACCCTAATACACGTGGTTCCAGGATAGCGGCAATCAATAGCACCGCATCCGCTCCCAGCAGACGAGCTTCATATATTTGCCGTTCATCAATGATAAAATCCTTTCGCAGCAGCGGAATCTTCACCTGATCGCGAATTTGCTGTAAATATTCAGGGCTCCCCTGGAAATACGTCACATCTGTCAGTACAGAAATGCAATCCGCTCCTGCTCCCTCATATGCACGTGCAATGTCCACCGGATGGAAATCCGGTCGAATCAGCCCTTTGGATGGGGAAGCCTTCTTTACCTCAGCAATCAGTCCGAGCGGACGATTGCGTCTGCTCGCGATCGCATTTTCGAATTCTCTCGTCGCAGGTAAATCAGCAATTAATCGTTCAGCTTTACTTATTTGAAAATGCTCCTTAAGCTGCTCCACTTCTTGTCGCTTCGTCACCACAATTTTGTCAAGATACATATTGATATTCCCCCGTTGCCTGTATTAATTGATCCAGCTTGGAAAGTGCCAATCCCGAGTCAATGGCTTCGGCCGCTCGTGCTACTCCGTCCGTCAAGGTAGCTGCTGCCCCTGATACATAAATGCACGCTCCTGCATTCGCTAATACAACATCCCGATAAGCTCCATGCTCTCCGTTCAAAACCCGTCGTATGATATCTGCGTTAACCTGTGCGTCGCCGCCCAGCACCTGATCAAGAGAATGCGTCTGCAAGCCCAGATCCGACGGATGAAGCTCGAACGTGTGAACCTTGCCGTCCTTCAGTTCGGATACTCGTGTCGCAGCTGAAATACTAATTTCATCTAGCCCATCCAGACTACTGACAACCATGGCCCGTTTGGAGCCGAGCTGGTTCAATACCTCGGCAATGACTTCCGTTTTGTTGGCGTCATAAATGCCCAACAGCTGCCGATCCGCACCAGCCGGATTCGTCAAAGGACCTAGCATATTGAATACCGTCCGCACACCCAGCTCGCGGCGCGGCGCGGCGGCATGCTTCATAGACGGATGATACAGCTGTGCGAATAAAAAGCAGATGCCGATTCGGTCCAGGCAAGACCTAGCCTGATCACTCGTCAAATGAATGTTGACTCCCAATGCCTCCAGGACATCAGCGCTCCCGGCACGGCCACTTGCAGAACGATTGCCATGCTTTGCTACCCGTACAGACACCGAAGCTGCGATGATCGCGGATATCGTGGAAATATTAAACTTGTGAATCCCTGAACCTCCGGTTCCACATGTGTCCAGCAGACGACCGCTGCCTTCTTCAGCTTGCACTGGACTAGCGTAGCTACGCATAGCCTCGGCAAAACCAGTGATTTCATCTACCGTTTCCCCTTTGAGGCGAAGAGCCGTCAGCAGCCCGCCAATTTGCGCCTGTGTAGCACTTCCACTCATAATCTGTTCCATTACGCTACGGGCCTCCGTACGCGAAAGGTGCTGTCCCTCAATGATCCGGCTTAACCCCACTTGCATCATGTCATGTCGTTCCATTGTCGTCTCCTCCTCAAAATCAGATTTTTGTGTGTTACGGAGTGTACAAATAATCCTGGTTGATGACGCTGTTATAGGGCTGTGTCGTTGCCGGGAACATCACTTCTGCCGTACGGATTGCCTTCAGCAATGCCTTCGCTTTGTTCACCGTCTCCTGATACTCGCTTTCCGGAACCGAGTCCCACACAATTCCAGCGCCTGCCTGGACATAGGCCCGGTTCTTTTTAAACACAATCGTGCGAATCGTAATGCAAGCGTCCATATTGCCTGAGAAGCCTAAATATCCAATCGCCCCTGCATAGGGTCCGCGTGCTTCCCGCTCCAACTCAGCAATAATCTCCATGGCTCGTAGCTTCGGAGCCCCCGATACGGTGCCGGCTGGCAGACAAGACAGGAAAGCATCGAAAAAATCTTTGTCCTCACGTAGCTCACCTGACACATTGGATACAATGTGCATGACGTGAGAATAGCGTTCAATCTCCATAAACGTATCGCATTTGACTGTGCCAAACTGTGATACACGGCCCAAATCATTTCTTCCCAAATCGACCAGCATCAGATGTTCTGCACGCTCTTTTTCATCGTTTAACAGTTCTTCAGCAAGTGCCACATCTTCTGTCTCCGTTACACCACGCGGTCTCGTTCCTGCAATAGGACGGGTTTCTACCCGGCCGTTTTCCACCTTGACGAGTGCCTCAGGCGAAGTGCCTACGATGATCTCGTCATCCATTTTCAAATAATACATATATGGCGACGGGTTCATCGTGCGCAGCACGCGGTATACCTGTAAAGGTGAGGCCTCTGTATCAATGTGAAAACGCTGGGATAGTACAACCTGAAAAATATCACCGGAGCGGATATACTCCTTCGCCTGCTCTACGTTTGATATAAACTGTTCCTTCGTCACATTGGATTGGATCTCACCCAGTTCCACATCATCAGGAATGGAGGCTGATCCTAATCGCTCAGGCTGAGACTGCTTGCGCAAATACTGTGCCGTTTCCTCCAACTTGCGTTCCACGTCAGCATAAGCAGCACGAATGTCCTCATCGCGGAACCCTTCGCCTACATGAACATTGCCGACCAGCAAAATTTGCTGCTTCACATGATCAAAAACAATGACTTGATCGCAGAACATAAAACGAATATCATCCATATTCAAATCATCTACCGAATGCTCTGGTAGCTTTTCATAATATTGAAGCAGGTCATATCCAAAAAATCCGATAGCCCCGCCTGTAAATGGAGGCATTTCTTTCAGTTTCGGACTACGGTATTTACGAAGCAATGCTTTGAGCGCTTCAATCGGCTTGTCGTTTAATATTTGCCGTTTACCGTGTTGTTCCAATATCAAACGTCCTTTTTTACCCGAGACCATTAGAAACGGGTCTGTACCGATGAATGAATGTCGCGCCCACTGTTCGCCTCCCTCAACACTCTCTAGCAGAAAGGCACGGTCCCGCTCGGCATACCGACGGAAAATCCGAATCGGCGTCTCCATATCAGCCAGCACTTTTTTGTACACAGGAATCAGGTTAAATTCACTCGCCATCGTTATCACTTGCTCCACATGCGGCGTTAACATGAGATCACTTCCTTTCCAAATTGGCGCAGAACCAAAGGAGAGAATATAAGAAAAACGTCTATCGACGTACCTTCACGGAAGCCAGACCGCGTGTAGCGGAAGTTTTTCTTGCGATTATAGAATTGTTCAGCTCCGCTGAAAATTTTATAAATTCTATAATCGTAAAAAAGCCTCTACCGGTAAGGTAGAGGCTGTCAGTTATCGAAATTATAAGAATGCTCCATATGTAAAATGACTACAGCAAATAGATAAGTATACACTCATCCCTTTTGTATAACCGCACAGGTTGCCTCAAATAAGCTTCTCTGTAGAAGAATATCTCTTCATAGACAAAAGCTTACCCGCTACCGCCGATCTCTGTAATCTCATATGGAATTGGCTAAGGCTGCACTCTTCTCATCTCAACTCTGTCTCTGGCTAACTCTACTCTACTTAACTCTGCTACACACACTATATCTCATGGGATGTTACTTTGGCAACCATCAACTTTAAAAACGGGCACTTATTTCCCTTGGGAAGCCAGATCCGGTCTTAACGCCTGTGCTCCGTTCAAATATACATGTTTAATTTCCCGCTGGGATTTATCGGTGTTCACCTGTACCATCAAACGAATGCACTTGGATAAACTGCCTGCCACAGGAATTTCTAATGCACACATGAGCGGAACCATATCCCAGCCATCAAGCTGACGAATGGCCTTGGCTGGAAAGGCAGTATCTAGGTCATGGGTCACCGTAATCCATACGTTACTAATATCCTCCGGCTGAATTTCATTGTAGGATACAATTTCCTCCAGTAGTTGGCATGTTGCTTCCAAAATTTCGTTTTCTTCATTATTCACTACGGTCGTCGCGCCACGAATTCCCCGATTGTACATCGTTACGCCCCCTCTTTTAACTGTTCAATAACTCGTCGGATGTAAGAGACGGAAATATCCTTCACAACCTCCACGTGCCCGATGCTACGTGGGACGACAAAAGTAATGCTGCCTTCTTTGAACTTTTTGTCATGCATCATCGCGTACAGCAGCCGATCTGTATCGAGATGTGACGGAAGGGAGGTCGGTAGCCGTAGCGAAGACAACATCTCCTTCGTTTCATCTACCAAAGAAGGATCTGCCCCCAGCTTCACGCCCAAAAGTGCGGAGCCGACCATACCAATAGAAATGGCTTCCCCGTGTAAAAACTCACCGTATCCCGCAATGGCTTCAATCGCATGACCAATCGTATGACCTAGGTTTAGAATAGCGCGCAAATCATTTTCTCGTTCATCGCGCGACACCACTTCGGCTTTTACGGAACATCCCTTTTCCAGACCGTACTCCAGAGCTGTCGCATCCAGCGCAAGTAAATCAGTCGCATGGTCACGGCACCACTGGGCGAAATCAGCATCCCAGATCAAGCCATGCTTGATCATTTCAGCAAGCCCCGCAGATACCTCACGAGGAGGTAATGTTGACAACGTATCTACGTCATACAACACAAGTTCCGGTTGATGGAAGGCTCCTATCATATTTTTCGCCAAAGGATGATTGATGCCAACCTTACCGCCCACGCTACTGTCATGGGCAAGGATCGTAGTGGGGATCTGTACAAACTTGACACCTCTCATATAAGAAGCCGCCACAAATCCAGCCAAATCGCCCACCACACCACCACCAAGTGCAATAACGGCTGAATTGCGATCCAAGCCGCCCTCAATGGCTGCTGTTATGACCTGCTCAAATACAGCCAGCGACTTGGAGGTTTCACCTGGCTTAACGACAAAGGACACTGTCTTGTAGCCAGATGCCTGAAGATTGCTCTCCAATGTTGCCAAGTAGAATCCCGCTACATTTTCGTCAGAAACAATCAACAACGGGCTTTTTTGCGCAATTCCTCGTTCCTTCAACAACTCTCCGGCTCGATGTAAAAGCCCTCGTCCGATATGAATAGGATAAGAACGTTCCCCAAGCTGTACCGTCAGCGTACTCATCTTAGTACCGCCCCAGTTGTTCTTCGTAGGATGCAATATTCGCACGAATCTCTTCAATCGAATCCCCGCCGAATTTTTCTAGCAAAGCTTTCGCAATCTCCCAAGCTACCACATGCTCCATAACTACGCTAGCCGCGGGTACTGCACATGCATCCGAACGCTCAACCTGTGCAGTGAACGCTTCCTTTGTATCAATGTCGACGCTTTGCAGAGGCTTGTAGAGTGTAGGAATCGGCTTCATTACGCCACGAACCACAACTGGCATTCCATTCGTCATACCACCCTCAAAACCACCCAAACGATTGGTACGACGGTGATACCCACGTTCCTCATCATATAGGATCTCGTCATGCACCTGTGAACCGCGCAATTCTCCTGCTTCAAAGCCAATGCCGATTTCCACGCCTTTAAATGCATTAATCGACATGACGCCTTGTGCGATACGTGCATCCAGCTTCCGATCATACTGTACATGACTGCCCAGACCAATCGGAACACCTTCTACAATACATTCCACTACCCCACCGACTGAATCACCTTCTTGCTTGATCAGATCAATATATGCTTCCATTTTCTTTTCGGTTTCTGGATCGGTTACTCTCACCGAGGAGGCTTCTGTCACGGCAATCAGCTCATCAATCGGCAGATCACGGTAAGGAGCTTCGATTTCCCCAATGCGGATGACCTGACCTGCCACCTTGATTCCGAACTCAGCCAGCAATTGACGGGCCAAACCGCCGCATGCCACACGAATTGCTGTTTCGCGTGCACTGGAGCGCTCCAGCACGTTACGAAGATCCTTCAGGTTGTATTTCATTCCGCCATTCAAATCCGCATGACCCGGACGTGGTCGGTGAACCCGACGTTTTTCTTCATCACTGCCTTCAATAGGCTCAATATTCATAATGTTCTGCCAGTGCTTCCAATCGTTATTTTCCACAACCAGCGCAATCGGTGCACCCGTGGTATAGCCGTGACGTACGCCTCCGGCAATTTTCGCCGTATCTTTTTCAATCTGCATACGCCGACCCCGTCCATATCCTTTCTGACGACGGTGCAGCTGAAAATTCAATTCCTCAAAATCCAGTTTTAAATTGCTCGGCATACCCTCTACAATGGCAGTTAGCTGGGGACCATGCGTTTCCCCCGCGGTTAAATAACGTAAACTCATGACGCGTTCCCCCTTTAAACTGTTAAACTGTGCATCGCTAAAATCTTTAACTGTGCTTCATTATAGTATACGCACCTTTCTTTGACAAGAAAAGCCACGTGTATGCAGATAAACAAAAACACGCCTCTTAGCCAAAGGGGCTAAAGGACGTGCTTTGCTGATAAGCCAACCATCAATTACTCAAAGATATAAATAAGTTCCTACAAAACTTTGGATGATATACGCAGGCTTATGCTTTTTTGCGATAAAAAAAGGTTTCCGTCGATTCCAGACCATATTGGTTAGGAGAAAAGATTTGCTCTGTGCTACCGACAAATAACACACCGCCGGGACGAAGACTGGCTGCAAACTTTTGATACAACGTATGTTTGGCCTCTTCTGTAAAATAAATCATTACATTTCGACAGATAATGAGATCATAGCCATCCTCAAACCGATCCAGCAGCAAGTTTTGCTTTTGAAATTTCACGGCTTGTTTCAAACGGTCATCAATTCGATACATCGCACCATCCGGCTTGAAATATTTGCTAGCTACCTGCTCAGGTACATCCTTGAGCGAACGCTCCAAATATTTACCTTCCTTGGCTTTTGCCAATGCACCATCATCAATGTCGGAAGCTGTAATGGAGCAATTTCCTAAAATCCCTTTACCGTCGAGAACCATAGCCAAGCTATAAGGCTCTTCACCAGTCGAGCAGGCCGCACTCCACAGCTTAAGCTTCTGCTTTCCTACAAGCAGTTGTGGCAAGATTGTATCCCGCAGCACTTCCCACCGATTGGGATTTCGCCAAAATTCCGAAACATTGATCGTCATCCGATCCAGAAATTCATAGAATAGAGGTTTTTCCTTCATCATGGCATCATAAAAAGAAACAAAACTGGGAAACCCGTTTTTGTTGCGAAGCGTAGTTAACCGCCTTTTCATCTGTGCTTCTTTGTATTGTGCAAGATCAATACCTGTGCTGTCCTTGATTTTGCGGATAAACGCTGTGTAATCGGGGTCCATCTGACCCAGTTCCATATCCGTCATGCTACCATCCTTCTTCATACGTAATTAAACTTATACCCAGGTCGCCACACTTTTTTCATACCGAACGGATTCTTCCGGCAAGAAAAAATTTACAATCTCGCGCTCTGCGCTCTCCGGTGAATCTGAACCATGAATGAGGTTAAACGGTGTATGTGCTGCAAAGTCTCCACGAATTGTGCCCGGAAGAGCTTCGGTTACTTGTGTTTTACCAATCAACAAGCGGGAGAGCGTAACGATGTTATCCCCTTCCCATACCATAGCAAACACAGGGCCTGATGTGATAAAGCCTACAAGCTCTTCAAAAAAAGGCTTGCCCACATGCTCTGCATAATGCCGTTCTGCCTGTTCTCTTGATACTTGCACAAGCTTGCCAGCCGCCATTTTGAAGCCTTTGTCTTCCAGACGACTGATGATACGTCCAATCAGTCCACGTTGTACACCATCCGGTTTAACCATCAAAAAAGTACGATCCATCGGCTCACTCCCAATCCAATCTAATGTATTTATACAGTACTAAACTGTATTGTAACAGAAAGCTTGGAAACGGTTAAAGTATTTTGTCACAGCAAACCCAAAACACAACTTTAGTAGGAGCGGCGTGTTACAAAATGAGCAATATCGCGTAGCGTCTTTTTTGTTTTGACATCCGGTAGTAAGTCCAGCGCGTTTAGCGCTTTATTAATATATCGGTCGGCGAGAATTTCAGCTTTAGCGATTCCTTCACTTTTTTTGATCATATCCACCGCTTTGCGTGCATCTCCTTGCCCATCCCCATCCTGAATGCGGCGGATTTCAGCCAGTAGATCTGCACGCAGCTCAGGCTGTTCGAGCGCATAAATCACTGGAAGCGTAATATTCCCCTGTCTCATATCGCTGCCCGGCGGCTTGCCAATCTTTTTTTCCGTGCCACACAGATCGAGCAGATCATCCTGAATTTGAAAAGCCATACCTACGTTATAGCCATAGCTGTATAGCAGGGAATTGATACTTTCCCGTGCCCCTGCAGCCATAGCTCCCAACTGGCAGCTAACCGCAATCAACAATGCTGTTTTGCGCCGTATGCGAAGCAAATAATTACGCACACTCTGATCCACATTAAAAAAATCACGAATCTGTTCCATTTCACCAATGGACATCTGCACCAGCGCTTTAGACAGTACCCGGTGAATGTCGGGATTCGGCAGTCCAGCAGCAATAGACAGCGCACGTGCATATATGTAGTCTCCGGTGTACATAGCCACCCGATTGTCCCATTTGGACTTCACGGTGGGTTGACCGCGTCTCATTTCCGCATCGTCAATCACATCGTCGTGAACGAGAGAGGCAGAATGAATCAGTTCTAGAGGTACCGCTATACGCTTGAGCTTATCCAGATCATATTCTCCAAACTTGCCTCCCAGCAATACAAATACGGGACGCAAACGCTTGCCCCCTGCTTTAAGCAGATGAAGCGACGTATCATTAATCAACGGCTCCGTACTGTCGATACTGCGGTACAACTCTTCTTCTATAAAGTTCATATCCTTCTTTAATAAACCAAACAAATCCAATCGTTTCATTCTTTCACCCGTGTCAGCGTATTGTCACTCCAGAGAAGCGGCTTCACTCGTCGGTCAAGCAGCCCCAGTTCATGCGCATACTGAAAATAAAGCTCTAAACCTTGTTGTTGCTTCTCTCCAAAATCATAACACAGATTAGTAAAGTAGCGCTCCCAATAATCTCGCAGACCTCCAATTTCCTCGCATGCTTCAGAAATAACAGGCGTCAGGTCCGACAGACTACGCTGCTTGCTTGCGCGGAACGCACTCGCAATTTCAGCCACCGCGGCAGGATTCTGAGCAGCAACAGCACGTCGTACTGCCCATACAGCAAAAGTCATACTGTAGCCCGTCCAGCGCTTCCACTCTTCTCCGAGGTCCGTAACATACAGATCTTCACTTCGCCAAGATGCCTTAATCGCATGATCTCCAATCAATAGCCCTGCATCTGCCTGTTCCAGCATCAAGTCAAGATCCGGTTCACAGTCAAAATAGGAAGGATGGCCTTCCCATGCCTTTTGCATCAAAATTTTCAACAAATTCACGGATGTAGCAGACGTATTCGTAAGTGCAATGGTTCCGTTTTTGATTTCGTCCAGCGGCTTGCGTGAAAATAGTAAAATGGATTGCACAGGACCATCTGCACTGACGGATAAATCTGGCAACAATAGCATTTCCTCAGCACCCGATGCATACGCAAAGGAGGACATCGCACTGATATCCAAACTCCCAGTCAGCATACCTCGATTCAATTCAGCCGGAACTTTAGATACCATCTCCGCCGAATGGAGAAGCTTAGAAGGATTAAAAAAATGAAAAATAGGCCAAGCGTTTGTATATTTAATTTTTCCGATTGTGATTGTCTTGGTGTCCGGTGTCGGCATCGGAATCCCCCCATCTCGTAAACAGTTGATGTTCTATACGCAAGCTGTCCAATACTTTGCCTACGAGGAACAGCACAATATCATCCAGCGTCTTGGGATGAAAGTAAAAAGCCGGCATAGCCGGAATCATTTTGACGCCGAGTCTCGCAAGCTTAAGCATGTTTTCCAAATGAATGGCATGTAGAGGCGTCTCACGAGGCACAAGGATCAGCGGCCGACCTTCCTTCATCATCACGTCCGCTGCCCTCGCCATGAGATTATCGGACGAACCGTGTGCTACTGCTGACAACGTCCCCATCGAGCATGGCATGATAATCATCGCATCCACCAAATAAGAGCCGCTCGCAATCGAAGCTCCAATATCTGTGAACGGATGGTATACAAGAGAACCGGGACGGCCTCCGAATTGTTCATTCAAAGCCCCTTCCCGGTCAGTCACATTCCAGCCCAACTCCTCTTTCAACACCCGCCAGCCAGCATTGGAAACGATCAGGTGAACTGTGTATTGCAAGTCCAGCAGAGTCTCTACCAGTCGCACACCATAAATGCTTCCGCTCGCGCCTGTAATGCCAATAACGATTCGTTTGCCTTGATGTCCGCTCACCTGATTATTCATTAGTACTGACGCACCACCAAATCAATCAGTGTAAAGGCAAATACGACAGTGCTAAGTACACCGTTCATAGTAAAGAATGCCGTCTGCAATCGACTCAAATCTTTTGGAGATACGATATAGTGTTCATAAAATAAAATAATGTACGAAATAATCATGCCCGCCAGATACCACCAGCTTAAATCTGCAATAAAGAACAATACAATAAATCCGATTGCCGTAATGACGTGGAATGCCCGAGCGATGTTCAACGCACCTGCTACACCAAAACGGGCAGGAATAGAATAAACTCCTTCGTTTTGGTCAAAATCTATATCCTGACAAGCATAAATTACATCAAATCCCGCCGTCCAAAATGCAATCGTGAGATATAGTACGATAGCGGTCAAATCTATTTGTCCCGTTACTGCAACCCACGCGCCGAGTGGCGCCAAACCAATGGTCAGACCAAGTACAATATGGCAAAGCCAAGTGAAACGCTTGGTGTAAGAATAAAAAACGAGCATAAAAAAGGCCAGCGGGAACAGCTTGAACGCCAGCGGACTTAACTTGAATGATGCCCAGAATAACAACACCAAACTGACGATAATGAAAATCACCACTTCGCTCGATTTGAGCAACCCCGCCGGGATAGCGCGTCCTGCTGTGCGCGGATTTTTCCCGTCAATCACCCGGTCAATCATACGATTGAAGCCAAAAGCCGCGCTACGTGCGCCAACCATAGCTAGCAGGATCCAGCCGATCTGCGGCCAGGAGGGAAGGTTGCCTGTCACGATAACAGACCCCAATACAGCCCCCATGAATGCAAATGGGAGCGCAAATAACGTATGTTCAATTTTAATCATTTCCAAAAAAATAGCAATTTTCTTAAACATGCTGACTCTCCTTGATTCCAATGTGCAATGCCGCAATGCCTCCGGTGAGAGAATGAGCCTGAACATCCTTCAATCCGACTTCACGGAAGATGCCAGCCAACTCATCCCTTCCTGGAAAAAGCGCCAACGAATCAGGGAGCCATTTATACTGCTCATAACGTTTGGCGAACAATTTGCCGAGCATGGGCAAGATGTGTTGAAAATATGTGTAGTAAATCCCCTTGAACGGCTGCCAAGTAGGTTTGGACAATTCCAGACATACGACCTGCCCGCCAGGTTTGACGACTCGTTGCATCTCCTGTAACACATGGCGCAGGTCAGGCACGTTGCGCAGACCGAAACCAATCGTCGCATAATCAAATGAATTATCTTCAAAAGGTAGTTCCATCGCGTTGCCCTGAACAAGCTTAATTTGCTTTTCACGGGATTCTGATGTAATCTTACGCTCGCCAACATTGAGCATGTTCTGACTAAAATCCAGTCCTACGATGTGACCACTTTCACTTGCACGCGCCATCGCAAGCGTCCAGTCACATGTGCCACAGCAAAGATCAATTGCCGTATCGCCACGATGCATGTTCATTTTTTTCATCGTAAATTTCCGCCAAGCCTTATGTCTGCGAAAGCTCAGTATATCGTTCATCAAATCGTATTTACCTGCTATACTTTCAAACACGCCATGAACGAATTGTTCTTTCGGCTTGGTGTCGCTTGATCCCATCACGTTCACCTAACCTTCCCTCACAACTGGGTGCGGACTATTTAGCAGCTTCAGGAAAGGCTCAAGCATGCGTTCAAATTCCTCGATCCCCGTATTTTGATCATCTGACAGGATCTGCCGGATGTGTGTAACTGCCGTGCGAAGCTTGTCCAGTATCGCATCCTCGGCTTTGTATTTCAGAACCAGCTTACGCCATGCTTCAGTGTCAGTACCACTCTCTGAAAGCAATGCCTGCTCGTTCCGGTCCCCGTTACCATAAATATGCCAGAACATATATCCGAAACGGGACTTGTCCGGTTCTGTCCGCTTCCCCCATTCCTCCACTAAGGTATCACAGAGGGCAAATTTGTTGAGAAGCTGCTTCCAAATTTCCTGATCCTGTTCGGCTACAAGTGAAGTGAATGATAAAAAAAGTTCCTTTTTGAAACGAACCATCTGAGTTAAATACTGAGTTGCATCCAATCGGAATTGCTTCATTCCCCAGTACAAACTCATTTTCCCTGCGTTCACTTCACATACAGCATCACTCAGCTTCGAAATGGCCGTGATGCGGCCTGCCAGTGCAAGCAGCTGATAAAAACGACTGCTAAAATAGTCCCCTGCTAACACTTTCAGCTGTCTGGAACGCATCTCTTCCGGGCTCCGTATACCGGATAAAGTATCAATCATATCATGCGTATCCAGCCCCATCTGCACAAGTGAGGTTACCAATGCGTACAGTTCGTCCTCACTGGCATGCAGCTCCTGCGCATTCCGGTTCAAAAACACAAACATCAAACGGGTACGGCTGTCAGGAAAAGCCGGCATTTCCGTATGTTGTTGAATCATGTCGTATTCCACATATTTCCTTGCTAATTGGGGTACGCGATACGGTTTCATCCTAAGCCTCCGAGACATGACTTTCTGCTATACTCAAATAATTGCAATGCCTTATATTATATCACAATTTAAAATGATTCGCGACTAAAGTACTGTAGGTCCACCGGCAGAAACATCTAATCTGTATATACACCGTTAAACCTGTTTTGCCACATGGGCGTTACTGTAATGCGGAAACGGGATTTCAAATCCTCTGGCAATTCCGCGCCTTCCCGGCTTCTCAGCTGTTCCAATGCCTCGTTCGTCCACTCGTTGCGGCGTATATCGGATGCAAGCAGCAAATGACGTTCTCCTGACCATTCGTCCTGCGTCACCACCCGAAGCAGCAATTGCCGTACATTCGTCGTTCCGTAAAAGCTAAAAGCGGCAAGCTCCGCCATGTTTTGATAAATCTCTAGTGGGGCAGTTTCTTCCTTGGACAGCTTGACATCCAGGGTCAGGACTGAATGTTCCCAGCTTGCGCTTGCAATCGGTGTGGTCAACGGCAGCTCGTTCAGCGTATCCACCAGATTGTCATCCGACAGCAGCACCCGTTGCTGAGGCGAAATCGTCGCCTGCGCCTCACGAACTGCTGCGGTTCCTGAGTCCAGCACCTGTAAGGACGGCAGCAACACAGCTGCTGCGATGGTTATGAGAATGGAGCCACCGAATACAATCCAAGGTTTCATCAGAGCCTCCCCTGACCTCTACCTCATAATGTGGGTTTGCTACGGTAAAGGTCCTCACTCTCATTCTACAACAAAAAAAAGCAGGCTATGCCTGCATTTTAATCCTCCGTATCTACTACCCCGTGCTTGGTCATCACAACGGCTTTGCCGCGAATTTTAATAGCAGAAGTATGATCGGTAAATTGGACGATTAGTACCTCGCCCTTGTCCAATTTTTCTGAATGATGCAAGCGTGTATCCTGACCTCTGGTCAGACCAAAAACCTGACATCCGTTGCTTTTCGCTTTAATTACGACGTACTCACTGCTACCCGTCACGTTATCTTCCATGTCCTTTTCCTCCCTGAGAGCCGAAGCTATACTTTTTATGATGGAGATTCAAGCTAGTTTTGTCAACTACATGCTTCCCGAGCTACCTGCAACAATTAGCGTGTCCCGAGCCATACTATCCGTGCAGTCCCATCCATTAAAGAAAGGAACGGATCTGATGAAAAACTATCTTCCCGCCAATCTCAGCCCTGCCCAAATCGAACGGCTTCAACAGCTAGAGCATGAATTTGCCGAGCTAACGGGTAAACCCCTGGTGCTGATCGCTTATGCCTCGCGAAACGCCAGAACAGCTTCCTCTTCTTCAGACCATAGCACCTCTACCACGAAGTAAACAGGGCAAAAAGAAAAGGCCGTGAATCAAATTCACGGTCTTTTCAGCGCATTGGGAATATGTAAGAAATCTTATTTAATTCCGTCTTTGAGCGCTTTACCCGGTTTAAATGCCGGAATTTTGCTCGCAGGGATTTCGATTTCTTCTCCTGTTTGCGGGTTACGTCCTTTACGTGCAGAACGTTCACGAACCTCAAAGTTCCCGAAACCTACCAGTTGCACCTTATCTCCGCTTTGCAGCGCTCCAGAGATCGCCTCAAATACTGCATCGATTGCTTTGGTTACGTCCTTTTTGGACAATTCAGTGCTTTCAGAAACCTGATTGATCAAATCCGTTTTATTCATAATATTCACCTCCCAATTCAAGTGTAGTCCAGCATTAAGGTTATCGGTGTTAATGACCGATATGAGGTCGCCTGTATAAAATAACCCGGGCGGCGTACTGCCTTCCATAATGTTATCATCTGTTTCCGTTTCGTCGTTAAATATACATAGAATATACCTAACCTCCGCAATATAGGCCGAAACTGGCGTTTTATGGCACCCTTCTTGCGTGGAACAAGGTTTATAGTAATACAGTCCACAGACAATTTCAAGTACGACGACGGTTTAACACGTAAAAAGTAACGGCCAGCGCAAGTACCAGCACTACTCCTTTGACAATATCATGGGCAAAATATTGCACATTCATCATCGTTAGTCCATTAACCAACACACCGATCAATACCGCACCAATAAATGTACCAATGACATTGGGTTTACCAGCACCAAAGACCGAAAAACCGACGAATACTGCAGCTACCGCCTCCATGAGCAAAGGGGAACCTGCGTCAATTTGACCTGAGCCTACTCGCGAGGCATACAAAATTCCGGCAATCGCCGCAAATACGCCTGAAGCAACATAGGCCAGAGTACGGACTTTTTTTACCCGTATACCCGACAGACGAGCAGCTTCCTCATTCCCACCCGTTACATACATTTGACGCCCATGCTTTGTATAGGTCAAGAAAACATGCACCGCCGCCACAGCCAGTAACAGTAAAATAACCGAAATCGGGATACCCAACCATTTACCTTGCCCCAGCAAAAGAAATGCAGGAGATATCTCCCCCGGCGCCTTGCTGCCATCGGGAAACTGCATATGATTGTATATGGTATAGCCCTGAGCGTACGTTTTGTGAATCCCGCTTACAATATACATGATTGCAAGGGTTGCGAGCAAATCAGGAATACGCAATTTAATGATCAATAATGAATTTAACAGTCCTACCAAAGCGCCGACAATCAGAGACACAATAATGACCACCGCAACAGGCTGCTCATACCAGACCATCAAAGAAGCTGAAACGACCGTTGTCAAAGATACTGTAGCTCCCACCGACAGGTCAAAACCGTCCACGATAAGTGACAACGTCACACCAATGGCAACGAAAGTCACAATGGCAATCGATCCTAGAATATCCATTAAATTATCATAAGTCCAGAAATAAGGTAATGTAGATGAAAAAAACGCCAATACACCTATAATGACAACTACGGCACCGTAACGAAATGAGACGTTTAACCATTTTTCCTTCATGAATGCACCTCTTCACCGCCGCTGGCATACAACAGAAGCTGTTCCTGTTCCACTTCGCCCCGCGCAAATTCCTTTATAATTTTGCCATCATACATCACTGCAATCCGATCACCAATGCCAATCCCTTCAGCAAATTCACAGGTTAGATAGATGATTGCTTTTCCTTGCTCCGCCAACTGGCCAATGATACGGAAAATATCACTTTTTGCCCCTATATCCACACCCTTGGTTGGCTCGTCAAAAACAAATACATCCGCTCCCGAATGCAGCCATTTGCCAATCGCAACTTTTTGCTGATTCCCGCCACTCAAATATTTAACATTCTGGCGGAGTGACGGCGTCTTAATACCGAGAGAGGCGACAATCCCATTACCGTTATTTCGTTCTTTACGCCGACTGATGAAACCAAGGACACTCAGCTTCCCCAAAAGCGGAAGGCTGAGGTTTCTTTCCACACTCTCCTCAATTAGCACCCCCTGCTTACGCCGTTCCTCGGGTATAGACACAATTCCTTGAGCTACCGCGTCCGCTGGCTCTCTCAAGCGAATGGAGCGACCTTTAAAGGTCAGCTCTCCCTTATCCGGCTTGTCTGCTCCTGTAAGAAGTCGTGACAGCTCTGTCTTGCCTGCACCAACCAAACCCACAATAGAGAGAATTTCACCACATCGGACCTGTAAATCAACGCCGTGCACTCGTAATCCTTTGTGAAGCCCTTTTGCTTCCAATACCGTTTCACCAATCGGTACCTCTGTTTTTGGGAATTCCTCTTCAAATGTTTTTCCAAGCATATGCGTAACGATGTCGCCAACACTTAAATCAGAAGCAGGTCCCGTGAACACGCGCTCGCCATCACGCATCACCGTAACACGGTCACTGTGTTCGATAACCTCCGGTAATCGGTGTGTGATGAGGATACATGCAACACCCTCATCCTTGAGTGTATGGATTGTGCGGAACAAACGTCGCGTTTCTTCCTCGCTGAGCGGCGCCGTAGGCTCATCAAAAATGATGGTATTTGCTTGCTGTGTCAGAATGCGTGCGATAAGCACAAGCTGTTTTTCTGCCAACGTCAATTCAGACACATATCGTCGTACGTCAATATCTACCTCTAGACCTGCTAATGCCTCACCCGCTCGTCTGCGCATAGAGCCCGGTGCAGCCCACCATCGACCATCAGGTGCTGACAAATCGTCCATTACAATGTTTTCAGCGACGGTTAACTGAGGCACAAGCGCTGAATCGACCTCCTGATACACACAGTGAATTCCCGCTCTTTTGGCCTCCCACGGTGAACTAATGATCAGTTCCTTGCCATCAACTACGATAGCTCCCTGATCGGATAGATATGCACCGGACAAAATCTTCATCAATGTGCTTTTCCCTGCCCCGTTGGCGCCCAGCAGAGCGTGAATTTCGCCACCCTGCACCGTAAAATCCACGGCTCGCAGCGCATCTACACCAGCAAACTGTTTGCTGATTTTTTTCATTTCCAATGTATATACTTGTGAACTCATGGTGCCCCCTCACGCCTGCTTATGATAAAAGCGCGCCGAAGCGCGCCTTTTGCATGATGCAAACATTTTATTTGGACGTTTCATATTCCTTCATCCAATCCTTATAGCCCTGCTCGCTTTGGCCCCATCCCTTCACATATTGGGACAGTTCGGATGTGGAAATTTGCTTATCTGGCAGCGCTTCGCGTTGCACATATACAGCCTTCAGTACGACTTTCTCCTCCGGGTTATCCCCATGCAGCTTCTGATATGCATAGCGCACTTGTACACGCCCGATATCTGTTGGATCTACAGCTGCCGAGGCCACCCAAGGATTTTTCGGGTCCTGGATCATTTGCAAGTCCTCGTCGCTCATGTCAATGCCGTAGACTTTAATTTCCGTACGTCCCGCTTGTTGGATGGCACGGGCTGCGCCTTTGGCAAACTCATCCCAAGCCGCCCAGACGGCTGTAATTTCACCCTTAGGATATTGCTTTAATACAGCTTCCATTTTGGCTTGCGTATCCAACGCAGGATTCTGAGCCGAACCAAAAGTCGCAATTTCTTTAATATCTGGATTGGATTTCAAAAATGCACCATAAGCAACCTGACGACGTTCCATCGGTGCAAATCCGGCAACCCATACTTTCACAATGTTGCCTTTGCCACCGATATCCTTTTTCATTTGCTCCAGCGTCAGCTCAGCCATGTTTTGGTCATCCTGTGAGAGCACTACCGCACCCGGGACATTGACCGCAGCATCGAACACGATAACCGGAATATTGCGGGAAATTGCTTTTTTCAGCCCTGTCTCCAGCAATGCATCACCGTGATCAGTCAAAATGACATCAAACTGCTGGTTAATCGCACTATCAAGCAGAGAAGCCATTTTAGCCTTATCGTTATCTGCCACAAACTTAGTCAGCGTACCGCCAAATTTCTTAACTTCCTCTTCCACGCCTTGAACATACTGTTGCGAAAATGTGCCCGTGTTAAACTCCATGATCAACGCAACCCGCTTACCCTTTAGATTTAAATTGTCCGTTTTTCCGTTTGTTGTATTCGATCCCGCAGTGCTTGTCCCTTGAGTGCCGCTCTCTGTTTTCGGCACGCCACATGCAGTGACCAGCAAAACCAACACCAGTAGCATGATAGCCCCTAGCCCTAGCTTTTTGTTTCTTTGGAGCTCTTTTTGGATATTCATGATTTCATTTCCCCCTCGTTCAATCCACAAAATGATTCAAATTTGATACTTAATATATCGCTTTAAACCAAGTATGTAAATAGGTTTTATGAAATATAGAAAAAATTCCGACTACATATGACAAAATACGACAATTCCACAAAAAAATTAAACAACCGCCCCCGATTGAATAACGGGGAACGGTTGCTGCATAGAGGTGTCTTTTTAGCTCTCTACTTGACAGGGTACGCCACAGGGTCGATTTTTGCTTATGCTTAAAATGTGAACATCATGAGCGGAGACTAGCCTGGAGATACAATCTCCTTGTCATTTTCAATATGAGGACGCTCCCATCTAACTTATTTGGAGCACTGCTTTACCAGAAAACTTCCGATCTATCAGTTGTTGGGCAATAGTTCCAATTTCCTTCCACGATGCCTCCACTTCGATCCTTGGTACTAACTGGCCTTTTGAAACAAGCTCACCTAGTAATTTCAGATCTTCCGCTGGCGAATAGCGATTTATCTCCTCTCCTAGAAAGAAGCTATACAAGGTCCTACCCCCTAAGCCCCTGATATTAATCGTTGCGTAAGGTGAGGACGAATGTCCCATGGATACACAAATCCCTTCTGGCACAAGCTGAGGTAGTAATGCAGCTAGCGTATCACCACCTACTGAATCCAAAATTAGATGATAAGGTCCAAATGCATCAACCGATAAAATCGCCGTATCTCCAACGACAACCTCATTAGCACCAGCCTCTTGAACAAGTAGAGCTTTTTCCTTGGTTCTGGATACACCTACTGTAAAAGCTCCTGATTGCGCTGCTAGCTGGTGTGCAAAAATCCCCACTCCGCCAGTCGAGCCAGTTACCAATATCCGCTTACCGAGCAGCATTCCTCCTTTTCTAAGCGTATAGAGCGCTGACAGACCGGCTACCGGTAAAGTAGCAGCCTGGGCGAAGGTAATATCATCGGGAAATTCAGCCAGTAATGAAGTAGGGGCAGCAACTTGTTCGGCCCATGCTCCCATTTGGAGAAGGCCTACCACACGGCTTCCTTGTTTCGGACCCGTGCCATCTTTGGCCTGCTCGATGACGATCCCAGCAAAATCCCAGCCTGGTCTGATCTGTCTTCCATTATTCCTTGCATCTACAACTTCACCCCGATTAAGAGAGAAGGCCTGTACTTGAACGATCGCTTCCCAAGGCTGGGCCTGTGGGGCGGCTACTTCCTTTATCGCGAAAAATCCTGAAGCAAACGGATCTGTTACAATTGCACGAACCATACGATCTCCTCCATGATTATCATTGAGAACCTCTTGTAAATAGCTCACCTTTTTCACAATGTAGTATACTGTAGGGAATCATCTGCACCAAGTGTAGAACTACACCTCATTATGAAAAGGATTGAAAAAGGATGACCATGCACAAGGACGAGGACTTCCAATATAAAACATTAAAAATCGTATTGGGAGAGATTGAAGCTGTTCGCATGAAACGTCAACGGGAATATACTGAGCTATCTCACCCGTTATTGAAACGATTTACTCAGCAGGAGCTTAATGATGAGGCATGTCCTACGTATAAAAATCTATTGGTTGGACGGTCTCGTCGAATACCGGATCGGCAAACGATGATCCATATTGCTGAGTATCTGGAGTGCACTTCAGATGAGCGCAATGATCTTCTCCTCGCCGCTGATTATCTTCCGATCCATTACGAATTGGAGGGACGGTCTCTGGAGCTGGCTCTGGAGCAAGCGCAGCAGATCATGAGTAATTTGCCATTTCCGGCAATGATCGTTACTCATACCTTAGATATCAAGGGGTTAAATGAGCCGTTTCGCCATTTATTTGATATCCCCTCCGATTCTTTTATGAATGGAAAACTGAATAAAGTTGATTTTCATTTTAACTCCGATTTTTCCATTCGTCCCCGTTCTACCTTCGATGCTGAGTCGTTCGAAGAGTGGGAGTCTCATGCTATTTACGGGATACAAGCTTTCAAAAGATATAACATGTTTTCCCGATACGACCATTGGTATAAAAAGTTAATTGACAGATTTCGAAAATACGACGATCTTAATAAATATTGGAGTATGCAGCCAAAGGACTCATCAAATGAAGTTGAGCACTCTAAAATCATTTTGGCCAGAATGGGAGCCATGGCCGATTTAGCCCCCATTCGCTACAAGCAAATTCATCTTTCTGTAAGCAGCCACATGTATCCTGGAATTGAAGTGTACTTACCGATTGACGAACCTGGACGCAGAGTATTTGAATATTTGGGGTGTCCTGCCGAATGCCAGAACAACGCTTTTAATAAATAGCCAGTCAATTGCTATATCGATTATAAGAATCGTTCATTGCAAATTAAATAAGCCTCGGTGCTACGTTGAAAGAGACCAAATATGAAAATGACTACTAGGGTAATCACGTTGTGAAACTCATTAATCGGATTGTTACATTTGAACCTAAATCCCGCTAGGAGAAACGAAAAGCTCAATAAAAACAGAGGTAGTCTAGGACTTTATTTTCTCGTCCATGGCTACCCCTGTCTGGTTTTAGAGGTCAGTCTAATATTTTGTTTTTGCGAACCATAGAGAGCCAATTGCTCTCCACGGTATTTCTCTTATACATTTTTTTGGGTGTGGCTTAGCCTTAAAGAATAATAGCAATGAGACCGCCGGAGCCTTCATTAATGATACGACCCAGCGTTTCCTGCAGCTTATAGCGTGCATTGTCCGGCATCATAGCGATTTTACCCTGAATGCCTTCCCGTACAATGGAATGCAGCGAACGTCCGAAAATATCTGACTCCCAAATTTTGATTGGGTCATTCTCAAAATCCTGCATCAGATAGCGCATAAGCTCCTCACTTTGCTTCTCTGTTCCGATAATCGGAGCAAATTCCGATTCCACATCCACACGGATCATGTGTATGGAAGGTGCTGTTGCCTTAAGCCGCACACCAAACCTTGTGCCCTGACGAATCAACTGCGGATCGTCTAGTGCCATTTCGGACAATGACGGCGCTGCAATGCCATATCCCGTTGTCTTGACCATTTCCAGCGCCTCGGCGAAGCGGTCGTACTCCCGTTTGGCATGGGCAAAATCCTGCATCATTTGCAGCAAATGATCCTTGCCGCGAATCTCTACCCCGACGACTTCGACCAAAATCTGGTCATATAGCTCATCGGGAGCATACAGATCAATTTCAGCTACGCCCTGCCCCATATTCATCCCGCTCAATCCGGCCCTGTCGATGAATTCATATTCCATAAACTGGCCAACCACTCGATCTACATCACGCAGACGTCGAATATCTTTAACCGTATCGCGAACGGAATTTTCATAATTGCTACGCAGCCAGTGCTCTTCGTTCAGTACCATGACCCAGCTCGGCAGGTTTACATTCACCTCATGCACCGGAAATTCATACAATACTTCACGAAGTACGCCTGTAACATCATCTTCCGTCATAGTCGCCGCGCTGAGTGTCATAACTGGTATATCGTACTTGGCAGCCAGCTCACTGCGAAGCTGGAGTGTTTCATCACTGCGCGGATGCGTGGAGTTGATAACCAAAACAAATGGCTTGCCAACTTCCTTCAACTCCTCAATGACGCGTTCCTCCGACTCTACATAAGAGCTGCGCGGGATTTCCGCAATCGTGCCGTCTGTAGTGACTACCACACCGAGCGTCGAATGCTCCTGAATAACCTTGCGTGTACCAATCTCCGCCGCTTCCTGAAAAGGAATGGGTTCTTCGAACCATGGTGTGGAAATCATCCTCGGACCATTTTCATCCTCGTACCCTTTTGCTCCTTCTACTGCATATCCTACACAGTCAACCAGACGTACATTCACGTCCAGTCCTTCCGTTACTTTGATCTGGACGGCATTATTCGGTACGAATTTAGGCTCCGTCGTCATGATCGTCTTGCCTGCCGCACTTTGCGGCAACTCGTCTACGGCGCGGGCACGGTCCGCCTCACTTGTAATGTTCGGCAGAACAATCGTCTCCATAAACCGCTTGATAAACGTTGATTTTCCTGTTCGGACTGCGCCGACGACCCCAAGATAAATGTCTCCTCCGGTGCGTTCGGCAATGTCTTTAAAAATGTCCACTTTCTCCAATGAAATCCCCTCCTCAAAAGTCTCCGAAGGAAAAATGCTTAAAGAGCATCCGCTTCGTGTTCAACCAACTGCTTGATCCCAGATGCGGCAGAACAGCCTTTAAAATGCCCGGAAGTCGTCCGCCGCCGAGATTCAGGAGACTGATGGAATCGGCGAAACGGCGTAAACTCGTACATGCATTTGGACTGATACCATCATATGTATCCCCTCCGTAAAATATGTTTAGTTTTTTAAAAAATAGATTACGACACAGCGATCATTGCAGAAACGATATTTTACGTTTGGGTCCACTCACCTAATATATGCGGGGCAAGACTCTCCCATGACTTCGTCGCTAGACTAAATAAAAAAAGGATGTTTCTCCTGACCGTTTAGAGTCGTCGGAAACCATCCTTTTTTTATTCTCCTGACATAATCGGCATTACCACAGTTCATCATCCATCGCCTGACGCTCCAGTTGCCGCCTGATAGCCGCCTTGAGCTTATCCTCCGGTATGGTTACCTCCATATCGCCTTGGACACGGGCCTGGCAGGATAAGCGTATTCCTTCATCCAGTAAAGGTCCCAGCTTCCGCTGCTCTGCATCGCTGGGTTGACCTGCCAATTCAGCCCATTCCGGTGATATTTGTACTTTACACATCAGACAGGCTGCTTTTCCGTCACAACGAGTGGGAATATATACGCCCGCTTTACGAGCAGCCTGAAGCAATGACGTACCCTGACCGACCTGTACGCGCCTGCCTGACGGCTTAAACGTAATCTGCACATTCATGAACGGTCCTCCAGTCGTCTTTCTCCTAATACACACAGCTTATACTTCATTGCCCTTCTGGATGACAGAGTGCAACTCTGGCCAAGGCAGAAGTTCTGCAAGCTTGTCCAATTGCTCCTCATTAAAAATATTACTGACTAGTAACTGCTTCAGTACAATGATATGACGTCGCGGGTCGCGCTTCATGACATCGGCAATCGCTTTATACCGGTCGGGTCGATTTCGCAATATATTGAATAAAAGTTCATGACTGAGCGGCATCAGACGCAGTGAAGCACTCCCCAGCTCAAGCTGAACACCAGTCGACCAAAGTAGTCGCTCGATCTCTAAGCGGTATAACGCTCCGCCACATAATACCTCAAATCCTCCCACCAACTCGACTGGAAATCCCTCCAGATCATAGTGGCTGAGCAATGAAACGTAAGAGCCGCTACGGTCAACCTGCTGTCGATCTATACTCATACCCAGGGGGTGCGAATGAAGCTGCTTTGCGGCATGAATATCCGCATAAATATCAATGTCCCGAGGCAGGCGATCCAGTTCAACTTCTTGCACAAGTAGTGAACAGCTCCCGCCCAGCATCCACGGAACCGACACTGTTGACCAGCTCTCTGCCAAGCTACTCAGCGCAACTGCCAGATTGTGAGGAAGCCTGTCTACTAACACTGATGATATTGCCTCCTTCAACATTATTGCCTCCTTTTCCGTCTTTCCTTCCGTTTCCTGATGGGCATCATTATAACATGTTCGACAGGGCAGTTCGATATTTTGTGTACTGAAAAAGAGGTTACCTACTCCAAAATACAAAAAAAACCGCGAACCTTCCCGGTTCACGGTGAATAATACTAACTGGCGTGCGACCAGCGGTCTATTTTTTCATCATCATTTTCATCAACGCTTCCATATTGGAAGGATTCATTCCGCTCTTTTTGACGGCACCAACAATATCCCTTACTGTATCTTCCGACACCGGAATGTTGGCCATCGCAGACACCTGCTTGATAAGCTGACGCAGTTGCGCTTCGCTTTGAAGCGTGTCCGCCTTTACCGTGCCTGCCAGCTTTTTCACTGCATTTTCGGATATGTTTTTGCCGCCTTTTTTGTTAATGGCCTTCAATGCATCTTTCGGAAAGTTTTTATTCACAATCTCCCCTCCTCCGCCATTGCTCAACTCAGTCTATGAGTGGCAGAGACAAAAGGTGATTAAGCATACATAAGACATGCCAAACGCCTAACTAAAAAAGGCTATCTCATTATAGAAAAAATCTACCATGAGACAGCCTTTATATTATTAAAGCTCATCCGAGCCCTTAAGAATGCCATTGCTCCCAAGTTTGAAGTGGCATGACTTCCATCTCGGTCTTAGGATCGCGACCCATCAGCGCCTCAACGGCCTTACGGACATCACGTCCTTCAAACAGTACTCCATACAGCACCTCTGTAATAGGCATCTGAACACCTAATTTTTGAGAGATGGCGTATGCCGCTTTTGTCGTTCGAATACCTTCTACGACCATGCCCATAGATTCCAGCACAGCATCAAGCTGTTGGCCCTGTCCCAATAGTGACCCTGCACGCCAGTTGCGACTGTGACGACTCGTTGCAGTGACCACTAGATCGCCAATACCAGCCAGGCCGGCAAAGGTTAGTGGGTTAGCGCCCATCTCAACTCCGGCACGGGTAATTTCAGCCAATCCACGGGTCAATAAAGCCGCTTTGGCATTATCACCGAAACCAAGTCCATCTGACATTCCCGCACCCAATGCGATAATGTTTTTTAGCGCCCCGGACAGTTCCACGCCGAGCAAATCACGGTTTGTATAGACGCGGAAATAGGAGTTCATAAACAGCCCCTGTGCGACTTGTGCAGCCTTCTCATTGGAGGAAGCTACAACGACCGTTGTAGGACATTTCCTCACCACTTCTTCCGCATGACTCGGACCAGACAGCACAGCAATATCACCCTCAGCGACTTCCAGTTCTTCCGAGATCACCGTGGACATACGTTTAAGCGTTTCAGTTTCAAAACCTTTAATGGCATGCACTACCAGCATATCCTTGCTAAAATGAGCTTTCAGACTACGTGCCACCTGACGAGCAGCAGCCGAAGGAGATACGATAATCACTGCTTTAGCACCAGATACCGCAGTCTGCATATCAGTTGTAGCTGAAATGCGGTCAGACAAAATGGAGCCTGGTAAATAATGCTCATTCGTATGCTTCTCATTGATTTCAGCTGCTTGCTGCTCGTTTCTCGTCCAGACAGAGACATCGTTGTTATTGGCCGCAAGAACGGAAGCCAGGGCTGTTCCCCAACTCCCCGCGACCAGCACAGCTATTTTCTCAGACAAGACGATCTCCTCCTTTGGAGCCAAGCTTGTTCTCATTCCCACGTACCAGCTTGACTATGTTGGTACGGTGTCTCCACACAGCGAACAGACAAATGATTAGAGCCGTCCAGAATAACGGCCATGCATAACCAAGAACGAGTAATATCCAGGGAGTCAAAATGACAAATATGAGCGATCCCAAGGATACGTAACGCGTCATTACGATTGCAAGTATCGCAATGATTCCGGCATATAGTGCGGGCAGTAAAGCAAGCGATGCCAATACACCAATAGCAGTCGCAATACCTTTTCCTCCACGGAAGTGAAAATATATCGGCCAGTTATGGCCCGCAATCGCTGCAATGCCACACAAACCCGATACCCAGGATGATTCTCCACCTAACCAGTGCCCTATTAGCACTGCAATAACCCCTTTAAGTACGTCCAGCAGCAGTACCAGAATAGCTGGGCCTTTTCCAAGCACACGCAGCGTATTCGTCGCACCGGCATTGCCGCTTCCATGCTGGCGAATGTCGATTCCTTTTAATTTTCCATACAGCAAACTAAAGCTGACAGAGCCAAGCAAGTAACTGAGTACGATGGCAACGATTTGTAAAATCAACCTATTCGCTCCTAACTTTCGTCAGACTTGCGCCGTGTAAAGATACGAATTGGAGTTCCTTCAAAATTGAAGGCGGCGCGAATTTTGTTCTCCAGATAACGCTCATACGAGAAGTGCATTATTTCTGGATCGTTTACGAATACAACCATCGTAGGCGGCTTAACAGCAACCTGGGTCACATAGTTAATACGCAGACGACGTCCCTTGTCTGTTGGTGGAGGATTGATGGCAACCGCGTCGGAAATTACATCATTCAGCAAATGTGTCTGAATACGCAATACATGCTGCTGTGCCACATGCTGTACAACAGGAAGCAGCTTTTGCAGGCGTTGCTTCGTTTTTGCAGACAAGAACACAATCGGAGCATATGTCATAAACAGAAAGTGATCGCGAATTTTCGTTTCAAACTGGTGCATCGTTTTATCGTCCTTGTCCACGACATCCCATTTGTTAACGACAAACAGCGACGCTTTACCCGCTTCATAAGCATAGCCCGCAATGTGCTTATCCTGCTCAATAATGCCTTCCTCGCCGTTAATAACGACCAGTACAACATCTGCACGCTCAATGGCACGCATGGCACGCATTACACTATATTTTTCGGTCGTTTCATATACTTTGCCACGTTTACGCATACCTGCCGTATCAATCAGCACATACTTTTGACCGTCTTTTTCAAAAGGTGTATCAATTGCATCACGCGTCGTGCCCGCAATGTCACTAACGATAACCCGTTCTTCTCCCAGAATGGCGTTAACCAGTGAAGATTTACCTACATTCGGGCGGCCGATCAAGGCAACACGAATAACGTCTTCATCATAGTGATCTTCTTCAAGCTCAGGCAAATTGGACGTAATGGCATCTAGCAGGTCGCCTATCCCTGTTCCATGACTACCAGAAACAGCAATTGGATCACCAAATCCATAAGAATAAAACTCATAAATCAGATCGGCGCGACTGAGGTTGTCCACCTTATTGACAGCTACGATGATCGGTTTACCCGAACGATATAACATTTGAGCTACCTCTTCATCTGACTGTGTAATTCCTGCTTTCGCATCACTCATGAATACAATTACATCTGCTTCTTCTATTGCAAGTTCGGCCTGCATACGGATGGATTTTAAAATGACATCCTCACCATCAATCTCAATGCCGCCGGTGTCAATAATACTGAAGGATTTACCATTCCACTCCGATATACCGTATATACGGTCACGAGTGATTCCGGGTTTATCTTCCACGATGGACAAACGATCCCCGATAATCCGATTAAAAATAGTGGACTTACCCACATTCGGACGACCAACGATAGCCACAACGGGTCTTGCCATAAATTCACTCCTCCTGTCAATTCTTCCGCTATCATCATAGCAAAAAACATACCTATTGGCGATATGGTCACGTAACAACAATCGGCGAACCCTCTGGGTCCGCCGATGGTGTACGTTATGCTTATTATAAAATGTATTGATTTAAACTCATTTAAATTTGTTCAGCTTATCGCCAAAACGCTCGCCGAGCGTAATGCTCAGACCGGAATTATTGAGGGAAACGTTAGGATTATTCAGTTCCTCACGAGGTGCACGAGATGCACGTGGTGCTCTTTCTGCTTTAGGAGCAGCTTCAGGAGCTTCCTCAGTTTCTTTAATGCTCAGGCTAACACGTTTTTCGGAAGGATTCATTTCAAGAATTTTAACTTTCACTTCTTGTCCTTCTTCCAGAACTTCTTGTGGAGTTCCAATGTGTTTGTGGGAAATTTGGGAAATATGAACCAAACCTTCCACGCCAGGAGCGATTTCAACGAATGCACCGAAGTTAACCAGACGTTTTACAACACCTGTTACGATGTCATTGTTGTTGAATTGTCCAGCAGCCGATTCCCAAGGACCAGGCTGTGCAGCTTTCATGCTCAGGCTGATTTTCCCTTTTTCAGGATCTACTTTCAAGACTTTCACTTTCACTTGATCTCCTTCAGAAACTGCATCAGAAGGCTTATCGACATGAGTCCAAGCAATTTCAGATACGTGAACCAGACCGTCCACGCCGCCAACATCTACGAAAGCACCGAACTGAGTAAGACGTTGAACCGTACCTACGATTTCTTGGCCTTCTTTCAGCTCAGCCATTACTTTAAGCTTGTTGGCTTCGAATTCTGCTTCCAGAACGTCTTTTTGAGAAAGGATCACTTTGTTATTTTCACGATCCAGTTCTTTTACAACAACACGCAATGTGCGGCCTTTGTAATCACTGAAATCTTCAACGAAGTGGCGTTCTACCATGGATGCAGGGATGAATCCGCGCAGACCCACGTCTACCACGATGCCGCCTTTAACGACATCATTCACAACAACTTCAAATACTTCTTTGCTTTCGTACAGTTGCTCCAACTTTTCCCAAGCATTTTCACTGTCGATTGCACGTTTGGACAGAACAAGTTTTTCCTTGCCATCGTCAATGCTGATAATTCTAGCTTCAACCTCTTGGCCTACTTGTACTGCTTCTTCTGCGTTATCCAAACCAGAAGACAACTCGCGAATTGGAATAACTCCATCGTATTTATATCCAATGCTTACTACCGCTTGGTTATCTTCCAATTTCACGATTGTACCCTTAACGGTGTCACCTTTTTTCAGGGAGACGATTTGATCGAGCTCGTCTTGATTTGCCGCTTCAGCAGCTTCTTGATTTTTAATTTCTTCCGACATGTCAATACCCTCCTCAATTCAAAAAAAACCATTTATTTAAACCTGCGCATGGCAGAGTTCAAAACATAAATAAACTTTTGTTCTAGTTTTCCGAGCTTAGACACAATTCATGCAAGCCTTTCAGTTATTCGTAGGCTTACCCGTTTCCTTCATCGTGCGAATACGAGACATAATTGCTTCTGTTGCAAGTTCAAGCGGATCTCCTTCGATATCGGCACCCTTTTGGTAAGCGTCCAAATTGACAGGTTTACCGTATAACACTTTCGTTTTACGGAAAAGCTTGTAATCACCAATAATGGCGACCGGAACGGCAGCCGCTCCACTGCGTAGCGCAAAGCTTGCAGCACCCTTTTTACCGATTCCCCCAGCTCCTCTGGAGCCTTCGGGAAAGATCCCCATAACCTTACCATCACGCAAAATGTTCAATGCCAGCTTAATGGATTCCTTACTTACACCGCCGCGTTTGACTGGAAAAGCTCCCAGTTTCCCAATTAGTGGACCCAGTACAGGAACATTAAACAGCTCGGCTTTTGCCATAAAGTGAACCTTTCGCTTCAGCAAAATACCCACTGTAGGAGGGTCAAGATTACTAATATGATTAGAACACAACAGCACTCCGCCCTCGGCAGGAACATTTTCCCTGCCTACCGCCTCAAGTCTAAACAGAACGCGGTAAATAAGGCGCAAAATACTGGCGCATACAGTATATATCATTGGCTGATCTCTCCATCCTTCTCCGTTAAGCAATAAGATACGATCGTATCAACGACATCCTGAATGCCCATATGGGTCGTATCGAGCACGATGGCGTCCTCACTGCAACGAAGCGGGGATACCTCCCTCTCCTCGTCAAGCTTGTCACGTGCCGCAATGTCACGTTCCAGTTGCTCCAGAGTGATATCATCAGTTTCGCTCAGTTCTTTAAAACGGCGGGAGGCACGTTCCTGAACACTTGCGGTCATGAACACCTTGACTTCCGCATCGGGAAGTACAGTTGTTCCAATATCGCGACCATCCATAACGACACCCTTGCGTGCAGCCATCTCACGCTGGCTTTCAGTCAAACGTGTACGTAAACCAGCAATACTTGAATACTGTGACACGTTGCTAGTCACTTCCATCGAACGGATCACAGTGGTTACATCTTCCCCGTTACAATAAACCTTTTGGCCTGTGGGGTCCGGTACTAATTCAATCACCAGCTCAGGTACATGTTGAAGCACTTTTTGTACATCTTCTGCAGGAATTTCCTTACGCATCATGTACCAGGTTGCTGCTCGGTACATGGCTCCGGTATCTACATATACATAAGAAAGTGCTTTCGCCACCAGGCGGGCCACTGTACTTTTCCCTGCACCAGCAGGTCCATCAATGGCTACATTTATTTTGTTACTTGAAGATACATGTTGCCTTGCCAACAGGGAATTCCTCCTAACCTAACCTCAAGAAAAAAGCAGGCATTGCCTGCGACGTGAAAATTATACCACACATTTATAGGCGATGCAAAATAAGCGACAGGTTTACTAAAAAAGAAAAATTTCGGATGATTAAGATTTCCCCCGGAATTCCAGCTGTCTTTCAAAGCAATATTTAATCAGTTTTTGGCGCTCCTGATCAGCGATTTCCTCATATTTCAGCATAATGAGTTTGCGACCGTTTTCCATCTGCTGAATGCGCACAATTTCAGATTGGAACGGAACATGCTCCTGAGTACCGTTTTTATATGGAACTAAAATCCAGCAAGACAATGATTCTCCTTCTTCAAGATGATGAGTTCCCTGGGTGTGAAAAGAAACACCCCCGCCTCCTACATCATGTGTCTCTGCTACAAATCTGGACTCGTTCGCACCATGCTTTACTGCAATTTCCAAGTTGGCCTTAACCCGAAGAAAGTTGCGGCGCTGAATTTTGCTGATGCTGTCTGGAGCAGGTTTGTGGATACGAACCATCCGGAGGATATCCTCTTTAAAACCCGTAACGTGGGTATTAAAATAATTTTTAATCCCACCCTCGCTCATAAAAAATATAGACAGTTCTTCCCCTAGAAACAATTTTTTCAAATGCCCACTTGTTTGTGACATAGGAATTTCAATTAAAAAGTTCTGTGACTCCTCTTCTGCAATACGAGACTTAAATTCAAAAATCTCGTCCTTATGGTCAGTACCAGCCACTTGTATGTATAACACATCATTAATTTTAGGAAACAAATGATCCACCATCCTTGTCCATTAAAAGCTCTAATTAAGGTATATAATACCACGACTTTATGCCTATATTAAGCATTTTATTTGTTCTATCTATGACTAAAGCACAAAAAACCTCCTTCATGAAGGAGGTTTAGAGTGACTATTGATTCATTTTCATGTAATCAACTACGCATTACTTGCAGTAACCTGAGGTTCATCTGAATCTTTAACCTCTTCAATCGTTTCTTCCATCCCCGTATTGGCGTTAATATATATCCGGTAAACGGAACCATTGATTTTACCACCAAATTCATAACATAGAACTTCATTCGAAAGTTCATTTTCAATTAAGGCTTTACGGTGGTAAGTTTCACGAAACTCAGGATTCAATTTTGCTCGTGCTGCATTCAAATTCAATTTTGCTTGCGGAATGCGGCGGAGATGACTATGCTCATACACATAATCACTGGATTGAAAACCGATCACTTGTCCGTTATCAAGGCCTGATCTGACTGTGATTTTTTCTGGATAGATAATCACGTCCCCTTGTTGGCTCGCAAATGTAATATTAGCTAAATTCCCGCTCTCATCATACGCAACTGGCTTCATTCCTTTGTAACCTTTTTGTTCAAGGTATTCACTAGCATAGCGAATCGCTTCATTACGTGTTGCTTTTTTAGGACCTACTGCCCTCATGTCATGATAAGAAATAAGCTTGCCGCCTTTTTTCGTGAAATCCATACTGGCCACGGGTTGCTTCTTATTTAGCAGGGTAGCTGTATAAGATGCCCATTCCGTTCCTTTACCGTTTTCGTACACACGGATCTGACTTTCCGGTTTTCCTGTAAATTCAGCGGCATTTCGTTTAATTTGTTCTGCATTCACTGCCGGGAGACTCAATTTTTTCACAGAGCGTTTATCATAGATGCTGGCTACAGACGGTCCCCAATCCAGCTCCTTGTAGTTTTCCACCTTTTTGTCCACGGTTTTAAAGCCATCAATAATGGTATTGTCCTTCGGCCCAGTTTGCGAACCTGCCGCCATATCTACATCCATCCATCGCAAATTTTTGCTAAGGACCTTTTGCTGCACTTCCTGCATGTTTTTCGAAATTTCTTTGGAATTGTTATATAGCGTTTTCAGGTTCGAAATTTCTTTCTCGTTTAAAGGCTCGTGATCCAGATCACGGACAGCGGTCTGATACGAAAACGCGGATAGATGTGACAGTAAATCCTTGGCATGATTAAAAGGCATTACATTCAGAGGCAACTGATTAACCTCATTTTGGGCCTCACTTGCAATCCTCCACACGTTCATCAAACATTTGCGGTGCATCGCGTGTGAAGTATTATGGACAGCAACCGCGTTCCCGAGTTGAGAATGCAGCTGATCCATATGAAACGACAAATCGTGAAACGCACGCTGATATTGATTTTCCGCTTTTATCGACATGCTATTTGCCTGAAGAGACACCTCTTTTCTCATCTGGCTTTGCTGATAACCCCACACAAATGCTCCTATCATCATCAGGGTAACCACCGGGAACAATACGGCACTAAGTCGCTTATACATATTGGGAGTCTCCTTTCTTCAAGTACACTACCGATAGTGTGACAAGAAGAATGCTCTCTTATGCATGGTTTTCCATGACTTCAACAATAAACTCACAGTTATCGCAAATGCAGCGTTTAAAGCCGGTCTGAATCTGTCCTTGCTCTATACGTCCTCTCAGCACAAAACGTTCCCCACATCTTTTACAATGAATTCTTACTTTTATACGCAAAAAAAAGACACCTCTTTCTCTAACAGGTTTGTCAGATCAGTGTGTCCCATTTCGTTACATATTAACCTTTTCTTCCCGTTTTAACAAACGAAAAGGAGAACGGTTATTAGCTCGACTGATCTTCGCCATTCCTCCATACCATAGAAATGCCATAAGTGGAATGATAAACCAGATCCAGTCGTGTGAAAATTTCGTTAAAATCAAATCGTATACTCCGTGCCAGAACCATGGAAGCACCAATGACAGCAGCAACATGTATTTGCTCCTCAAGCCCTCTGAAAACTTGGCCTTCCCCATGTAGTAGCCCATCATTACGCCAAACATCGCATGACCGGATACCGGTAGCAATGATCTCATCAGCATCAAGCTAATCGAAGCATGACCCGCCCAGGCATATAACAGATTTTCAACCGTTGCAAATCCGAGTGAGACTGCGGCCGCATACAAAATACCATCATAAGGCTCGTCGAACTCGGTATGATTATAGATGATGTGATACAACAGAAACCATTTAAAAAACTCTTCCACTCCGGCTGAAATGCCGAACACCTGGATTAACGTGTGATCCCCTAGCCAAAGCAGCAGCCCGCGTTGAAAAATCATGACAGGAAGAACCACCAAAAAGCCGAGCAAAAACACTCTAATAACCATGTGCAGTGGCTCCGAATCATACCTGTCCTTCAAGTAAAAATACATCAATAAGGCGAGACCCGGCGCTGTGGCTGCCGCTAAAACCGAAAACAGAAGCACCGATCATCCCTCCATAAAAATGAGTCGGCCCTGCTTTCAGCGCAGAGCCGACAAATTCACTTCGATATCACTTTCGATAAAACGAATCAAGAACGGCTGTCAAAATGAGTGCAGATGACAGCAACTGCCTGCTCAGGAATGACCAGTTTGCCGTACTCTTCCAACATAGCTGGTGTAACGGATGAGCCTTCTCCAAATTCAGCAAGAACCGCGATTAAAGCCGCAAGCTTGGACTCCTCTACTTCTTCTGGTTCCAAGTGCAGAATCCATTTTCCTCTATAATGATACAGCTTACCTGCTTCCGTAGTGTTACTACGAAGCATATGAGCCGCTTCTATGAGTACTTCGAAATCGCTAAACGCGTAAACGATGGAATCGCTATGCTCCAGCGTGACTTCCATTTCGTAGACTTCCTCTGGAAGCTCCTCATCGGGACCCGAACCATACTGTTGATGGTCGTATTTTCCCCGGGTGACGATAACAACCATTCCTTGAGCAGGAAGCGCAAAGACTTCGACAGCTAACGGTCCCGTGGCGTCGAAGCCCAGTTCGCTGTATGCCTGATCCATCATTTCGGTAAACAGCTCATGAACTCTTGGAATTTCTTGCCACATATCGTCTTTTTGAATACCGCGTTCGCTCAAATCGTCAAAGGTAAGGAAAATCCGTATCTTGTCCTGACTTAATCTTTCTATTTTCATACTGGACCCTCCTCCTGGCAGCCGAGTGTTATTAACAGATTATGATGCAATTATGATGCCTGTGATGAAAATGGTTCTATGTAATCATGTTATCATTTTATAATCGTAAATGCACGCAATAAAAAGATAAAAAAAAGAATCATTTGAACGGCTTTTACAAAAAAGCCGCAAAATGATTCGGAATAAAGGTTTCTGGTTTACAATCCCGGTACGGCTGTATGAGTTTCTTTCAAAATTTGCTCGACCTCACGTTTAACATCGGGACTTGTGCTGATGAAGTCTTTAATCAACTTCATATTTTCTTCTTTGTTCTTGGCAGTATGGGCGTTATGAGCGGTTTTATCTGTTTGTGAATGATGGTCTTGATCCTTATGGGTGTCTTCTTTATTGAGCGTTATCTCGCCCATTCCGGGGAATGCCGCGTCCATCATTTTAGTACGGGCTTTCTGCACTAAATTGCCGCTTTTTTTCCCACCCATGTCCATGGATAAGCCCAACATGTCGCGGTTGCGGGAGATCAAAGAGCTTGCTACAGCGCCCAAGACGATTCCCAGGAAAAATGAAGATGTTTTCACAATTAGAACCTCCCTTTGTGGTAGAATCAAGCATAGTGTTCGTCAGTAGTGACAAACTCATACGGTATAAAATACAGGAAGGTGAGATGAAATAATGGGTACAAAAACAGCAGCCATTTTGTTCACAGCATGTCTGCTGCTTAGTGCTTGCACTGCAACCAAGCCGGAATCTGCGGCAACAAGCAACCAGCAGGATTCGGTAGCGTCTGACTCAGGTAACAGCGCCAAAGATCAGAGCAGCGTCTCTTCCCCAAAAAGCAGCAGTAAGCAAGCAGGCAGTGATGATCATAATTCAGCGGGTAAAACCAATGCACAAGCGGGTAAAACCAATGCACAAAATGATAAAACCAGCGAAAGCAACGAAACAGGAGCTGCGACATCTGCAACTACCAATAACAAAATGTATCACTTGAACAAAGCCTACAATGTAATTCCTAACCAACAAGGCACCGAAAAAAAAGTCGTGTTACTGACCTTTGATGATGGTCCTAAGGAAGCAGCCATGATCAACAAAATCATAGATGTACTCGATAAGCACAAAGCGAAAGCGATTTTCTTCGTAAACGGTTACCGTGTAAAAGAGCATCCTGAGTTGCTTAAGCTTATCCATGACCGTGGACAGCCCATCGGCAACCATAGCTGGGATCACATCGTGCTGAAGAATAGATCTGAGCCTGAGGTCAAAAAACAGATTGAATCGGTACAAAAAGTTGTTAATGACATTACAGGACAAGCCCCCGTATTCTTCCGTCCCCCTCATGGTGCCGGCGGAGACGTAGGTCGCAAGGTCGCTAAGGAAAACGGTCTCCTATACATGACATGGTCCGTCGGTTCTCTGGACTGGACAATGAAAAAGAATCAGCCTAATAAAACGGAGGCACTTCTCAAAAACGTAACGGAACAACTTCATCCAGGCAGCAATATTTTGATGCATGAACTGCCATGGACAGCTGAGGCTCTGGACAGTCTATTGATACGCCTCGAGCAAAAGGGTTACCAATTGGTTGATCCTCAAAGCATTGAGGTTCCTGCCAGCAAATAGACACTTGCGTATACTCAGTCTTAACTGTAGATGATGCAATAAAGGCCTCCACTCTCCGCTATTCATGCGGAGATGGAGGCCTTTTTACCGTATCATTTTGCGCCTTTACCAAAGCATTTCACTGATGGGTGGTGCACCCTTGATGCCCCACCACAGTAACGCTGCAGTAATCAGCACAAAAAGAGTACTCAAAAAATTTAAAAACCACTTGCTTACCCGAATACGGCGGGACGGAAACATTTCTGCCCGCGTTCGGTACTCACTGGCAGGAGTATCATCCTCCATCGTCACAGCAACTTCTGGTACAGCGGCAACGTGAGCCAATTCTGGCACGGGCCGTGAAGCACGGGAGCGAACTGGTTTAGATTTGGACCTGTCCTCCTCCTTGCCTTTGCGACCATTTCGACGGCTACCATAGGTCTGCACTCTGCTAAGTTCCTGATTCATTCTTCATACCTCCGAAAACGTAACGCTAAGCCAGATATAAGGTCAATCACAAAATGACAAATGATCGGTGCCCACAGACTACCGGTCTGCACATATATGTAGCCCAATCCATAACTGCTAAGAAAAACCCAGCCAGTGGGAATCCAATGCCGTAAATACCGGATATGAATCACCGCAAACAAAATGCTTGTCCAATAAGGACCAAAGCTGTACTGAATTGCACCTCTGAACAAGAGTTCCTCACAGATAGAGACGATAGCTGCTATACAAATAATATGCCAAACCGGACGATTTTGAAACAGCATTTGGTTAATACCACCGTCATCCATAGCATCCTCAGGCATAATCCGGGATAGCAACAGATCCACAAGTAACATAGCGGCGGCCAATCCCAATCCCCACCATAAGACGTGCAGAGTGTTCGGCAATGCAAATAGTTCTAACACATTTCTTTTCTGAAAAAATATCCAGATTGCGCCAATCAGCAGGGTCAGCCCCTGTGTTAGATACAAATTGTAAAGCAGCAAGCGGTCGTTCAATTCATGAATTTGCGCTCTTTTCCATTTCACTTTAAGCTTTTTCATAGTTAGTTAGTCCTCTGCATAGTCTTCTTTAGCATCATAGCCAAAAAGTCGGGCGGATTCAAGAAGACTTAAATCTTAATTTTCCGCATTCTGTAGCTATATATCTAGACGGCTATCCACACATGTCGCATGTCCTATTGACATGCCCATGTAAGCCATGATACATTATGAAAAAATTATTAGCGACAACAACAATGATGGAGAAAAGGTATTGATTTCGTCCTCAGAGAACCGGTGCTTGGGTGGAAGCCGGTGACGAAGTAACTACTTTCAGCGCTCCTGAGTTATTGCACCGAGGTCTGTGGAATACTTCCCGGCATTAGATGCAATCGGCAGAAAACCGTTATCCTTTCGGTCATTTATGACCGCTGAAGGCAGTCCATTGCGAAATGGCTGCGAATTAGGGTGGTACCACGATAACTCTCGTCCCTTACTATGGAGATAGTATGTGATTCGGGGGTTTTTTTGATGCCCGAAAACCGCAAAGCGCCTCCGCGTAAGACTTTTGATCGTCAGTTTGGTGCATAATACTATTTTATCCCTTTTCTGCGTCAATGCGTTATCACACTAGTATTTTACACCGCTCTCCTGTACTTTTAGAAGCATTTCAAGTTTTTTCATGTTCTTTATGGAATGTATTTCAGTTTGAAGTACATCCTGTCCATAAAAGAAGTTAACTTTGAGGAGGAAACCAAATGTTTAAAGTGTTAGTATCCGATCCGATCAGTGACCTGGGCATCCAGCAACTGATGGATGCAGACGATGTCACGGTAGACAAGAACACAGGTCTCAGCGAGGATGAATTGGTTCAAATTATTGGTGACTATGACGCATTACTCGTTCGAAGCCAAACTCGGGTAACCGAACGCATCATGACGGCAGGGAAGAACCTCAAGGTTGTAGGGCGAGCTGGGGTCGGAGTGGACAACATCGACCTCGAAGCAGCAACACAACGCGGGATTATCGTTATTAACGCTCCTGACGGCAACACGATTACGACTTGTGAGCACACTTTTGCGATGATGATGGCTCTAGCACGTCATATTCCACAGGCATATGCCAAAACCATTGGCGGTACATGGGATCGTAAAACATTTCTCGGTGTCGAACTGCGTAACAAAACACTTGGAGTCCTCGGCATGGGACGTATCGGCAGTGAGGTCGCTAAACGTGCTAAAGCATTTGGCATGAGCATCCTCGGCTATGATCCATTTCTAACGGAAGAACGCGCTGAGAAGCTGGGCATTAAGCTGGCGAGCGTGGACGAAATTATCCGCAACGCAGATTTTATGACCGTACACACACCATTAACACCGGAAACGAAACATATGATTGCTCGTCCACAGTTTGAAGTGATGAAAAAAGGAATGCGTATCATCAACTGTGCCCGGGGCGGAGTTATCGATGAAATGGCTCTTGTTGAAGCCATTGATGAAGGTATCGTTGCCGGTGCAGCCTTTGACGTATTCGAGTCAGAGCCGCCAGCACAGGATCACCCATTCCTGAGTCATTCGAAAATTATCGTCACACCACATCTGGGTGCCTCGACTGTCGAAGCTCAGGAGAATGTAGCTATCGATGTGTCCGAGCAAGTGCTGCATATTTTGCGTGATGAGCCTTTTAAAAATGCGGTCAACATGCCTCCAGTACCATCCAACGTCATGACGCAATTGCAGCCATATTTCTCGCTTGGAGAAAAGCTGGGCAGCTTTGCCGCTCAGATCACGAACCAGGCTGTACGTGAAATTCAGGTAGATTACGCCGGCGATTTGTCCTCTGTGGATACACAGCCGCTGACACGGTATATTTTGAAAGGTGTCCTTAGCCGTCATCTGGGCAGCGATGTGAACATTGTAAACTCTGTACATCTGGCCAAAACACGTGACATCCATCTTGTCGTATCTCAGGCGCCCGCCACCAAGGGTTTTACCAACCTGATTACCGTTACACTCAAGACGCAGAGCGGCGAAGAGCAACGTGTATCTGGCACCCTGCTGGCAGGCTATGGCGAACGTATTGTTCGGTTGAACCAGTTCCCGGTAGACGTGGCACCGGAAGCTCATTTCCTGCTCATCTCCCACAATGATAAACCAGGCATTATCGGTCGTGTCGGCACCTTGCTTGGGGAAAACGGCGTCAATATCGCTTCCATGCAAGTAGGGCGTAAAATTGTCGGCGGTGAAGCCATCATGATCCTGACCGTCGATAAAGCCGTGCCAAAAGACGTACTGATTCAACTCGTTGGTTTGCCAGAACTAAATACTGCCCAAGAAGTAGTGTTAAATTAGTTCCAGACAATATTGAGAAGTCCATGGTTTTATAATAAAGAGAGGCGCCTGGCTACCCAGGCGTCTTTTTCTCTTATACCGTTATCTGTCATGAGAGCAATCATCATGCATGAAACAGGATGTTCCACGTTGAACAAGATAAATGTTGATTTTTCAACAAAAAGCACCCTCTTCCGAGGATGCCTGCAAACCGGGGTATATCAGCTGGGGCTTATAATTCCGTTACAGACCCAGCTTTGTTTTGTTGGAGATGGGCAGCAAAATAGTAAATTCCGTCCCTTCCCCCAATACGCTGGCAGCAGAGACAGAGCCTCCGTGAGCCTCTACAATGTTCTTGACAATAGCAAGTCCCAAACCAGTCCCTTTATCCTCACCACGTACTCTGGCCTTATCTGCCTTGTAGAAGCGGTCGAAAATATAAGGTAGATCCTCGCTGGCAATGCCTACACCTTCATCCTTAATCCGAATACGGATTAACTCATGCCGTTCTCCCAAAATTCGATCCGCCGCAATAGTAACCTTTTTCCCGCCGGGTGTATGTCTGAATGCATTATCCAGCAAGTTGGTCAATACCTGCTCCAGTCGGTCTTCATCTGCCTCAGGCAGCAGTAAACGTTGGCCTTGCTCATGGTAATCGAGTGTCAGTCCCTGTTCCTTTGAACGTACCGTAAATTTACGGTGAACACGCTCGATCAGCTCATTCACATCCACTTCCTGTCGGTGCATGTCTGTATGACCAGCCTCCATTCGGGCCAGATCAAGCAGATCCTTGACTAACCTTCCCATGCGTAATGATTCATCATGGATGACCTGTACCAGCTCCTCGGATTCTTCAGGGGAACCCGCCATGCCATCCAGCAACGCCTCACTGTAGCCCTGCATCATAGATAAAGGTGTACGGATTTCATGAGATACGTTGGCCACAAAATCGCTCCGCATCTTCTCCAGCTTCACTTCTTCCGTAATATCTCTAAGCACAGCTACTGCACCGCGGATTGCATTATCCGTATACAGAGGCGCCATCTGCACCGACCAGGAGCCCTTCTTGACATGGATATAGTCTCCGACATCTTCTCCCCTGTCCATAACAGTATGGAACAGAGACTGCAAAGGCTCAGGTACAGAAGCTCCAAACTCCTCAAGATCACGTTCCTGCCACTCCAGCTTTTTCCAGATATCCAACAGACTTTGTGCCGGTGGATTCGTCAAGATGATTTGTCCGCTTCTGTCAAAGGTGATTACGGCATCAGACATGCTTCGCAGTACGCTGGATAAATGGTTTTTCTCCTCATTCAGACTGCGGATCGTTGCTTCCAGTTCCGTAGACATATGATTAAAAGTTTTCGCCAGTTCTCCAATTTCGTCACTGGTCACCAACGAAAGCCGAGTATCATACCTTCCCTCACGAATCGCATTCGCCGCCTGAATCAACAGCTGCATAGGCTGTGTGATTTTAGTAAAAAGGAATAAGGCAAAAAAGGTCGTCAATAAAAATCCGACAATGCATGTATAGGTGAACAAATGCTTGATTTCCGTCGATTCATACGCCGCAAAATTTCTGTTGATGTACGGCAATAAAAAAAGCCCTAGAAAAATAAGCACAGAGCCTACAAGACAAATGATGGTGATCCACAGCTTGCCTACCAGCGATCTCCAGAAGTTCACGTTATTTTGGAACCTCCAGCTTATAACCTACGCCCCACACGGTCGTAATCATAGCCGCTGCCTCTGGCGATACTTTATTCAGCTTTTCACGAAGCCGTTTCACATGCGTATCCACAGTGCGCAGATCACCAAAAAATTCGTAATTCCAAACGTCTTTCAGCAGTTCCTCACGCGAGAAGACTTTATCTGGCGACACCGCCAAATAGTGCAACAGCTCGTACTCTTTAGGTGTGAGACTGATTTCAATCCCGCCCGCAGTTACCCGGTGCGCATCATGCTCAATGATAAGATTCGGAAAAACAATACTATTGCTTGGTACCGCCTCTTTCGTTAAAAAGGCAGTTTCCGACGAACGGCGTAAAATCGCCTTCACCCGGTAAATGACTTCTCGCGGGCTAAAGGGCTTAACTACATAATCATCGGCTCCGACTTCAAAGCCTTGTACACGGTTCACTTCCTCACCTTTGGCAGTCAGCATAATCACAGGTGTAGCTTTGGTCTGACGCAGCCGTGTACACACCTCAATCCCATCCATCCCCGGAAGCATTACATCCAGTAAAATAATGCTGTAATCGCTTGCAGTCGCTTTTTGGAGGGCAATCTCACCATCCTCAGCTTCGTCAATTGCATATCCTTCTTTTTCCAGATACATCCGCAGAAGGCGGCGAATGCGTTCTTCATCATCTACAATTAATATGCGGTTGCTTTGTTCTGACATATTCCCAGCCCCTTCGCTAAAAAAACCATTCTCTCTATTTTACTATTTTCCCGTGCTTGGTCAAACTTTACTCTCATCCAACAGTCTCTTTACACCAAAAAGGCCGGGGTTATGACCCCCGTCCTGTCCGTTTCTTTTTCGTGTTGTCTGATTTGGCAAGTTGAATGAGACGGTTGATTTCGTCCTTGGTTAAGGGTCTGGTCAGACCGCGCTTCAAGTTTTGTAGCAAAAGATCACCGAAGGCAATTCGCTTGAGTCTGATGACCGGGTGTGAAATGGCCTCAAACATCCGTCTTACCTGGCGATTTCTGCCTTCATAAATGGTAATCTGGATCACAGACTCCTTACCATTCGGATCTACATCTTTATATTCTACCTCGGCTGGTGCAGTAATGCCATCTTCCAGCACGATTCCTTTTTTCAGCTTGTCCAGCTCAGTACCATGCGGAACGCCTTTGACTGTTGCCACATATGTCTTGGGCACATGATGCTTGGGATGGGTGAGCAGATTGGCGAACTCGCCATCATTGGTAAGCAACAGCAGTCCTTCGGTGTCGTAATCGAGACGCCCTACCGGATATACGCGTTCCTTAACGCCTTTCAGATAGTCTGACACGATTTTACGGCCTTCCGGATCGGAAGCACTCGTAATGACTCCTTTAGGTTTGTTCATCATCAGATAGATTTTTTTCTCGGTTTTGATCGGGCGTCCCTTTACCGTAATCATATCTTGATCAGGGTCTGCCTTCGTTCCCAGTTCAGTTACGACAACCCCGTTCACTTCCACGCTGCCCGACTGAATAAGCTCTTCACATTTACGTCTGGAAGCTACACCAGCTTGGGCCAATATTTTCTGCAATCTTTCCATGTTCGCTAATTCACCTCATGCTAATGATACCCATCCATGAGCAAAATCACAACCCCCGTTCAAAAAACGATGCAGAAATTAAAATACAAGCAGGCAAATGGCAATGGCTGCCACAAAACCAACCACATCTGAAAATAGTCCTACCTTCAAAGCATACCGTCCATTGCGGATACCTACCGCACCAAAATATACAGTTAGCACATATAGCGTCGTGTCTGTGCTGCCCTGAATCGTTGAGGCGATCCGACCGATCATGGAATCCGGGCCATAAGTGCGAATTAGATCCGTCGTGAACGCAAGTGAACCGGTGCCCGTCAATGGACGAAGCAAGCCTAAAGGCAGTACCTCACCGGGTACACCCCAGTGTTTAATCCATGGGGTTACCCAGGAGATCAAATAGTCTAAAGCGCCGGATGCTCGAAAAATGCTAATCGCCACCATCATGCCTACGAGATGAGGAATAATGCTGATGGCGGTAGAAAAGCCGTCTTTGGCTCCATCCACAAAAGAATCGTAGACAGGTACCTTTTTAGCATATGCATATAAAGGAATAAAAGCGAGAATAACCGGAATGGCCCAAGTCGATACGAGGTTTATAAAATTAAGCATGCCTCCCTCATCCTTTCCAAGTGGTGTCCCTGCCCTTGGCAGCCGTGATTCCCGTTCGCGGAACGGCAGGTGAAGATACGGGCAGCGTCGTTGAAGAGGCAGCAGATGTTGGTGCTGATGAGGTGAGTGGTGCCAAGGATGTCTGGGACGGCGGAATCGCTGGAGGACGGCGGCGCAATTCTCGACTACGGTACCAACGATCCGCCGCAATAGCAGCAAAGGTGGCTATTGCGGTCGCTACCAGCGTCGTACCGACGATTTCTGCCGGATGTGCGGAATGAAAATTAAGCCGTATCGCGATCAACGTCGTAGGAATAAGCGTAATACTGGCCGTATTCAGGGCGAGCAGCGTACACATGGCTGGTGTGGCGGTTTGCTTATCTGGATTGAGCGTCTGCAACTCTTGCATAGCCTTGATTCCCATCGGTGTGGCTGCATTCCCCAGACCCAGCAAATTGGCGCTCATATTGGACAAAATGTAACCCATAGCGGGATGATTACGCGGAACATCAGGGAAGAGAAAGGCAACCAAAGGAGAAAGCAACTTGGATATTTTCTGTAAGAGCCCGCCATCTTCAGCCAGCCTCATCATGCCCATCCAAAACACCAGCACACTTATCAGTCCAAAGCACACTGTAACCCCCGTAGTTGCCCCGTCAAAAGCTGCTTTCGTCACCACCTCAATATTTCCCTGCGCGGCAGCAAATACAAATCCAATACAAATCAAAGCCACCCATATGAGATGAATCATGGCTGATTCCTCCTTTTCCCAATGATGTGACACGTCCCAGCTCTAATTTCCTGCTTGCCCTAGGCTCCAAACAAATTTTTCAGGATTTCGTTCCATCTGCTCGTCCAACCTTGTTGCTGAGTATTGTTCGCAGGATCTTGTGCAGTTGGAGCCTCTTGCTGTGGGTGTACGGTACTTTGAGCAGGCAGCTTACTACCTTTTTCATACACAGGAACAGAACCGATAAGTTTACCTTCCAATAGGAATTCGACCCGCCCTCGTAAGCCAAAAGATACGTCCGGTCTGTCTGCAGAAGCAGAATTTTTATACAACACCAGTCTTTTGTGCAACTGGGTCTTCTCACCATCATGTAAAGGATAGGCAAAGCTTGTTCCTGTTAATAGTGGGTAACCATCGATAGGTTGCTGCTTGTCCGTAATCGGAATGAGCGGATAATATCGGAATCCGTAATCAAGCATACGTGCATGATCGTTCCAATCGTCCCCGTCATTCAAGGTAACGGCAGCGAGCTGGCGGCCGTCCCGTGTGGCCGAGCTGACCAGACAACGAAACGCTTTTTTGGTAAAGCCTGTTTTCACACCGTCAGCTCCCTCATACAGCCGCAGCATTTTGTTTTTGTTGTGCCATGAGTAGTCCCAAGAATCGTTGGGATTCGGTGCTTTTTTCAGTTCTGTTTTTACGATACGGGCAAAAGTTGGATTATGCAGCGCATAAGCAGTAAGTCGGGCCATATCATTGGCTGAGGAATAATGTCCCTCGGCATCCAGCCCGTGAGGATTAGCAAAATGTGTGTGGCTTAGCCCAAGCTGAACCGCCTTGTCATTCATCAAATGGACAAATCCCTCTTCCGTCCCCCCCACATGCTCAGCAATGGCAGAAGCGGCATCATTACCAGAACGGAGCATTAAGCCGTACAGCATATTTTCCAGCGACATTTGTTCACCCATTTGCAGAAAAAGCGAGGACCCTTCTTTGGCATACGCGGTTGGACTCACCTTTACCCGGTCCTGCAAGCGTCCATGTTCAATGGCCACGATTGCAGTCATAATCTTGGTCAGGCTGGCAATACGTAGCTCCCGGTCACCCTCGGTAGAATAAATGATTCTTCCTGATGTGACATCAATTAAAGAAGCAGCCTGTGCATGGGTTCCTATTGCGGGCGGCGCTGCTTCTGTTTTTATCGCTCCCCGAACGGGCTGTGGACTCAGCAACGTAAGCGGCAATGAAAAAATAAGCAGAAGCACCAGCGGCAAAACAAATGCGCGTGCCTTATTCAAAAAATGGCTGCGGTCCGCGTGAATGTGTTGCTTTTTTTTAAACATTTGGATTCCTCCGGTTTTGAGCAAGTCTTGTACCATTCTATGTCCAAGCTGTTCAAAGTATGTCCACCTTTATAACAGAAAATTCCTTTACGGGACAGCCATTAGCCGCTCTCTTTTTGCTTTCTTTCTGCATAAACCAAGCAACTTGCCCTCCCGAGTACATATATATTAGTTACCAAAGTTAAATATGGATTTGGGGGTTACATCATGCTGCGTCTCCAGTTTGAAATGATTTTAAGATCACGGATTGTAGAGTCCGCAGAAGCATTGCATCGAAGCGGTGTATCCTTTGCCACTTTTGCTACCGCACGTTGCAACCAGCAATTTTGGGATTTAACGGAAAAGGGTGGTTTTCAGATTAAAGCAGGTGTCACTCCGGCAGAGGGGATCAGAGACATTTTTTTAAACGGTCATCAATACGCTTTTGAATGTGCAACAGCTATGGTTATTGTGCTGTACAAAGGAGTGCTGGATTCCATTCTGGAAAGTGAGTTTAATCGGATTTTTGCAGGTATGCTGCTGTATGACTGGCATTATGACAGTGACCTCAGGCTCATACAGCAGCAAGGGAGTCATAAAGCAGCTCCTGGCGATATTCTGTATTTCAACAATCCGGATGTGTCATCTGAAACATTGGAATGGAAAGGAGAAAATGTCGTTAAGCTGAAGGAAGACTTGTTTTATGGACATGGGATTGGCATCTTGCCGGCGAAGGGTATTATCGATTCCCTGAATCAACATCGTCGGCCGGAAGCCACGGTATCTGCTTATTTGACGAATGAAGTGGTCTATCCGGACTTCATCTACTTATCGCAGTTCGCTACCGAAGGAAATCGAAAAAATGAATTGTCGCTGCCTACTTTGTATCACCAGGAATACAGTCACCGTATACATGCTGTCATTGGGGGAAGGCAGTATATTCGGGGATAGGGCCAAGTGTAAGCAAAAAAGAAGGTATTCCTTAGCCTATACTCGGCTTTGGGATACCTTCCTGAGAGAACGCTTTTCATTTCCAATGACTTTTACAAGTAAGCCGGTCCAGAATTACTCTGATCAATATTAATATCTACAGGTACCTGTGGGGGTGGAGTCTGCACGTTGCCGCCTGCATTCCGGAAGATAGACTGAACCTTATCAATCAGGTATGGGGTGGAGTCAATGAGTTTCTCAATCAGATGCGTTTGATTGTCCAATGGAACGATTTGTGCCCCCTGTTTGCCAACAACCAGAAAAGCAATGGGATGAATAGATACACCACCACCGCTACCGCCACCAAAAGGATGACCTTCCTTCCCGCTATGATTACCCGAAGCCGAGGAAGTATGAAGTGCCTCTTCGTCTACGTTAAAATCACTTCCCCCGGCAGCGAAACCAAATCCTACCTTACTGATTGGCAAAATAACGGAACCATCGGGTGTTTCCACCGCGTCTCCTACAATCGTATTCACATCTACCATGGCTTTGATGTTTTCCATTGCGGTTTGCATGAGCCCTTGAATCGGGTGATCTGACATGATTAATTCCTCCTCTGCTTATCTCAAGCGTAGACTGCCTTTTCTTTCGCTATTGTGTGCAGCAGTTCAAGGAAATATGTATGCATCCCCTCGTGCCCACGTGATCTCCGCTTTTTTATGACTACCCTATGTTGGCGCTCATCACTCTACACTATTTATGACGATTCTCAGTTTTCTTTGAAAAAACCCGTTTCCATGCCTCCGGTCCACCCGGAACGCGCCAGATGCGGTAAGATAAGATGGTCATGGAGAAAATTAAATAGCCGAGCGATATTTTTGCTTCACAGTTCAAGGTGGTGGTAAATCGTAGGCGATCCACCCAATAGGGCACAACATACAGCTTGGGGGTACAGTCCATGCGCACAAAGCTGGAAGCAAAACCGATCAAGGTCGTTTTTAATCCCCACAAAATACCGGTTGAGGTCGCTGTATAGGCCGCGTCTGCAAGGCTAATATTGGTAGACCATTCCATTTTGGACATCGTCACATGGGTCAATGTTTGTTTCATCCATCTCTGCAATGATTTTGTACCCTTGAGCAAAACCTGTATATCATATATAAATTGCTTGATTTTTTCTGTATCAATATTACCGCTATCCACGGAGGCATCCGTTTTATGTATGTTTTTGTTGCGATCAAGCCGATAGAGAAGCCCTTTTTTCAAACCTGTTATGAGAATGGCCGGAACATCGTAATTTATTTTAATCATCCCGTATAGAAATCTGATCTCTAGATGCGCCCGATCATCATTGTCATGTTTGGCAATATCCAGCTTCAATCGAATACGAGAGAGCAAAATAGCCAGCACAAGTAATATAACGACGATGATGGCGATACTGATCCATTTCCACACTGGCGAGTCCTCCCTACCTTTTTGCTATAAATATCATGGCAAAAATAGTATGACCGTTCGCCGGAAAATCATGCATCTTAAAATACCAACAGCCAGCCCCTAACTACTTGAGGACTGGCTGTCTATTTGATATTTTACATAAGTGAGCTGCAAGATCCGGATGAACTTTATTGGGATTCAAGATCCAGATCGTTGGCTGCAGGCTGGCTGCTCTCCAGACGCTCGAACAATAATTGAGTCTCTTCCTCCAAATTGTCCGAATCTTCGAACAACTCCGGTTGTGGTAGATCTGCCAAAGAGCCCAGACCGAAATAATCCAAAAATGATTTCGTCGTTCCGTACAATATTGGCCGTCCGATGGCTTCAGCTCGACCTTTCTCTTCAATGAGCTCCTTGTTGACCAGTGTATGTATGGCCCGCTCGGATTTGACACCCCGAATCTCTTCGATTTCAACTCTTGTAATGGGCTGGCGGTAGGCCACAATGGCCAGCGTCTCCAAAGCAGCTTGAGACAGTGAGGCACGTGCCGGAGAGTATGCGAGCTTTTCAAAGTAAGGTGCATGTTCGGATAAAGTTGCAAGCTGATAATGACCGGCAATACGGACAAGTTGCAGGCCTCTTCCTCCCTGCTCCATGTCCTGCTTCATATCTTCCAGGCACTGTTCAACCAGCTCTTGCTGCTGCTCTACAATGTCGGCGATCTGCTTGGTGGACAACCCTTCCTCTCCTGCGAGAAACAGCAGTCCCTCAATAATTGATTTCAGCTTCAGATAATCCATTAACCCGTAAATCCCCTCTCCACTCCATTACAATATCATCGAAAAGCTTCTCCTGATAACAGAAAATTTGTTTCATTTTCATCAGTTCAAGGATAGCCAAAAAGGTCACAACCACTTCATGTCGATACATATCCTCATGCATCAGCTTAGAGAACAGCAGCCGTCCTCCATTCCCCACCATCTCTAAAGCTCCGATAACTTGCCGGATACGGTCCTTGACTGAAATTTCGTCCCGATGAACACGAGTTACCGTCGTACGTCGTTCTGCTTTGCGCAAAGCACGCTGAAAGGCCGCGACCAAATCGCTTGCATGCAGCCCATGTACCGGATTTACGGGTTCAGTAGGCAGGAATGCGCTTAGATCTTCTGGCTCCTTGCCATAAATTAGACTCCGCTCCCACTCACGTTCACTTAGATGGCGAGCAATCCCTTTATATTTACGATACTCCACCAGCTTGCGGACCAGTTCCTCACGTGGATCATAATCCTCTTCCTCATAAAAATCCAAATCGTCATATTCCATCACAGGTGGCTTGGGAAGCAACAATTTACTCTTAATAGATAAGAGCGTCGCCGCCATCACCAGAAACTCGCTCGTAATGTCCAGTTCCAGCTCCTGCATACTGTGCAAAAAAGCCATATACTGATCAGTAATATCGCTAATCGGGATATCCTGAATGTCGATCTCGGCTTTATCAATCAGATGCAACAGTAGATCCAGCGGACCCTCGAATGTTTCCAGCTTGTAATTTACGACTGTCAATGTGCTTCCCCCTGCCTTACTCCAATCATCATTCAACAATACCTTTCCCTATAGCACTTATGCTCTACGTTATCAATCCCTCTTTCTGTAGTATATACGTCATCGCCTTGCTTAACAATCCAATCCCTTTTTCACCTTGCAGTTTATAGCGTTCTATTCAGCTATTCCTATAATTAAAATTGCTTGCCGAGATTGGCCATTTCAATCGCAGCCAATGCAGAATCCCAACCTTTATTACCAGCCTTCGTACCTGCTCGTTCAATAGCCTGTTCAATGTTTTCTGTAGTCACTACACCAAAAATAACGGGCACTCCCGTTTTCAGGCTGCTCGCTGCCACACCCTTGGCCACTTCATTGCAGACGATATCATAATGTGAAGTAGAACCACGGATGACCGTACCCAGCGTAATTACGGCATCATATTTGCCACTTGCAGCCATTTTTTGTGCAATCAGTGAAATTTCAAATGCACCCGGAACCCAGGCTACATCAATTTCATCTTCCTGTGCACCATGTCGTTGAAGTGCGTCAATTGCGCCGCTTAACAGCTTGCTCGTAATAAACTCATTAAATCTGCCTACCACAATACCATATTTTAAACCGTTCGATACGAGATTACCTTCTAGAAAACGTGCCATGTTTAATCAACCTCTCTTAGTTTAATTATTTAGGGACTTCGGACAATACTTCAGATTTACTTGGAACCAAGATGTATTTTTACAATGACAAACGACGACGGTAGTCCACCAAATGCTGAATACTGATCAGCTTCAATTGATGTCGCTTGGCGACCACTGCCAGATCAGGCAGGCGGGCCATTGAGCCATCTTCCTTTATAATTTCGCAAATGACCCCAGCAGGCTTGAAGCCACTGAGTCGGGCCAGATCAACAGCCGCTTCAGTGTGACCAGCACGCTGCAAGACACCACCATCGCGAGCAATCAGCGGGAACATGTGACCAGGCTTGCGGAAATCACTGCCTGTGACTGCTTCGTCTGCCAAGGCGCGTACAGTCAAGGAGCGCTCGGCCGCTGAAATACCCGTTGTTGTCTCCATATGATCTACCGATACCGTAAAGGCAGTACCGTGGAAATCTGTATTTTGCTCTACCATAGGATGCAATTCCAAGGCCTCGGCTCTTTGTCGTGTGATTGGCACACAGACCAACCCGCGACCTTCTGTAATCATGAAATTAATGACCTCAGGCGACGCTTTTTCAGCCAAAGCGATAAAATCGCCTTCATTTTCGCGCTGTTCATCATCCACCACAATAACAACTTTACCGTTTTTTAAGTCCTCCAACGCTGCTTCGATGGAATCCAAACGAATCTCTTCGTCATGTTCCAACTCGCCATGCTCTATGACGTTTGCCATTGCACTTGTTTGGCTACCTCTATCCATAACACTTTCCTCCTTATGTCTTGTGCCACGAATGCTCCTAAACAGGCTTACCCTTCAATATCAGGCAAAGCCGTGTTTCGCCAAATAGTCCAAACTGAGAGGAGCTTCTTCTACTCTCTCCGCCTCCGCTGCACCTCTGTAATTTAAAAGCTGTTCTACATATTTGCCCAAAATATCGCATTCGATATTGACGGTATCTCCCTCACGTTTGGCTTGTAAGGCCGTTTCGGATAAGGTGTGGGGAATAATGGATACGGCAAAGGTATCTCTCGTACGCTGTGCGACTGTGAGGCTGATACCATCAATTGTGATTGACCCTTTGAGAAGAATATATTTAAATAATGTTTGATTTTTAGGCTCAATTTCGAACACAACTGCATTCTGATCTGATGTTACCCCGCGAATCGTTCCCGTCCCGTCCACATGTCCTTGCACGATATGTCCTCCGAACCTTCCGCTCGCCGCCATCGCTCGCTCCAGGTTGACTCGGCTGCCTGATCTCAACTCTTTCAGATTACTGCTGCGAAAGGTTTCCGGCATCACATCAACCTTAAAGTCTTTCGTACCGATCTGTATCGCCGTCAGGCAAACGCCATTCACTGAGACACTGTCTCCTATTTTCAAATCGCCCAACACCACGGAACCCGAAATCCCCAGCACCATCGCTTCACCGCTTTTGGAAATAGTTTGAATGCGACCCACTTCCTCGACCAATCCGGTAAACATGCCTTCACTCCTTTCCACTACATTTCAGTTTATCCCTAATTCATCAGCTATAAGCGCAAAAAACCCCCAGTTCGGATTCAATCCGTCATGGGGGTGATGAGAGTCACATTTGTAGTATACAAGCGCAGTTCATATGCATCTTAAGACGACATGAAATCATAGGTTTGCCAATAGAAAGCATGACTGAGGATACAACCAAATACGCTCTGAACACCATCAAAAAGAAAGCTTAAGCAAACTATCGCCCGATGCTGTCCTACAACGAAATAAGCCGTACGCACAATTGGGTATGCTAAAAATCGGCACATGTCACGTCATGCACATGCGCTTCGTATCCTTCTCCCATCCAGACTATACTGTCGGTCCCGGATTTGCACCAGGTCCACCTTCTGCCGATCATTCAGCATCCGGGTCACGGACTAAGCCATGCTGTTTCTCACAAAAACGGTCCACAAACATGTCATCACCGCCGGTGGGGAATTTCGCCCCGCCCCGAAGGATCTTGCTCTTATTTAATTGAATTAACATTAAACTTGTTACGTATATTAGCACCGACTTCTAAAAAAAGCAAGTTATCTAATAGAAGCTCCTGCTTTGGTTTTGACATATTGGCTGGAGAGTTCTTCAAACCAGGTTTTATCATTCATATGAAGCGCCAAGTCAATCAGATCGGCCAGTTCCTCGACTCCCAACTCTGTTGCATGATCAAAGGTAATTACGGCTGAAGCAACCGGTCCCCGTCCTTCCTCAGAACATGCTTCATAATCCAGTCGCACATCAACATGTCCGTCAATAAACTCGCATTTCAGAAAATAAATAATTTCGCACATTAAAATGGGGCGTACCTGTGTTTCTAACACGCAATCCATCACCTTGGCAGAATAATGCTGGTTCGTCAGCGTGAATTTGTGTTCTGTCGCTGCCAACGATGCCCGTCCAAAATCATCCGTAAACTTTAGCTCCACTGGCTTGATGTTCATAACCTTAGGGATCTGCTTCTTTATAATTTCGATTATTTCAACTGTATTCAGCTTAATCATTACCTGCACCTCATTGCATCTTAAAATTCAGAAGAAAACTTTTTAACGTGCCTCTTATAGGCCTCCACTCCTATATCGGAAATCATTACCTGTTTTTTTATGCTTCAACCCATAAACGACAAAAAAGATTCTTTGCGCAATAAACGCAAAGAATCTTGATTGAACCACTACAGTAACAGCGGCTAACAATGTTAATCGATGATTATGCAAAAAACGTAATTATAGCTCTGAAATTTCATGTTTCTTTTTCAGGATAGTCCAGCGACGCTCAATCTCCTGCTCAAAGGTAGCCAGCGTAGCCTCCTCCTTGAGAAGATGCTTCGTTTTACCCATTAATTTCAACCATTCAGCAGCTGGAATCCGTTTTCCCTTGTCTTCCGGATTGTACGTAATCGTCGTACTGCCTTGCTCTATTTCGTACAAAGGAAAGAAACAAGACTCGACTGCAGCGCCCACAATGCTGGTGCCCAGTCTGTCTTCGGATTTCCAATTCAGCGGGCAGGCGCACAGGATCTTACCATAGGCCGTACCCACGTTGTTCGCATACCATTGAGCCTTGGCTGCTTTGCGCAGCATATCCTGCGGATGACTTTCAGCTGCTGTAAAAGCATACGGAATGTTACAAGCAGCCATGATTTGCACGGTATCCTTGTGATGTCCTTGCTTTCCTTTTTGCATTTTCCCTACACCTGACGTACTAGTCATGTGACCAACCGGAGTGGAGTATGATTGCTGTGAACCTGTATTCATGTACCCTTCGTTATCATATTCCAGCATGATCAGCTTATGATTACGCAGAGCCGCACCAATGGCAGAACCCATACCTATATCCATCCCACCGTCACCACTGATCATGATAAAGGTCGGATCGTCCGACATTTCAATTTCATTACGGCGCTTCATTTCCATATAAGCTTCCAGCGCTCCTGAAAGTGTAGCGGCCCCGTTTTGAAAAAGATTGTGGATCATCGGTTGTTTGTGTGATGTATAGGGATACCCTGTCGTCGTCACATATACGCAGCCTGTCTGGAACAACACGACAATATCCCCTTCAATACCTTTGAAAAACAGTTCCAGCGCAGACAATGCCCCACATCCTGGGCAAGCCCCGTGACCTGGTGTAAGACGGCGTGGTTTGGTTGTCAACGACCGCAGGGGTGGCACCTTGACTTTGAGCTTCCCGGTCGCCTCGTCCGGCGTAACCTGAATCAGGCCCGTACGGTATGCATTGCCACGTGGCGGCTGCATAACTTGCGGCATCACCTTGTCCGGTGAACCCGGATTAATACCGTAATAATCAAAGGGCTTCTCCGCTCGTCCGGCCTCTGCCGCCTCAATCGCAAGCTGGAAGAACGCCTCTGCATCTTCCGCATAAAAATCCTTGCCGCCCAAGCCAAAGATACGGCTCAACACGAGTGTCCGATTCAGTGGGTCCTCCTGCAAGGCCGCCTTAATTTCATGCGTTAAGTTCCCGCCGTCTGCCCCATACGAGTCTGCACGTTCACCTACCAGCAGCGCCTTGACATCACGTAAGGCTTCCCGCAGTTGTGCGGCTGGGAACGGTCGGATGGTATTCGGACGTATCACACCAGCTTTAATCCCGCGCGCACGGAGTTGATCCGCCACATCCTTAGCCGATTCAGCCGCCGAATTCAACAGGAATACCGCGACCTCAGCATCCTCCATTTGATACAGATCTAAAATCGGGTATTCCCGACCGGATAAAGCGGCATATTCTGCTGCTACCTGCTCATATACTCCTTCTGACAGCTTCAGTGCTTCGGACAGCTGAACATGATTATTCGTCAGGTCATCACCGTTCATATGCGCACCTACGGTAACAGGATGATCAAAATCAGTAATATTCGGATAATTTAAGTTCGGGTTAGGACCTACAAAACCGCGCACGGTCTCAGCATCTGCAAAATATTGCACTTTACGTTTTTGATGGGACGTATAAAAACCGTCATATGCAACCATTACAGGTAGCCGAACATCGCTATGCTCTGCGATTTTTAGTGCCATGATGTTCATATCATACACAGCCTGTGGTGTACTTGCCGTCAAAATGACCCAGCCTGTATTCAAACCATAGTACAGATCCGAATGATCCCCGCGAATATCCAGGGGACCACTGACAGCTCGTGTCACCAGATTCATAACCATTGGAAAACGGGTACCTGACTGAACAGGTAACTGCTCCAGCATGTACAGGAAACCTTGCGAACTAGTGGCGTTCACAACCCTCGCTCCCGCTGCGGCAGCTCCATAACAAATCCCTGCCGATCCGTGTTCTCCGTCTGCTGCAACCAGCTTAATATTATGCTGACCTCTCGTTCTCATCTGATCCAAATACTGCGCTACCTCAGTAGATGGAGTAATCGGGAAATATCCCATCATATGATAATTAATCTGCGCAGCCGCCGTAGCTGCCATTTCATTACCGGATTCGAACGTTGTCACTTGCGCGGCGCCTGTCTGTTTGAGTTCTTCCTCCAGTTTTGCCATTACGCACGCCCTCCTTCATATACCGGAAATTGGTGGGCAACTCGATTCTGTTCCGCCCATCCCCATTGCTCACGACGCGAGCTTAATGCCCCCGATGGGCAAATATCTACACATTTCAGACATCCTTTGCAATACTGGTAATCAATCCCTTGCAAAAATGGCATCATTCTTCCGCGTTTGTCAGCTTGCTCTTCCCATACAAAACAGTAATCCGGGCAAATCGAATCACACTTGGCACAATGGGTACATTTATCAGCTTCATATTCAGGCACATACCCCTGACGTGAACCACTAACATCTCTCGTCATGCTGTTTCCCTGAGTTGCAATAACGCCCCCCAGTAGTTGCGTTTCGTATCCCATCAATGGCTGCGGACGTTCAAAAACCCGATCCTCTGCGTCATCAGTAACTGGATATACGTGCAGTTCCATTTCCTCATAACCACGGTTAAATGTACGGAGATTAGGTTCCACTAACAGCGGATTTTTCTTTTCAAAGGTACTGCGTATAACCGATCTCATCGCTTCCGGGTCCAGGAAATCACAGACACGGAACAAGGCACCGAGCATGGACGTATTTAGTTTGGTTCGCTCTTCCAGTGCGATGCCCATCGCATCCACCACCGCCAATGTACCGGATACCAGTCCCAAATCAGCCCGTATTTCTTCTGCTGGACGCGTGGAATTAACCACTACAATCCCATCCGCTGGCAGTCCGCTGATTACATTTACCGTTTTGTATAACGTTTCATGGAAAATGCCTACCACATGCGGTTGCTCAATCGGACTGTGATCCCGAATATCGACCTCCGGCTCACAGAAGCGGACGAAGCTTTTAACCGGAGTTCCCTTTTTTTCCGAACCGTAGGACGAAAAATTTGAAGCATTCAGCCCCAGACCAAGCACCCCGGTTTCGGCCAACATTTTGCCAGCCAGATTAGCGCCGAGTCCACCAATGGATTCCAGCCGGATTTCAAAAAATCCGAGTCGATTTGTGCGCGTTAAAATAGACAATGTGATAAGCCCCCTTCTTTTCCAATCCTTACTGAGTTTGAATACTCATATAAAATAAATGGAAAATGCATTCTTATCGAAAGGCTATCACAACACTTACTTTTCGAATGTGATCTTACGCACTGTAACGCCTACGTGATTGCGAAAATCAATAAACCGTCAAACAAAAGACAACAAAAGCCGCCCTGTCCAAAGACAGAACGGCTTAGGTGCAACGCTATTTGAAAAAGATCATGTAATTAACGGTAAAATTACACGTCAAATACTTTAACCTCTTTCATTTTGTCGCCTTGTTTTACAGCATCAATGAATTCCATACCTTTGGTTACTTTACCAAATACAGTATGTACTCCATCTAAATGTGGTTGTGGAGCGTAGCAGATAAAGAATTGGCTGCCACCTGTGTTGCGACCTGCATGAGCCATGGACAGAACGCCTTTGGCATGCTTTGTTGTATTCGTAGCTGTTTCACAGTCAATCGTGTAACCAGGACCGCCTGTACCGTTACCGATTGGACAACCACCTTGAGCAACAAAGCCCGGAATGACACGGTGGAAGCTCAAACCGTTGTAGTAACCGCTGTTTGCCAGCTTTTCAAAGTTAGCAACGGTGTTTGGAGCTTCTTCTGGGAAAAAGTCAATTTCAACGATACCGCCGTTTTCAAGATCTATTCTACCTTTTTTCATTGTTTGTATCTCCTTTTCAACCTGTTTTGAGAACTAAATAACATCAAGTTCCAGTTTACTATGAATTGCCGCGCTTAGCAAAGTCTTGTCCAAAAAAAAAAGCCATTGTCCCCGGTGTATTATTACCGACTCAATGGCCTGCTTGATCTTACAATTCTAAAATCAGGACGAAACGGTAATCTTGGCGTTGGGCTGAACCACTGGACTAGCTTGATCACGAATCAAGCGCTGTGGCACAACATCGTTGCGTACGATATCTTCGTAGGTTTCCCGACGCACTACCAACTCGGCCTCACCGTTGCTGACAAATACAACTGCTGGTCGACGTATTCGGTTATAATTACTCGCCATGGAGTAATTGTAGGCTCCGGTTGAGGCAACAGCGAGCAAATCGCCGCTATTTATACGAGGCAGCTCTACATCCCAAATCAGCATATCGCCGCTTTCACAGCATTTGCCCGCAATGGACACCGTCTCTTCGTTCGTATCCTGCGCTCGATTAGCCAGCATCGCTTCATACTTGGCCTGATACAGTGCAGGGCGTGGATTATCTGTCATCCCGCCATCTACCGAGACATATTTGCGTACCTGCGGGATATCCTTGATGCTTCCTACCGTATATAAGGTCGTGCCTGAATCGCCTACAATACTACGTCCCGGCTCAATCCAAATTTCTGGAAGTTCATCGTAAAGTCCTGAAAAATAAGTTTTCACCGCTTCGCCGATAGCCTGTACATAGGTTGATACTTTCAGTGGTGTGTCCTCTTCTGTGTAGCGAATGCCAAATCCCCCGCCCAGATTAATCACTTTGAAAGAAAACTGAAGCTGTTCCTTAATTTCTCTGGAAAAAGCTGCAACCCGTTCAGCAGCCATTTGGAAGCCATTCACTTCGAATATTTGCGAACCGATATGAGAATGTACCCCCAGCAGGTTAAGATGGTCTAGCTTGATAGCCTGTTCCACTGCTTGGCTTGCTGTACCGTTTCCAATGTCAAAGCCAAATTTTGAATCTTCTTGACCTGTGGCCATATATTCATGCGTATGCGCCTCAACCCCTGGTGTAACCCGCAGTAAGATATTCACCTGCTGTTCTTTCTCGGAGGCAAGGGCCTGCAACAAATGCAACTCCATTTCGCTATCGACGACGAAGCAGCCAATTTGCGCATCTAACGCCATTTCAATTTCTTCCGGTGTTTTGTTATTGCCGTGGAAATGGATTCGCTCTGCCGGGAACCCTGCTTGTAGCGCAGTAAACAATTCTCCACTGGAAACTACGTCAAGCGACATCCCTTCTTCAGCAGCTAAAGCGCACATCGCCATAACACAAAACGCTTTGCTTGCATAAGCGACTTGAAACTTCAATCCGGTTTCACGAAAAGCTTCTATATACTCCCGGCAGCGCCGGCGGACTAACTGTTCGTCAACAATATATAGCGGTGTGCCAAAACGCTCTTTCAAAAGTGTTGTATCACAACCGCCGATTTCCAAATGTCCATTGCTGTTAATTTTACTGCTTCCATGCAAATACATGTTCTGGCGCCTCTCTTTCTGGAACAAGCTAGTCATATTCCATCGAATGTTTACACCAGTATAGCAAAAAAAACATCAAGAACAATGGATTTTTATGCAGATCATTTATATTAATGCTCCTGTCCATTGCCTGAGTTCGAATCTGTGTCGGCATCCGTATGGGGCATACGCGTATTGTCCCTCGTTTTGTTAGATGACGGGCGGTTAGGTGCATCTAGTACAGGCATGCGGAACAAGATGGAAGCTAACGCTTTGGCATTAAAAGGAATGAACGGCCACAAATACGAAGAATTATATGACCGATGCAGCGTCAGCATCAAAATGATCAGTGTCGTACCCACGACAAAGCCCGGTACGTGAAAAATTGCAACAGCAATCAGCAGGAATAGTCGAATCAGTCTATTCGCCAGCCCTAGCTCGTAGCTCGGTGTTGCGAACATTCCTATGGCAGCGACAGCCATATACAGCACGACCTCATTCACGAAAAGTCCCGTCTGAACCGCTATATCACCGACCATAATGGCTGCGATCAAGCCCATAGCGGAAGCCAGCGGTGTCGGAGTATGCACAGCCGCCATTCGCATAAGATCGACCCCTAGTTCCACGATGATAAACTGTGCAATCAGCGGAAGATGTGCTTCCTTTTGAGGACCGATAAAATCGAGAAACGCCGGTTTTAATTCGGGATTGATGACCATTAGCAGCCACATGGGAAGCAGAAACATCGAGGCAAATATGCCTAAAAAACGTACCCAGCGCAAATAACTTCCCATAAAAGCAGTTTGCCGATTCTCTTCTGCATGCTGACACAAATCAAAAAAAGTGGTTGGTAAGATCATCACGCTGGGTGAGGTATCGACGAAAATAACGAGCCTTCCTTCCATAATATGCGATGCCACGACATCTGGTCGCTCCGAATATCGTACTAATGGATATGGATTCCAACCTTTATTGATAATCGTCTCCTCTAATTGCTTATCGGCCAGCGGAATACCATCCAAATTAACATTTTTAATTTTGTCTCGTACAGTATCCACCATCACCTTATCCACAATATCGTCAATGTAGCCCAAACATACGTCTGTTCGGGTTCGACGCCCGACCTGCATAGCCTCAAATTTAAGTCCTGGGTCCCGCAAACGTCGGCGCACCAAACCTACATTTGTAAGCATTGTTTCAGTAAACCCGTCGCGGGCACCGCGCACAACCCGCTCCAAAGAAGGTTCCTCCGGACTACGCACCGGATAATTACGAGTATCCAGAATAAGGGAAAAACGTTCACCTTCCATGAAAAAGGCACTCATTCCTGTCAGCACCTTGTTAATGACGACAGACATCTTATCTGTCTTCTCCACCTGAATATGTGGAATAAAATTTTCGAAATACGCTTGTAGTCCATCCGAAGAGAGATTATCCGGCGTCAGATAGGTGAGACGCTTTAGCACTTCAAGCATGATCTGATCTTTGGCAAAGGTATTTAGGAACAGATATCCGGTATGACGCCCACCCAGTGTCATTTCCCTGAATACAACATCAAAGGTCTCCCCCAAACCTAATACTGTTTCAAGTGTATTCTTATTATCCTTCATCCTCGGCGATATATCATCTTCGGCCTGCCAGTAGCGAACGGACTCCTCTACGTTATCAGACCGCTCACTCTCTTTTTTGTGTTTAAAACGTGCAGATTCCTGCGCCTGCTTTTCCTTCCATGGACTCAACTCTTCTCCGTCAGTATGATATTCCTTTCCGATTCCCCCGTCTTGATGTTGCTCTTGATCCGCTCTGTGATCCATATTTCTTGCCCCCTCGCTTTCGTTGTTAACGGTTGTATACAAACCAGTCAAATAAGGAACCCGTCACCTTGCCAAGCACCATTGCCATTAATAGGCCAAACATATACACGGTCATGTGGAGTCGCTTGGCGAGTATAGGCAGGAGATTCAATACCTCCGTTAAAGCCGCGGCGAGCAAACCAATAAACACTCCGCAAAATAACCCAGGTATCCATGTAAATATGCCCGGTAGTGGCAAGCAGATGTTCCAAAAATCGACCACAGTCCCCAGCACTGAACCTATAATCATTGCCTTTTCGTATGCACGTGATTTTTTATACGTACGGGTGAGTTGTGCTAATCGCGGCATGATATCCAGCACAATAAAAAAAGCAATTACACCGCTACCCACCGCAAGGCCCCCAGCAATACCTAAAATAATCTGAAGTGCAGCCTGTACAAATATCATGGTTTCTTATCCTTTGTGTGCAAACGGGCCATCTTTTCATACTCCTCTGCCACAACATACTGATCCACATTTTCCTGGTACAGATACATTTCCACCTCCAGCGGCGTCGGCTCCTCGTTCCAATTTTTCTTGAACAAGTGATTAAAAAAAACGATCATGCCAAAGCCGATGCCGATCGAGTAAGCAATTTGAAACAGGTACGGATGTTCATCTTTATGTCCCGTAATCATCTCCACAATCCGAACCTGTACCTCCATCATGCTAACGTCGGCATGAAAATTCATAATTGTTAGCGCAGAGCCAAAAAACAGAAGCACCCATACCAAAACAAACAGTATTTTGGACGGCTTACGGGGTTTCTCCACGAGTTCCACAAGTACATGTGGCTTCCCGAGAGATTCAACTACGACCCCCGGAATATGATCTCTAATTTTTGCTATGATCTGCAGCATGTCTATCAGTATCAGATTACCGTCCTGGTGCTGCGGCCGCTTGAGAACAAGCTCAAGCAGATCCTTTTCCCATTCAGGATTAGTCAGCAGATGGGCTACATCACCCAAATGTAAATCCTGCCCTTGTATCATGCGGACACGGCTACGGAGCCGCAAGTAGACAATAGGAGCTACTGTAGGAGCCGGACTATGAGTCATCCGATCCCCTCCTTATCCTCGTAATTATCGATTAGTATGGAACGAAGCAAGGAAACCTATTCTGTGTATTGTCTTTTATCCCACGCAAAAAAGAGTACCCTTGGCCATTAAAATGGCTTTGGAATACCCTTTTTAAATACGTAAGCATAAGGATTTCACTAAGATCCTGACTGTTATTATTGGGCAATCTGATCGCGGATCAGTTGTAAAATCTTTTTTTCCAGCCGTGATACCTGTACCTGAGAAATACCAAGCCGACTTGCAACCTCTGATTGAGTCTGATCCCGGTAATAGCGCAGGTACACAATCAACCGCTCCCGCTCAGATAGTCCGCCAATGGCTTCATTGAGTGCCAGCTTGTCGAACCACCTTTCCTGTGATTCGTCAGCAATCTGATCCATAAGTGTAATCGGATCACCGTCATTTTCGAATACCGTTTCGTGAATGGAGGTAGGCGGCTTATTGGCCTCCTGCGCAAAAACAACATCCTCCGGTGTCACTCCCAGCTCATCAGCAACTTCCTTGACTGTAGGCAGACGGTTGAGCCGTTTGGATAGCTCGTCTTTCATTTTGCGGACCTTATTAGCCGTTTCCTTCAAGGAACGGCTAACTTTGAGTGTACCGTCATCACGCAGGAACCGTTGAATCTCACCGATAATCATCGGTACTGCATATGTTGAAAATTTGACTTCGTAGCTGAGATCGAATTTATCCACCGATTTTAACAAGCCGATGCAACCAATTTGAAAAAGATCGTCAGGTTCATACCCCCGGTTCATAAAGCGCTGCACGACAGACCAGACGAGCCGGATATTACTATTGACCAGTGTCTCACGAGCCTCATTATCACCGGATTGACTCAGTGCAATAAGCCGCTTGACTTCCGCATCCTCCAAATAGCTGTGCGAAGTTTTTTTTCCTCCTGCTTCCATAGGATCAACTCCTAATTATATAAAGCTTTCTTGGATTCAATCCTTTTCTTCATCCGGACCGACGTGCCTCCGCCCGGCTCACTGACTGCTTCAAACTCATCCATGAAATTTTCCATAATCGTAAAGCCCATGCCGGAGCGTTCCAATTCAGGTTTGGACGTATATAGAGGTTGCTTGGCAAGTTCCAGATCCTCAATTCCTCGGCCTGCGTCCTCAATAACCAACGTAATCACGTCCGCTTCAATCCCGACTTTGATCGTTACAACACCTGACGGGTCGCTGTCATAACCGTGAATAATGCTGTTGGTCACCGCTTCAGACACCACGGTTTTCAAATCACTTAGCTCATCCATTGTGGGATCAAGCCTAGAAATAAATGCCGCGACAGCCACACGAGCAAATGCCTCATTCTCCGATTTGGCAGCAAACTGCAAGCTCATGAAATTGTTACCCGTGCCTTCTCTCATGACACTACCTCCAGTTCCGTGAGCGCATTTCCCTCGTTGTCATATATGGGCATGATTTTGAACAGCCCTGACATATCCAGCAGTCGGTGTACTGGCGGATTGACATCACAGACTGCCATTTTCCCGCCCTTTTGCTTGATCAGTTTGTACCGTCCCAAGATAACGCCAAGGCCGGAGCTATCCATAAACTGAAGATTCTTCAGGCTGAGCACAATATGCTCGCATTGCCGACGCTGAATCGCCTCATCCATTTGCATACGGACCATGTCCGACGTATGGTGATCAAGCTCACCAGACAGCCTTACAATCAGTACCCCCCGGTGATGCTCCATTTCAATTTGCAGGTTCATGCTTACTCACTCTCCTCCCGGTCTTGGACAAGGATTTCTACGTAGCCGCAGACGATTCCTGCCCTCCGACAAAACTAGAAGAAAACCCCGTAAAATCTACAAAGAAAATAGGTTCGACATGGTACGTTTAAACAATTTCCACCATCCGGCCTTTTCGATAGCCACAGGCGAAGTGATATTAAACTCCTTAAGACGTTGTCCATCCTGATAGACGACCAGCTTACCGACTGGGTCACCAGCCCGGACAGGAGCTTTGAGGCTTGGGGCCAGTTGTAATTCATGACGCAACGTTTGTTTGTTGCCACCTTTTTTCACCAACACGCTGTAAGAACGCTCAGCCTGAATTTTCAGCTCTGGCAATACGCCTTTTTCAACTTTTACACTACCCAGCAATTCACCCGGCTTGTATATGGATTTCATTGTATATTGAGAAAACGCATAGTCGAACATGGAAGATACTTCATTGTTGCGTATCTTCGTATTCGGCTCCCCAAGCACGACAGCTACGACACGCAAGCCATCACGCTTCGCAGTAGCGGAAAGACAGAACTTTGCTTCTCCCGTATAGCCTGTTTTCAGCCCGTCTGCTCCAGTATAGAAACGGACAAGCTTATTCGTATTCACCAGCCAAAAGGGTTTTACCGAGGATTTGCGCAAATAGTCCTGATAGGCTCCCGTATATTTCGTAATTTGCGGGTATTTCAACAACTCCCGGCTCATAACCGCAATATCATGCGCAGAAGAATAGTGATTCTCGACAGGCAAACCGTTGCAATTGGCAAAATGGGTATCCTTGAGCCCGAGCTGCTGCACCTTGGCGTTCATCATGTCGACAAAAGCCTGCTCAGACCCTGCAATTTTCTCAGCCATCGCCACAGAAGCGTCGTTGCCGGAAGCCATCGCGATTCCCTTCAGCATCTCATCGACCGTCATTTCTTCTCCCGGCTCCAAGAAAATTTGCGAGCCCCCCATTGAAGATGCATATTCGCTGGCCCGAACTTTATCGGTCAGCTTAAGCTTGCCATCCTGAATGGCCTCCATGGTCAGCAGCATCGTCATAATCTTGGTGATGCTCGCTGGAGGAAGCTTTTCACGACTGTTTTTTTCATAGATGACTGTGCCCGTATCTGCATCCATCAGGATCGCCGAGAGAGCCTGGGGAGCTAGCTCAGCCGCTGATCCCTCTTTGGTTTTGCTTTCAGGTATGCTTTCTTCGGCCCAACCGCCGACAGGGACGGCAGTCAAGGATACCAGGCAAGCCAGGATGAACGCCACCACTTTTTTCTTCACAATCGGTTCCCTCCTCAACATATTGGCGTAAAGCACCGGAGCCCATTTACTTAACCCTCCGGCCTATTCGCGTGCTGCTAACCATTGTCGTCAGAATGAAAGAAAAATATTCCATATGGATAAAAACATCAAATAGCACCAAGCTGAGTCAGCATGGTGCGCATTTTCCAATATATAAAACGACAGAACATCTATCGTCTGTGAAATAATGGTTTAAATTCGGCTTACGGTGAGATATGTGATACCGCCACCCGGTAAAATATCCATTGTATTTTGACTAAACACCCGTATATCAATAAAAGAATTCGCTTCCAGTCTAAGTTCCATTGCTCCACTCAATGCACTATAGTTCAGTCCGCCGATAACCCTATCATCGAGATAGGCATAGGCGGAGCTCCCGGCAAGCTGCTCATCATTCAGGTGAAGTGCCAGCCGTGTGCGATTACCATCCACTTGAGGATCGGTCGAAATGTAAACTTGTATTCTGTATTTCCCAGCTCGCTTGGCTCGCCATCGGCTATTCGCCGCGTCGAATTCAATCAGCTCATCATGGTTGATTTGATTGAACTTTACCTTCTGCCAGCTACCTGCGGGGAGATTTTGCCTTGCTCCCAGGTAGGCTTTAACAAAGGTTTCGTCCAAATGCTCAATTCCGTTGTTCGAGTATTTCTCGACCAGCAGCAAAGCCTGCCCTGTCCCATTGTTCTCGTCATAACGATTATTGCTATAGCTAAAATCCAAATGTGAGCGAAGTGTCACCTGCTGTGTGGAAGAGCTGCCAGAGAAAGAAATAAGCTGCTTTAGATTACGGGGATACCCTCCCACCTCGTCCACCAAAACTTTTTTGCCAATGACCACATCCACAAAATAGTTACATACGGATTGGGTGTCATTGAATTTGTCCGCTATCGCTAAAATGGAGTCACGCAAGGCCACATTTTTCGTTTCTTTGGTAGCACCAATTTGAATAAAAGAAGGCACTGTCATCTTATGCTCTTTGCTTAGTCCCTCAAACCAGCAGCCTATAAATTCAGCGTTCATAAAATCATTAATTAGAATGGGAATATCATTGGAACTTCCATCCTTAATGTGCTGGCTAGCCAAAAATCGGGCCCCGTTGGAGCTATTCAGATCCAATGCCGTATCGTTCCCCAATGTAAAAAGCGCTATGCTAGTAAACTGTGAACTTCTATTCTGCAAGTGAATCCCTGTTTTATTGTAATTAATCTCCGTGCATTTAAATAAATTCACATCACTTTCATAGCCCCAAAAAGCCGTTTCAAAATGCTCAATTAGGACGTTATCCAGGGCAACTCCGCCGCCCTTCCAATCCTGAATACCTAAAGTACCTTTGCCATAATATCCACGCTTCACTGACTGCGAAAACGGATTATTTAATGTGGATCTGTCAGCCCCCTCGTACCGGATCGATAAGTCATGAAACTGCACATTTTGAAATCCGCTAAACGAGGGTAGACTTTCATCTCCAATTTGAAAACAAGGACCCGTACCATAATATTCAATCGACGTAACACCTTTGCCTTGTCGGTATCTGCCCTTATGAATGCCAAAAATGCGCAGACCCTGCTTGCGAATCTGTAAGGTAGAGGTTATTTTGTATCGTCCACTGGGGATGTGAAGAATGGAATAATCGGGGGTCTTATTAATCAATTCCTGCAAAGCTGCCGTGTCATCCTGAATACCATCACCAACAGCTCCAAACCAACTTACGTTTACACTGCGTTCAATGAATTCTTTTTCAATGGTTTTAAAATTATCATTTAATTGCTGCGGCGTTAAGTCTTTGCCTGTACCACTCAAATTCAACTTCAAACGGTCTGTAAAATGATCCGCCACCCGAACACCCCCATGTTTAAAAACGTAAAATGTTCCTTTTTGACCAAGCCGAAAAATTCCTTCATTTTCTTAGCATGGACTGAGTATATGCACAATAAGGCTTGCTCTAGGCTTGAGAAAAATGAAAATAAATATTTTATTATTATTGTACAAGAAGATACGTTTTGTATATTATAGATACATAATGTATCTAGGCGGTGAAATCGTGAAACATGTACTTACAGTAGCTGGTTTACTGGCTTTTTCGATTCCTTATGCTTGTCAGGGTTTGTCCCCCAGAGTTATCACGATTTCCCTGCTTATCCTGTTGTTTAGCTATACCATGCTACTACCTTCACTCAAGTCATTAATCGCAACCTTAGCCGACAATCCGTTACTGACTCTACTCATGCTGTACATCGCTGCCTCCTGTTTATGGGCTGAACAAGAGCAGACCTCTTCTTTGCTGATGGTTCTCAAATTTCTTGCCTTCACTACCTTTGGACTCTATTTGGTCACCCATTATACAACGCAGGGTTGCATTCGCCTCTTAGTCGTTACGTTAAGTATTTTGAGCATACTCAATCTACTCGCCGTTTTGCTCGTTCCGTCCTTTGCTATTCATGGTGGCGTAGAACATACAGGGCTGTGGAAGGGCATCTCTGGTCATAAAAATACACTTGGAACTCTCTCTCTGTTAAGTTTTGTTTCACATGTTATTTACTTTTTCAGGGGTAAACATAAAGTTTTGCATATTGGCTTCATCTTACTCAATGCCTTATTGCTCATGGAGTGCCAATCTACCACCTCTTTGGTGCTGACATCTTCGCTCTTCGTATTTATATTGTTTATATTGCTATTCAAGAGAATCCGAAGTATTGCATTGCGCGGTTTCTTCATTAGCTGTTCCTGCTTGCTCGTTCTTTTGGGTTTGGTATTCATATTAACTTATGGAGATGCGATTGCGTCAGAATTCGGAAAAACAACGACCTTAACTGGAAGAACGGAAATCTGGCAGGGGATTGGTGGTGCTATTCAGAGCCATTACTGGTTTGGACATGGTTACGGCTCCTACTGGGCAGCCCGGCCCAGTATCTATGCGAATGGAATTCGATTTGATCTGACAAGCAGCCATAGCGGTTTCCGAGATCTGTGGATCGATGTGGGCCTTACAGGACTACTGGCAACCATTACAATCGCCATAACCACTTTATTTAAATTCAGAATTGGTAAAGCAGATATGTATACATGGCTGACGGCAGCGGTTTTTTTCCTTTTTATCGTATTGAACAATATAACGGACAGCCGTTTCCTGAACTCGCTATCTATTTACTGGATTATTTTTATGGTTATTGTGATCAAGGTGCAAGAACGACATAAACTGGCTGTAGCAGAAAAAGCGAATTCAACTGCATTGAGCACACAGCCTCTTCATTAGGAGATCATACTCAGCTCAACCGCTGTATGTGAAAAAGAACCCCGTACCCACGCCAACAAAAGGCGTTCGGATACGGGGTTCTTGGATATATGTCCACCGCTTCGGTTAAACATGATCCCCAATCTACATTTGTGGAATAATCGCTAGCACAAGTTTTAAGAATTGCTCACGTACCTTCTCTGCCGTCTCCATCACTTCACCATGGGACAAAGGCTGATCCAGAATGCCTGCGGCCATATTCGTGATACAGGAGAAGCCCAGTACCTCAATACCTGCATGACGGGCTACAATAACCTCAGATACGGTCGACATACCCACCGCATCTGCACCCAGTGTACGCAGCATGACGATTTCAGCAGGCGTTTCATAGTTAGGTCCCAGCAATCCAGCATATACACCTTCCTGCAGGCTGAAGCCCTGTTGGTTAGCCGTTTGCTTAGCAATTTCACGCAAGCGGCGGCTGTACGCCTCCGACATGTCTGGAAAACGAACGCCCAGACCGGCATCATTCGGTCCGATCAGCGGATTTTGTCCTGTCAGATTAAGATGATCCGAGATGACCATCAGATCGCCTGCTTCGTAGGAAGTATTTACACCACCTGCTGCATTCGTCACCAGCAGACTTTGAATCCCCAATTGCTTCATCACCCGAACTGGGAAAGCCGTCAGTTGCGGGCCATAGCCCTCATACATATGGAAGCGCCCTTTCATCATGACGACAGCGCGACCTTCAATCGTGCCTAACAGTAATTCTCCCTCGTGACCTTCTACCGTCGATACAGGAAAATGGGGAATATCCTGATAAGGAATACTAATTCCATCCTGAATTAAATCGGCCAGAATACCGAGACCCGATCCCAGAATAAGACCAATTTCTGGACGTATTCCGCTTTTGGCACTGATATATTCTGCTGCTTCCTGAATTGTAGCTTGGTTGGCTGTTGACATTAATATCTCTCCTGACTTGTACAATCGTAAAGTTATAGTCATTATCACATTTTCTATGAAAGCAAAGTATCGTTACGTTTGATCTTTGCTTTCATGAGAAGTGCGGTTGCCGCCGTGCGGGTGATGCTTTTCATATACTTCCTTCATATTCCGTCTTGCCGTCTGCGCATATATCTGCGTCGTTGACAGATCAGCATGACCCAGCATTTCCTGTACTGAGCGTAAATCCGCTCCGCCCTCCAGCATATGTACCGCAAAGGAATGCCGCAGTGTGTGGGGCGTGATATCCTCGCTTATGCCTGCTTCCTGGCCATACTTCTTAATCATTTTCCAGAAGCCCTGTCTACTGAGACGCTGTCCAGATACGTTCAGGAACATAGCTTCCTGCTCTACCTGAGTTTCTTCACCCTGCCCAGACCTCAGCAATAATAGACGCTGCTCGTCCATGTAGGCTTGTGCCCACTGTGATGCCTCACGGCTGATCGGTACAACACGCTCCTTGCCTGCCTCGCCGCCACAGTGCACAAAGCGCAGATCGGTGCGTACATCACGCACGTTTAGGGCAATCAGCTCCGATACGCGAATGCCCGTCGCATATAACAACTCCAGCATCGCCTTGTCTCGCACCCCTTGCGGGGCTGTCACATCTGGCGCGGCCAGCAAACGCTCTATCTCATCCTGCGTTAGCACCGAGGGCTTCTTTTTAGTCGCTTTAGGCAACTCCAGCAGAACGGACGGATCATGGATCGTAATTCCCTCCCGAATAAGAAAATGAAAAAAGGAGCGAATGGAGGCGACGCTACGTGATATCGTCGCCGCAGCTTTTCCCTGTTCCTTCAAATGGCCCAAATACAGTACCAGATGTGACCGTTGGACATTATCCGGCTGCTCAATACCACAGCTTTCTGCGAACTCGACAAACTGCTGTACGTCTCGTTGATACGCTTCCAAAGTGCTGCGCGACAAACCCTTTTCCTCTTCCATATATTGAGCGAAAGGTTGAATGTACATTTTCATGAGTTCCAAAAGTCTCCTTGTTCTGCATACAGCGGTTCAGTCTCAGCGTCTGCTTCTTCTTGTGCTGCCTTCATTTCATAAGCTCATCAAGACCGATTACTTAGACTATTCACCATACCAGTAAAAGAAACGTAAACGTTCCAACACTGCCATTCGATGCTCGGACCCTTCATTTACTTTTTGTCCGCCAAATACCTTCACTGCATGTCCTTCCGGTATTCGGTAATGATCTACAGGTGTTATCCAATCTGTAAACAGCCTGAGGCTAAAAAAGAACATACATGCCAGCACCCCGAACAAGATTACCAAACGCAGCCATTTTAGTCCTCTCCGCAACGATAGTACCATGTGGATCAGCCGCCTTTTCCCCAGAATATGGCCCTAATTAGGACTCTCTATGGAAGGGTATGACAAGCTATTCCTTTTTATACCACTTAATCCCGAACAACAGAATCCGAACCAAAAAAGCTCTCCCGAACGCATCTTCGTCGGTGAGAGCTTGGGTAGTCAGCTTTTAGTCCTGAGATTTGTTTTTTCTGGATTTGCCGAAAGATTTCTGAGCGGTCGTATCGTTCTTCGCCTTACAACGATAACAAATACCGTGGAAGTCCAAACGATGATCCACTACGGTAAAATTATATTCCCGTTCCAGGCGCTCCTCCAATGGTCCAAGCCAATCTTCCAGTATTTCATCTACACTGCCACACTGCACACATATCAAATGGTGATGGTGATGTTTGGTTGTATCGCCGCGCAAATCATAACGCGCAACGCCATCACCAAAATTAATTTTCTCCACGACATGCAGTTCACTTAGCAGTTCTAGGGTACGGTATACGGTTGCCAGACCGATTTCGGGAGCTTTCTCTTTGACGAGCATAAATACATCTTCCGCACTCAGATGATCATCTTCGTTCTCAAGTAAAACTCTGACGGTGGCTTCCCGCTGAGGCGTTAGTTTGTAGCCCTGGGATTGCAGTTGCTGCTTAATTTTTTCGATCCGTGCTTCCATGTGTCTCCCTCCCCCTGCAAAGCTACTGCCTACTGCACTTTTTTCACTCCTATTATTATAGGGGGTCTATACAAATAAAGTCAAACATTTTGAAACGGATCAAGATGACACGGAAGCTGTCAGCATAGGAGTGACCCATTGCATCATAACCGGGGTGATCCAAGTTTCAAAGGACGCGCTACCAATAAGAAGCACCATCATCACAGCAGTCAATCCTGCGTAAGACAGCAACGGACGCAGCATTCCGTCTGACGGCCGGGTAGCGAGTATTTTGGTTTTGATCATATGGATGGAAAATGTCATCGCAGCCACGCTGCAGACGAGCAGTACCGGAATCACGAGCAGGTTATGGGGAGCAACTGAGACCAAAGAAAATAGCAGTCCTTTCCACGAATATTGCCCCACCATATAACCTACTGAAAATCCGATTAGCACACCCTTGAGGAAATTCAATACAAGAATGCCCGGTAGACCAATAACCGAAAGGCCACACACCCAAATTAGGCCGACCCATTTCAGATGTAAAGATACGCTATCCCAAAAGGTCGAGGCCGCCTGCGAATCAGCGAAGCCCTGTTCGTTTTGATTGACCGTTACAAAAAAATCCTTCAGGTAACGGGACAAATCCTGTAACTGCTCAAGCGAGAGTGCGTTTACCATAAGTGCGCCAAAGACGACTCCCACCAGAAACAGCACAGCCAAGAAAACATAATACGGCGTCTGATCCTTTAACGTATGACGAAACCATTGCATCGGCGTCCTGCCCCTTTCATCTGCTTGTTTGTCCAAAAAACAACCGTAATCCGACGGCTGATGGCAAGAAATGGGGCAGCTTTCGCTGCAGATCAAACATCACGAATGATGTGCCAAGCCAGCGGCATAGATAATTTATGGTTATGAACAAGCAGACGCTGATATGCCTTTAGAGGGACAAGACTTTACTAGGACTTAGCTATTTTGCCGTATGTTCCACCACCACCGGACACAAGCGACAGTCGCCCCTCGCGTGAAAGCACAATTTGCTCTGCTAGCACTTTTCCGACGACTGCTGCTAAATCCTCCTGTGTAACCTCATGTAAAATATTCATTTCTGTTCCAAATGCAGCCAATAGCTGGTTCAGCTTGGCTTTGCCCAGACCTGGAATAAACTCCAGTGGAATCTGGTAAATGTATGGCGGACGATGGGACGGAATCATGGGTTGCTCACGGTCGGCAATGCTCCATATTCGATCCAACACACCTCGCACCAGCTTGGTATGACCACAGTCAGGACAACGTTCATCCGCCATCTGTTGCTCGTCAATAATCGTACCGCAGCTTTGACAGTAAGAACGATGGTATTTGCCCAGTTTCGGATTTAATCCGTAGTTGGCACGCACCCGTCGTCCTTCCCGCCGCTCCAAAGCCATTCTGAATTCATCAAAACACGGCTTCGCCAGTGATAATTTGTTGTATTCTCGTCCGATTTTCCCAAGTGAATGGGCATCTGAATTCGTGAGAAAGCTGAAGCGATCCAGTTCCGAAATCAAACCGGCCATAGATGAATCTGCGCTCAACCCCAGCTCCACCCCACTGATGAGCTCCATATCCAGCAGTTCCTCCATACGAGCCGCTGAACTGCCGTATATGCCCTTATGAGGAGTAAAGACGTGCGCAGGCACCATAATGCCTCCACGTCCGTAAATTTGCTGCTGCAACTCGCGTGGCGGTGCATAGATTCGTTGTGAGCTGAGATTAACATTTTTCATATGCCGGGCCAGCCATTGGGTAAAATCCTCCATCGCCGCTAGATCTGGAAAATAGGCCAGTATGTGCGCCTCAGGACGACCTTCAGCACGTATTTCCAGCTCCGTGCCAAGGAGAATAACCGTATCCCGGTATGCGATACCTCCGCCGCTGATTTCCTTCATTTCACCCGTATGTAAATAGGTACGAATATCCTCCTGTACATTAGGTGCATGGCAGTCAATGATACCGATTAGCCCAATTCCTTTGCGACCGGAGGCTTCCTTAGCTATGTTGGCAAAGGTCAGATCGCGGCTGCCACTAATTTTGACCGGATTTCCCTTCTCTGTCCTGCCAATATGAATATGCAAGTCTGCAAAGTAGTCGTTAAGTTCTACTATTTTTTCATCCATACGCTTAGAAGCTCCCTGTAAGTTGGCGGAGTTGCCATGCATAGACGGCCAGAATCGTTTTGGCATCACTAATCCGTCCTTCACGAATGAGCGTCTGTGCTTCTTCCAGCGTCACCTCAAACAGCTCCAGAAATTCATCCTCATCCGGTTCCATCTCACCTAGCTCCAGTTCTTCGGCCACATACAGATGAATGATTTCATCCGCAAAGCCAGGAGAGGTATAAAAGGAGTGCAGCAGCTTCAACGACTTAGCAGTATAACCTGTCTCTTCTCTCAGCTCACGTCCCGCTGCTTCCATCGGGTCTTCACCCCGCTCTAGCTTACCTGCAGGAATTTCTACCTCACAGCGCCCCATCGCCTGTCTGTACTGGTCCACGACCAGCATTTTCCCTTCATGTAGAGCCAAAACAGCCACCGCACCTGGATGCTTTACGATCTCACGCTTGCCAGTGGAGCCGTCGGGAAGCTCTACCGTGTCTACCTGTAATGTAATGACCTTTCCCTCAAAGATAGGCTGTGTGGACACGGTCTTTTCCTCCAGCGCAGGATTCGAATAAGGCTTGCGATGTGCATCGTTTGTTGGATTGTTCAATTGTCCGTTCGTTTGCTCGTTCATCGGTAAGTTTCCTCCTTCATATCTATCTTTCTTTATTAATTATCACCAAAGTTAGTCTAACTTGTCCACTTTGTACATATGCTGGTGGTAGGATAACAAACTTCCTGTCATGAGGAGATGCAGAAATGAAAAGCTACCGTACTGAAAGCACCCTCCATATCGTTGGTAAAGCCTGGCAGATTCAAGCACTCTTGCGTCAGTGGCAAAAGGAACACGGACCTACCGCCACCATCGCTTCGCTAGCTGTTCCAAAAAAGGTTCAGGTCTAAAGACGAAGGAACGCTGTTCCTGTCTTTAACCTGAACCTTTTTTCAGTATGTTGCAAGTGTATAATACAAATTTATTTTGTGGTTTCTTGAATCAGAGCTACGACAACTTCAGCAACCTTCACCAGGTCATCGGCCTTAATCTTTTCCTCTGTTGTATGGATGTTCTGGTAGCCCACAGCCAAATTCACCGTTGGAATTCCAAGCCCGTTGAATACATTAGCATCTGAGCCACCACCAGAATGGAAGGTTGGCGTTGCCAGTCCCAGTCTTTGAATCGCACGCTGAGCAACCTGTACAACTTCATCATGCTCCGTAAAGCTGAATGCCGGATAGATGACTTCACTGCGGAACTCTCCCTGTGCACCAAATTCACGTGTGGTGGTTTCCAGTGCTTCACGCATATGCTGGATTTGATGATTAACCTTTTCTTGCACAATACTACGAGCCTCTGCACGGATCAATACAAAATCGCATACCACATTTGTCGCGCCGCCGCCCTCGAAACTGCCAATGTTAGCGGTCGTTTCCTTATCAATCCGTCCTAGTTTCATTTTAGAAATTGCTTTAGAAGCGACCTGAATGGCACTAATGCCATCTTCGGGATTTACCCCCGCATGAGCGGACTTCCCAGTTATCTTCATTTCAATACGTGCCTGCGTTGGGGCAGCTATACAAATAGAGCCGACCTCACCATTTGAATCCAAAGCATATCCGAAATCAGAATCTAGCACTTCCGGCTTCATCGCCCGTGCACCCATCAAACCAGATTCCTCGCCAGCCGTAATCACGAACTGGATTTGACCATGGGGAATATTCTGTTCGCGCACGACACGAATCGCCTCGAACAAAGCAGCAATTCCCGCCTTGTCGTCAGACCCCAGAATCGTTGAACCGTCACTACGAATCCAGCCATCCTCACCCAACTGCGGCTTAATGCCTGTACCCGGAGTAACGGTATCCATATGGCAGGTAAAAAACAATTTGGGTGCTTGCTCCACACCTTCCGCTTTCCAGGTGACGATCAGATTGCCTGAACCATGTCCGGTTCTTTCACGAGAATCGTCTTCCATTACTTCCAGCCCGAGTGCATTAAACTTTTCTTTTAGAACACGTGATATTTCCTGCTCATTTTTCGTTTCGCTATCCACCTGTACGAGTTCCATAAATTCCTGTACGATTCGGTCTTTTACTACTTTTACTGTCATTAAACTTTCCTCTCTTTCCCGATTACGCTACAATACGGATAGATGTTCTTATCTATGACTTAAACCTATCCTAAAGGAGTTACACATGTCGAACAAAAAATGGGTTCGTTTTTTCGTCTACATTATGCTCGCAGCTATGATTGGTTCTACGCTGTTCATGGTAATTGAGCCGTTTATTATGCCACTATAATAAAATCCCACTCAAGGTATCCGGCTGCTCTAAGGCACTATTGAAGCCTTGAAGTGGACGAGCTGTTACGTAAAGCAAACAGGCGGGCTTCCGTGTAGATACACAATAGCCCGCCTTACTTTATTGGAAAGAATGCGTTTGCCATTGCGCAACAAATGAAAATTGCTGTTCAAAGTACGGTACAATTTCCTTCGCAATCTGCTCCACCGATATAGGCTTCTGTATGCAGTCCTCCAATGATGTCACACCGTATTCCTGAATTCCGCACGGGACAATACCCTCAAAGCCCTCATGCTGTATCCCTGATTTGATGTTAAAGGCAAAGCCATGGCTGGTTACGAAGCCCCGACGGTGCTTACACTTGTTGAATTTGACGCCAATGGCCGCAATTTTAAGATTCCCGATCCATACCCCCGTATATTCAGGCTTACGGCTTCCCTCAACTCCATAAGATGCCAACAACCGGATGATCACTTCTTCCAGACTTCGAAGGTATCCGTGCAGATTCAACGCCTCCCGGTTGCCGAGCATAAGGAGAGGGTATCCGACAAGCTGCCCCGGCCCATGATATGTAATGTCTCCCCCACGGTCAATCTGAAAGACACTGATTCCCTGCTCCTTCAGTTGCTCTGGTGTGAGGAGCAAATGTTCAGGATGCCGCTGAGAACCAATCGTATAGGTCGGCGGATGCTGGAGAAGCATGAGCGTTTCTCTTGCCTCTCCCGCATCCAGCTTTCCCACAATCTCCTTCTGGACATCCCATGCATGGGCATATTCCATCCTATTCGTATAGGTTACATCAAGCGGTCGTCTGTTCACGGCCTGTCACTTCCTCTCCGTACATTTCCCCCAATTGTTCGGATGATTAGTACAGCTTCGTATCTAAAGTGTAGCCTTCTAGATTTTCTTTAACCCGTTGCAAGAATCGTCCGCAAATCACTCCGTCCAAAATGCGATGATCCAGCGACAAGCACAAATTAGCCATCGAGCGGACCGCAATCATATCATCAATAACCACTGGTCTTTTGACAATGGATTCAAAGGTAAGAATTGCAGCCTGCGGATAATTAATCACCGGATAAGATAAAATGGAACCAAAGGAGCCTGTGTTGTTTACAGTGAACGTTCCGCCTTGCATGTCGTCCAGTTTGAGCGTGCCTTCCCGGGTTTTACGTGCCAAATCGTCAATTTCACGAGCTAATCCAGCAATATTTTTCTGATCCGCTTTTTTAATAACAGGGGTAAGAACGGAGTCCTCCGTACCTACGGCTAGCGAAATATTGATGTCTCTTTTGACGATAATTTTGTCCACTGCCCAGACCGAATTCATAATCGGATATTCCTTGATTGCATTCACGACTGCTTTCATGAGGAAAGCCAGATACGTAATATTAATGCCTTCTTTTTGCTTAAATTCGTTTTTGATCTTGTTGCGGAGCATCACCAGGTTGGTCACATCCACCTCAATCGTCGTCCAAGCATGTGGAATTTCGGAAACGCTTTGTCGCATATTACGAGCAATTGCACTGCGAATGGGTGTAACATCAATAAAATACTCGGATCTGTTATTGTTGCCACCCTCAACTTCGATCACAGGGGCTTTTGGAGCCTCCGTCAAATGAATCCCACTGTTACGAACCGGAATAGCAGGGTCCATATTTTGAATCGGTGTACCGTGCTGAGTGGCAGACTGCTGTCTTCCTGCAAAAGGAGAGCCTTGTCCTGATGTCGTCGCAGTCGGCTGTCCAGATACTCCAGTAGGAGCAGAACCGCCCTGCTGCACATAATTCAGCACGTCTTTGCGGGTAATTCTTCCCCCCATGCCCGTGCCTGGTACTTGGCTTAAGTCCACATTATGCTCAGCAGCCAGGGTTTGCACCGCTGGGGAAAAACGTCCTCTCATGGACTGATCCGATCCAGCACTCTGCTGAGATTGTGTTTGTACAGTACTTTGAGATGCTGGTGCAACAGGTGTCGCCCCTGATGCCGCCGCAGGTACAGCCGACTTCGTCTGGATACGGCAAATTAACTCGCCTACCGCTACTGTCTGACCTTCCTCTGCCAACAAATCACCCATAATGCCGTCCAATGTGGATGGGATTTCTGCATTCACTTTATCTGTAATAACCTCGCAAATCGGCTCGAATTGCTCTACCGTTTCACCAGGTTGTTTGAGCCATTTGGCAATTGTCGCCGATACGAGCGATTCTGCCAATTGTGGCATGGTCACGTCGTTCCATTGTGTTTGGTCTGACATTTTTTCAACTCCTTAACATCATAGGAGGGCGCGTTTTACCGCTACCCCCGCTATACTTTTGGAATGCTTTCGTCGAATCTGCCCTATATTAATACATTGCAAGACGGCGCATGGCTTCCTTAACTTTATCCTTGTTTAACATATAAAACTTCTCCATCGGTGGACTGATCGGCATGGCTGGTACATCAGGAGCACATAGACGCTCAATCGGCGCATCCAGCTCGAATAGACATTCCTCATTAATAATAGCCGATACCTCGGCACCGATACCGCCCGTTTTGTTGTCCTCATGCACGATTAATACCTTACCTGTATGTCGTGCAGCCTCAACAATGGCTTCGCGGTCCAGCGGTTGGAGTGTGCGCAAATCCACAACATGTGCGGTAATGCCCTCTTCCTTCTCCAATTCCTCAGCAGCCTGCATGACAAAATGCAAAGGCTGGCTATAACCGATGACCGTAATATCGTCACCCTCACGTAATAGATTAGCCTTGCCAATCGGAACGATATAATCATCCTCAGGCACTTCACCCTTGATCAGCTTGTAGGATTTTTTATTTTCAAAAAACAGCACCGGATCAGGGTCACGAATGGCTGCTTTCAGCAATCCTTTTGCGTCATAAGGGGTAAATGGAGCAACAATTTTCAAACCCGGCGTACCAAAAAAGATCGATTCTGGACACTGAGAGTGATACAAACCGCCAAAGATCCCACCACCGATTGGCGCGCGGATTACCACAGGACAGTTCCAATCGTTGTTAGAGCGGTAGCGGATTTTAGCAGCCTCACTAATAATCTGATTGGTCGCCGGAAGCATAAAGTCCGAATATTGCATTTCGGCAATCGGCTTCATTCCGTACATGGCCGCACCAATCGCAACCCCGGCAATAGCCGACTCAGCCAATGGCGTATCCATGACACGTTGCTCACCGAATTGGTCCATAAGCCCCTTTGTCGTTGTAAAGACACCGCCCTTCACCCCGACATCCTCACCTAATACAAAAACCGTTTCATCCTGCTCCATCTCTTCTTTCATGGCAAGACGAATCGCATCAATATATTCCATAATCGCCATCGTTATCGGCCCTCCCCATCGCTATCTGCATACACATGCAGCAGCGTATCTTCGGGCTTTGGAAAAGGCGCTTTATCTGCATATTCAATCGCTTCCTTGACTTCGAGCAGCAGCTCAGCCGACAGATCCGCATCCTTGGCCTCATCCCAAATGCCGCATTCGATCAAGTAGCTTTTCATACGGGCTACGCCATCCTTGGCCCAGTTCTCATCCACTTCCTCCTTGGTCCGGTAAGCCAGATCATTATCCGAGGTGGAGTGAGGAGACAGTCGGTACATCATGGCTTCGATCAGCGTAGGACCTTCACCGCGGACAGCACGTTCGCGTGCTTCCTTCACCGCCGCATATACCGCCAATGCATCATTACCATCGACTCGAATCCCTGGAAATCCATATCCCAAAGCACGGTCGCTTACCTTGCCTGCCAACTGTTTATGAATCGGAACCGATATCGCATATTGATTGTTCTCGCACATAATAATGACTGGCAGCTTTTGTACACCAGCAAAGTTACAGCCTTCGTGAAAATCTCCCTGATTGCTGGAGCCTTCTCCAAACGTAACAAACGATACAAAATCCTTTTTCTGCATTTTGGCAGCCAAAGCTACACCTACTGCATGCGGAACCTGTGTTGTTACTGGGCTGGAGCCTGTCACAATACGCAGCCGTTTACTACCAAAATGACCTGGCATCTGGCGACCACCGCTATTGGGATCATCTGCTTTAGCAAATGCCGACAGCATCAATTCGCGCGGCGTCATTCCTACCGCAAGCACGAATCCATAATCCCGATAATAGGGAAGAAAATAGTCCTTTTCCCGGTCAAGGCCGAAAGCTGCACCTACTTGTGCCGCCTCCTGTCCAATGCCGGAAACGTGGAAATTAATTTTCCCTGCCCGTTGCAGGAGCATGTTGCGCTCGTCAAATCTTCTTGCGAGCAACATATATCTGTACATATCAATAACTTGTCCGTGAGTAAGTCCCAGCTGTTCATGTCTGAAGCCAGCGTCTACAGCGCCTTTAGAACTCATTGAGGCACCTCCTTAAGTGTCAAACATCCTACTTCCAGTACCTAGTACCATCTTGTCTTAAAACCTGGTACTAAACTCTGACTAACCCCATTATAATCCTTTTCTCCCCAAAAAGAAAAGCACCGATTTATTTGAAACGTTTATATGCCAATCGCCTGTCCATCAACGGCCAGCATCGCTTCTCCCAAAATCTCCGACAACGTCGGATGCGGATGAATAAGCTGTCCGACTTCCCACGGCGTAGCATCCAGCAGTTGCGCAAGAGCCGCCTCGCTGATCAGGTCCGTCACATGCGTACCGATCATATGTACACCGAGAATATCATTGGTCTTCTCGTCGGCCACTACTTTGACGAAGCCGTCCCGACTGCCGTATACTAGCGATTTTCCGATAGCTTGAAAAGGGAACTTCCCTGTCTTCACCTGATGTCCACGCTCGCGGGCTTCTTGCTCCGTTAAGCCGACGCTTGCGGCTTCAGGACGTGTATAAATACACCGCGGAATCAGATGGTTAGGTACACTGTGAAAATCTTCGCCCGCCAGATGATGAACCGCCTGCAAACCTTCATGGCTCGCTGCATGCGCCAGTTGTAAGCCGCCGATGCAATCCCCAATGGCGTAAATATGTGGTTCATTCGTCTGCAAATGTTCATTAACTGAGATAAAGTCACGCTCTACGCGGATATCCGTATTTTCCAGCCCGATATTTTCCACATTTGCCTGACGCCCTACAGAAATGAGCAGTTTGGTAGCGCTGAGGGTTTCGGTTTCTTCCCCTTTTTGCACGTCAATCTGCACACCTTCCTCATCTTTGCCGTATGTTTTAGCCAGCACTTGTGAACCCGTCAGCACCTTGACACCACGCTTGGTTAACAAGCGCTGCATTTCACGCGAAACGTCTTCGTCTTCCGTGGGAATAAGTCGATTCGCAGCTTCAACCACTGTAACCTCCACGCCAAAATCATTTAGCATGGAAGCCCACTCCACGCCAATAACACCACCGCCCACGATAATCAGGGATGCTGGCAGCTCTTCCATCGTTAACGCTTCGTCACTGCTCAGAATAAATTCGCCATCTGGCTCTAGTCCGGACAGCACACGCGGGCGTGATCCTGTTGCAATAATGAGATGTGCAGGAACAATCGTTTCCATCTCACCATCTTCTAGTTCCACGGCAACTGCCCCGCTTTTTGGAGAAAATATAGACGGACCAATCACGCGTCCCTTACCGCTCAGTACCGTAATTTTATTTTTACGCATCAAAAATTGAACGCCCTGATGCAGCTGTTCCACAACGGCTTCCTTACGTTCCTGAACCTTGGGAAATACAAGCTGTGCTCCCGATGTCTCGATACCGTATTGTGCACTTTCTTTAATCGTGGCATATACTTCCGCACTGCGTAGCAAGGCCTTACTCGGAATGCAACCACGGTGCAGACAGGTTCCGCCAAGCTTGTCCTTTTCAATGATAACCACTTCTTTGCCTAGCTGGGCGGCACGAATGGCTGCTACATACCCCCCGGTTCCTCCACCCAAAATAGCGACATCACAATGTATAGTCATGTTTCTCCTCCATTAACAATTGATTATATATAGCTTATTGTACTCTCTTTATTTCACTGTACAAAATATAGCGTTTAGGCATAGGCTACAAAAAAGCTAACCCTTTAATCCAGATATCTTTCCATATCATTCATACAGCGCATCTCGTAATTTGGTAGACATCCTTGGACTTTGTGCTGATTTGGCTCGCAGCGCCTTGCGAAATGAATCATTTTGTTTGCGCAGAAAGTTCAGCTCTGTCTCCAGCTCAGTGATGAGTTCTAGAGCTTGCGGACTGATCAGCCCTTGCTCCAGTAATGCTCCTTTTTGGGCACTATAATCCGTATTTTTTTCGTCCATGCCTTTCACTCTTCCCTTCATTCCACTACGCTTCACCATATCATGCCCGCGGCGGCAGAGCAATGACGACCACATTTACGTTTTAGGAATGGACATACAAAAACATGTCGAAAATCAATATATTTTCTCTAGTCTGTATACGGCTGGTTATGGTAATCTATAATGGCGTTTTCTTTCGGAGAAGAAGATTTACAGTGTTATGTACATGTTACAGAGAGGGGAATTCGCTTTGCCTACAGGACGAATTACGATTATTACAGGCCCCATGTTCAGTGAAAAATCCGGCGAATTGATTCGCCGCTGTCAAAAACTAATCCAATACGGGCATCGTAAAGTGGTAGCTTACAAACCCGCTGAAGATAACCGCTATGCCGAGGACGAAATAGTAAGCCGGATCGGATATCGGCTGCCCGCTATCTCTATCCCAAGAAAACTTACAGATGAGCTCGTTCAGCGTATTTTGCAAGAAACAAAAGATGCCGACGTGGTTGCCTTTGACGAAGTCCAGTTTTTCAGTCGTCATATTATGTCGCTTGTACAAGAGCTAGCTTATTGCGGCAAGCATGTAATTGCCGATGGGCTGAATCTGGATTATCGAGGCAAAGAGTTCGGCTATGTCGGTGGTCTGCTCGCCATGGCGGATGACATCGAGAAACTGACTTCCTTTTGCGCTGTCTGCGGTAGCTCGGAAGCCGTATTTACGCAACGTATGGTAAATGGTAAACCTTCCACTGTGGGACCTATTGTGATGATCGGCGACTCTGAGGCTTATGAGCCTCGTTGTCGAAATTGCTTTATACCTCCTCATAAAGTGAACTGCGATTAGTGGACAGATAGCTCTACAAGCTGCAATATGCCTACGTGAGTACCAGTGACTTTTTTCTTGCATTTTTTTGGAACGAATCGAACCATTGCCCCGTATATCCGGTTAAGCTGTACAAGTTTTTAGTTTTCGTTTGTATATCATGACCATGAGATTATCTGGGGGGACGGAATAATGAGTTTTTTTAACAAAATCTTAGCAAGCGCAGGAATCGGTTCAGCTAAAGTCGATACACTGGTGGATCAAGCTGTATATGTGCCTGGGGAAGAACTTAGTGGCATCATGCGCATCAAAGGCGGCAAAATTGATCAGGAAATCGGCAAAATTGACATCGAGCTCAAGACTGAATATATCGTGGAGCACGATGATAAAAAAACTACCAGCACCTGCTGCATTGCACGGATTAAGGTATCTGACGGCTTTCATCTAGAACAAGGACAGGAGCTTGAAATTCCTTTTTCCTTCAGATTGCCGTTGGAAACTCCTGTTACTCACGCCAAACAGCCCGTCTGGCTGGAAACAGCATTAGATATTGGCATGGCTTTGGACCCGACCGATCGTGATTCACTCAAAATCGAGCCACATCCCTATATGAATACAGTGTTTGAGGCGGTTAACCTGCTGGGCTTCCGATTCCGCTCCTCCACCTGCGAACGTCACCCTAAGCTGGGACGCGGTGTTCCGTACGTACAGGAATTTGAATTTACGCCCGGATCAGAATATGCACGTGATATCGAGGAGCTAGAGCTGGTTATGCAGTTGGAACCCGAGGGCGTGCACGTGCTTGTAGAAGTAGACCGCAGGGGAAGAGGGTTATCTGGTTGGCTTGAGACTGCATTTGATATGGATGAGCGCCATGCCTGGTTGAGCTTAAGCCGGGAAGAGCTCTCCTATGGACCAGATCACATAGCAGATGCGCTCGAGGAACTGATTGACAGGCAAATTAGATAACGATGTAAAGCCAAACAAAAAACTCCTAACCAATTTACTACATCGGTTGGGAGTTTTTGTTAAATAAAAGAATTCTTTAATGATGGTCATCAATCGTCTGTATAGACTAAAGTGGCAACATATCCTGTCTTTCCGCCTTATGCTTACACTCTTTGCATACCCCATACAGCGATCCATTGTCATCCGCATAGAAGGTTAATTTGTCTTCTTTTTTACAAAAGGAGCATTTTTGCTTGCCTGTGCCCTGGATAGAGTCAGACAGTCCAAACCCAGTTTGGGCCTGAATACCTGCTGCTTTTGCATTCGTGCGTGGACCGGAAGACACTTTAGACTTAGATTCATTTCCTGTGCGGGATTGTCGAGCGGACTTACGAGGACGAAATTCAACGACGTTACTGCCCCGCTGTTCATGCACTTGTTTGTTGCTGCTGCGACTACGCCTTGCTTTAACAATCCAACCCAACGCCACCAACAACACGCCGAAGAACACCCAAGTCAGACTATTCCACATGCTCTCATCCCCGCCTTTGCTAGAATCAATTGGGTTAATACCACTAGCCCGTTCAATGCGATGACTTAGCCTATAGCTTTATTCATTGAAATTATACCCGTTATACAGCCTCTGTGCTGTTCATCCGATTGTCTACCCATATAAAAAACGTACCCTCCAGTGCAATATCCGACTCGCCTCTAAGCAAGAAATTGAGCATATTAGGTAAATCATCTTTTCCTAAGGAGTACATTGCCCCGTTTTACAAATTGTACATCATCCTTTTGAAAAACGATAATATCCCCTCTTTGAAGATCGTTCTCCTTATCATAGCCCAATGGTGAGAATAAAAATGGCCCAGATGGCTACATTACTCCCCTTGATAATAAAAATCAATGAATCTTTTCGTCAACGGATTAAACTTATCAAAGCGTTTGCGGTGCGGTAAAAAGCCTGACTTATGTACTTGTTCTGCTAGTGTTTCTACATGTTCAAATCGCTTGAAAAAGGGCAACGCGAAAGTGTAAATATCTTCAATAATCTCTTGGATCACCCGTTCTCTTTCAGCTTCTGTGGACACAAGGTAATCCCTGTTTTCCGTATATTTCTTGGTGAGAGCAATCAACTCACTGTGAAAACATGCCCCAGTACTATACTCTTTTTTTATTCTTTTGGATTCCACGATAATATAAACTTTTAATGCACCATATTTGGTCGCACCAAAACAAATTTCAAATATAACCTTGGTTTCTTTTTTCAAAACCTTTCTACTTTTCAGATATTTAAAATCATTCAAAAATGGTGTAGCTATGATTTTGTCTATCGCTAACTGACGTAGGTCACTTGCTTTAAGTTCAGTCTTATTGTCCATGATGGTCACTCCAACCCAAAGAATTTCCCACCATTATATCATATCTTTCCAATTACAGATTCCTCATATCTCCACCCTTTAATCACAATATATTAATAAAAAAAAGAAAAAAGCCGCTCACAATAGAGCAGCTAGTTCCTCTGTAACATAAAAAGCAGTATACGAACTATACTTTGAATTTACCAATTTGCCCTTGCAGGTCCTCTGCCATCGTAGACAGGTTTCTTGCAGACGAAGCAATTTCCTCCATGGACGCCAGTTGTTCTTGAGTTGCGGCAGATACGTGTTGTGTCCCTGCTGCGGCTTCCTCAGCAATCGCTGAAATTTGTCTGACAAAACCAACAATCTCATCTGTACTTGCAGACATTTGTTCTGATCCCGCAGAAACCTCTTCAATTTCACTGGCCACTTTATTTACGGTTTCCTGAATTAGTTCAAAGGATGCGCCTGCATTTTGTACAACTTCACGACCTGTCATGACATCCTTCCCGTTGGACGCTACCGCCTCAATAGCATGGGTAGTATCCTTTTGAATCAATCCCACAAGCTCCGTAATTTGTTGAGCAGAGTGAGCCGATTGTTCGGCCAACTTGCGAACTTCGCCTGCAACTACAGCAAATCCGCGACCATGTTCCCCTGCGCGGGCCGCTTCAATCGCAGCGTTCAAGGCAAGAAGGTTGGTCTGACTAGAAATATTGGTGATAACATCAATGATCTTGCCAATTTCGTCTGAACGCCCTCCCAATCCAGCCATGAGATCTGCCAATCCATTCATCGAATCATTCACAGCATTCATCTGCGTAACTGCCTGTTGAATCATCTGGTTACCTTCAGCCGATTTATGGGCCGCATCTTGCGCAGATGCGAATACATTTTGCGCGCGGATGGCGATTTGCTCAACACCGATAGACATTTCTTCAATAGCTTGGGACGATTTCGTCACCATATCTACCTGATCTCCTGTTCCAGTAGCTACTTCTTGCACCGTTTCGGTTATTTGTGCAGAAGCTTGGCTATTTTGCTCTGCGCTGGCCGTCAATTCTTCTGAGGAAGTGGTTACCAACTCAGTCGTTTTGCTCACTGATTGAATCAGTTGGCGAAGGTTCTCAACCATGACATTGAAGGAATGTGCCAACGTACTGATCTCGTCCTTGCCCTTCACAATGATAGCTTCACTTGTAAGATCACCCGATGCGATACTTTCAGCGGCACGACTGATTCGCAAGATAGGTTTAGAAATAATTTGAGCTATGATGATTGCCATGATCAATGCCAATATAACGGCTGCTATACTCAAAACGATGACCAATTGTCTCCCTGAAATAAAGTTGTCAACAGCTTCTTTCGTAGTCTGTTTAGATCCATCTGCATTCAATTTAATGAGCTGACTGATCATATCGTTTGAACTATACCACAACTTATAGGACTCCTGATGAAGGATGCTTGATTGAGTGTAATCATTAGCTTTCCCCGCTTCAATCACTTCTGGCAACTTAGCCAAATACTCCGTATAATTTTTGGAGAATTCTTCGTACATTTCGCGTTCTTTAGGGGTAGCAATTAATTTTTCGTATGTTTTTCGGCCTTCCTCAACCTTTTTTAAAACCTTATCATATTCACCCTGAACCTTCTCCATTTCCTCTGGGTCACGTTCTACAATAATATTTAATGAGAGCCGTTCAACATCAGATACATCACCATTTAGTGTTCCCAGGATGGTCACACTAGGCATCCAATGGCTATCAATTTCCATCGAAGTGTCGCCTAGGTTTTTCATTTTTGAGATAGATACTGTACTAATTACGATCAGCAGGATTATTACCGCAAGAAAACCCAATATCAATTTTGTTCGGATGTTAAATTTCATATATTCGCTCCTCAGTTCTCTTTATATTAGATACTATATCGACAAGAAACGACACATTGTTTATATCAAATTTAAAGAGAATTTCAGAACTGTTTACAAAAGGGAAATTTTTCTTCGTGATGGTTAGTGCAACTGATTCAGGTTTATTTTATAAACAGTGTGAAGGGTATTATGTCTCATAATTCCCAATGATTCTGCCATTTAGCGAGGGAGATGCTAAAAATCTTTATTCACTCATTCCATCAAACTTAAAAAAAAGGATACCCAAAAACGGGTATCCCTTTATGTTTTACTTCCTAGCAATCACCATAAATCGTTCTGAATTTGTCCTTATTCCTAATTCGGTTTGATTGTCCAAAATAAATTGTTGGAGTATTTGAAAATCAATTTCTTCTTCTCCGAAGTTGGGAATAATTGGTGTGCGTTTCAAGAGAAATATTAAGTCTGCAGGAGTCTGATAATATTCGGTTGCATTGAATTCAAATGACTGTATGTCCTTAAAGCCCGCGTCACTTAATTCGGTAATATATTTAGCTTTTAACGAGTTTTTCTTAGCACCCCATGCCTGTCCTCTTCCAAACGCTTCTTTAATATTTAATTTGTCGTTTTCGCTTACTTGCTGTGTAAGGAACATACCACCCTTTACTAACACCTTTGCTATTTCTTTTGCATAAAAACAAGAATGTCTAGAAGAGATTACATTAAAGAAATTCTCAGGAAAATTTAGATTTTCAGCATCATCTGGAAAAAACGAACATTTGCTATGTCTGATTCAGCAGAATTCTTGGTTGCTGTTTCAATCATTCCAGTGGAATGGTCAATCCCAACTAGAAGTAATGCAGAATCTGCTATTGATAAAATTGCTTCCCCGCCGCCAGTACCGATGTCAAGCAATATATCCGACTTCTTGCATGTCTTCGCTACTTCATTGTAGAAGTCCCATTTTACTCCTTCGGAGATACATTTCACATGGCTGAAATTCCAGCCGTTGATTTTTCCAATCTTATTATAAAAACTCTTTATACTCTATTGAATTCATTTTCTTTCCACCTTCCAATTAGGGATAAATACTACGGGATAGCAGACCGATATCATTCAGTATTTTGTATTTTAACAACTTTCTCCCTTAATAGAACGACCACTGATAGCATGAAAATGATGATAATTGAAGAAAACTTTAAATTGTCCAATTGAAATTCAAAATCGTTCATAAAAAATACCGCTCCTTTACTGGTTCTTGGAAGAACCAATAAATAGGCGGTATTAGTTATTTACTATTCAGAAGTTTATCGGATCGGGTCGGCAGTTTTGGAAATTAGTAGCCATCCCTGCAATTATCATTGATAAACGTAAAACCACAAAAATCCCTTGCTTTCTCAATCATTCTGACCCTTTCAGGACACCTTGTTCTCAATTCTCAGCTTATCTGCTACCATCGCTATGAATTCACTATTGGTTGGTTTGGACTTACTGATATTAATGGTGTAACCGAACAGGTGTGAAATGCTGTCGATATTTCCACGGGTCCATGCTACCTCGATAGCATGACGAATTGCGCGTTCTACGCGAGATGCCGTCGTTTTGAACTTTTCGGCGATTGCCGGATATAATGTTTTGGTGATGGCTCCCAAAATTTCGATATTATTGTACACCATCGTAATGGCTTCGCGTAAATATTGATAGCCCTTGATGTGAGCTGGTACACCAATTTCATGTATGATGGCCGTGATACTGGCATCCAGGTTTTTAGTCTTACCCATAGGTACAACGTTGGACCGCATGGATGAAATGGTCACCGGACTGCTGCTAACTAACTGCGGCCCCACTAATTGGCGAACACGGTTAGCCAGCACTTCCATGTCAAACGGCTTCAAAATATAATAAGATGCCCCGAGCTGTACGGCCCTCTGTGTAATATTTTCTTGACCGAATGCAGTCAGCATAATGATTTTCGGCTGTGGAGTCAGGTTCATTTCTCTTAAACGCTCCAATACACCGAGACCATCCAGATGAGGCATAATAATATCTAAAATAAGTACATCAGGTATGTTGCGGGATTCTGCGATGCGTTGGAGCACTTCTTCGCCGTTATAGGCGATTCCTGTAACTTCCATATCCTCCTGATCGGAAATATATTCAGCAAGCAAATTCGTAAATTCCCGGTTGTCATCAGCCAACAATACCTCAATTTTTTGCAATGTACTTCCTCCTCATTGAGTGATATTCCATTGTGATATCTGTTTACAGTATATAAATATTTCTTGTCGGAGTATATGATTTCGACATCGAATTATGAATTCCTTCTGTCGAAAATTATTTTTATTTATTTTTTTTATAGTTTCTATTATAATTGATTCTTTATCTTGCAAATATGAGTTATTCCCCTGCTTTTCGACAAAAAAATCTTAAGGCCACTAGCTCGCCTTAAGATTAGAAGATGATTTCAAGCTTACGTTATTCTGCATGATTCCTGCATCGCGCAGCATCCATTCGATAAAACAACCGTAACCTGATTTAGGATCATTCACAAATACATGTGTCACAGCCCCGATAAGCTTACCATTTTGAATAATCGGACTACCGCTCATTCCTTGCACGATTCCCCCGGTCTTATCCAACAGCTTTGGATCTACAATGCGAATCACAAGTCCTTTGGTTGCTGGTTTGTCCTGCTGAGAAATGTGTACAATTTCCGCCTGAAACCGCTGAATTTGTTGACCTTCCAGTACAGTCAAAATTTCTGCAGGTCCTTCCTTTACTTCATTCGCAAGAGCCACCGGAATAGGAGTTGAATACAATCCATATTGCGGCTCATCTGACATTTTCCCAAAAATTCCGAAATTCGTATTTCGTTCAATATTTCCTAATACCCGATGATCTTTGAGAAAATGAGCGCGTTTTTCTCCTGGTTCCCCACTTTGGCTTTTCGCAATTGACGTGACATTGGACTGCACAATCTCTCCGCTCCCCACGACAATAGGGGTTTGGGTATTCATATCGGTAATTACGTGGCCCAATGCCCCGTATACACCCTGGTCCGGTGCGTAAAACGTTAATGTACCTACACCTGCAGCCGAGTCTCTAATGTACAATCCAAGCCGCCACGCTTTATCATCTTGATCATATGCTGGTGTTAACTTCGTGGAAATCGTCTGCTCTCCTCGACAAAGTGTAATGTCGAGCGGCTTTTTATTCTTACCTGCTTCGTCTACTGCCTCAGCAACCCTTGCCAGGCTATTGAGTGGTTTGCCGTTCATGTGTGTAATCCGATCCCCTAGGCGAATCCCCGCTGTTTCACCAGGTGACACCTTACGATCATTACTTTCTTGAATGATATGGTGACCGACGACAAGCACTCCTGAAGATTTTACTTTGACCCCAATCGTCTGCCCCCCCGGGTATACTTTTAAATCGGGAACTACACTTTCTTGGGTTGTCCTCATGCTTTTAGAGCCGAACAAATCCAAAGAAGCTTGTGGAGGCAGCGCAGCTTGCACATGCTGAGCGTTACCGATAGAACACATAAGAAAAACAAGCAAAAGACCGAGCAATTTGATCCTGGAGTAAAAATTCAATGGCTGTCACGCTCCCTTTGCTTCTTTCGCTTGACGAGTAAAGGTGGTCGCCAATTGCGTACCTATAAGGTAACCTTGCCCCCAGGCTTTTATAACTGTTAAACATTACGCCAGCCGCTCTTTTCAGGCTTTCTTTCCTTCCGCCAAATTCAGCATTTCCTGTGCGTGATGCAAAGTTTTTTCGGTAATTTCCACGCCGCCCAGCATCCGTGCCAATTCCTTGATACGCCCATCCTCCGTAAGTCCCTCAATTTGAGTCATGGTCCGTCCATCATGGACATTTTTCTCAATAAGGTACTGATGATCTGCCATACATGCCACCTGTGGCAAATGAGTAATGGAAAAGACCTGACAAACGGAAGATAAACGATATAGCTTCTCGGCAATGGATTGAGCTGCACGACCACTCACCCCGGTATCCACCTCGTCAAAAATGAGTACTGGAATTTGATCATGACGCGCAAAAATACTTTTCATCGCCAACATGATACGTGATAGCTCACCGCCTGAAGCGATCTTACCAAGTGGACGTAATGGCTCACCTGGATTGGGGGATATAAGAAATTCCGCATTATCAATGCCCTGCTTGGTAGGTCTTACCTTCAGACCTTTATACTCATATCCGCGTGGATCTTCAATTGGATCAATGCGCACCTTGAGTGACGTTCTTTCCATCTGCAGGTCTTTTAACTCCTGCTCCACTTGCTCTGCAAGCTCTTCAGCACAAATTTCGCGTGCTTCTGTAAGCTCTTCCGAAATCTCAAGCAAATCGGAAAGCAGCTCGTCCCGTTTTGCAATGAGCTGCTCCAACCGCTCATCTTTATTTTCCAGCAGATCGGTTTCCTGCTCAATACGGCTATAGTATTCCAAAATCTGCTCTATACTATCACCATATTTTCGCTGTAATCCGGTAATTTGATTCAAACGTTGCTCCACTTCATGCAGCTTGCCTGGATTAAATTCAATATCCTCACGATAAGAACGTAATTGGAATGCTGCGTCCTCCAACTGGTAAAAAGCAGACTGAATCTGCTCCGCAATGGGCTGAAGGTTTTTGCTGTCATAGCTTTGGACATCGTTTAATCTGGACAACACGTTATTGATCGTATCCAGTCCACCTCTGCCGCTTAGCAGTTCGTATGCTCCTGATATCCCATCCATCATTTTCTCACTATGGGATAGCTTGACCCGTTCCTCTGCCAATAATTCATCTTCTCCCAATTTCAACTCCGCCGCAGCGATCTCTTCTAATTGAAATCGGTACATATCCAAAAGCTGATAAGCCTTTTGACTGGAGCTTTGCAGTTCTCTTACTTCTTTTTCCGCTTTGACAAAAGCATTGTAACGCTCCCGATAAAGCGTTTTGACCGGACCGATGACCGAATCACCGAACGTATCCAGCAGCGCCAGATGGCGATCTGCACGTAGCAGGCTTTGATGCTCATGTTGCCCGTGGATATTGACGAGTTGCTCACCTACCTCACGCAGCATCGTTAAATTAACCATCTGGCCGTTAATTCGAGAAGAGCTTTTCCCTTGAACCGTAAGTTCGCGACGAATCAGCAAATGCTCCTCCGCATTAGCCTTAATCCCTTGTTCCTCAAGTGTAATCCAAACTGGATGTTTTACCGGCAGTTCAAATAAGGCTTCCATCTCTGCTTTATCACAACCGTAACGCACTAAATCAGCAGAGCCCCTACCGCCTGCAATCAGCCCAAGCGCATCGATAATAATGGATTTACCAGCACCTGTTTCCCCGCTCAACACATGAAACCCTTTATAAAAATGAACATCGACGGCCTCTACAACCGCCAAATTCCGTATAGACAAAGTGACCAGCATCGTTCTTTCACCTCTATGATGTACAAATTAAAACGCCTAATATGCGTAGCCATTATAATTAGGAAATGTAGCCCATAAGACGATTCACGATAGCTTCGCTGTTTTCTTCCGATCGGCAAATAATCAAAATGGTATCATCCCCGCTAATCGTCCCCATGATCTCGGACCATTCAATATTGTCCAATAAAGCAGCAATCGAGTTGGCTGTTCCCGGCAGGCATTTCATCACAATCAGATTGGTTGTGTAGTCAATATGCAAAAAGTTATCGACCAACGTACGTTTCAGTTTCTGGGCCGGATTGTAACGTTGATCTGAAGGCATCGAATATTTATATCTGCCATCGTCCATTGGAACCTTGATGAGCAGCAACTCCTTGATATCACGCGATACGGTCGCCTGCGTGACCTGAAAACCAGCCTTACGCAATGCTTCAACCAGATCATCCTGCGTCTCAATCTCATGTTGTGAAATAATTTCCCTAATTTTAATATGTCGTTGACCCTTCATATAATCCTCCTATGGATTAACCTTCATATTCCTCTTCTTCGAGGTCTTCCACTAATGTAATAAGGCGAATACTTCGCTCGTCCGTATCAACGTACAATACACCCGCGCAACCCGGATAGAGCAATAAATACGGCATGAGCCTGTCCCTTAAATCAGGACCACTCCACTCCATTGGTTTCTTGCGGCGTGACGTTTTGACCATATATGTCGAACCGTTTCGTACAGCCACGTAGTCTAAAAACAAACGGCTATACACGGTATGTCCATTCACTTTAAAAGCAAGCGGTATTTTCATCTTCCCGCCCACTACTTCATATCCTGCTTCTTCGAGTAGGTCTGTGACAGGCCCTTCGTCCAAGTCCTCGTTAATCGGTATCGTCTTTAGCACAAGCGGCCCTGGCTCCTTCAACCAGGCACGTAGGCTATACAAAGCCCATATCCCTAATATCACCCCGATCACAGCGATGATAACCGTATCATATCTTGTGTCCATGGACCGATCACCTCATGGACATATTCTAGGACAAGATGTAAAATCCCTTTTCCTTTGTACATCTCATTATAGGCGAACGTGAGTTCTATAATCAATCCCTCACACCAAAAAGAGGTTCCCTTAAGTTCACAGAACTCATGGAGAACCCCTGAATGTTACTTACGCGATGGACCATTATTAAAAGTCTGACCTGCTTCCTGAACGGTACGTTCAATCAGTGGTCTGAAATCCATCTTCTCCAGCTGCGATTCTGCAACAGGAAGCCCATCCAAACGCCAATGCGCTAAAAATTCAATATTGCCTTCTCCACCTGTAATAGGCGAATAAGCCAAACCTTGCAGCGTAAGTCCAAGCTCATGTGCAAACATCAGAATGGTCTGCAACACTTCTTTATGCGTAGCAGGATCACGGACCACACCGGATTTTCCGACCTTTTCGCGTCCAGCTTCGAATTGCGGCTTGATTAGAGCTACAATATCAGCAGGTTGATGCAACAAAGCAAGCAACGGGGGCAAAATAATACGTAATGAAATAAAGGAAACGTCAATACTAGCGAAATTCGGCACGGAACCATTCAAATCCGCGGGTGTCATATATCTGAAATTCGTTTTCTCCATTACGCATACTCGTTCATCATTACGAAGGGACCAATCCAGCTGATTATAACCCACATCAATGGCGTATACGTATTCAGCTCCATGCTGAAGCGCACAATCCGTAAAACCTCCAGTGGACGAGCCAATATCCAGCATTGTCCTGCCCTTCATATCCAGCTCAAATTGACGGATGGCCTTCTCCAGCTTCAATCCTCCACGGCTTACATACGGATGCACCGAACCCTTAACTTTAAGCTCGCTGGCGCGTGGTACCTTCATCCCCGCCTTCTCGATCCGTTCGCTGTCCGCCAGCACTAGCCCAGCCATAATCGCAGCTTTAGCTTTTTCACGGCTTTCAAAAAAGCCTTGTTCTACAAGTAATACATCAATGCGTTCCTTCGGAACAGACATGTTAATCTCCCTTTAGGCAGCCAGGCTGCTCTTGTCATACTTTTTATAAACGTCATGGTCTTCACTTCAAGTTACCCTATACGGATTGTCCCATGCCATATGCCGGCTCAGCAGCCCATTTACGCAGCTTTAAGCATACATCTTCAATGGTAAGACCTACTTCAGCACGCTGCTCTTTGATGGAGCCATGCTCCACGAACAGATCGGGAATCCCCATTAGGCGCACCTGTGCCTCTTGTATTTCGGCTTTAGCGTAAAATTCCAGTACAGCGCTACCCAAGCTTCCTGCTTCAGAAGCTTCTTCCAATACGATCAGCTTCGTATGCTGACGAGCCAGCTCACGCAACATATCCTCGTCCAAAGGCTTCAGGAAACGGGCATTCACGACGCCCACTTGCAAACCTTCCCGTTTCATCGCCTCCACAGCCTCTGTCGCCACCTGGAGCATCGGTCCTGATGCGATTACAGCAAAGCCCTCGCCTTTACGCAGGAGCTCCCAACTGCCGATGGGAATAGCCTGTAATTCTTTATCCATCGGCACGCCAACCACATTAACACGCGGGTAACGATAAGCAATTGGACCATCTTCATAGTCGAGTGCTGTTTTCATCATATGGCGTAGCTCGTTCTCATCCTTTGGCATCATAAGCACAAGATTGGGGATATGACGCAAGAATGCCACATCAAACACGCCATGATGAGTTTCCCCGTCAGCCCCAACAAAACCTGCACGGTCAATCGCAAACATTACGTTCGCATTATGACGACAGATATCATGCACAATCTGGTCATAAGCACGCTGCATAAAAGTGGAATACACCGCAAACACCGGCTTCATTCCTTCCATTGCCAACGCAGCACACATGGTAGCTGCATGCTGTTCAGCAATGCCGACGTCAATCATACGGCTAGGAAACTCTTTACTAAACGGTACCAGTCCTGATCCACCAGGCATAGCAGGCGTGACCGCAACGATGCGCTCATCCTGCTCAGCCAACTCAATCAGCGTTCGGCCGAAAATTTCCGTATACATCGGATTACCTACAGCTTTGAGTACCTGACCCGATTCAATTTTGTAGGGACTGATTCCATGCCATTTGTGTGAATCTGCTTCCGCAGGTTTATAGCCCTTGCCCTTGGTGGTTACGACATGCACCAATACAGGGCCAGTGACATTATCAGCCTGCTGGAAGGTTTCGATTAGCTTCGGCAAATCATGTCCGTCCACTGGACCGAGATACGTAAGTCCCAGTTCCTCAAACAGTACACCAGGCACCATCATATATTTAAGACTGTCCTTGACACGGCCAGCCGATTTGGCAAGTTTACCGCCGATCGCGGGTATTTTTTTCAGCAAAACTTCCAGCTCATCTTTTGCTCGCAAATAATGACGGTCCGAGCGGATTTTACTCAAATAATTATGCATGGCCCCTACATTAGGTGCTATGGACATTTCGTTGTCATTCAGAATGACCATTAAATTTTTGCGCTCATGACCGATATGATTCAACGCTTCGAAGGCCATCCCCCCAGTCAACGCTCCGTCTCCGATCATTGCAATGACTTTATTGTCCTCGCCCTTCAAATCTCGAGCCAAGGCCATTCCCATTGCCGCCGACAGAGAAGTGCTGCTATGACCGGCTTCCCAAACATCATGCTCGCTCTCACTTCTTTTTACAAAACCACAAAGTCCATCACGCTGACGAAGTGTATCAAAACGGTCCATTCGCCCTGTCAATATTTTGTGTACGTAGGCTTGGTGCCCAACGTCATAAATCATCTTGTCCTTTGGACTGTTATAGCAATAATGCAGGGCGATCGTGAGCTCAACCACTCCCAGATTCGATGCCAGATGCCCCCCAGTCACGGACAGCTTCTCAATCAAAAAGCTCCTGATTTCCTCGGCTAGAGAAGCCAACTCCTCAACCGACAGTGATTTCAGATCGCCTGGTTGCTTTATGTGTGGAAGCAGCACGCATATCTCCCCGCTTTCCTTCAAGTTTGTGTGTAAAGTTAACAAGTATTATATCACACTTTTTAATTGTGCTTAAACGCAGATAAGTCAAAACAGCTCTAACGCAACTAATGATCACGCTTCATCAGATAATCCGCTATCTCCAGCAAACGAGAAGAATCGGGAATACCGCTCTCTGTTATCACTTTTTTAGCAGATGCGGTGAGTTCCTCCACCTGCCGCAAAGATGCGTCCATACCAATGAAATACGGATAGGTAACCTTCTCCTGCTCAACATCACTTTGCGTTTTCTTACCCATTTTGCTCTCGTCGCCTATGAGGTCCAGTATATCGTCCTGTATCTGAAAAGCCAGCCCCAAGTCTCGTCCAAAGCGGCGAAGCGCCTCTAATTGACTCTTGTTCGCCCCACCAATCCGTCCACCTGCCAAGAGCGAGAAAATAATCAAATCAGCAGTTTTATGAAGATGGATATATTCCAGTTCCTCGATCCCCGTCATTCCTTGCTCGCCTGACATATCGGCGACCTGTCCGCCTACCATGCCCCGCGCGCCACTCATTTCGGACAAATCCTCAACAATGGACAACAGCGAATCGGATGAAACACCGTGACGTCGTCCTGCTTGCACAATGCTGTAAAAGGCATGGGTCAACAAAGCATCACCCGCAAGGACGGCAACCGCCTCGCCGTATACCTTATGATTCGTCAGCTTACCTCGCCGATAATCATCATCATCCATGGCTGGCAAGTCGTCATGAATGAGAGAGTACGTATGTACCATTTCTACCGCACATGCCACTGGCAACGCAGCTTCCCTGCTTCCACCGAATGCTTCAGCAGCAGCGATCACAAGCAGAGGCCGCAGCCGTTTTCCGCCTGCGGTGAGTGAATAATTCATAGATTCTCGAAGAACATCGGGAATGTTCCAATCGGCCGGGAACTGCTCGGTCAGTGCAGACGAAACCGCATCCGCCGTTCCGGTCAAATATTCCTTGAACGACGGTCTATTCAAGCCCTTCACCGCCGTTTTCATCTAATCCGCCGCCAAAAGGCTTCTTGCGCAAATCTCCATCCTCTTCCACGATCATTTCAATTTTACGTTCAACCTGCTCCAGCTTTTGACTGCAAAGCTGAGACAGCTTCATCCCCCGCTGGAACAAATCAATGGCTTGCTCCAGAGGAACGTCTCCATGCTCCAGTTGTCCGACAATTTCTTCAAGAGCGGCCATAGCCGCTTCAAAATTCAATTCCGTTTCATTCGCCACCGTGCTTCGCGTCCTCCTTCATTCCCCATACTTGGCAGTCCAACTGCCCATCACTCACTTTAATCTTGATGGAATCTCCCGGCTGTACGTCTTTGAGCGACTTAATCAGCCGTTTCTCCTGCTCATCGTATACCAAGCTATAGCCTCGGGCCATGACTTTGAGTGGGCTCAGCGCATCCAGCTGACGAATTCCCGTGTGCAACTGCTGCCGTCCCGTTTTCGTAATAGCACGCATCGCAGACTCCAGCTGACGTTGCGCCATATCCGCCTGCTTGCGTGCCGAACGAATTTGTTCACGTGGATTAAACCGCTCTAGTACCTGACGCATACGTGCATTCTTTTCTGCGTTTAAGCGTGAACGGTTACCCACTGCGCGGATTAGCCGCTGATGCAGCATGTCCATTCGCTCTGCATGCTGTAGCATATAGCGGCGTGGGTGCAGCAGGACTGGTGAACGCTGAAGCCTCACCAAGCGTTCACGGCTGGTTTCCAGCCGCTGCCGGAGGGCGTTGCGCAGGCGTTGCTCACGCTGGAGCAGCTGATCCCGTAGCTCTGCCTGATTAGGCACAGCCAACTCAGCTGCTGCGGTTGGCGTTGCTGCACGCAAGTCAGCCACAAAATCGGCAATGGTAAAATCCGTTTCGTGTCCAACTGCCGAAATAACCGGAATGACCGATGCGTAAATGGCGCGCGCAACCGCTTCCTCATTAAACGCCCACAGTTCTTCCAACGAGCCACCTCCCCGTCCGACGATCATCACCTGAACCTCTTGCATACGATTCATAGCTTCAATTGCCTTGACAATCGAGGGTGCGGCACCTTTTCCTTGTACAAGCACAGGATACAACACAATTCCAGCCTGCGGGTATCGCCGTTGAAGGGTCGTAATAATATCACGCACAGCCGCTCCGGTCGGTGACGTAATCACGCCAATGGTTGCCGGATGGGCAGGGAGATTACGCTTACGAGCAGTATCAAACAGTCCCTCTGCATCCAGCTTTTGCTTGAGCTGTTCGTAAGCCAAATAAAGGCTTCCTATACCATCAGGCTGCATTTGAGTCGCATAAAACTGATATTGTCCATCTCGTTCGTACACGGATACGTTTCCCCGGGCAATAACACGCGTACCTTCTTTCGGTACGAAGGGAAGCCGCTGATTATGGGTTGCAAACATAATCGAACGTATGCGGCTCCCCTCATCCTTGAGCGTAAAGTACATGTGACCACTCGAATGATGCGTAAAATTAGAAATTTCCCCGCGTATCCATACATCAGACAGCACCTGATCCGATTCCAGTTTCATCCGGATATAACGATTCAGGTCCTTTATAGAGTAAATACGTTGTTCAGCCATAGGCAGCTGCCCTTATGCCAAACCGTGCGACCGCTTGGCCGCTACAAGCGTATTTTGCATCAGCATCGTAATCGTCATCGGGCCTACTCCGCCGGGAACAGGCGTAATCGGACCAGACACTTGCTTCACGCTCTCAAAATCAACGTCCCCCGCCAGCTTTCCGTTCTCCAGACGGTTCATCCCCACATCTATCACAACCGCTCCGGGCTTCACGAACGAAGCATCAATAAAGTTGGCTTTGCCGATCGCAACGACTAAGATATCCGCTTTTCGACTTAGATCCCCGATATTCGCTGTACGGGAGTGGCACATCGTAACCGTAGCATTTTCACGTTGCAACAATAAAGACACTGGCTTGCCTACGATATTACTGCGACCAATAACTACCGCATGTTTACCAGCAATCTCCACTCCAGCACGCTTGATTAACTCAATGACTCCAGCAGGAGTACAAGGCAATAGACTATCGTCACCGATGACCAAATTCCCTACGTTCACCGGATGGAATCCATCCACATCCTTCTCCACTGCAATCGCGTCAATGACAGCTTTTTCATGAATATGCTTTGGCAACGGCAGTTGAACCAAAATCCCATGGATAGTACTTTGATGGTTCAGCTTGTCCACTAGTTTCAGTAATGCTTCCTGAGAAGTATCTGCTGCCAACCGGTGAACCTCTGAGTAATAGCCGAGATCATGGCACGCCTTTTCCTTGTTTTTAACATACACCTGTGAAGCGGGATCTTCGCCTACCAATACAACAGCCAGTCCCGGTTGAAAGCGTTGCTCTTTCAGACGAATGACCTCTTGCTGAATGCTTGCGCGAATATCCTGAGAGATTTGTTTACCATCAATGATCGGTGCTGACATGTTTAACCACTCTCCAACCTGATTCAGTAGTCTCTACTTAAAAACGTGTTTTCAATTGCTCCAGTTCTTGAATCACTCGTCCCAGTACACCATTAACAAATTTACCGGATTCCTCGGTACCAAAGTGCTTCGACAACTCAATCGCTTCATTAACAGCTACCTTGGCTGGAACATCCTCACGGAAAATCATCTCATATGCCGCAAGTCTCAAAATTTGACGATCTACACGTGAAAGTCTGCTGATCTGCCAGCCTTTAAGATAATCCACCAACAGCCCATCAATGGCTTCCTTGTGCTCCCACGTACCCCGCACATGCTCTAAAACATACGCTCTTAACACTGCCGCGTCTTTAACGACAACTTCCGCTTCGTTTTCCTCAGCGGCTTCTTGAAGCAACATGTCCACGGCTGCTGCCGCATCCACTTCATTCATTTCCATATGGTACATACTCTGTACCGCTAATTCCCTCGCCAGACGTCTTTTCATGCCCTGCCTCCTACGCTTGCCTATATCTATTTTTCATTCTAACCAATTTCCACAAAAAAACCTGTGAACGCATCCTCCAAAACGTTGGGCGCAAAGAAGCTACAGCTCTATTTTGGAGAACACGTATCACAGGGTTCATTTAAAAGGACGCCAACGCTGCGACAACCAATCGCCCCATTCCTTCCAAGGGAGAAATGAACCAAGCGCTGAATCGCTACGTCTTCCTAGCGTATATCCGATGAACACCATCAATGCAAAGAACAACATATTCCAAAAGCCTGCCCACAAATAAATAAAACCGAAAAAAATACCAGCCGTGATCCCCATGATCCGGCCCTTGTAACTTCCCCATATTTCTTTCCAGGGCATCAGGGAAAATCACCTCTATTCCACACGACTCTTAAAGCTGGGTGACTGAGAAACATTAGCGATGTACACCGACACATTGGACACAGGAATTCCTGTAATTTCTTCCACATGATCGTGTACCCCCTTTTGTACCTCGGAGGTTAACACCGGAATGGAGCTTTCCCCGTCTACAACCGCCCGAATCGTAATATCAAGTCCCGATTCCAACACGCGAACGCGTGCTTTCAAATCCTGCATCCCGCGAAATCGGGAAGCTGCTTTGAGGCACAGATTTTCAATGGTGTCCACTGAAATCTGAATGTCACCATATTCCGTTCGTTGATCAATAGAATGCTGTACGGTTTGGTTCCGTCGAATAGAGATATAAAAAAAACGAAGACTCAATAACAACAGAACCCCTGCAATAATCAGGCTGGTGAACCACACCACTCGCTCATCCTCAATACTTAAAACATACGGAATGGCCCCGCTCAGGAGGAGGATGGCGAGAATGGAAATAATTCCGATACTTAAGCTGTACAAGAACAGCAGAAGTCTGTCCATAACTTTAGCCACGAAACGCACAGCCTCCTTAAATTAGAGTAAACCCTCGACCCATAAGGGTCGGGGGTTTGTACAAAGTATCGCTCTATTTAACCCGTCCGGCGCCCAGCACTTCCGGCTCTTCTACTTTTTCAGCATTTTTGAATTGAACATCATGAATTTGCACGTTCACTTCAACAACGTTAAGACCTGTCATGTTCTCAATCGAACGCTTAACATTATGCTGAATAGCAGCAGCCACCTCAGGCAGACGGTTACCGTACTCAATAATGACGGAGACGTCTACAGCAGCTTCACGCTGTCCGACTTCCACTTTTACACCTTTAGATAAATTTTTGCGGCCTAGCAGTTCGGCAAACCCACCAGCAAATCCGCCACTCATTCCCGCTACGCCTGGTACCTCAACGGTAGCCAGTCCGGCAATGACTTCAATAACTTCTGGGGCGATTTGAATCTCCCCAATTTCTGTACGTTCGAATTCGGTTGGCACTGTGCTCATACCTTCAACACCTTTCGGTCAAAATAAGTTTCATTCCAGCTTTGGATTTCAAAGCAGACATGCTCACTTATTATCCATACTATATCATTTGGCGTTCATTATGACAAACTGAGGAAATATACCGATTAAACTTCGTTTTCCTCCAAAAATTTAATATCAAAATCGCCTCTAATAAAGGTCGGATGCTCTAGCAAGCGCTGATGAAAAGAAATCGTTGTGGGTATGCCCTCAATAGCAAACTCAGACAAAGCCCGCTTCATTTTGGCAATTGCATCTTGCCGTGTAGGTGCCCACACAATCAGCTTGGCGATCATAGAGTCATAATAAGGAGGAATGCTATAACCTGGATATGCTGCGCTGTCTACCCGTACTCCAGGACCGCCTGGAGGCAGATAAAATCCGATTTTACCCGGTGCAGGCATAAAATTGCGATCCGGGTCCTCAGCGTTAATACGGCATTCTATCGCCCAACCATTGATGGTGACTTCTTCCTGCGTAAAGGAAAGCGGATGTCCTTCAGCGACAGAAATCATTTCCTTAATCAGGTCTACACCGGTAATCATTTCTGTTACGGGATGTTCTACCTGAATACGTGTATTCATTTCCATGAAATAGAAATTATTGTCCGGGCCGAGCAAAAATTCGAGAGTACCTGCACCAGAGTATTGAACGGCCAAAGCTGCGCGAACAGCTGCCTGACCCATTTCTTCACGGACATCCTGCGATAGTACAGGACATGGTGCTTCCTCCAACAACTTCTGACGACGACGCTGAACAGAGCAGTCCCGTTCGCCCAAATGGGCAACATTACCATGCTTGTCCGCTATGATCTGTATTTCCACATGTTTCATACCGGTCAAATATTTTTCTAGGTACACACCCGCGTTGCCAAATGCTTTTTGCGCCTCCTGCTGAGCGGTAGTAATTTGCTGAATAAGGTTATCCTCATCTTCGGCGATACGAATACCTTTACCTCCACCACCTGCTGTGGCCTTGATAATTACCGGATATCCAATATCACGTGCGATGCTGATCGCATCCTGCAAATCCTCAACCAGCCCGTCTGAACCCGGAATAACCGGAACTCCGGCATCCTTCATGGTCTGCTTGGCTACGGCCTTATCTCCCATTTTGTTAATGGCTTCAGGAGAAGGACCAATAAACGTAATATTACACGATTCGCAAATTTCAGCGAAGTCTGCGTTTTCCGCCAAAAATCCGTAACCTGGATGAATGGCATCACATTCAGTCAATGTAGCAACGCTCATCAGGTTCGTAAAATTAAGGTAGCTGTCCTTAGATAGCGTCGGTCCGATACAGTAAGCCTCATCTGCGAGACGCACATGTAACGAATCCTTGTCAGCTTCCGAATATACGGCAACTGTCGAAATATTCATCTCGCGGCAAGCGCGAATGATACGAACCGCAATTTCTCCACGATTTGCAATCAATACTTTTTGAAATGTCATGACTTTACCTCCCTGGGAGCAGTCTTGCCGAACCCTCAAAAGAGGGTTCAAACAAGCTCTTTACTCCGGTTTCACAAGGAACAATGGCTGGCCATACTCGACCAACTGTCCGTTTTCGGCCAAAATTTCCACAATTTCGCCCTTCACTTCAGCTTCCAGCTCATTCATCAGCTTCATCGCTTCAATGATACATACCGTTGTTTTTTCGCCCACTTTGCTGCCAATACTCACATACGGAGCCGTATCCGGGGATGAAGAACTATAGAAAGTGCCTACCATCGGAGATACGATTTTATGTAGATTGCTTGCATATTCCCTCGGTTCCCCAGCAGTTGCAGGTCCAACATCGGACTGTACTTGTGGATTTGGAATAACAGCTTGTGGTGCCACTGCATAAGTAGGTGTTGCCACAGGAGCCTGTACCGTAACGATCTCGCTTTTGCCAGGTTTTCGGATCAACAGGCGAGTTCCTTCATTTTCAATTTCAAGCTCATGCACAGACGTTTCATCCACCAGCTTGATCAATTCCTTAATCTCGCTTAATTTAAACATCTCTATTAATCACTCCTTCAGCATTTTGCCGGTTGCTGATTACATTGTTGAAACAGCTTTATGTATTATATCACAATCATTAAAAATAGAAAGAGCCCGGAATAATGCAGAAATCCGGGCTTTTTCGCGTTTTTTGTCTTATTGTGTAACATACTGGACACTGATCTTATCCTGCGATACGTTCAGTTCCTTCATGACTTTATCAACAATTGTTACCGCTTGCTTAGCATCCAATTTTTCACTCAGAACCACTACTTTGTATTTATCAGCATCTTCCTCACGGACGACCGCATTGGCGAACTGCTGCTGAAGCTCTTCTTCGATTCCAGTAATTTTAGCCTGCTTATCTTCAAGTACATGTAATTCCTTTTGAGCCTCCGCGGCTTTCTTTGGTGTGCTGTCGTTCATTGCGGTAGTCAGTTCATCATTTTTCTTCTGATTTTCCACGTCCCGTTCCAGCAAATAGTTGTCAATCACAGCTGCTGCTGTAGGTTGGGCAGCTTGATCGGTTGCCACTTGATCCAGTACCTGCTGGTCGGTTTTGGCTGTAGAGGCTGCTTTGTCGTCACTTTGTGCTGTCGCGTCCGTCTTAGTCGCAGTTGTGTTTTGATCGGATGTCGCTGGTTCAGTAGTAGGGGTAACTGCCGTATCTTTATCGCCTTTTGAGTTTTCTGTTGCTGGGTCAGTTGTGGAAGCCGTATCCGATTTTGTGGAAGTTGCTGATGCTCCATCAGTTACTTCTCCATTCGTCACTACTTCATTTACCTTCAGTTCTTTCAATTGTTCCTCTGCCTTCGTCGTTGCTTCCTGTGCGGCATCCTGCTTAACCTTGCTCACTTGCTCACTATCGGCTACTGGTGGATTGGCAGGGCTTGAGTCCTCCGTAAACAAATAATACGCAGACAGCACGACCATTAAACTCAGCATGGACACCAGCCAAACGGTTTGTCTTTTGTTATTCATGTTCCGTCCTCCATATTCATTAATGGTTTAAAATATAAACTTCTTTGCTCTTAAATTCCAAATTACCCCTGTTTGCGCGGTACGACTGAAATTTTGTAGGAAGGTACATTTAGTCCCTTCTGTACAGCATCGACAATTAGCTGCTTCACTGTAGGGTTTTCTGCCCCCATAGCCACAACAAGCACTCCCCTCACCTGCGGTTTTACTTTTTTTGTCACAATCGGGGTGTGCTGGCCACCTGATGACTCATAGGTGACAATCTCGCCATCACGTGTATATTGAGTAGTGTGCCGTTGTCCGCCATTGGCGTCCGTCTCGTTGTTCTCTTCTTGCATGTCCTTTACATTGCGTTGAACGATAACTTCTTCGGTGGAATCTACCGTAACCATGACATCGACGGTTCCTACGCCAACAATCTGCTCCAGCATCTGTTTCATATTGTCCTCAAAAACCTTCTCGATCCCGGCAAAGGAACTTTCTTCACCTGTTGTTGTCTCTAACGTAGGCTCATTTTTCATCACGCCAGGCGGCTCACGGCCTACGTTTTCTGGATCAACCTTTTTCACATTAACGAATGAATTAAAAAGCATGATCGCTACACCGATAAGGCCAAGTATAAGCAGCCAACGAAATGAGTTGAATCTTTTCGCCCCATCCGCCCCTCCACCCAGCCATTGCTCCAGCTTTTTCAGCCATTTGCTCATTTCTGCTCACCTCCTGTTACCATTCATGTGTTCCATCCTGCGAAGAAACCACCTGAACATTTTTGCTGTCTATCCCCCATTTTTCACGTAGAAGTCCTGTAATTAGGCCAAAAGCTTTCGTATCCGTTGGCTTTCCGTCCTCAGCAGTTTTATCAGGATTACGATCATCTTCTCGTGTTCCTTCATTAAGTTCTGAATTTTTTGTATGTGTCGGTTCCACACGAATATTCACTGTCTTTTCGACTACAGGCTCCACCATTATCGGCTTGGCATCTGCACCAGGCGAGCCCTCTGTGTTGTTCTTTTCTTTTTCTGGCTGCTGCTCTGCCAATTTGACCACTACCGACTGGACACCCGTTCCTGCCTCCAGCTCCGATTCCTTCTGTTGAATCTTTGCAAGGGTAACCTGGACCGACTGAATTGCTAACCCAGTATATTGTTCCAACTGTCCTTTCATTTCCTTAGCTACCTCTTTGCCGGCCCATTGCATGGAGCTTTGTTCTTGCTGTTGCTTCAACTGGCTGCCTTTTGCTAAAATCTCCTCCAATGTCGGTTCCCTCTTGCCTGTCTCAGCCTGACGTTGAAGATCCAATGCTCGCCCTAGAACCTCGGAGGGGCTGCTGCTCAGTAAGCGTACGACCGGAGACAGCAACGTCAGCAAAATAAGCAGGCTGAGAACGAGTTTGACATACCTTTCCATCGATCGGCTCGGTAAGATCATATCGACAAAAGAAGCCAGCAACACGATTAGCACCAGTTCCTTAAGCCAGCCTCCCAGCCAGGTCACGTCACTCCCCTCCCCCCTTGTTGGTTTACATGCATTGGTTCACCTCATCATGACCGTCATATTGCCTGCTGCGAGCATGACTGTAATCGCAAGGAAGGACATTAATCCCACTGCCGCCAGCGCCGCGAAAACATAAATCATGCTCTTGCCGATGGCATCCAGACATTCCACGATAGGCGTATCACCCAAAGGCTGCATGATCGCTGCTGTCACTTTATAAATGAGAGCCAGTGTTAGAATCTTGAGAGCGGGAAAGGCGCACAGGAACAAAATAATAATGACTCCTACCAGACCAATGGCATTTTTAACGAGCAGCGAAGCCGAAATGACTGTATCTGTCGCATCTGCCAACGCCTTGCCGACCACCGGAACAAAGCTACCCGTAATATATTTGGCTGTGCGGATCGTTAATCCGTCAGTAACTGACGAAGTCAAGCCTTGTACCGAAATGACTCCCAGAAATATGGTCAGCAGCACTCCCAGCACTGCTACTCCAGCGTTCCGCATCAGATCGGCTAGCTGGGTCAGTTTGTATTTGCCCGTCAGCGAGTTGACCAAGTACAGCACAGCCGAGAAGAACAGTAGCGGGAAAACCAGCGTATGAACGACTGTTCCGACTGTGTTGATCATAAATACAATCAGCGGGTGGGTCACCGAAACTGTTACGACGTTACCCATCGAGGCTAACATGGTAAACAGCAAGGGCAACATTGCCATCATGAAGTGAATCATGCTATCAATCGCTTCTTTGGCATAACCAATCGCTACACTAAAGCTATTAATCGCCAGAATGATAATGACCATGTATACGATAGCGTAGGCCACTTTGCTGACCTGTTTGCTTTCAAAAGCGCTTTGCAGCGTTTCCAGCACCATACTCATAATGCTGAGCATGACGATGGTGACGAGCAACTTGGCATTTACTCGGATTTCATGGATGAAAAAATCAGCTATAGCGCTCAATACACCCTTTATGCTGAATCCTTCACCGCCTGGAAGCAGCATGTCCATGAAGGAAGGCGTTTTCTGATCAGGGAAAAATCCGCCGTATTCCTGCATGAGCCCGTCCCAATAATGTTCTACTTCATCTTTGGGCATTTGCTCCGCCTGCTGTCTGATCCATTCGTTAGTCGGTGTATCTGCAAAGAGGACCGCAGCTGAGGCACACCAAAGACATAGCAACAACATCGCAATTACTTTGAGACTCGGCATGCCCCCTAGCCTTTTCATGGCATCACCCCCTCAGGCGGGCATCAGCTTCAGAATGGTATCAATAATAATGCTGATAATCGGGATTGCGAGCACCATAATGAGTACCTTTCCAGTAAGCTCAATTTTGGAAGCAATCCCGTCTTGTCCTGCATCCCGAACGATTTGCGCTCCAAATTCAGCAATATAAGCGATACCGATTATTTTCAATACGGTTTTAAAATAGATCATATCCATGCCTGAAGACCGAGCCAGTCGCTCCAGTACAGAAACCACAGATCCGATCTTGCCAATCAGCAGCAAAAAAATGACGATTCCCGCAGCTGTTGCAATCAAAAAGGCAAACATCGGCTTCTGTTCCTTAATGACTAAAATGAGGACTGTGGCAATGAGGGCGAAGCCCACCACCTGAATGATTTCCATGTGTCCACCTACTGAAAAAGAAAGATAGATTTGATCTCTTGCAGAAGGTTATCCAGCATTCGCACCACCATGAACAGGACCACGACGAAACCGATGACCGTTACCCAGTGGGCCATGTCTTCTTTGCCCATTTGCTTTAATACGGTATGAATCATAGCGATAATAATGCCAATTCCGGCAATCTGGAAAATCGCGTTCACTTCTAAATTCATTCGAGCACCCCGCTAATAGATCAATATGACGATCAATGCTCCGATCAGCAGTCCCAGGCTCCTGCTCATACGCTCGTACCTCACCTGATCTGCCTGCGCCTGCGCTTCCTCATGGGATAACTGCTGGATGGTCAGCGCAATGTGCTTGATCTGGTCTTCACGGTCGCTGGTTCCAAGACTGTAAGCAAGCTGCCGCATCGCTTCCTTCTCGGCTTGCTTCATAGAGGAACGGCTCCACGAGTCTTCAATGGCTTTATGCAAGCTTTCTCTGGCAGTCAGGCCAAAAGAGGGGTGCATCCAGCGTGAGGCTTGCTGAAACAGAGTGCGCAGCGGCTCTCGCAAGGGCTCTCCTGTCTTGGCGAAAGCATCTGGTAGCGGAGACACCCCGTAGGAAACCTCGGTGGTCAGTCTTTGCAGCGCAAGAATCAACTCCCTGATTTGCCGCGGCCTCATCGCAAACTGCCTTGCCCGCTGCCAGCCTGCCAGCGTAGCGGCCAGTATAACCAAGGCGGCACCCAGCAACTTAAGCATAGGAGATGCCCCCATTCTGCCCTTCTCCAGGCAGTGTAATCCTGCGTTGCTTGGCATCTGCCAGCCGGAATGAGACGCCCCGGCTCGTCCGCTCCAGCATGACGTAGAGTTGAAACAGCTCTTGCCCTGTAGTTAATCCAGCAAAAGCAGGCCGGGTCGCCATTTCAGCCACATCGCGACCATGTGCGGAAGCAATGACTGCAATGCCTGCATGAAGCGCTTCGCGCACCGCCTCCGCATCTTCCGGTCGTCCGATTTCATCAACAATGAGGACATCCGGTGACATCGAGCGGACCATCATCATCATGCCTTCTGCTTTCGGACATCCGTCCAATACATCGGTGCGAGGCCCGACATCAAAACCGGGGATACCTTTGTGACTGCCAGCGATCTCAGAGCGTTCGTCTATAATGCCTACCTTGAGTCCATTCCGTCGCCCCCCATTGCTTTCCATCCCTCCGTAACTGAGTTGCCGAGCCAAGTCCCTAAGCAGTGTCGTTTTGCCATGCTGAGGAGGGGACAAAATGAGGGTGTGCCGGATTTTCCCGGACATTCGATCTGCTACATAAGGCAATATCCGATCAGCTATGCCGGGAATTGCACGAGCAATTCTTACATTAAAGCTGCTTATATCCCTCAAATGTTCCACTCGTCCTCGGTTGAGCACGGTTCTCCCTGCCAAGCCAATACGATGACCGCCAGGGATCGTAATAAACCCTTTACGAAGCTCCTCTTCCATGGTATACAGGGAATGATTGCTGATAAAATCCAGCAGTCGGTGGGCATCCTCACGGTCAGGCTTATAGGCTTCCACATGGTTCAAAGTCAGCCGACCCGCAGACGTTACAAAATGATGATCACCATTTGCATTAATTTCCAACGGCCTTCCTTCCCTGACCCGGATTTCTTCCAGTTGCTTAAATACCGTTTCCGGAAGCCTTCCGAGTATACCGTGCAACGGTTCGGGAAATAACTCCAGCCATTCCATACCGATGCCGCCCCCTCACAGTTGTCCTTTTTCTTTAAGACAAGTCTATGGTTGACTCTCGCTTTTTATGCCGAAAATATATTGAAAACCTAGGCAAACTTTTGCTAACTCCTATCAACGCTCAACAGACCTTTCCCCCGCTTGTTAAAGCACCATTCTCTAATTCGCACAAATAAAAAGGGCCTCTCAAAGCCTTGTCGGCTAAGGGATACCCTTGGGTAGAAAAGATAGATTCAGCAAAAAAGAAGCTGCCCCTCAGTTTAACTCTCACTGATGGAACAACCTCTTAACCTACTGCTGTATTCTATGATTTATCAAACTATAAATAGAGGACTTATAATGTATCAACCTTTACCTGTCATAGCATCGTTCACATTAGACATATTCATGTCTAGATCACGTTGCAGTTATTAACGACGGTCTTGCGGTCCACCCACAAAAGCTTGCTCCTCGGTGTCCAGGTTATAAGCTGTATGCAACGCCTGAATAACCTCATGAAGCTTACCCGCTTCAATTACACACGATACTTTGATTTCAGATGTGCTTACCATTTTAATGCTAACGCCTTGCTCTGCCAGTACGGCAAACATTTGCGCAGCAACACCTGGATGGCTAACCATTCCTGCACCTACAATGGATACCTTCACCAGGTTTTCCTCAGACGTTACTTCACGGTATGGAAGCTCTCCACGAATACCTTCCAGCGTCTTCAGTGCTGCTTCACGATCCGTCAGAGCTACTGTAAAGGAGAAATCCGCTTTACCAGCTTCGACCCCGCTCTGTACAATAATGTCAACATCAATTTTAGCTGCCGCCAGTGTTCCGAATACTTTCGCCAGTACACCGGGGATATCGGCGACGCCCAAAATACTGATTCTTGCTACATTTTTATCATATGCAATCCCACTGACTACAACGCCCTGTTCCATTACTGCATTCTCCTTTACGACCGTTCCTTCATTATGGTTAAAACTGGACCGCACAATCAGCGGTACCCGGTTATGTTTGGCATATTCTACCGCACGAGGATGCAATACAGCTGCACCCAGATTGGCTAATTCCAGCATTTCATCATATGAAATTTCTTTTAGCTTACGAGCAACTTTTACGATCCGTGGATCTGTTGAATATATACCGTCCACATCCGTGTAAATTTCGCAGGCATCCGCTTGAATCGCCGCCGCCAGCGCAACGGCCGTCGTATCAGAGCCACCACGTCCCAGCGTCGTAATGTCTCCCTCTGCAGACATCCCTTGGAAACCAGCTACAACAACGATCTTATTGCTGCTCAGTGCATCCAGCACACGCTGAGGTTGAATGTCCGTAATTCGTGCTCGACCAAAGTCAGATTCAGTACGGAAACCAGCCTGCCATCCCGTAAACGATACCGCTTCATGACCCAACTGCTGAATAGCCATCGACAATAAGGCGATTGAAATTTGCTCACCTGTCGTCATCAACATATCCAGCTCACGTGCAGGCAACTGCTCATTCAACAATTTGGCCTGGTCAATCAGTTCGTCTGTCGTGTCTCCCATTGCGGAAACGACCACTACACATTGATGCCCTTCACTCTGTTTCTCAACAACGCGTTTTGCCACGCGCTTCATGCGCTCCGTGTCACCGACGGAACTGCCTCCGAATTTCATGACATACAAAGACAACGTTATTCACTCCCTCAGACTCAACAGTATGTAACCTTGAGATGGCACCAAACGACTGAACGTGACATCCTGCGGCATAACTTTAGTACAGTATAATACGAAAGTGCTGTGTGGAGCCAATGTTTTTTAATATTAGTGCTTATAAAAATATCCCCTGCCCTTAACAAGGACAGAGGAAATCTAAAAGTTGCAAATTTTATGCGCGAGACATGTATTTGCCATCACGTGTATCAATCAACAATACGTCATCTTGGTTAATGAACAAAGGAACTTGAACATTCAAACCCGTTTCCAGTTTGGCATTTTTGGTAGCACCTGTAGCCGTATTACCTTTAATGCCTGGCTCTGTTTCGATTACTTTCAGTTCCACGCTTGTAGGCAGGTTAATACCCAGAATTTCGCCGTTATAGCTGACGATATTTACATTCATGTTTTCTTTCAGGAAGTTAAGCTCCCATTTCAGTTGATCGCTGGACAATGTGAATTGATCATATGTTTCATTATCCATGAATGTATGGTCGTCTGCACTAGCGTACAGATAGGACACACCACGATTTTCGATTTGCGCCCGACCGATCGTTTCACCCGCACGGAATGTACGTTCAACGGTGTTACCGTTACGCAAGTTTTTCAACTTGGAGCGTACGAATGCAGCACCTTTACCCGGTTTTACGTGTTGGAAATCCAGCACCGTAAAAATATCTCCGTCTACCTCGACGGTCAAACCTGTTTTAAAATCATTAACGTTAATCACTAAAATACCCCTCCTACAGGACTGTTATCGTTATTAAACGACTGTAAATTCTTTGCTCGAATGTGTTAATACTTTGATGCCGCTATCTGTAATAACGATATCATCCTCGATCCGTACACCGCCCAATCCAGGGACATAGATACCTGGCTCGACCGTTACTACCATACCCGGCTCCAGAATATCATCACTCGCCTTCGACAGACGTGTAGATTCATGTACTTCAAGACCCAGACCATGACCTGTACTGTGCCCGAAATTGTCTCCATAGCCATGGCTCGCAATAATATCCCGGGTCAGTGCATCCGCTTCACGGCCTGTCATGCCCGGCTTAATATGTTCGAGTGCGTGAAGCTGCGCCTTAAGTACAATATCGTAGATTTCGCGCAACTGAGGCGCCAAATCCCCTTGTGTAGCCACTGTACGTGTCAAATCGGAGCAGTAGCCATCCAGCAACGCACCAAAATCAAACGTAATCAGCTCGCCTGCTTGTACTAACTTAGCACTGGCTACGCCATGAGGCAATGCCGAACGAACCCCGGAAGCCACAATTGTGTCAAATGAAGAGGATGTAGCTCCCTGCTTGCGCATGAAGAATTCCATTTCCAGATCCAGCTCACGCTCGCTGACACCTGGCTTGATGTAAGGTAAAATGTGTGCAAATGTAGCATCTGCCAAATCCGCTGCCCGCTGCATCACTTCCAGCTCTTCTGCATCCTTGTACACCCTTAACTTCTCCACAATGCCCGACACCGGAACCAGTGAAATAGGTGACAAATCTTCGCTGTAAGCTTTATGCGTCGCAACAGTTACAGCGTCTTGCTCGAAGCCTGTTTCGCTGATCTGATGGGAAAACAGCAATTCTTTCACCGTTTCCATGACCTGTGCAGCGTGCTGCACCACCGTGAAGCCTTCGGCTTGTTCGGTCGCTTGCGTCATATAGCGAAAGTCAGTCAGCAAATAGCTATGGGATTCCGTAATCAGCACATAACCCGCCGAACCTGTGAAGCCTGTCAAATATCGACGATTGACAGGGCTAGTAATTAGCATAGCCCGCAGATTATGCTCGCCCAGCGCCTGCCGCAGCTTTAACACCCGGTCATTCTTCATCTTTCATTCCGCTCCCCTCTGTCAAATAACCAAATGCTATTTTAACACAGGGAATAGGCGCTTGAGAAGTTTTTGTTACGTTCAGCCCTCAGCTTTCTCAGGCTCGCGCTTTCTTTCATCCGTATACTCGACAGCAACGGTATATCCGATAAATAGTCCCCACAGCATAAACACACAAATTTCCGTATATAAGGAATTCCATGTTAACCGATTAGGAGCATTCATCATCCCTAGCTTAGGACCTGTTAATACAAATAAAACAACCCACCAAATCAGGCCATATACAATTCCGGGTAAAGGGCCCTTAAATCTGCGCAGCAACAGAGTGTACACCAGTGAAGCAACGACAGATAATGCAATAAAAAACAGTAGCCCTACCAGATGCCCCGCCATGGTGTTCATAAACGAATGCTTGAAAAAAGGCTCTGAGAGAAAGCCAGGCGCTACTACCGTAAAGTGCAACTTATAAAACAGCCAGCGCAGCAATCCCCAGAGCAAACCCGCAAAAAAACCCAACTCAAGTGCAAAAGGAATGAGAGGCGTATGTATTTTGCCAGACTGCTGCCTGCCTCTACCACTGTCGTTATGATTACGTTGATCCTGAGATTCGCGAGACTGCTCCTGTTCATGGCCTATCTTGGGTATAGAGTAGGTTTCACTCATGTTGTTTAATCCCCTTTCAAGATGCAAACTTTTTTCATGGTAAAGACTATTGCAATGAAGATACATGTACTTCCATCGGATTCTGCATTCCCATTTTGCTAGGTAGTATGCTCAAAAGGAGGATCGTTTAACAATGAACCGGAATGCAGAATAATAGCAGCTTACCAGTTAAGCGTTCGGACCCGTTTTTTGCATTGACAAAATTTCAATCCTTTATCATAATATAATGATGAAAATGATAATCATTATCATTTTCCAAAAACATATATACGGGAGAATGCTTCTATGAAAAAGGGACTCATTGGCATTTTATTATTGATGGTTTTTACGCTCACTTTGGCAGGTTGCGGAGCAGCCGACAAAGCATCGGATAAAGATCAGGCACCCACGTCGGGTAGCAAACCGACTGACACAGCGACCGGTCCTGTGACGGTAAAGCATAATCGTGGTGAGATCACGCTCGACAAGCCCGCACAGCGTGTCGTAGTACTGGAATGGACATTTACAGAGGATTTGATTGCATTGGGCGTTCAGCCGGTTGGTAATGCTGACAATGCCAACTACAAGGTGTATGTGACACCGGAGGCGGCTCTGGACAGCAGCGTGGTCGATGTCGGTACGCGTAACGAGCCGAACCTGGAGGCGATTGCTGCATTGAAGCCGGATCTGATCATTTCCAATGTTGATGGGAATGAAGCTATCTATGATCAACTCAAGGCCATCGCTCCGACGATCGAATATAATCTGAACGATGGTAACGGCTACGATCATGATAAAATGGTAGAAATTTTTAATAGCATCGCAGTAGCTCTTGGAAAAGAAGACAAAGCTAAGCAGGTGCTTGCCGAACTGGATCAGCATTATGCTGAAGCCAAAGAAAAGCTCGCCGCTGCTGGCAAGTCGGATTATCACTATATACTGACACAGGCTTTCACTTCGCAAAATGCGGCCAGCCTCCGTATGTTTTCGGATAATTCAGTCGTCGTGGCAACACTGGCGAAGATCGGTATGATTAATGATTGGAAACCGAGCAAAGTTGAACAGTATGGCTTTTCAACTGTAGGCATTGAAGCTCTGTCTGCCGTTCAGGATAGCAACTTTATCTATATTGTGCAGCCGGACGATAATGTTTTCGGTGCACCCATGAAAAATAATTCGGTTTGGAACGGTCTGAATTTCGTTAAAGAAAAACGTACCTATTCACTGAGCGGTACGACATGGACATTTGGCGGTCCTCTCTCTTCAAAAGGGCTGGTTGACCAGGTTGTTGGGGCGATTACAAAATAAGTTGTTTCCAAATCTTCATTCGGTTTTATAATGATTAGCATTTATGTGAGCAGTCTGACGCTCCATAAATGCTTTTTTTATAAGCCTGTGGTTACACCAGTTTCAACTAACTAGATATTCCCTTCCAAATTCGATACAATATACAAAAAAGCATGTATTAAGAGAGGTGAGACGGTTGTCACAAGCATCCAAGCCTGTGAGCTACGGCGGTCAGGCAGTCATTGAAGGTGTCATGTTCGGCGGCAAGCGTGTCAATGTCACGGCAGTTCGCCGCAAAACTGGCGAAATCACATATTTGGAAGTACCACGCAAGGAGCAATCCTGGGTATCCAAATTCCGCAGAATTCCTTTATTGCGGGGGATTGTAAGCATCATCGACTCCAGCGCCAAAGGTACCAAGCATTTAAACTATTCAGCCGATGCGTATGCTGATGATGAAGTAGATCCGGAAGAACGCGCTGAGCAAAAGAAAAAAGAAGAATCTCGCTGGAGTCTGAGTATGATGATCGGTGTGGCGGCGGTCGGTATTTTGTCATTCCTGTTTGGCAAAATTGTATTGACTCTCGTTCCGGTTATTGTAGAGAATTTCCTGTTCGGTAGCTTGTTTCACAGCCAAATTTTGCATAACCTCGCAGAAGGAGCTATTAAGCTGATTCTGTTACTGGCTTATTTGTGGGGTATTTCCCAAACTCCGTTAATTAAACGATTGTTTCAATATCATGGTGCAGAGCATAAAGTAATTACTGCATTCGAAGCTGGGGAAGAACTAACTCCGGCCAATGTACAGAAATACAGTCGTCTACATTACCGCTGTGGTAGTAGCTTTATTATGCTGACTGTGATCATCGGGGTGCTTGTCTATTCCTTATTTACCTACGATAGTCTGTGGGAACGTATGGGGCAACGGCTTTTACTACTTCCGATCGTACTGGGGCTTTCTTTTGAATTCCTCAAGCTAACCAATGCCCTTCGTGAAATTCCGGTACTTCGTTATTTAGGTTACCCCGGTCTGTGGTTGCAACTACTTACCACCAAAGAACCGACTGATGATCAAGTGGAGGTATCTATTGCCTCATTTAGGCGTATGCTTGAATTGGATGCTGAGTTGGAAAATGTACCTGTAAAGGAGACCTTCAACAGTCCGGTCCTTGATCCTGTGAAAGGATGAGTGAATAATGAACAGACACGCCGTTATTTTCTGGCTTACCCTTGCTTTGGGTGCATATGGAATTGTGGATATGCTATGGAGAGGAAGCTGGGGCTTTCTCATAAGTTTACTAATTCCCGTCCTTGTTTTTGCAGTTATATTTCTGCTATACAAATACCTGCCAGGACAACGTAGCCGTACTCCCAAAATCAAACCCTCTGTGCGCACCATGGGCAAAACAGCCAACGCACGTAAGCAGCAAACTACAGGCAAGCGCAAAGCGTATCCTTTTCATGTGATTGAGGGTTCCAAGGGAAAAAATGAAGAAGAACAACCTAAATATCATTAATGATAATCACATCCTTTAAAATGTAGCACAAAGGAGCCATCACCCGCGTATTCAAATATGACCGGGAAGAGGCTCCTTTTTTACACCCTTTTAAATTAACTTTAACTGCGAGTTAGTGTTTATTTCATAGCGTACATGGTATCCTTCATCAATTGATACTTGCTATACTGCTGCTGGTAAGAAGTGATGCTCCATTTGTGGAAAAAAGCATCCCCTGCCTGCACACCGGAAGCATACAACAAATCACTTTGCTCTGTAGAAATGTTAAATTGTGCAGTGCGGATACCCAATGTTGGAATCTTAATCGTCCGATACCGATTCTCCTGTTCAATATATCGCTCATCGTGTGCTGATAGCATGGTATCAAAAATAGCCTGCAGCATGGTCAATGGACCCCGTATATAAGAAACTTTGGTCTCCGTACCCGTTTTGCCCACCATTTGAAACCCTACCGTTGGAATCGTTTTGGCCTCACGTTCATTTACAGGCTCATCAAAAAGCCACAAAGGCAAATTGCTTAGTAAAGCCCCATCAACTACAAATACAAATTGCTGAGAAAAAGTCTTTCCCTTGGCAAGTGCAGAATCAAGCCTTAACATAACAGGATCAAAAAAATAAGGGATACTTGTGCTCATCCGAATGGCTTTAGCTACCTCCAGTGAAGAGGGATTGATACCAAAACGTTTGATATCCTCAGGAAGCACCAGAATGCGTCCATTCGTAATATCTGATGCAATAATGCGCAATTTGCCAGGAGGTAAATCCGCGAACGTACGCACTCCCTTAGCTCGTAACAGCTCACGTACCCAGTGCTCCAGTGCCTCCCCTGAGTAGAGCCCTTTTTTAAGAAAGATACGAGCTGCTGGTCCAACCCACTTAATATTGAACACTGGAGAACGTCGTAACAACTTGACCAAGGGGGTTTTCTCAATTACGGCTTTCATTTCATCCGCAGAGTATCCCGCCGCCAATAAAGCAGCTACAATAGAACCTGATGATGTACCTGCCAAACGATTGAATACAATTCCATGCTCCTCCGCAGCCTTAACTGCACCCGCCAGCGAAATTCCCTTAACCCCTCCACCCTGGAACACAGCATTGATCAGCATAGATCAAAAAACCTCCGTTCTCTTGGGAGTAAGCAGTTCTACTGCTTATGTATGAGAACGGAGGCCCAAATAGAACCTATATGATCCAATTTATATCACATTTGATAATAATTTTGAAGAAGCTGAATGAGTCCGTATGGATTTTTACGCAAATGCTGTGCACTAAAGTAAATATCCCCTTTGACCTGTTTATAATCTTCGTTCAGTTCAAGCTGCTTAATTAGCTCTTGAGCCGTTTGCCAGCCCTTTTCAGGGGTGCCGATCTTATACGGAGAATGACCGATATACAGCTTAACATCTGTGTTTTTGACCTCATTGGACCACCATGCGACAAGCTTGTCATATCCCGCCGCCGTGAAACCGATACTCCAGTAAATTTGTGGAGCTACATAATCAATCCATTCTTTGTTAATCCAGGTTCTTACATCCGCAAACGTCGTATCGTACGCTGTAACGCCTGCCTTCGTGTCTGAACCCGTTAAATCCTGAGATTTGTTACGCCATACCCCAAAAGGACTAATTCCAAATTGAACTTTAGACTTGCTGCCATGAATACTTTTGCCCAAATCGCGGACAAAACTGTTCACATTGTCTCTCCGCCAGTCGCCCTTGTTAGAGATTTTGTTGGCATTATATGCTTTGAAGGTCGCATCATCATCAAAAGTCCCGCTGTAAGGATAAAAATAATCGTCCAAATGGACGCCGTCAATATCATATCCGTTTACGACCTCCATAATCGCCGCAATGACATGCTGACGTGCAGCCGGAATTCCTGGATTGATGTATAATTGGCTACCATTCTTAACAATCCAGTCCGGATGTTGATTAGCCACATGGTTTGCAGCCAAACCGCTGGTTGTTCCTGTAGAATTCGCACGGAATGGATTAAACCAAGCATGAAATTCCATCCCTCGCTTATGCGATTCTCTAATCATAAATTTCAAGGGATCATAGCCTGGATTTTTACCTTGGGTGTTGGTCAAATACTTGCTCCATGGTACGAGACTCGAGGGATAGAGCGCATCACCGCTGGCACGAACCTGAACAAATACCGCATTGATGCCCATCCCCTGCAAATCATCGAGCATTTTAGTAAACTCCTGCTTTTGCTTCTCGGAGCTGCTTCGGGCAGCGGAAGAAGGCCAATCTCCATTAATGGTAGAAATCCATGCTCCACGCATGGAAGTTGAAGCCTTTACTTGAACAACAGTTGCCTGCGAAGAACTTGAACCCTCCTCACTAGTAGACGTTGACGGTGAAGTGACAACCGCCTGCTCATCATCGATAGCTCCCTGATCTGTACTTACACTATCCTGATTGCTAGATGCAGACGTATCTGATATGGAGCCGCTGCTTCCCGCAGAAGTGTCCCCGCCAGTAGAGACACCTTCCTTACCACTGCTTAACGTAATGACTCGCTCTGAAGCTTGCCAATCTACTTTTAATCCCAACTCTTCCCCAACAAAACGCAGTGGCACCATGACTCTCCCGCTTGTCATACGGGCAGATGCATCCAGTCGAACTGACTTACCATTCACCGTAGCGCTTTGTGCACCATTCTCCATAGATATATTTTTGTTCTGTGCTGTAATCGTTACCGTACCGGACGATTCCGACCAGTTGACCTGAGCGCCCAATCCCTCACTAATCACTCGCAAAGGAACCATCGTAACATTGGCTCCCTGTACAATATACGGTGATGCGTCACTTTGCAGGGACTGTCCGTCCAATATAATTTCAATATCACCAGTTGGAGCTGCTTGAACTCCAGGAACGATGGCAGTCTGCACTGCTAAGAGTAGACCTGCAGCCAACGCCACTATTTTCTTTCGATTCATATTATTACAATCCTCCGCTAACCCTGTTAATTTTAACCCCTATCTTGTCCTGCTATATAATGGATAGACGCTAATAACCGGATATTTGTTGCGGTCGGGACAAATAAAAAAGCATCGTCCGTAAGGACAGATGCTTTTAGGAATCTCCACTCAATTCCTTGTGTATGTCATGAAGCTGGCGCAAGCGATCTTCATCCCGGCGAAAATATTCGACCAATGTTTCGATACGGGTGATGGAATCCCAGCTCAAATGATGCTCAATACCTTCCACATCTTTATATATCAGGTCCTTGTCAACCCCAATCATATCTAGAAATTGCTCTAATAGCTGATGGCGATCAACCAACCGTTTGCCGACCTTTTTCCCTTTCGGTGTCAAAATCAGTCCCCGATACTTCTCATATACAAGATAATCGTCCTTATCCAACTTCTGAATCATTTTGGTGACAGACGAAGGATGCACCTCTAACCCCTCTGCGATATCCGAGACACGAGCATAGCCTTTCTCATCAATCAGTTGGTAAATGCGTTCCAAATAATCTTCCATGCTTGGCGTTGGCACTTGTTTCCCTCTTTTCTGTTATTGAACGGGCGCTTACCGCCTTCATTTCCTGCGTTAAACCTACTATGTAATGATACATGTTATCATTGCCCATTGGCAAGTCTCATCCCTTCACTCACAGCTATTGCCACGATTTGTTCAATTTAAGCCGGGCACACTAATATCGTCGTCCTGTATCGTTTATTTCTGCGGCAATATGTTAAAGTTGGACACCAGAGCACTGTGGATTTATTTCGAAAGGAGCGTTAGCCATGTCTACGCTTGAGCGTACTCCTGTCCAAACCAGAGGAACCAAGCCATTTTTGCCTGACCTGGTGTTTTTTGAGCCAGACGCACTGAATTATCCCAAGGGCCAGCGTATTATGGATTGGGTTAAAGCCAAGGATATTCCGTATCGGATGACTACCTCTCACAACCGAATTACCAATTTACCAGGTGAAACTGAAGTTGAAAAGTACCGAATGGCAAAAAAAACTTTGGTAGTCGGTATCCGTAAAACGTTGACTTTTGACCAGTCCAAGCCCTCTGCCGAATACGCCATCCCCATTTCGACTGGTTGCATGGGGCACTGTCACTACTGTTATTTACAAACAACCTTGGGAGCAAAGCCGTATATTCGTGTATATGTCAACACTGACGATATCTTATCAGCAGCTAAAGCTTATATCGAGGAGCGTGCGCCTGAAATTACCCGTTTTGAAGCAGCTTGTACCTCCGATCCGGTTGGTTTGGAGCATATCACTGGAACGCTTGGAGACTTGATTCGTTTCATGGCAGATGAGGAATTTGGTCGTCTGCGTTTTGTTACTAAATATCATCATGTTGATCCATTGCTGGATATTAAACATAATGGTCATACTCGCATCCGTTTTAGCATTAATTCCGATTATGTTATTAAACAGTTTGAACCTGCAACTTCACGCTTCGAGGAACGTATTGAAGCCGCGGGCAAAATCGCACGGGCCGGTTATCCACTGGGGTTCATCATTGCACCCATCATCTGGTATGACGGCTGGGAAGAAGGCTACGGCGAGTTGCTGCGCAAATTGGGAGAAACCCTGCCCCGGCATGCTACAAAAGATTTGACGTTCGAATTAATTCAGCATCGCTTCACCAAAACATCCAAAGCTGTCATCGAGAAACGTTATCCGAAAACCAAGCTGGAGATGGACATAGAAAAACGCAAGAAAAAATGGGGCCGCTGGGGACAAAACAAATATGTTTATCCCGATGAACAGCAAAATGCACTACGAGAGTTTATCACAGAGCGTATTTTTGAACATTTCCCTTTAAGTCGTATTGAATATTTCACATAACTAGCATCCAATCTGGGGTAATCCGTTGTAAAAATAGCGTTACATCGGTCATATGATCCGTTACCAGTAAAATGCCAGTGATAACAAGTAGTATGCCACCTGTTTTGGTTAAGATGGAGGTATAGCGAGAGGGTAGTCGAATAGAGCCTGCCAGCAAAGCTAATACAAAAAATGGAATCGCAAAGCCAAGCGCATAGCCTGTAATTAGTTTGAACCAAATGTGATGCTCTACTGCCGCCAAAGCGATAATAGCTGTTAGCATGGGACCGATACAGGGCGACCAGCCTGCCGCAAACCCAATTCCGATCACAAAGGAACCGGCGTACCCGGCAGGCTTCCATGTCCAGCGAAGCTTATGTTCCCTCATTAGAATCAAAGGACGCACCACACCAAGAGAAACCAATCCCATTAGTAAAATAAGTAACCCCGCTACCACTCTTAGCGTATCCCCATAATTGGCAAACCATTCTCCAAGCAACCCGACACTTGCACCCAGTGAATAGAAAACGACCGAAAAGCCCAATACAAAAGCAAGCGTATGTCCCATCGTACGATAACGAGCCTCGGCCTTGTGCCGTCCTTCAGCCAGTTCACGCGCAGACATCCCTGTCATATACGATAAATAAGATGGATACAGCGGTAAACAGCACGGTGAAAAAAAAGAAACCAGTCCGGCTACGATCGCCAACCCGGCGTTGATATTTGTCATCATATTCCCTCCCACCTGTCTTAAGTGAACACGACCAAACAAGCCCTGCCTACTAAAACATACGTGTAGCGGGAGCAAAATATGATGCAAGCCAAAAAGCGCATGCCCAGGAAGAATGATTCCCGGACATACGCTCTTTTATTTTTACATAAGGTACTACTTTACGACTGCACCATTCGGCATACCTTCCGGTACGGTGGCCAGCGTAAGCTGATCTCCATGTGATGCTGCCAAAATCATACCTTGTGACAGCTCTCCCCGAAGTTTCACTGGCTTAAGATTGGTCACACAAATTACCTTGCGCCCAATGATATCTTCAGGTGTATAAAACTTCGCAATCCCTGATACTACTTGCCGCTGCTCATAACCAAGATCAAGTTGGAGCTTCAATAGTTTATCGGCCTTCTTCACAGGCTCGCAAGCGACGACCTGAGCAACGCGCAGTTCTACCTTGGCAAAATCCTCAATGCCAATCTCTTCCTTAGCCTCCGGCGCTTCCTGGCTCGCCTCAGATGCATTCTGTGGTTGAACTTGAACTTGTGTCGTAGCTTCCTCCGGTTTCTTCCCCCCAGTCATTGCCTCCACGATAAAAGCAACTTCTTGCTCTGAATCCAGACGCGGGAAGATCGGATTACCTTTGACCAGCTGCGTTCCTTCCGGAATACGACCAAACTGCTTGCCGCTATCCCATGTAGTCAGCTCACCTTGGCTAATACCGAGCTGTTCCCAAATTTTATGAGGAGCACGGGTTAAGAATGGCTGGAGTAAGATGGAAGCGATGCGCAAGCTTTCTACCAAATGCAACATAACAGATGACAATTCGCGACGTTTTCCCTCATCCTTAGCCAAATTCCATGGTTGCGTCTCGTCAATATACTTGTTGCTACGGCTAATAAATTGGCTAATCGCCGTTAATGCCACGGAAAACTCCATGTTTTCCATGGCTTCTTCTACTTTGCTATAAGTCGATGTTGCCATGTCTTCCAAAGCTCCGTCGAATGCTGTTACATTCGCTTCATAAGCCGGAACCTTGCCATCAAAATATTTATCTACCATCGCCACGGTACGATTCAACAAGTTGCCCAGATCATTTGCCAAATCCGAATTAACTCGATCTACAAAACTTTCTGGTGTAAATGTTCCGTCTGCCCCAAAAGGCACCTCGCGCAGTAAGTAGTAACGAAGTTGGTCCAGACCATAACGGTCAATCAATGTCACCGGGTCTACAACATTGCCCTTTGATTTCGACATTTTACCGTCTTTCATGAGCAGCCAACCATGTGCAAATACTTTTTTAGGCAACGGAAGATCCAGCGCCATCAGCATGATCGGCCAATATATCGTGTGGAACCTTACAATCTCTTTACCTACGATATGCACATTTGCAGGCCAGAATTTATCATACAACTCGGTATTGGAAGAGCCATAACCCAAGGCTGTGATGTAGTTGGAAAGTGCGTCAATCCACACATACACGACATGCTTCGGATCCCCCTTCACCTTAATGCCCCAATCGAAGGTAGTACGTGATACAGCCAAATCCTCCAGACCCGGCTTGATGAAGTTATTGATCATCTCTTTTTTACGTGATTCCGGCTGGATAAACTGTGGGTTCTCTTCATAAAATTGCAGCAACCGATCAGCATACTTGCTCATACGGAAAAAGTAACACTCTTCCTTGACCAGTTCTACAGGGTGTCCACTATCCGGGCTTTTTCCTCCAGCCACATTGCCTTCGGCGTCCTTCACCACGTCAACCAGCTGAGTTTCTGTGTAGTACGTCTCGTCAGGGATGCTGTACCAGCCTTCGTATTCTCCCTTGTAAATATCGCCTTGCTTCAGCAAACGATCAAAAATTTCCTGTACGACAGCCTTATGACGTTCCTCCGTAGTACGGATAAAATCGTCATTGGAAATGTCGAGCTTCCGCCACAGTTCTTGAATACCTGCCACAATATCATCTACGAAACGTTGCGGCGTTTTGCCTGCTGCACTCGCTTTCTGCTCAATCTTCTGACCATGCTCATCCGTTCCTGTCAAATAGCGCACTTCATAACCACGTAGCCGCTTGTAACGGGCCATTGCATCTCCCGCAACCGTCGTGTAAGCATGACCTATATGTAGCTTGTCGCTCGGATAATAGATCGGAGTCGTAATGTAAAATGTGTTCTCATTGGACATGTGTGTTGCCTCCTGTTTTGTTCACGGCAGCTCGATAAGATCTGCTGACATGATGGTACTCCAATTCATGAATTTGGCACAAATTGGGCACAAAAAAGACCCCCGCCCCTATGGGACGAGAGTCACCTCACGCGTTACCACCCAATTTTCCTGTATCCTCGCAGACTACAGGCTTCACCGGTCACATCTGACCGCCCATTAACGCTGGAACACGCCTCCCCCTTACGCTTGCCTCCCAAGCACTAATAACTGTGGCAAATACGCTCGAAAAAGGTTCCTCCAGGACCATATTCAGGCTTCGCTCCAGACCGGTTTGCAGCTAGCCCCGGCTCTCTGTACTGGGCGGTTTACCCTACTCATCCCTTCGCAGGAAAACAATATTAACCAAAATATAACCAAATCCGCATAGCGCTGTCAAGTCAGACCCTTCTTGGAGTGGGTAGCCAAACGATCTTCGCTAGACCTATCTGTTCCCTTTTTTGCAGGAGGAACCAAATCTACGCCACCCGGATGAAAGGGATGGCACTTGGCTATACGCTTAGCAGCAAGCCATGAACCTTTGAGCGCACCATGCACTTCTACCGCCTCCAACGCGTACGCCGAACACGTTGGATAGAACCGGCAGGTAGCCGGCTTTAACGGTGAAATATAGGAACGATAAAACTTAATCGGAGCCTGTACCACTCTGCGTGTGGTGATTTTCATTTCAGTAGCCCCCGTGGCTGTGAGTGTGACCGCTCGTCTGACTGAATCCCCCATCCGAATTACTGTCAGTATGCCCATTCTTCTGTTGACAATCTTTGCAATAACCAAAAATTTCAAACTTGTGCTCGACGATTTGGAATTGATCCGTTGTATCTGTCATTTGCATTGGGCAAAAAGAAATCGGTAATGTTTTCTGACAGCTCAAGCAAATCATATGGTGATGGTGATGATGCTCATTACAGCTCACCTTAAACTTCATTCCATCCTCAAAAGATACCTGTTCCAACACACCCAATTCCTGCATTACACGCAGATTACGATAAACCGTATCAAAGCTAAGTCCACTGTACTTCTTACCCATATATTCATAAACGTCTTTGGGGGACAGATACCCTTCATTCTCGGAAAATAACGTGGCCAACGTCTTGCGCTGATCTGTAATACGCAGCCCCTGAGCGGACATTGTTGCAATAATCTCATCCTTTGTCAGCATGCGTTTCACCCTCCCCTGTCTGTAGTTTCAGGTTTTCTGATGCAGGCTTAGGCTTGCATCTATTTATTATACCACGATTAAAGTCAATATTATAAGAGATATTCGTATCTATACATAAGAAAAAGACGCTCTCCGGCGCTACGATTAAATTCGCAGCAGGAGAACGCCTATATTCTGCAAGTGACATCGACTTTTAAACGGTGAATGACGAGACCCAAGGTCTAAGCCGGTAAACAGCACCGGTTATTTCATATTAATTTTTAATAGCTGGCAAAGGCATAACTACTACGGAAACCGGCAAGTTACTTCCTGCAGCAGCAGTGAAATACATTTCTACACTTTCCTCGATATGCCCTGTGCGATACAGCACACTCATCTCATTTGGAGCCCATACTGCGCCGTTCGTCGGGATACCCACAACCTGATTGTTTACCATCGCATAGCCGGAATATTCGCCTCCACGCGGGTTGAACGTAATCAGTGAATACGGCGCTACATGATCCAATTTAACTTTATATACAACACCAAAATTACCGGCATTGGAAGCAGAAGAGCCGTCCAGACCGTCCGTACCAATCAGGTTCGGATCTACCTTATTATCACCAAGAACGATACGTTGAGCTGTTTTACCAACCTCTTCGGTATAATTGAGCGTGATATCCGAATTAGCATACGTTCCACGGTTATGAATACCGTCCTTAGGCAGTTTTGCCAGAGTAGGCAACACAGTTAATGGATCTACATTTGCATCTAACACAATTACCGTGTATTGAATAGGTTGATCCGTATACAAATCGGATAACAAAGATATGACCTGTTTTTGCTTGATTTTTTGTGCATTCAAATCCTCTAAAATAATGCGGCTTTCGCCAGGATTTAGAACTGTGCTAGAACGCTTGCTTCCATCCTGCATGGATTGAAAATATCGTTGAATTGAGACTTTACCCGCAGCTGTGGCAAATTCAGATGGTCCAGCAAAACCAGAATTTTCGACATTCATGTTGGCAGGAGTAATATTGTTGTTGGTCGCAATCACGTACATTTTCACATCTCGACCCGTTTCATTCACATGATGGACGAGTATGCGCGTGCTGCCTGATCCGGTTTCCTGATACACAATTCCGTCCTGAAATACACGTTCCGGGCTGTTAGCACGGATCAAAAGACGCGGAGAAGATGTACTAGTCAAAGGAATGGTAGCCATGGTAGGCACCTGACTGCCGTCTACTGTATATTTATCACCATATGGTGTGAAGATTTTATTGAAATCATCTTCGTTGTACAGCAATTCATTCGTAATTTTAATTGTTTCACTTTTGGTACCTGTTACGCCGTGCTTATCAGTCACGGTGAGTGTGATTGTTACATCACCTGGTTGGAAGAAGGCAAGTTTCTTATTCTCCCAATCACGCTTAGTGATAGCATTCTCATCATCTGTACTCAGGTCGGTAATGGTGATTTTCTCACCCATTTTGTACTCTTTTTTATCAGTTGTAAACAGAGCCACTGGCGGCTGATTTGGTGGCCTTACTGTAATTGTAACTGAGTAAGGATCACTCCAGTTCCCAGCAGAGTCAAGAACAGAATAGGTAACTACATATGTACCCGGCTCCTGAAATATGTCCTGCTTACCTTCCCAACGTTGGTTCACAATCGGAAGACCTGTAGGAGAAGATTCCTTCGTCAAATACGTAACTTGGGTTTCGCCCGCATAGATATCTTTTTGTTGAACCGTGAAGGAAGCTTTAGGTTTCTGATTCAAATCCATGATAACTTGTTTAGTCGTATTATTCACAGTATAAGGAATATTTAAGGCCTGTGTAATCGAGGTCAATGGCACCATAAATACGTTCTTTTGCTGAAAAGCAGGTCCCTTCATTTGTCTGGCTTCACCGTTAACCGTATAAACCTTGCTGTCTGTTTTGAAGCGCATGACATTTGTTCCTTGTGTGATTACGGTTTCTTTGGTGGCAGTGTCATAACTAAACTGCAATCCGACACGGCTGACAAGTGAACGGATAGCTACATAGGAAACTCCGTCCTTCACGGTCATCGGCTGAGTTGCTGTGTACACCTGTCCGTTTTGTTCCATTTTCGCGCTGTTTAAGTACAAAATCAATTGATTAGCACCCATGGATGTTGGAGCTCCACCAGGATTGGTGATCGTTCCGTCTCCACCGTATACATCATTGGATACGTTCGATCCGTTGGTTGTATCCGTAGGCAGGCCAGTCAATGGATCATTGGATACGCCTGTGTTATTAGGTGTCACCGTGTCAGTTTGTGTGTTAGTGCCATCTTGATCTCCGATGCTATTCTGAACGCCTGAATCAGCAACATTGGCCTGAGCCTGCTGTGCGCTAACCGAATCGGTGGATTGAACGGTTGTTGATGCTGCTTCTGCTCCTACAGGGGCTACTGCGGCCACCTGAGCTACCGCAAGGGCGGTGAGCATGGTCCATTTCTTGAAATTCATTGTCTGTCTCCTTCTATCACCAAATTATTATCATTCCCGTAAAAAGTCATACTATTAGACGCGTCAGTTGTTAAAAAGTTTCTGGAAATTTTGCTGATCATGAAAAAAAGGGAACTTTCTCCTGTGACTGCAAAAAATTCAACAACAAAAAACCGCCGCCCATCTGACCTGATGTGGCGGCGGCTTCATTACTAGGAAATAGCTTTGAGCCATTTACATTATGATGGACGACAGACAGCATTCTTTCCTGCAGTCTCCAGACGACCCTCTTCAATGAGTCGGTATGCACGTTGAACTTCTTCATCTGTAGGAGATGGAACTCCCTCCAACGGATACTCCTTACCAAGCATTTCCCATTTGTAAACACCCATTTGATGGTAAGGTAAAATTTCGAATTTCTCGACTCCGTTCAACGTTCCGATAAACCGTCCCAAATTCAATAAATCTTGCTCGTCATCATGAATACCCGGTACAAATACGTGTCTAATCCACATTTTGCGCCCTTGCTCAGACAACCAGCGAGCCGTACTTAGCATACGGTCGTTAGACTTGCCTGTAAGCTTAATATGCTTGTCATTGTCAATATGCTTAATATCCAGTAGCACCAAGTCTGTTACGTCCAGCAGTTCATGGATACGGCCCGCGTCATTAAATCCGTTACTGTCCAGTGTCGTGTGCAAATTCCACCGACGTTTCACTTCTTTGAACAGCTCTGCGACAAAATGAGCTTGCAGCGTCGGTTCTCCACCGGATACGGTCAATCCGCCTCCTGAAGAACGGTAATAGGCTAAATACGGCTCAATCTCAGCCAATACCTCCTCCAACGTCATCGGATTACCTTCATTCAAGGCCCAAGTGTCCGGGTTATGGCAATATTGACATTTCAACAAGCATCCTTGCATAAAGAGCACGAAGCGGATGCCGGGACCATCGACGGTCCCGAAGGTTTCCAATGAGTGTATGTGACCTTTCAACATGTTGCATCATCCTTCCCGCATCCGCTATGCGTGCGTCATTGTAATACTTATTTACATTGTACCGTGGAAAGTACGGTTAATAACATCCAATTGTTGTTCACGAGTCAGCTTGATAAAGTTAACGGCATAGCCGGAAACACGAATCGTAAGCTGTGGATAGTTTTCTGGGTGCTCCATTGCATCCAACAGTTGTTCGCGAGCAAACACATTGACATTCAGATGATGTGCGTGGCTTCCAAAGTAGCCATCCATCATCGAAACAAGGTTTGTTTTGCGTGTTTCTTCTTCTTTACCCAGTGCTTTAGGCACGATGGAGAAGGTGTTCGAGATACCATCCAGACTGTGTTCATAAGGCAATTTGGCTACGGAACTCAGAGATGCCAAAGCACCTTTTTTATCACGGCCGTGCATTGGGTTTGCCCCTGGTGCAAACGGTTCGCCTGCTTTACGTCCATCCGGTGTTGTACCTGTTTTCTTACCGTACACCACGTTGGAAGTAATAGTCAGTACAGATTGAGTAGGAACCGCATTACGATAAGCTTTATGCTTGCGAATCATGCTCATGAAGCTTTCTACCAGTTCCACAGCGATGTTATCTACACGGTCATCGTTGTTACCGTAGCAAGGGTATTCGCCTTCAATTTCAAAGTCAACAGCAATCCCTTTTTCGTTACGGATTGGTTTAACTTTTGCAAATTTAATGGCACTCAAGGAGTCGGTAGCAACTGACAGACCCGCAATACCACAAGCCATGGTGCGGAGAATATCACGATCATGCAACGCCATTTCAATGCGTTCGTAGCTATATTTATCATGCATGTAGTGAATAACATTCAAAGTGTTCATGTACAGTTTTGCCAACCATTCCATCATAGGTTTGAAGCGGCTCAACACTTCTTCATATTCCAGAACTTCACCTGTAATGGCTGGGAATTCAGGCCCTACTTGGACGCCAGATTTTTCATCTTTACCACCGTTAATTGCATACAGCAGAGCTTTAGCCAAGTTGGCACGAGCACCAAAGAATTGCATTTGTTTACCGATTTTCATTGCCGATACACAACAAGCAATACCATAATCGTCTCCATAAATCGGACGCATCAGATCGTCATTCTCGTACTGAATGGAGCTAGTTTCAATAGAAACTTTCGCACAATATTTTTTGAAGCCTTCAGGCAATTTTTCCGACCACAGTACAGTCAGGTTCGGCTCCGGTGCAGGTCCCAGATTGTAGAGGGTGTGCAGGAAACGGAAGCTGTTTTTAGTTACCCGAGTTTCTCCAGTTACGGACATACCACCAATGGACTCAGTAACCCAAGTTGGATCTCCACTGAATAGTTCATTATAGTCAGGTGTGCGCAAGAACTTAACAATACGCAATTTCATAACAAAATGATCGACCAGTTCTTGAGCTTGTTCTTCTGTCATTGTACCCTCTTCCATATCACGTTGAGAGTAAATATCAAGGAAGGAAGATACACGTCCTAAGGACATTGCTGCACCATTTTGTTCTTTGATTGCTGCAAGATATCCAAAATATACCCATTGGAAAGCTTCTTTCGCATTGTTAGCAGGTTTTGAAATATCAAAACCGTGCTCAGCAGCCATTTGTTTCAGTTCATTCAAAGCACGAATTTGTTCGGAAATTTCCTCACGCAGACGAATTACGTCTTCTTCCATGGAATCAACTTCAAGGCTTTTCAGTTGCAGCTTTTTATCTTGGATCAAGAAGTCTGCACCATACAAAGCTACACGACGATAGTCACCGATAATACGACCACGACCGTATGCATCTGGGAGACCAGTAATGATACCAGCTTTACGAGCTGCTCTCATTTCATCTGTATAAGCGTCAAATACACCTTGGTTGTGAGTTTTACGAATATGAGTGAAAATATCAATGATACTTTCTGGTACTTCAAAACCATAGGCTTTACAAGCGTCGATCATCATCCGAATTCCACCAAACGGCTGCAAAGAGCGTTTGAATGGAGCATCTGTTTGTACACCGACAATTTGCTCTTTATCCCGGTCTAGATAACCCGGTTTATGTGAAATAATAGTGGATGGCGTATTCACGTCTACATCAAGCACGCCGCCGTTTGCCAACTCTTTTTTGGTAAGATCGGATACAATATCCCACAATGCAGTTGTGTTGGCGGTAGGACCAACCAAAAATTCTTCATTGCCAACATAAGGTAAGATATTAGTTTCAATAAAATCGTTGACGTTGACTTCTTTAGTCCATTTGCCTTTTTTAAAACCTCTCCAGCCAGATTGTTGCTCTTGTAATTCTCTCTCAATCACCGACATGTAAATCCCTCCAAATTGTTTGGTCTTCCGGACTTGTGATTTTTTTCACGATAAAGCTATTTCTTGAGCCCGGCCTGTTCACCGATGCCTTACGCTCAGTGTCGGGACCTTTCTTACACCCTTATTGTAGAATAATGATAGAGTGTAGTATGTGATAAAAATCACAATATGAGTGATTTTTATCACTTTATTTTCCCTAGCTTCACGCCTATATCCTTAGCCTTGCCGTTCACCTCCCTTCCCAAACCAACAGGCCCTCTATATAGAGAGCCTGCATCGGTATTGAACGAGAAAATGCTTTTTCACAAGCCTCTTCGTACCTATTATATTATTGGTCAAAACGTCCGTAGAAGGCATTGCGATAGACATCAGCCAACTCAGTAACCAGCGGCAACTTCGGATTCGCAGTTGTACATTGATCTTCAAATGCGCGGTCAGCCAGATAGTCTACACGTGATTCGAAATCCTTCGCATCGAAACCGATTTGTTGGAACGATTCCTCGATACCGAGTGTTTTGTTCATCTTACGGATTGCTTCGATCAAGCTGTTAACCCCTTCTTCGGTGGTGCGTGCAGGCAGTCCCAGTATGCGCGCGATTTCTGCATAACGCTCATCCGCAACAAAGTGCGAATATTTAGGGAACGAAGCAAATTTTGTCGGTTTTTTCGCATTATAGCGAATAACGTGCGGCAGCAAAATGGCATTCGTGCGGCCATGCGCTGTATGGTATTGTCCACCCCATTTATGTGCAAGACTGTGGTTAATACCCAAGAATGCATTAGCAAACGCCATACCAGCAAGTGTGGAAGCATTATGCATTTTTTCACGAGCCAGCTTATCACCGATCAGAGCCGATTGTTCTAGGTATTGGAATACCAATTGAATGGCTTTAATTGCCAGACCATCTGTGTAATCATTAGCCATTACGGACACGTAAGCCTCGATAGCATGTGTCAGAACGTCCATACCTGTGTCCGCTACAGCTGTTTTAGGCAGCGAATATACAAACACTGGGTCAATAATTGCCACATCAGGAGTCAACTCATAGTCAGCCAGCGGGTACTTCGTGTTACCCAGGTTTTTGTCCGTAATTACTGCAAACGATGTAACTTCGGAACCTGTACCCGAGGTTGTAGGGATAGCTACAAATTGTGCTTTTTGGCCCAGACGTGGGTACTTGTAAATCCGTTTACGAATATCCATGAATTTTTGTTTTAAGTTATTGAAATCAGTATCTGGATATTCATAGAACATCCACATGCCTTTAGCCGCATCCATTGGTGAACCGCCGCCCAGTGCGATGATGCAATCCGGTTGGAAACGTCTCATCATTTCTGTACCACGTTCTACCGTAACTGTCGATGGATCTGGCTCTACTTCAGAGAACACTTCGATAGCTACCGGTGTTTGGCGTTGATGCAGATAATGAATAACACGATCCACATATCCCAGTTTTACCATCATAGGGTCCGTGATAATGGCTACACGTGTGATATCAGGCATTTTAGCAAGATACTGTGTCGAATTTTTTTCAAAATAGATTTTGGAAGGTACTTTGAACCATTGCATATTCACCGTCCGTTTCGCCACCCTTTTCACATTAATCAAATTGACTGCCGATACGTTCGACGAAGTCGAGTTACGACCGTACGAACCGCAACCGAGTGTCAACGAAGGAAGATTGGTGTTGTAAATGTCGCCAATCGCACCATGTGTGGAAGGTGCATTTACAATGATACGTCCTGTTTGCAGACGGTTTGCGAAGCGGGCGATAACGTCCTCATCGTTCGAATGAATAGCGGACGAGTGGCCCATGCCCCCGAATTCCACGACTTCAGCAGCGCGTTGAATACCTTGTTCCGCATTTTTTACTTTATAGCAAGCCAATACAGGACTCAATTTTTCCGCAGACAATGGGAATTTTGTTCCTACCCCTTCAATCTCAGCGACCAAAATTTTAGTTCCTGCTGGTACTGTGATACCACTCATTTCAGCAATTTTCACAGCAGACTGCCCGACGATTGCTGGGTTCACTGCACATTTCTCGACATTCATAGCTCCTTGAGTGAGCTTAGCTGCTTCTTCTTTATTTACAAAATAGCAGCCGTTAGCGATCATCAATTTTTTCACTTGTTCGAAGATTGGCTCTTCGATAATAACCGCTTGCTCGGAAGCACAAATCATACCGTTGTCAAAAGATTTAGAGAGGATAAGATCGTTCACGGCCTGCTTGATGTCTGCTGTTTTTTCAATAAAGCAAGGCACGTTACCTGGGCCTACACCCAGAGCAGGTTTACCGCAGCTATATGCCGCCTTAACCATGCCTGATCCACCAGTTGCCAGAATCAGAGCCACATCCGGGTGATTCATGAGTGAATTTGTCTTATCCATCGATGGAGCTTCAATCCATTGAATACAATCAGCTGGAGCACCATGTTTGACGGCTGCTTCGAGCAAGACGCGGGCTGCTTCCGCACTACACGATTGAGCAGATGGATGGAAACCGAAAATGATTGGGTTACGTGTTTTAATGGCAATCAACGCTTTGAACATCGTAGTCGAAGTCGGGTTTGTCACTGGAGTGATCCCCATGATAATGCCGACTGGCTCTGCTATCTTTTGAAAACTGTCAAAATCATTGTCTTCAATGACACCGACGGTTTTTTCATTTTTGATACTATGATAGACATATTCTGTTGCAAACATGTTTTTGGTGATTTTGTCCTCGTACACACCGCGTCCTGTTTCTTCAACAGCCAACTTCGCCAGGTACATGTGTTTATCCATCCCTGCGAGTGCCATAGCTTGTACGATTTCGTCAATCTGTTCCTGATTCATACTCATGAAAGCTTGCTGTGCCCGGTTCCCCCGGTCAATCAGCGTTTGAATATACTGCTCTGCGCTTTGCTCTTTTTGGATAACCTCGTTTTTAACAGCCATTTCCCTCATCCTCCTGTTATCTCGTGTACTATCTCTTGTTCACGCACTGATCGTAACACAGCTTTTCAAGATATATTGTGATTTTTTTCACAATCTATTTAAAATTTTATTTTATGAAGTGAATTAAATCACAAAGTTTGGAATTCTGCCACTTTTACCCCCTCTTCTTGCCCCAAAAACGCATTGCGCAGGTATATAATGAATTTGAATTGATCAAGTTGCAGATAAAAAACATAGGATACAAAGGGGAAATGGACGATGAGAAACCCTACAAATGTAATGGAAGCCCGCGGCAACACCTGTTGCTTCTCGGAGGCCAGCTTCAACCGGTTGCAAGTGATGATGAAAGATCGAGTTATGCCTGAAAGCTCGCATCTGTTCTGGGAAGGAGATACAGCGGATAAGCTGTTTTATATTAAGCGCGGACGCGTGAAAGTAACCAAAACAACGGATGAAGGTAAGGAACTTATTCTATATATGTATCAAAGCGGCGATCTTGTTGGTCAAACTGATCCATTTTTCGGTACTAAGCATTCCTTTTCTGCTGAGGTTCTGGAAGACAGTGATATTGGCGTAATCGATCATACAGATTTGGAACTGCTTATTTGCCAGCATTGTGATTTTGCGATTGACTTTATGAAATGGATGGGTTCGCATCACCGTATTACTCAGACTAAGTTCCGCGATTTGATGATGTACGGCAAGCCAGGTGCTTTATGTTCAACACTCATCCGTTTATGCAATACCTATGGTGAGCCTCACGGCGAACATATCCTGATTCATAAGAAAATTACTCATACTGACTTATCTAATATGATCGGTGCGACTCGGGAAAGCGTAAACCGGATGCTTAGTGATCTACGTAAGAAAAATGCAGTAGAATACGATAACGGCATGATTGTTGTCAAGGATTTGGAAATGCTGCAAGGCGTGTGTCATTGTGAATTGTGCCCTCGTGAGATTTGCCGGATATAATAAATCGTTATTTATGTAAAAGGGAGTGTTATAAGCCATTATAGCTTATAACACTCCCTAATTTATTTCCACTCCCCTACTTATACAGGAGCAGTAGCGAAGCATTTTAACAATAGTCCTTCTTCTGGCAACAAACTTTTTAAAACTGTAAGCATAGATAACTTAAATTCCCCATCTCATAGCTTCTATGGATGACCTTGGCTTTGTTTGCAGGATTTCCACTCCCCATCGCAATAAACAACGGTACAAAGTGCTCTGCTCTTGGTACGGCCTGACGAGCATACGGTGCTTCGCTTTCATAGTGATCCAAAGCCTCTATATCTCTACTTTGCACTTTTTCAATAATCCAATCATCAAAATCTATAGCCCAAGGTTCTGTTTTCGTTTCCCCCCATTTGACGATACGCAGATTATGAACAGTCACTCCACTGCCAATGACCAGAATATCTTGTTCTCCCAGTCCACGCAGCACTTCACCAATGGCATATTGTGCTTTGGGCGAAAGATATGGATTTACTGAGATCTGAACTACCGGAATGTCCGCCTCAGGATACATACGATGCAACAATGTCCAGGATCCATGATCCAGTCCCCTCACCCGGTCAGTTTGTACGTCAATGCCCTTTTGTTCATATAATTTTTCCAGCTTATTGGCCAGTTCCACAGAACCATGTGCTGGATATTTCACCATGTACAGTTCCGGTGGGAAACCGCCAAAATCATAAATGGTATCGTACACGTCATCCATCGAACTGATCGTCAACGTTTGCGCTTCCCAATGAGCAGTAAAGATAACAACCGCTTTAGGGCGAATGCTTTTCCCCAGTTGCTCTAAAAATGAAGTATAGTCCGTCTGTTCAATAGCAAGCATCGGTGAGCCGTGGGCCAAAAATAAAGATGGCATCATATAAAGATCCCCTTATCATCAATAGTTTATTTTATTCATTAAGTAACTTTATGTAAGTAATAATACATAAGTAACAAAGTAATGTCAACACAGATTTCAACATACACTTAAAGATCAGAGATTCCATAAATAAAGATTGATATAGGTATAAGGTCATAGTAATATATAACTAATAAATTTAAAATTTCACTATATTTCGATACAAAGGACTGGTTTCTATGGAAATACATACTTCTAATTGCCCAAAATGCGGTTCCGTTTTTCGTCAAAACCTTAGAAACCTGTGTAGTTCTTGTATTCAGGAAGAAAATATATTCTTGGACCGCTGTTCTAACTATCTATGGAAGCATCCTTCTACTCATACTCGCCAGCTCAGTGACGTAACCGGCACACCTATAGAATTGCTCACAGATTGGGTAAGAGCAGGCAAGTTTCCCTCCACATACAGTCAGCTTGATTATCCTTGTGAATCCTGCCGTTCCCCCATTTATGCAGGAAGACTTTGCCATTCCTGCTTGGGTACATTCCGTTCGGCCGCGCTGGATATTCAAACCCGTGTGCCCCGCCGTGCAACAGCAGCATTATTCTCAGTTGCAGGGCGCGTCAAAGGCTATTAAACCGTGCTACCTATGCACAAAATAAAAAAACAGCCTTTTTCCTAGGAAAAGGCTGTTTTGCTATGAGAAACGCTTATTTAGTTTGGTGCTCATCTAATCCATTCCTCAGCCCAAAATTGAATCTGTTCCATAACCGGCTGAAGTGCACGGCCTTTGGTTGTTAGCTCGTATTCAATACGGACAGGAGTTTCCGGATATACATGACGTGTAAGAATTCCTTCATTTTCCAAATCTTTCATCCGCTCTGATAACATTTTGTCACTCATTGTGGGAATCAGATTGGAAATATCCTTAAACCGCTTAGGACCGCTCATCATGGATTGAATAATTAATCCATTCCAACGCTTACCCAAACATGAAAAGGCGGTTTCAAAACGCGGACACATTTTTGTAAATTGCGGTTGACTCTCCAAATTTTTCACCTTCTTTTGCATTTCGGTTTGATAAAGCTTTCCTTTTGTTAGTATATATCATTTTAGCATACTTTATCCCGAAAGAAAACACTTTCTTCTTAAATTAAATACCTGCGCTGATAAAGTTGCCATGACCAAAACTGATTATACAACAAACCAACACAGCAGGTATATGTCTAAATCGTTAAATACAAAAAGGCGGAATCCCTAGAGGTTCCGCCTATCAATCTGTTCATTATACAGCTCATCAAAATGTGATGATTGTTATTATACCAACACTCCACCGAGAGGTCTTACAGGTTCACTTCTACCATATATTGGTTTGTTAATACTTGTCGGAGAAGTCCAACGAATGCTGTTGGCGATAACTTTCAAAATATCAGGCTGGTAATAAGTCGGATAGGTCTCATGACCTGGGCGGAAATAGAATATCTTACCGCTACCTCGGCGGAAAGTACATCCGGTTCTAAATACTTCGCCGCCTTCAAAGTTACTAACAAATACCAATTCATCCGGCGCTGGAATATCAAAGAACTCGCCATACATCTCTTCCTGCTTCAACAAAATTTTGGCGTCTATGCCTTCTGTAATAGGATGTGACGGATTCACCGACCAAATAATCTCCTGTTCACCTGCCACCCTCCATTTCAGATCACAGCTAGTGCCCATTAGGGCTTTGAATGGCTTTGAAAAATGGCCCGAGTGCAGCACGATCAAGCCCATTCCTTCTTGCACTCTCTTTACAACACGCGCAGTAACTTCATCGCTCACCTGATCGTGGGCTTTATGCCCCCACCACAGCAGCACATCTGTGGAATTCAGGATCTCTTCTCCCAAACCATGCTCGGCATCATCACGCAGAGTAGCTGTTCGAATGCCAAATCCCTCTCCTGCCAGGCCGTCAGCCAACGCTTTGTGTATCCCGTCAGGATATATCTGTTTGGCTTCATCATTCAACTTTTCGTTCAAAAATTCATTCCAAATGGTGACGTTAATCATCAACATTTCCCCCTATTAGGTTAGACCCACCACATCTCGCTCAGCGGTTCTTCAATCAATACCTGGCGAAGATTGTGGACAGCCTTAGTAAAGCCTTCCTCCACGGACATCAGACCATCTTCATGCTCAATACTCACTACATAATCGTATCCCACCAGACGCAGAGCACTGATAATATCTGCCCAGGTTTTTACATCATGTCCATAACCCACAGTACGGAACTGCCAAGCGCGATCTAGCATTTTCGTATATTCCTGCATATCGGTAAGCCCATATTTATTTACATTGACCGGATCAATCGTCGTATCCTTGGCATGAAAATGGTGAATGGCTCCCTCTCGACCCAAAATTTGAACCGCCTGCACTGGGTCAATTCCCTGCCACCACATATGACTCGGATCCAGATTAGCACCAATGACCTCTCCCGCAGCTTCACGCAAACGAAGCAAGGTCGCTGGTGTATGAACGGAGAAGCCTCCGTGTAGCTCCAGCCCAATTTTAACATGATGATCTGCTGCAAATTTTCCCGTCTCAGTCCAGTAAGGAATAATTTTATTCTCCCACTGCCACTTCAACACTTCCTGAAAATCATTAGGCCACGGAGCCACAGGCCAGTTTGGATATTTCGCATCCTCATGATCACCCGGACAGCCAGAGAAAGTGTTCACAACTGGAACTTCCAGCTTTTCTGCCAATCGAACGGTTTTAAGAAACGTTTCATGATCAGCTTGGGCCAAATGCTTTTGCGGATGAAGAGGATTGCCGTGACAGCTAAGCGCACTAATCGTTAGTCCGCGGGACTCTACTGCCTTTTTAAAATTTTTGAGCGCTGTATCATTCTCCAGCAACTCATCCGGCTTACAATGCTTATCTCCTGGGTTGCCGCCTGTACCGATTTCTACAGCATCCAATCCTTGAGAAGCCACATAATCCAGTGCCTCCTCCAGCGAACGTCCGCCAAACAACACCATAAATACTCCAAGTTTCAAAAGAAATCCCTCCCTGTATCATATGTGAAAAAAGCTGCTTTCATTATAATGATGGTCTATTCGGGATAATTACGTGCTTAGTCAAAATAGACAGCTTTCCCGGTACGGGCCGATTCATAGATAGCTTCCAAAATTTCAGTAACAACCAGTGCCTGTTCCGGCTTCACAAGAGGTTCTTTGTCGTCCAGAATAGATTCGATCCACAGACGGGCTTCGCGGTCTGCTTCATTTTCCGTTTCTCCAGAGTAAAAGGCAACACCGCCTGCATCCAGATCTATTTTCGTATCAAACAAGCGGCTGTTCTTTTCCCCGTTAATGCGCAATCCATCCTGCATATCGGCTCCGCCTTCGGTTCCGCATAACAGCGTCTTCGCTTCGCCAAACTCTACGACGTTCAATGCCCAGCTGGATTCCAGTACAATCGTAGCTCCATTTTGCATCGTAATAAAACCAAAAGCTGAGTCCTCTACCTTAAATTCCTCAGGATTCCAAGGCCCAAAGGCATTTGCCGCATCTTTACGATCCCCTAGCTTATGGAAGGTTGAACCTAGTACACTTTTAGGCTTGTAATTATCCATCAGCCAAAGTGTCAGGTCGAGTGCATGCGTGCCAATATCAATAAGAGGACCACCGCCCTGCTTCTCTTCATCCAAGAATACTCCCCAAGTCGGAACCGCGCGACGACGTAGAGCAATGGCTTTGCCCAGATAAATGTCTCCAAGCTCTCCTTGCTCAACCAATTGCTTCAGATACAAACTGTCATCACGATATCGGTTTTGATACGCAATAGACAGCTTCTTACCTGTGCGGTTGGCTGCATCGAGCATCTCCCGTGCTTGCTCAGCAGTTTTAGCCATCGGTTTTTCACACAGCACATGCTTACCTGCCTCAAGCGCCGCTACGGTAATTTCTGAGTGCGAGTCATTGGGTGTACACACATGTACGACTTCAATGTCTTTATTTTCTAGCAACTGACGGTAATCACTATAAACTTGCGACCCTTCAACTCCAAACTTTTCTGCTGCCTCTTCAGCGCGCTCCTGAATGATGTCACAGAATGCAACGATTTCTGCACGCTTCTGCTTGGCAAGACTCGGCAAATGTTTGCCGTTGGCAATGCCTCCACAACCAATAATCCCGATTTTGAGTGTTTTAGACATGAATATTTCCTCCCTGAGCTGCGTATTGTTGGAGCCATTTAATGCTGGTTTCAATGCTTTCGATTGGAGGGTTTGAGCAGAAATCCTGTTCCACGACGACCCAATCCACACCTGCCTGAATAGCGGCGTCTGTAATAGCCTGAAGCTGCACTTCGCCTTTGCCAAGCTCTACAGTCACTGCTTTTTGTTGCTCGTCACGTGCCATATCCTTTAAGTGAATGATAGGCAGGCGTCCATTATAACGTCCGATATATTCCACTGGATCATAGCCCCCATAGTATACCCAACAAGTATCCATTTCGACCTGTAACAAATCATCGGAAACCGCATCATATAAAGCATCGAATACCGGGCGATCATTGATTTTTTCTGTCAATTCAAAATCATGATTATGATAAGCCAGTATCAAGCCCTGTTCTTTCACTTTTTCACCAATACGATTCAAATTAGCAAAAATTTCATCCCACTGTCGCTGTTCTTCGGTTAAATAAGGAACGATTAGGTACTTATTGCCCAATTCTTTGTGGTATGCAATCTCCTCATCCAAATGATCCAACAAACGAGAATATTGTATATGAGTTCCGACAACTTCCAGATTTAGCTCATCCAAAAGCGCTCTGACATCCTTGGCATTGCGTCCGAAAAAGGTATGAAATTCTACCCCTTTATAACCAAGCTCAGCTACCTTGCGCAATGTACCTTCAAAATCCTGTTCAAGCTCTTCCCTTACTGTGTACAATTGCAATCCTACTTTAGCCATTACCCTTCACCTCTTTAATTAGGATGAATTTTCCATTATATCTGTTCCATAATACAAATCCTCGTCCGGCTTGAACGTGCTTTCCATCGTAATGTGATTGCCTTCCAATGATGAGCGCTGAAAAGCATGCATGGCTTCTAACACATGGTAGGCCAGCTCAGCATTAGCACGATGGTCCGTGAATTTCAATGCGCCAAAGGCTTTTCACTGTACACATGCTTGCCTGCCTCTAGTATCGCCACATCTGACCGTGCATGGCTGCCAGGCACGGTCAGATTAAATACAAGCTCAATCTCAGGCTGACGAAGCAATTCATCCACCTTGTATACGTTTTCAATGTTGAATTCATCGGCCCTCTCCTTGGCCCTCTCATCTAGTAAATCAGCGACGGCCACCACTTCAATAAGTGGGCTCTTTTGGAGATTTTCAAGATATACCGAGCTAATAGTACCGCATCCGATAATCCCGGCCTTCATTCGTTCCACGTCGTCACACTCCTTGGCCTCCAACATGTACTTTCTCATCTAACATGTAAGCTTTACAGTTCACATAGTATTCTATTTCTGTTTCGTTTAAAATGAATAATATGATTAAAACATGAACAATCTGGTCAATATTTGAAACAGCCATATGCCCAAAGGAGTCATCATCATGTCTATCGTCGAGCCTTGTCAGGTTCTTACCGCAGGCTATTCCTTCCATCGAAAGCCCTTTTATTCGAACCAGCCTGATGGGATCAAAAATTATTTATTCCGTTTGCAAACAGATGGACGCTGCCAGGCCCGCATTAACGGGGAAATGACACGGATTGAAGCGGGTGATCTACTGCTATTCAATCCTACCGAGCCTTATGAACTGGATATTCATAGTGAGTTGAATCCCATGGGAGATCTGGTCGTGGAAAGTGGAGATTATCACATTTTTTTCGGTGGTTCCTGGGTAGATGAGTGGTGGAACCATCATAAACGACCCAACAGAATTAAGGTTCAGCTCACAGAAGCCCTGCTTGGCCTATTTCGTCAGCTTGTGATGGAGCAACGACGTATTTCTAATCCTTACCCGGAAATATCAAGTTATTACATGCGCATTTTATGTTTGGAGTTTGACCGTATGCTATCCGATCATCCTATCGCTACTCATCATAACTATCTTGCGTATCAGATTAAAAATTATATTGAAGAAAATGCATCCTCTAACTTCAAGCTGGATGACGTGTCTTCACACGTCGGTATCAGCGTATCCCGAGCAGTACATCTGTTTAAGGAAACATTCGATACGAGCATTATGCAGTACACGCTGGACATCAGGCTTAACATGGCGAGAGAACGAATCATTTTCAGTCCCATGTCACTGGAACAAGCCGCCGAATCGTCAGGATTTGCAAATTACACGTATTTTCATCGTGTATTTCGTTCCCGCTTCGGTATGTCGCCCAAAGAATTCAGGGTGATTCACCGCGAGCAATTGTAGGTAAAAGAGAGCGTTCACCTGAACGCTCTCTTTGTTCATAACCAATAATAATGAAATTGTGCTTACATACCACAACCCAGCTTTTTTACGGAGCAATTGTCAGCATCACTACCGACATTGGTGGCAGTGTAACATCCAAATGCTGACCTTGCAGCTGATAGGATGTGAAAGCTTCCTTTTTCACACGCTCTGGCTGATCAAACGTATTATGTGCCTGCATATCGTCGCTGGCAAGAACAACACCGCTGATCTTTTTAACCTCTTCCAGTCCTCTTAGCTCCAAATTCAAGTTTGCCGACTCGCCCGGATGGATGTTGCAAAAGCTAATATGAATATTGTCATCCTGCGCCTTGGAGGCGGACACGCTTACTTGTGGGATGGAATCCCCATCATATTCATAATCGCCCACCTTTACATGAACAGCCAGTGCTTGTGCATCCTGATGCACCTTAAACATTTCAAATATATGGTATGTCGGCGTCAACAGCATAGCAGGGCCTTCAGTCAGAACCATGGCTTGCAATACATTAACCATTTGAGCAATATTCGTCATCTGTATTCTGTCATGGTGATTATGGAAAATGTGTAGATGCAGCCCAGCTACCAGTGCATCGCGCATCGTGTTTTGCTGATACAGGAAGCCCGGATTGGTCCCCGGCTCAGTCAGGAACCAGGTTCCCCATTCATCGACGATCAGTCCGACCCTTTTGTCAGGATCATATTGGTCCATAATGGCTGAATGACGAGTAATCAATTCATCCATATGCAATGATTTTTTCATCGTCTCGAACCATTCCGCTTCATCAAAGCCGAGTGCTTGCCGTTTCCCTTCCCAGTTTCCCGGGATCGTATAGTTATGCAGGCTCAAACCGTTCATAAGATGCCCAGCTTCACGCATCAACACTTCGGTCCAACGATAATCATCCACATTCGCCCCCCCTGCAATCCGATAAATGCGGTTCTCGCCATAGTTACGGACATATGTCTGATAGCGGCGATACAGGTCGGCATAATATTCTGGGCGCATGTTACCGCCACAACCCCAGTTTTCGTTACCCACTCCAAAATATTTGAGCTTCCATGGTTTCTCACGACCGTTTTCCTGACGCCATGCAGCCATAGGGGACTCTCCATCGAAGGTCATGTACTCTACCCACTCCGACATTTCCTGAACTGTACCACTGCCGACATTTCCACAAATATAAGGCTCTGCATCTAACAGTTCGCACAATTGAAAAAACTCATGTGTGCCAAAATGATTATTTTCAACCACACCGCCCCAATGCGTATTTACCATTCTCTTACGGTTTTCTTTTGGTCCGATACCATCTTTCCAATGATATTCATCGGCAAAACAGCCTCCCGGCCAGCGTAATACAGGAATGTTCAGCTTTTTCAGGGCTTCCACTACATCATTTCGAATTCCGTTTGTGTTTGGAATCGGTGAGTCCTCTCCAACCCATATGCCTTCATAAATGCAACGTCCAAGATGCTCAGCAAATTGTCCATAAATATTTTTATTAATAATGCCTTGTTTCCAATCGGTATTAACAACAATAGAACCCTTCACAACAAACCCTCCCCAAAATATTAAGATTGTTGGAACACCCTTACGAATGTTTGCGCTTTCATTTTTGGTCTAAATATCACTCATATTACCGATCTTCTTCCGATCTTAATTTTTACGCAACATCACATCTAGCAAACATTAATATAAATATTAATAATTAAATAAAAACATTTCACGTGTTTAATATATTTTATTGCCTACTTTTTGTCAATCGTTAAGAAAAGGTCCAATCAAACCAAAAAGCCTGCCATTAAGGCAGACCAAGGTATGACTACTTTAACCCGTAATCCAGGTTTATCCGAGCTTGAGCATTGTATCTTTTAGGCTGTTCCTATCCAGCGTGAACCATGGTAACTGGGACAATTTTGAGCTGCCGCCAAAGCACGTACACGAACAATACTTCCGCTGATGCCACATGTATGCCCGGACATTAACTCTTCACATTGTGAGCAGGCCAACAGTCTGGCTTCGTACACTTCATCGTTTACACATTCCATTTTGGGTCTCATGTTGGTTAGAATTCTGGTAATTTGCTCTTCCGATATCGAGATATCTCTTTCACAGCCTTTACAGGTACTTGGCATAGGTATATCTTCCATCGTAAGCTTACTCTCCCCATCAACAATGTCTTAAGTAAATACAGTGAGTCCATGATGCCATAAATGATAACAGTATATTGTTTATTCTGGCTAGCCCTATTTCCGTTCCGACGAAAGGCTGGCAGCCGCCTCAGATACGACCATCGCCAAGTCCTCATTTCCGAACATGGACAGTACCCCTAATACCGTATCCAGCGGAATATCACCCGCTTCTTCACGCGATACAGTCAACTTGCGTACTCGTAGCAGACGCTCGTTGCTATCCTGATGCGGATACGCTACACGATATAATTCCTCTGGCTCCAACCCGTGATTGATACACCATTGCGCAAATACAAGGATCATCATATCTTCTTCTTGCTTATAATTTTCAATGATGGCTTCTTCTAGCTGTTTACCACGGTTATCTTCTTCCATTCATTCATTTCTCCTTCAACCTAATTCTGATGTCTGTCTGGACTGTTAAGATCACGTTCGGACGTTCCATATTAAACACTCAAACGGCTGATCAGTTCGTCAGCCAGCATATGGCTTTCCAATACTTTTCCAGCCCGTACAGCACACTCCTCCGGACGATGAATATGCTCCAGAAAATGATTCACGACTCCGGTGAATCCCCGTCTTTCCAAAATCGTATCCCAGCTTCCAAAAGTTTGCGTTAGTGGTGAATGATTTTTTTGCATAAAAACAGCCTGTTCCATATTTATTACTTCAACAGACCGTCCTGCCCCGTGAAGCTCCAGCTTCTCTATGTCAGCCCCTGCCTGTCTACTCATACTGTAGCTTCCGGTAGCATTCCCCAAACGTACGGTCCCGAACGCAGCATCCATATATCCATCACTCGTCGTATTCATACTACTATGCAGCAGCTCATAATCATCGCCACCCAGCCACAAAAGCAAATCAAGCATGTGAATTAAATCATCATAAACCGTCTGTGCCGCCGGTCTTCGATCATATCCAGTACGGTGTTTAATGGCCGCACATTGACTGATTCCACCTGCTTCCTCTAACCATGCTTTAGCAGCTACATAATGCGGGGCAAAACGTCGATTAAAGCCTACCGCCAGCAGCACGGCCTGCGCTTCCGCAAAAGCGGTCATTTCCAGATTCTGACGAACATCATAGGACAACGGTTTATCCACATACACAGCAATCCCTTTTTCAATACACGCCATAACTAGATCAAAATGAGCTTCGGTCGCGGCATGTATAAATACAGCTTCCGGTTCCCATGCTAGCATCTCCTTCACATCAGTCGTTCCTCTTGGCAACCTATATTGCTCCATAATGGAACTCACCGGCTCCTGTGAACGGTTCATGACACCTACAATGTCTACACCTTGGTGTGCTGCCAGTAACGGTAAGTATACTTTTCGAGCAATACCACCCAGTCCTGCAATAGCTACCCTTGTCTTCGTTTGCTTGTCCATTTCGCTCCCACCTTTAATCACTCATTCATCTGTTGTCTAGTTTACATGGAAGTCTGCTGACAAGCAAAGAAATGAGACTGCTCCGGGTCCAATTGGACCTAACAGAACAGCCTCTACGGCATGAACGTTCAGCTTCAGCTAAGTTTACTTAATGTAAGTTAGCTTAGGCGTGCTGCGCTTGCTTTCTTGTTTTTTCACTTTTAATTTTTTTAACACGCATCCCAATGGCTACAACCAGAACCACAACCAGAACCTCAAAGCCGTATTTAACGACCCCGTTCATAAACCAGTGTGCAATCAGCGGTTCCGCCACCACCATTTTGGCGGCAGTGTAAGCCAGTACAGCAGCACCAATCGTAATAACTACTGGGTAACGTTCAGTCAGCTTCAAGATAATCGTACTTCCCCACACCATGATTGGAACGGAGATTGCCAGACCCAGTATAACAAGCAGCATGTTTCCATGAGCTGCTCCCGCAACAGCAAGTACATTGTCGAGGCCCATCATCGTATCCGCGATAATAATCGTGCGGATCGCTGCCCACATTTGATTCGTAGCTGAAATTTCATGTTTTTTCTCTTCGACCAGCAGCTTATAGGCAATATAGATAAGTGCGAGTCCCCCAATCAAACGCAATCCATAAATTTGCAATAAATACGTGACCAGCACTGTAGCAATCACACGAATGATGACCGCTCCGACCGTCCCCCAAATAATGACCTTCTTTTGATTGGCCTTATCAACATTGCGAGCCGCCAAACCGATTACGATGGCATTGTCACCAGCTAGCACCAGATCAATGATAATGATGGATACTAATGCGGTTAAAAACTCAATTGACAAAAAATCCATACGTTTCTCCCACCTTTTTTATTTATTTGTTATACTGTACATAGTTCAGCGCTTTATACTAAAAAAGCACCATTTCACGGAATCCGGAAACGGCGCTTGACCCAAATTTGGCATCAAAAAAAGACCATTTACCCGGATTCCTAAAATCCTGGCAAAGGTCTCGCTTACAACATTACGTTGCCAATAAAGCCGGGGATTAAAAAATCCCGTAATGACGACTTTACTCGTTGAGCTACTCCCCTTTGGGAACTATTCTATTAGTGGCAGTATAGCACACATTATTGGGAATGTGAACCCTATTTTTTTCTGTATAAGGGATAAGCCGAACAGGGATATTGAAAGAGGTATGTAAATGAAAAAATGGCTACTCGTCGCGGCTTATGTTTCGCTGCTTTGCATCGCGTTTATCTACAGATATGATTGGCTCGCCTGGGCGGACAAGCAAACCTCCTTTCCAGTTCTGCTACTGCTCGCATTTTTATTCGCGTTAATACCGTTTGTGCCGTACAAGCTGATTATCGCTTCTATTGCTTATGCCGCAGGCCCCTGGCAAGGTGCTCTGATCTGCTGGCTGGGCACTACCTTGGCTGCGCTGGTCGTTTATAGTGCCGTACGTACCCTGTTCCGTGACAAAGGACGTGCCTATTTGGAGCGGGTTCCCGCATTGGAGCGCTTCAATCGGGTCATGGAGAGGGAGCCTTTTGCTGCTGTGCTGCTGGCTCGGCTGATTCCGGTCATCCCCCAGGCAGCGGTAAATGTATACGCTGGAGTAGCAGGGTTTCCGTTCTGGAGCTTTATCCTAGGTACAGCTATTGGCAAGCTTCCCGCAATTGCGGTGTATGCTTATGCAGGCGGCACCTTTGCAGAACATCCAATCACCGGTTTGCTCATTTTGGTGCTATATACTGCACTGGTGGGCGGCGGCTTTATACTCTACCGAAAAAGGCTTCAACGCGCCAATAGAATATAATGCGATAGTTTGCCACCGTCTCTGTAGGATGTTTCGTTGCGATTTTTGAGGACAGAGCCATTTACACTGCTGTTTGGTTTCTGACGTTTCGTTGGATTTTGCAAAAATCTCGTATATAATTTAATTGTAAGCTATTTAAATAACAACTAATTAAACATTCTCAGATTGGAGTGACAAATATGAGCACCAACAATCCACACACAGTAGAAAAAGCAACTTTTGCAGGTGGCTGCTTCTGGTGCATGGTTTCCCCTTTTGAGGAATTACCCGGTATTTTGAAGGTTAGATCTGGATACACAGGGGGACATACCGAAAATCCTACCTATGAAGAGGTGTGTTCTGAAACAACGGGGCATGTGGAAGCCGTACAGATTACATTTGACCCACAAGTTTTCCCGTATGAAAAACTGTTGGAGCTATTCTGGCAGCAGATTGATCCGACGGATGAAGGTGGACAGTTCCACGATAGGGGTTCATCCTACCAAACGGCTATTTTCTATCATAATGAAGAGCAACGAATCAAGGCAGAAGCGTCTAAAGAAGCTTTGGCTCAAAGTGGCCGCTTCGACAAGCCCATTGCTACACCGATCCTGCCTGCGGCCACTTTTTATGAAGCAGAAGAATATCATCAGGACTATCATAAGAAGAACCCCGCTCATTACAAGCGCTACCGCAAAGGTTCGGGACGTGAAGATTTTATCGAGCAAAATTGGTCCGGCAAGATTGATAAATCCGATCTTAAAGATCGGCTGACGCCTATTCAATACGAAGTAACACAAAAAAACGCGACCGAGCGCCCTTTTCAAAATGAGTTTTGGGATCATGAGGGTGAAGGCATTTACGTGGATATCGTATCAGGAGAGCCTTTGTTCAGTTCATTGGACAAATTTGACGCAGGTTGCGGTTGGCCCAGCTTTACCCGTCCGTTGCGCAGCTACAATGTCAAAGAAAAAACCGATCTCAGCCATTTTATGATCCGTACCGAGGTGCGAAGTCGTGAAGCTGACTCCCATTTAGGGCATGTATTCGATGATGGTCCAGGTCCAGATGGTTTGCGTTATTGCATCAATTCTGCCGCGCTCCGCTTTGTGCCTCAAGAAGATTTGGAGCGTGAAGGATACGGAGCATATAAGTCATTATTTGAAAAGTAAGTAGCATAGAATCATTGGGGCTGACCCGCGATCTATCTTTAATTGATGATCACGGGTCAGCCTTTTTTGGGATATGGCAGCACATCATTACGTAAGCTAGCAATTTAACTCATTACCCATCCAAGCCAAATGGCTAGCGGTACTAGCAATAGCTGAGCTAATAAAGTACCTGCCAAACGCGAGATGATCATCCAGCCGTACATGCTGTTCATCCGAGTTAAGGGTAGCTCCCCTCGTAGCGTTTTCTCCGACAAAACCGCCAATCTTGGATCAATTAACAAGGTCAGTAATACCGTTGCGACGCCATTGATTAGACCTGACGACATTGACATGGCTGTACCTTGAGCAGGCCACATAAATGATGCATATAAAGCAGATACTACTCCGGTTGTATAAATCGCAGTAACGGCTATATTCAGAATAATTAGACGCTTGGGTATCGCTCCACTAATCAGTGAAGTAAGCATTGACCAGGTGGGGCGCTTTATGTAGTAGCCTGCATGCTTCCAGCGACTTCGCAGCATTAAATGACGCACCAAAGCCGGAATAGATCCGGTATGCTCCAAATGCACAATCCATCTGGCTGACATGCGTACCACTGTTGGATACAGTAATATAGCAAGCATAGTTCCAACGGTTGCTGCCAGCAGTACCCCATGCATATATAGTTCCAATCTAATATCCGTTCCGCCCACTTGTGCTGCAGCCTTAGCCTGATCGACCATCCCCCCGAGCAAAGGCCCCTGCGCCATGTTAGAGGTGCGTGAAACCAACAGCAGCATTCCCGCAACGGTTAACGCCAATCCAATCCGACGCGCTCGCAAACCACCAAGCCGGAGAGCATAGGACAAGCTATCTGTAGTATGAATGATGATAGTCAGCAAAAAAACAAAACCCCAGGCAAGCAAATGCTTCACTCCTTTTCCTCGTATTCTGCACACCATTATACGCTTTTTTCAAGATACATTTTACAATATATTCATTTCTTTGATTTCCGTTTGTTTAAGCCGACAACGGGTAATACATAATACATCATCCGCTATAAGGAGTGTGCAACTATGCCTTGGAACAAACATGATTACCCTCCATCCATGAAAAACCTGGAACCTCGGGTGCGAGAAAAAGCCGTTGATATTGCTAACGCTCTACTCCGTGACGGCTATGAAGAAGGACGCTCGATTGCGATTGCCACTTCCCAAGCCGAGGAATGGAACGATAATCATCCAGCCGAGCAAGATGAGAAACCTAAAAAACATGAAAAACAGCATTCAAGCGAAAATGTACACGACCATCATTCCGCTTCTTCCGATGAGAAGGAACCCATTCATGTAGTGCCGTACGAGGATCGCTGGGCAATCAAAGAAGAGGGACACAACCAGCCCATTTCAACCTTTAAACACAAAAATGAGGCGATTGATGAGGCTCAAAGTTTTGTAGAACGCCAACAGATTTCTGCAATTATTCATGACCGGGATGGACGCATCCATTCTACTTTAAAACCTTCCTGATAGAAGCTGAATACAGCGAAAGGGTGTTACGAAAGAAGATTTCTCTCCTGACGTAACACCCTTTCCTTATTGACGAAGGCTGTGGACGACCGGCACTGTTTTGGCAACTACCTTTTTAGCGGGAATAGCCGCTGGCAGTACCTTTTTCACAGGTCGGTGCAGTTGGAACGTGGTCGTCCATGTAATTATTTTTCCGGCAAGCCACACAGCCAGTATTGTAAACATTGTTTCCTTCATAGGCAGATACAACAGTGATAATCCCAATACGATGATGTCACTGACAATAAACACGTTGCCGATTTTCCACCCGCGCCACTCACTGATCAGCAGAGATAAGATATCATCGCCCCCGGTTGCTCCACCGAATCGCAGTACGATTCCGGCTCCCAAACCTGTAAGCACCCCACAAAGTAGAGCAGCTATCAGCAGATTTCCATGTAGATCTATAACCAGAGTCGAATACTTCTCAAATCCTGCATAAAACAGTGAAAAAGCAACGGCTCCGATTAACGCAAGCAGCATAAATCTTCTGCCCTTCAGTACCCATGCCAGCAATATGACGGGAATATCAAGCAGCAACATACTCCATGCTGGAGATATGCCAAACGCGTAATGTCCCAGCAGGGCCAAGCCTGCAAATCCGCCTTCTGACAAATGATTCTGAGCATTAATGTGATAGTACGTAAAAGCTAAAATGCATGTTCCGAGCAACATGACAGCAATCTGTCTCAATGCTCCATTGTTCACGATAGATTCGTAAGTTTTCCTCATACAGGCTCCCTCGGTTTCTCGTAAGTTTGATGTGGATGAACCCACTCTTACGGAAGCTACCGGATAAGATGTGCCTGGAGGACTTGGTCCTTCGCATGTACAATCCCCTCTTCCGCAGAGTTGGCTTTCGCAACTTGACGTTACTCCGCGGAAAAGCTAAGTATAAGACAGATCAAATCGTTTCCAAATCGTCCTTTGGGGAAGTATCCTTCGGGGACACATGGTATCCTGATCCTTTCTTTTGTGGAATAAAACTCCGACATTTCTGTGGTGCAAATAATTCTATAATTTATTATACCACACCTTGTCACCTGCTAAACAGCTTGCTTTTTTGCTGCACCATATTTTATTTTATGTGTGAGCATGCTTTATTGTATGTGCGAATTAACGTATTATACCGAAGGTTTGGCGAATGTACATTTAAATAGCCCAAAGCGTATTTTATTTCTGTTTGATTATTATCCACTTAATTTGGCGGTTCTACGCTGGTTGGCCATAAACACCCCTCCAAGTATAAGGACCAGTCCGGTAAGAACATTCCAGCCGATATGTTCATTCAGGAGCAAAAAGCCCCATACAATGGCACTTACTGGAACAAAATACGTCACCGAAGAAGCAAATTCCGCGCTCCCCCGCAAAATCATGTAATTGAACAAAATATATGCTACTCCTGATCCCAAAACTCCCAGCCCTATAAGGGAACCCAATACACCTGGATCAGAAACAATCGACAAATCAGGTCTCTCCACAATCGCCATCATAATACCACCCCCTACCGCCGCACCAAACAGTGTCGCAAAGGTAGCCTGATACATGGAAAGATTGGAGAGAAAACGTTTGGAGAGCTGTGTTCCAAATCCATAGCAGAGAGTCGCAAGCAGCATACACCCAAAACCCACAGGGTCAACAGAAATAATAGATGCAGGATTAATACCCAATAAAATAATAATTCCTACAAAAGCGAGCCCCATTCCTAACCACTGCATCCGATGAAAAATAGCCCCGAAAAAAACAAGCCCCACCAACATGGTCCATATTGGCGTGGTGGCATTCAATACAGAAGCCATGCTGCTAGCTATTTTGGTCTCGCTAAAACCGATCAATGTCCATGGCAAAACCATGTTGACCAAAGCTACCAGAGTAACCGATTTCCACGGAATGCTTTTAATTTTAAACGGCCTGCGCATAAGTAGCATTAATAAGACGATAAAAATAAGTCCAAAGCTGGATCTAAGAAATACAATAGTCCACGGTCCTACTTGATGTAGCAACAACACCTTGATAAACATAAACGAACCGCCCCAAATGAGGCTCAACAATAATAAAGCTGCATATAACGAACGTGACAATATGTATACCTTCTTTCTCCACTTTATTAAGTTAAATAGTAGAGGCTGACCGCAGTCAGAACGATCTCCTCTTTTATGTAAGTTTTTATCCATTAGCTTAACATAAACTCTGTTTGACTGTCATTGGCGATAAACTCAAGAATTCTTTACACAATGGCACATGGGTATCGCTCTCTACCACTTTTCCAATAATTGAGGATTGCTTTAGCCTTGGAAAAATACCTATGATGAGGTATAAACAGAACACATGTTCTATATAATGATTATATATTGTATTCTTACTCGGAGTAAAGGAGATTTTTATGCCAATCCAAAAGACACTGAACCACAAGAATAAAGCTCCTTTGCCTTCTGAAGAAGACGCAGGGCTAGTCAAGATCTGTGTACTTCTAACTCTTGTGCTGGATGTGCTGGAACGAGACATTCGTATTATACATACCTCCCCTCTAAAAATGCCTGATTTGTATGTTCGTAGCCTGACTGGAGTACAACAGCGTGTAGCTGTTCAATTAGCAGAGACAAAGGCACGAATGAAAACACTAGGGGTTAAAATATACAGCGAAATCCGAAATCATGAAGGCGTAGAGGTTTTGTATATATGCCGCGGCTATCAAAGACGATTTTTCATGCTTTCATCCTTTGCCCGCAGCGAGGTCCGGCGGAAACTGGGACACTATCTAGGAATTGATCCGACGCAAGATTAAGCCCCCTTGTAATCTAGTCTCTAGTTCTTGCACGATTAAATTTCATTCCTTGCAAAATAACCAACCCATTTCCTATTTTCAACCTAAATTCTAGTATAAAACTATTGCATTACGCGAAGTGAAGGTGATTCAAGAATGGATAAGTCACCAGATCATGGATAAATTCAATCCATATGGCACACATTATGCCTATCTCATCCAAAAAGGAGGGCTCTCTTGGCTGGACATGACGCAGCTTCCGTTGAATTAAACAGAAATGTTTCCTTTATTGAGCAAGCCATTTTTTATACGGATGATTTAAAAAAACAGGCAATTTCCGTTGACGGCAAAGACGGTATGCTGCTCTATATTGATTCGCTCGTAGATCAGGAGATGATTCAAACTTATATTCTGAGTGCCTTATATGAGAAAATCGATGCAGTCTCTCATCAAATGTTCACCACCTTAAGCAGTCAAAAAGACACCGACCTTCAAAATGCTGCTGATTCGCTTATTCAGGGATATTGCATTTTTATGATAAATGGGGCGGAAGAATTTTTTATCCTTTCTTCCGAAAAGACATATACTCGCAGTACGGACGAACCAGAAAACGAAGGGGTTATTCGCGGACCGCACAATGGATTCATTGAGCAGTTATCCATCAATCTGAATCTGATTCGCAAACAAATTGTCACACCGTCGCTGGTTGTACGCTACTTTTATGTAGGATCTAAAACCCGGACTAAAATCGCTATTGTCTATGTTCAAGACTTAGCTAATCCTGAGCTAGTGGAAGCAGTGAAAACGAGAATTAAAGCGATCTCCTCCGATATGGTGCTCCCCCCCGGTTTTATTCAAGAGTTTATTGAGGACAACCCTTTTTCCTTCTTCCCTCAACAGCTCAGCACGGAACGACCGGATCGTGTGACCGCCAATCTAATGAAGGGACGGATAGCGATTTTAGCTGAAGGTAGCCCTACTGCTCTAATAGCTCCCGTCTCTTTTTTTGCATTTTACCAAAGTCCAGATGATTATCACGGCCGTTGGATTATTAGTTCATTTCTAAGAACGATTCGAATGATGAGCTTTTTGATCGCTTTTACGCTGCCTGCCATTTACATTGCGACGATTGCTTTTCATCCAGCTATTTTGCCACTAGAGTTGGCGCATACCATTAAAAAATCACTGGAAAATGTTCCATTCCCAGCGATTGTGGAGGCTATGCTGCTTGAATTGATCTTTGAGGTGCTACGAGAAGCCGGGGTTCGTCTACCCAATCGGGTTGGCCAAACTATTGGAATCGTTGGTGGTCTCGTCATCGGAGATGCTATCGTTCGGGCTGGTCTCGTGTCGTAATACGATGATCATCGTCGTCTCGTTAACAGCCATCTCTTCTTTTTTAGTGCCTTCTCATGAAATGAGCTCAGCGGTTCGTATCCTTCGTTTTCCGATGATGATTGCTGCAGCCTTGTTTGGATACATTGGCATTGCTTTCGGTTTACTTTTTCTTACTATCCACCTTTGCAAGCTTGAGACCTTTGGTACGCCCTACTTTGCTCCTCTTGCACCATTCCGGCTCGGTGATATGAAAGATGTTTTTATCCGCTTTCCGATTTGGACATTCCATCAGCGACCATATGATTCCCAAGCCCAAAAATTGAAGCAGCAGAACGACTCTAGGAGCTGGAAAAGACGTGAATAAAGAAAGTACCATTGCATCGGGTCAACTGTTTTTTCTCATCATTAAGTTTGAGATTGGCGTAGATATTTTGTCACTTCCCTATCAGATGCACCTTTCAGCTAAAGGAGGGGGTTGGATATCTGTCATTATTGGTGGCCTTTTGATTCAACTCATTATTTTGATGTGCTGGCTCCTGCTAAGACGTTTTCCCTCCTCTTCGATTTATCAAATATTAACCCAGATTACTGGTTCCTGGATTGGAAAAGGATTGACTGTGGCTTACATTGCTTACTATCTGCTCATGGGTACCTCGGTTCTTGTGAACGCTTATGACGTCATTAACCGATGGATGCTGCAATATACTCCCCGTTGGGCTATACTCGCCCTATTTTTGTTTAGCAGTATATACCTGGTTCGCGAAAATTTAAGAACGATTGCCCGAGTACTTGTTTTAATCTCATTTCTGATTTTGCCCATGATGCTGTTAATTAGCTATGGTATAAAGCAGTCCAACCCACTTTATCTGCTACCTCTGACTGAGGCGGGATGGCCCCGTATTATTGTCGGTTCAAAAGAAACGCTCCTAGCGATGTTTGGTTTTGAGTTCATTCTTGTCGTCTTTCCCATGGTTGAGGGCAATAGTATAGGCAAGCTCAAGTCAATCCTGGCAGCTAACGCGATCGTGGTACTATTGTATTGTTTTACCGTATTTACCTGTACAACCGTATTCAGCCCTCAACAGCTTGAATTAATGCCGGAGCCAGTCATTTATTTGCTCAGATCCATTCCACTGGGGACGATGGATCGGGTCGATTTTATTTTTCTGCCGATTTGGCTCATTTCGATCTTTGGCGCTATAAGTGGATATTATTATGCGGCGTCTTACGGAATAAGCTATCTATTCAAGCAAAAAAGTCACAAAAAGGCGGTTCCCTTTGTTGTGCTCGCCTCATGTTGTATTGCCTATTTGCCTCAACGAAGAGAAGATTTCGAGCTTATTGGTTCCATAGCCAATAATTCTGCTTATATTTTCCTAATTGTGTTCCCTTTTCTGCTGCTGATCCTATCCTATCTCTTCAAAAAAAAGGAGGGACCTGAAACATGAACAAAAAGAGCAGAGCGCTTGGAATGCTAACTTTACTCATTTTTATAACAGGCTGCTGGGATCAGGACAATTTGAAGGATGCCCGATTGGCAAATGCATCGGCTTATGATCTCACTCCTGAAGGCATGTTGTTGCAAACGCTAGAAGTTGTAGACGATTCTCAAAGCAATCAAGGTAAAAGCACCAATGAAATTCATTCAGGCACCGGCCATTCTGTTCGGCAAAGTACAGACAAAATCCGGGCCAAAGTAACCGGGGATATCCGCTTTTTCAAATACGGAGTTATTTTGTACGGTACAAGCTTGGCCCGAAAAGATTTATATCCCTATCTGGATGTGCTGTATCGTGAGCCTGACCATCCGACTTCCCATGTCAAGGTAGCTATTGTAGATGGATTAGCTGGGGAAATAATAGATCAAAAAAGCATAGGTAGCCTCTTGATTGGCGAATTTATAACCAAAAAAATCAGAAGCCTTGAGGAAATGTGTATGTTCCCGGAAATGACACTGGAGACACTGCTTCCCCCAATGCTTGATCCGGGTCAAGATTTTGTACTTCCCTATCTTTCCAAAGAAGGAGGAGATATTACAGCACGTGGAATTGCCTTATTTCACGGACAAAAATTCACAGGTAGCCTAAATAGTGAGCAAGGTGTTTTATATGTCCTGATGACTGGAAAGTGGAAGAATACAGCTCGCTTTGTAAAAAGGATACATCCAGGACCTGTCGGTGATGTGCAAAACTTTATTACGTATCAGGCTAAAATCCAGAATGTCAAACGTAGCCTTAAAGTGAACGTTCAGCGCGATGGACAGATTGATGTGGAGCTTAACCTAAAATTGCCTGTCGATATTGTTGAATATGCACGAAACCATCTTCAAGATAAAGCTAACGTACAGCATCTGAACCGTCAACTTTCCGAAATCATGACCCAGGATGCGGAACAAATTATCCGTACACTTCAGGAAAATGGATGTGATGCCTTTGGCGTAGGCAGACAGTTGATCGCTCATTATCCAGCAGTATGGAAAAGTGTGGATTGGAATAAAGAATACCCCAATGTCCGTTTTCATCCGCAGGTCACTGTAGACATTGTCGGGAACGGCATTTTAAACTAGGCCATTCCTGTCGTTTAGTTTTTGGGTTGATCAGGTATTATTTCAGGATAAATAACTTCGTCAGATTTGGTTTTTGGAGTCTCACTCTGGCTTTGTGATTCAGAAGGAGTCACCTGCTCGTTCTCAACAGAAGGTTGCGGAGTATCTGTAGATGGCAAATCTTTATTCTCATCAGGCATATCTATCTCTGTGTCTACGTCAGGAACAGTAGGATCCGTTTCCTCTGGTGGAATTTTCTCTTGATCTATTGCAGGTACCTCAACCTCAGGGACTTCTTGTTCCTTGATATCTGGTTTGGACGGGACCACTGGTCTAGCAGAACGTGGAAGCTGTTCTCTTCCAACTTCGGTAGGCACATACTTTTGATTAAACCAGTCAGTCACGAGTTGACCCGATTGACGGGAATAACGCCCTGGCAGCTTACCTGTAAGGTTAGAAACCGTAACTCTTACAACACCTTCCGGCCGTATAAAGTGCTTATTCTTAAAAAGCTCAGGCTGGTCCTTGACCGCCTCATTCATGATCAGTGCCCACACTGACTGTGCTCTGGAATGGCCTTCTTGAGATAATGTATTAACCTGTTGGCGGTAACCAGCCCAGACGCCTAGTGTAACGTCAGGTGTGTACCCCATAAACCACACATCACCAAAGTTTTGTGTCGTACCGGTTTTACCGGCGATATCAATGGCACCATAGCTTTTAAAAGCATTTTGCAGGCGTTTACCAGTTCCCCTCGGATCTGATATAACAGTTTTGAGCATATCCGTCATCAAAAATGCGGTTTGTTGCGAATATACACGCTTCGTCTGCGGTTTAAATTCATATACGATCTTCCCGTTGGCATCCGTAATTTTGCTGATCAGATGAGGTGCATTATATACACCCATATTGGGAATCGTTCCATATGCTGCGGTCAGTTCCTCGACGGATACCCCTTTGCTTAGTCCACCCAAAACCCCTGTCTGAGCATGTTCATCCTGCGGCTGAATCGTCGTAATTCCAAGAGAACGCACAAAATTCCAAGCATTTGGAATTTTAACTTCATATAAGAACAGCCTCAGCGCAGGGATGTTGATTGACCGATTGAGTGCTTCACGGGCTGTCATAAGCCCCTCGTACCGTCTGTTATAATTTTTAGGAATATGATAACCCTTACGCCCGTCTTTCAATATGATTTGTGAATCATCAATAAGACCGGCTGGCTGAGTGTAGCCCTTTTCCAAAGCAGGTAAATAAGCAGCAATAGGCTTCATGGCAGAACCGGGCTGACGTGTCATTTGAGTTGCATAGTTCATTTGCTCGGTATTAAAATCCCTGCCCTCGATCATACCGAGTATAGCCCCTGTTTTATGATCAATCATGATTGCTGCAATCTGCTCTAATCCCTTCTTCTTACTGTATGGAGAAAAATTTTGTGGATTGGCTGCAATCTGCCGCATATTGTTATAAATTTTCTTATTTATCGTTGTATAAATTCGATAGCCGGACCGTTGCAACTCTTCTCGCGTATTTTGAAGAAGCTCGGCATGCTCAGGCTTGGAAATCTCGGCTGCCGTGATATCGGGATTTTGCTGGAGCGCTAACAATTGGGCGGCTTCCCGCTCTGTCTCCAGCATCAAATAAGGGAATGTGTTATAACTTTTTTCGCGATGTGGCGCAAGAGTGGCTTTCACATCAAATTGAAGCGCCTCGTTATATTCGGATAGCGTAAGTTTACCTGTTGCCAGCATTCTTCCCAACACGACACGTTGGCGCTCCATCGCTTTATTGAAGCCTTCTTCATCGAAGTTCCCTTTACCATCAAAAGCGGAATAAACAGATGGCAGTTGCGGGAGACCTGCCAAATAAGCCGCCTGAGCAATATGAAGCTTATGTAGATCACTTACATTGAAAATCCCTAACGAAGCAGACTTGATTCCATATAAATTGTAACCAGCGGAACCATTACCAAAAGGCATTTTGTTTAAGTAAGCCGTTAATATTTTATCCTTGCCCATAAACCGCTCCATACGCAGTGCCAGCAGCATTTCCTTCACCTTGCGACTGTCCGTCTTATCCAGACTGAGAAAAACCCTTCGGGCTACCTGCTGCGTCAGTGTGCTACCGCCTGTTTGGCGGTTTTCATTCAAAAGCTTCTGCTTAACGGCACGAGCAGTTCCCTTTAAATCCACACCACGATGCTCATAAAATTGGCTGTCTTCCGTTGAAATGAGGGCGTCCACAATAGACTGAGGAACATCCTTCAGATCAACGAGCTGTCGATCCTCCTCCATGCGCATTCTTCCAACCGGAGTTACCTGATCATTAAAAAATACAAAGCTGGTCAGAGCGTTCTCATTTACCTTTTCATATATCAACTGACGTGATCGTACAGGTTCATCATGAACCAGTGCCGCCACATAACCGGATATAAGACCTCCAGCAAACAGCACTCCAAGTACACCCGCAAACGAGAACCACTTGATATTAATCAGCAAAACTCTGCCAAAAATACGCCACCTACTGCGTTTTTGAGATGATGGTCGACGTTTTGGGTTCATAAAAATGGTTTTCTCCCCTCAATATTCATTCATTTCCACTTGTTTTTGCTCAAGATATTATGATACGCCATGTTAGGTTTTCCGTAAACTGTAACGTTCCAAAAAATACATTTGTATTAAGAACACTTGTTCTGTATATAATACTACTATAAGAGTATACATTCAAGAATATTTTGGAAGGATGATCCACACATATCAGGAGAGGAGGTCGGATTTTTGAAGGAACGCAGAAATAGAACCATATTCTTATCGGACTGCCAAAGTTTTTATACCAGCATCGAAAAAGCAGATGATCCCAAATACCAACATAAGCCACTCGTTGTGGCCGGTGACCCTGCACTTCGTTCAGGCATTATTTTAGCTGCGTGTCCGCTGGCCAAAAAATACGGTATATCTACAGCAGAACGTCTGGGAGAAGCGGTGAAAAAATGTCCTGACCTTATCATTGTACGCCCACGCATGCAGCATTATATCGATGTCTCATTAAAAATAACAGAAATCTATAATGAATATACGGATTTGGTTGAGGTTTTCAGCATTGATGAACAGTTTCTGGATATGAGCGGAAGCCTCTCCCTGTTCGGGGATCCGGTGAGTATTGCAAGTGAAATTCAGCAAAAGGTACTGGCACAAACAGGAGTATGGATTCGAATTGGCATCGGCTCCAACAAAATGCTAGCTAAAACCGCAACAGATATATGGGCTAAAAAAAATGACAGTGGCATTTTCTTGTTGCCTACATCCGATATTGCAGCATTGCTGTGGCCTCAGCCAGTACGGCTTATGTTCGGCATCGGTTCGCGCATGGAATGGCATTTGGAGAAGCTTGGACTACACACCATTGGAGATATCGCACGTACTCCCTTACCCCGGCTACAGGACAGATTCCGGTCTCATTTCGGCAAGCAGTCCGATATTCAGGCAGAGGTGATATGGCGAACTGCTAACGGGATCGATCACAGCCCGGTCAAGCCGGAAACATTTAATACACCTCCCAAATCCATCGGTCATATGATGACTCTTCCCCGCGACTATCTCCAGCCTGCGGAAGTGGAAACCATCCTGCTTGAACTAACAGAGGAGGTGTGTCGGGACGCCCGTCGCAAAGGATATATGGGCTCGGTTGTGACTGTTCATTGTATATGCAGTCCCTACGAGGCACCAACCGGATTCTCCCGACAAATGAAGATACCCGATCCTACAAACCATACCCAAAAGGTATATGAAACCGTTAAAAAAATCTTTTATACTTTTTGGAATCATATGCCCGTGAAGCGCGCAGGGGTTACTTTAAGCGGATTGGTGGATGATCAACTGTATCAGCTGGATTTTTTTGAGGATCAGGAGCGATCCCGTGCTTTGGAAAAGGTGACGGACACTTTAAAGGATCGGTACGGTCAGTCCATCATCATGCGCGCATCGTCGTTAACAGATGCCGGACAGGCCATGGAACGGTCTATCAAAATTGGCGGTCATTACAAATAAAAGTCTCATGATAAGCACACACTAGCTATTGCCCGGGGAATGAACTAATACAAACCAAAAAGGATCGCCTGATATCAGGCAATCCTTTTTTCATCTGTGCTTCACAAAAAAACATGGAGAGCGCTTTGAAGCACCTCTTCAAAAGCAATCAACGGAACATTCCCCACAGCTTGATTAGATGGAATGTATTGGACGGATCAATTTTTTGTGCCAATACGAAGGCGATCAATTGCTCCTCCTGCGCAGCCGTCAAACGCTCGTTTAAAATAGCAGAAGTGGACTTCACAAGATGACGCACCTTAGCTTTATTTTGCAGGTCCGCTTTAGTCACACCTTCAATCTGCTGCTTAACCCGCTCCTTGAGCGCACGATTCTTCATTTTCAACTTAATCCGCTCCACCAGTTGCGGACTAATTCCATATTGCTGATAGCTCAATGTTGCCACACCTCCCATATCATTCGGTCATTCCCAAATATATGACGGCCAGCCTGTCCATTGTGCCTATCTGTTTAAAACGTTTAGAACAACCTCATGATTCATGGTGGATTAGTCGATGAGATCCCCCTGGAAAATCTGTTCTTTTTGCAAATAACCGCGCAGTGCTTCATACTGCGGAGATGTCCAAAAGGACGAATCCTTAATCAGATCGGTTGCATCCTCCCGCGCCTTTTCCAGCACCTCAAAATCCGCTACCATATCTGCTAAACGAAACTCGGGTAGCCCACTCTGCTTGGTGCCAAAAAAGTCACCCGGCCCTCTCAAATCCAGATCGCGTCTAGCCACCTCAAAACCATCGTCCGTATCAGTCATAACCTTCATCCGCTCCTGACCAACCTCCGACTTAGGATCAGCGATCAGTACACAATACGAGGCATGTGCTCCCCGTCCGACACGTCCACGTAATTGATGTAACTGGGACAGCCCAAAACGATCCGCGTCCATAATGATCATTAGCGTCGCATTGGGAACGTCTACCCCCACCTCCACAACCGTCGTTGAAACGAGTAACTGAACCTCATTCGCATAGAAAGAACGCATAACTTCTTCCTTTTCTGCGGGAGTCATTCGTCCATGTAATAGCCCAACGCGGTAATGTGGAAAAGCCTGTTGCATTTGAATATGCAAATCGATGGCATTCTGTACGTCCAGCTTCTCCGATTCTTCAATCAACGGGCAAATCAGATAAGCCTGCCGTCCCTGATCTACCTCGCGGGAAATAAAACCAAGTACCCGATCCATCAGTTCGTGCTTCACCCAATAGGTGGAAATTGGAATACGCCCCTTCGGCCGCTCTGACAACGTAGAAACATCCATATCGCCAAACGCAGTGATGGCCAGCGTACGGGGGATCGGTGTGGCCGTCATCGTCAGCACATCGGGATTATAGCCTTTGCGACGCAGTACACTACGCTGATTCACTCCGAATCTATGCTGCTCATCCGTTACAACAAGCCCAAGCTGGCGAAAATATACATCCTCCTGAATGAGAGCATGGGTGCCTACTACAATGTCCAGCAGACCCATTTGGAGAGCAGCTAGCAGCTCCTTACGCTTCTTCCCGGTTGTACTCCCAGTCAATAGGCCCACACTGATTCCAAAGGGCTCAAACAGCTTGTGAAGCGATCGCATGTGCTGCTCGGCCAATATTTCGGTTGGCACCATCAGCGCTCCCTGAAAACCGGAACGTACTGTGGCAAATAAACCGATGGCAGCAACAACTGTTTTACCCGACCCAACATCTCCCTGAAGCAGACGATTCATACAATAAGGTGAGCGTAGATCGTGCAGTATTTCAAGCTCTACCTTCTTCTGTGCATCCGTTAATTCAAAAGGCAAAGCCCTTACAAATTCACGAATCGTGGCGTTATCCACGGTATGTACCACCCCGTCCGCTCGACCACGATTTAGCGCCCGGAATGCCTGCATTTTCAGCTGAAATAAAAATAGCTCCTCATACACCATCCGCCGACGAGCCTCTTGCCCCTCGCGGTTGTCCTGAGGCTGGTGTATACCCGCAATAGCCTGCTTGCGCGGCATCATACTATATTTACGCACAAGCAACTCAGGCAATATTTCGGGGATCATTTCACCAAACTGCTGGAGTGTCTGGCTCATTGTTTTTCGCATCCAGCTTTGCGTAATCTTGCCGCCTATAGAGTACACCGGTTGAAGTGTCCCCGAGCGGGCTACTCCTTTATCAGGAAACTCAGAATCTGCAACAGTCATCTGCATCCGTTTGAGATCCCATTTACCAGTCACCACAATTTCACGACCAGAGGTTAGCTGCTCCTTCATGAAATGCCGATTAAACCACGTCGCGGTAAACATCCAATCCTCGGCCATCAATTTACAAGTCAACCTTGATTTGCGCCCGTAACGCTGAAGCACCGGAATGCCCATAATTTTGGCCTGTACTGTAATCTTATCTCCATCCTTCACTTCGCTTAGCGAGCGCAGTCGGTAATCTTCATACCGAAACGGATAATATTCCAGCATGTCCTGTATGTTAGAAATGCCAAAAGCGTGAAGCTCTCCCTCTTTGAGAGCACTCACGCCATGTATTTGTTTTAAAGGTATTTGATCCAATTGCAGCATATTACCTCTCATCTCCGGCCGGCCATACAAAAATGCCAATCGTTCCTGGCCCTACATGGGTCCCAATCACAGCGCCAAGTTCAGTATATATTCGATCTCCCAGCTCAAAATGCTCTGCCAGCTGAGCCACGAACGCTTCTGCCGCTGAGCGATCTGCCGTATGACCCACAGCAATATTAATTTTTTGGCCTTTTAAATCCCGCTCCAGTAGTTCAATTATACGTGCTGTCGCTTTTTTATGCCCTCTCGCCTTATCAACCGAATAAATAGTGCCTTCTTTGTCAATCGAAAGAATCGGTTTAATGTTAAGTAACGTACCAACCATTGCCGCTGCCTTGCCAATACGTCCGCCTTTTTGTAAGTATTCCAGGGTATCCACCAGGAAATACAAACGACGGCGCTCCCCACGACGTTCCACAGCCCGAACAATATCAGCCGGGGAGTGCCCGGCAGCCGCCAGCTCTGCCGCATAAACCACTAGCATGCCGTATCCGTATGAAGCTGATTTGGAATCCACCACAGTCACTCTATGTTCATGCTTCTCCAGCATGGATTTGCCCAGCAGAGCAGACTGATACGTTCCGCTCACACCCGAGGATAAATGGATAGAGATAACCTGGCTCTCGGGGTATTGCTCCAACAGCGTCGTGTATGTCTCCAAAAAACGGGCTGGTGAAGGCTGTGATGTCGTAGGTAGCTCATCAGCCCGTACTAGTTCGCTGTAAAACTGCGACGCTGACATCTCAATGCCGTCCAGGTAAGCTGTGCTGCCGAACATCACTGTCAATGGTACAACAACTATACCGAGACGGTCTGCTAATTCCGGTGGAATATCAGCCGTGCTATCCGTCAAAATGATGGTACTGCTCATCAGTCAGACCTCCTTTTGTTGTGGACTTCCATGGGCGTGCTAAAGCACATCAGGTTTCCACTGAGAACAAATAAGGATAAATCGGCTGACCACCTTCATGAACTTCCACTTCAGCATCCGCATAATTTTCTTTAAGCCATGCAACAAGCTGATCTGTGTCTTCTTGATTCGCGTCTGAACCTGTGAGAATCGTAACAATTTCATCGCCATTCACCAGCATTTTCGCTAGCAAAAGACGGGACGTTGCCATTAAGTGTTCCTCGGTCGCTACAATTTTGGAATCCTGAATACCGATGTAATGCCCGGCTGTAATATGCAGGTCATCCAGTGTCGTATCCCGTACCGCGTAGGTCACTTGCCCAGACTTCACCCGGGTGACTGCGTCACGCATATTGTCCTGATTCACCTCAAAAGCCTCTTCCTCCTGGAAGGCAAATGCTGCCGCAATGCCCTGAGGAATTGTTTTGCTCGGAATAACCGACACCATACGTTCCATCTCTAGCAGTTCACGTGCTTGTTCTGCCGCCAAAATAATATTGGAATTATTCGGAAGAATAAAAATATGTTGAGCCGCAATCGAGCGCGCCGCATTAACGAAGTCCTCTGTGCTCGGATTCATTGTCTGGCCGCCAGAAAGGACAACATCGACGCCTAAACTTCTGAAAATATCAGCAATTCCTTCACCGGAAGCCACAGCTATAAAACCAAAGGATGCCAGTTCATGAGCAGGGGGCTCAGACGGCTCTTCCTCACGTGCAGGCTCTGTTGGTATTTCAGCAAACCACTCAGGCTCAGGAGCAACATCCATACCCGCAGACAACAAATCACGATGCTGCTCGCGCATATTTAAAATACGAATCTGTGTAATTTCTCCGTAGCGCAGTGCCAAATTCAGCACTTCACCAGGAGCCTTAGAATGCACGTGAACCTTGATGACATCATCGTCTGAAATTACGATAATAGAATCACCATCTACTGCTAACGCTTTCCGGAAGGCTTCCTCATCAAAATCGGTACCTTGCGCTTCGCCCAATTGTCGATTAATAAAAAACTCCATATCATACAAAAATTCAATATTATCCGTTTCGAGCTTCGCTTGCGCAGAAATCGGCGCATCTGGGGAAGGAACAACTGCAGTAGCAGTAGGTCTCTCCGATACGTGAGGAGCAAAAACCGTGCGTACATTATCACTTTTTGCAGTTGAAGACGTCACCAAGCCGCTTCCAAGATGCTGCATAAAACCTTCATAAATGTACACAAGACCTTGCCCACCCGAATCTACAACTCCTACTTGCTTCAATACAGGGAGCATGTCCTGCGTCATGGCAAGCGTTTCCTTCGCTTTGGCAAGCACTTCTTCCATCAGTTCCGTGATGTCGTTCGTCCGGCGCGAGAAAAACACAGCATGCCTGGCCGCTTCCTTCGCCACGGTAAGAATTGTACCCTCCACCGGCTTAACAACCGCCTTGTAGGCCGCATCCACCCCGCTCTGCAATGCCGATGCGAACTGAAGGGTATTCAATTCCTCGTATGGGGCAGCGTAACGGCTGAAGCCACGAAACAACTGAGACAGGATAACCCCTGAATTGCCGCGGGCTCCCATCAGCAAACCTTTGGATAATATGCCGGACATGACACCGATGGAGGAAGAGTCCCCCCTCTTTAATTCCGTTACGCCCGCGCTCATCGTCAAATTCATGTTGGTTCCCGTATCACCGTCTGGCACTGGGAATACATTTAGTGAATTGACATGTTCCGCATGCTGCTGTAATTGTTCCGCCCCGGCTAAAACCATTGCGGTAAAATCTGTTCCATTCAAAGAACGATTACTCAAGAGAATTCCCCTTCCTAGCTTAATACACTTGTTTTACTATCAACCTTCACAACACCTTATTCAACTGTGCGTACAGGTTCAATTGAATTATACTAAAGCCAGACGACGAATACGAATATCACACTTTCGTAAGCTTTTGTACTCACGTCTGGTCGTTCTTCTACAGGTCATATAAAATGAAAAACCAGTCAACTGCCTAACAATAAATCATCGGCTGGAATGATGACTATAGTCCCGCCTCTGAACTGCCGGCATGACTGGAATAAGAATTCACATTCCATTTTAATACAAAATAATCGCAGCAATAACTATCCCATATTGTACTATAATGCGAAAGAGAAATAAATAAAGTTTTTGAATCAGTTGACGGAGCTTTTTTGACTATGATATTATATTTAAGTATTGTTTTGTTCAGGTTAGTGACTTACAAAGTCCGGCTGACCCAGTCGGCCTGAAGAGAGACCCGTTCCATATGGAATTTGGTTATTTTCAGAATAGGAGGTGGAATCATGTCTCGTAAATGTTCTGTAACAGGCAAAAAGCCTGGCAGCGGTAACCACGTATCTCACGCTAACAACCGTAATCGCCGTACTTGGGGCGTCAACGTACAAAAAGTTCGCATTCTCGTTAACGGTAAACCGAAACGCGTTTATGTCAGCACTCGTGCATTGAAAGCCGGTAAAGTGACTCGCGTGTAGTCGTAAAAAAATATCGTTATAAACAAAAGGCACCTCGTTTTAAACGGGTGCTTTTTTGGTTATTCGAAAGTAATATCCATCTGGTTCAGGAGAACAAAATGTCAGGCACCTTCCCGTGCGTTCCTATCTTTTACTGCCGAGCTACCTATCTGTTGTGCCCGGGAAGCATGCCCTGTGTACCTCCAGCTTTCATCCTACATCCTGTGTTTACATTACGTTGAATTCAGTTTTTCTGGAATGTATTCAAAATGGCTTTAACGAATCCACCCAGAAATTTTGGCAGCTTGATTGTGTAAAACTTCATGCCTCACCCTCCCCATCATCCTCCTGCATCCGTTCTCTGTAGTTTATGCAACCTGTCAAGGGTTGTTGCCCCACAAAAAAAAGGCTACATGAGAATCCCGCTCATGTAACCATATTTATGCACAACCATCCCAGGCTATACCATCAGACAAGTCCGCGAATATAGAGATATGCTGAGAGTATGAAAATAAACAGGATATAATAAAGTACGCTGCACACTACAAAACCTATTCGTAAACCACGCCGTTCATTTTTCCGAAAATAAAACAGTACAATTAGAACAGCCAAAAGTGAAAGAACAGCATTCCAAGGAGCCTTCACTAGCGAGAAACAGCTAAGGGTCAACCCCGTCGCCATGCTCGCTACAGTCATCCACAATGCTTCGGTCAGCTTCACTTGGACAAACGTGCTGCACTGTCCCGAATCGCAGCTATAGCCGCAGCGCGGTCTGTTCTGCCAAATACCGCACTCCCAGCCACCAGCACGTCAGCCCCCGCTTCAAATACGGCTGGTGCCGTCTCCTCCGCAATACCTCCGTCTACCTCGATATGTACGTCTGGACGACCCAGTTCGTTCAACCAAGCACGGATTTGTCTGATTTTATTTAACGTCTCTGGAATGAAGGACTGACCTCCAAAGCCAGGATTGACCGTCATCACCAGAATCATATCCACATTTGGCAGCACTTCCTTGATCGCGTATGGTGAAGTACCCGGATTGAGAGCCACTCCAGCCAGAGCGCCTTGCTGCTTGATCAAGTGAAGGACACCATGCAAATGAACACAGGCCTCAGCATGAACAGTGATGATGTTGGCTCCTGCTTTTACGAAATCGCCAATATAGCGTTCAGGATGCTCAATCATCAGATGAACATCTAAGGGAAGAGTCGTATGCGGACGAATAGCCTGAACGATAGGTGGGCCCAGTGTAATATTGGATACAAAATGTCCATCCATTACATCCACATGAATCCAGTCTGCCCCTCCTGCCTCAGCTTCCGCAACTTCACTGCCCAAGCGAGCAAAATCAGCGGATAAAATCGACGGTGCTATTTTTAACATATACTCAGTACCTCCGCTTTTTTTCTTTTAATTCCTGATAGAACTGCAAATAGCTATCATATCGTCCCTGTGAAATATGGCCTTCTTCCAGGGCCTCTCTTACTTTACAGCTAGGCTCGTGAATATGGGTACACCCCCGAAATTTACATCCTTCCGCATACTGCTGGAATTCACGAAAACAGGGAGATAACTCATCCACACCTAGCTCCAGAAAATCCAGCTGGCTAAAGCCTGGTGTATCTGCTACAAATCCTCCGTTGTCTAGAGGAATCAGCTCCACATGACGAGTTGTATGTTTTCCTCGGCCCAGCTTATTGCTTATGGCGCTCGTCTCCAGCGTTAACCCAGGCTCCAGAGCATTAAGCATGGAAGACTTTCCTACACCTGATTGCCCGGAAAACACGCTGATTTGACCAGCCAACAGCTTCTTAAGCTCAGCCGTCCCTTCTCCGGTACGGGCACTGGTTACCAGCACCTCATAACCGATCTTCCGGTACATTTCCTGAACGGCCAGCACGGTGTCATCCTCTGAAGGGCTGCCTTCATACAAATCGCGCTTAGTCAGACAGATAATCGTATCCAGTCCGGCGTGCTCAATATGGACTAAAAATTTGTCCAGTAAAGGCAGGTTTAAATCCGGCTCACGCAAGGAAAACAGTAGCACGGCTAGCGTGGTATTAGCTACTGGAGGACGAATTAGCTCTGTCGTACGCTTTCTAATCTCCTCGACCATACCTTCCCCGTTCTCAGTCAGTTCGTAAACGACCCGATCACCGACAAGAGGCGTAATCTCTTTTTTCTTAAAAATGCCGCGTGCTCTGCATTGTACTGTAGCTTCGCCAGATACCGGACGCCCATCCTGATCCAGGCTGGAGACATAATAATATCCGCTAAGCGCCTTGACGATCAGACCTTCAGGCATGTGTAAGATGTCCTCCTTCATAATGTTCAAGTTTCATTGCGTATAACAGGTTGAGCATCTTCCTATTGCAAGTTTACTGATGCTGAACAGCCTCAATCACTTTTTCCTTCTTTGCGTGGCCTGGGTTGTTTTTATGACTAACCGCCAACTCACTGCGCGTACTCCCCGTGGAATTCGTTCCAGGAACAAAGGCGGAAGGGTCACCATTACCTCCTGTGCCCTCCTGATTGTTCGAGTCGCCTCCACTATTACCACTATCATTAGAAGATCCCCCGCTATCACCTTCCTCGCCGTTTCCACTTCCATTCTGCGAGGAAGTACCATCAGGTGTATCCGTTGGTGAAGTTCCAGCAGGCGGAGCAATTTGGGGCATCGTCACCGTTCCATTTTTCGCCTCAATATAAGAGACTGGATACGTATCAATAAAGTCACCATCTCTAAATACTGAGACAACACTGTCTTTGTTCGGAGCCATTAGCAGATTGATAGTGAACATCTGTGTCGTATTAATCGTACGGCTTCCCCATTCCTGATTTTCTCCACGCGCATCCGTATAAGTGATACGAATTTTGCTGTTTTTGCCCTCTTCCTTCGGCGCAACAGGCACATTAAATGGTAGTGTAATAGCTTCTGGCGGGTAACCCGTGCTTACATAAAACGTAATTTCCGTATTTGGTGGCAACTCACTGCCTGCCTCTGACGGCCACTGTTTGGTTACTCTTCCTTTTTCCTGCTCATAGCTAAATTCTTCTTTAATCGAGCCAACCTTCAGCCCTGCCTTTTTAACCTCATTTTCTGCTTGGTTCTGCGTCTTCCCTACCAGGCTTGGCATTTTCACAGTATCAGCGCCCTTGCTGACTGTGAGCACAACCTGGACTGAGTCCTTATCAAATGGCTCATTTGCAGCGGGTGTCTGACTAAGGACGGTCCCCGCGGCCTGATCACTGAACTGCTCATTTTGCTGAATCTGCGTCTCCTTAATTTGCTGGGCGGTCAGCAGCTTAACAGCATTCTCGTAGCTTTGGCCTTTGACATCCGGCATCGGGGTGAGCGGCTTGGCAATCCCGACTTTCAGACTAATCTTGGTTCCTTCCTTGACTAAAGAATCTGCAGGATAGCTTTGATAAAATACAACTCCAGGCGCGATTCCCTCTTTGTATTCATGCTGTATTGGCTCCTCAATGAGTAATCCCGCTTTACTGAGATTAACCTTCGCTTGGTCTTCTGTTTGTGTCAATACACCTGGTACTTTTACCTCAGGCACGACAAGTACACTTTGCACATAGTACACCACTCCGCCCATGCACAGAAGTAACACCAACACTAGTGTTACCCACAAGATCGCTTTTTTTCTATTATTTTTGGACGATTGCTTGCTCGGAAGCTGTTCAGACTCACGCGGTTGAACAGGTACATCATCGCCACTAGAAGACATCCCTAATTGTTGAGGCTTAATAGCCGGAATAACCCGTGTTTGATCCTCATCATCCAAATGTGTAAACTCCAGCTTGGATTCATTACGCCGTCCCGGCAGCAAACAGGTTTCCAGATCTTTTAGCATTTCGTCTGCCGATTGATAACGCTCTTCTGGATTTTTGCGCATGGATTTTAGAATGACATTTTCCACACTTTGCGGAATCAACGGATTAATTTTACGTGGTTCCTCAAATTCCTCTTGCAAATGCTTGAGCGCTACACTAATTGGACTTTCTCCCAGGAAAGGGAGCTGCGCTGTCAGCATTTGATATAAGACAATACCTAAAGAATATAAGTCCGATTTTTCGCCGGTGACGACACCCTTTGCATGCTCAGGTGAAAAATAATGAACAGAACCCACAACAGAACCCGTCTGGGTAATGGTCGTTGACGTAACAGCTCTAGCAATCCCAAAATCAGTTACCTTAACCCGTCCATTACGTCCAATTAATATATTATGAGGCTTAATGTCTCGGTGAATGATCTGATTTTGATGGGCATGCTCCAGCGCATCACAAATCTGGGAAGCAATCCGTACTGCTTCATCCACTTGCAATGGTGCACGTTCTTTAATAATCTCATTCAAATTTTTACCTTCGATGCACTCCATTACAATATAATGGATTTCATCCTCTTGGCCGACATCATAAATACTGACCACATTCGAATGCGAAAGCGAGGCCGCAGACTGCGCCTCACGCCGAAATCGGCGAATAAATTCCTCATCATGAACAAATTGCTGGCGCAACACTTTAACTGCGACATTGCGATTCAGCAAAATGTCTTGAGCCTTATACACCAGCGCCATACCGCCGCCACCGATACGCTCAATAATTTCGTATCTTCCCCCTAGCAGGTGCCCGATCATGCGTCACACCCCTTTTCACTCAATGAAACCGTGTCGTCGGGCAATTCAAACAAAGCTACAGTAATGTTATCGTCTCCTCCGGCAAGCAACGCCAGATGTAGCAGACGATCCGCGCGCTCCTCCAAAGGATTCTCTGCGGCACCTACTACTTTTCTGATTTGTTCTTCCGTTACCAGATTGCTTAATCCGTCGCTACACAGTAACAGTACATCGCCTTTTTCCAGCGCAATGGAGTCAATATCCACTTTCACCTCGGAATCAGTGCCCAGCGCCCGTGTCAGTACATTGCGACGAGGATGGTTCTCCCGTTCTTCCTTACTGATCTGACCGTTTTTGAACAGCTCATTAACCAAAGTATGGTCTTCTGTAAGCTGACGTACCGCTCCTTTAGAAATGACATAGGCACGACTGTCACCGATATGTCCGATAATTCCGGATGCGTCGTTTAATAAAACCGCAACAACTGTCGTTCCCATATTATGATACTTTTCATCGCGTGCAGCCGTCTGGAAGATGACTTCATTGGCATGCAAAATAGCGTCGCTGAGCGCCGCCGTCAAAGAATGTGCGGATAATCCGCTCTCCAGCGTCGCCAAATCAGCGGCAAGTGTCTCTACCGCAAGGCGGCTGGCCGTATCACCGGCCAAATGCCCCCCCATACCATCGGCAACAATCCCAAGAATATAGCCTTGCTCCAAGTGCCTGATCCAGGCAGAATCCTCATTCACCGAACGTACACGTCCGACATGGCTGACATGAACTGTTTTGATCAAATGGTTTCACCCCAACTCCATATGCTTTGCACGCAACTGACCGCAAGCAGCGGCAATATCGTGACCCTGTTCACGCCGGATCGTCACATTGACGCCTTTTTCGGCAAGAATACGTTGGAAATTAAAAATATCACTGCGTGATGTGCGTACATACTTGCGCTCAGGCACATGATTGACTGGAATCAAATTGACGTGACACAGCATGTCCTTTAACACATCCGCTAGCTCTTCAGCATGTTCTGCCTGATCGTTTACACCACCAATCAGGGCATATTCAAACGAAATTCTCCGCCCCGTCTTAGCAAGATAGTAACGTAGAGAATCCATAACATCCTTAAAGGGATAACGCCGATTTACAGGCATCAGCTTCGAACGAAGCGCATCATTAGGCGCATGAATGGATATTGCCAGATTAATCTGGGTATCCTCGTCGGCAAATTTATAAATATTCGGTACAATACCGCTGGTCGACACTGTGATATGACGTTGACCAATGTTCAGACCTTTTTCATGAACCATTGTACGTAAAAACGTCATGGTCGCTTCATAGTTTTCAAAAGGCTCGCCCGAGCCCATAATCACGATGCTACTCACTCGTTCATTGGTTTTATCCAAAATTTTCTGAGCCTGCACCACCTGTGCAGTAATTTCACCAGCCGTCAGGTTCCGTTTGAGGCCTCCAAGCGTCGAAGCGCAGAAAGTACAACCAATCCGGCACCCCACTTGAGTCGTTACACAAATGCTGTTTCCGTAATTGTGTCTCATAATGACCGTTTCAATGGCATGATCATCGTGCAAACCGAACAGGAATTTTACTGTACCGTCCTTCGATTCCAACTTTGTAATTTCACTAAGCGTCACAAAACTAAATTGCTCCTCAAGCTTCTCTCTCAGCGCCTTGGACAAATTCGTCATCTCGCTGAAATCATTGACTCGCTTCACATACAGCCAGTCAAAAATTTGTCCTCCACGAAAAGCAGGCTCGCCATTGTTCTTGGCCCAGTCCTGAAGCTCCTCCAGAGTTAAATCATATATAAAAGGTTTCATCAATGTTTGCACCCGTTCCTTCTTCATTAAGTTCTGTTTGATCGCAGATAGTATTTTTCATTCTTCCTATTTTAGCACAAATCCCTGAGGGGGTAAAAATTTTTCGTCTTCATGCAAAAAACCGCCGGAAATGTTCCGGCGGAATGTGGAAATACTGGTGGAAAGCTGCCTGGAATTCTCTTCCGCGCTATTTCACCCGACGCAGGCGCGCGATATAAAATCCGTCGCTGTGGAAATGCTGCGGTAACAGCTGTACCGAGCCTCCCTGTATACTATCCTTTTCGCGGCTCACGTCTGGGAAGGAATGACCCTCTGCCAATTCATACTCTGGATGTTCGCTTAAAAATTGAGTCAATTGTCCTTCATTTTCGTCCGGTTCAATCGTGCATGTGCTGTATACCAGAATACCACCTGGCTTCAACAGTCCCGCCACACTATCCAGCAGCTCATGCTGAAGCTGTGTAATGTCGCGAACATCCTGCGCAGTTTTGCTCCAACGCAGGTCCGGTTTACGACGAATCACTCCAAAGCCAGAGCATGGCGCATCCAGCAAAATACGGTCAAAAGAAGCTGGAGCATATCGTTCCTTCAGTTCTAGCGCATCACCAGTGACTGTTTCCACGGCATCCAGGCCAAGTCGATTAGCCTGTTCACGAATTAATTGATGCTTATGGGCATGCAGATCATTCGCAACTATCCGTCCGTGATCCTTCATCAGCTCAGCCATATGAGCTGTTTTGCCACCTGGAGCGGCACAGCAATCCAGTACCAGCATGCCAGGCTCAGGAGCGACTGCTTCGGCAACGAGCATGGAGCTTTCATCCTGTACGGACAGCAATCCGTCCGTATACCACGAGGTAAGCGCCATATTTCCACCGCTACGAACAACAATCCCATAGGGACTAACTGCCGAAGGAACGGCATCAAGCCCTTTTGAGTTCATCTCGTCCAGCAGCTGATCACGGCTGATCATTGTCGTATTCACCCGTACGCTGACCGCAGGGGGCTCATTATTAGCCTGACAGATAGCCTCAGCAGTATCTGCACCGTACTGCTTAATCCAGCGCTTAACCAGCCACTGTGGATGGGAATGTTCTAATGAAATCCGTTCCTCCGGTGACAAATCGTCAGGAATACGCAGCTTGTCCGGCTCACGCAGCATGCTGCGGAGCACGCCGTTGACCATACCGGAAATACCCTGATGCCCACGCCGCTTGGCAATGGTCACCGCTTCACTAACGACTGCATGATCCGGAACTCGATCCAGATACACCACCTGATACACACTCATCCGCAGCAACGAACGTACCCAAGCCTGAAGCTTGGCCGTTCCTTTTTGAACAAATTTATTCAAAAAATAATCTAGTGTATTTCGGCGTGCGACTGTACCGTATACAAGTTCCGTCGCCAAACCAGCATCACTTGCAGACAAACCTGCCTGCTGAAGCCGACGATTTAGCTCAAGATTGCTATACGCACCCTCTTGCTCCACACTGGTCAACACATCAAGTGCAACTTCCCGCGCCGTCTGATTGCGAGTCTTGCCGGTTCTGGCACCCACTCCCTTGCCTTGGCCTCCCTGGCGGGAGTGACTCCCGCTCATCCGAGCACCATGCCTGGCTTCATCTGTCCGCCGCGTGCAAAGGTTCCGGCATCCATAACCTTTTTGCCAGCCGGTTGAACCTGAGTCAGCCAGAGAGTTCCTTCGCCTGTCTGCACCTCAATGCCACGAGCGGTCAATTGAAGAACCGTCCCGGGTGCTGGGGCATTTGAGCCACTCACTTCATTATTTATGAAAGGCTGCTCAGCAGCCCATATTTTAAAAACATTTCCCTCCCAAAGCGTAAACGCGCCGGAAAAAGGAACAAGGCCGCGAATCCGGTTGTATATCTGCTGTGCATTGTCACTCCACGAAATACGCTCATCGTCGCGGTTCAGGTTAGGGGCATAGGTAGCCTCGTCCTCATTTTGCGGCGTACGGTCTGATTGGCCTGCCAGCAACTTAGGCAGCTCGTCCTGCAAAAGCTTTGCTCCAGCTACGCTTAACTTCTCAAAAATCGTACCGGAGGTATCCTCCGGCTCTATAGCAACCTCAACTCGCGATATCATATCGCCAGTATCCAGTCCTTCCGCCATATACATCAGCGTCACACCCGTCACGGTCTCACCGTTAATAATCGCACGCTGGATCGGTGCACCTCCCCGATAACAGGGAAGTAACGAACCATGCACATTCAGACAGCCGAACCGAGGCAAGTCTAGTACGGACTTAGGCAAAATTTGCCCATAGGCTGCGGTTACGATCAGATCAGGACGCAGCTCTGCCACCTGAGCCACCGCTTCTGGCTGGCGCAGGCGGGTCGGTTGCAGTACAGGTAATCCGCGTTTTTCTGCCGCTTCCTTGACTGGTGTAGGCGTCAATATTTTTTTTCGTCCCTGTGGCTTATCGGGCTGTGTAATCACACCAACCACGTTATAACCGTTGTCCAGTAACATGTTCAGCGATGGCACTGCAAACTCAGGCGTACCCATAAAGATAATACGAATGTCTTGAGTCATCGAACCTCACTCTCCTATCTGACGGTTCGGTCCTGGCTGTTCCAGCGCAACCTCATATACTTTTTCTGCAATATCCGTGAATAAAATTCCATTTAAATGGTCAATTTCATGCTGAAAAGCACGAGAAAGCAACCCTGTCGCTGTAATGGTAATGGCCTTACCCTCGCGGTCCAGTCCCTTGACTGTAACCTTCTCGGCACGACGCACATCCCCGTTCAACCCAGGTATACTCAGGCAGCCTTCAGGACCCAATTCCTCCCCTTCTTCGGCTACGATTTCTGGATTGATCATTTTAATCAATCCATGCTCATCTCCAGCATCTACAACAATGAGACGCTTCAAAATACCTACTTGCGGAGCAGCAAGACCTACTCCCTCCGCTTCATACATCGTATCTGCCATATCGTCGAGCAGCTTTTGCACGTTAGGCGTAATTTTAGTGACTTCCTTTGCTACTTTGTGCAATACGTCATCCGGCTCCAACACTATAATTCTAATTGACATGACAACAGAACACCTTCCTCTTTATGTTTCATTTAGGCTTAACTGTATTCATCACACACGCGACTGCTACATTATCCTATGTACGGACGGCTTGTCCGCATTAATTGTGATAATAACTTTTGTGGCAACACTCTACATAAGCATTTGCGGATCAACATCCAGACTAATCAGCAACTTTTGTGCCTGTGCGGATTCGGCCATTTCATCAGCTACTTGCTGAGCCAAACTAATCGCATCGATATTTCCACGCCATTTTATCATACATTGAAATCGGTATCTATTCTTGATTCTCGAAATGGGTGAAGCTACTGGCCCCAAAATGTCGAGTACATCCGATGTAAGACGATCCATATTCCCGAACCAGCCCCGTTGTCTGGCCCGTCCCTGTAGTGTTGCTGAATAATTCTCAGCCAATCGGACCAGCACCGGGAGTTGTTCATGAGAAAAGGTCACCAAAATAAGACGACAATATGGTGGATAGTGCAAATTGCGGCGGTGTTTCAATTCTTCCCTCACAAAAGAAGCATAATCATGGCGACTTGCGTGAATCACCGAATAATGCTCTGGAGTATAGGATTGTACGAATACTTCCCCCGGCAATTGATGTCTCCCAGCCCGTCCAGCTACTTGTGTTAACAGCTGAAATGTCTTTTCCGCAGCCCGAAAATCCGGTAAATTGAGAGCCGAATCCGCAGTAATGACACCAACCAGTGTCACATCGGGAAAGTCCAGGCCTTTGGCAACCATTTGAGTACCGAGCAGCACGTCCGCTTTTTTATCACGAAATTGCTTGAGAAGCTTTTCGTGGGCATTTTTTTCTGTCGTTGTATCAACATCCATTCGAACAACACGTATACCGGGGAATAGCTTCGCCAGCTCTTCTTCCACTCGCTGGGTACCTGTACCGAAATAACGAATATGCTCACTACCGCACTCAGGGCAAGTCTGAGGCACGGGCTCGGAATAACCACAGTAATGGCAACGTAAATTGTTCGACCGCTGATGATACGTAAGCGAAATATCACAATGCGGACAACCCGCGACATAGCCACAGCTACGGCACATGACGAACGTGGAGTGCCCACGCCGATTCAACAGTAGTACCGTCTGCTCCTTACGCTCTAACCGCTCTGCAATTCCATTATGCAACGCACGGCTGAACATAGAGCGGTTGCCAGCACGCAGTTCCTCACGCATATCCATGATATGTACTTCGGGTAACGTGTTCCCCAATGCGCGAGTTGGCATTTCAAGCAGCAACGGCGCAAACTCGTCGTTGCTTTGTGAGCGAGCCGCATAGTAGCTTTCCAGCGACGGTGTAGCCGAGCCGAGAATAACGACAGCCCCATGCTGATGGGCTCTGCGAATGGCAACATCACGCGCATGGTATTTAGGTGTCTCTTCCTGCTTGTAGGACGTTTCGTGCTCCTCATCCATAATAATAAGACCTAACTCACGAAAAGGCGCAAATACTGCCGAGCGAGCACCAATCGCCACTTTCACACGGCCTTCGCGTATTTTGCGCCACTCATCGTACCGTTCCCCCCCGGACAACCTACTGTGCATCACTGCTACCTGATCGCCAAACCGGCCTTTAAAACGCTCAACCATTTGTGGGGTTAACGATATTTCAGGTACCAGCACAATGGCCTGCCGATTCTGCTCGATACAACGCTGAATCGTCTGTAGATAAATTTCCGTCTTACCGCTCCCTGTGACTCCATGCAACAAATAAGCTCCTTGCTCACGTGTGTCCAGCTGGCGAATAATTCGTTCATATACTGACTGCTGCTCTGCTGTGAGAGGGAGTGGCTCTGTAGGCTTGAAGTGTCTGCCCCGGTAGGGGTCGCGGAACACTTCGACATCCTCCAGCAACACATAGCCCTTATCTTCCAGCGCCTTAACCGTTGCAGCCGAGACACTCAGTGAGGTCATGACTTCCTTCAGTGACAAAGGCAGAAACTCGCTACGTTCCAGCAAAAAAGCAAGTACCTCCCGCTGACGCTGCGCTTTGGCAGAAAATTGCTCCAGCGCCGTTGATGCCTCGTCTATGCCAATAGCCAGATCAACGGATTTCATGGTCTTTTTGCCAAGTTTGTCTTTAATAACTTGACTTTCCTGAAGCACACCCCGGCGTAACAGGGATTTAATAACCTCCGCTTCCTCCGGGAAACGTCGACTGAGTTGCTGCAATGGGACTTGCTCCTTCTCCTGAATGAAGCTAACAATCCGACGCTCCGTCGGATCACTCATACCATCGTCGGTCAGAAGTGCCCATTCGAGTTCATCGCCCTGATTCGGTTGTATAGTACGTTGTGGATGCGTTAACTCATGCTGTTCCGCAATTGAGATATAACGTTCTGCTTTGCCCTTGAGCGCGGTAGGAATCATCACTTGCAGTGCCATAATTTGATTACAAGCATAACGTTCGCTCATCCATTTGCCCAGTTCGACTAGGTCGGCAGATAAGGGTGGTACCAAATCCAGCAGTTCCTGGATCGCTCTCATTCTGTATTTCGGTGGATCATCAGCTGGGACTACCGAGATGACAAAAGCCTGCACCGTCCGTTTGCCAAATGGCACAGCTACCCGACTACCCGGCTCAATCCAAGGTCTCATTGAGTCTGGTATCAGATAATCGAAGGTGCGGTCCGTATCCTTGGCAGGTACATCGACAATGACCTTGGCAACTAAATTGCCCGTCTCCATTAATGCAGCACCCCACCCATGCGTCCCGCGGCTATAGTAAGCAACTTACGCGCAACTTCTTCCTTTGACTGTACAGGAATACGCTCTACGATCCCGCTTCGGTCATAAATTTGAACAGCATTCGTATCGACGCCAAAACCAGCACCATTCACAGTTACATCGTTTGCCGCGATCAAATCACAATTTTTACGTTCTAATTTATCTATCGCATACGTCTCCAAATGTTCGGTTTCAGCTGCAAAGCCAATTAAAAATTGATGTTTCTTACTCCGTCCGAGTGATTCTAAAATATCGACGTTCTTCACTAGCTCTAGCGTAAATACACTATCTTTTTTCTTGATCTTGGTCTGTGCAATCTCACGTGGTCGATAATCTGCAACTGCAGCAGCCATAACGACCATATCGCTCGTTTCCCATTGCTTTAATACAGCGTCGTACATGTCTTCAGCTGACTGGACTCTTTCAAGCATAATACCAGTAGGCGGTTCCGCGCTGGTATTGGCGGCAATCAAGTGCACCTCTGCACCCATCTCCTGAGCCACTTTTGCAATGGCAAAGCCCATTTTGCCAGATGAATCATTTGTGATATAACGTACTGGATCAATTCGCTCGATCGTGCCTCCAGCCGTTACAATGACTTTTTTGCCTGAAAGCACCGATTCATTCTCATTCACAAGTGACTCAGGCATTTGAGCCTCCATAGATTCGTCACCAAACCATCGTGGTTCAGACTTGATGGTGGTTTTTTGTTCCTGAGCTTGCTGATCAAAAAAGCGTTCTATGGTTTGCACAATTGTGTCCGGCTCTTCCAAACGTCCTTTGCCAACGTAACCGCAAGCCAGTAATCCTTCACCAGGCTCAATCATCTTCACGCCACGTGATACAAGCGTCTCCATATTTTGCATGACTGCGGGATGAGTGTACATATGTACATTCATCGCAGGTGCCACCATAATAGGCGCTGTTGTAGCCAACAACGTTGTAGACAGCATATCATCAGCAAGACCATGCGCCATTTTCCCGATAATATTCGCAGTTGCAGGAGCAACAAGAACCAAATCAGCCGCATCCGCCAGATGAATATGGGATACGACTGATGGCTCTCTTTCATCAAATGTGTCACTGTACACCGGATTACGAGAGAGCGACTGCAGCGTAAGTTCGGTAATAAACTCCTTGGCAGAGGCCGTCATAATCACATGAACATCGGCGCCCTTTTGCGTCAACCTACTACACAGCGCTGCCCCTTTGTAAGCAGCAATTCCGCCAGTTATACCAAGAATAATAACTTTTCCCTTCAACATCGTTAACTCCCCCTGACCTAAAAAAATAACAACCTTGCGGTTGTCAAAGGAATTGGCATTGCGCCCGGTTATAATAGTTGTGTATAATTCTTACTCGTCTTCGCCGCTTTCAAGACGCAGATGATCCGCGTAAATCTCTTCCAACGCCACTCCAACCTGTTTGTGGGATTTAGGATTCTTGAGAGTCGTCTTTTCACCCTCGCGCAACTGTCTGGCACGACGTGAAGCCGCTACAACCAACGAATACTTACTATCTGCCTTTTTCATCATTTCATCAATGGAAGGATACAGCACGAATAGACACCTCTTCATGTAGTTTTGGGACTGTATAAGCTGAACTCCAGTGTACACCTTCAAGCTCAGCTTATACAGTATTATTTCTCTTTAAGTACGCTTGGCATATGTAAAGCCCTCGTTTAAGGATGAACCTTACAATGTTCGGCGATAATAATGGATTCTATTCGTTTACAAGCGAAATCAATCTCATCATTGACGACCGCATAATCATAGTGACGCAACAAATTCATTTCATCCACAGCTACCGACATACGGTGGTCTATGGTCGCTTGAGTTTCTGTGCCCCGTCCCCGGATTCTATCCTTTAATTCGTCTAGCGAAGGCGGAAGCAGAAAAATGAATATGCCTTCTGGAAATTTTTCTTTAACCTTTAGCGCTCCCTGAACTTCAATCTCCAGAAAAATATCTTTTCCCTGCGCAAGGGTCTGATCTACAAAATCACGTGGAGTACCATAATAGTTCCCTACATACTCAGCATACTCCAGCATTTCATCTCGTTCAATCATACCCAAAAATTCTTCACGCGTTTTAAAAAAATAGGTCACTCCATCCTGTTCGCCTGAACGAGGTGTTCGAGTTGTAGCAGAAACGGAGTATGTTATCTCTGGTAGCTTCTCACGCAATGCGTTGCCTACCGTCCCTTTACCGACACCCGAAGGTCCGGATATTACAAATAATAATCCCTTAGCCATAGTACACTCCATTTTTATTCGTCATTGTCATCATCTTTAGTGGATAGGCGATGAGCGACCGTCTCCGGCTGCACCGCAGACAGGATTACATGATCACTGTCTGTAATAATAACAGCCCGCGTCCGGCGGCCATAGGTAGCATCAATTAGCATATGACGGTCCCTGGCTTCCTGTATAATCCGCTTGATCGGAGCAGACTCCGGACTGACGATGGAGATAATTCGGTTGGCCGACACGATATTGCCGAAACCAATATTGATCAATTTGATTGCCATATTCAGGTCTTTCCCCCTATACATGTGACTCTTGCAGCCGTGCCGCTACCAGGTAGCTACTCAATATTTGCAGCCTGCTCACGAATTTTCTCGAGCTCTGCTTTCATCTCAACGACCAAATTAACCAATGTGAGATGATTGGCCTTGGAGCCGATCGTGTTGACTTCCCTGTTCATTTCCTGGATTAAAAAATCTAATTTGCGACCGGCCGGCTCGTCTGACAGCAGCAATCCCTTGCACTGTCCAAAGTGACTTTGAAGCCGGGTAAGTTCCTCGTCAATATTGCTGCGATCCGCGAATAACGCAATCTCCATTCCGAACTTATGTTCATCAAGCGTAAATGAACCGTCCTGAAGCTCTTTAAGCCTGTGTTTCAGCCTGTTACGGTAGTCGCTCACAACATGAGGAGCCAGCACCGTCATTTCATGATGCAGAGATTCCAGACGTAAAATACGGGATTCCAAATCTTGCGCCAAATGCCCGCCTTCTCGCCTTCTCATCTCCAGTAAACCTTGCAAAGCTTCATTCAAAGCCCGCTGTAGTTGCTCTTCCCAGTCCTCTTCATCTCCATGGCAAGCCTCTCCAGGCTCACCCAGAACGTCAGGCAAAGCAAGAATATCGCTTATCCCTAACGTTCCTTTCACTCCATAACGATCCGCCAGCTGCTCCGCTGCATGCAGGTAAGCCTGCACCACAGTGTCATTCAACCGCGCGGCGGGCATCTGTTCTTCATCACGTTCCCTGTGGATGAAGACATCGATACGACCGCGTTTAATCTGCTGTTGAACCGTTCTTCTCAAGCCATCTTCGTATCGAGTCCATTCGCGCGGAATTCTCATCATCACTTCGCAATAGCGGTGATTCACCGATTTCAATTCCAAGCGCACTTTATAGCCCTCATAATGAAGGATGGCTTGACCGTATCCGGTCATACTCAATGACATCGGCATCACATCCATTATACTATTGTAATTGATTATTATAGTCGAAACAAGGGGGCCTGTACGCGGCCTGATTTTTGCCATACGTAAGAAGTCAATTCAGCTGTCATTTCATAGAACATAAATGGAGTCATAAAATAGATACCATTAAAATGTTCCATTGCCGTATCAAGTAACTCCTTGGCAATAGACACGCCCATTGCTCGTCCTTCCGGACCCTCAAGACCAGACATACGTGCACGTACCTCATCGGATAACTGAATCCCCGGTACTTCATTGTGCAAGTATTCTGCATTGCGCCCACTAGCCAGCGGCATAATACCGATAAAAATCGGTACTTCCAAATGTCGTGTCGCTTCCGCGATGGCTGCAATCAACTCGTGGTCGTATACGGGCTGAGTCATAACATAATCGGCTCCGGAGGCAATCTTCTTCTCCAACCGCTGTACGGCTTTACCCAAATGCTTGACATTAGGATTAAATGCGGCACCTACCACAAAATTAGCTTTCTGCTTCAGTGGCTTACCGGAAAATGCGACACCATCATTTAATTGCTTGATCATGCGTATGATTTCAAAAGAGGTCATATCATACACCGAACTGGCGCCTGGCAAATCACCGAACCGCGCCGGATCTCCAGTAACCGCCAGTACATGGTCAATACCGAGCGCGTCAAAACCCATCATGTGGGATTGAGTACCAATCAGATTGCGATCACGACATGCTATATGAATTAATGGGCGCAAGCCTGTTTCAATACTGACCAAATGTCCAAGCGCCATGTTGCTCATGCGAGTGACTGCAAGCGAATTGTCAGCTAGTGTAAGCGCGTCGGCCCCTGCTTTCTTCAATGCATGAGCACCTTGCATAAACCTTGTAATGTCCAGATCGCGCGGAGGATCCAGTTCTACAATGACCGTATGTCGTTCCTTAACCAGATCCACAATATTGGGCTCGCTGGTATGTCTGCCATTTCCTCGTTCCTCTTCATCTGCAATCTGCTCTACCACTTGAAAGGACTCTTTCGACAAAGCTTCTTTTGAAGCCAGCGGAGGCGGTTGCAAACGGTTCAAGGCTTTGGAGATAGCTGCAATATGGTCCGGTGTAGTTCCGCAGCAACCACCGAGCAGCCTCGTCCCCAGGTCTACAAAGGACTTGGCACATTCTCCAAAATATTCAGGTGATGCACCGTATACATAGTGACCGTCCACATAATCTGCTAGTCCTGCATTCGGATATACGGACAGCGGTACAGACAAAGGGCCGTCCAGCTGCTCCATTACACTCATAATTCCCTGCGGACCCGAGTGACAGTTAAATCCAAGGATGTCTGCCCCCTCATTACGCAGCACCGAAAAAGCTTCCGCCACCAAAAAACCATCCTGGGTACGACCAACCTGATCAACTGCAAACTGACAAATTACCGGAATGTCACTGTATTTACGTACACTGTGAAGCGCAATGCGTATTTCATCCAGTGAATAAAACGTTTCGCACAAAATGCCGTCGACTCCTTCGGAGAGAAGGGCATCAATTTGCTGCTCATAGTTTCTTGCCAGCTCCAGCTTTGATATGTTAAGCCGTTTGCCCCCACATATGGAACCCACCGCACCTACCACATAATGTTCAGGTCCGGCCGCAGCTCTGGCAATTCTCACACCGGCACGATTGATCTCTTCTACCTTAGATTCCAATCCAAACCGGGCTAACTTATAATCATTTGCAGAAAATGTATTAGTCTCCAGCAATCGAGCTCCTGCACTTAAATATTGAGCATGCACGTCTGATATAACGTCAGGCGAAGTGATGTTCAGTTCTTCGAAAGACGTATTTACTGGAAATCCTAGCTGGTATAAAAAAGTCCCCATTGCGCCGTCTCCGACAATAATTTCACGATTCAGCACAGTACGCAAATCCGGTTTCATGTCCTCTGCTCCACCCCGCTCTTTATTTTCATACTAATGTAACATAAAGAGACTACAAACATAAGCCAAAAACAAAAAAAGCCGCCCCACTCCCCGACAATATGATATCAGGAGTGAAGCGGCTTAATTTATCTTTTCTATTTCCTACTACATTTTCCCATCGGAAGAATGGAGAGAGTAAGCGTAAAAAGTCCCTTTTTTATTCACTTTAGCCACAATAGAATCCGTTCCCTTTTGCTGCTTGGAGAACGTATATTGATTCCCTTGAACTTTCACTTTATAACCGGTCAAATTGATATTAAACAACATCTGAGCCTTGGGCTTGACTAGCTTCAAAGCTTCTGAGGCAGTATATTTCGGGCTTGCAAATGTTTTTTTGAAATCTGCGTCATCGTTCCAGTCTACCCCATAGGTGGATACGGCCAGCACTTTACCGGTTACCGCGCTAATTTTGACCTCACTCGCCTCGTTTGCATCCTCAAACGACCAGTATGAAAGTCCCTTCGTCTCGTCCTTGTACCGTGAAGCGTGCTGTACCTTGATTCGCTGTCCACTCACACGCTTAAATGTGTTCATTGCACGGTTCAGTAACACAGGGTCCACCTGCTTCAGGGCATAGTCCGCGTTGATGGTAATAGCGTTACCTCGATCCACATCCACATACAACGAGGAAGCCTGTTCTCCTGCACCCCAAAACACCCAGTAATTTGAAGGCTTGTTGGACTGATAAGGGGATTTGACCCGCCAAAATGCTTCAAATTGCAGAGGACGCTTGCTGTCAAACGCTTTGGCGCTGTTTAGCACTTTCGTCTTGAGTGGCGCGTTCATCGCCTTTCCCAAGCTGCTTATTTTATATCGTATGGTTGTAGAATCCACTCTGTTTTTTTCTTTATTATATTCTGTCTGCAACGTAGCAGTTCCGTCTTCCAGTTCGCCCTCTACAATCCAGGTTTTCCCCATATCTGTCACATCGTCAAATTGAAATGCTGTCTTTGAACCAATGAGTTCTTGCACCGCTTTTTCTAAACGGCTTACCACTGTCGGAGTTAGCGAGCCAACCTGCTTATCCGTCGTTTCCGCGGCAGCAGGAATGGTCGCCGCCTGAACCGGAAGCGCGGTGGCTACAAATATGAGGACTACAACTGCTGAAATCCAACGAAATTTCCGCACTATGAACGGCCTCCTTATTGTTTTTTCATTTTCTATATTATACATCGTTCAGGCGCCAAAAAAAGACAGAATATTGCCTTCTTCATCGTATTCCTTGTATACAGGGGCATGTAAGTCCAAAAAAAGAAGACCTCTAAGGTCTTCTTTTCACTCACTTCTATACGATTCATAGGCCAGTTACACGCTACCTTTATAATTCACATGATTCAGAACAGACGACCTTCGTACACGAGCTCAGCCGGGCCCGTCATATATATGTGATTATCTTCCTCGCTCCATTCGATATCCAGATCGCCGCCCTTCAGACTTACAATGGCGTGACGGTCGCTGTATCCGTTTAGTACAGAAGCAACAAGCGTAGCACAGGCTCCGGTTCCACAAGCTAGCGTTGGTCCGGCTCCCCTCTCCCATACTCTCATATCTATATGCTTCCGGCTACGTACCGTGGCGAACTCAACATTTGTTTTTTTAGGGAACAACGGATGGCATTCCAGCTTCGGCCCCCAGGCTTCCAGATCAAAGCTTGGCGCATCCTCCACATAAATGACACAGTGCGGATTCCCCATAGATACAGCCGTAAAGCGAAAACCACTTCCTCCAGCTTCAATAGGCTCGTTAATTACGCTAGTCCGCTCTAGTGTAGTTGGAATTTTCAAACCCTCAAGAATCGGCTCTCCCATATCTACCTTCACCATACGAACAAGTCCGTTCTCTACAGTTAGTTCCACCTGCTGCACACCTGCGCCCAGAGTCTCGATCGTGATCTGTTCACGGTTGATATGTTTACGGTCATATACGTATTTGGCAGCACAACGGATAGCATTACCACATTGCTCGGCCTCCGAGCCGTCCGAGTTAATGATGCGCATGCAGAAATCCGCTTTCTCTGACGGCAATATATATACCAACCCATCGGCGCCAACACCAAAATGTCGATCACATAGCCGAACAGCTAATTCCGAGGCGTCAGACGGCAAATCCTGATGCCCAAACCAAACGATAAAATCATTACCTAGACCGTTCATTTTTGTGAATTCCATAGCTTACCTCCGCCGTTGCTGCTGATATCATGTTCCTCATGAAGCTTTGATCCCATGATATCATACAGGGCAATAGTGGGAAAGCGATGCGGTATGCATGATCCGATTACTAGGCTGAAAACTTCGTACGTCCTGCTGAAAAGTGTGTATTTCCGCCGCGACGACGGTTGCGTCGACCGCCCCATACACTTCCCGCTCCCATAAGAAACGTAGGAATCCCGGCTGCCACAATGGATAGCGCCCACTCACGCAATCCAAGCGGTACCGTTTTGAAAATAGGTTGCAGCACAGGCACGTACATAACCACCAGCATCAGCACTACGGAGGAGAGCACGGCAAGCACGAGATAACTATTTTGAAACGGATTACGATGGAAAATAGAACGGGAACTGCGGCAATCAAATACATGAATTAACTGTGCCAAGACTAGCGTAGCAAAGGCAACGGACTGTGCTTTGATCAATTGTCCTGCGTCATCCGGTGCAATACGTAATGTCAGCCAGAAGGCCGCTAGCGTACATAAACCAATCAACAAGCCACGACTAATGATTTTCCAGCCCAATCGACGAGCAAAAATATTTTCCTTTGCGCCACGAGGTTTGTGCTCCATGAGATCCTTTTCTGGCTGGTCCACCCCCAAAGCCATCGCTGGTAGGCCATCTGTCACCAGATTCACCCATAAAATCTGGATCGGTAACAAAGGTAATGGCAGCCCGGCCATCATGGCAAAAAACATCGTCAAAATCTCACCAACATTGGAGGCGAGTAGATAACGGATAAATTTACGGATATTCTCGTAAATATTCCGTCCTTCCTCAATTGCGGCTACAATGGTTGAGAAATTATCATCACTCAGAACAAGCGCAGCCGCTTCTTTGGTCACGTCCGTCCCCGTAATGCCCATGGCAATACCGATGTCCGACGCCTTTATCGCTGGAGCGTCATTGACACCATCTCCGGTCATGGCTACGACATGTCCGCGTCTTTGCAGCGACTTAACGATCCGTAGCTTGTGCTCCGGCGAAACTCGTGCATACACAGAGACGGTATCAACGGCTTTGTCCAGCGCCGCATCATCCATCGCAGACAATTCCTGTCCTGTCAACACATGGGATCCGCGCTGAAGAATGCCCAGCTGCTGTGCAATGGCCTCTGCAGTTGTACCGTGATCTCCGGTAATCATCACAGTGCGAATGCCAGCACGACGGCACTTGCCAATGGCTTCGCGAACCTCACGACGTGGCGGATCAATCATGCCTGTCAGCCCAATAAAGATCAGCTGTGCTTCAGCCTCCTCAACCGTGGAGACACGCTCATGCGAGCGAATATCACGGTAAGCGACACCAAGTACACGTAGCGCCTCCGAGGCCATTCCTTCGTTAGCCGCCAGTACCTTTTGGCGCAGCGTACCCGTTAACGGAACGACATTTCCTTCCCATAAAATATAGGAACACTGACCCAGCAGTACATCCGGGGCACCTTTGGCAAAGACAATGTGTCCTCCCTGGTGGCGTACGAGTACCGACATTCGCTTCCGATCCGAGTCAAAAGGAAATTCTCGTTCCCTTGTGTACAGCTCATATAGCCCTTGTCGCGTGATTCCGCCCTTGGCAGCTAACGTGATCAGCGCTCCTTCCGTCGGATCACCCTTCAGCTCCCAAACGGCGGACGGCGTCGGCTCTTTGGTTTTCTTTTTCGAACGTAGCTCCTCTGTATCGGCTTGAACAATTTCCGCATTGTTGCAAAGCACACTGGCTTGCAGTAGTCTACGCAGAGATTGTCCGTTTTTAAGATCGGCAGGAAGGTCTCTGTCCATAATATGCCCGTGTGGGTCATAGCCCTCTCCCGTAACTCCCCAGAAACGACCGTCCAGCCATAGCTTGGTGACTGTCATTTTATTTTGGGTCAGGGTACCCGTTTTGTCGGAACAAATGACAGATGCACAGCCGAGCGTTTCAACAGAAGGCAGCTTACGTACAATCGCCTTTCGTTTAATCATACGCTGCACACCCAATGCGAGCGCAATCGTCACAATAGCTGGCAACCCTTCCGGTATAGCCGCCACAGCCAAGCTCACTCCAGCCAAGAACATGCTCATGGCTGGCTGTCCATGTAAAATGCCTGCTACGACAACGAGCACCGTTAGCGCCAACGCTACGATAATCAAAATTTTGCCCAATTGCTCCAATCTGTGCTGCAACGGTGTCTCCTGCGACTCCGTATTTTCAATCAAGTCTGCGATCTTACCCATTTCGGTACTCATACCTGTACGTATAACCATTCCTTGTGCGGTTCCTCTGGTCATCATCGTGCCCATAAAACCGATGTTTTTTTGATCCCCGAGTGGTACTTCGGCGGCATGAATAGGGCGGCAATGCTTACTCACCGGAACTGATTCACCTGTCAGGGCAGACTCCTCTACATCACAGCCGTTCGTGCTCAACCACCTTACATCTGCGGGAATGCGATCACCACTTTCCAGCAGCACAATATCACCCGGCACCAGTTCTCTGGCCTGAACTTGAATTCGTTTGCCGCCCCGCAACACTTTGGCGGTTGGGGCCGACAGTTGTCTCAAAGCTCGCAATGAACGCTCAGCTCTGAATTCTTGTACAAAGCCGAGAATTCCATTCAGTACAACAATAGCAATAATGGTAATCGCGTCCAAATATTCGCCAAGCAGTCCGGATATCAGGGTCGCTCCCATCAATACAAGCATCATAAAATCCTTGAACTGATTGAGCAGCAGCAAGATTGCCGAAACTCGCTTCCCCTCGCTCAGCTCATTCCATCCTGACCTTTCTCTTCGTTCCGCAAGCTGTTCCTCCGAAAGACCCTGCTTCGGGTCGACTTCCAGACTTGTTGAAAGCTGTTCATTGCTTAATTGGTGCCAGTGTGCTTGTTCCATTCTCCCCAATTCCCTCCCGGTCAGATAGTCCGTTTCCGTCGGTTGTGCGTAGGATGGCTGCCCGTTATTATATTTTTGTGCCGCGATTGCTGATAAGCTGGACAGACTTTCTAGATTCAATCTATTCGGACAGGACCTGAAATATCACAAAGCCGCTTAAGTTTTGTCCCAAAGTTATGTATCATAGAAGGAAGGCGAAAATACATTTGCTTCAAAGGAGAACATAATTATGGCATTGGACGGAATCGTAACCCGCGCTATCGTACACGAACTGCAAGGCATCCGGGGCGGGCGCATTAATAAAATACATCAGCCAAATGATCGAGATATCGTGCTGAATCTGCGGGCACAAGGCGGAAGCGTAAAGCTGCTGCTGTCGGCTAATCCGACCTTCCCGCGTGTACATTTTACAGAACAAAGCTTTCTTAATCCGACAGAAGCCCCTATGTTTTGCATGCTCCTTCGCAAGCATTGCGAAGGAGGCGTTATTGAGAAAATCACGCAGGTGGGCATGGAGCGTATTATTCACATGGATATACGTCAACGTGATGAACTGGGAGATATTTCACTCAAACGAATTATCATTGAACTGATGGGTAGACACAGCAACATTATTTTGCTTGACCCGGAAACAGGCGTGATGCTGGATGGCATTCATCATGTCACACCGTCTATCAGCAGCTATCGGGTCATTATGCCTGGCTTTCAATACACGGAACCTCCTGCACAAAACAAGCTGAATCCATTAGAAACGGAAGAGGCAGCCTTCATATCCTCGTATCAAACAGCGATCGAGGCCGAAGAAGCTCCCAAACGCTGGATCGTGAACACTTTTACTGGACTCAGTCCCCTCATTGCTGAAGAGATACTAACTCGAGTAACTAATGAAGTATCTGGTGATAGTGATCGTTCACTATGGAGGACATTCAGTCACATCATGGATGACGTGCGGAATCATCGTTTTCAGCCAGTATCTGGACTAAACGCACAAGAAAAAGTGATATTTTCAGCCATTCCACTGACGTTGATCCAAGAAGAACGTAAGGAGTACGCTACTATCAGTGAGTGTATGGAGGACTTCTTCGGTGAAAAAGCAGAACGGGATACAGTTAAGCAAAAGGTCAGTGACCTACTGCGGTTTCTGCAAAACGAGCGGAGTAAAAACGTAAAAAAACTCGACTATCTCCATCAGGATTTGGCCGAGGCGGAAGATGCGGATCAATTTCGCGTTTATGGAGAGCTGCTATTCGCTTCGCTGCATGAGGTGAAAAAAGGGGACAAAGAAGTGACGCTCACCAACTTTTATGATGAGGAACAGCGTCCAATGACCATCCCACTGGACCCGCTACTCAACCCATCGGATAATGCACAACGGTATTTTAAAAAATACAACAAATATAAAAACAGCTTGGCTGTCATTGACGAACAACTGGAGAAAACGCACGAAGAAATCCGTTATATGGACAATCTTCTTCAGCAGCTAGCCCACGCCTCTATGAATGACATTGAGGAAATACGTGAAGAACTGGTTCAGCAGGGCTATCTCAGAGATCGGGTCAAAAAAGGAAAGAAAAAGAAGAAAAACGACCGTCCAACCCTGCACGTCTATACATCATCCGAAGGTATCGAGTTACTGGTCGGCAAAAACAACTTGCAAAATGAATATGTGACAAATCGACTGGCCGGACCAAATGACACCTGGCTGCACACAAAGGATATTCCGGGGTCACACGTCGTTATTCGTGCTGAGCAATTCGGGGATACGACGCTGGAGGAAGCAGCTCAACTCGCCGCCTACTTTAGCCAGGCCAAGCAGTCCAGCAGTGTGCCTGTGGACGCCACCCTGATTCGGCATGTACGTAAGCCCAGCGGAGCCAAGCCCGGCTTTGTCATCTACGACCATCAGCGTACGCTCTTCATTACACCCGATGAGGAACTGGTCAAAAAGCTGCCGAATCGCATCAAAAACGGCTAAGTCCCACCGGCCTATTGAATCCACAAAAAAAGCCCTTTGTTCTTTGCACGATACACTTCTTGTGTTCCATGCATAAGGCAAGGGGCTTTTTATTTACTTTTGTCCAACAGCAGCCTTCCTCAATTCCTCGACAACCTGATCTTCCACACTACGGCTACCCAGATCACCGTGGAAAATAACACCTTGGCGTGCACCGTGAAAATCCGAGCCGCCAGTTGCAATGAGCCCATATTGTGCCGCCATCGCAGTATATCGGCTCTCAGCCTCAGCATCATGGTCCGAATGTCGCACCTCCAAGCCCACAGGCTTCGCCTCCTCTATAATAGAGCGAACCAGCTCATCATTTCCGTATAAGCCAGGGTGAGCCACCACAGGAACCCCTCCTGCTTCACGAATCCAGTTTATGGCCTCCGCAGGCTCTACACGGGGTACAGACACATATCCGGGTGCTCCTTCCGCCAAGTAACGGTCAAACGCATCCCGCATATCCTTCGCATATCCCTTTTGAACCAGCGTATCTGCCATATGTGGACGTCCAATGCTTTCATCTGGTGCCAGCGGTCTGCCCATCGTAGCCACCACTTCATCCAGTGTGATTTCCACGCCCAGACTACGCAATTGACTCAAAATCAAATCATTACGGGTATCCCGCGCCTGGCGAAGCTTTTCCAACCGCTCCAAAAACACTTTATTGCGGTAATCCATAAAATAACCGAGTATATGAATATCCTTACCGCCAGCTCGAGTACTAATTTCCACTCCTGGCACCACAGTAATTACTATGCGTTTTCCTTCCTTCAGAGCTTCCTCCAGACCAGCTACCGTATCATGATCTGTAATGGCCACACCTGCCAGTCCTTTTTCCTTGGCCCAGCGCACATTATCTGCGGGTGGCTGCATGCCGTCAGATGCTTGGGTGTGTGTATGTAAATCATATCGTTTTACGTTAATCTGCTCCTTCATTATACATCCCCCTTCTCTTTCACCTTCGCCAGCTCGTCCTGCGAGTCCCTCAGCACGTCCGTTCCCTGATCATGACGACGCAAGTAAGACAGGAAGGTGACTACCGGAATCGGCAACAACGCCGACTTCAAATGAATTGCATAAAATTCTCGTTTGAACGTGATATCTGAAATGTTCACAATTTTCAACAAACCGAGCGCAACTTCATGCTTCACCGAAGAAGGTGATAGCATGGTAATACCCAGTCCAGCCTCCACCGCCGATTTAACCGCTCCAGTGCTCCCCATCTCCATTACAATACCAAGTCGAGAGGCATCCACACCACGACTTTTCAGCTCATCTTCTATCACTTGACGTGTACCAGATCCCTTTTCTCTGGCTACAAAGGGATGCTTAAACACATCTTCCAGAACCACTTTTTTAGCCTTGGCCAGCGCATGTCCTGAAGGCACAATCAGTTTCAGTTCGTCCTGCATTACAGGTTCTACCACGATATCCGGATGCTGGACTGGGGCCTCAATCAGTCCTAAATTCAACTGATGTTTTAGTATATCATCCATAATTTGAGTCGTATTCATCACATTCATTGCCATGCGTATATGAGGGTATTCCTGGCCAAACGGCCCCAACATTCTTGGTACAATATACTCACCAATCGTTAGGCTGGCGCCAATATGCAATCTTCCCTCCAGCATGTGAGTAAAAGCAGACATCGCCTCGTCAGCTTCCCTAATCAGTTGCATGCTTTTTTTCGCAAAAGGTAGTAGTGTCGCTCCCGCCTCTGAAAGCTCGATTTTTTTAGTCGAACGTTGCAGCAGCTTCGTGCCGAAATAATCTTCCAAAGACTGAATTTGCATCGTCACCGCAGGTTGTGTCATATGCAGCGCTTGTGCCGCCGCCGAAAAGCTCCCACGCTCCGCTACGGTATAAAAAATGTGCAACTGATGAAAGTTCATACTGACAGCCCTCTCCCCTCTGATCTCTCTATTTTACCATAAGAAAAACATCTGTCGAAGCATTTCCAAGTAAACCTACTGAATTGGGGGAGTTTTATTGCTGGAAATAAAAAAAGCATGCAGCTGATAACTGCATACTTTCTACTCAAAATTGACGGTAATCATAAATTCGGAGATTTTTTCATCTAGAGCCGACCGCCCAATCACCGTCTATTTTTGCTTACGAGTGCTTTTCATCAGTGTCATGCGTCGCGAATGGCGTAGCCATGAATAGTATGACTTCAAATCCCTTAATTCAATGGTCTCCGACATTCGACCCAAAAAGGTAATGACAATCATCTTGTGAAGCGGATTCCCCGCAATATCCATCTCGCCGGGCAACTCTCCAAATTCGGCCACGACGACCAGATCACCATCAATTAAATATACATCCTCTTCGTTATGATAGTAGGACTCCATCCTGTTTTGCTTCAGGCATTCCCAAAGCCAGGCGGCGATATGATTCGTCTCGGACTGTTTCTGCTCTATTCGATCTAAGTAGCGAGTTTTCGCATGATTTGTAATCACGATATCGGCGACTTTTTTATCGCCCATCTCCACGTAGAACGGTTCGTATGTACTCCATCGCTGCATTGCTTTGTCACGCACGGGATCACTCTCCCCACCAGATAGGTCTTTATATCTACCAATATATTCATATGTTACCTCAACAGACCCGGGACTACAAGTTACAAAATTGAAGTTTATGGGCGGTTTTTAAAGATTTTTTAGGTCTAACAGCATTAAGACCATTATGCAAAAGTCCTGACTTTACAAAAAAAAGCCAGCCCGTAGGCTGACCTTTTAAGAATATTTTACAATTTATAGATATTAGAAACTTATATTTCATATTCTTTCATCTTTTCCTTATCGTCGTTGTACTCCGTCCTAATCTCATTTCGAAAAGAACGCTCGACCTTACGCACATAGGAAAGTCTACGAATATTTTTAACGGTGTCTTCTGCCCGATCCGCATTCATATATATAACTACATAATGCATACGCTTTGAAATAAAGTGGACATTTCCGTATTTCTCCAGATTGCGGGCAGCCTTGATATCGCTTACCCAAATGATGTACCCTGTCCGCTCGGCAAACATTCGCTTCATCTCCCCTCCACTCGGTATCATTCCTATGACCTATCCACAGGAGCATTTCCCTCCGCTGCCACATCCGCCCTTTTTCACATTCGGATCATTGCTCGGCACCTTAATGGTCTCGGACACGGAATATGCAATCGTTTCAGACATGGCATGAAGCATATCATCCAGCGCCTTTTCGGCTCGTTTGAACTCCTTAACCTCCACGAATTGTTCCAGTTCCAGCTCAACGACCTGCACTGCATCCTTCGCTTCATGATAGTTCGGATGAAAATGCCCAAAACGCTCCGTTTCCGCGAATAGCTCCTTTTTGGCATCCAGCTTGCGTACACACGCCTGAATAGACGGATTCAATTCCACACGCTGTTTCCAATATAAATAATCCGATACCTCAAAGGATCGGTTGACCATATCGCCCAATTCATAGGCGTTAATAAGCACTTCTGCCATATTGACCGTATTCAATTCGGCTACGCTCATGAATGTTCATCTCACTTTATATAAAGTTCTACCCAGTAAAAGTAGACTCATTTATCATACCACATCCTTCTTTTGAGAAGAAGGAGTTTCATGCACTTCCTGGCTCTACTATGTAAAAGGAACCAGTAGCCGCATGTCTGACCATTCACTTGGCTGTAAGCTCGCTTGAGAAGGTGTTTCGTCATCCATTCCTGAGGCGTACCAGCCTGTGACACTCCATGGCGCACCGGGAACCACCGCCTCCGGTATCCATTTAACCTCTTTCCCACCGATTCGCAATCCCACAGCGGCCTGCCAACGGATCGCTTGCTCGATCAACTGCCGGGCAGTGGAAGTATGGTAACTCCTCCATTCTTTTGTCCATGAGGAGGGGACTGTAGATCTTTCTGGAAAATAGTCAGACGGATCAGGCAACATGTGCTCTTGTTCGTAAAAATGCAGCGTGCGCCCTGTATAAACCAAACCTGCTCTTCCCTCTTGGGAAAAGATAGGACGGGCCTGAATCGGGTCGGACTCCATTTCACTGTTGGGACTGCCTGAATTCTCTGTTTCCGAAATCAATGGATAATGATGAGTTGGCTCGTCCACACCTTCCGGTTCACGACGTGGGCCTAATCCAATTGCAGCAAGCGTTTTTCGTATTTTGACAGCAGAGCTTGCCGGAATAATAAAGTCCCTATCGCCCAGCCGTTCCAGTAATCCTTCCAGCGCGGGATGGCGTGCAACTATGTCTGCATCCTCCTGTGTGCCACATCGCAAAAGTGTTACCTTTGCAAAAGCGGTCCGTCCGACATCACCTGCCCACTGTTCTACCGCCATACGTACATGATCAGGCACACCTGTTCGGCTGTATTTATCCAGAAGAGCAGGAATTGCTTTGGCTTCCATCCCTAACTCGATTGCCTCTGTAACACTTTCTCTGGTGATCCGGTATACTACCATCCGATCTCCTGTCACACGTTCACAGCAGCATTCCAGTCGCCAGCGCACGTCATATGCCACATCTGGTGGAACCAATATTTCAAAATCAGGTTGTACATAAAAAGCACCTTGCTCTGGATGTGTATCCTCATAATTATTGGGACGAAGCATATCTATCACAGATACATTCCAGCGAAAACACAGTTCGCCCGATACAGTCTGGCCCCAATCACCCATTCCAAAAGCAGTCAGAGCCTTCAGCCAACCCTTCAATTCCTCCATGAAAGGTTCATTGAAATTAAAATCAGAACCCGTTTCTCTCGCAAACCCTTCCGGATTTGAGATTGTAGGAACAAGGTCTAAAAGGGCACCATTCTTGGAATCCGCTCTGCTCGTACTCTCATGCTGGATTAGGCCTACCTGAAGCATCCATTGCAGCAGAAACTTGATAGATATCCACCCTTCTGTTCCTACATACTGGGAGACGGCACACAGCATATAGCGAAAATGCTGCATAGACGCTTCGGCCTTGCCGTATCTTTCCATGAGTGTAGCAAAAATATGCTTGCGCATTTGCCAAGCAGACAAACGAATCCAAGTCGCCAGTTCCGTTTCCTGAATGCGAAAAGACACAGTTTCTTTCACTAACAGCCCCAAACTGAGTAGCAAATCCATCATTACCACCGTTTGCACTGGATACAGCTCTGCATGCGCATAATGCAACCCAAGACCCATCAGGTCATCTGGGCGAAAGGGGGTCAGTTCATTCAATTTTTGCAATGATCGCTTATGTATGGTTCCTTTGGCCGTCAAAGGGACGCCTTGTACCGCAATACGTGACAACGCATGCAGCAATTCCGACTCCAGGCCTGACATTGATTCATGTACCGTTATCGGATGATCCGAATGCATCATGTTCATTGGATTTTGCTCTAACAACATATCGTACAGATCCGGTAGCCGATGAACCGGAATATATAAAATTCGTTCGCCCCACGATTTGGTAACAGCCTCCAGCCAGCCTCGGGCACGTAATCCACGTAGTGCCAGTTTCGTTTCGACTCCGCTTAACACTCCCCGGGTAAGCTGTATAGGTTCTTCTTCCTTCATGGGCTGTCCCGCGTACCAGATAAAGCATCGTCTAAGCACCAGTAGCTCATCCGATGAAAGCTCATTCCAGCTGTCTTGCGTGTTCGTTACGCCCATTCTTGATTAGGCCTCCTTTTTCTTCTCACGATCTCCAGACTTAGCATTCCGGCCTCCGATAGCCTCTGTCACACTAAATCTGCGAACCGCATATTCATAGCCTTGCTCGATCAGAAACAGCTGACGACGAGCTGCAAAATCCGTCTCCTTGCTATTCTCCGTCACTAGCGCATAAAAATAAGCTTTATTCTCGCCCGACTTTGGTCGCAAAATACGGCCCAGTCGCTGCGCTTCTTCCTGGCGAGAGCCAAAGCTACCCGATACCTCTATGGCTACTGCCGCATCTGGCAAATCCACCGCAAAGTTTGCAACCTTGGACACCAATAGGGTCCGAATTGTACCCTTGCGGAACGCATCGAACCAGCGCACCCGCTCGGTCTGGCTCATTGAACCCGTAATCAGTGGGACGCCCAGCTCCTGAGCCAATATTCGCAATTGGTCCAAATATTGACCAATAATAAGCGTGGGCAAGCCGCTGTGCTGCTGCATCAGGCTACGCACCGCCTCCAGTTTGACCGGATTTTCGGCTGCAATTCGGTACTGCTGTCTGCCCTCCGCACGCATACTGCGCTCCAAGAGTTCAGCTGTCATTGGAAGCCGTAGCTCCACACAATCGACCTGAGCGATCCAGCCCTGCTGCTCCAGCTCCTTCCACGGCATATCGTATCGTTTGGGTCCAATTAAAGAGAACACATCCCGTTCACAACCATCCTCTCGAACCAGCGTGGCCGTTAACCCCAAACGACGGGTAGCCTGAATGTCAGCCGTCGCCCGGAATACTGGCGCGGGTAGCAAATGAACCTCATCATATATAATGAGTCCCCACTTCCGCTCACTCAGCAGTTTCATATGCTCAAAATCCCCATCTTTGGTACGACGGTGTGTCAAAGTCTGGTAAGTTGCCACCGTAATCGGACGCACCTCTTTTTTCTGACCACTATACTCCCCGATGGAATCGGCAGGAATATCCGTCTTTTGCTTTAACTCTTCTACCCATTGCCGTACAGAAGTGGTATTGGATGTTAGAATAAGCACCTCGCACTGAAACCGATTCATTACGGCCATACCTATCACTGTTTTTCCGGCTCCGCATGGAAGCACCAGTACACCACTACCCCCTAAGCCGTCCGCCCCTTCAAACGCATCAGCGGCCTTTACTTGATAATCACGAAGCTGCAACTTCGTTTGTCCCTTTCCCAAGGTAAAACTAAGCTGATTCCCTTCAAGATAGCCTGCCGTATCCACAACGGGATATCCCAAGCGCGTTAATTCCTGCTTGAGCAAGCCCCGATTTTCGGGCGGGACCGATGCGCTTACCTCGTCAACGCGAAGTAAACCAAGCTGTTCTAGCTCTTGCTTGGTCAGTAGCTCATCCAGTAAAGCGGGGGTCTCTGCTTCCAAGATCAAGCGATCACCTATTGTATAGCTGTTGGCTTTCCCTGTCTTTATACCTCCGTCTGGCTCATGTTCAGCACGGTATGCGCCAATCGTATCTGTGCTATAAGTTCGCTCTTCTTCCGTACCCTCCCTTGAAAGCGTCAACGTCCCATAACGAGAAACGAGCTGTTCAATATCCTTCAACAAATCACGTGGAATATCCCAACGAGACATGGAGTTCAAACTATTTTGAATGTCCTCAGCACTCCATCCGAGGGCAGCTGCGTTCCACAAAGACAGTGGAGTGAGGTGATATGTATGAAAAGCGGACGGGCTTTTAACCAACTCCGCATAAATCTGCAACTGTGAACGAGCCCGTTCTGAACCGGGCAAGCCCATTTCCAGCAGAACGGTAAAATCACGTTGTACAATACAAGGATGTTCTGGATTCATAACTACCTCCTGATAATCTAACCATACATCATTTTAAAGTTATATAATAAATAGTTTATCCGTTTATTCGCATATCAACCAGAACAGCAAGGAGCCCAACCCATATTCGGGTTGAACTCCTGATTAGAAGCTCGGGGTAAAGACCTCCCCAAACCAATGCCTACCTTAATTATTCTTCTAGTGGACCTGCTCGGAAATATGACTAAGCGCCTCTCCAGCGTTGTCTGCAAAAATATTACGAACAGCCAAATCCCCGATCGAGACAATCCCGATCAGACGGTCACCTTCCGTCACGGGCAAACGACGGATTTGCTGCTCTGCCATCAGCTCAGCTGCTTGATCCACCGACATGTCCGCACTAGCTGTACGAATACCTGTCGTCATAACCGTATCGACCGAACCCGAACCTGAATTTTTAGCCGCATAGCCGCGAACGACAAGATCACGGTCCGTTACTACACCGATCAACTTATCACTGCCTTCGCTTTCCACAACCGGAATAAAACCAGTATCATTGTCCTTCATTTTGACCGCAATTTCATAAATATTGTCCTGCGGGGTAACCGTTACGCATTTTTTAGTCATAACTTCCTGAACTTTTTTCATGGGTACTCCCTCCTTTTCAAGAGTAGGGTACCCCATTTCATTCAGCTCATACTCCAGATTGAACCGTTCCCAATTCAACTCATTTTAGCCCTTAATTGCCCCTGCTTTTTGTTCCGCAGCGTATCCCGTAGACATCGCAATAAACAAACGAACCGCGTTAATCATCGCATCCTCATCAAAATCAAATTTCGGATGATGGTGTGGATAAACCGCTCCTTTAACTGGGTTACCCGCTCCTACGAACATGAAGCAACCTGGCACACGTTCCAAATAATACGCAAAATCTTCAGCAGGCATCAGTTTCGACGCTTCCTGTACATTCTCCTCGCCAAAAACAGATTTTGCTTCATTAAAGAAACGAGATGCTTCATGTGCGTCATTGACAACTGGTGGGTATCCCATAATATAGCGAACCTGTGCTGTTGTACCGTATGTTGCGGCTGTAAGCTCTGTCACCTCATGCAGTCGCTCCTTCATTACCGTTCGTGTCTCCTCATCAAACGTACGAATCGTCCCACTCAAGCGACACGTTTCTGCGATCACATTTTGCGCAGAGCCCCCTTGGATGGTTCCCACCGTCAGCACGGCAGGTCGCAAAGGGTCGACTGAACGGCTTACGATACTTTGCAGTTGCATAACAAGAGCTGAACCCGCCACGACACTATCATTAGTGGACTGAGGCATGCCACCATGCCCACCCTTACCTGTGATTTCAATATAAAAATCGTCTGCCGCCGCCATCAGCGGCCCTGCGCAACTCGCGGCCGTCCCGACCGGAAAAGGTGTCCATAAATGGATGCCATAAATGACATCCACACCTTCCAATACACCATCCTTTATCACACTGACCGCTCCGCCAGGCAGCAATTCCTCCGCAGGTTGGAACAACAACCGAATTTCTCCTTGCAGCTCGTCCCGGTTCAGACTAAAATAGTAAGCCGTTCCAAGCAACGCGGATGTATGTCCGTCATGGCCGCAAGCATGCATGGCTCCGTCCACGCTGGAGCGATATTCACATTCCTTTTCATCCTGAATCGGAAGAGCATCCATATCGGCACGCAGTAAGACGACAGGCCCAGGTTTAGCACCACGAATGGTACCTACAACACCGTGTCCCCCTACCTGACGGCGAATCTCGATTCCCCAACTCTCCAACTTATCCGCTACAAAAGCTGCGGTTTTGCTTTCTTGAAAGGAAATTTCGGGATTCTTATGTAAATGTCTACGCCATTCCACCATGTTTTCTTGCAAACGATCAAACCAGGTCTCGTCTATCACATGTTGTGTCATTCTGCTCCACCTCTCCTTTTAAAGCATCGGGCAAGTTCCCGATTAATCATGCAGCGTCACCACGTATGCCGCTGCTCTCAAGTCTTCATTTTCATCCTATTGTAGCAGATATGGAATTGTTGCGATATCTGTTGCTCCAGGGAGCTTGCAGAAGCCCATCAAACATAATATGATAAAATGGATAAACGATAAAATGATAACCGTCTGCGAGGAATATACCTTGTGGCGAATACCGGGGGAAGCTGATATGAGAAATACGAAGCCGGAGACTCGAAGAAGAGGCACACCGGATTTCCAATTGCTGATCCTCACTTTGTTACTGGTTGGATTCGGTGTAATTATGGTATTTAGCTCCAGCTCCAGCGTAGCTCTGCTGAATAAAGAATACAATTTTGATTCTTTATATTTTGTGAAGCGCCAATCTGCTTTTGCTGTACTTGGACTTTTTATTATGTTGGTAGCTATGAATATTAAGATGGAAAAATATAAAAAGCTTTTTGTACCTTTATTTTTCATAACTATATTACTGCTAATCATCGTTCTTTTTACAGGCTCACTTAACGGCGCAAAAAGCTGGCTCAGGTTTGGTAGTGTTGGCTTCCAGCCAACGGAGCTTGCGAAAATTTCCATCATTCTTTACTTATCCGCACTCATCGTCAAAAAAGGTGATCGCTTTAGAGATCTGCGGACTGGCTACATACCTGTAACAGTCATTGTAGGCTGTGTTGCAGGACTCATCATGCTTCAACCTGATTTAGGTTCCTGCTTCATTTTGGTTGCCACCAGTGGTCTGATTATTTATGCCGGGGGAGCCAGTGTCAAGCATATTACAGCATCCATTGTTCTGCTCGTGCTAGGCGCTTCCATCGTATTTGGTATTGGGTCGTTGTTTGGAGGAGATTCTGGAACCACAGATGGACAAGCTGCTGCCAAGCAAGATTATAAAATCGGGCGCTTTCAAGCCTTTCTTAATCCCGAGAAATATAGACAAGGAACGGGATACAATCTGGTGCAGTCCTTGCAAGCTATAGGTGAAGGCGGCTTAAACGGGTCAGGCTTTGGTAAAGGTATTATCAAGCTTCACTATCTTCCTAATTCATTTAATGATTTTATCTTTTCCGTAATCGGTGAAGAATTCGGATTTATCGGAACAGCCATATTCCTGATGCTATATTTGTATTTTATTTGGCGAGGCATGATCATTGCTCTTCGTTGCCATGATCCGTTCGGAACGTTGGTAGGCACCGGCATCATGGGTTTGATCGCCATTCAGGCCTTCATTAATATCGGCGGTGTAACCCAAACGATTCCAATCACTGGCGTAACGCTTCCATTTATCAGCTTTGGTGGCTCCTCCCTACTTGTCATGATGTTTTCCATGGGCATTATGCTCAGTATTTCTCGTGAGAACACCAAACAAGCGGTGCAGGAACGCACCACAGGGGTAGCTGTCCGTAATGAAGTACCCAATCGCTTTCAAACTCGTAGAACCAACCGTTTTCGCTAAAAAAGAACTTCCAAGGTCCATTTACAACGGTGGCTTTGGAAGTTCTTTTGGTTATGTATAAAATACGAGAGCCCTCTGCAAAATGGCTATACTGTTGATTCACAAAACGAAAACTGGCGATTCTATAACCCCCAGTTTTCGTGTTTTTATTCGGGTTATCCCACGGAATTTCCCGACATGTATACAATTGGTTAAAAATGTCAATTTGTCAGTTCCTGATTCCTTTACACTGCGTCGTCCTTGAACGCGACACCTTCCACTTTTACGTTCACTTCCACAACCCGCAAACCCGTCATACTTTCGACGGCTTCTCGCACATTTTGCTGAAGAATTCGGGACACCTCATGAATAGGTGTTTCGTAGAGCACGATAATACGTAGATCAATGGCAGCTTCCAGCTGTCCAACCTCCACTGATACGCCTTTTTGTACATTTTTACCGCTCAGCCTTTTGGCCCAGCCTTCCGATAAACCGCCTGACATTGCAGCAATGCCCGGTGTCTCTAATGCGGCCATCCCGGCAATTTTACCTACGACATCGTTGGAAATCTTGATGTTTCCTGCTTCCAGTTGTTGAATTTGCTCTGCCATGACCTATGTCCCCCTTCATCCATCCTTTATTTGTATTGTAAAGCCTCAGCCACTCCAAATGCAAACCCTACGTATGAAAAACAACTTTCGTTTACAACGTATATCATTTTGGGTATATTAATTTAGAAAATCCATACAAGTGACAGCTTTCGCCAAACTTGTACACATCTATTGATATCGAGGTGCTCTTCATTGAAAAAATGGTTATCTCCCGCTTTGCTCATAGCGACATTTGCTCTTAGCGCAGTCGCTCATTACACCCATTGGAATGCTATAGCCCAATTTGTCATTTGTGCAATTTCTGTTGTATTCGTAGCCGGTTTTCTCGGCAGGGCGACCGAAAGTGTCGCGCATTATGCTGGCCAACGTCTAGGTGGGTTCTTAAATGCCACCTTTGGTAACGCAGCCGAACTGATCATCGCCATCTTTCTCGTTAAAGAAGGTCTTTACGATATGGTAAAGGCCAGTCTTACCGGTTCCATCATCGGTAATCTGCTGCTGGTGCTTGGAGCAAGTCTGTTCGCAGGCGGTTTGAAGTACAAAGTGCAAAATTTCAATATATCGCTGGCTGGATTAAGTGGTTCTCTGATGATTGTGGCTGTTATTGCCTTGTTCGTTCCAGCTGTCTTTCTGAACACACACGTTATCACGGATAACGAATCAGATACGCTCAGCCTGATTGTCGCAGGCACGCTCATTGTCGCGTATATTGCGTGGCTTATTTTTTCTATGATTACGCATAAGGACTATTTAGCTGACGTGACCGAACAAAAAGATGAAGAATTGCCACATGAGCATGCCCCTGTGTGGTCCAGAAACAAATCCATTGCCTATTTGGTACTCGCTACCGTCATGGTCGCTTTTGTCAGCGAATGGCTGGTAGGTACACTGGAGGTGTTTACGACCCAATTTGGGCTCAGCGAATTGTTCGTAGGTGCCTTCCTCGTCGCTATTATTGGTAATGCAGCCGAACATAGCGCTGCTATTTTACTGGCGATGAAAAACAAAATTGGTGCATCGGTCGAAATAGCTGTCGGCAGCAGTTTGCAAATTGCACTATTTGTTGCCCCTGTGCTGATTTTTGTCAGTTACTTTATGGGAAACACGATGAATATCGTTTTCACCACTATTGAGCTGGTCGCCATTGCTGTCGCTGTATTTATCGCCAAATCCATCACCCAGGACGGCTCAACCAACTGGTATGAGGGACTCATGCTACTGGTAGTGTACGTATTGTTAGGTGTATCCTTCTTCCTTGTGTAGCTTTTAAGGTTTTAAAATGTGCATTAGGATGGTGGAAGGGCGAGGCGCTTTTGCCATCCTAAAGGAACATTTTTTTAAAAAAAGGCATCAAAAAAAGCATGCTCTCAAACTCCGCATGCTCTCATCAATTCAACCGTCTTCCTAATTGGCCTTATTATTCATGGCCTCATATAGAATAGCCAGATTGCGTTCCAGCTCACTGACCAGCTGTTTACCTACCATTTCCGGAAGAAGTCCAGCGCGAACCGCAAAATCCACTTCCTTGGAAAATCCGTACATCTGAGTATCCAGCACTTCCTCATAGAGAGGGCAATAACGGGTTGCCAGATTCTCCATCTGTACTTCAATAAGCTTCTTTATTTTATCTGCATCTTCCTGAAGCAGATTAATAGCCTTGATATTCAATTGTTCCTGCAAATCAGATGAAGTCATGGATTCTTCCCCCCTATGTCTCAATGTCGCACAAGACGTCCTATCCTTAATATTAGACCAAATTGCAGGCTAATACAAGAACCTGACAAAAAAAGCATCCCTACAGTTACAGGTAGGGATGCTTTTGCTTCAAGAATAAAGTTAGCTGGCTACTGAAATATGAAGTCCGTGCTTCTTGAATACCTCGATGATCGCTTTCTTAGCTTCCTCCGCATCTGGTCCATGAACGTGTAGTTCATAGCTATGGCTGCTGACTAGGGTCGTAAACAAGCCCAGTATACTTTTCACATCAATATACTTATTTTCGGAATGAAGGACGATGGAAGAGGTGAACTTGCTCGCCGTCTGTGCAATTTCAACAACCGCCGCGTTATTATTGGACATAGAGATCCCTCGCTTTACTGAATTGTCATGTATCGTTACTCACCCATAATAATACATTGAAATCGCTTTCTCAGCAAGAACGGATATCGTTATTTTAAATTCTCAGGGTTTAATGGCTCCAGCTCAGGCAGTACAAAGATGCCGTCTTTACGAATCAAAACATCGTCAAAATAAATTTCACCACCGCCATATTCTGGACGCTGAATCAACACCAAATCCCAGTGGATCGATGAACGATTACCGTTATCCGCTGTTTCATAAGCTTGACCCGGTGTAAAATGCAAGCTGCCGGCGATTTTCTCGTCAAACAAAATATCCTTCATTGGATGTAAAATGTGCGGATTAAATCCGATGGCAAACTCGCCAATATAACGTGCTCCCTCGTCAGAATCGAGAATATCATTCAGCCGCTTCGTATCGTTACTCGTCGCTTCCACAATCTTACCATTTTCAAAACGGAATTTAACATTTTCAAAAGTAATACCATTATACAAGGTTTGTGCATTGTAGCTGATAGTTCCGTTTACGGAATCACGTACAGGCGCGCTGTATACTTCGCCATCCGGGATATTGCATTGACCTGAACACTTGATAGCTCCGATTTGCTTAATAGAGAAATTCAAATCCGTACCCGGTCCGCTGATCCGTACCTTGTCCGTCCGATTCATCAGGTCTGCCAATGCATCTTGAGCTTTGTCCATTTTTGCATAATCCAGATTACACACATCGAAATAAAAATCTTCGAACGCTTCTGTGCTGATATTCGCCAATTGAGCCATGCTGTCATTCGGATAACGCAGCACTACCCATTTAGTGTGTTTCACCCGTTGTTCGCTATGTACCGCATGCTGATAAATGGAATTATACATTTTCATTTTATCTTCCGGCACATCTGACAGATCATTTACATTTTCACCTGCACGTATTCCGATGTAGCAGTGCATTTGCTTCATCCGGTTAAGGTCAATCTCAGCCCAGGTCTCCAGCATCTCCTTTGTCGCGTGACGAAGCATGGCGCTCTGTACCTTACGGTCTGTAAGTTGTACAAAAACATTTCCACCTTTTTTACCAACTTCATGAATGATGGCGTTAAGCAAGTCGCGCTCTGTACCAATCATTTCGATCAATACATTTTCTCCAGGCTGCACTTCAACAGAGTAACCGACCAGATTTTCTGCCAGCTTAAGTATTCTAGGATCTTTCATGTAGTTCTCTCCTTCTCTATTTCATTCTTTTTGAACAATGGTTAATTCAAAATTCATTGTATCATGCCCGCCACGTTACTTGTAGTCCTTAAAAGTAACTCTGGTTATCAAAGCCTCTTGATGCAGCTCTTCATTCGCTCCTTGTCGGGAAATCCTGCATTCCGATGAAAGCTTTAAGGGTAAACCTGTTTGACGATCTATGGTCAGATGATACACAGTACGCACAATGGATTGCTCCAGCTGGTTGCTCATATCCTCACAACTTTGTGCCCATATTTGGCTCAACTTCTTTTGCAGTTCTCGATTCGTTCCTGTATGCTGCGTTTTTAATATCCCGATTTGAGGGTTTAAAGTATTCATTTCTTTTATTAAACGATCTTTCAACCAGCGCTTTGCCGAAGCTGATTCCGGTTCAATCCTCAACACCCAAGTTCCCCGGGCAGCTCCCGTTTCCATACGAATGCTCTTATTCAGTGTATTTAATTCCTCAAGCTCCTGAATCGGATTGAAGCGATTTAACATACCATTTCCAACCAGAGGGGGATAACCGGATGTCAGCGCAACCCATTTTCCACTCTGACGAAGAAAACGTTCTTGTGTAACATCATGCTCGGACTTACCTTGTTGCAGAGCTGCGTAGCCACCTTGCTTACGAAAAGCCACTGCAGAACCCCAGTGCATGGTCAATTCATCGTGATTTCTTAGCCTACCGCGATATTCAAACTGCTTATTCGTCGGCAGACCACTGTCAGCTCTAATTGCAGTCCGTCCAGTAAACGTTACCATCTCTTTGCCGGCCATTCCTGCAACAGCTCTCTTAAAAATCTGCTCAGGAGTATATTGTCGATCCAGTGCACAACCACTTAACACACCTATTACAAGGAACACACAAACCTGCATCACCCATTGCTTTCTCCAATGCATCCATCATCCGTCCTATCCTGAACATAACTGTACTCATGAGCAATAAGCCTGCTTCAAGGCAGTTATGCTACCTGGTTCACTTTATCGTGTTTTCCCTATAATTCAATCATACACACGATATAGCTACGTTTAGGATTACCTGTCTGCAATGGGTTATGCAAGACAAAAAGAGAACATTCCCTATGGAATATCCTCTACACATTGGCTACATGATCAACAACTATTCGATTGCGTCCTTCATTTTTCGCTTCGTACAAGGCCATATCAGCCCTATAAAATAAAGATTCAATACTGATCTGCTCATCCAGCCAGTTCCATTCAGCAATCCCGCAAGAAACAGTCACCTGAGGCTCGGTTTCATGCTGTACACGGTAACGTATTTTTTCTGCATATTCGAGCGCCTGCTGAACCCCCAGCTGCGGTAAATAAATGGCAAGCTCCTCGCCGCCCCATCTTGCACATACATCCTCATCGCGAGTCGCCGAACGAACGATATTGCTGACGCTTTTCAAAATTTCGTCACCCGTCTGATGCCCATGCGTATCATTCACCTGTTTGAATTGATCAATATCTACCAAAATAAGAGATCCACAGAAATCCTTTTCCTGATGTTGCTGAATGATTTGGTCCACATAGTGACGTACATACAGACCTGTTAACATATCCATATTAGCCAATCGCCGCACTTCAGCGTGCAGCATAGCATTGGTTACCGCCAATCCGATATGAGGGGCTAGCATTTGCAGCATTTTGTAATTATCGTAAGAGAAAAAGTGTGGAAGCTTGCTGGACAATAGTATAACCCCTTTAGGAGTATCGCTGGTCTTCATAGGTACAGCCATCAAAGACTGGGAGTCTGTCGCATCCATAAAATGAGAGGATATCTTTCCATCCTTTCTATAGTCCGACACAATCACTGGTTCTCCTGTTAAGCGTATCAGCCCAGCAAATCCATCTTCAAGAGGGTAACTTTCCAGTCTTAAGCTTTCCACATTACTCGACATGACTTTAAAACAATTTCCATCCTGATCAAGCTGTACAATACAACAAAAGTCCGCCATGAACATTTTTAATAACTCCTGCACGGCAAATTCAAATATTTCATTTAACTTCAGGCTCTGATTCAAGCGCTGAACCAGTTCATTAATGAGACGCAATTCATGGATAAGTACATTCGATTGCTCAAGCAGCTTCGCATTTTCAAATGCAGTACCAGCCGTATCCGCCATCATGGCAATCAGCTCTACATCCACTTTTTTCATACTATCCGCACCCGATGGAAGAATCATATGGAAAACACCGTATACACCCTGCTTGCCACGTAATGGGATGGCGATTTCAGTTATTTCATCTTGTGTACCGACAGGCTCGTTCACAGCCATTTGCCCTTTCATAAATGCACGAACGCATACATCTTCATCCCGTTCATGCAGCAGCAAAGGTTTGACCTGCGGATTGCGACTGTGTCGATCCTGACTCATGTACAAGGTGATATCTACATGGGGAAACAAATAGGCGATGCTCCCGAATACCTCATCCAGCACGCCTTCCACGTCAATTTTGTCATGCATCCGTTTTACAATCTGAAATAAAATAGAACGGCGTCTACCTTCACGATCGCTTCGATTCTGCATCCCAAGGATATCTTCCATAAATATGTACTCAAACTTCGAGTAAAAGCAGGATTTAAAATGTAAAGCAGCTACTAACAATGTGTCCTGATTTGAGACAGAATGTTGAACAGGCTGTGTAAAACGAAGAGCGGCAAAGGGCTCCCTCTTATAATTACGGCATAGTATGGGAACCATATACACAAACGCAAGGCTTCCATCACGAAGTTTGCGCTGGCTCACTTCCACCTCTCTAGATATGCAACAACGTTCGACCAAATCCAAATCCTCGTCATCATCTTCTTCCCTACCAGCAACACGAACACCTATAAAATTAAAAACAGCAGTATACTCTTCGTTAATCCAGGATATACCATTGCTCTGCTGTAACCAACTCCGATATCCTTGGACAAGAAGCTGATTAATATAGGGGAAATCATAGGGTGTCATATCCATGTTCTGGAGCCAGGCAAAAGACGTATATCCTTTATCATCAAACAGCGGAGCACCGCTAGCCTGGACTGTTTTACTGTCAAGCATTTGCTGATCCGTTGTTGAAAATTCCGACATATTAAGGCGCTCCTTCACAGCAAAGTTAGCTGTACCAAGACAGCGGCTATACACCACTATAGCTCATAATATGATCTATTTTACTCTCAACTTTAGAAATTTGCATCCATTTTTCAGAAATTCGTCCCACTTTTTTAGTTCTAAAGCCCTATCGACAAATTTTGACGTTTTCATTCTTTTTCTCTTCTTGACATTGACCTAGTCTTACATATAGTATATATTATTGAAAAAGACTGTACGGCAGAACTATCTACTGTGCGGATCTTAAATTTTGGGCGTAACAGTTTGTGTCACCCTCATCTTTTTTGTTGCTGACAGGACAGCGGCTGAACTTTTCTGTCAGTAGTGCGTCTTACCTTAATAGGTAGCGCCGAACAAATTGGAGCGCAAAGAGAGCCCCAACTCAAATTTTAATTATGAAGGAGTTAACTCTATAATGGCACGTTACACTGGTCCTAAATTTAAATTGAGCCGTCGTCTCGGTATTTCCCTGAGCGGCACAGGTAAAGAATTGAAACGCCCTTTCCCTCCGGGACAACATGGTGCAAACCAACGGAGAAAAATCAGCAACTACGGTATGCAGCTTCAAGAGAAACAAAAGCTGCGTCACATGTACGGCTTGGGTGAAAAACAATTCCGTACCCTGTTCAACAAAGCTCAACACATGCACGGTATCGCTGGTGAAAACTTTATGTTCTTGCTGGAAAGCCGTCTGGACAACCTTGTATTCCGTCTTGGCTTTGCTAATTCCCGTGCAGGCGCACGTCAATTGGTAGCTCACGGTCACGTTACTGTGAACGGTAAAAAAGTTGACATCGCTTCTTACCAAGTAAGCCCTGGCGACGTGATCGGTCTTCGTGAAAGAAGTCGTTCCCTGTCTTCCATCAAAGAAGCTTTGGAAAACCGCAACCACTTGGTAGCTTACCTGGAGTACAATGACGCAGCTCTGGAAGGTAAATTCATTCGTTTGCCTGAGCGTGGCGAATTGTCCCAAGATATCGATGAAAAACAAATCGTCGAATTCTACAACCGCTAATCCTTGCATTAGCACCAAAAAGCACCCGAATTTATTCGGGTGCTTTTTTATATTCTCTATGCATCGAGCCTGAGGGTTTTATTCAATGGGGATGTATACCTTCATACTCAAATGATCTGGATAGCAGGAATTCATCACGTCTGTAATTTCAAAATCAGGCCCCTCCCTCCGTTCAAAATTAGAATTAGGAAGCCATGTGCCATAGATAAAGTCTCGTATATTCTGAACCCGTCCATCTGAACCCGAAGCGTCAAACTCAGCATACTTCCCTGCTGGAATCTCCATATATATGAAACCCTCTGCCAGTTCTTCTGACTCTTTTTCAACTGCCTCGCCCACCACAAATGAAAACGCACCGTTGTCTTCAAATCGACAGGCAACCCCATATGACATTCCCGGTGCAATTTTGTTCGGGATACACATAAAATATTCATTTGCTCCAAAGTGTCCATAAAATCCTGGGATTTCTTTATAGTGCTGCTCATTATTCAGGTTTGTTTTATATTCATATCCTACAATTTTGACCGTTTCGAGCTGCAATATCACCGGCTTATTCACATCCAAATCCCCCATCGTATTTTTTTGGTAATCCAGAAAATTGATTTTACTTTGCTCAGGAAGCTCAATATCACCGTTACGATACTTCCCAGGGGTGATCCCAAAATTCTTTTCAAAAGCGCGGGTAAAAGCCTCTTGTGAGTTGTACTGATACTCAATCGCAACGTCCAACACTTTTTGATTGGATTGTTTTAGCTGTTCAGCCGCCTCGGACAATCTTCTCCTTCTTATATATTGTTGAACCGTAAAACCCGAAATGGCCTGAAAAACCCGCTGGAAATGAAAAGCTGAAAAGCATGCCTGTGAAGCAATATCGGCAATTTTTAGATCCTCCCGGAGATTCAATTCAATAAACTCAATCGCACACTGAATTCGTTTAAAGTAGTCCATATAATCCTTCCCCGCACTTGTAATTGTTTTGGTTATCGATCCTACACCCAAATTGTGCAACCCACGTTTTCATTATGTATAACTCTTTACCTACATGTTTGATTATTTGTGCTAAGTTTACCATGACTTTTCCCTTTGCAGAAATAAAAAAGCAGCGCTGAGATCGATACAATCTCAGCGCTGCTTTTGAATATATTTTCATTATCCAAGCTTGATTTTAGCAAATTTCCGTTTACCTACCTGCACAATGTCGCCTTCCTTCGGCGTGTATGCTTCGTTCACATCGGTCCATTTCTCTTCGTTAATTTTGACCGAACCCTGCTGAATACTGCGCTTGGCTTCACCGTTAGATGCTGCAAAGCCCAGATGAGTCAGCAACTGGATCACACGAATGCCACCTTCTTCTAACTGATCAGCCGTCAAGGTGAACTCTTCAATATCGTCAGGCAGCGCACGTTGCTGGAATACGGTCACAAAATGCTGCTTCGCTGCTTCCTCTGCTTCTTCACCATGGTACATGCGCACTAACGTTCCAGCCAGCTTCATTTTGGCATCACGTGGATGCACTGAGCCGTCCTTAACACCTTTCGCCAGCTCTGCCAGCTCCTCGTTGTTGATATCCGTTGCAAGCTCAAAATATTTCAGCATCAGCTCGTCAGGAACGGACATGGACTTACCGTATATTTCGTTCGGCTCCTCATCAACACCAATGTAGTTCCCCAAACTTTTGCTCATCTTCTGGACGCCATCCAGCCCTTCAAGCAATGGTAATGTAATCGTAGCCTGCGGCTCAACTCCGTATTCTTTTTGCAGGGTTCTGCCCATTAGCAGATTAAACTTCTGATCCGTCCCCCCCAATTCAATATCGCTTTGGAGAGCCACGGAATCCATGCCCTGCATCAGCGGGTAAAAGAACTCATGGATGCTGATCGGCAATCCGTTTTGGTACCTTTTTGTAAAATCATCCCGTTCCAACATACGGGCAACCGTTACTTTGGCCGACAGGGTTACTACATCAGCAAAAGACATTGGCCCTAACCATTCGGAATTGTAGAATACCTTTGTTTTTTCAGGATCGAGAATTTTAAAAATTTGTTCCTTGTACGTTTGTGCATTACGCTGTACATCTTCCTCAGTCAGTTGCTTGCGAGTCTCCGATTTACCTGTCGGATCACCAATTCTGCCTGTAAAATCTCCGATAATCAGTTGCACTTGATGGCCTAATTCCTGGAACTGGCGCAGTTTGTGCATAACAACCGTATGTCCGATGTGAATGTCAGGCGCAGATGGATCAAGACCCAGCTTAATTTTGAGTGGCTCGCCGCTAACGACCGATTTAATAACCTTACGCTTCAGCTCATCCTCAGGTACAATTTCCGCTACTCCACGACGTATCACCTCTAGCTGTCGCTCGACCTCTACCTGTTGCTCCGGCTTCAATTCTTCCCACTTCATCCTGTATACCTCCTATTTTTCATCCAAAATATTACATATTAGACAAACCAAAAAGCCCCTTTCATCCCAAGGGACGAGAAGGAGCTGCTCGCGTTACCACCCTAATTAAAGAAACGCATGTCAAAGACAGACATTTCTTTCACTTCATTCCTATAACGGGCCTACACCCGGTACTGGATTACTATGATAGCTTCGCAAACCTGCAAATGCTTTCCATTCATCCAGACAGCTCCAGACGGTAATTCAAAGGAGGGACGCTACCGATTCACACCACCCATCGGCTCTCTGTACAACGTGAATCCGCCTTCTACTGAAGTCTTTCTCTGCTTTTCACGATATTTACTTTGACCTATTTATAACACACTGCTTTTATGTAGTCAACGACACCAAAAGACAGGCTTTTTAGCATATGGGTTCATTTTGTAATTTTATGCTATAATAATGGCTGTTATAAAGGAGGAAGACTTAATGGTTGAAGAAAAAAACAATGTATCAGAGCCAAAGCCTTCCCGCTTGCGGACAACCATGCGAAGGCTCGGCCGTGTCATAAAGTGGGTCGTCATCATCGGTTTTATGGGGGCACTATTTGCAGGAGGAGCCGCCGCCGGCTATGTTGCTTCTATTGTAAAAAGCGAACCCGTGCGTTCCAGATCCATGATCCTACAGGAAGTAGATAAGAATGCAATCACAGGCTTCGCTTATTTCAATGATGGCTCTCCCATCGGACAACTTCGGACAGAAGAAGATCGAAGACCTGTCACGTTTAAGGAGATTCCACAACTCGTCATTGACGCAGTCATTGCCATTGAAGATAATCATTTTTACGAGCATAAAGGTGTCGATCTGTCGGGAACGCTGCGTGCTGTGAAGCAAAAGGCGCTGCATGAATCCGTACAAACCGGGGGTAGTACCCTCACCCAGCAGCTTGCGCGTCGTGTCTTTCTAAATCTCGATCGCACGGATGACCGCAAGGTCAAAGAAATTTTGCTGTCTCTGCGCCTTGAGCGCTTCCTAAGCAAGCAACAAATTATTACGGCCTATCTCAATAAAGTACCTTTTGGTAATGGTTCAAGCGGTTACAACGTCTTTGGCATTAAAGCAGCGGCAAAAGGTATCTTTAATGAGCATGATCTGAACGAGCTTAATATAGCCCAGGCTGCCTATCTAGCAGGTTTGCCACAGCTTCCTTCTTCTTATTCTGCTTTCAATGGTAAGGGTGAGTTTAATGAAGCTGGCTTTAAAAGAGCCATCAATCGCCAGCACCTAGTACTCAGTCGAATGCTGGAGGAGAACAAAATCAATAAAGCACAGTATGATGAAGCGATGGCTTTTGATATCAAAAAATCTCTCGCACCACGCACTGTTAAAGCTTATAACACCTATCCATACCTTATGATGGAAACAGAACGACAAGCTGCGCAGGCACTCATGTCTGTCACCAATCCGGGTCAAGCAGCTAATGCCAGTGCAGATACCAAGACCAAGGATGATAACGATTTACTCAAAGAAGCCGAACAGCAACTTCGCACAGGCGGTTATATGGTGTACACCACTATTGATAAGAGCGTATACAAATCTATGCGTCAAATTGCAGAAAATAAAAACAACTTCTCTGCCACTAGTAAAACCAAGGGTGACGAACAAGCAGCGGCTATTTTGATTCAGCATAAAACAGGCGCCATTCTTGGAATGATGGAAGGTCGGGACTTCCAAAAGGAGCAGATGAATTATGCCACCCAGATGGTACGTCAGCCGGGTTCGGCAATGAAACCGATTGCTGCCTATCTCCCTGCATTGGACAGCGGTCTTGTGCAGCCTGGTAGTATCGTGGATGATGCCCCTATTATTTTGAAAGATGGCAGTAATGGATATCACATTCCGAAAAATTCTAACAACCGCTATCAAGGATTGGTCACGGCGCGTTATGCACTGAATCAATCGCTTAATACGATAGCACTCAAGCTGTTTAACGAAAAAGTAGGGATTAGCAATGCTTGGGCTTTTGCTAAAAAACTGGGTATCACCACCTTGGAATCTAGTGATAACAACGCCCAAACGGGTGTACTTGGCGGCTTAGCCCACGGGGTGACCGTCGAGGAACTCACGAATGCATATGGAGCCATTCCAAATGGCGGTGTGTTTAATGATGCCTATATGATCGAAAAGATTGTGGATTCGCAAGGCAATATTGTATATAAGCATCAGCCTAATCCTGTGCAGGCCTTCTCACCGCAAACCGCCTACCTGATGACAGATATGTTGCGTACAGCCGTGTCGGAAGGCACAGGCAGACTGGTGAAGCGGAACTTTGATCAATCCGGTAAGATTCCGATTGCCGGCAAGACAGGCACTACGCAATCCTACACTGATGTTTGGTTCGAGGGCTTTACGCCTGACGTCACACTAGGTGTATGGGTTGGTTACAAGCAACCTGTCAATAAGCTTGAAACGAAAGTCCAAAAAGAGCGGGCTCGCCGCTTATGGGCTCTAATCATGAATGAAGTAACAGCTAAAGATGCTCAGCTGTTCCAAACGGACAGCTTCAAGAGACCTGACGGCATTGTAAGCCGTACAGCATCCGCATATGGTTCGGACATTTATAACAGTAAGTATCCACCTAAAAACAGTGAAAATGGTGTGAGCCGTGCGAAATATATTACCTACCAAGGTGTGAATTATATTCCACGCGATGGTACACCGGATGATATGTTATATGAACGGACCGTTAGGAAACGGGAAAAGTCAATCTCAGAATTGATTAAAGAGCTTCAGCAAGCCTTTAAGGTGATGAGACGACATAATTCGTTGTCCTACTATCTACCTCAGGATGCAGATAAGGAAGCTCCTACTCAGATTGATCCACGCAAGGACGATGGAGCAGCTCCTAACGCTCCATCTAGTGTCAACGTAAGCTATAGTGACGGTAAAGCCATAATCAGCTTTAGCCCTAGCGGAAACAGCGACGTCGTAGGATACCGTCTGTATCGTTCTACAGATGGGGGTAGCTTCCAACGGCTTGGCAAGGTCGTTATGGCTGACGGCTCCAAGGTGTTCTCTGACAGCCCTGGAGGCAGCAGCTCCAGCTACTACGTGACTGCCGTTGATGTGGGCGGTCATGAGTCCGGGCCAAGCACGAAAGCAAGCGCAGCACCTGTGGTGCCACCTGCAGATTCTGAGTCTCCAAACGTTCCGGGCGAGGGAGATGGAACAGGTGCGCAGCCTACAGAGGTTCCTACTGCCCCTGGACAGCCTCAAGCTAAAGCCGCTGGCTCATCCGTAGCGCTCCAATGGAGCGCAGGTAAGTCTGCAGACGCTATTACAGGCTATAACGTGTATTACAGCGAAAACGGTGCGGAGCCTTTTACAAACATAGGCTCTACCGCATCTACCAGCTTTGAATATAAGTCGGGGAAAAAGCCAAAAGGCTGGTTTCGTGTCACTTCCATGAATGCCATGGGGGAATCGGCTCCTTCTGGAGCCGTCCGTCCATAACTGAAGACAAAAGCAGAAAGTGATAGGTTGGGTGAAGATGAGATTCACCCTAACAAAAAGGGAGTCCCCTTAGCCATTAAGGCTTTGGAGACTCCCTTTTTTAATTCTAATATGCAGAGCACTTCAATCCTCTATGGTGGATAAGTCACCTGTAGGAAGGTTAAGCTCCCAGGCTTTCAACACGCGTCTCATAATTTTACCGGAACGGGTTTTAGGTAACTTTTCCTTAAACTCAATTTCGCGTGGAGCAGCATGAGCAGACAGCCCTTCCTTAACGAAGCGATAGATGTCCTGCTTTAAAGCTTCAGACGGTGCATAGCCTTCACGCAGTGCAACAAAAGCTTTGATAATTTCTCCCCGCACGGTATCTGGTTTTCCAATGACTCCTGCTTCCGCTACAGCAGGATGCTCCAGAAGCTTGCTCTCCACCTCAAAAGGGCCGATTCGTTCCCCGGAAGAGTTAATGACATCATCAATCCTACCCTGAAACCAGAAATATCCGTCCTCATCCATGTAAGCTGAATCACCCGATACATACCAACCGGGAAAGCGGAAATATTCCTGAAACTTGTTCGGATTGTTCCATATACGATTCATCATGGATGGCCATGGTGTTCGGATCGCCAAGTGGCCCATCCGGTTAGGAGGCAACACCTGCCCTCTGTCGTCCAAAATAGCAGCCTGGATACCTGGGAGTGGCTTTCCCATCGAACCCGGCTTAATCGGCAGCTCAGGGTAATTACAGATCAACTGTGCTCCTGTTTCTGTCATCCACCAAGTATCATGAATGCGTTGTGTATACACTTGCCATCCCCATCGCACCACTTCTGGATTCAGCGGTTCCCCAACGGATAAAACATGCCGCAGACTGCTAAGATCATATTTGGAAACAACCTGCTCCCCTGCGCTCATCAGCATCCGAAACGCTGTAGGAGCACTATACCATATGGTCACTTCGTGACGCTCAATCGTGCGGTACCAGTCTTCCGGGCTGAAACGCCCCCCACGAATGACATTCGTTGCTCCATTTAGCCATGGAGCAAAAATACCGTATGATGTTCCCGTGACCCAGCCAGGATCAGCAGTACACCAATACACATCATCTTCCCGCAAATCCAGCACCATTTTCCCAGTATAGTAATGCTGAATCATTGCATTTTGCACATGATACACGCCTTTGGGCTTGCCTGTTGAGCCTGATGTATAGTGAATAATTAATCCATCTTCACGATTCAACCATTCTGGCTCAAGTTCCTCTGAGGATGTGAGCATTTCTGTCTCAAAATCGATAATTCCCTGCTCGCGTTCATCCATATCACCAACCACAAAAATATGTCGCAGCTCAGGAAGTTCCTCACGTTTTACCCGTGACAGAAGCGCAGGTGTGGTCACTAATGCTACTGCCCCACTATCCTCCAATCGATCCTTAACCGCAGTTTCCATAAACGCCTCAAACAATGGACCGACAACAGCCCCTACCTTTAGAACACCAAGTAAACTAATAACCAGCTCGGGTGAACGCGGCATGAAAATAAACACCCGCTCCCCTTTACCAATACCGTATTTGCGAAGCACATTTCCGAACCTGTTAGAGCTAGCACGAAGCTGAGAGAAGGTGTAGGTTTCATGACGGTTTGCGTCACAATACAATAGTGCCGCTTTCTCCCCTCGTCCTTCCTGTACATGTCGATCAATGGCTTCATGTGCCATATTTACCTTGCCTGTTTCATACCACGTAAAATGACGCTCTGCATCTTCCCACTGAAAGTTGTTGTAAGCTTGTTCATACGGGCCCATGTTGGATGTGGGAACTACAGTCTGGAGTTCTTCAAACTTCATACGTTCAGCCTCCTCACAATAGATTAATGAGAATCACACAGAACAAGATAACGCTTACAAAATCAATAAAGCAGATGAAGTCCTTTGGTTTACTGATTGATTTAAATTGTGAACATTTTATGTCTAAAACAGTATATCATAGGTCAGGATGTGACGACCATCCTTTTCATTTAATTGTTTTTTTGCTATAAGTAGGGGGTATGAGGAACGAGCTTATGGCGAACAAGGAGGGCGTACGCATGCAGCATTTAAAACTGTACCACTTGGATACGTTGGATCATAACGGACAAACAATCTATGTAGAAGGCCCCGTATCCGCGGATCAACTGCGTTCATTTCAAATGCACAAGCAATTAGATGCCTTTCGCAAACCAAAGGAACAGTTCGATGCATTAGTGGATATTTCGGAACTGCCAGAAGGCAGAATTATCATTGCCCACAACGGGGAAACTCTCCTGGGATATGTTACTTTTCATTACCCAGATGAGATGGAGCGCTGGTCGGAAGCTGGCATGAAGGATTTACTGGAACTTGGAGCTGTTGAGGTAGCCGATGACTATCGTGGTCTGGGCCTGGGTAGCCGAATGATTCGGATTGCCTTTGAGGACGGCCAGCTTGAATCCTATATTATTTTTACGACCGAATACTATTGGCATTGGGATTTAAAAGGCAGCGGCCTCTCCGTATGGGAATACCGCCGCATGATGGAAAGTCTGATGAAAACTGTAGATATGGTCTGGTACGCCACGGATGATCCTGAAATATGTTCACATCCTGCTAACTGTCTGATGGTACGAATGGGAAAGGATGTGCCCCTTGCATCACAGGAGCAGTTTGACCATATCCGGTTTGTCCGAAGATTCATGTATTAAAAAATTATACCATTAGCCCAAATGCTTGAGCATGAACTCCACAATACGATGCGAACGATGTGAAGCTTCTACCGTAAATTCAGCATAATTAACGTGAGCCGATCCATCAGCCTTATCTGACATAGACCGTAGGACAACATAAGGCACAGCGTTCATATGAGCTGTCTGAGCCACAGCTGCACCTTCCATTTCGGTACAAGCACCGTCCATTTCCTGATGCAATGCAGTCACTAACTCACGACTTGCAACAAATTGATCGCCAGAAAGTACCTTGCCGACAATATAACGATCGCCAAACGATTTGCAGGCTTGCTCAGCTAGACTTACAAGCTCGGGATCAGCCACAAACTCTGAGGTGTCCTGATAAGGAATGACCCCTCTGGCATAACCCAAAGGCGTTACATCCATATCATGCTGCATACATGTGGATGAGATGACAATATCCCCAATGTTTAAATCGGGATGAACGGCCCCTGCCACTCCCGTAAATATAATCTGTTCTACACCAAAATGATCAATCAGGATTTGTGTTGTTACTGCAGCATTAACCTTGCCTACACCGGATTTGCAGACAACGACTCTTTGCCCGTGAATGATTCCTGTAGTGTACGTGATTCCAGCCTTGACCGTCTTGCTTGCTTCCGTCATCGCTGCCAGCAGCAATTCAATTTCTTCATCCATAGCACCCATTAATCCGTAAAGTCGGCTCATTACGCATCCCTCTATTCTTGGTTTGATGATGATGTCCATAAGAAGCTTTATATCCGCGAAAAAAGCTCCATCAAAGGAGCTTTCATCGAAGGTATATCCTATTCAGCACTGCGTCTAGTCTAAATAATTAACTGACAACCGCAAAATAGTTTCATGCGGCAAAATAACGCGAGGGTTCTCCACGTTTTCCTTTTTCATCAGCTTGGTCAGCAAACGCATCGCTACCGCACCCAAATCGTACATCGGTTGCGCGACGGTTGTCAGCTGAGGACGAACCATAGAGGCCATACGAATATTGTCGACACTGATTACCGAAAAATCATCAGGAACTTTCAATCCCTCATCCTGAATACTGTGGATCGCACCAATTGCCATTTCATCCGTAGCAGCAAAAATCGCACTTGGCTTCTTCTTTAGGCCGAGAAAATATTTCATTGCTTCGACACCGGATTCATAACGGTAGTTCCCGATTCGCACGAGATCCTCCTGATAATCAATTCCGGCTGTTTCCAGTGCCCTCTTGTAACCTTGGAAACGTGCATAGCCGTTTGCAGGGTCTTGAAGCGTACCACTGATCATTGCGATTTGACGGTGTCCATGGCGGATCAACGTGTTTACTGCATCATAAGCAGCGGCTTCATGGTCGATATCGACCGAAGGATAGCTTCCTTTTTCATCACTCGTTGCACATAGAACAATAGGGACCGCAGCTGTATGGAACGCCTGAATATGCTCGTCCGTTACTGTACCACCCATGAACAGAAGACCATCCACTTGCTTTTCAAGCAATGTGTTGATGACACGAATCTCTTTTTCTTTTCGCTTGTCGGCATTACACAAAATAATATTATAGTGATACATATTCGCTATATCCTCAATACCGCGCGCAATTTCTGCAAAAATTGAGTTCGATATATCCGGTATAACCACGCCGACGGTCGTTGTCTTCTTGCTGGCCAGACCTCTAGCGACCGCATTTGGACGATATCCCAATTGTTCAATCGCTTCGTACACTTTCTTGCGGGTCTGAGGTTTCACATTAGGATTATTGTTAACTACGCGGGACACTGTGGCCATTGAGACGCCAGCTTCGCGAGCTACATCATAGATCGTTACCGTCACATTCCTTCTCTCCATTGCCAATAAATTTTCAACCGAATCCTAGATCAACTAATTAGAACCATGATACGACAAAATACTACTTTATGCAACGACAGCACACATTTATCTATGTGAGATGATCGTGGAGTGCACGGGCTGTAATATTCGAATGGGATGTATGCCAAACAGCCTCTCCGTCCTTGATTAAAATGGCCTGCGGGGATTCATGCTTCACCTGAAGCCTGTCCGCGGTTTCATTGGACACCGGCCGATCTTCTACTACATAAATGATACCGTATTCAATATTTTCGTTGGGAGCGCCATGCAAATAGGACTCCACTTCCTGATATGCGCCTGCACTTATCGGACAACGTGTGCTATGTTTAAAGAGAAGCAACGGCTTGTCTGATGACGCTTCCAGAGCCGTATTTAATTGTTGAACAGTAGTCATTTTTGTCATCGTCGCCATTGGATATACATTCCTTTCTGTGTCTTGTCGTATGGCCTATTCTCATCGTAACAAAAAGAACATGTAAAATCCAATGGTGACCATGAAAATTTTCATATTTTTTAGTTTTTTGTATTCGTAAATACCGATTCACTGGTAAAACCGGATAATTGAACCAATTTTCTTTCTACATCATTCATCCAATCTTCGTCTCCCAGACTTCTCGCATAGCGATAAAGATCCAATAAGAGATTAATTCGAAGCTCCATCCGCTCCTCCAAAGCAGATTGCCAATCCACATTGGGATTGTCCGCTTCCTCCAGTACAAGCTTGCGAATGATTTCTGCCAGTTCATTGTTGCGAGCAAAAGATATTCTCCGTGCCGTAGGTTTGCTCCCTAGACTTTGTAATAGTGCCTTAATGTCTTTCGTCACATGCTGCAAAACCTCACTGGAAAAGCATGACGAGCATGAGAATACAGGGACGTGCAAAATTTCAACCTTGCCCGCATAGATTACCTTTCGCAGTTCCAGTCCCATCGGTTTGCCACATTGGCATTGCTTATGCATTTAACCACCTCATTACGTAGGATCAAACTATACGAGGATCTCGTCAGAATCCAAATATATCTATCTACTAGTCTAATAAATATTTGTTAACTCCATTAAATCTATCATACCTTGTTTTATTTCGACTTTGGGACCTCAAATCCTTCCACAGATTGCAGCTATGAACAAATTACCAAAGCTTTGGCGGATCAAAAAATGACGACAATTGCTGTCAAAGAGCAGACTACTAACATAAGAATCTGCGAAGGAATGGACTTCGGGCGTTCTTTTTCTTAAGATGTAAAAGTACAGATTACAAAACAGAGGTGTCATCATGTGACGCACGAAAGGATGGTTGGATGTCAAGACTTGCCGGAAAAAAGGTTATCGCCCTAGTGGATGAGGAATTCGAGGATCTGGAGCTGTGGTATCCGATTTACCGTGTTCGTGAAGAAGGCGCAGAAGTGCATTTAGCCGGTGCGGAAAAGGGTAAAAAATATATTGGAAAATATGGCGTACCTGCTGAAGCGGAATATGCCTTTGAGGAACTGAATAGCAGTGATTATGACGGGATTCTCGTCCCTGGCGGTTGGGCACCTGATAAACTTCGCCGCTATCCCAAAGTAATTCAACTCGTACAAGAGTTTCATGCTGCTCATAAGCCGATTGGACAAATCTGCCATGCAGGCTGGGTACTGATCTCTGCTAAAATTTTGGATGGTGTTACGGTAACCTCCACACCAGGTATTCGTGATGATATGGAGAATGCAGGAGCTATTTGGAAGGATGAGGCAGTTGTAACGGATGGACATATTGTATCTGCTCGTCGGCCGCCTGATCTTCCACCTTACGGAAGAGCGTTCTGCGATTTGTTAGCAGATAACACCCGGAAATAAGAGAATAAGTCCTGACACTCAGGACTTGAATAACCCAATCTAATGGAATCAGGATAATTGCTAATTATGAATTTTCCATAATCACAAGAGGTTGTCAACAAGATGAAAAAAAGAACCTTCAAAACCATGAATAAAGTGGTTTTGAAGGTTCTTTTTCGTCTAAACCATGCTACGCCATTAAGGTTTGCTACGACAAACCTAACAGTACGGAGTTCGGCTCCTTCTGAAGCTGTATACGGACATTACATATTACTGCCGTCCAGGCCCGGCCGGAGTGCAGCTGACATTAGCTGCAGTGAGCTTGTCTTCGATCGCTGCACCAGTGGACATGCCAAAGCAAACCTGAGCGACTGTCTTTGCCTCAGATGCAGTCGTATTCAGCACACGATGCTTGACCCGCAATAAAGATTGGGGAGACATGCTGAGTTGATGTATCCCCAGTTCCAGCCAAAGAGGAACGGACCGTTCATCTCCAGCCATCTCACCACATACACTCACATCAATTCCTGCTTGATGTGCCGCTTGTGCAGTCATGCGCAGCATTCGAAGTACAGCTGGATGGTATGGATGGTACATATGTGCAATCTGCTCATTCATACGGTCTACAGCCAGCACATACTGAACCAGATCATTCGTTCCGATACTAAAAAAATCTGTTTCAGCTGCCAATAGATCAGCGATCATCGCCGCAGCCGGTACCTCAATCATAATTCCTCGCTGAATGTTCGGATTATAGGTAAGCCCTCTTGCATCCAAATCCGCCATAGCCTCCTTCAAAAGAGCATCTGCCTGGCGGACCTCCTCCACGGATGAAATCATCGGATACATTACCTTGATATTTCCCATTGCACTGGCTCGCAAAATTGCAGTCAACTGGGTTTTAAACAATTCCTTCCAATCCAGACTGATCCGTATAGCACGGTAACCTAGAAAAGGATTTTCTTCCTCTGGTAGTTGAAGATAGTCCAACGGCTTATCTCCACCGATATCCAATGTACGGATGACTACGGAGTGGTTTCCTGCCTTTTCCGCTATCAGCCGATATACTTCATACTGTTCCTCTTCATCTGGAGCAGATTTGCGATCCATGTATAAAAATTCCGTGCGGAACAGTCCTACACCTTGAGCGCCATGCTTCAAAGCCGCCTCCAGCTCTTTAATCGAACTAATATTGGCCGCCAGCCTCAGAGTGGTTCCATCCTTGGTCACGGCATCTACAGAAGCAAGTACCTGAAGCTGCTCTTTTCTGCGTCGCTGCTCTTCGCGCAAAATTTTATAATGATCAGTTACCGTTTTTTCCGGATTCACATAAACTTTGCCCAGGTCTCCGTCCACAACCATCATATCTCCCGTTTGAACGGGCAAATTCAGATTGCTCTCCAGTCCTGAAACGAGTGGAATACCAAGTGCGCGGGCCATGATCGCAGAATGTGATGTTTTACCACCATTCATAGTTACAATCCCTAAAACATAGCTAGGATTCAAGTGTGCCGATTGGGAGGGTGAGAGCTCCTTGGCTACCAGAATATAGGGCTGTGTATCCTTGGGAAGAGTCACCTCCGGTGCACCCAGCAAATGCTTGAGCAGCCGGTTTCCCACATCTTTGATATCGATTGCCCGCTCCTTCATATATTCATCATCCAGTAAATCAAACATTGTTACAAAATGATCAATGGCTTCCTTCACGGCCACCTCAGCCGCCTTATACTGACGCTCAATAATTCCGCGAATTTCATTCATGAATTCTGGATCTTCCAATATCGCAAGATGAGCATCAAAAATGCTGGATTCCTCCGGCCCCACCATCTCTCGAAACTCATCCTTAATAAACTGGATCTCACTTTTGGATGTGCGTATCCCTTCATACAACCGTTCAAATTCCTTTGCAAGATCTACCGCATCCATTTTTTGATCAGGTAAATCCCACTCCCAGCTCGGCAGGACAAATGCCTTCCCGATTGCCACACCTGCTGCGGCGCCGATGCCTTCTATCATGTTTCTACCCCTCCAACATTCCTGTCATGCAGCACAACGGACATTACCGAGGCCTGACCTTTTTTCACTGTTTTAAACGGAGCAAAGCTCCACGACTTGACGCGATCCGGATTCGTGATGACCATAGGAGTCACCAGTGATGGAGCTTGCTCTCGCAGCGCCTGCAAATCAAATTTGATCAGCAATTGCCCCGGTTCCACCGTATCGCCTGCTTCTACCATAGCAGTAAAATTTCCTTTTAGCTGTGAAGTATCAATCCCGATGTGGAGCAGAACCTCAAGTCCCTCTCGTGTGGAGATGCCTAAAGCGTGCATAGTCGGATACAAGTGCATCACAGTACCATACACTGGAGACACAAGTTCACCACGTTCAGGAACAAAAGCAACACCGTCCCCGACCAGCTTCGTCGCAAAAATTTTGTCAGGCACTTCATGAATCGGGAGCATTTTTCCATGTACAGGAGCGTTGAACAAAATTTGAGGGAGATCACGCTCCATCAGCTTCGCGATTTCCTCACGAATCAGTTCTGAATACGTTCCGAATACAACCTGCAAATTACCTCCACCCAGATTGATAAGCCCGGCCGATCCCAAAGCCTTCATCGCTCCGGTATCGATCAGTCTGTCATTGTGGACGGTCAGCCGCAAACGTGTGATGCAGGCCTCCACCTGCACAATATTTTCCTTCCCGCCAAGTGCTTCCAAAATAAGCGGAGCACTATAAGGAATATTGCCGGCCCAATCCTCCAGAACCGAACCTTCCTCGCGCCCAGGAGTTGGAATACGGAACCGCCGGATAGCCCATCGAAACAGTACATAATACACAAGCCCGTACGCCACTCCCACTGGAATTAACAACCAGGCGTTATGTGAGAGATGAAAATTAAGGACATAATCTATAAAACCCGCCGAATAGGAAAATCCGTGATGAATATCCAGCTCAAAGGTAAGCCACATGGCCAGCCCAGACATAACTGCATGAACGAGGAACAAATAAGGAGCAGCAAACAAAAATGCAAACTCAATCTGTTCCGACACTCCAGTAAAAAAGCAAACAAGCGCAGCTGTCAAAAATGTTTTTTGCACCTTTGGCTTCAAATCTTCACGCGCTTCCTGAATGATCGCTAGCGCAATGGCAGGGATGGCAAACATCATAATGGGGAACAACCCGGACATGAAATAGCCCGCTGTCGGATCGCCAGCAAAAAACCGGGGTAAATCGCCCTGCACAACGTTGCCAGACGGCGTTTTATATGTACCCAGTTGAAACCAAAAAATATTATTAAGCAGATGGTGCAGACCAAAGGCCGCCAGCAACCGGTATAGAATACCGTAGATAAACAGTCCAAAGCCGCCCAAGCTTGATTCCAGACCTACTATAAATTGCAGCCCTCTCTGTATGAGTGGGGCAATAATTAGCATGAGTCCTGCAAACACAGCCGAGAAGAGGCCAATAAGCAGCAGAACAAATCGGGTACCTCCAAAAAATTGAAACACCTCGGGCAATTTGATGCTTTTGAAGCGATTATAGGCCACCCCTGAAATGACCCCCAAAATGATACCAATGAGCGTCGCCGGTTGAATGAGTCCGTTTCCAAATCTCAATGTGACCTGATCGTATATAGCCATACCAGCCAATGCTGCCAGTCCCGCCTGACCTGCCTGATTCGACATACCCAGGGCAACACCAACCGCAAATAAATATGGCAAAAAATAAAAAATCCCGTGTCCAGCCGCATTTGCCATATCAGACACCATAGGGAATCCCCATGTGGACCAAGGAAGGCTGCCGAGACTTAGCAATATTGCAGCGGCTGGTAGCACCATCGTCGGGAGCATGACAGCACGACCGAGCTGTTGTAAGGATCCGAGCCAATTCATGGCATTCCTCTCCTTTCTATCCCTGATGGTAAGCCGAATAAATACTTTTGTCAAAGCAATGATTCCATCTGCAAAAATATTTATTTACGCTACTACAGGTCAAAAACTTTATCATCACAACAGATAACACTATGAATCCGTTTAGAGCTATTTCATCATCAAGACATACATACATTATATGGATTCCTGAAAGTATAATATACTGTACCATATTCCTCGTTTCGCACCAAAAACCTTCAACCCTGTGAAGCAAGGGAAGAAGGTTTTTATTCATCTGCGTATAGCACAGATCACTGATCCATGTTTATCCTTTACGTACAGCTTGGGCCACTGAGTCCTCCACCTTAATGCAACGATCCATAATAACCGTCATTCCATGCTCCTGCGCAATGTCAGCGGCTTCCTGGCTTATAATTCCCTGTTGAAGCCACAAAATCTTAGCTCCAATAGCAGCTGCTTCACGCGCAACCTCTGCACAGTATTCACTGCGGCGGAATACATTGACCAGCTCCACAGGCTCAGGTACTTCAGCAAGACTGGCATAACAAGTCTCCCCAAGAATCGTTTGCCCTGCCACCGCAGGGTTAACCGGAATAATCCGGTATCCCCGCTTCTGCATGGCATAAGAAACCATGTATGAAGTACGGTCTGATTTATCAGACAAACCAACAACCGCAATATTGCCTACTTGTTCCAAAATGCTTTTAATCTCTTCTCTCGACGGATTTTCAAAAGCCATTCTGTTCCCTCCTATTCGCATCTTCGTTTGTTTTTATTTTACCCATTCTACAGAAGCACCAAGCGTCATTAGATGGTCAAAATACTGCGGATACGATTTGGCGACATGATGTGCATCCTTGATTACTAGCGGCTTCTGTGCGCGCAAACCTACAATCGTCAAGGCCATAATAACACGGTGATCAAAGTGCGCGTTAATTTCCACGCCACCTTCGACACCCTCCGGTCTGCCATGTACGATAATTTCTGCTTGACGTTCTTCTACCCGAGCACCAGCCTTGGTCAGCTCATTCAAATAATCGGTAATGCGGTCACATTCCTTATACCGTAAATTCTCCACGTTATAAAAACGGGACGTGCCTTCAGCAAATACAGCCGCAGCCACCATTGCAAGCACAGCGTCTGTTGCAGCATCACCGTCAAACTCAACAGCTTTCAATCGGCCATTGCCCTTAACAACGACGGTATCGTTCTCATGTGTCAGTGGCACTTCCATCATACGCAGCACATCTACAATAGCGCGTTCTCCCTGTTTGCTCTGCTCTTTAAGACGATGGATGGTAACATCGGAATTCGTTACTGCAGCAGCCGCCAGCACCGCTGCACTCCCTGGATAGTCTCCCTGTACCGTATACGTACGTGACTGGTAGGATTGCCGCCCCGGGACACGGAAAGACATGTAATCATCGCTTGCATGAATGATAATACCAGCCTCTTGCAATACCTCCAGAGTCTGCCCAATGACCACCTTAGATTTCAAATCATGCAGCACTTCGATTTCACTGTCTTCCTCCAGTAAAGGCGTAAGGAATAGCAGGGCGCTCAAATATTGTGAGCTAACCGAGCCGGACACCTGAATTTTACCGCCCTTCGCCTGACCACCCTGAATACGAATTGGCAACTTACCTTCACGATGATCTACTTTCACGCCCAGTTGCCCCAGTGCATCGATTAAATCATCATGTGGTCTCTTGCCCAATGAGTCGGGATATGTATTAACAAATGTAACATCCGGACATAGAGATGCAATACCCATCAAAAAACGGAGCACCGCTCCTGCGTTTCCCACATTCAATTCCTTCACAGCTTGAGGATGGCTACCAAAACCTGTAATCACTATTTTTTCATCATCCTCTTCCAGTACTGCACCCAGATCGGCGATACAACGGCGCATAGCATCACTATCTTCACTATGAGCTGGATAATAAATGGTACTTTGTCCTTCAGCAAGTGCCGCAGTGAGCAGATAACGAGTAGTGTAGTTTTTGGAGGACAGGGCCCCAATCTCTCCTTGCAAGGAAGGGGTAGGTCTAACGATAACATCCATAATGTACATGCTCCTTTTCGGTTCAAACCATCCTATTTTACGTTAATTATACAAGTTGTAGCATTCATTTCTCCACCCAAAAAATAAGAAATATTAATCTAAGTCCCTCAAGTTGAATTCCGTCGGTTAATTAATCTTTATCTGCCTTTAGGATTAAGCCGATTGACAGCCTAGAGATAGCTTAGCTATCATACATAGAGTGTGTGTGACATTTTGCACACGTCAAAAACATACGTAGCACCCAATATATATCAGAAAAGAGGTCCGGCCATGACGCAAATCGCCCTGATTGAACCTTCTGAGTTGCGCGCACGTCTGCAAGCAGGAGAGCAATTGCAATTAATCGACGTCCGCGAAGCGGAAGAAGTAGCGGAAGGCATGATTGAAGGTGCCAAGCACATTCCGCTCGGACAGCTTCCGGGTCGTCTTGAAGAAATTGAACGCACCGGTGAAATTATCTTTATTTGCCGGAGCGGTTACCGCAGTGAACGAGCCTGCGAATATCTACAGCAGCTAGGTTATGAAGGCTGTACTAACATGACTGGCGGCATGCTGCAATGGTCACAGGAGCAATAGAAAACCTACTTAACAAAAGAGACGGGAACTTCCCGTCTTTTTTGTTTTGACTCAAAGCTTAGACGCGGTAATGCATTAAAATATTTTGTCCCTATCATACCATAGCGCCAAAAGATTACACAATCCTCTACTGCCATCATAATCGTGTCCATAATTATAAATTAAAAAACGGAAGCTTCTTCTACCCATAGGGCAAAAAAGCTTCCGTTGTATTACATAATGCTATTCATGCATATCCGTCCGTTCATTAGAACCATTGATGATGGAATACGCCTTCTTTGTCCACACGTTTGAACGTATGGGCACCGAAGTAGTCACGTTGTGCTTGCAGCAGATTTGCTGGCAAACGCTCAGTGCGGTAGCTGTCATAGTATGCAAGCGCGCTGGAGAAGCCAGGCACTGGAATACCTTGGGATACAGCCACGGAAATCACTTGACGCCATGCATCTTGATACGTTTCAACTACATTTTTGAAGTAAGAATCCAGCAACAGGTTTTTCAAGGCAGGATCGCGGTCATATGCATCCTTGATGTTTTGCAGGAATTGCGAGCGGATAATGCAACCGCCGCGGAAGATCATAGCGATTTTTCCGTATTTCAAATCCCAATCATATTCATCGGAAGCTGCACGCATTTGAGCGAAACCTTGAGCATAGGACACGATTTTACTTGCAAACAGTGCTTTACGTACACTTTCGATAAATTCTTTTTTGTCGCCGCTGAAGGACTCAGCATTAGGACCGCTCAGCACTTTACTTGCCGCAATGCGCTCCTCTTTCATAGCAGACAAGAAGCGGGAGAATACGGATTCGGTAATCATGGACAATGGCACACCCAGATCCAGCGCGCTTTGGCTTGTCCATTTACCTGTACCTTTTTGACCAGCAGCATCCAAGATAACGTCTACCATTGGCTTGCCTGTTTCAGCATCGTACTGGGAAAAAATGTCAGCTGTAATTTCAATCAGGTAGCTGTCCAGTTCCCCTTTATTCCATTCCGTGAAGATTTCATGAAGCTCTTCCGCATTCACATTCAGGACTGATTTCAACAAGTGATACGCTTCACCGATCAATTGCATGTCGCCGTACTCGATACCGTTATGCACCATTTTTACATAGTGACCAGCACCGTCAGGACCGATATATGTACAGCAAGGGTCGCCTTCCACTTTAGCAGAGATTGCCGTTAGAATCGGCTCTACCAGTTTATAGGCACTTTCCTGTCCACCCGGCATGATAGCAGGACCATTCAAGGCACCTTCTTCACCACCGGATACGCCTGTACCAATAAAGCGAAGTCCTTTTTCCTCCAGCTCCTTGCTACGGCGCTGTGTATCAGGGAAGTAGGCATTGCCTCCGTCTATAATAATGTCGCCCTTGTCCAGATGAGGCACAAGCTGTTCAATCGTGGCATCTGTTGCTTTACCAGCTTGAACCATGATCAGGATTTTACGGGGGGATTCCAATGAGTTCACAAATTCTTCAATAGAGAAAGTACCCGTCAGTTTTTTACCTTCTGCTTCTTTGATAAGATCGTGCGTTTTTTCTGGAGAGCGGTTAAAAACCGAGACGGTGAAGCCTCTGCTCTCAATGTTAAGGGCTAAATTCTTACCCATTACCGCCAGGCCGATCACACCAATTTGCTGTTTTGCCATCTGGTTCCTCATCCTTTGCAACATATTTTGTCTTCTATATCGCCGCTTTACCGCATTACACTTTATGTGAATCGGAACACGTGCACTTCTATTTTAACGTTTTTGATGTAAGAAGTGAACCCCTGTCTATTCACAGATCAAAACACCCCATTTACATGAGGTGTTCAGATGTACTACGCTTCCATCATCAGCAGTTGGTGGGATAGCGTTTGCAGGCGTTCATGGCAATTCCCGATTTTAGCCTTATCTCCGTCTGTCATCGCTATGAACAGCTTCTCCAATTCATCGTCCACTTCCATTTTAAGCAGCAGCAGTCGGGTTTCTCCTTCATTGGAAGCGTACATATCCTCCATTTCCTGTGCGGACAGCACCGGTCCCTTCTGATAAATGACACGCTGCTTAAAGCCTGTAACCTCGACCAGACGAATGACCTCACCAAACAAAATATTTTCTACCAAAATATGATGATCCTTGACTCTTTTGACAATGGCATGACCTCGGGTGCTTCCAATCAGCTTCTCCAACCACTCAGCCAGCTTGGCATCGCGGATTACATAATCTCCAGCCAACTTGTAGTGTCCTGTGCGCAGCTGTTGAAAACGGAGCTTCACCAGCTTACGCCCGGTTCTCACCGACAAAACCAGGTACGACTCATCCTCGCTCCAGTACAGCGAATACCCTTCCGATATCAAATCCTTGATCAGATTATGGATATGCCGACGGCTAAACCGGAGCTCTAGATTGCAATATTCTACCTCACAGCCCTTGTTCACGGCATTCCCTCCTTTTTCAAGTCCGATTCAAGAAGTCCGGCTACAGCAAGCCTGCGGCTTTCCCGCTTGATCTTCCCTTGCTCTATTTTATACTTCATTTTATGTAAGGGTACTTGGTTATTTGACCTATTTTTATGAGTAACAGCGAACAATCCTACTTTTGCCTTATATGCTTGTTTCAAACCTAGTCTAAAGTCGGCCAAGCCCGGCGGCATTATGCTATAATTGGACATATTACGCCACACGTTATGGCTTAACCCAGTTACAGGAGGAAAAGGAATGACATTTAGTGGATTTACTGCAAAGGACTTCGATGTTTTTGAAATACCGGGATTGGAGCCTCGTATGGAAGTGCTGATTCAGCAGGTTCGGCCCAAGCTGGAGGCAATTGGCGAGGAATTAGCCCCATTTCTGACGGACTTATGTGGAGAGCCTATGCACGTTCACGTCGCCAAGCATGCACGACGCAAAGTCAATCCCCCCAAAGATACTTGGGTAGCCTGGGCGGCAAATAAGCGCGGGTACAAGGCGCTGCCGCATTTTGAGGTAGGTATGTTCGCTTCCCACCTATTCGTTATTTTTGCAATTATTTATGAAAGTCCTAACAAAGCTACATTTGCCCAGGCACTCGAAGCCAATCTGAGCGATGTGCGCTCTAACCTGCCTGATCATTTTTACTGGTCCATGGATCATATGGCTCCGGAAGGCACAGAACAACAACATATGGATAATGAAGATTTTCAAACGATCATCCATAAGCTGCAACAGGTAAAAAAAGCGGAGGTCATGTGTGGAATCCGTATTGACCGAGAAGATCCACTTGCCAGCGACGGGGCTGCATTATTACAGGCAGTGCGTTCTACCTTTGAGCATTTGCTGCCGCTGTACCGAATGTCTTTCTCGAAAGAGTAGCCCTCGCCGCTTTTCAAGGCGCTGTTCAGGCCTCCACATTCTTCCTGCGTGGATTGCGCGCCAGAGCCAGGTGGCAGCCAAACATGAGCAGCATCACGACCCCACTGATGATAAATGGAGCGGTGTGTCCGACACGGTCCCATAGCACTCCTGAAACGAGCGGGCCTATAACCATGCCGGAGCCTTGAAGTGTTAAAAAAAAGCCCCACACCGTTGCTCGCTCGCTTTCCGGAATCAATCGGGCAAGAAAGGTGTTCCATGCAGGCAAAATGAGCGCATATCCCAAACCAATAAGCGCCACGGATACAAACACCAGCGGAATAGATCGAACGATTGAGAAGAAAAACAGCGTAATTCCGGCTAGCAAAAAGCCAACATGTAGAAAATACTCCGTTCCAAGTCTGTCGACCAACTTGCCACAAGGGATCAGTGCCAGCACAGTCACCCCACCGCCTGCAATCAGAAGCACGCTGTACAGGTTTGGTGAAATCCCGAGGTCCGTCCGAGCGTACAGCGTCAGTACGGGGCTGATCAAACCGATAACAAAAGACTGCAAAAATAGCGCCGGGTAAATTAACGGATTGACGTTAAGCTTTGTTTTGAGCACACCGATCGTCTCCTGGATTCCTTTCAGAATTTGCTGTTTCTGCTTTGTGTACCCATCAGACGACACTAGAGCGCTCTGTTCGAGGTCACCTTTATCAGGAGACCTTTTCGGTCCTGGCAGCATAAGAGCAACCAACAACAATACAATACTGCATCCTATCAAAATCATGAACACCATGCCGTAAGAATGCCCATAGTGGGATATGGCAAAGTTCATAATGAGCGGACCCAATCCCGTTCCACCCATAGACGCAATTTCCAGTGTGCCCATCGCCGCGCCATTGCTGTTATTAGGCCCGGACATTTCGGTCGTTCCGGTCATAACACAAGGCCAGAGCGGAGAAGTACCCAGACCGAGCAGCAGACACGCAACGACGAGCCACACGGGCTCTGTCAATACGCTCAGCATAATAATCGCTACAAGCGTAAACAACAGTGCGGTCGACATCGTTCCACGGTAGCCGAGCCGTTCAGCCATCCAACCCGCCGGTGCCCGAAACGCATTGTCTCCAAAATACTGAAGCGAAAAGGCCAAACCAATAATCCCGGCCGACAAACCAAGCGTTTCTCCCATATATACCGGCAGGATGGATACCAGAAGAGATCCTTTCATAAATTCGACCAGAAATACCAATACCCACAATTTGCTAAAAAAAGGAGTCCACAGCCGCTTTGGAGCTTTTTTTCGTCCATTTTGCCTCATCTAATCCACATCCTCCACCTTCGTTTTTTGGCTGTATAGACCGGGTTCTCAGCCTACTCCACTCTTTCGCAAATAAATGCGCCCTCAATCGCTTGCATTCCTACTTCAAACTGCTATACTCAATTTTGTTCTATTATCACTTGCACAGGATTGTCGAAATCCTGCACGAAAGGTTGTGACAACACTAATGAATCAAAGCAACACCCCGCTTTTTACTGCTTTGAAAAAGCATGCTCAGAGCAACCCGGTTCAATTTCACATCCCAGGTCATAAAAAGGGAGTGGGAGCAGATTCGGAATTTCGCGAATTTATGGGGGATAATGCCTTTTCCATAGATATGATCAACATCGCTCCATTGGACGATCTGCATCAGCCATCAGGCGTCATCGAAGAAGCTCAAAAGCTTGCAGCAGAGGCCTTCGGAGCTGATTATACGTATTACAGTGTACAGGGGACAAGCGGAGCCATCATCACCATGATTATGTCCATTTGCTTGCCAGGTGATAAAATTATTGTACCCAGAAACGTACACAAATCTATAATGTCTGCCATTATCTTTGCTGGTGCAAAACCAGTATTTATTTCTCCAGTCAGTGATGAGAATCTCGGTATTCACCACGGGGTTACAACCAAGTCCGTACGCCGGGCATTGGAACGTCACCCTGACGCCAAGGGCGTCCTTGTTATCAACCCGACATATTACGGTGTGTGCGCCGATTTGAAGGAAATTGTAGATCTCGCTCACAGCTATAATGTGCCGGTCCTGGTCGATGAGGCTCATGGAGTACTGATTCATTTTCACTCTGATCTACCGATGTCCGCCATGGAGGCGGGAGCAGACATGTCAGCTACAAGCGTTCACAAGCTGGGTGGTTCCTTGACTCAAAGCTCAATTCTGAATGTAAATACGAAAAACGGATACGTTAACCCACAGCGTGTACAAACGATTTTCAGTATGCTGACAACAACGTCGACTTCGTATATTCTGCTGGCTTCGTTGGACACATCCCGACGTAATCTAGCCCTTAACGGTCATGAAATAGCACAACGTGCTCTGGAATTGGCTGAATATTGTCGTTCAGAGGTCAACAAGATTGAAGGGCTATATTGCTTTGGCAGCGAAATTCTTGGCACGGAAGCTACCTATGATTATGATCCAACCAAAATTACGGTTCATATCCGCCATTTGGGCCTTACCGGATACGATGTGGAAAATTGGCTGAGAGATCACTACAATATCGAGGTTGAGCTTAGCGATATGTACAATATTCTCTGTTTGGTGACCCCCGGTGATACCAAAGAGGAAATTGAAATTTTGTTGAAAGCTCTGCGTGAGCTGGCTTCTCTGCACTATTCCACAGGTCAGGAGCATGAGCTAGTTGTAAAGATACCGGATATCCCTCAGCTCTCCCTCATTCCAAGAGACGCTTTTTATGGAGATACGGAAATCGTGCCTTTCAAGGAATCTGCAGGTCGCATTATTGCAGAATTCATCTATGTGTATCCACCTGGTATTCCAATCTTACTGCCAGGAGAAGTTATTTCGCAGGACAATATTGATTATATTGTTGATCATGTAGAAGTAGGCCTGCCTGTTAAAGGACCTGAGGACCGAACAGTACATCAGGTGAAGGTTATCGTCGAAACTGACGCTATTTCATAATATTGAACTGTCAATACATGCTTAAAAAACATGTTGATAGTCAAGAAAAAAAGCCCCCATTCGGGGGCTTTTTTTCTTAAAGAGCTATACAGCTGCTACATCCAATTCTATTCGTATTGCGCAACAAGCTCGCTATATGCAGCTTCTACACGTTTCCACTCATCTTCGTCCTCAATATTGTAAAGCACCATTTCTTCGTTTTCTTCTTCCATACGAAGAATAATGCCATCCGCTTCGGGATTGCCTCGCTCAAGCAGAAGAGCATAAATGTGATCCTCTACGTCAAAGGTCTCTACCAGCACCATTTCTACATCTTTACCATTTTCATCAGTTAGCGTAAGAACCATTTCTTCATGTTCGTGGTCATGATCGTGGTTGCAGGCTTCACCGTGTTCATGTTTGTGATCACTCATGGAAATACCTACCTTCAAATTGTTTTATTTTCCCCCGTATCGTAACATGATCAAGGGTGCAGGTCAATTTGTGGTATGCCTAATTTATCGCTGTAATGACTTTTTCGGACACCAAGGTATAGCTGCCGTCTTTGCTCTCTTTAATATAGAAACCAACCCGGTAATTCCCTGCTGTTTTGAAATCATACGTAAAGTCGTTCGTACGGAACCAGAAGTTATCCTTTTGCGCTCCTTTGATATCTTGAGACTGAATATCCTTCACGTTGCCCGAAGGGTCGGTGATCGCTACCTTCACTCCGGAGATATCTGTTTTCAAGGTATCAATTTGACTAAATACATTAAATTTCACTTTATTGCCTTTATTCACGTTACCAAACACAGTATCTCCCTTGAACAGGAACATATGCACGTTCGGCTGGTCGAAAACAACTTTTCCACCGGATGGATCAAAATTGACAAGTCCATTAAAATCACGGATGGGCACATAGGTTTTCCCATCAATGACAACTGCACCATCTTTTGACACTTCTCCATTAATAATCAACTGCACTTGGTCCTTGGCGGATTCCGCCGAAATGGCGGTCCCTCCCATTATTGAAAAGGCCATCATCAGGGCCATCACTCTTCTCCATTTCATAACTACTAATCCCTCCATCGTCATCTGTTTAAAACCTTCTGTCGTACATTTATACCTAGCTCAGCCGCACAAGTTGCGCTGTGTTTCACAAATTGTCCAAAGTTTTTACATAAGGAGCCAAATCTTTAGTTCCGGTAGCATAGGTGATAAAATACGACTGTAGAAGTCCTAGTACACAAAGTCTGGAGGATAAATCCATAATGAGCCTAACGATACAAATGCTTGGCACAGGCAGTGCCTTTGCCAAGCATTATTACAACAACAACGCGCTGCTGGACAGCGGAGAAGGCAAACTGCTGATCGATTGCGGTACAACCGCTTCTTTAGCATTACACCAAATGGGCGTCCCTCTGCCTGATATTGACGCAATTTTAATCACACATATTCACGCAGATCATGTCGGAGGTTTGGAGGAATTCGGTTTTCAAATGAACATTCTTCATCGTCGCAAGCCTCTACTTTATATCGCCGAACCACTAATCTACCCTTTATGGGAGCATACACTCAAGGGCGGAATGTCACAGCAGGGTATGATTGACAAGCTTGAAGATGTATTCGAGGTAAACGTAATAACGCCTGGTGCACCCACTACATTAGTATCCGGTATTCAGGTGGAGCTAATCCCTACAAGGCATATTCCTGGTAAAAACAGTTATTCCATATTCATTAATGACCGCCTTTTTTATAGTGCAGATATGGTTTTTGACCCTGATTTGCTTCATCATCTGGTGCATGAACGAGGATGTCGGAGTATTCTCCATGAGGTTCAATTACAAGGCGCTGGAGAAGTCCATACGACATTGGACGAGCTGCTAAGCTTGGCGCCATCTCTTCAAGAACGGATTCATCTAATGCACTATAGTGATGATATGGAACAGTTCAGGGAGAAGGCAGGGGTCATGTCCTTTCTGGAGCAGCAACGAGTATATCAACTTACAGAGTTGGAACGTGCAGAGTAGCATACTAAATACAGCTTGAACAATTAACAAAAGCCGCCTAGCTTTCCTACAAAGGATAGCCAGGCGGCTTGCTGTTCTTGAATATAATGATGAACTTGCATTCTAATGTTGCGAATTAAGGTCAGAACAATGGCAGTTGATCCAGGTTGTTAGAAGGATCTCCATCGGCATCTCCCCGAATTCGTTTGCTTCCATCCTTGGCCTTGAACACGTTAACGCCTGCAATTGAGCCTGCCTCAATCTCGTTCAATGCTTGGCTATAATCTAAAATCCGACCGGTAGATGTCTGAAAAGACGTAAGGTCGCCATCCCCGTTTTTACGTACTGCTGTAATTTGCTCCCGTTCTGTATTAGCCATGCTGTATCGCTCCTTATCCATAGTATAGTGGAGGAACTTTTACTAGCATGCACATTGTACAGATTTGTATGCACCTTACGCTGTCGACTACAACTTTTTGCGCATACGTACATGCGGTATTCCCGCATCGTCAAAAGGTTCATCAGAGATCGTCTCATAACCGAGCTTTTCGTAAAACTTCTCGGCTTGACATTGGGCATCTAGCAGCGAGTATCTTAGCCCCAATTCACGTGCACGTTCCTCCAGTGCTAGCAGTAATACACGTCCATAGCCTGCGGCACGATGCTCCTTGAGAACGGCAATACGTTGCATTTTAGCTGTATCTTCCTCATAGTATGTCAACCGACCAGTGGCCACCATTTCACCATGTTCACAAATTAGCAAATGATGGGCCGTATCTCCCAGCTTGTCATAATGATCAACTTCTAAATCGAGAGGAACTTTTTGCTCTTCGACAAACACTTTGGTACGGATCGATATTGCCTCCTGTAGCTGCTCCTCTGTTGTTACACTTATAATTTCTGCGGCCATCATCTGTTCCCCCTATCATTAATTCCAGATTGCAAACTCACTAAATTCGAATTATATATATAAATGCTCATGAAGTACAGGCTGACTTCTATTTTTCCACTTTACATATATGGTTAATACATGATATTATCTAGTAACCGCAGGACGGTAGCTCAGCGGGAGAGCATTATCTTGACAGGGTAAGGGTCATGGGTTCGATCCCCATCCGTCCTATTCGTCAAAAGCCTTGATACTCAAGGCTTTTTTGTTTGTCTCGAGATAAATCCAGTTATCCTGTGAAAAGAAAATAGGTTATTGACTAAGATTTAGTCAATAACCTATTTTTCAATCAAAATGATGCCTACTTCTTCAACAAAGCCTTTCACCTTGATCCTTCTATTATATAGAAGAAAAAAAAGCAGAACCTCCAGCACAATACGCATAGAACTCTTAGATTACGATATAAACCTCCCCGCTCTCACTGTCAATCTCCGTGGGGTAAGCAGTCACACATCCAGTATCCGGCTCTTGCACCCGGCCAGTGGAAAGGTCGACTTTCCAGTCATGGAGCGGACAATGGACCGATGAGCCACATATCATTCCTTCGGATAACCGCCCCCCTTTGTGCGGACAACGATTCTCAAGCGCATGCACGCTGCCATCGCTCAGACGGAATACAGCTATCTCTGTATTATGAATGCGAACTGCCCTTGCTCCACGTCGGTCAATTTCGTTCAGATCAGCTATTCTGATTCTGTTGGTTGTCGTATTAGTCTCCATTTTGTCAGCCCCCTATTCCATTACTGGCTTAAGTTCCGGCAGTTGCACAAAATTTTTGCGCAGCTCTTCGTTGTGAATAATTTCGTGCCACGGATCAGTCGTCGTGCTTAACGTCTCCTCAATTCTGGTCACCAGTTGCTTCCTCGTCTCTGCATTCGCGAGTGCGTGTTTGATGGATTCAACTCCGACCCGTTCCACCCAATGGGCTGTGCGTTCGTTCCAATTGGCCTGCTCGCGATAATACTGCAGATAGGCACCGGTCCATTCCATCACTTCATCCTCAGTTTTAACGGTACAAAGCAGTTCAGCTGCCCGAACCTTAATACCGCCGTTACCTCCAACGTAGATCCCCCAGCCACCGTCAATAGCAACGACGCCCAAATCCTTGATCGTCGCTTCAGCGCAGTTACGCGGGCAACCAGATACAGCCAGTTTGACTTTGGATGGCGCATTCAGACGTTCAAATGCCTTTTCCAACCGGATGCCCATACCCATAGCATCCTGAGTGCCAAAGCGACAAAAGGTGTTACCTACGCACGTCTTAACCGTTCGCAGCGTCTTTCCATAGGCATATCCAGAAGGCATATCCAACTCGGCCCAGATCCCCGGCAAATCCTCCTTCTTCACACCAAGCAGGTCAAGACGTTGGCCACCCGTAAATTTCACCAGAGGCACATTGTATTTCTCTGCGACAGCAGCAATTTTCTTCAGGTCGGCAGGTGAAGTAACTCCTCCATAAATGCGGGGCACGACAGAATAGGTGCCATCTTTCTGTATATTGGCATGGTACCGTTCATTCGTGAATCTGGATTCCTTCTCATCCTCATAATCCAGCGGCCATAGCATACCTAGATAATAATTGAGGGCCGGCCGGCATTTGGTACATCCTTCTGTCTCGTTCCAGCCCAGCACATTCATCACTTCTTTGACGCTCTTCAATCCCATCTCCCGAATGCTATCAATGATCGCTTCCCGGTCAAGCGTCGTACAACTACAAATTCCCTCTTTCATCGTTTCTCCGGCTTCTGCGCCTGCGTATAGCTGTAAGAGTCCCTCCACTAATGGCTTGCAGCCGCCACATGATGCCGATGCCTTCGTGCATGCCTTAATCTCCCCGACACTCCGGCAGCCAGCCGCAACCGCCTCTCCAATGTCACCCTTGGATACACCATTACATCCGCATACAATTTCGTCATCAGGCATCTGCTCTAGCATCATGGCGCCACTAGCTTCAGGTTGACCGGGATTGAAGCCTAGTAATAACTCTTTCTCTCGGCCAACCACCGACTCGCCACTTTTGATCAAAGAAAACAGCATGGCTCCGTCAGACGTATCCCCAAACAGAACAGCTCCGATCAGTTTTTCTTCCTTGATCACGATTTTTTTGTAGACGCCGCCAATATCATCCTGATACCGCAGGGAACGTGTTCCCGGTTCATCCTTGTAATCCCCTGCTGAAAACACGTCGACACCCGATACCTTCAACCTTGTCGAGGTAACAGAACCACTGTAGCCGGGAATCTCCATTCCCGCGAGCCGCTGAGCCAGTACACCACCTTGCTCATATAATGGAGCAACCAGCCCGTAAGTGATTCCCCGGTGTTCTGCGCATTCTCCAACGGCGTAGATTCCGGGGATATTCGTTTCCATGTAATCATTTACGATGATGCCGCGGTTTACAGGGATCCCCGCCGACAGCGCCAGTTCAATGTCTGGTTTGATGCCTACCGCCATAACGATCAGATCTGCTTCCAGCTCGCTGCCATCGGCAAATTTCAACCCTTCCACGCGGCGACGCCCCGTAATAGCCGCCGTCCGCTTATTGACCAGAAAAGTCATTCCCTGCTCCTCCAGCTCGCGCCGTAGCATAAGGGAAGCAGCCTCATCCAGCTGCCGATCCATAATATATCCGTTAATATGAATAACCGTGACGTCCATCCCCAAGTTAAGCAGCCCCCTAGCTGCCTCCAGCCCAAGCAATCCGCCGCCGATGACGGCTGCTTTTTTGTGTGTCTTTGCGGTCTCCATCATCGTTTCACAGTCACGAATATCCCGAAAACCGATAACACCTTCCTTGTCGGCTCCTGGAAGCGGCAGAATAAAGGCTTTAGAACCTGTTGCCAACAACAACAAATCATAAGAGATGCATACGCCGGAGCGCGACGTCACCTGCTGCTTTTCCGTATCGATAGCTGTGACAGGATCATCGGTATACAATCGAATATTGTTGTCTTCATACCAACTCCAGTCGTTGATGACAATATCCTGCAAACCAGCCCCTCCCGCCAGAACGGAGGACAGCATGATCCGGTTATAGTTTGGATGGGGCTCGGCCCCGAATACCGTAATTTCATAGCTACCTGGTGCAAGCTTCAGCAAATGTTCGAGAGTGCGTATTCCCGCCATTCCGTTGCCGATCAACACTAACTTTTGGATATCGTTCATCAGGTCACTCCCCTTCCATTTGTATCCTTAAAACATAAAAAGCCTGCTTCACATATGGGGATTCAAAATATCCCTCACATGAGAAAACAGGCTCCATTGCCGTTTCATCGAATACGCCGTTGTATCCATCAGAGTATGGAATTAAAAAGTACTGTAGCTAATATATAATGGTTCAAATGATATGTCAACATTCCTTACGCAATATCTTATAAAAAATTATATTTTATCACCATGTAACATATCTATGACGTATAAAATATCACTCTCCTACAAAATTAGGATTGATTTTCAGACCAAAACACGCCAAAATGGTTTAAAAGTCCGTTTTAATTTGATGATGGTGAAAAAAATAAGCAAACAGATAAAATTTCATGTCATATTTGTTATCAATGAATACCATCCCCATCCCTAACTACCCTTCATGTTACAGAGAGGAGGAGCCCGCTTGCGTTCCTTGTTGGTAATTCACTTACATTCTGACCATGTATCTGAGCAGACACACGCCGTTTCCTCGTGGCAGGCAGGACCTGAGTACCTTTTAGAGTCCAACGGATACCTAACTCTGCCCTGCCGCAATGAATCCGAAATCAAACAGCTAATCCTTAATGCAGATGCGGCGGTACTAAACATACCTGTCGGCACTATCAGCATATGGAGTGACAGGCTGGAGCAAGCCAAAGCGGTCCCATTGCTCTGGTGGTGCAGCGCAGAATCAGCGCTATCATCGACAGAGGCTTGTGAAGCTGATGTCACTGTCGATGGCATTCTAACCCCTTCAATGGCAGCCCATGAACTGAATTGGGCTCTTCATTTTAGTGCCAAACGCTTTTTTGAACGCCAGCATTGGCAAAGTGAACGCAAGCAACTGACCGCTCGACTGGAAGAACGCAAATGGATTGATATGGCCAAAGGAATACTGGGGGAAGTAAACGGCATCCCGGAAGCGGAAGCATACGATGTGCTACGCAAAAAAGCAATGAACGAACGCAAACGTATCGTTGATGTGGCCATCTCCATCGTCAAAGCACAGCAAATGCTAAAAGCATAAATCTGAAAGGGGCCTGAACATGAATATCATTGAAATATTAAAAGAAGTGGGTCGCGGCAAAAGAGGCGCCCGAGATCTGAATTATGCCGAAGCCGAATCTGCTGCCGAGCTTATTATGACCCAGTCGGCAACCCCTGCTCAAATCGGAGCTTTCTTTGCCGCGGAGCGCATTAAAATGGAGAGCGTTGCCGAGCTGGAAGCATTCGTAAACGTCTGCCGTAAATATACCCATCGCTTCCCGATGCAGGAAGGTATTGATTTTGCCGGTCCGTACGATGGCAGGAAGTCATCGTTTATCGCCACCTTCGCAACAGCCTTCGTACTCGCCTCATGCGGAATACCTGTAACGATGCATGGCAGCGCACCTCTCCCTCCCAAATGGGGGGTTACGCTACCGCTTTTACTGCAGGAAATGGGGGTTACGTCCGGGAACATGACACGCGAAACCGCCATTCATGCCGCGAAGCTGGCTGGTGTACTATTCATAGCCTCCGAACAGTGGTGCGCGCCCCTGCGAGATCTGCGGTCCATTCGCGAAGAGCTGGGGCTTCGCACGGTGCTGAATACTGCCGAGAAACTGGTTGATTACGGTTCTTCCCCCTATATTGTATTCGGCGTTTTCCACAATACTGTGTTCGAGAAGACGGCGAAACTCATGCAAAATCTCAATTACCGCAGGGCTCTGATCGTCCAGGGGAGCGAAGGATCGGAGGACCTGTTCATCGATCGGCCGACCCGGACTTACCTGCTTGCTAACGGCGAGGTGTCACTACAGGTTATTGATCCAGAAATGTACGGGCTGGATTCGGTGGTACCAGAGCATAACTGGACCCCCGCTGAACAACTGCGCATTACGGAGGAAGTGCTACAAAGTACAGCTTCTATAGCCTTTTCGAATCAAGTGTTACTCAACAGTGCGGTCCGACTGTTCGTTGCAGGACGAGTCGACTCCATAGAGGAAGGTTTGTATACCTGCAAACCGCTGCTAGAAAACGGGGACGCCTGGAATTTGTATAAACAATGGCGGGAAGCTATGCTCAGAACAGAAATAAAAACGGGAGCAAACATATCCGAAACCCGATTGCAATTATAATATCGGCCTCACGCAGTCTGTGATTGCAGGCCATTAACTGTCCAATCCAAAAAGGCCAGCCCTCATTCATACAATGAGGGCTGGTCTTTTATGCAAAGAAAAAGTCACTTACTCCATCCTGCTCTAGAACTCAGACCATTCCCCATTATCTGCACTTGTTGCAACTGCAGCCAGATGAAGGGGACGAATACGTACAGCTGCCGTTTTGAAGCCAGGCATCCGGCAGAACGGATCAAGATCGGGTCGGGTCGCCCGATTTACATTTTGTATCCCGCCCCAATGCATGGGTACGAAAAGCGTGTCTTCGCGGATATGTGGTTTGATTCGGCTGCGGACAGTGAAGTTGCCGCGCGGTGATGCTATTTCTACCCACTCCCCGTCCCTGATATGCCAGCGTCGCGCTGTCCGCGGATGAATTTCCACATAATTTTCAATCTCTCGCGCGGCCAGCGACGGACTTCTGCGCGTTTGTGCACCGGTCAAATAATGAGCCAGTACACGGCCGTTCGTCAAAATAAGTGGGTACTCCTCTGATATCTCCTCTCCTGCTCCACAGCTTGCAACCACCGTAAAAACAGCCTTTTGATCGGAATGGGCAAAGGTTTCCCGAAACATCATATCCATACCGACTCTGTCCGTAGACGGGCATGGCCAATATACCCCTTCTTCACGACGCAGCCTGTCATATGTGATCCCATAATAATCGGCAGGACCGCCCCGGCTGGCAAGCCGCAGTTCTTCAAAGATATGCTCAGCATCCCTGTAAGAGAAATAGCTGCCCTTGTTTAGCTTTGCAGCCAACTGACACAAAATGTTCCAGTCATCTCTAGCCTCGCCCGGTGCGGGCCTCGCCGCTTCCCGTAACAGAACGCGGCCCTCCAGATTGGTCATCGTCCCCGTATTCTCCAAATAAGACGTCACAGGTAAAACAACGTCGGCCATCCGCGCGGTTTCAGTGAGAAACATATCCGCCACAACCAGCAGATTCAGCTTTTTGAGGGCTTCCTCCACCAGCCGGACATTCGGGTTAGATACAACAGGATTAGAGCCCATCACGAACAGAGCTTGGATTTCTCGCTGATGAACAAGCTCCATCATTTCATATGCGGACACCCCTTTTCCCGGCAAACTGCTTGGTTCAACTCCCCACACGGACGCCACATAGAATCGATCTTCTTCATTCTCAATCGATCTGTAGCCGGGAAGCTGGTCAGCCTTTTGGCCGTGCTCTCTCCCCCCTTGCCCGTTTCCTTGTCCTGTGATAGCCCCATAACCGCATCCTTCCCTTCCTATCTTGCCAGTGGCCAGCACCAGATTAAGAAATGCACGCACCGCCATATGTCCATCTGTCTGCTGTTCGACACCTCTGGCCGTAAAAACGATGCCAGTCTCCACACTGCCAAAGGCACGTGCTGCCTGCCGGATCATTTCTACCTCAATTCCGCACAACGCAGCCGATTCGCTCAGATCCACACCCTTCAAATGAGTCAACAGCTCGTCATAGGCGTTGGTCCGGTTGCGGATAAACTCTTCATTCGCAAATCCTTCATCTACGATGACCTTTAGCATGGCATTGGCCAGCACAGCATCCGTACCCGGCTTGATTTGCAGGTGCAAATCGGCGGCCGCCGCCGTTGGTGTCGCGCGCGGGTCAATCACGATGATAAACGCGCCGTTTTCCTTCGCCTCGTGAAAATAAGGCATTAACGTCGGCTGGCATTCAGCGATATTTGTACCTGTGAGTACAATACAACGAGCTAATGGAATATCAGCCAGTCTGCAGGTCAGTCCGCGATCAACGCCAAACACTTTACTACCAGCGGATGCCGCTGCCGACATGCAGAAGCGCCCGTTATAATCGATATATCGCGTACCTACAGCCACTCTTGCAAATTTACCGAGTAAATAGGCCGTTTCATTGGAGAGTGAACCTCCACCGTAAATTCCGATTGCATCGGCACCCTGTGTGGACAGTAGCGTAGAGAAACTGCTAGCTATGGTATCCAATGCCTCCTCCCACTTGACGGGAACAAGTTTGCCCTCTTTGCGTATGAGAGGCTGTACCAGCCTTTCCGCATGAGTCGCATGCTGATGCGCATTCATTCCCTTGATGCACAGCCTACCCTGCGAGGCTGCATTAGGCTTCCCTTCCGCCTTATACACTGTACGGATGATACCCGCGAGTGTCTCTGTACCCGTGCTAACGGTCATCTTACATTGCACGCTGCAAAACGGGCACTGCGTATCCATTACTGACGATACATGTAGCCCAGCTTCCGGTTTGTCTTCTCCTGACTGACACATCAAAGTCACCTCTCCTTCGCCATTTTTCGTAATTTTATTGTCTGCACACGCTAGATATATCGCCACAACTCCAACTCAACCCGTCATCCTGTCAGCATTGTGGTCCGTAGGCTGCCCGCCAGTTCACTTCGAAGAGCAGCATCAAGCACACTTTCCCGTAGCGCCATAACGCCAGTCCTTTCAATCCACTCCCACATTTTCTCCCCGTACCGGGCACTATGTCGGTATATTCGCAAGCAAACTGCAGCCAGCAGGACTGCTTCTGTCGGGTCCTCCTCCAATCCAAGCAGCTGCCCCTGGCGAACCGGATGCTCAGCATGACCACCGGCATAAACCTCCCAGCCTGCTGGAGATCGGGATATTCCAATATCGTGGACAAGTACACCTCCGGGATACTCCGATCCTGGACAAACAGTAACTGTAACCAACGAGGGCAATGCGAGACTTCCCCATAAAGTTGCCAACCGCTCTCTTAGCCAGGCTACTTCTACAAATGCCTGATCCATCAGGTCCGACTTAACAAAAGCCTGATTCTCGGCATTTAGGTTCGTAAAGCGCAGACCCGCAGAGGGCGCTTCTCCTCCGCACTGCGCGGCGACCTGAACCGCAACGCCAGCGCCTAATTGATTTGTCGCAGATCTGTCGTGCAATCCGAGAGATTCCAAGTAATAAAGTACAGCCGGACGACATAATTCACACCCCTGCTGTCTGGTCCAACCGAGACGGGACACTACTTCATCTGGAGTCTGACAGGCTGCGTCCACCATAGCTGTTTTAAGCGAATCATGATTGTAATGCGTACATCCACACACAGGGACAACTTCTTGGGCGGTCGGAGTAACTATAGGTCCGGAAACTGTCGATCGAGACAAACTATTTTTGACCAGTGCAGCCACCAGCGGCCGACAGCCCCCACAGGAACCGGATGCTTTGGTCCGGCTTTTCACTTCTTCCACCGTCTTCAGCTTATCCGTGGCAATCGCTCGCAAAATAGCCCCCTTGCTCACGCCGTTGCACGCACATACCGTTTCCTCTTCCGGCAGTGCGGCTGTCGCATCCTCTGCTCTGCTCCCGCTGTTATCCCGGGATGTAAGCTCTGTAGCCGGCGCGCCGCGCCGTACCATACCGAGCAGGGAGTTACTTTCCGCCGTATCTCCGAATAAAATGGCACCAGTGACAGCACCGGCATGCATCATCACTTTTTTGTAAACCTCCTGCATCCCGTTATACTCCATGACCGCTATCTCGCTTCCCTCTTCGCGAATGTCTCCTACGGAAAACAGATGAATCCCCGCTACCTTGAGCTGCGCATACGGAACCGTCCCTTCATAGGGAGCCGTTTCACGACCACAAATAACTTTTGCCAGCACTTTGCCCTGCTCATATAGCGGCGCCACTAGCCCGTATGAAATCCCGCGATGCTCAGCACATTCGCCGACGGCATAAATACCGGGAATACTCGTGCGCATATAATCATCCACGACAATGGCACGGTTTACGGTCAGACCGCTGTCCTGAGCTAATTCGATATTCGGTCGGATACCAACCGCCAGCACAACCAAATCCGTTTCCAACCTGTTCCCGTCCGCAAACATCAATCCTTGCGCCCTGTTTCGGCCTATGATGTTGACCGTTTCCTTCGCCAAATGAAACCTCATGCCCTGTTGTTCCAGCTTTCGCTGCAGAAGCACAGCCGCCGTCCGATCAAGCTGACGGTTCATAAGATACTGCGCATTATGAACAACCTCAGTTTCCATCCCTAGATTCAGCAGGCCTTGAGCGGCTTCAAGTCCTAACAGCCCCCCTCCGATAACCGTGGCCTTGCGGTATGTTTTGGCATATCTCGCCATGGTTTCACAATCATTCACATCACGAAAAGCGATTACTCCCCGTTTTCGGGCTCCGGGAATGGGCGGCATGAAAGGCAATGAGCCCGTCGCCAATATGAGCATGTCATAAGGTTCTTTCATACCGGATTCCGTTTCCACCATCCCGGCTGCAACATCAATACGACAGACGCGTTCACCCGCGTACAGCTTTACCCCGTTCTCTTCATACCAGTCCCAGTCATGGGTAATGATGTGCTTAAATGAGCTCTCCTCCTGAAGCATTTTGGACAGAAGCACTCGGTTGTACCCAGGACGGGGCTCTGCACCAAATATCGTGATTTGGAACCGCTCTGGCTCCAGATCAAGTATTTCCTCCACACATTTGATGCCTGCCATACCGTTACCGACGACGACCAGTTTTTTCATCATATTAAACCAGCCCCATTCTCCGAATAAAATAAGACAGAAAAAACCCTTCTCCATTCAATGGAAAAGGGCACCGTTGCCGTAAATGTCGGCACATCGTTGTGCCGATATGTATCTAAGATTACTGAATTGTGAAGGTCATGTCAATATTTAATACACGAAAGCTATATTTTCACCTTATATTTAATTTTTTTACGAATTTGTGTTATGTATATTGACATGAAACAGATCCTTTTTTATAATTTGATTAAAATCACTCCAACGTGATCATACCAAGTCGACTCACAATGAGGTGTGTCAACCACGGCAATGAAGCCGCAAACCGTTTCTAGATACCATGTAGGGGCGATTTGCGGCTTTTTCATGTTCAAATTACATTTTGCAGACAAAGAACAACAATTAGAACAGGAGAGATGGAGAATGAATAAAAAAAGTTTCTGGAAAAGCGGACACAAGCCCACCCTATTTGGCTCCTTTCTGTATTTTGATATCAGTTTTATGATCTGGGGAATGATCGGACCATTGGCAGTTGTAATTGCTAATGATTATCCAATGGACCCTGTACAAAAAGCCAATCTTGTCGCCCTACCTATACTTGGTGGTTCCCTGCTGCGGCTCGTGCTCGGATTCATGTCGGATTATATCGGTCCGAAGCTCACGGGACAGATTGGTATGCTTGTCACGATAATCCCTCTCTTGCTCGGCTGGCTGTGGGTTGATTCGCTAGAGCACATGTACGTTGTTGCCCTGCTCCTGGGCATAGCTGGAGCATCATTTGCAGCTGCGCTGCCGTTGGCCAGTCAATGGTACCCCAAAGAGCATCAAGGCTTGGCTATGGGAATTGCCGGTGCCGGGAATAGCGGTACCGTCCTTGCGACATTGTTCGCCAACCGCATTGCTCAACATTTTGGCAGTTGGGAAGCCGTTTTCGGATTGGCCATCCTCCCCATCTTAACCGTCTTCGTTCTGTTCAGTATTTTTGCCCGCAACAGCCCTCACCGCCCAGCACCAAAAAGTCTGTCGCAATATGCTTCGGTGCTCAAACAGAGGGATGCCTGGGTATTCTGTGCCTTTTACTGCGTGACGTTTGGCGGATTCGTTGGCCTTTCTAATTATTTGACTATTTTCTTCAATACCCAATATGGCCTCTCCGCGGTACATGCCGCCGATTTTGCGACCGTTTGTGTGATTGCCGGAAGCTTCTTTCGTCCTGTAGGTGGCTTTTTGTCTGATCGGATTGGTGGTTCACGTATGTTAATGTACTTGTATGCGGGAGCCGGGATTATGCTCGCCGGCATTGCGTTTTTACCGCCACTTGCCGTGGTAGTCGTGCTGCTGTTCGTAGGCATGATGTGCCTTGGCGCTGGCAACGGCTCCGTATTCCAGCTCGTTCCGCAGCGTTTCGGCAACGAAATCGGGCTCATGACCGGTATCGTCGGCGCTGCTGGTGGCATAGGCGGGTACTTTCTTCCCCTTATACTGGGTCATCTGTACAAATTAACGGGTTCCTATATGCCAGGCTTCATCTCTCTGAGCCTAATCACGTTCTGTGCCTTTACCCTCGTCATCATCATGCAATTGAAATGGCGTAACAGCTGGATGCGACGCTCTGCTACAGTTACTGATGAAGCCGTCCAGCGCATCGGAGAATTAAATGCCTGATGTTCATTAAACATAGAGCTGCGAAGCATTGAATCGTCCCTCAACCATCCCTATAGCCAAAAAATAGCTTAACTTCGTTTATATAAAATGAAGTTAAGCTATTTTTCATGCGCACTCAATCGAATCACACCTATAAAAACTATGATAATTATCACATTAAATAAATATTTTCCGAAAATATCATGAAAATTAAATGAAATTTTCATTCGAAAAACATTGAAAATCGCTTTCATTTTCATAATTTTTCTTATGTAAACACTTATATAACCATTTTTCACACAACATACTTGTTCACTTGGTTTAAAATAAGGCGTATACTTGTTCACGAATTGTTCAAGGATTAACAAAATGTAATTTTTTAGAAAGAAGGAATTGAAAATGCGTGCTTTTCATTTTACGGAAGACGGATCTATCGAAACTAAATTAACCGGAAAAGATCTACTTGCCAACCCCCTGCTGAATAAAGGAGTGGCTTTTACCCTGGAAGAACGGAAACAGCTTGGACTCGATGGTCTCCTTCCTCCTACGATATTAACTATTGAGGAGCAGGTTCAGCGGGTTTACGAGCAATTTCAGAGCCAACCGGATAATTTGCGTAAAAATGTTGCGTTAAATGATCTTTTTAATCGGAATACCGTTCTTTATTATCGTTTGCTCTCTGAGCACCTAAGCGAAATGCTCCCGATTGTTTATACACCAACAGTAGGCCAGGCTATACAGGAATACAGTCATGAATATCACAAGCCTGGTGGTATGTATTTATCTATCGATAATCTTGCGGGTATTGGAGAGGCTTTTAAGAATTTGAACCTAGACCCTGATGATATCGACCTGATCGTAGCCACAGATTCCGAGAGTATTTTGGGAATCGGGGACTGGGGAGTCGGAGGTATTAATATCTCTATTGGTAAGCTTGCTGTGTATACAGCTGCTGCTGGTATAGATCCTAGCCGGGTGCTGGCAGTTGTTCTTGATGCAGGTACAAACAACGAGAAGCTATTGGAAGATCCTTTATACATGGGGAATCGTCATAAACGTGTACGTGGAGAACAATATGACCAATTTATTGACACTTATGTTCAAGCTGCACTTTCCTTTTTCCCGAATGCCCTGCTGCACTGGGAAGATCTGGGCAATGTCAACGCACGGAACATTATCAATAAATACGGTAATAGTATTCTGACTTTCAATGACGATATTCAAGGTACTGGAGCGGTTACGCTCGCGGGTGTGATGTCTGGTGTTCAATTGTCCGGAATCCCACTGAGCAAGCATCGGGTGCTAGTCTTTGGTCCAGGAGCTGCCGGAATCGGCAATGCAGACCAAATTAGCGCCGCCATGATGCTGGAAGGACTGTCAGAAGCAGAAGCAAGACGTAACTTCTGGGCTTATGATTACCGCGGCCTGCTCACCAACGAAACAGAAGGACTTTTTCCATTCCAGGTCCCTTATGTGCGTGATGTTGCAGAATGCCGTGACTGGGAACATGCTGAGGATGGCAAAATCCCTTTGCTTGAAGTCATTCGCCGCGTGAAACCGACGATTATGATCGGTACTTCCGGTGTTACTGGGGCATTTAGTGAGGAAATCGTTAAAGAAATGGCCAAACATACAGAACGTCCTATTATTATGCCTATGTCCAACCCGACTCCACTGGCAGAAGCAACTCCGCAAGATTTGATCCACTGGACCGAAGGAAAAGCCCTCATTGCAACAGGAAGTCCTTTTGAGCCAGTGATCTATAACAATATTAAGTTTGAAATTGGGCAATCCAACAATGCTTTCGTATTCCCGGGTCTGGGTCTCGGCGCAATCGTGGTAAAATCCAAAATTATAACAGATAGCATGTTTGCAGCAGCTGCCCATGCAGTAGCTCAAATGGTTGATTTGTCGCAGCCTGGTGCTTCCCTGCTGCCAAAAATCAACGAGCTACGAGAAGTATCTGAAGCGGTAGCCGTGGCTGTAGCTAAGGCAGCAGTTCAGGATGGAGTAGCGCGTCATCAACCGGACGATATCGCACAAGCAGTTCGAGATGCGATGTGGGACTGCAAATATAAACCCATCAAACAATATGGTCAGGAAACGGTTCTGGTTTAAAAAATAGCGAACAACATCAAATGTGTACTTGCATATGCAAAGTGATTATTTAACTGATGTCCGCCATTTTTGGCGGACATCTTCATTGGAGGCGACATCATGGCTACAGGTCATATTTTTATTATCTTAATTCCTATTTTCTTTGTCATTTTAATTGGTTATTTCGCAGGATTGTTTAAGGCCTTTAACCCTGCTTCTTCTAAGGGATTAAATACACTCGTGACGAAGTTTGCTCTACCTGCACACTTGTTTATTGGTATTACGACGACACCCAGAGAGACGTTGATTCAAAAGTGGCCCTTTCTTGTGGCTTTGCTACTTGGTGTAATCGGCTTTTATATTGTATTGCTCATTGTTTATCGCTTAATTGCCAAAAAAGGCCTGACTGAATCCTCCATGTTCGCATTGAATTCGACACAGCCTTCTTTTGCATTCATGGGAATTCCGGTTCTGGGCAGCTTGTTCGGAAGTGCGGCAGTCGCCATCTCGATTGCGATTACTGGGATCGTCGTTAATGCCATTCTTGATCCGCTTGCAAGTATTTTGGGAACGGTCGGTCAGCGCAAAACAACAGAATCCGACGGCACTAAAGGCAACTTATTTAAAGTCACTATGAAATCAGTCCTTCATGGACTCAGCGAGCCGCTTGCCTGCGTACCCTTGTTTGGTGTCGTATTGACTCTATGTGGATTCCACGCTCCGAAACTTTTGCAATCCATGTTTGATCAAATCGGCAATATTACTGCTGGTACAGCCCTATTTGCCATCGGGGTAACCATTGGTATCAAAAAGATTACGTTCAGTCCAAAAGCACTTAGCATCGCTGTGCTGAAAGCCATCGTGATGCCTATGGTTATGCTCGGTATTGCTGTTCTGATAGGACTATCCCATGAAGATGTAACCAAGGCCGTATTGCTTGTCGCTTTTCCCGGCTCGGCTGTGGCCGCTATGATTGCTACCCGTTATGAAACACTGGAAACGGAAGCTGCATCTGCATTTGTTATTAGCTCAGTCTTATCGCTCATTTCACTACCCTTACTCATTTCACTTCTTTTATAGGGACAGAAACTTAAGAACCCTCAATGCAATCCAGGTATTTATAGGTATAAAGTATACCCGTTTGCTCTCATTTATCTTATTTTTTAAATATTGTTTGAACAATAAAGTGATTTAGTAAGAATTGAGTTGGAAAAACAACATAAAATCCAGTTTTGCCGACAAGCGGCGGTCCCATCGTTTCATTTACTAGGGGCCGCCGTTCTTTTTGAATAACCTTCTACTCTCCCTTTTAATAAATACCTAACATTTAGAAAGCAAATTGTCGAAATATATATGGGGTAGGTTGTATATGAAACTAAAATGCTAATTCAAAGGAGAAGAAAACGTGAAAAACTTGAAGTGGAGAACTATGTCCTTTTTTGGTAAAAATCTATTAATCTCTTTTCTTAACATCGTATTAATAGGTGCTATTCTCATCACATCCAGCTATATACTTCAAAAGAACATTCTCACCACGCAGCTGCAAGACCAAGTTAAAGTATTGACTAAAAAATGGGCAGAAGATGTTGACAAAACAAAAGTACAACAAGCATTAAGCGAAAAAGATTATAACGGTTCTGCTCAACAGGATTTACGCAAATTCCTAGATTCTATCCACACATTTTATCCTAATGTTGCCCAAGCTTACATATTTGGCACAGAACTAGCAGAAGGAAATCAAACCTCCATTATTGGCGTTCCTACAAATTTAGTCCAAGCTTTCCAAGACTCAAAGATGAACATTGGGGATATGTATACTCTTCCAGACGAAAATGTACAAGGTGTAAATAAAATGCTTCAATCTAAAGACTCAGCGTTTAGCAGCTTTTATACTGACGATTTTGGCACATGGACGACCATTGTTTACCCAATTACAGATGAAAGCGGTAAAATCACAAGTGCGATATACTTTGACGTAGACGCGAGCTCTGTACCTAACGGACTTCATAAATTGCTTGTATATGGTGTTTCATTGCTCATTCTGTTCCTTGCGATCTTCTTAACGGTCCAATATTTACTGGTAAAACGTACCCTCTCCCCGATTCGTAGCCTGATGAAGGGCATTGAAGAAGTCAGCGAGGGGAATCTGAATGTAAAAATCAAGACAGGTGAGGACGACCTTGGCATTATCAATCAAAAATTTAATTCTATGATCAAACGCCTTAACGATACCATGGTGAAAGTACAGGATACGACGCAAGAAGTTACGGGATCTGCCCAGGAATTGTTAAGCATTAGCGAGAAAAACAGTACGAATACGAACGTCATTAACAGCAATATTCAGGAAATAACCCAGGGGCTTGAAGCTCAGGATCACGCAGCACTTGAAAGCTCCAGAGCTATGAATGAAATGTCGACAGTTATCCAAACGATTGCCGAAAGCTCCTCTTCCGTAGCCGATCAAGCTTATTCTATGGAAAAACGCTCCGTTGAAGGCAATCAGGTAGCCCAAAAGCTTTCCGCTCAAATGGACTCCATCTCCACTACAATGGAAAGTACAGCTGATTCCGTTAATGCGCTGCAGAACCGTTCTAACGAAATCAGCAATATCGTCAGCATCATTACAGGCATTGCCAGTCAAACGAATCTGCTTGCACTGAACGCTTCTATTGAAGCTGCCAGAGTCGGTGAAGAGGGCAAAGGTTTTGCAGTCGTAGCGGGAGAGGTGCGTAATTTGGCTGAACAGTCTCAAGAGTCTGCCAAACAAATTGCAGAGCTTATTGAAGAAATCCAAAAAGAAATTGAGCAGACTGTAAAAGGCATCAGCCTTGGTACAAAAGAAGTTCACATTGGGCTAGAAGTTACGAAGCAAACAGGCGAAATGTTCTCTGAAATTTTAGATGCGTCTAATAAAGTGTCGTCACAAATTCAAGAGGTATCCAGCGCAACGGAGCAGATTTCAGCCAGCACGCAGGAAATGTCAGCTACCTCTGACGAGCTCTCTTCGACAGTTAGCAAAACAGTCGACAGCAGCAAACAAATCGAGCATACCATTGGAGAACAGGCTGAGTCTATGGCTTCTATTGTCCAAGCTTCTGACAAGCTTACATTGATGTCCGGGGAGCTGGAAGAGCTCATTTCGTTCTTCAAGGTGAACCGGGAAGCCTAATTTTATAACCTCCAAGTAACTCAAGATAACAATAAAGAACCTCTAGTCTGCATAGAAGCGAACTAGAGGTTCTTTGATATACTCTTACGTACTTCTTAATTTATAAATCCTTCCAAAGCTGAGGTTGGTTTACCGTCAGCCTGCCAAGCACCTTTGTTATAACCTTGATTATAACCTGGGGTTGCAGCCGGCTCCCAATAAAATACCCCTGTACCCTTGCCGCCTCCAATGTTCCGAACCTTTGTTTTGATTGCAGAAATAAATGCCTTGGAAGCTGCAGGTTCGTTATATTCCATCCCGATTTCACTGATGACAATGCCTTTACCGTATTTGGCAATTAGGTTATTGGCATTGGTAATCGTCTGATCCACCTTGCCCTGCCAGTCAGTAGGAGACGGATACAAAGACAGCCCGATGAGGTCAAACTGAGCTCCATTATCAATCAGTCCGCCGATATTCCAGTTCAACACGGAACCGTTATCCCCGTTGGCTAAATGTACGATCGTTTTGGTACTGCTGCTTACCGATTTTACAGCATTATTACCTGTATTGACGAGCCAGGCATAGTTTTTCATGTTCACCGAAGCTTTGCCGTCTTCCCAGAGCATTCCATTGTTCGTCTCATTACCGATCTGCACCCAGTCCGGTGTTACCCCCTTGCTTTTCATCGTGTTCATAACATAGACCGTATGAGACCAGACTGCATCCATGAGTTGTGTAAATGTGAAATTGCGCCACGCATAAGGTTTGTTCTGTTGCCCTGGATCTGCCCAGGAATCACTATAATGTAGAGTCAGCATAACGCTCATACCCAATTTTTTAGCTCGCTGCGCCAGTTCTGCTGCCTTTTCGGCATTCATGTATCCGCTTGCATAATCTTTCATGTCAGGATTTACCCACACACGGATACGTACCGAGTTAATCTGATAGTCATCTCGCAAAATTTGCAGTATATCTCGACGAACACCCTTTTTATCCTTCCAAGTCATACCTTGCGCTTCCATTCCTGCTACCCAGCTTATATCTGCTCCTTTGGCGAAAGCAGGGGCGGCCGAAGCCGCACCCAACCCTACAGAGCCGAACGGATACAATAAGCTGGATAGCAAGATCAACATCGCAAATACCATCGTGCGGTTACCTGTTTTCATAAGTCATCTCCCATCCGAATTGTATACTTCTCATTGCCTCTGACCAACCTACCAATTCCCTCACTCGGGAAAACGACAGAGATCACACTTTAATATCATGTTCTATTTATTGCGCTCTGTCTTTAAAACCTTAACAGCGTAGGCATCCAATTGAACGCTACCGTCTTCTATCGCATGATTTTCAAGCATATCCGCATAAGTTCGTCCATCCAACGTAATCTTTTGCGGCTCATGCGTGAAATTTAGTATAAAAATATAATCATGAACCCCATCGGTACGAATCGCCGTATTCACTCCATGAGGCAACTTCACATTGAGTGCTTTACTGATTCTTGCATCATCAATTAAACTTCTGTAAAAATGACTGTGAAATAGTCCGATGTTGCGTGATGCGATGTAATAAGCCTTTCCCTGTCCCAAACGGTTCACCGTCAAAGCCGGACGTCCTGCATAAAAGTCTGAGCCGTACACAGCCAGTACCTCTGCACCCTCCGTATGAATGAGATCACACAATTCTACAGCTTCATACTCCCCTTGCAGATCCAGCTCATTGCCTTCAACCGGCAAAATGTGATTACGATCATGATCATGCAATCCGTCAATCTCTTCCGACCAGATCCCCAGCGTCTTACGAAGCGGGCCCGGAAAGCCTCCAAGGAAGCACAAATCATGTTCATCTACGATACCAGACCAATAGGTTGCTACGAAAACGCCGCCATTTTCAACAAATTTCTGTATACGCTCCCCCACACCACTGCGGACCATATACAACATCGGAGCTACCAAAAGTTTGTATTTGGAGAAATCTGCATCCATATGAATGACATCTACAGGCACACCCTGCTCCCAAAGTGCCAAATAATGCGCTTCAGCTGTCTCCTCATATTTCACACCTTTGTTCCGCGGTCCCTGTGAATCGTTGATTCCCCAACGGTTCTCCCAGTCAAAAATGACTGCGGCCTCCGCCGGTACCGATGTACCGATAACCTCCTCCAGTTTTTCCAGCGCATTACCGACATGGGTCACATCCCCGAATACCCGAGTGTGCTCATGTCCGACATGATCGACGACCGCACCGTGCAGCTTTTCACTCGAACCCCGACTTTTCCGCCACTGAAAATATTGAACGGTGTCTGACCCGTGTGCTACAGCCTGTAAAGACGATAGCAGATGCATTCCCGGCCGCTTCAGCTTGCTGACGTCTTGCCAGTTTGTCAAACTCGGCGTACTCTCCATGAGCATCCAAGGCTTGCCTCCCTTGATTGAACGAATAATATCGTGCATCATAGCCACTTTCGCAGCTTGACGGCTATCATCTCCCTCACGGTCATGCCACGTCGGGTAACTATCCCAGGATATAACATCGAGCAGATCAGCAAACTTCCAGTAATTCAATCCTTCAAAAAACTCCATTAAATTGGTTGTGACCGGAATGGCTGGATTTGCAGCCTTGAGCGGCACAATCTCATGTTTGATAAAATCTGCGGTCTGATCGGTCACAAACCGTCTCCAGTCCAAATTCATAGCATGAACCTGTGTCTCACCATGAGGTGCCGGAGACTCAATTTGGCTCCAATCTGTAACTGTATGACTCCAAAAGGTCGTCCACCATGCGTGATTAAGCTTGTCCAGCGTACCATATTTATCCTGGACCCAAGCGCGAAATGCCTCCTGACAATAATCACAGTGGCAATCTCCACCAAATTCATTGGAAATATGCCAGCCAATAACAGCCGGATGGTTAGCATAACGCTCGGCTAGCTTCGTATTCATGATACGTACTTTTTCCCGGTAAACAGGCGACGTAGCACAGTGATTATGGCGAAACCCGTGCAGATTACGGACACGGTTAGCCTCCACACGCAGCACCTCAGGATATTTTTGTGACATCCAGGCTGGTCTTGCTCCACTAGGAGTGGCCAAAAATGCATAGATTCCGTTCTCAGCAAACGAATCCAGAATACGATCCAGCCACTCAAACGTAAATACGCCTTCCTCAGGCTCCAATGAAACCCATGAGAAAATACCGACAGACATCACGTTACATTTGGCTAGTTTCATTAGACGGATATCCTCCGCTAACACCTCAGGGTAATGCTGCCATTGCTCCGGGTTATAGTCCGCTCCATGCAGCATACGTGGAACTCGCTCACTAATGGGAGGGTACTTGATTATGTTTTGCTTCGTCACTACAAATCATCTCCTTCAATTAATTCTGTTACTCTTTGACGGAACCTAGCGTCATACCTTTAACAAAATACTTTTGTAAAAATGGATATACAATGAGAATAGGCGCTGCACCAATGAAAATTTGCGCAGCATTAACCGTCGTTTGAGAAAGTAATTCCATCTCTTTCGGACTCATGCTCATGGAACTCATGTCCTTCTGAATAATTACAGTTTGTAGGAACGTCGCCAGCGGATAATCCTTTGCATTGCTCAAATAGAGCAGACCATCAAACCAGGAGTTCCAATGAAATACCATACTAAACAGCGCAATCGTCGCAATGGAAGGCATGGATATCGGTAAAAAGATACTAAACAATGTCCGAAAATGTCCTGCTCCGTCGATCAATGCGGCCTCTTCCATCTCTTTGGGAATTCCTCTAAAAAAGTTCAACATAAGGATGATCAGAAATGTGTTGACCGCTCCTGGCAAAACAAGTACCCAGAAGCTGTCCATGAGGTGGATCTTTTGAATAACCATATAGAATGGAACCAGACCACCGTTAAAAATCATGCTGAATACGAACAACCATGAATATACGTTTCGGCTACGGAACACAGATGTTTCCTTTGAAAGTGGATAAGCAGCTAAAAAGGTAATAAGCAGTGTTAAGCCGGTTCCCAATACAGTCCGACAGACAGAAATCCAGATGGAGTGCAGAAAAATCGGGTTATTCATCGTCTTCTTATAGGCTTCTAATGAAAATTGTACCGGCCACAGTCCAACCAGATTGGCATCTGCAGCTGATTTAGCACTAAATGATACCGCTAACACATGAATCAGCGGAACGATACACATGATGGACAAAATCACAAGCAAGCAAATATTAAACACATTAAAGATGCGGTATGGCGTTGTTTTATGATACATGACTCTCCCTCTTTCAGCCTCGTGGAATCAAAATATGCGGTAACCTGCCCATTTGTGAGCAAGTCGATAAGATATCAGAATGAGAATCATACTGATAACGGATTTGAACAACCCGATTGCAGTAGCAAAGCCCATTTCCCCATTGATTAACGCTGTCCGGTAGACGAATGTATCAATAATATCGCCTTTTTGGTAAACCAGCGGATTATAAAGGTTGAAAATCTGGTCAAAACCAGCGTTCAGTACATTGCCAAGTGCAAGCGTTCCAACAACGACTACCATCGGAATTAACGAAGGTACAGTGATGTGCAGCGTCTGTCTCCAGCGGCTCGCTCCATCCATTTCAGAAGCCTCATACAACGAAGGATTAATTCCCGCCAGTGCGGCAAGAAATACGATGGTGTTGTAGCCGAACTCCTTCCATATATCCGATACAATGACAGTAAACCGAAACCAGTTATTATCTCCCAGAAAAAAGATAGGCTGGATCCCGAAACTACCGAGAATACGGTTCATAAATCCATCTGAAGCCAACAGGTCAATCAGAATTCCGCCCAAGATGACCCACGACAGAAAGTGTGGCAGATAAACCAGTGTCTGAATGGATCGCTGTAGTCCGACCTTACGAATTTCATTCAGCAGTATAGCAAAAACAAACGGAACCACCAGATTGAAAAACATCTTTAACACAGCAATAATCAGCGTATTCCAGACGACTTGTAGACTGTCCTCCCGTTGAAACAAAAAGCGGAAGTTATCCAGTCCAACCCACTCGGAACCAGTTATGCCTAGCCAAGGCTTGTAATTTTGAAAGGCCATCACGATGCCGCCCATCGGAATGTAGCTGAATACAATTAAGAAAATGATGGCTGGCAGCAGCATGATATGAAATGGCCACGTACGTTGCAGACTTCTCATTGCAGTTCCTCCTGTAACTCTCATGGTATACTTCAATTATAAAAGCGTTTTCGCTGTCCCAACAGTTCAAAAAACCAACATACATGGCACAAAAGCAATCATTTTTCAAGCTCGCCAAACGAATAAAACTTTTTTTCAAACACGCAATGATAGCGCATTCATTTCCACTCGATACGGGTGAAGCTGTAGTAAAAAGGCTGCCCACCTCGGGACAGCCCTCCTACTCTGTTACAACATCATTGGTTTTTACTTTTCGACGCTTTTATACCATTCGTTTACTTCATTTGTAATTTGTTCGCCACCAGCTGTTTTCCACGTCTGTACAAAGGTATCAAAAGCAGAGATCGGCTGCTTGCCATAAATAATTTCATTGAAGGTCTGACTTTCAATCTTATCCAGATAGTCCTTTTTAGCCTTCATGGTTGGCGTAGTAGGGCCTGTGAACTGATCTTTCATGGAGATATCCTTCTGTTCCATAAGCACTTTGGCAGCTGCGGGAGTATCTTTCCCGTAGTTCACCATTACATCTTTCTCCAGACGGGTCTTCGGTTCTGCGCCGTTAGCTAAACTTAACAAAGCCTTCATTTGGGCATCAGGTATACGCGCACCATCACGAACCAGCAAATAACGAAAAGAGTTTACATAACCGCCTGGTATTTTATCGATAGACATTAGCTTTCCGCCCGCATCCAAATCATAATCGTAGCCCTTAAACAGCCCATTCGACAAATCGCCGTCTTGTTTGGCATTAGCATAATGGTCAAACAAATAATTTTGATAAGTGAAAAAAGCTTCAGGATGCTGCATTTGTTTGTTGATTAATACAACACCATTGGTATATTGCGTTCCGTGACGCATGGCTTTATTGTCAGGACCCGCTGGAATCTTGATCGGCTTCCACACGGCACCCGGCGCATTTTTGACTGTATCCTGAAGCGGCCAGCCGCTCATCCAATATGGTCCAGGAATCATACCGGCTGTTCCTGCGACTGTAGGTTCTGACGTTTTATTTTCATCCCACAATGCTGCTTCCTGAGGAATATATCCCTTTTTGAGCCACTCGCTCAGCTTTTGCAAACCCGGCTTCATGCCAGGCTGCACGGAGCCATATTCCAAACTGCCATTTGTGCCTTTGTTCCACTGCTGAGGTAGAGTGCCATATGCCCCGAAAATCCAGGATGGGTCACCCATCCAAGTGTTCATGGATGTTTTAAAACCGATGCTGAGCGGAATCACTTTGTTCGGAGCCAGTCCGTCCGGATTTTTATTTTTAAAAGCATCCATCACTTTTTCCAGATCATCCATCGTCTCTGGAGCCTTCATACCCAGCTTATCCAACCAATCTTGTCGTACCCACAATACATAATCATGGTTATAGGCGAAATCAAGCACAGGAATACCCATTTTTTTGCCATCTCGGCTATACTGATTCCATACGTTTGTATCCTGATTCATCGCCTGCTTCCAGGAATCCGAAGCGTACTTGTCAAACAACGGACCCACCTCTGCAAACATACCAGAATCGATCATGTCTTGTGCCAGTTGCTCATTCTCCGTCCCCAGTACAACGACGTCCGGCATCTCCTGACCGGAGGACATAGCCAAACGCAGCTTTGTAGCAAATGCGCCATTCGTATCCGTGACGGACCAGAGTGATTTGATATTAATACCGAATTTCTCTTTAGCCCATTTGGTCGCAATGTTATTTTCGATAGATTCACCATTTTTAAATTTTAAGGCGGGATCTACACCCCATACCGTGGAAATTGTGACTTCTGGATTGTATTTTTCTTTGTATACGTTTTCAGTTTTAGCTGTGCTGTCCGCATTTCCATCATTCCCCGTACCTGAGCAGCCCACAAGGCCCACTCCTAATACCATAGTTGCGGCGAGCAACGACAACAGCTTTTTCTTCGAATGAACTCGCATATTGTTCCCCCTCTAAAAATCATTTTCTACTCTTTTATTATAAGAGGGCTTTTCTTCACAGCCTATGTCACAAAATAAATATTTCTGCACCTTTCCCAACTGATCTTTGCTGGTTTCGTCCTTACTGGTCCCATCTTTACTGGTCCCGAAATTCATGCGGAGTCATTCCGTAATGCTTTTTGAACATCTTACTGAAATATTGGGGATTCTGGTAGCCTAGTTCCGTCGTAATTTCGTATATTTTTTTGTTGGAATATTTGAGCAAATAAAGAGCCCGCTCCATTCTCATTCGGATAATATAGTCACCCAAACCTTCTCCGGTTTCAGCTTTATAAATTTTAGACAGATAGACTGGATGAAGATAAACCTGATCAGCAATCGTCTTAACAGACAGCTCCTGGCCTTTATCCTGGGAGATGAGCTCCTGAACCTGCTTGACCACATAGCTTTTAGCGCTTTGCTCGCTTGCGGACCATTCAGATTTAAGTTTGTTCATCATGGAAAATATCCACTCTTTGAGGTGGGGGAACGAATGAACCATTTTCTGCGCATGTAACGGATCGAAGCCTACTTGATCCATCTGTGTAATGAAACGTCCTTGTTTGTGCGCTGTATACATAAAGGCGCTCGTCACCGAAATAAACAGCTCATATAAATGCTCGCGTGTATATCCCACCTCTTCCATTTTTCCAAATACACGGCTCACTTTCGCTTCTGCCTCGTCCCATTGCCTGGATTCAAGCAGATGAGTAAGCGTTGGGTGCATATAAAGCCCCTCCAGTGACTTAACTGAGCTGTGTGGCTGTTCTGTCTGTTCTTCTATGAATAGCAGTGTATCCGTCTCCTCCTGATGGTTCCAGTATAAGGATCTAATCGCTTTCTGATATAGCTTAGGTAGCTCCTCTGGAAACTTAAACCATCCGGTCAATGCAACGTAAATTTCCCCTTTCAAGTAATTGCTCACATTTTTTCGAAAGGTCTCAATCGCCGCACTCAAAAAACGATTCTGCTCATCCGCGCTCCGTTCAGGGAATGAATTCCAATTCCCTTCTATTAATACAATTAAGCAGTCATGCGGCGCTTTGCAATGCCAAACGTGAAAATCAGGTGCGAACACTTCTTCGGCAATATTTCCAATCGCATACTCAATTAAGGAGACTGAATGATAGTCCATATCAGAAAAATGCTTTCCTAGCTGAATAAGCAGCATACTGGCAGGATGTCCCGTGCGTAGCTTGATTTCGTACTCGGACATTTTGCTCTCTATTTTGGGTACTGGTAAATCACGCCCGAGTAGTAAATCATGCATCAAATGGGTCCGCAGTACACCAAAATCGTTTCTGCGGCTATATTGTAATTGATGAACCTTGTCAAATGCTTCCCATTCTTCCTTTAGCGAATCCATGGCGGCTGACACACATTTGATAAACTCTTCATCATCCACCGGCTTTAAAATGTAATCAAAAGCCTTAAGCTGAAGCGCTTTTTTAGCATATTCAAAATCGGCATAGCCTGTCAGTAACAAACTTCGGATATGCGGCCATCGCTCGTTTACTTCAACAATCAACTCCAGTCCCGTCATACCAGGCATACGAATATCCGTAACCAGAATATCAATATCGTACGCTTCCAGCACATCCACTGCTGCTAATGCGGAAGCCGCTTGATGAACCCTCTCGATGCCTAGCGTCTCCCACGGAATGGTAGCTGCCAGACTTTCTGTTACATAACTCTCATCATCTACTAGTAATATCTGAACCATCTGTTCCCTCCGTTTTAACTATATTCGAATTTGGCGAAGGCTCAATTAAACCATTCGCATGCTCTCCTTCTGTTGAGATCGACCATTTTAAAACTGCACGCAATCCTCCCAATGGAGACAAAGAGAATTCCAGTCCTGCATCTTCCCCAAAATGTAATCGCATGCGTTGATGCACATTCCATAGACCATATCCATGTTCCTCTTCCACTGGCTTGTCAAGCGTTGATGTCAGGGCAGTTATAGCCTCTCTACTCAAACCGAGTCCGTTATCATCCACAATCAGGTACATATACGAGCCAACACGCTCGGTTAAAATATGAATTACACCATCCTCCGCTTGAGGCTCTATCCCATGCAGCACCGCATTTTCCACCAGTGGCTGCACTACAAGCGGCGGAATCAGCAGACTGCTAGCCTGTGAAGAAACATGAATTAAGAACGTTAGCCTTGGCATACGCATCTGCTGTATGTTCAAATAATATTGAACAAATTCGACTTCCTCTGACAATGGAACCAAATCCCGCTCCTGTCTTGTTGTATATCGATAATACCTGGATAAATTATGAGCCATGGCCACGACCGCCTCATGATTGCGCAGCTTCGCCATACTTGTAATAAACGAAAAACAATTATAAAAAAAATGCGGATTGATTTGTGACTGTAGCTGCTTTAGTCGCGCTTCCTTGACATGCAGCTGCTCAACATACACCTTCTCAAATAGCTCCTGAATCTGTTCGACCATCAGATTAAATTGACTAGACAGGAAAGCAAACTCGTGACTCCCTCTTAGACTTAATCGAACAGCATAGTCTCCATCCTTTAGTCTCCGAAATGCCCGCACAAGCTGAAGAATCGGCACTTGTACCTGTGAATGAAGCAAGTAAGCGCCAATCAAGCCTACCAGCAGCGAGCCAACAACAGTTATATAAAACAGTCGATTCGATGAGTAAATCGGAGACATCATATCGGACAAAGGCATATAATCAATCAAATACCACCCCGTCGTTTGCGAAAGAACGGCATGAACCAGGTAGCTTTCTTCTCCAATTTTCACAGTCAGATTATCAACTTCATGGAGCCCCATTTTTTCTAATTTTGAAATCAGCTGTCCAGACAGCTCTTCATTGGCAGTACGATTATAGATCGCTCCTACGCCTTTTTTATAATAAAAAGGCTCCTTTCGACCATCACCTTTGAAGCGGTCAAGCATATCCTGAATATTACTGCTGTCAAATTCAACTTTAATAATCGTGTTAGCGGTTTCTGGATTACCAAGCGAAGAAAACGGGGATAATGTATACAATGAAAATATAAATTGGTCTTTCCCGTATGATCTTTTTTTGGATACCTGCCAGCCGTCTTTTATCAGCTGATTTAGTTTTTTCTGGTCATATAAACCTGCTCCATTCTCCGATACAACCCGTCCAAGCGAAGGAGAATAGATACTCAGCCCGGTTCTCCAATTAGAAGAGCTTTCCTGAAGCCCAAGCTTGATTTGAATCCGTTTGACAAGGTTAATTCCATCCAGATTGAGAACCTTGTCCTTCAAAAAAATCGCTTGAAAACTGGCTACATCGGGATCATGAATCAGCAGATGCGGCCAGGAGGAAATCATTTCAATATTCGTATTCACCTGGTTTTGAAAAAAAGTCAGCTGATTATAATTAGATTGATTCAGCTCCTCACGTAATACGCCTGTTGTTGTCTGATTAGAATAGACATACAGGATCAGCACAGGTATAAGCAATACGATAACGATGGAAACGATTTTAGTATAAAAATTAAATTTAAACATGAGTTCTACACATCCTCTGCACAAAAAACAGGCATACTTAAATGGTATGCCAGAGCCCTGACCTTCGTTGCCGTCAGTACATACTATACATTATCAATGGTTGGCGGTGATAATATGTTTGATGCTAAGCAAATGGAATGGTTTAACCAACTATCCGCTGAAGACTTGGCCATTTTAGGTGCCGGCTTCAATACACTAGGTGATTTTTTTGATTTTCTGGCGTTGATTAAGGCCAGACAGGAAACAGCCCAAGGTAATAAAAAGTAATAGCACTATTTCACAACAAATTTCACACGAGTTCCATCCTCATACTCATCCAATTGGTGACTGACCCATGATCCTGCCCCACGATTATCCTTAGGGGCTATGTATTTGATATTTGCACCTTTGCCACCTTCTGAGCACATAGCCATCGGCCATTCGTCACGATCGTATCCTTTACGAGTGGGAACACCTGCAAGCGAATGCTTGCGATTTTGCTCGGCTCCTTCACGGTCAATTGTGCATACCGGTGATTTCCCCGCCTGAATGGCTTCCTTAATATGCTGCGCCGTTTCAGGGTAACGACCTGACGGGAATTGCAGCGTAACCTGAGCCGATGAAGGCGGGTTCTCTCCTGTCGTTTTCGTAAGAAGATTGCCTCCTTCAAACCAGTACGCGCCCGCAGCTAGCAGTACTAAAGCTATAAAACTTAGCAATTTTTTCTTCAATTTCCCTCTTCCCTTCAAGCTATTCCAGTAGATACCTTCAACTAAGGTAATCCCCGGATTTTATTTTTTGTAACCCCTTACTGACTATAAAAAAAGGTTGAATATTCGACGACAAATAGTATAGAAAGGAGGTTGTACGAATGAACGATGAGATCAAACTGGCCGTGAGCCAAATGCAAGCCGTTGTAGTCCGGTTACTGAATGGAAGTACCTTAATTGGCTGGCCTAAGCTCCTATCTGACCAAGAAACTCAGCAATTCAAGCTCTACGATGACGAACACGTATATACGATTTCCGTTAATGACGTGGATACGGTCGCAAGAGTTATTGTATAAGATACAGGAAGCGACTTAATGAGACATCCAGTGGACAAGCCCGAACAAAGCACACCACAGGAGAAGACTGATCAGAATCCCCCAAAATAAACCTTTAAAAAGCTTCATACCTTACTGACAACCTTTCCGACTGGGCTTTTTCCCCATTATAACATGTCAGAAAGACAGCTGTCGCAGCTTGCTCCTATATCATCTTCGTATCATATATATTAAATTTTAAAATCACGACACAAAGGAAATAACGAAATAATTCCAAAAATTATGCCTGATCACCAGTGAAAATGAAATCATGACATAATAAAAGTCACATTTTAATCAAAATTTAATGAAAGTTTTCCGAAAATGATGTATAATTATTGACATAACAAAACGCACGAGGTGATCATCATGGCATTATTAAACAGAGTTCATGAATTAAAATTGCAACTGCCTAACGAGCATCATAGCATCTCCCAATACGTGGAGCATGCATTGCATTCGATTGACAGTTTTGTGGAGCAACATCGTCAATTTATAGCCGCTCAGGCTCTATATGGTGAAAAAATTAATGGTACGGAAGAAAGACTGTTCCGAGACACAATTTCTGAGATTAAAGCCCAACTGGTAGCTACTTTGGAAAAGACAGTTGAAGACTTCGCACACAAAGGCGATAAGCACTGGAAAAATCATTATCAGGACGGCGTAGAATAAGCTGAAAATAACCCCCGGTCTTTGGACCGGGGGTTATTTTGTATAAGTGGATGTGGCAATATGCGTAGACTATTTTAACACTCTAGCCGATGTCGCTACAGTCTTACCACCATAAACTACTTTGATACTGGAACTTCCGGTATCAATCGCCTTCACCTGACCGCCAGTAACCTGTACGATCGACGGTTTGGAAGATGTCCATACCGCTGAGCTTGTCACATTGGTAGTTGCACCTGAATCATAAACTGCATTCACACTAAGCACTTGAGAGGAGCCTTTAGGCAATTTCAGGTTTTTATTGCTCAATACCAGTTTGAGCAGCTTAGGTGTGACCTTGATCTCAACGTTAAACGACTTATCCTGATATGTGCCCGTAATCGTTGCGTTTCCAATTCCAACGGCTTTAATAGAAGAGCCTTTTACGATCGCTACGGAAGCATTCGATGTTGTCCATTTCACTTTACTGCTTAGCGTAGCTTTTTTACCTTCCGTATATATGCCGATGACTTTGATGGACTTACTTCCTTTCAAATTCATATCAGCACTCGAAAAGCTTGGTGTCAATGTAGAAATGGCTCCTTCCACAATGACAGGTACTTTCACATATTTGTTCATATACATAGCCTTGATTCCAGAGTTACCGCCATTCACCGCTTTTACTTTACCATTTGCTACTGTAACTGCGGCTGTTGTACCTACCCAGCTTACCTGATTGGTAACATCAAGGATTCCGCCACCAGCCATGTGTGCTTTTACTGTCGGAATACTTGCTTCTTGGCCTGCAACCAATACGTATTTTTTCTCTGAAGCGGTTAGTTTAAGTACTTTGTATTGCACAGTCACTGGAATATCCAGTTTGAGTGCACCTACCGTTGCTGTCAATGTTGCACTGCCTGGGTTCACTGCAACTAGCTTACCATTTGCTATTTTAACTGCACTTTCACTGCTTAAGCTCCATTTTACATCGGATTGAACTGCTTTTTTTGCCCCATTGACCAAATAAGCAGATATACTCGGAAGAGAAGTTTTGCCTCCTGTTTCGAGAGTCAGACTGGCTTTGCTCGAAACCAGTTTTTCAACCGTTGGAAGTACATTAATCTTCAGAGTCTTGCTCAAACCGTGATAGGACGCTGTAATCGTCGAATTGCCTGCATCCATTGGTGTGATTTTACCTTGCTCGACTGTGGCAACCAGCGGATTGGAGGAAGTCCATTCTGCCGTGTTGGTTACATCTGTTTTGCCGCCAGTCAGGTTGACATCGGTTGCACTAACCTGAATTGGGGAGCTACCCAGAAAGACCGATTTGGCCCCAGTTGCACTCAATACTAACGCCTGAGAAGAAGAACGCACATACACAATCGTTTGTGCTTTAAGTTCATCTTTGCTTGCTTTAATGTAAGTCACGCCTTTGGCAAGTGGACGAACAAGACCATCTTCAACGGTAGCAACAGCCGCATTCGAAGAAGTCCATTCGATACCGGATACATTTTCCGTCCCACCTCCAGTAAGTACACCTTGAGCAGTCAATTGCTTTGATTCTCCGCCAATCGTCAAATTAATGGGACTAGACGGATTTAATTGCAGCTTGCTGTAAGGCGATTTTACTGTAATCGTTGTACTTACCGTTTGCTGCTCATATGTGGCAACAACCTTAATCTGCCCTTTTGACACAGGAGTAATGAGCCCCTTATCAACCTTTAAAATGCTTGAATCCCCAGAGATCCATTCTGCCTTTTGGGTAACATCTTCTTTGCCCTTTTCAGTCAATGACCACACTTTTAATTGAGCGGGGCTTCCACCCAGATTCAATGTAGTCGGATTTTGACTGTCCCACTGTACCGTGGAGGTCGTGCTCTCCTCAGCCCGGATCAAACCCGCTGGCCATGCTGCAAATACAAACATCAGCAAAGCAAGTAAGAAGGTACTCCGTTTGCTCATACGTTTCATACGCTCCATTCGTTTCTCTCCCTTAGTTTCATCTCTATAAAATAGGATATAATTAACAATCCCATTACTTTTATCGGTTAGCAGCTTACTAAATTGAACCCTTCATCAAAAAAAGGTGAATAATTACAGTTAAAGTTCTCCACGCAGTGACCTTACCACAAACAAATGCTCTTCTTTAGATAAGGTTTGTCCATCTTCAAGGATTACATTGTGTGCCGAGTGACTAACCAGCTTTACATTATAAGCAATCAGCTGATCTTCTCTCCAAATCGTCACCGCCGACTGAAAATGAATGGCATTATCAAACTGCAACGGAACACTCATTACATAACCGATAGCGTTGAGCTTCGCCGGATGGCGGCTTCTACGCTCACGCCCCGGAGGTAGCATGGTAATATACGTAATATTTTCAAAAGGAATAGCCAGCATTTTCGGGCCTAAAATAACGCACTTTCGTATATCATCCCATTTTTCAAGCGTGCCGCGCACCTTCTGGGTATGATCGTTGTTGCCGTGATATAAAATGACCTGACGTCCCTTCCATTGACGCATGTCCTCACCTCCAGTGCTAGCGGTTAGGAATCTCCCACCGAATCGGCTCCATTCCATGCTCCTGCAAAAATGCATTGGTACGCGAAAAAGGCTTGCTGCCAAAAAAGCCTCTGTGAGCCGCCAATGGACTCGGATGAACGGATTTCAGCACCAAATGCTTGCTGGTATTCACGAAGCTTGCTTTTTTCTGAGCATGGCTCCCCCACAAAATAAACACTGCTGGCTGCTCGCGCTCATTAATCGCTTCAATGACAGCATCCGTGAAACGTTCCCAACCTATTCCCTGGTGAGATTGCGGTTGTCCTTCACGTACGGTTAACACGTTGTTTAGCAGCAGCACACCTTGCTCAGCCCAAGGAACGAGGTATCCCTGATTCGGAATGGGAGTACCGATATCATCGCGAAGCTCCTTATATATATTTAGTAGAGATGGCGGTGTTCGCACACCAGGTCTAACAGAAAAGCTCAAACCGTGAGCTTGTCCCTCTCCATGATATGGATCCTGTCCCAATATAACCGCTTTGGTCAGATGAAATGGCGTTAATTTAAGTGCGGAAAACAAGTCTTCTTTTGGAGGATATACCTTATGTAACTTGTACTCTCGGGCTAACGTATACCTTAATTCATTAAAGTATGGCTTTTCGACCTCTTCTCGTAGTACATCATCCCAGTCATTCCCAAACATACCCCTGTCTCCTCTCAATATGTAGATCTGTGAAAACGGTAAGCTTTTTGATCCAAAAAAATAAGCTGAACTCCTCATCCGGAGCCAGCTTATTTATTCGTTACCTGTGTTATATGCCGAAGGACCAGGAAAATATCCTTACGGTAATCAGCTACCGCAGGTCTAAATTCGATTTCCTTATTATAACATTAACGATAATGATGTCAAGTAACTGAAAGCTTAATTCCCTCAGAAGAAAAGCTCTTTATTGCTGTATTTATTACGATTTTGTATGAGCATTCAGGTATTCCAATGCATTATATAACATAACAGCAGCTTCGGCACGTGTAATCTCTTTTTTTGGATGAAACTTTTCATTTGCATCCAAGGTATTGACCTTGTAGACTAGCGAGCGTTGAATGCTACCTTGGTAAGAAGGCTCCAGTTCGCTGTCATCCGCAATATTCGCAGGTGCGATTTTAATCATCGGAAGAGCGCCTGCTTTTTCCATGCCCTGAATCAGCATGTGGGTGAACTGTTCCTTAGTCAGAGCTTTGGCAGGATCAATATCCTTTGGAATAACCACACCATTATAATGAGCGTTGATAAAAGCTTCAGCGTACCATGCGGTATCCCTAACATGGGTGAACAGTCCACTGGCCTGTGGCGCTTTATTAAAATCAATCGCGGCCAAACTGAGCTGGAGTCCGCCGGAGATCAACTGAATGCCTTGGGCAGCGGTCACTTTAGATGACGGAAGAAACTGCGTGTCAGAGACACCTTTGAGTAGACCCTGATCTTTAAGGGATATGATTTTTTCTTTGCCGCTTACGTTGTTCAAATCCTTGAATTGACTGTCTGCCGCAGACATTTGACCTCCAATGGAGAAGGACAAAATGGCTACAGTTGTAATGGCTGCGAATGCACTTTTTCTCATACTCATGTTAAGTTCCACCTTGTAGTTGAATTAGGCCGCTTGGCCATTAACAACTTCATTGACGTAGTATAAGCTGGAAAGGTTGCAGGCAGACGCTGTTGCTTCTTATGCTACATGCCTTCCTTTTTAATATAATACCTTCTCCAGACTGCGTGCCAACTCATCATCGGGAAGGGGCTTGCGATGCGTATTCTCTAGGTAGATATATTTCTCTGTTTCAGGCATTAAATATTGTTTGGACCACAGGAACATATCCGGACTGTCTCCCTGAAGACGAAGAAATCTCCGCACAGTGTCCGCATGAGAAATAGTGTTATCTAGATTGGTTAACCAATCTGCCCGGTAGAAATGCTCCCATCTTCCAGTTCCTGCGAGCGATAAAGCTTCTTTACCCATTCGGTAGCTCCAAACGGCATGAGAAGCTTGTATAAATGCTCGTGGATAATCTTTTTCAAGGAACAGCCCATAAGCGCTACATAAGCTTGCCAGTCCACGTGAGCCACTTAGATGCAGTTCAATCTGCACAAGCAGTTGATTATACAGCCTTCGACATTCATCTTCTGACAACTGCTTCATGATTCGTAGACACCGCTCTCGCAGTTCAACCCAGTCCGGGATTGCCGACTCGGCTTTTTCCTTGAACCAGCGTACCTGTTCAGGAAAAGGCCTTTTTCCAGTAGCCCAGTACAGTCGTTCATCACTGCCTTCTTTGCCTTGTAGCCAATACCCCATAATCTGCCGAGCCGGATGGTGATAAAACTCCTCCCCTGCTCGATCATCCTTGTGCGGGCCATAAACGATCGTGCAGCGGGAATAATCCCGGTATAATTGGGAAATCTCTTGAAGCTGACTACTGTACAGCCGCCCGATAAAATCAGTAAGCTGCTCTTCAGCATCCACTTCACCCTTCGTCCATAAATTTGCTACTAAATCCAGCGTATATACATGTGGCAAAATATTACCTGAATTGACCAGCAGGTACTCGTCCGCCCCTGCAGTAAATGCTGAAGTTAATTCCTCTACAATCAAGCTGGCTGAGGAGGGAAATTGGGTAAGATGGTTCGACGCTTGCAAGTCGTGGAAGGTCACATGGTAATATACTCCATTCTTGCCCCCATCCTGCGCCTCAGGCAATGCTGGCACACGATAATTAAGATTCCCATGGCGCCGAGATACCATTTTACCGTAACCATTGTCCGCCCATATTTTGATCACCCCTTCGGGTACTTCAATATGTCCCTGCTTATATAACTCGGCAATCTCACCATACATCGCCATACAACACACAGGATGCTCCACAAATTCACAGATCATATGGTACTGCTTGCGAACCACATACGAGATTAATTGTCCACGTTTGTCCGGCGTATTAAAGGAAGGATCATCTTCCCAAAAAGGCTTGTCACCCTGCCCGCGAAAAGATAATACCCATACAATCTTCTCTTCCTTTTGCCGTTCAATCGCTTCCTGCCACAGCTGTTCAAACAACTCGGGATGCTCTCTGTAGCTAGCTTGTTTACCCGGAAAGGCGCGCAAAAACATCTCCGCCCCCAACGGTTCAGCATGATGATGTGTGATCCATAAACCCATGTCTGCTGCAAGCTTATGATGGATACCTGTGCGTGGTAAATCGGTTCCGGGAATCACCATATTTCCACCACAGCGCAGTAACGCTTCAAAAACGGGCTGCCACACCTGCTCCGTCGGTGGATAATCATCCTTCCAGCCAATCAAGCATACCTCATCATTGACAAACCATCCCCGATATCGGACCTTGGACGGTATACTGTCAACATTCTGACTCGGCAAAACTATGGTATCCCGCTTAGGCGGTAGAATCTCCGCCCAGAACCAGAACGGCTCCACACCCAGAGCGAAACGGCTGTAATGAAGCAGTCCATAAATAATTCCTAATTCATCACGGCCAATAATATGGAGTACCGTTCCCTTGCTACCAGCAACAAAACGCAGACAATAGCCCTCTGGCCAATGCGGACAGCTATCTCCTTCCTGCGCATAACGGATAATGATCGAGGGCTCTACTTCTGTTAGCAATGGTTCGCGGCCAAACACTTGCTTATGATCTCGCGCAATCATGTTCCAAGCGTGGGCAATGGGCACACTTTCATCAGTTTGAAGATTGTATCCGCTTTCAGATGAAATAGTCAGAGGTTCACAGGCTTTCATTTATTGTCATCTCCTATTTTTTTCAACTATGAGGATTCTTCTTGTCTTTATTTTATAGGTAGTCAACATACATATAAAGCTGTACCAACGTAAATATTGCTTTTTTTCGGTAAATCATTTGAGAGTTGAAGCTTCATTTGAGAAAGAAAAAAGTAAGGAACAGGAGAGAAATAAGAAAGACTTGACTGCTACACTAAAAATGTTCCAAAAAACAGACTGCTCTTAAAGATTCAAGCGCAGCAAAAAGGAGACTTGATATGAAATTGAAAAAACGATTTGCCTCTTTGTTCCTGTTGGCATTGATGGCATTTATCCCGGTCCAGGCATATGCTTCTGGGTCCGTTCCAACCACTCCCTCTGGAATTCCGATTTCCGAAATCGAAAACAGAACAGATCAAATTATGAAAAAATATATAGGAACAGCGATTCCTGGTGCTGCGGTTTCCATAGTAAAGGACGGAAAAATTGTTTTTTCAAAAGGTTACGGATACGCAAACATCGAGAAACAAACACCCATGAGTACGGAAACAACCTATATGGAGGCCGGTTCCGTATCGAAATTGTTCACCTGGACGGCAGTAATGCAACTGGTTGAGCAAGGAAAGCTGGATTTGAATACGGACATCCGCACATACTTGCCTGACGGCTTTCTCAAGCCTTCTTTTGATAAGCCTATTACCCTGAAATCATTGATGAGCCACACGGCAGGTTTTGAGGAGCGCCTGGAAAAACTTTTGGTTCATGACGCTGCTGATCTTAGGCCTCTCAAGGAGCATATCGCACCCGGAAATCAGCCTCAACAGATTTATGAGCCTGGAACAGTGATTGCTTATTCCAACTATGGGACCAACCTGGCCGGTTATATTATAGAACGTGTATCCGGAATACCTTTTGAAACCTATATTCAGAAACATATATTTGAGCCTCTAGACATGAAACATTCTTACTTTACACAACGGTATGATCTTATCCCAGAGGTTATCGAACATAAAGCAACAGGCTACTCCAAGAAGGATGGAAACTGGGTGGCAAAGCCGAATGTTTTCTTTAATGATGTGCCGGCGGGTGCGTTAAACATTACTTCGGAGGACATGGCTCATTTTATGCTTGCTCATCTGAACATGGACCATTCCTTAAAACATTCGCTGTTCAACAAGAATGAAACCTTGCGAGAAATGCATGAGGCTTCGTTTACCCACTATCCTGAGCTTCCGGGGAATGCCCATGGCTTTTGGGAACGGTTCGCGGGAGATTATCGTGTTATCGAGCACGGTGGAAATACAGATTCATTCTCCTCTCTGGTCTCTATCGTGCCGGATCAAAACTTTGGGATCAGTATTCTGACTAATGTGGAAAATGAAATGTCCGGGGCGAGAAGCGAACTCATTGACCTGTTTGTCGGGGGTTCCGACGCTACTCCGCAAGCGGACAGCACGTTGAAGCATAGCGGGGATGTGGCGGGAAAATACCGTTCTGCTCGCGCAGTATCATCTGGTATATTGAAGCTTATACCCGTATTATCCAATGCGGAAGAAGTAGTCACAGCCAACGGCAATGGCGGAATCACTCTGAGTATTCCATCCATGAATATTAATGTTGATTATGTAGAAACCAAACCCTATTTTTTTGAACGCGTGACTCCCGGGAGCACTCCTTATGATCATGCGGGCCTAAATATCAGCCGTCTTTTTTTCTTAACCAATGCCGATGGTAAAGTGACGCAGTTGTCATATGGAGTGATCGATGACCAATTCCCGATATCCTTCCTGCAAACATCCATTTTTAGTTATATTCTGGTCGGGGGATGCGGTATTTGGTTTGCGCTTGGTTCTATTTTCGGTATTATTGGATGGCTGCGGAAGCTCAAGGACGCAAGAAAGCAGAAGAGTACTTCGCGGCTTTCCTTCCCTGACAGTGTAACCGTAATACCCTTGCTGGGTCTGCTTGTGATCGTCAATCTCATTGCTTCCAGCATCCAATTGATAGGCGACCCCTTTCAGCCTATGTCCAATTTCAATTTGAATATTATCTTTTTCTGGGTACTGGGGCTTGCCTTTGTACCGGCCACCTATCTTGCTGTAAGAAGATGCAGTGTTACCCAAACTACATTGTTAAGAAAGGTATACACCGCGACGCTGATTCTTTCGTTTCTAGCTATTTCGATTTTCCTGTATTCCTATAATTTCTACTTTTTGGTATAGCTCCACTCGATAAGCCTGCTATACCTTCCAGTGTACCGATGAAGATTGCATAGTGAACAACCCCAATCTGAGCTAAATAAAAAACTCTCCTCTGCATCTAGCAGGGAGAGTTTTTAACACACTCAATGAGATTTAAATACGTGCCGGATTGAGCCTTTGCTTTCAGTATGTTGTTGAATCTGTTTATTCTGTTTCTGGCTGAGTATTTACCAATTTTATATGAACATCTCTCAATTGTTTTTCAGTAACCTCCGAAGGTGCTCCCATTAATAGATCCTGCGCTTTGCTATTCATTGGAAAAGCAATAACCTCGCGGATATTCGATTCATTTGCAATGATCATAACAATCCTATCAATTCCAGGTGCTATACCTGCATGAGGCGGCGGCCCAAATTGAAAAGCATTAAAGAGTGCAGGAAATTTACTCTTGATGTCTCCATATGTATAACCTGCAATCTCAAAGGCTTTTACCATAATCTCCGTATCATGATTCCGGACAGCACCCGAGGACAGTTCAATCCCATTACATACAATATCATATTGGTACGCAAGGATATCAAGAGGATTCATATTCAGTAGCGCATCCATACCACCTTGTGGCATCGAAAAAGGATTATGGCTAAATCCAATTTTATGAGTATCAGTATCCAATTCAAACATAGGAAAATCAACTATCCAGCAAAATTTATATATATCCTTTTCCAGCAAATCCAGTCTTTTTCCTAATTGATTTCTGACAGCACCGGCTATTTTTTCTACATTTTTAAGTTGGTCAGCAGCAAAAAACAATGCATATCCTGAACTAGCTTGCGTAACATGTATTAATTGGCTTTTCACCTCTTCAGAGATGAATTTTGCAATAGAGCCACTAAGAGACATATCATCATTGAACTTAATCCATGATAGGCCTTTCGCTCCAGCTTCAACAGCAAAGTTTACTATATCGTCATAAAAGCTTCTTGGCTGTGCTCCACAACTAGGAACAGCAATAACTCTTATCGTATTATTTTTAAATACTTTAAAATCAGTCTCTGTAAACAGCTCTGTAACATCATGGATAATTAATGGATTTCTTAAATCAGGTTTATCGCTCCCGTATTTGAGCATGGCTTCTTGATATGGAATCCTGCTAAAAGGCTTTGAGATTTTAAAATTTGTAAATTCGGAGAAAACTTCATATAGCATATTTTCAACTACATTAAAGACATCTTCCTGTGTTGCGAAAGCCATTTCCAAATCCAGCTGATAAAACTCGCCTGGTGATCTGTCTGCCCTTGCATCCTCATCTCTAAAGCAAGGAGCAATTTGAAAATATTTATCAAAGCCCGAAACCATTAATAATTGTTTAAATTGTTGAGGTGCTTGAGGCAAGGCATAAAATTGACCTGGATGCACTCTACTAGGAACTAAATAGTCTCTGGCGCCTTCTGGAGATGAACTTGTCAGGATAGGTGTCTGAATCTCTAAAAAATTCAAATCGATCATCTTTCTTCTGATACTTTGAATTACTTTAGAACGAAGTATAATATTATTGTGTAGTTTTTCATTCCGCAGATCCAAGAAACGATACTTTAATCTTAAATCCTCCCGAGCTTCATTTGCTAAAGATACTTCAAAAGGTAATGGATTCACTACCTTCCCTAAAACTTCTATCTCATTAGCAGCTAACTCAATATGCCCGGTTTTCATAGTGGGACTAATCGTATTTTCAGATCTGTTACATACAGTACCTGTAACAGAAATAGTTGACTCTCTGGTGATCTTTGATACAAAATCTTTCAATTCGTTATTATCAGAAACAACAATCTGCGTTACTCCATATTGATCCCTAAGGTCAATAAAAATAACCCCGCCATGGTCACGCATATTTTTTATCCATCCTGCAATTCTCACTACTTCGCCGACATGTTTTTGATCCAATTCTCCACAGTTATGAGTCCTGTAACTATGCATGAAAAACCCCACTTTCTTTTATTCCCTATCATCTTAATGATTTCTATTTTTCTCCACACATATACTCACATTATCGTTAAAGCTTTATACCTCTCATTCAGGTATTCCGCAGTTTCAACCATTATTTTTTGTCCTATTTCGTCAACATGCCTGTTCTTCCAATTCTCAAAGACTGTTCCCTTAACCCATTGGTTAAAAGCGCCGAGGGCTGGTCCGCAGTGTACTTGATAATCAACCTTACTGTGTTTGTCTCCATTCATTGCAAGTCGTGTAGAATAAGTAAAGTACCATCTAAATATCAACGCCATCTTACGTTTAGGAATTCTTTCAGCTTTTTCAATGATCTCAGCCGGGTAATAAGCTTTAATATCTTCATATACTTGTTCAATACTCTTCTTAAAATACTTTTCTTCAATATATTTTTTGGTTCCGCTATCAATTTCATCTATGGAGTTATAATTACGGTAAAGATCATATAATTTATTCGCCCTGGCCGGGAAAAAAACTCCTTTTTTCATAACCTGAATCTTCGCTCCCATTTCAAACATATCTCCTGCGGGGGCGTAGTCTGTATCCTGTATATTTAACTGCTGGAGCAAATCCTTTACATCATCACTTGTCCCTGCTTCAACCGTACATTGGTTGATTGAGCCTGTCATGATAAAATCCGCACCCAGTATAAACGCTGCCGCAGCAGCTTGTGGAGTCCCTATCCCCCCGGCTGCCCCTACCCTTATACTTTTATTGTATTTATACTTAAGTAACGCTTCATCCCTCATTTTAAGCATTAACGGAACCAGTACATATGCAACAGCATGATCAGTATGCCCGCCTGAATCAGCCTCGACACACAGATCGTCTACCATAGGAATTTCCATCGCCATCCGGGCCTCATCCCGGCTTATCCTATTTTCCTCGAGCAGTTTATTTACGATATTCTGAGGCGCAGGACTCAAGAATGCCTCCACAACCTCGGGTCTTGATACTTTCGCTATAATCCTGTTCTGCGGTGTTACGATCCCCTTTTCATTTCGTTTCAAACCTTTCAATCTGTACCTTACCAAAGAAGGCGTTATACTCATAAAAGCAGAGGCTTCAATAGTTCTAACACCGTATTTTATGTACAAATCAACGATGTTATTTTCTATTTCCAGGTGATCGGGAACATGAATAAGATTCATTCCATAGGCTTCGCCTTGGTTCAATTCTTGCTGAATATACTTTATAGCTTCCTCAAGGGCCCCAATCTTGACTCCCCCTGCCCCAAAGAATCCCATCATTCCTGCCTTACCTGCTTTTACGACCATCTCTTTTGAAGATATTCCCTTATACATCGAACCCATAAGATACGCGTATTTAAGTCCATAATATTGTTTGAATTCGCTATGACCAAGAGACTCCGCCGTAAATCGTTGGCCGGATATACTATTCTTCGACTTTACTTCCTGTACCTGCTCGCTACGTTCCTCATCCTCCCTCACAATCAGCGGTTCTGCGTCTCGTTGTATTGCGTTAACCAACCCTGTTATGACTTTTCCAGGCCCAACCTGTATGAACTGGGTTACATTTTTACCCATTAGATATCTTATACTTTCCGACCATTTGACTGGACTTACGATCTGGTTGATCAGCGTACTCCTTACATCTTGCTGCCTGTAGGGTCTGGCATAGATATTTGAAATGACTGGTATTTTCAATTTTGAGAATTCGAACTGTGACGCATAGGCCTCAAATCTCTGTCTGGCATCTTCCAAATACCTAGAGTGAAATGCTCCGCTTACATTTAAAATTACATAGTTTGTGGCTCCTGCATCCTCAAAAATTGGCTGCGCCCGTTCAATCATGCCCTTCGGTCCTGAGATGACAATCTGGCTTGGCGAATTAAAATTAGCAACATCAATCTCCCTTAAATTATTTTTCTCGATAACTTCTCTAAATACTTCCTCCTTCAAGCCTATGACCGCAGCCATACCACCACCGGTAGCCTTGACCATCAGCTCTCCTCTTTTTTTAACCAGCTTCAAGCCCGTTTCAAAGTCAAATGCCTCTGCGGCAAATAAGGCATTGTATTCACCCAGGCTATGTCCTGCAACATAATCAGGTTTTCTTCCAGTCTCTTTTAATGTATTAAGATAACTCAAAGCGTTTACGACAAATAGCGCCGGTTGGGTAAAATCCGTTTGTCCCAGTTGATTGGCAGGATCTTCAAGACACAGTTTCTTAATAGAATAACCAAGAATAGCATCCGCTTTTGCAACCAATTCCTGAAATTCGTCAAACAGCCCTACTCCCATGCCTTTGGCTTGAGCCCCTTGTCCAGGGAACAGATATGCGATCATTTGTGTCCTCCTTTTTGCTAGTGAATGCATATTAGTTGAATATTTCAAATAGACGATCCAAATTTTTCATATTGTTTTGAAAAGGTGAAAGAATAGAACAAATACTTGCCATTTTCTTGCTACCAAAATTGTACTTCACAAAATTAGCAAGAGTGCCAGAGGGGCCAAGGTCAATATAGATAACCTCGTCCCCGTCTCCCAGACATTTTAAAGCGTTCCGAAAACGGATAGGTTTTCTAGCAACATCCCAAAGAAAACGGTTGTCAAGGGATGTCGCCTTTCCTCCGAACATAGATGAAACCATATTTATAGTCGGATTCCTTAGGGTCTTAAGCTTTAAATACGCTGTATATTCCAAGGCTATAGGGTCCATTAAGGAAGAGTGAAAAGCAAACTGGACCGGTAACCTTTGACATATAATCTCATTTGCTATCAAGTAGCGTTCAATTTCTTCCAGTTCCTCACAGCTTCCAGAAATGACAAAATGCGAGTCATAGTTGATTGATGCTAACTCTGAGTTGGCATTCAATACGGATATTTGGTCATACAGACTGAGGTCGCCAATTACTGCCAGCATGCCACCCTTTGGACAGTAGGTTTCTACCATTTCTGCTTGCTTGACAAGGCATTGAAGAGTATCTTCATAACTCATACAACCAACCGCAGCAACAGATGCAAACTCACCGAGGCTGGAACCTAAAACATAATCAGGATAAATCCCCTTTTCCAGTAATACCTGTGTGAGGGCATACTCCACCATGAAAATTGCAGGGTGAGTATATAACAGGCTATCAAACACGTCTCCCCTCCCACGGTTGTCGTCGTACAGCATTTTTAATACGGACCTGCCTGTAATATCCGTATGAATCTCATCCAGCTTGGTCATCCATTTTCGGAAAACTGGATTTAACTTATATAATTCTCTTCCCATGCCGTAGTATTGTGAGCCTTGGCCTGAAAACATAAAAATCACAGATCTGTCCATTCTAACCTCCCACAACATACTCATTGATAAAATCCTAATAAAACCATTTAAAATAAATATTTCACAGTAAATTCCGAACTAATTGCATTTGGGAAGGTGTAGGATTGCTTTCGTTAAGAACATTCTCCATATGTTGTCTTATTGCAGGTTTGAATTTCGGCTCTGTTATGATATATAGCTGCCCTTTTTTGATTCCCTCAAACATCTGATTTGCTACATCCTCTGGAAGTATTCCATTCTGGACAGCCTTACGGGCCAATTGATTAATGACTTGTCTTTCCGGGGGAAGATTTCCTAGTCCGGTCTGCTTACTCAGCTCCGTCGGTCGGTTCCGTTCCGCATCCATAATTTGGGTACGTACGAACCCAGGGCAGACAACCGAAACTCCTACATTGGAACCTATCAATCTGAGTTCTTGGTGTAGCGTTTCAGACAAGCTTAAAACGGCATGTTTTGACGCGCTATATATTCCATTACCGGGGCCGGACAATAGTCCGGCGATGGATGCTGTATTCACAATATGACATGCGGTTTTCTGTTTCAGCATAATAGGAACAAAAACTTCAGTTGCAAAGAGAATCCCCCATATGTTTACGTTTATTACCCACTGCCAATCTGCCACCGTATTTTCCCACAATAAGCAGCCCGTGCCGGCGTCCACCCCTGCATTGTTGAACAAAAGATGCACAGCTCCAAATGTCTGAACCGTTTTTTGCGCTAATGCACGTATATCAGCTTCTTTGGAAATATCCGTCACTACGGATAACGTTTCTGCGCCCATGTCTTTCAATTGTTTTTCAGCCCTTAGAAGGGCCTCCTCCTCAATGTCCGCAAGAACGACCTTCATGCCCTCATTTACACATCGGTCCGCAATAGCGCGGCCAATCCCACTGGCAGCTCCTGTAACTACGGCTATCTTATCTTTAAATTCCCTCATGATTTACCTCCAGAATAATTTGTAATTTCTATCTGATAGTGATCGGTTCCCTGTTTATGTTTAAAACTGGGTTATCGGTAGAGGAATCCTGCGGACATCTTTATCCTCATGGAGTGCCTCCCATGAAATCCTGCCCCCCTGGGTCCAATACATCGCTATATTTTCCATGTTTTTCTCCTCTAGCAGCAATTGAGAAACGGTCTCTCCTATTTTCCCTGAGAGAAGCGCACTCGTGTTTGAGTCTTCTGCGCTTTCTCCTATAAATAAAGGAATAGATGCCCCTTCTGGCCCGTTGCCGCTATCAGCTATTTCGAGAAGTTCCCTAAGACCCGTGAGTAGATCCTGCCGCGTACTCGCTACGATTGCCGCCCGCCATGTCATCGCTTCGCGACCTGTCTGAAGTGTAAAGGCAATATCTTGTAAGGCATCATCGCTCTGCTGCTCCAGATATCCAAGTAATTGATTGGCAAGCGCCATCAGTCTCTCCCGGTTTATATCCGAGAGAATCACCACTTCGGGCTGATCTGCCACTCGTAAATGAATGTTGTCTTTTTCTGAAGGGATATATTCTTCCAGAATGAAATGCACATTAGAGCCTCCCGCACCAAAGGAGCTTACGGTTGCCCGCAACGGGAATTCCCGTTTTTCTCCCTGCATCTCAATTACAGGCCGCTCCCATTCCTGAACTTCCCGCTGCAAATAAAATGGAGTATTACTGAAATTAATATTAGGGTTAAGCTTCTCGGCCTTAATGGTAGGAACCAGTTTTCGATGCCATAATTGCAATATGACCTTGGTTAGCTGTGATATCCCCGAAGCCGCTTCTGCATGCCCAATATTGGATTTGACTGAGCCAATGGCACAAAATTGTTGCTCGGTTGTGAATTTCTGGAATGCTTTATTCAAAGCAGCGAGTTCAATAGGGTCTCCCAATGTAGACCCATTTGCGGCTGCCTCTACATAACTGATCGTCCGGGGGTCTATACCGGCTTTCAAAAAGTTTTCTTCGACTAGTTGCGCCTGCGCATTGGGGTTAGGGATTGTATATCCATTGCTATGTCCCCCATGATTGGTTGCCGTGGATTTAATAACCGCTAAAATGCAATCTCCATCCTGTACAGCCTTATGAAGCGGTTTTAAGAGTACCGCTCCAACTCCTTCCGCTGGAAGGTACCCATCCCCATCTGCAAAGCTTCTGCTATCTTCATGACTTCCAATCAACTGATTTTGACTGGATTCAATATATTTTTTGGGACTGGTCAATAGATTCCCCCCGCCAGCTACCGCTATTTGACACTCTCCCCTGATCAGGCTTTCACATGCCATATGGACAGCTACAGCTGAGGAAGAGCTCATCGTATCAATGGATATGCTCGGTCCCTGGAAATTGAAATAATGCGACATGGGGTTTGCGACTGCAACAGACCCAAATGATGTTACCCGTTGAGCAGAGTCCGGTTCGGTATCACAGGAGCAGTATTTGTGATACGTAGCGCCCACATAGACGCCAACCTTGTTCTGGTGTTTCTTCTGTAATGCCTCTCGCGTATATCCTGCACTTTCAAGCAAATTCCATATTATCCCCAGGAAGAGTTGCTCCATCGGGTCCATTAAACTGATCTCATAGGGGGTGAGATGAAAGAATGCTGGCTCTGACAGGCTTATTCGTTCCATGAAACCGCCCCACTTGCAGTAGGTTTTTCCCGCCTTGTTTCTCTCCTTGTCAAAATAAAGATCATGCTCCCAACGATCTTTTGGAACTTCGGTAATGCAGTCCTTGCTTTCTTGGAGATTGCTCCAGAACTCCTGAAGATTTTCCGCACCTGGATATTTCCCGGACACCCCAATTACAGCAATGTCCATCGCTCCTGTTTCTTGTTTCTCCTCCTCCGGAGGCTCTCCCTCAGTTGCAGAAAATTGGGGATGACGGAATATCGGAGAAGGGGCTTTTGCCTGCTCCATACCAAACCATTCAATCAATTCGCCCCGATGCGATTCCAGGAAATATTCTATTAAACTCTGGATATTCGGATATTCAAAAAGTAAGGTCCTCGATAGCGGTCCGAAGTTTTTTTCCAGCTCATCGGTTAATTCCATTGACTTTATGGAGTCAACACCATAGTTTTCCAGATTTTTGTCCTCTTCAATGCGATGTTCCGGCAGTCCAGTGGACGAAGAGAGCAGGCGCTTTAGGTAACTTATCATTTTTTCACGTAGTAGCTCTTCTTCCTGGCTGGACACTGCCTTATTTGTTATAGAAGTTGTGTCGGCTTTTGCACCCGCAGCTGCTGCCTGATCTATACCAAACAAAGCGATCAATTGGTCTCGATAGGCTTCCATAAAATATTCCGTCAAACTCCTAATATCTGAATATTCAAAAAATAGAGTCCTCGACGCCTGATCGAATGTTTTCTCCAGTTGGTCGGTCAACTCCATAGACTTTATAGAGTCAACCCCATAATTTTCAAAAGGTGTATCCTCTTCGATTCGATATATTGGCAGTTCGATGGACGTTGAAAGCAGGGTCTTCAAGTAATGGACTGTCTTTTCACGCAGCAGGTCCTCTGCTCTGCCGGACACTTCCTCGTTTGCTGCAAAAGTTGTGTCAGCTTTCGCGCCTGCCACCGCTACCTGATCTATACCAAACAAAGCAATCAATTGGTCTCGATAGGCTTCCACAAAATATTTCGTTAAACTCCGGATATCCGGATATTCAAAAAATAGAGTCCTCGATACCTGATCAAATGTTTTCTCCAGCTGGTCGGTCAACTCCATAGACTTTATAGAATCAACCCCATAATTTTCAAAAGGTGTATCCTCTTCGATTCGATATACGGGCAGGCCGATGGACGTTGAAAGCAGAGTCTTCAAGTAATGGACCGTCTTTTCACGCAACAGGTCTTCTTCTTGGCCGGACTCTGTCTTGTTTGCTGTGGAGGGAACGATGTTAGCTTCTGACCCGAGCGCCTGATCCTGAGATGCTTTACCGCTTTCTTCAAGCTGTCCCTCCATGATCATCATGTTGCTGATTATATCTACGTCTCCTTCGATCACCATGACCTGATCCGAAATACAGGCTATGCTTTGGTACAGGGCGCTCATGCCTGTCTCTGTCCTCATCGCATGCATACCCACCTTCTGCATGGCCTTCTCCGTCTCCTGGTCAGGCCGCATTCCGCCATCTTTCCATAACGGCCAATTGATGGACAGCGTTTTGCCTGTACGCTCCATGGAGGATACCAAGGTATTGCGGTACCAGGCATATGCATCCATAAAAGCATTCGCGGCAGCATAGTCAGACTGACCTGCATTACCACCCACTCCCGAACCTGACGAAAAAAGGATAAAGAAGTCAAGAGCAATGTCCTTACTGGCTTGGTCCAGATTTACCAGTCCCGCAACCTTTGGCGCCAGCACTGCCCTGAATTCCAGGCTAGTCTTTTTAATAATGTAGTTATCCTGGATTATTCCAGCACTGTGTAGGATGCCGTTGATTCCGCCGTATGTCTGTTTGATATCTTCAATTAAGCCAACCACAGCTTCCTTCCGCGTGACATCCACCTGTCTGTATTCCACCCGGGCGCCCAATGCCTTCAATTCCTCCAATGAGGTCTGCTTGTCCTGGTCCAGTAGGGAACGTCCACTAAGAATCAAAGTCGCTTCCTTGGCCTGACGCGCAATATCTTTAGCAAAAATAAGACCTAAACCCTTTGCTCCTCCAGTAATCAAATAAACCCCGCGGTCTTTCCATGGAATATCCGGTGTCTCTGACGGCATTTCTGCTTTACTCCAGACAGGAACCCAACGTTTGCCTTCTGCAAACCGGATGCGGCTATCCGCAGGGTGTCGGCTGCTCGTCTTTAGTATTTCGATGAGCCCTTCCATTTTTTCTGTACCCTCAACTTCAATTAACTGACCATGGATCTTTGGATTTTCCTTTTGCGCAGTTTTGAGTATGCCGCACAGCCCAGCGAAGAGCAGCTTTTCATGTTGAGGCATCGTTACAATCTGCACCAGCACCTTGCCTTTGGGTTTGTCATTCAGGATACTTTTTATTTTTTCAAAAACCTGGACAGCATACATTTCGAAGCGGCGATCGACCTCCTCCATACCGGATTGCAGAGTGATACATTCCACTCCTGCCAAGGATGACTCGATATCTCCTGCAGCAATGGTATCTATTTCGCAAAGCATTACTACATGTCGTTCGTAAATGGGAACCATCGTGTCCTCCGCAACAACCGCCTGTTCTTTCCAGAAGGGTTGGAGCATCATTGCACCAGGTGTTTTCTCACATGCGCCCACTACCTTGTAGGAGCATCCTTTTATACGCACGCAGACCTGGCCTGCCTCATCACACAAATCAATGTCATACTTCTGCGTATTATGACCAGCCCCGCTTCCTCTGCTATACCGGATCAACGCCCACATTTCACAGGGACATTCCCGAAATATTTCGAGTCCCTCAATGGCAGTCGGCCGTATTTTCTGTAGAGGATCAATGCCTGAAGGCCACATGATATTTTCATCATTCGAAAACAAGTATGCCGGCGGCATTTGCAAAGCAGCGTTTATTATAAAGGGATGCAAAACAAATAAGCCCTCAGTATTCCTAATACCGGAAGGCAACGATAGCTTGGCCAGCACTAACCCCTGTCCTATATGCACTTGTTCATTGGCCTGATGCCCCAGACTGTCGTCGGCTCCCATGTCCCACACTGCTTCGTCGTCTATCCCAGGCGAAACATGCTGAAAGCATTCCATCTGCAAAGCCTGTATATCCCACGTTTCAGCTGCATTCAACATCTCCAATTCGGCATTACCCTGGCTGTGTAAGACAGGGTCCCCGGCTTCTGTTAATCTGCTATAGATTTTGAAGCCAATCGCTCCTTGATCTCCCGGAAAGAGCCCTATATGTATTTCTAACGGCTGATCTCCTATAGCGGGAGCATGTGTCCATACAATATCTTTAATAATAATGTTTGCCTGCCCCTTCTCCTGTACTGTTAACGACTGCTCAACCGCTGCCCGCACCATTTCAAGGCATGCCGCTTCTGACAGGACAAGCTTTCTGTCAATTACGGAGTTTTTCAGATAAAACTCCTGGCCGCTAAAGGTTGAACTAAATCTTTGCTCAGAAAGTACGGAGGTGTTTTGATGCAGTAATGGATGTAGATGTGCAGCTGTATTGGCGACAGGCTTTTCTTCATCTACATGTATCCAATATCGTTCTCTGGCAAAAGGATATGTGGGTAAAGGGATACGCCGGGGCTGGACATTACCATAAAGTCTGCTCCAGTCAATACGGACACCCTTGACCCACAAGTCTGAGATTCTGCCATACTTTTCCGCTAGAATCTGTAAATCAATCGTTTCATCGAGCGTTTTCTCCTCTGAGGCCTTGTTCAAGCTCTCCTTGTCTCGCTTGGCCTGTCCCCGGTAAAGCTGTGCAATACTCTGTCTTCCTCCAATAAAGCCCCGCAACTTGCTTCTAAGTTCCTCCACTGACTCAACGACCACAGCGAGGCGCTCTTCCATCGCTTCGCGTCCTGTCTGCAAGGTATAAGCCACATTCACCAGATCGTGATCGGAAAACTCATTCCGATCCATTGCAGCAACCAATTGGCTTACCTGCTCCTTCAATACTCCATCACTTTTTGCCGACAGAACTACGACGACTGGTCTTGGAGGAGTAAAGGCATTTTGAAAGTCATCCTGTTCCGCAGGGAGGTATTCCTCAAGGACGATATGGGCATTAGCCCCACCGGCTCCAAAGGAAGATATCCCGGCGATCCTCGGGTATTCCCGTTGTTCGCCGTCCTCCTCCACTATCGGACGCTCCCATTCAGAAAGCCCCTGTTGGACTACAAATGGCGTTTTGGAAAAGTTTATATTAGGGTTCAGTTCCTGGGAATGCAGGCTAGGGGCAATTTTCTGGTTTTTCATTTGCAAGATGATTTTAGCGATGCCTGCAATCCCTGCGGCCGCCTCTAAATGGCCTATGTTTGATTTTACCGAGCCGATAGCGCAAAACCCCGTGTCCTGCGTATCTTTCTTAAATGCCTGGGTAAGCCCGGTGATTTCAATAGGATCGCCGAGCTCCGTTCCAGTACCGTGGGCCTCAATATAACTGACTGCCCGGGCATTTACGCCTGCTTTATCAAAAGCCTCTCTAATCAGTTCACCCTGTGCTACCGGGTTAGGCACGGTATACCCATTTGTTTTTCCTCCATGGTTGATACGGGTTCCCCGAATAACCGCATAGATATGGTCCTTGTCTGCAATGGCTCGTGATAAAGGTTTGAGCAGCACAACCCCTGCACCTTCGCCAGGGACAAATCCATTCCCGCCTTCCCCAAAGCTTTTACACCGTCCCTCAGGCGATAGCATTCTCATCGTACTGAGAAAGATATAGCTTGAAGGATGAAGATATAAGTTGACTCCTCCAGCAACAGCCATTTCGCATTCACCGTTAAAGATATGCTCACAGGCCTCGTGGATTGCAGTTAATGAGGAAGAGCACATGGTATCTACCGGGATACTGGGCCCCTTTAAGTTCAAGAAATAGGATATTCTATTGGCTACCGAACTGAAGGAGGTTCGCGGAAAGACGGGTTGTCCTTGTTCCCACAGCTTTGGTCCATATAAATTGAACCCCGTTCCGGTAATTCCTGCAAAGACGCCAATCCGGCCATTATACTGTTCGGCGAGCTGTTCCCTACTATATCCTGCATCCTCGAAAACCTTCCAGCATTCTTCCAGGAATATTCGCTCCTGAGGATCCATACTCATCGCTTCCCGGGGAGATATATTAAAGAAGAGAGGATCAAAATCCGCAAAATCCTCCACAAATCCTCCATATTTACTATAGCTTTTGCCCTTCTCAACAGCTTCTTTGATGTCGGAACAGTAGAAACCTTCCCTCTTCCAGCGTTCCGCAGGAATTTCTGTTATACAGTCTTTGCCCTGTTCCAGATTACTCCAGTACTCTTCCATATTTTTGGCCTGCGGATATCGTCCGCTTATACCAATAATCGCTATTTGCTCGTGTTTCACACGGTCTCTGTTAGTAGCCGTGTTGCAGATACGATTGTTTTCTTCCTTTGGCAGGGGTGACAAAGAAATCTCGCTGGCAGCATGCAAGGTTGCGGAAATGGAGACGGATTTCTCTTCCGTCTTCATCGGGCTTCCGAGTCCTGTCCACCGTACGCATTCCTTGTGATAATCAGCAATAAAATATTCGGCCACTGCTTCCAACGTCTGATATTCATAAAACAAGGTCATTGATATTTCTCCAAAAATCCCCTGCAGCTTTTGATTAAGCCTTGTAATCATGATGGAGTCTATGCCATAGCTCTCCAAAGGCTCGCTGACATCAATCTTGTCAATGCTCAGCTTGGTAACTTCTCCAAACAACAGTTTTAGCTGATGTAAGGTTTTTTCCAGAAGCAGTTCAAGATTCACCTCTGAAGAAGCTGACTCTTCAACATATTCTTTCTCCTGCGATTGGGACTCCAGGAAATACTTTTGCAATCTGGATTGCTCACCTTCTATGACCAATAACTGATTTAGACCAGCGGCCAGACCGTTATATAAAGCCTGGATACCGTTTGAAGCTTGCATAGCTACCATGCCAATACTTTGCCAAGCCCTCTCCGTGTCATCGTCCACATGCATCCCTCCGTCCTTCCAGAGAGGCCAATTGACAGATAGCGTCTGCCCTTTGCGCTCCTTTGAGGATACAAGGCTGTTTCGATACGCGGCATAGGCATCCATAAAGGCATTTGCGGCAGAATAGTCGGCTTGACCGGGGTTGCCCATAATCCCAGCTATTGAGGAGAAGAGAATAAAGAAATCAAGATGTAGCTCCTTGGTCGCCTGATCTAAGTTCACCAGTCCGGCAACCTTTGGTGCCATTACTCCCGCGAACTCTTCCTGTGATTTATTCACGATAAAACGATCCTGTATTACTCCAGCACTATGAAGGATACCATCAAGGCCTCCATACTCTTCCCTGATCTCAAGGATCAATTTGGAGACTTCTTCCTTCCGTGCTACATCTACCTGTCTGTACTCAACGCGCGCCCCCAGCGCCTTCAACTTCTCCAATATGGCCTGTCTACCTTCGTCCAGATTTGAACGGCCTACAAGAACTAGCGTGGCTTCCCTGACTCGCTGCGCGATATCCTCCGCAAAAATAAGTCCTAAACCTCCTGCACCGCCTGTAATCAAATAAGTCCCCCGATCCTTCCAGGGCACTCTTCCCATTGTCTCGGTGGGTTTCATCTCGTTCCAGCCGAGGACCAGACGTTTGCCATCCTCATACCGTATCCTTTTATCCTTTGGATATTGACTGTTCTCTTTTAATTTCTCAATCACCTCTTCCAGACCTACAGATTCCAATTCTACGAATTGCCCTACGATTTTCGGGTTTTCTTTCTCAGCTGTCTGCAGTAATCCCAACAGTCCTGCGAAAGGTTGCTGCGCGCTTTGTGCGGAAACTGCAATCTGTATCAGTACGCTACCCTTGGATTCCTCTGTGAGAACCATTTGTACTTCCGTGAGCAGCTGGAGGGCATACGTCTGAAAGCGTTCATCCATGCTGCTTTGGCTGGCATGCAGCTTGATGCAACGGGTTCCTTTCATGAGCGATTCAATGCTGCGCTCTGCGAAATGATCCAGTTCGCAAAGTACCACCAGATGCTGGCTAAATTCAGGGCGTGCCACTTTCTGGAGAGCAACTTGCTCTTTCCAGAAAGGCTCAAGCATAAGGACTCCCGTACCCGCCAATGACCCCGAAGTCCTTGTTCCGCTTTGCGGGGTCTCATGCGAAGCCATTCGAGCTTGAAATTGGCGTATTTTTACAATGGCATCCTCTTTCTGTATCCGTCCGCTTTTTACCTCGCCTAGAATATATTGAAAAAAGTCCTTCATCTTCTATTGCCTCCCAGCACGTAGAAACTTCTCATTTACGTATACATATATTGAGGATTTCACTGGCAGCCTCATCAACAGACAGGGTATCGTTCATCATTTCATCCAAGAGTCTGCCGCACAATATATCATCAAAGTCTACATCGCTCTCACCTTGCGAAAATAATGCATAGGCTTTTACTTGATCCTTGCTTTCAGAAGTCCAGTAATGCTCTTTAGCAAAAGGGTAGGTAGGCAGGCTGATACGGTGAGGCATCTTCCCTGTGTAAAGTTTTTTCCAATCCAAATTTATCCCTTTGGCCCACAGCTCCAAAAGCTTGGTATATTTCTTTTTGGAAATCCAAAGATCGATCATTTGTTGCAAGTCTTCGTCCCCCGAAAAAATAGACAACGATTCTCTGTTGCGTTTAGCCTGTCCCCTATATAGGTTGAGCATGTTATGACGTCCATCCACAAAACTCTTTAATTTTTCCTCAAGCTCTGCGGTAGATTCCACAAGTACGGCTAAACGCTCCTCCATCGCCTCGCGCCCCACCTGAAGCGTGTAAGCAATATCCGATAGGCTTGCGGAGGATAGCTGGCCCTGAAGAGCATTCAGCAGCTGCCGTCCCTTTTCCTTAAGCTGCTCCTCGCTCTTGGCTGACAATACGATCATAGCAGGTCCCTGAGAGTCAGATTCTGTTCCAGACTGTTCTTGATACTCGGGATTATACTCTTCAATCACGATATGGGCGTTTGCCCCGCCTGCACCAAAAGAAGATATTCCAGCCCGTCTTGGATATTCTTTTGTGATTCCATCGCTTGTAATTACCGGTCTCTTCCATTCCTCCAGGCTTTGCTGAACGATAAAAGGAGTATTGTTGAAATTAATTTCAGGGTTCGACTTCCTTGAATGTAAGGATGGTACTAGCTGGCTGTGCTTAAGCTGCAACAATATTTTAGTCACCCCTGCAATGCCTGCTGCACTCTCACAATGGCCTATATTCGATTTGACCGCCCCTATGGCGCAGAACTGCTTATCCTTTGTGAATTTTTCGAAAGCCCTTGTCAATCCTGCAATTTCAATAGGATCTCCCAGAGCTGTACCGGTTCCGTGGGCTTCAATATAACTAACTGTCCTTGCATCGACATCCGCACGCTGGAGCGCTTCTTCAATCAACCAGGATTGAGCTTGAGGGCTAGGTACTGTATAACCGCTGGTTTTACCTGAAGCATTAAGCATGCTCCCTTTGATAACTCCATAAATATGGTCGCCATCTGCAATGGCCTTCTCCAGCGGCTTCAACACAATCGCGCCGACACCCTCTCCGTCGACAAATCCATCTGCCTGGTCTCCGAATGACTTACATTCACCCGTTTTAGAAAGCATCGTCATAGCCGACAGCTTGATATAGTGGATAGGATCTACAATTAAGTTGACTCCCCCGGCAATGGCACACTCGCTTGTACCGCTATACAGACTTTCCAAAGCCAAATGGATCGCCGTCAATGAGGAAGAGCAAGCGGTATCTAAGGACATACTCGGACCTTGGAAATCCAAATGATAGGAAACCCGGTTCGAGATGGAATTATATTGAGGTCCCAAACCGTAATTTCCGTTCATAACACCTGCAAATACACCGACTCTTCTACTCTCACAAAGATTGGCAGGGGTATACCCAGCATCCTCTATGCTTGCATATGCTGCTTCCAGGAACAGTCTTTCCTGCGGGTCCATTGTTTCGGCTTCTGCGGGAGAAATTTTGAAAAATAGCGGATCGAATAAATCAATGCCTTCGATAAAACCACCCGATTTCGTATAGATTGTGCCCCTTTTCCCTTTTTCTTGGTCAAAGTAGGTCTTCCAATCCCAACGGTCTTTCGGAATTTCAGTTATGCAATTTTTACCTTCTCTTAGATTGTTCCAATATTCCTCTATATTACGAGCTCCCGGATAGCGTCCTGACATCCCAACAATCGCAACATCCCTGATATTGGAGGATCGTGTCGTTGGCTTTTCCATTGTGCTGTCAGAAGGCTTAAGGAAACGCCCTCCCCGGTCAAACCTCATCGGGACAGTAGCGAGTAATTGCGAAGCAGGGCCCTCTTCAACTCTGGAAGTCTCTTCGGTCAACTCCTGTTCCTTCATTCCTACCAGCTTCTTCAACGAGTCCTTTTGCGTTTGAAGAAGGTATGCTACTAGATCATCTATGGTGTTGTACTCAAAAAACAGCGTGCTGGCAAAATCTTCGATGACTTCACGCAAAACATTTGTGATTTGCACTACCAATATCGAGTCAATTCCATACTCTTCCAGGGCTACCGTTGAGTCGATACTTCCCGGGTCCATTTTTAGCGTCTCACCAAGCAAATGTTTAAAGTACGCCGTACTTTTTTCACGCAGCACATGTTCTACCTCTGCTTGTGCTACCTCTATTTTGGGTTGAGTTCGTTGTTTCACTGATACCGTCTCTACGGTTCTTTTCTCTATCAATATTGATCTTCGTTTGTGCTGTCGCTTTTGCCGAACCAAGCCATCGCTTTGGGCTGCAACAATCTGCTGGCCCCAATCATGCGCCTCTTGCGCCGGGAAGAACGCTGCATGGAAACCTTCTTTGTCCAATACAGTTTCCCATATTTGAGGGTGGAGCCCTGGGCATCCAGGAATACGCCATTCCGGATCCTCATACGCCCACCAACCATCTAGCAATCCGAAGGTAAGGTGGGTAAACACGCTACTACCTGTGATTTCATTGAGCAGGAGCAAGCCGTTGCTTTTCAAAACCGCTTTAGCATTACGTAACGCCTGACGGATGTCTTTTGCGGTATGAAGCACATTAGCGGCAATGACAATATCATATTTACCCGTCTCAATACCTTGCCCGGCAATAGGTTCTTCAACATTAAAAATCTGATAGCTGAGATACGGATTATGCGGCCCATACTCTTTTTCCGCGTGCATCAAAAAGGCTTTGGAAATATCGGTATAGCAATATTCCTGAATGTGTTTGCGATATGGGCGTAATTTCAGGAATAGCGTAGCACTGGTCCCTCCGGTGCCCGCGCCGATTTCCAGAATTCTGATTTCCGCAGCGGCGTCGGCCATAATCATCTCCTGGATATAAGCGGCAGTAGTATCGGCAAGTACCTCATTAAAGTAGTCCACAACCAGATTATTCTTATAAATTCCTTCCACTAGTTCCATTGAGGAATTGGGGAAGATGATTTCGGTCGCAGACGATTTTCCGGTAAGCACTTCCGGTAAAGCTCGTAGCGTTGTCTCAACCAAATTGACCCTTGCTCTCATCTGCGGATATTGCAGCCAAGTACGCTTGCGCTCTTCCCATTCCTGCCAGACATCATCTCGATCCGTCAAGCTGGAGTTTCTACCTGATAGGTCGTTATCCATCTGTGCCAAAATCTCCATGCTCTCTTTTAGCCATTTGCCATATAGCTCAGGAAGTCCGAGTTTATTTTTGAACTCGTCGACGGACTGACGATCTGTCCCTGATAACCCCATGGACAAGAGCTGCTCCCGTAACAACCTGCTTAGGAGATGTTCCATCTCCCTTTCCTGGAGGTCGCCCATATCGTCTGCAGCATAGTTTTCGATAAAATGGCTTCTTGATTGTATTGCTGTAGCAATATTTTCCTGAATATCCCTGAGATTCGGATCCGAATTAGGCGGGTAGAGATCAATCTCTTCCGTCGGATTAGTCCCTTCCATCTCCAGGTGTCTTGTTGTTTTCATAAGCCCCATTTGGTCTATCGGTGAGGCAAGAAGCGTCTCAAGCGCCTCCATCCCCTCCTGCGGGTCAATGAGCCCAACACCTATTTGCGCCAGTCTGGAGTAGTTTTCTACCTCCTGCCCTCCATTTTGGGAGGCATTGTTTTCGCCGCTCCCCCAGTATCCCCAGTTCATGACCTTCACCGGACAACGCCATTCCTGCGAAAGACGATGCGCAAACGCGTCTTTAAAGGTACTTCCGGCAGCATAGCTACTTTGTCCCGGATTCTTTACATAGGTAATCATGGAAGAGAAGAACAATACGAAATCCAACGGCTCATTTTGGAAGACCTGAGCCATGCGTACACTGACATCAACCTTTGCTGAAAGCCCTGACCGGAACTCTTCCTCCGTCAAATCTTCCAAGCCCTTCTCCAAAAATGAAATGGCTGAGTGGACCACACCGTTTATGTTGGAGTACCGCTGTTTTATTTCCTCATATGCCCGCTGCAGCTCCCTTTCGTCTGCTACATCCGCCGTGATATAGCTTGGAACAGGTCCCAGGCCTTCAAATCCGTCCAGTTTGGCCTGGATAGAAGCATCCTTTTGCCTTCTGCCTAGCCACACCATCTGGGCCTGGTAGGTACAGGCCATATACTTGCTCCAAGCCTCTCCGATAGTGCCGGCGCCCCCGATGACCACATAGACGCCTCTGGCTTTGTATAGCGTCTGTCCTTTTAAACCTGAAGTCTGTTTGAATGGAATCAATTGCTGCCGATACCACTGCCCATTTCTGAAAACCCACATCCGTCCTTGCCGGTCTGAAGGCAGCGTAAATATATCGGATAGCGGCCAGTCATCATCGGATTGCAGGTCAAGGATACGGATTTTCCAGTTCGGATATTCTTTGGCCATGGTGCCTACCAGCCCATGAAGACTTGCGTGAGTCGGGTTGACTGTATCGTTCTGATCCATCGGCTGAGCTTGATTGGTTATCGTTGTCCAGCCTAGCTTTTTCGTCCCGTATCCCAATAGAAGCATCGCTTTGACCATTCTAAAGAAGAGAAGGACTCCCTGCTCCTGTTCCTTGATCAAGGATTCGGCAGTCACCGATTCGACGGAAGCGCAGGGTGCAATCCACAGAATATGGTCAACGGCTCCATATTCTTCTACCTTTGAGGCAACTGTTTCAATGGAATCGTGCGCTTGAAGCTCCAAGAAATGCGCCCTAGGATAATACTCCCGGATGGCCTGTCGGTCTTTGTCAGTACCACCTGCAATGACCAATCGGTCTGTCTGTGACGGGGAAACGACATCTTTTTTTACAGCAGCCGGGTCCCATTTCGGGATGAGCATTACGGATCCTACAAGCGGGTCGACGGCACTTTCTCCTTCTGCTGCGCCTTGTGCATTTTCAATGACGACTTCTCCGTCCAGCGCCCGGGTGGATAATCCTGTTATTCTGACGCAAATAGTTCCTTCCTCATCACACAAGTCAATATTAAGCTTCTGTACCTTGTCTTCTTTCTTGCTGCCCTCGCTGTATTGAATCAACGACCACATGGTCGGGGTGCATGCCCCATAAATCTCAATCTCTTGGAGAGCAAACGGCATATGAGGCGTAGCTGGTACAGCGCTACCCGGTAGCCCTTCTTTCTCTTGGCCCATGATTAGCCCGATGGATGCATGCAAGGCCGAATCCAGCAAGCTGGGGTGAAGGACCAAGCTGTCCATCATATTAGAAATGAAGGAAGGCAATGCCAGCTTGGCTAGCACCCTGCCCGGATGTGTATATACCTTCTCCACACATCTGTATGCCGGGCCATAATCCATTCCCATTTCCTCGAAGATTTCGTAGCATTGCGATCCGTTAAACCTGTGTTGACCAAAATCTTCCTGTAACGCCTTAAGGTTTAGTCTCGGTTTTTGCTCTACGCAAACCTGCACCGCATCACCTTGGCTATGCACGGTATGCCCTCTTTCGCTTCCTACTTGCCCGCTATACACTTCAAAGCTGATTTTTCCGGTGTCTTCCAGGGATAGCCTGGTGTGTACAGGAACTGGCTGGTTGTCCACCACAATGGGCCGAATCCAGTTTACATTTTTCAAACGGATTCCTGTTGTGCTGTTGTCCATATCTCCTGTGGAACGTTCTACAGCCGCTCGTACCATCTCAAGATAGGCTACGCCAGGCAGAACCTTTTGGCCTTTCACAACATGATCCTTGAGGAAAAATTCCTCGCCTGTAAACGTTGAACTGAACCGCTGCTCCAGAAAGTCTGAAGTGTTCTGATGCAGTAAAGGTGTCAAAAAGGAAGATTGGGACGAAGCGGCTTCTGTTATTGCGGCGCTCTTTCCCTCATGTACGGGTATCCAATAGCTTTCTCTGGCAAAAGGATAGGTTGGCAGACTCATCCTGCGAGGCTTCACATCCTCATAAAGCTTGTTCCAATCCAAAATCAGTCCCGTAACCCAAAGTTCAGCGAGCTTTCCATACTTCCCTTTGTCCACCCATGCATCAATCATTTTAGCCATATCTTCATCGACTTCCTGAGTGACAAGCCCTCCTCTATTACGCTTTACCTGTCCTCTATACAGTTCTTCTACGCCTTCCTTTTTTTGCAGGAAGCCTTCCAATTTCCGATCAAGCTCTTGGATGGATTTTGCAATGATCGCCAGACGTTCGTCCATCGCTTCCCGCCCAATTTGCAGCGTATAGGCGATATCTGAGAGACTTGTATGCGGGTCATTCAGTTCTCTGATTGCAGACAGCAATCTTTGCACCTGCTCGTCCAGCCTTTCCTTATTTTTGGCCGACAACACGACCATGACAGGATTCAGGGATGTAGGATCAGCTTGCTGCTGACTAGCTTCTTCTGGAATATATTCTTCGATGACCACATGAGCGTTAGAGCCCCCAGCACCAAAGGCTGATACTCCTGCTGCCCTTGGGTATTCTCTGGTTTCACCGTTGATAGCAACTACTGGTCTTTTCCACTCTTCTAACCCCTGCTGAACTTTAAAGGGACTATCGCTGAAGTCGATATTGGGATTTAAGGTACTTGCATGTAACGAAGGCACGATTTGTTTATATTTCAACTGCAAAAGCACCTTTGTCACCGCGGCGATACCAGCAGCACTCTCACAATGCCCGATATTAGACTTCGCCGACCCGATTGAACAGAACTGCTTATCCCTGGTATATTTCCGGAAGGCCTTCTGTAAGCCTGCAATTTCAATCGGGTCTCCCAGTGGAGTTCCTGTTCCATGGGCTTCTATATAACTGATGGTTCTGGGGTTGATTCCTGCCTCCTTAATTGCCTGACCAATCACACGGGCCTGTGCGTTGGGGTTAGGTACGGTATAGCCGTTGGTTTTTCCCCCGTGGTTCACTGCAGTTCCTTTGATAACTCCATATATGCGGTCTCCGTCTGCTATGGCTTTGGCTAATGGCTTGAGCAGCAAAGCCCCGACTCCTTCTCCCGGTACATATCCGTCTCCCTGTCCGAAGCTTTCACATCTCCCATTGCTTGATGCAAAACTTCCCTGTCCCAACAATAGGTATTTGTTAGGATGGATGGAGACGTTAACCCCTCCTGCTACTGCCAGTTCGCATTCTCCATGCTGTAGTCCATGACAGGCCATATGAATTGATGTCAGTGACGAGGAGCACATAGTATCTACAGCGATACTTGGCCCTTGAAAATTACAAAAATACGATACCCGGTTGGCAACCGCCGAGGCATTCCCGAGAAGTCCAATCATCCTTCCCTTGGCTTGTTCCTGGGCTCCATAGAGTTGATACTCATGGTACATCACTCCGACGTAAACCCCGACATTGCCTTCTATGCCGCCAAGCTCCCGCTCTGCACAAAGGGTTTCTCTCGTATAACCTGCATCCTCTATCGTTTCATAAACGCATTCCAGGAATAAGCGCTCCTGCGGGTCCATCGTTTCCGCTTCCCTTGGCGAAATATTGAAAAACAACGGGTCAAACCAGTCCACTCCATCGATGAACCCTCCCCACTTGCTGTAGGTTTTCCCAGGCTTGCCTCTGTTTTCATTAAAGTACAGACTGTGATCCCAGCGCCCCTTGGGAATCTCTGTAATGCAATCCTTTCCATCCCTTAGGTTTTCCCAGAACTCTCGGATACCTAGTGCTCCCGGATATCTTCCTGACACGCCGATAATTGCAATGTCTAGTGCCTTCTTCTCCTGATGTGGCTGTATACCTGTCGGGAGAAGCCATGGGCGCCTACGATTAGCCGATATCGAAGTCAAAGGCTCTATGGTTGCTTTTATAGGTGCTTTCGGGCCTGCATCAGGAGCCGTATTCTTCTCTGTCGCTTCTACAGCATCAATCAGCCGACCGCGATACGTTCCAAGGAAATAACCCGTCAATGACCGGAGATTTTGGTATTCAAAAAATAATGTTTTCGGTAGTGAGCCGAAAGTCTTTTCCAATTCATTGGTAAGCTGCATAACCAGTATGGAGTCAATCCCATACCTGTCCATTGGTGCATGTACATCTATACTTTCAGCGGGCAGCTTGATCACGGTTGAAAGTACCGTTTTCAAATAACCCTCTGCTTTTTCCCTTAGCCATTCTTCTCCGATAAGCGATGCTCCCTCGCTTTCCATTACAGATCGGCCTGAGACATCAGTTTCTGAGAGCTGGCCTAAAATTGCCGCTTTAATCCTTTGGGGATATCCTTCGATCACCATAACCTGACTTCTGCCGGAAGACAGACTTTGATACAAAGCTTTGATTCCACTCTCCGTTTGCATGGCAATCATGCCTAGGCCCTGCATCGCCCTTTCCGTTTCCAGGTCGACATGCATGCCTCCATCCTTCCACAGAGGCCAGTTTATCGACAGCGTTTGCCCCTGGCGCTGCTTTGCTGTCACCAAAGCATTTCGATAGGAGGCATAGGCATCCATAAAGCCATTAGCAGCGGAGTAGTCAACCTGTCCTACATTGCCAAGGCTTCCTGCGCCCGAAGAAAATAAGATAAAGAAATCCAGGGGCAAGTCTCTGCTGGCCTGGTCCAGATTCATCACCCCTGAGACCTTCGGAGTCAGCACTTCTCTAACCTCTTCTTTAGTCTTCTTGATGATGAAGTTGTCCCGAATCACTCCGGCTGTGTGCAAAATACCGTTAAGGCCGCCAAATTGCTCGACGATGCCATGAATTAGCCCGGTAACCGATTCGTTGTGGCCCACATCCGCCTGTTGGTACTCTATATGACCACCCAGCGCTCTCAGTTCGTTTAACAGAGCCTTTTGGTCCGCAGAAAGTGATGACCGACCCACCAATACGACGGTGGAGTTTTTCACATTGCGCACAATGTCTCTGGCAAAAATAAGCCCCAGACCGCCTAAGCCACCAGTAATGAGATAGATCCCACCATCTCTCCACGGCAGGTCTGCATCTTCACGTAAGGCTTCAATTTCTTGCCATATTAAAACCTGTCGTTTGTCCCCTTGGTACCGTATCCGTTCGTTATACCGGCCACTCCGGTTCCCTTGTAGTTTCTCAATGATTCTTTCGACATCATCCTCCACATCAAGCTCAAGCAACTGACCCATGACATTCGGATTTTCTTTTTGAGCGGTTTTCAGCATTGCAAAAAGCCCGGAATAAACCTGTTGGTCCTTCCGAGCGTGGGTTGCCAGCTGTATCAAAACTTTCTGTTTGGGTATGTCTAGCAGGATACTTTGCAATTCTTCAAATATCTGAATGGTATAATCTTCAAACCGACCGTCCATATCCGCGCTGGAAGACTGTAAAACAAGGCAGCGAGTACCATCCATGTGGGCTTCAATATCCTCCCCGGCGATACCATCCACTTCACACAGGATCACAACATACCGGATATCTTCGTTTGCGTTCACCCCTGCGGTGACAGGCATCTCCTGCCAGACAGGTTCAAGCATCAGTGTACCCATATCCTCAGTGATGCTGGCTTGTCCCACATCTCCTTCCAACGCTCTGGATAAAAGTCCTTTGAACTGCACGCAAATCTTTCCGGTCTCATCGCACAGATCAATATCCACCTTACTTAATCCATTCGACGTCTCTACACTCCCATGTTGCGAGATCCGGGCCCACATCACTGGAGTGCATTTTTCGGATATCTTCAGTTCCTCCAATGCAAAGGGTAACGCAGGCTTGCCTACAGGCAAATTTTCTTCCGAACCCATTACCAAGCCGATTGTGGCCTGCAAAGTTGAATCCATCAAAGACGGATGCAGAACAAATTCAGTTTGAGTATGGAGTACAGAGGATGGTAAGGACAGCTTGGCCAGCACGTAATCCTTTCCTCGGAAGATTGCCTCAATACCACGGTGTGCCGGTCCATAGTCTATCCCCATGGCTCTGAAAGCTTCATAGCATTGGCTTGAAGAAAGTGGTGTACGGGTACATTCTGCCCGTAAGACATTCAGGTCCAGATACTGTAGCTCGCCCGCCCTCTCCAACACAGCGACTCCCTGACTGTGTATAATGCCCTCAGCATCGGCTCCTTCCATCCCGCTGCATATTTCAAACGCAATCTCTCCATTGTCCTGGGGATATAGACTGATGAGTACCCTCACCGGTCCGTCTGCTACAACCACAGGCCGGGCCCATACGATATTTTTTAGCCGAATATGGGTCTCGCCTTCTACTACAGCCCCCACTGCCTCTTCTACAGCTGCTCGCACCATTTCGAGGTAAGCCACCCCGGGTAATGTTTGTTGACCCTTGATTCTGTGGTCTGACAGGAAAAACTCCCGGCCCGTAAAAGTAGAGCTATAACGTTGTCCGGAGAGGTCGGAAATATTCTGATGCAACAAAGGATGAATTTGGGCAGTCATAGCTGGATTTACACTGCCTTGTCCAGTGTCTGTTTCGGATAACCAATAGCGTGCCCTTTCAAAAGGATAGGTCGGCAGACTGATTCGTCTGGGCTTGGTATCTCCATAAATTGCGTCCCATTCAATGCTTGCGCCATTGGCCCACAATTTGGCTACCTTATCAAGTCTTTTTTTCTCAGTCCAGGCCCGAACCAGGGTTCCGGTGTCTTCGTCCGAATCCAAGAGTTCGATTCCGCTACCTGCATAGTTCACACGGCCGATCAGCACTTTTTCCGACGAGCTTCCGTTAATAAAAAGTTCAAGTTCATCTATCAGATTTTCTCTGGAATCCGTCAAAAACGCGAGACGCCAGTCCATAGCCTCTCTTCCCACTTGCAAGGTATAGGTCAGGTCCGTCAGATTAACGCTTTCGTGCAACTTAACAAAATTCATCATATCTGCTGCATAGGTTTTCAAGGATTGTTCACTTTTAGCGGACAGCACAAATAGTCCCGGGTTGGCTTTACCCACTGGGGGTAGATTCACCGCAGAGACTACAGGAACATATTCTTCAATAACCATATGAGCGTTAGTGCCGCTAAATCCGAAGGAACTTACGCCCGCACGCCGGGGTACTCCCGGTTCGGGCTCCCAGCTTTGTAGACCGGTGTTAATGTAGAACGGGCTATTCTCCAGAGAAATATGCTCATTTAAGGATTCGAAATGGATGGTAGGCGGCAATTGGCGATGCTTCATGGCCAGCAGCACTTTCATCACACTGGCCACCCCGGCCGCAGTCATCATATGACCCATATTGCTTTTCAGTGACCCCAATGCGCAATAGCCCTTCTTGCTTGTATAGGATCGGAATGATTCCGTAAGTCCCTCCACCTCGATAGGATCACCCAGCTTTGTTCCTGTCCCGTGGGTCTCGACCATGGAGATGGTTTCGGGATGAATGTTAAACCGTCGATATACGTCTTTTTCCAGCGAGATTTGTGAATTTACACTTGGGGCAGTTATTCCGTTGGTTTTTCCATCCTGATTCATTCCCCATCCCCGAATAACTCCATATATGGAGTCCTTGTCTCTGACTGCATCAGAGAGCCGCTTTAATAAAATGACCCCAACTCCTTCTCCGGGGACAAACCCGTTTGCACGGGCATCAAAGGTAAAGCACCGTCCATCCTTGGACAGCATTCCTGCCTTGCTAGTCATAACATGCATTCCCGGACCAGCCATAATCATGACTCCGCCTGCCAAAGCAAGGTCACTTGTTTCTAAAAGGAGACTGTTGCAGGCTTCAGCAATGGCCACCAGAGAGGAAGAGCACGCGGTATCAATAGCCAAAGAAGGACCTTTCAAATTTAGCAGATACGAAATCCGAGCGGATAGAATTGAAGGAGACCCTCCCATGAGAACCTGCGCATTTAACCCCTGCCCACTCATGGACCTCCCATAATCACTGGCTGCACAACCTACAAAAACACCGCATCGGCTCTCCGACAGTGAGGCTGGATTTAATCCGGCATCTTCAATGCATTTCCAGCTGCTTTCAAGAAACAGGCGCTGTTGAGGGTCCATCATCTCTGCTTCTGCAGGGGATATATTAAAGAACAACGGGTCAAATTTATCTACATCCTCTAAAACACCCATCCATTTGCTATAGGTTTTTCCCTGAGCCTTGGGATCGGTATCGTAATATTCATCGATTGACCATCGCGTTGAAGGGATTTCCGATATACAATCCCTTCCCTGAGCTAGATTGTCCCAAAATTCAGCCAAAGTCCTGGATTCGGGGAATTGCCCTGCCATACCAATAATCGCGATAGACTCCTTATGTTCCTGACCGCGCGGCATATCTGGCATAGCTTTTTTAGAATCAATATGCTTGACCGTTTTGTGGGAATCATTGCTATTCGGCAGCTGTCCATAGGCGAATTGAATCCGTTCTTTAACTTCTTGCTGATTCACAAACGTTTTATCCTGCATTTTTATTTCTTTTTCAATAGTAGCCGCCAGCTTTTCTCTTATCGATTGAGCCATATGGTTTTTCAGCTCAATTAATGACTCCCTGGGAGACTCGGACAATTTTCTTGCCAGCTGCATGGCGTACGGCACCACTTCATTCCTCGATACAACTGGAAAAGGAACCCCTTTGGTTTCCAGTTCCGAACCGCTATATCTAGTACCTGTAAATAAAATTTCCTGTGCCATACTAACCCCGAATTTCTCAGGGAAAATCAGGGTTGAACCCGCTCCGGGGGTAAAGCCGTACTTCATAAAGTTAGTAGTATAGATGCTTTCCCGACTCATCACGATAAAATCGCAAAACATCCCCATGCACCAGCCAGCACCAATCCCATGTCCCTGCATAGCAGCGATGACGGGCAGCTTGCAATCCAAAGCAATCTTGTAAACATTGGTATCGCTATATTTCGCCTTTCCCTCATGGATAGCCAGCAATCCCTCTTGGGTGCCTCCTGTGGCAAAGTAGGTGTCATATCCCGTCAGAATCACAACTTTATAATTCTCGTTAGCCTGCACTGTCTCAAACGCCTGATTCAGGCCAATAATCAGTTCATCGGAAAATGTATTTTTGTGCGCCGTGTCCTTCATTTTTAACAAGACAATCCCGTACTCAAATTCCTGCAATTCAACCACAGACTGTACCTTTATTTGGGGGGCGCTTATCTCCTGCCCATCCTCCGGCGTGTGGAAGCTGTCCAATGGTTGCAACGTGAAAGCCAGTCCTTCTGGTAATTCCTGTGGACTGGCTTCCAATGATTCATCCGGGAGCTCGCCAATAAATTGAAGCAATTGTTTTTCAGCATCTTCATAATTTATTTCCCCTGCTTGCACCGCACGAAAAATATCTTTTGAATCCATAAACATGTCCTCCTAGCTGTATGAAATAGGACAAATACCGTGTTGGCTGTCTACGAGTGTAATTGGTTGAATAACTGGTCGGCCTGTTCAAAATCCAACTCACCCTGCAGTACTTTCTGTAACAAGGCTTGCATGGGCTGCTTAGGCTTCGGCTCTGTAGGAGCCTGATTCGTATCTCCCGCCGACTTGTTCAATTCCTTTGCCAAAAATTTGGAAAATTCTTTAATGTTAGGATAATCGTACACTCTGGTTGCTGGAATAGCTGTTCCAAAGCGTTTATTCACAGCCTGCACCCACTCTACACCTATAATAGAGTCCAGCCCCATATCAATAAATTGATCGTCCCGGCCAATATCCATTTCATTCATACTCAAGGATTTCGCAAGACTTTCTACCAGTTCCTTCTCCAATGCTTCTATCCGTACAGCCGTTGGCGCATATGTCGAACGCTTTGCCTCATCCCTGGCAGCGGGCGGCGACGAAGAAGGCTTGGCCTCAGGTTGCGGCGGGGCAGGCTTGGATTCTGCCAGCGCGGCTGACTTTTCTGGCTTATCTGCTACCATCTGGATGTTGGAAACGGAGCTTAGCAAAATGCCCTGCGGTTTTTCAGGTACTTTCGCCAAAGTCTGTCTCTGCACATTATCGTTGCTATGGTTAACTGCAGGAGGGCTGGAAACGAGTTCTTGTACCGACACCTCGACTACAGGAGATTCCGCCTCGACGTCCGGGGACTCGCCCCCGCGCGCGAAGATCCAATAGCTCTCCTTGGCAAATGGATACGTAGGCAGACTAATCCGACGAGGGCTGGTATTCTCATAAAGTCTAGTCCAATCGAAGAGCAGCCCCTTAACCCAAAGCTCCGCCAGCTTTGTATACTTACCCTTGCTTATCCAACTATCCACCATTTTTGCCATGTCTTCGTCCGCCTCAAGAACAGCTAGGATGTCTTTATTCTTCTTTGCCTGACCCAAATATAGCCCGTCGATATCCTCATTCCCCGCTAAAAAGCTCTCCAGCTTTTCTGTAAGCTCACGAGTAGACTTAACTATGACTGCTAACCGTTCTTCCATGGCTTCCCGTCCCACCTGCAGAGTAAATGCTATATCCTCCAGGCTGGTTTGCGAGTATTCCGGCTCTTTGAGTTCAGCCAGCAGCCTGTGTACCTGTTCATCCAGTCGCTCTTTATTCCTCGCCGACAGCACGATCATTACCGGATTTTGCAGTGAAGTGGCAGCCTGTCTAGTCTCCTGCTCCTCAGGGATATATTCCTCAATGAGCACATGTGCGTTGGAGCCTCCGGCGCCAAAGGAGGAAATACCTGCGATTCTTGGGTATTCAACCGTCTTCCCATTCATTGTGACGACGGGTCTTTTCCACTCCCCCAGCTCCTGCTGAACTATAAAAGGACTATCGCTAAAATTGATATTCGGGTTTAGTGTTTTTGAATGCAGCGAAGGCACGATTTGTCCGTATTTGAGCTGAAGGAGCACCTTTGTAACTCCGGCAATCCCTGCCGCGCTCTCACAATGCCCAATATTTGATTTTGCCGATCCGATTGCGCAAAACTGCTTGTCCTCCGTGTATTCCTGGAACACTTTTTGCAATCCGGCGATTTCAATGGGGTCACCTAAGGATGTCCCAGTGCCATGCGCTTCGATGTAACTAATGGTTCTGGGGTTAATTCCTGCTTTCTTAAAGGCCCTCCCAATGACACTGGCCTGCGCATGGGGATTCGGAACTGAGAATCCGTTTGTCTTCCCTCCATGATTCACCGAGGTCCCCTTTACGACCCCATATATATGGTCGCCATCTGCAATAGCTTTGGCCAGTGGTTTGAGCAGTACGGCTCCTACGCCTTCTCCCGGCACATATCCATCTCCGCCTTGTCCAAAGCTTTCGCACCGTCCTTTACTCGATACAAACCTGCCTTGCCCAAGCATCAGGTATTTGTTCGGATGAATGGATACATTGACGCCGCCAGCAATGGCAAGCTCACACTCGCCTTGTTGCAAGCTTTGGCAGGCCAGATGAATGGTCGTCAATGAAGAAGAACACATGGTGTCCACAGCCATGCTCGGACCGTGGAAGTTACAGAAATAAGATACCCGATTTGCGATGGAAGCCGGATTGCCAGGAACGGCAATCATTCTGCCCCTAGCTTGTTCCTGCGCCCCATAAAGCTGGTATTCTTCATACATGACCCCGACAAAAACGCCCACATTCCTATCCAGCCCAAGGCCCCGCTCCAATCCAATCGATTCCCGTGTATAGCCTGCATCCTCTATCGTTTCATAGACACATTTCAGAAATAGACGCTCCTGAGGATCGATGATCTGTGCTTCTCTAGGAGAGATATTGAAAAACATGGGATCAAACTGATCCACACCTTTAATAAAGCCTCCCCACTTGCTGTAAGTTTTTCCGGACTGGTCCCTGTCCTCGTCAAAGTGCATACTGTGATCCCAGCGGTCTTTGGGGATTTCCGTAATGCAATCCTTCCCATCGCGCAGATTGTTCCAGAATTCCCGGATATTTTCTGCATCGGGATACATGCCCGACAGACCAATAATGGCAATTTCCTCCGATCCGCCTGCTCTTTCCGGTTGCGGTTGGAAACTTGTCTGAACTGGCATGAAACGCGATTGCTTCCGACTATCAGAAAGTGACCTTACCGGGTCGTTTTCCACCGTAGAAGGCTTGAAATCTTTCGTAGCGTCCTCTGTCTCGATTCCAAGTAATTTAATCAGCTGCTTCTGGTGGACTTTGAGGAAATATTGGGTCAATTCCCGGATATTCTGGTATTCAAAAAATAAAGTTTTGGGCAGTGTTCCAAACGTTTTCTCCAACTCACGGGTTAGCTGTTTAATCATAATGGAATCAATGCCATACTTCTCCATAGGGGCATCGGTTTCAATCTGCCTTGCCGGCAGCCTGATGGATGTAGAGAGCAATTGCTTTAAATAATTTGCCGCTTTTTCGGCAAGCAGGTCTTGTCCGATGACCGAACCCATCTCGCTTTCCCTTATCATAGAGGAGGCATCTCCAGCCTGATCCAGGGACGGTTGCTGCAGGAGCGTTTCTCTTAGCTGACTGGCATGCCCTTCCAACACCATGACTTGATTCTTTTCGGAAGCCAGGCTCTGATACAAAGCCCGAATTCCTGCACCATTCTCCATTGCAAACATCCCCATCCCTTCCATGATCTTTTCTGTTTCCCCATCAATACGCATTCCGCCTTCTTTCCAGAGCGGCCAATTGACTGAAATCGTCCGCCCCTGGCGTTGTGCTCGCTCTACCAGCGTACTGCGGTACTTGGCATAGGCGTCCATAAAGGCATTGGCAGCAGCATAGTCAGCCTGTCCTATATTCCCGAGGCTCCCTGCAACGGATGAAAAAAGGATGAAGAAGTCCAGCGGAATTTCCTTACAAGCCTGATCCAGATTCACCAAGCCCGTAACCTTTGGTGCCAAAACGTTTTGCAATTCCTCCCGTGTTTTTTTAATAATGAAATTATCGCTAACCATTCCTGCGCTATGCACAATTCCGTCCAGCTTCCCAAACTCTTCCTGAATATCCCGAATCAAAACTTCAACCGCCCTTTTATCGGCGACATCGACTTGCCGGAATACTACTCTTGCACCTAAAGCCTCTATCTCCTCAATCCTTGCTTTGGTGTCACCTCGAAGCGGGGAGCGTCCGACAAGAATTAAAGTAGTATCTCTGGCCTGTCGTGTAATTTCTTCGGCAAAAATCAAACCGAGACTTCCGGTTCCGCCGGTAATCAAATATACTCCCCTGTCTTTCCACGGAATGCTGATCGCTTCCCCGGAGGCTTTAATTTCCGTCCATACGGCAACATGCCGTCTACCTTGTTGATAGCGGATATATGGTTCTATAGAGCTGCGACTGTTTTCTTGCAGGATATTTATCATACCTGCTGAATCCTGCTCCACATCCATTTCTATCAGCTGGCCAACCAGTACTGGATTCTCCAGCCATGCTGTTTTTAAGAGTCCGGAAAGTCCCGAGAATACCTGTTGGTGATCCTGCACCGGAACGACAAGCTGAACCAATGTTTTGCCTTTGGATTCCGTTTTAAGAATATGTTGAATTGCCTCAAACACCTGTGTCGCATAAGTCCTAAACCGTGCATCAATGCTCTTCTCTTCGGATTGGAGAATGAGGCACTGCACCCCGTTCATTTGCGATTCAATAATTTCCCCGGAAATATATCCCGGTTCGCATAAAATTACCAAATGCTGTTGATAGTCAGGTGCTGTTCCTTCCAGAGCAATCGCTTGTTCTTCCCACACAGGCTCAAGCATCAAAGTCTCAGGTGCAGTCCATTCATCTGGGCCCCCTGTTCCTCCTTCAGCAACTCGTGATGAGAATCCCTTCATTCTCACACAAACATTCCCCTGCTCGTCACACAAATCGATATCTAACTTTTGCAGCGAGCCATTTTGCCTGCTGTCTTCACTATTACGGATCCAGGCCCACATCTCTGATGTGCATCCGTTAAACACCTCAAGCTCTTCCAATGCAAATGGTAAAGCTGGCTTAATGGAAGCTTTGCGATCACCTGTACTCATAATCAAGCCTATCGTCGCCTGAAGAGCAGAATCCATCAAGCTAGGGTGCATCACAAACTGTTCCATCGTAGGGTAGACGGAAGAAGGCAAGGACAACTTGGCAAGCGCTTGACCCACCCCGATATATATTTTCTCAATTCCCTGGTGTCCCGGCCCATAGGAAACCTGCATCGCTGCAAACGCCTCATAGCACTGACGGGATGAGAAGGAGCCCAGACTGCACTGCTCCAGCAAGGTTTCAATATCTATAGCGGGGATCTCTGCCACCGGAACAATTACTGCCCTGCCTTCACTATGCACCACCAGCTCCGTGTCCGTTGCTCCAGACTTGCTGTAAATTTCATAGGCGATCTCCCCGCCATCTTGAGGATAGAGCCCAATACTGACGTCCACCGACTCCTCCCCAACCACAACAGGCCGGATCCAATCCACATCTTTTAACCGGATGGACGTCCACTTGTCTTCTGGAGATCCTGCAACCTGCTCTACTGCCGCCCGCGCCATTTCAAGGTAGGCCACTCCAGGCAAGAGCTTCTGCCCCCTTATCACATGGTGAGACAGGAAAAATTCCTTCCCCGTAAAAATGGAGCTGAACTGCAGTCCATAAATATTGGACGTATTGCGCTGAAGTAGGGGATGAATGCCGACTGCTGTCTCCCTTTCCAGCACTACACCGCTTGCTCCAGTCCGTTTATTGATATCGGTTATGCAATATCGTTCTTTGGCAAAGGGATAGGTTGGCAGACTGATACGGTTTGGTTTAGCCTCTCCGTACAACAGGGCCCAGTCAATAACGACTCCTTTTACCCAAAGGTCTGCGATTTTGCCATAGCTGCCTTCGCTAACTAACACATCAATCGCCGTGCCCGCACCCTCTCCGTCTTCACGAGCTCTATTTTCTTCTCTATGGCGTTTGGCGTGTCCCACGTATAAGCCGTGGATACCATCCCGGCCTTCCACAAATCCTTTTAATTTCTCTTCTAGCTCCCGGAGAGAGCCTGCAACGAAAGCCAAACGTTCTTCCATCGCTTCGCGCCCCACCTGAAGGGTATACGCTATATCTACCAGACTGCTGTCTGTGAACGGATGCTCCCCGATTGCAGCTAGTAATAGCTGCGCTTGCTCTTGCAGTTGTCCTTCACTCTTGGCTGACAGCACCACAATAGCCGATTTTGGAGTGGTAAGGGTAATAGAATTCTGCTCCTGCCTTCCAGGAATATATTCTTCGATTACCAAATGGGCATTGGCACCCCCGAATCCAAAGGAGCTAACACCTGCTCTCCGAGGAATATTTTCCCCTAGAGTATCCCGCTGTGGCTTCCACTCCTGCGCCTCCTGAACGATATAGAACGGACTGCCTTCAAGTTTTATATAAGGATTAATTGCATCACAATGAAGGCTTTTGACCAGCTTTTTATGCTTTAACTGAAGCAGTACTTTTATGACACCCGCGATTCCAGAAGCCAGTTCCAGATGTCCGATATTGGTCTTCACCGAGCCCAATCCGCAATGGGATTCTGTGATTCCGGGCCCCTCTGTGTTCTCATAAAGCTCTTTGAAAGCTGCTTTCAGCCCGTTAATTTCAATCGGATCGCCCAGCTCGGTGCCTGTCCCGTGGGCCTCAATGTAAGAGACAGTCCTTGGATCGATTCCGGCCTTTGTATATGCATTTACCAATACATCCGCCTGAGCCCTCGGATTAGGAGCTGTCAGGGAATTGGCCCGGCCTCCGTGATTGACGGCAGTACCCCGAATCACACCGTAAATATGGTCTCCATCCTTCTCTGCATCCTTCAGCTTTTTCAGGAAAAGCATGCCGGCCCCTTCACCACGCACGTAGCCATTGGCCTTATTGGAGAAGGTTTTGCATCGACCGTCCTCACACAGCATCCCTGCTTTGTTAAAGCTGATATGGAGTTCAGGTGTGATAATCACATTAACACCACCCGCAATCGCCATCTCGCAGCTTCCATCCTCTATGGCCCTAACGGCTCGGTGAATGGCCACCAGTGAACTGGAGCAAGCCGTTTCGACAGGCTCGCTCGGACCATGAATATTAAGGAAATAGCTCATTCGATTGGGCCCAACAGACGGTGCCATACCGCTGGAGGAATACGCCTCGACACCCACATTTCCCTGATAGATCATACCGCTGTAGCCACTGTTCGCGGTACCTACAAAGATTCCTGTGCGGGTTCCCGACAGACTCCCAGCCTGAATGCCTGCATCTTCAATCGCCTTCCAGATATAGGTCATCAACAGACGCTGCTGCGGGTCCATGAGTGCGGCTTCCCGTGGTGAAATTCCAAAGAATAACGGGTCAAACTCATAGATCCCGTCAATAAACCCGCCCCACTTGATGTTTGTTTTATTGGCCTCCTGCTCAGGGTCACCGTAATACGTCTTCCAATCCCAGCGATCTTCAGGGATTTCAGTGATACAGTCCCTGCCTTCCTCAAGATTTTTCCAAAACTCATCCACATCCCGGGCCATGGGAAATACACCGCTCATTCCCACGATGGCAATGGGTTCAGGAGCAGCCTGAGTCAGCTGCGGATTGGACAACACATTCCCGCCTGCAAACCGGAAACGCTGCCGTCTACCGCGGGTACTGTCTTCCCTACCATCCTCCACGGCCTGCACAGCAGGCTCAGTCCGGGCATGCACGGCAAACTGCTCGCCAAGCACGGCATCATATTCGTCCACCAAATATCTGGTGAAGTCATGAATCGTTGTGTATTCAAAAAATATGTCCGGCGTCAGCTCAAGCCGGTATGAGTGATTGATGTTGTTGGTAAATTGTGTGAGCAGGATGGAATCGAAGCCATACTCACTCATTTCTACATGTGCATCAATATCTTCAAGTTTGACTTTCAGCAATTTTGACACGGCCTGTATCATAGCGGCCTGCACCTTGTCCAGCAGATCTGGTACGGCATTGCTTTCAGAGGAAGCTTCTGAAATTCCTGTCACCTTTTCAGGCTGCCTAGTCTCTGGAGTCGTGATTAAACCCATGGTTTTCTTCATTTTTGCAAGATTGCCTTCCATCACCATAACCTGATCAACGCCTGCGGTCATGCCACGGTACAAGGCCTGAATGCCGGAAGAGGTTGACATGCCGCTCATGCCTGTACGCTGCCTTACCAGCTTCTCCGTCTCCTCATCAATACGCATCCCACCCTCTTTCCATAGCGGCCAATTGATGGATAGCGTTTGACCCTGTCGCTGCTTAGATGCTATCAGAGTGTTCCGGTATCCGGCATAAGCATCCATAAACGCATTACCTGCAGAATAGTCTGCCTGTCCCTGATTACCTAATCCTCCGGCTACAGACGAAAATAGAATAAAGAAGTCAAGCGGCAAGTTCTTGCTCGCCTGATCCAGATTCACTGTCCCTAATACTTTGGGAGCGAGAACCCGCAGTATCTCCTCGCTATTTTTTTGGAGTATGCGGTTGTCGCGAATGACTCCTGCACTATGAATGATGCCATTGATGTTTCCGAATTCCTCCTGAATTTCCTGGATTAAATCGGTCACCGCCTGCTCCTGAGTCACATCGACCTGTCTGTATATGATTCGTGCCCCTAATGCCTCCATTTTCTTTATCTCAGCCCGTTTGCCCTCATCCAGCGTGGAACGCCCCGTTAAAATCAAGACGGCTTTATGAACTTTATCCGTAATCTCTCTGGCAAAAATGAGTCCCAATCCACCGGCACCGCCGGTAATCAGGTACACTCCGCCATCCTTCCACGGGTTACCCGTTGCTTCCTGAGAGATGTGAACTTCGTTCCAGCAGGAAACCCACCGTGTGCCTTTCTCGTACCGAATCTGGATATCCTCGAGGCTACGGCTGTTTTCTTTTAAAATGTCTATGATTGCTCCCCAGTCCTCATCCTGTCCCAGTTCTATTAACTGACCTACCAGTTTTGAATGCTCAAGCCGGGCCGTTTTTAAAAGACCGGAAAGTCCCGAGAAAAGCTGCTGCTCCTCCTGTCCGCTTATGGCAATCTGGATCAGCACCTTACCATTGGGTTTTTCCCTGAAAATGCTTTGAATCTCTTCAACCACCTGGACGGCGTAACACTGGAACTGTTCCGCGATTCCGTTTCGGTCGGGTTGCAGTACAATGCATTGCACGCCGTCCATCCGAGCTTCAACTTGTTCACGGGAAAACCCGGACGGCTGGCAGAGTAACACGACATGGCGATCATATGCAGGCATTTCGGCCTCTAGAGCAATCCCTTGCTCTTTCCATACGGGTTCAAGCATCAAGTTACTAGAATTAGACTGAACATCCGAGGAAATCGAGTCCCTATTCAGGATTCTTGATGAATATCCTTTTATCCTGACACAGATGGCTCCGGTTTCGTCGCTCAGGTCAATATCCAGCTTCTGTGCCTTTTCCTCAGCTATACCGTCTGCATTATAACGAATCAACGCCCACATGATGGAACTGCAATTTTTTATAATTTCAACTTCTTGAATGGCGTAAGGCAGAGAAGGTTTGATCTCGCCAGACCCCAGCGTCAAGCCTATGGTTGCCTGCAAGGCCGAATCTATCATACTTGGATGCAGGACAAATTGGCTTTGGTTGTCAGAAACGGAAGACGGCAAGCATAACTTAGCCAGCACTTGACCCTCTCCCGCATACACCATCTCAATCCCTTGATGTCCAGGGCCATAATCCAGTCCCATATCCCTGAAAACTCTATACAGTTGTGTGGGATCGAAGTTCCGACTGCATACATTCTGCAAGTCTTTAATATTCAGTGCTGGGACTTCCGCAGCCGATCTTCGTGCAGCACTGCCGTAGCTATATATCACAATCCCTGCATCAGCTTCTTCGCTCTCCCCATATATTTCATAGGAAATCTCTTGATGATCATCCAGGAAAAGTCCGATGTGTAGCTGTAGTGGCCCATCCTCTACGATAATAGGCCGTGCCCAAACCACGCTTTTAAGGCAAATTCCGGTTGGCCCGCCCTCATCAGATCCTGTTGCCTGATCCACGGCCGCCCGGATCATTTCAAGGCAAGCAGCCCCGGATAGAACCTTGCGTCCATTCACCACATGATCCTTCAAGAAAAACTCCTGGCCTGTAAAAGTCGAACTGAACCGCTGTTCCGAGAAATCGGAGGTGTTTTGATGCAGTAAAGGATGGAGCGAAGTAGCAGTGACAGAAGTCATGCCTTTGCCTGCCTTGCTGTCAAGCTCAGGCGCCCAACAGCGTTCTCTCGCAAAAGGATAGGTCGGTAGACTGATCCGGTAAGGTTTGATGTCCCCGTACAGCTTGTTCCAGTCAATAGTTAGCCCCTTTACCCACAACTCCGCTATTTTTTTTAGTTTTCTCTTCTTGATCCAGGTTTCAAGCAACGATTTGGCATCTTCATCCGCCTCAAACACCACAATCCCGTCTTTGCTCTTTTTCACCTGAGCCGTTAGGACGCCAGCAAGCGGATCATGATTCACAAATCCTTCCAACGCTTTTAGCATTGCCTCTTTTGAATCTGCCACAAAAGCCAGCCGGTAATCCATCGGCTCGCGGCTCACTTGCAGCGTATATCCCATATCCGAGAGGTTAAGATTTTCCTGGGATGCAATAAAGCTTCTCATTCTTTCGGCATACGTTTTTAGTTGCTTTTCACCTTTCGCAGACAAAACGAAGAGAACGGGATTATGGATATCGGCGGCTGTTGGTGATGTCGCAGATGTTCCCGTCCCGGGACGATATTCTTCAATAATAAGATGGGCGTTCGTACCGCTAAATCCGAAAGAGCTCACAGCGGCGCGCCTTTTGTCCCCGCGGGAAGGTTTCCACGCGTTCAATTCTGTATTGACATAAAAAGGAGAATTATCAAAATCAAAATGCTCATTCGGGTTCTTGAAATTCAGTGTCGGTACTAGTTTTCTATGCTTCATGCATAGCAACACCTTTTGCACGCTTGCTATGCCCGCTGCTGCAGAAGTATGCCCGATATTGCTTTTTACCGAACCTATGGCACAGTAGTTCTTCTGATCGGTTTTTTCTTTAAAAGCGGTTGATAAAGCTTCCAGTTCAATAGGGTCGCCCAGCTTGGTTCCTGTCCCATGCATTTCAACATAGCTAATGCTTTCAGGCTCAATCTGATATTTGTTGTATATTTCCCGCTCCAGCTCAATTTGGCTGTTAGTGCTTGGAGCGGTAATCCCGTTGGTTTTTCCATCTTGATTGATTCCGGACCCGATAATAACTCCGTATATATGATCCCGATCAGCTTCAGCATCCTTCAGCCGCTTCAGAACCAGCGCCCCTACTCCTTCCCCTGGAACAAAGCCGTTGGCGCTATTGTCAAACGCTTTACACCGACCATCTGGCGACAACATTCCGGATGCAGACATACCTACATACGATTCAGGAGTCAGATATAACGACACCCCGCCAACCAACGCCATTTCTATCTCTCCGTTAGATAACGCCTGGCATGCCAGATGGGTTGCCACCAGCGATGAGGAGCATGCCGTATCTACGGATATGGCCGGACCTTTCAGATTGAGGAAATAAGAGATGCGAGCCGCAGCAATAGCGTTACTGTTCCCGGTAGTATTGGTGAACTGCGCTTGATGCTTGTACCGCAGCATACTATATTCATTATTTAAAATTCCAAGGTATACCCCGCATTTTTTATTTCCCAACTGTGAGCCACTATAGCCTGCATCCTCAATTGCCTTATATGCTTCCTGCATAAAGATGCGCTGCTGAGGATCCATCCCTTCCGCCTCGGTAGGAGAAATATTGAAAAATAACGGATCGAAATATTCCATATCCTCTAAAGCACCCAGCCACTTGCAATTGATTTTCCCCTCTTGCGCTGGACGAGGATCATAATATTGGCTTACATCCCAACGGTCCTTCGGGATTTCAATAATGGAATTTTTGCCTAGAGAGAGATTATCCCAATATTGCTGCACATCTTCCGCACCAGGATATCTTCCCGAAATCCCGACAATTGCAATTACGTCTTTATTTTCCGAAGGTAAAGGCGATGAATCCTCTGCTACCTTTACCAGGTGGAATGGCTCGGAATCCTCCTTAGGAGATAGCCTTGGGGAACATTGCATCGTGTCAGGTCTCTTCGAATGGACTTTCGCAATAGGCTTGTCCGTGTCCGGGACTGCGTTCAAGGACTGTTGATTGAAGCTTCCTCCATGCTTATTGATTTCTTGTGCCAAAAATGTAGCGAACTGGCGAATGGTCGGATAGTCGTAGACCTTGGTCGCTGCTATGGATGTGCCATATCGTTTATTTATGTTTCGAACCCACTCTACGCCTATAATGGAATCTAGTCCGGTATCTATAAAGTTTTTATCCGCCTCGATCTCGCTCCGTTCCATGTACAAAGCCTCTGCCAGGCTTACCGTCAGTTCTTCCTGCAACAGCTCTGCAGAGGCGCTACACTCAGCCATGCTGGCCTGCGCCTGCTTTTCAAACGAAATCGGCATCAAATTCACCTGAATGGAAGCCTCTGCCGATTTCTCCGGCTCTAATGCAACGGATGACGGTGAATACTCTGCTGGAGAATGATCCGAAATAGACTGGGCAGAGAATGGCGCAATTGATTTGCTCAACAATTCCTTCTCTACAAATTTGCTAAAATCCCGGATGGTTGGATAATCGTAGACTTTTGTCGCTGTTATGGATGTATTGTAATGCTTATTAATGCTACGAACCCACTCTACGCCTATAATGGAATCCAATCCAAGATCAACAAAGTTTCTATCCGAATCGATATCGCTCCGATCTATATATAAAGCCTGCGCCAGGCTTGTTGTCAGCTCCTCCTGCAATATTTCCGCCGATATTGCAGAAGGAATAGACGACAGCGCTCCCGTCTTCTTCTCATCCTCTAATGTGTGCGATGTCTCCTCCAGTGAAGTTAACATGATCGTTGTCCCCTCCTGGTTGGCAGACTTGCTTAGGTGCGGCTGACGGTCCAACAAATTCGGTAAGGATATGGCGCTTGGTTTTTCAGAACTATTCAAAAAACCGGATTGTATTAGGGCTGTTGGCTGCATCGCATGAGTCTGGACGGGAATTGCCTTTTCCTGAGCTTCCGTAACGGCTCTTTCTACAGAAGAGACTCTTTCTACAGAGGGACTCATAATATCCGTGATCCAGTACCGTTCCCTCGCAAAAGGATAGGCCGGCAGGCTGATTCGCCGCGGCTTGGCATCCCCATAAAGCAGGTTCCAATCCATCGACAATCCCTTGACCCAGAGATCAACAACCTTCGAATATTTCCTTTTCCCTATCCAGGCAGCGATCGTTTTGTCTATGTCTTCATCTTCTACCAGCGCCGTCAGCGCCTCCTTATTCCGTTTGACCTGACCCCGGTATAACTCAGGGATTCCGTCCCGTCCTTCCAGGAATCCTTCCAGCTTGTCCACCAGCTCCTGCATAGACCCTGCAATCACTGCCAGCCGCTCTTCCATGGCCTCGCGTCCCACCTGCAGAGTGTATGCCACATCGGCCAGACTGCTTTCGCTTTGCTGTCCTTCCCGCATAGCAGCTAGCAATCTCTCGGCCTGCTTTTTCAGTCGTTCTTCATTTTTGGCTGACAATACGATGATCGCAGGCTTTTGAGCCGTAACGCTCATCGGCATCTTCTCTTCCGCAATGTACTCTTCGATGATGACATGTGCATTGGAGCCCCCCGCTCCAAACGATGAAATCCCAGCAATCCTCGGATATTCCCGCGTCTCTCCATCGATCTCAACCACCGGTCGTCTCCATTCCCCCAACTCCTGCTGGACGACGAACGGCGTCTGACCGAAATGGATGTTCGGATTCAATTCTTGGGCATGCAGGCTGGGAACCAGCGTCTGGTTTTTCATCTGCAAGATGATTTTCTCCACCCCGGCGATGCCCGCTGCTGCCTCCAGATGTCCGATGTTGGACTTCACAGAGCCTATGGCGCAGAATCCCGTATCCGGCGTATCCTTCCTGAATGCCTGGGTCAGGCCCGTCACTTCAATCGGGTCTCCCAGCTCCGTGCCTGTCCCGTGGGCTTCAATATAGCTGACCGTCCGCGCATGTACCCCCGCTCGCTCCAGGGCCGCCCGGATCAGTTCTCCTTGGGCTGTCGGGTTCGGCACCGTATAGCCGTTGGTCTTACCTCCATGGTTAATGCTCGTCCCCCGAATCACCGCATGGATAAGGTCCCCATCAGCGATCGCCTTGGACAGCGGCTTTAATAGGACGACCCCCGCGCCTTCTCCAGGGACAAACCCATTGCCTCCTTTGCCGAAGCTCTTGCATTGCCCGTCTGCTGACAGCATGTGGTTGGCGCAAAGTCCCACATAACTGAGCGGATGGAGATACAGATTTACTCCGCCTGCAATAGCCATTTCGCATTCTCCGCGGTACAGATGCTCACAGGCTTCATGAATCGCGGTCAACGAGGACGAACACATCGTATCGATCGGCATGCTTGGCCCTTGCAAATTAAAGAGATACGAAATCCTGTTGGCCACTGAACTAAAGGATGTGTGAGGGTATATTTGCGTTCCTTTTCTCCATAAATCCAGTCCGTATAGATCGAAGCCCGTTTTGGTAATTCCGGCAAATACGCCTACCCGGCGGTTATGCCGCACCGCAAGCTGTTCCCGGGTGTAACCCGCGTCCTCCAACGCTTCCCAGCAGGCTTCAATGAACAGCCTTTCCTGCGGGTCCATACCGAGTGCTTCCCGTGGCGCAATATTGAAAAAGCGCGGATTGAAATCCGCAAATCCTTCGATAAAGCCACCCCACTTGCTGTAGCTTTTTCCATTCGCCACCGCTTCCTGTGAATCAGGATGGAAGAACCCTTCCAGCGTCCAACGCTCACTTGGGATTTCGGTGACACAGTCCTTCCCTGCTTTTAGATTTTCCCAATATTCGTTCATGTCCCTGGACCAGGGATACTTTCCAGCCATCCCAATGATCGCTATCGGCTCACGCATTTCCGCAGGGGCAGACCCAGCCAAGCTTCGGACAGGCTTCGCTGCCGCCTTTGCCGCAGCCGGCACGGCTTCTTCCTCGGCGCACAACGGTGCCGCAAGTATTTCCTCTACAGGCTGCATGTCATGGCTTATTCCGGTCCACTGCATGCACTCCTGCGGGTATTCCGCCACAAAATATTCCGTCAAGGCGTGCAAGGTCTGGTACTCATAAAACAACGTCTGGGACAGCTCTCCAAAGAAGCCCGCCAGCTTGGCATTCAGCTGGGTAATCATGATCGAGTCGATTCCATACCTCTCCAGCGGCTCATGGGCTTCGATGCTGCTGACGCTCAGCCGAGTCACCTCTCCCAAAAGCACCTTGAGTCGATATAAGGTTTTATCGTAGAGCTGGCCTGCATCCAGCTTAGGGGTTACCTGATTAGAAATAGCTACTTGGATGGCACGGACGCCGGCTTGTGAGACGCCTTTCGCCAAGTAGGCCTCGATTTTCTCAGGCTCCCCTTCCATGACCATCACCTGCTCCTTGCCGGAGGCCAAGCTTTGATACAACGCCCTCATTCCCGACCGGGTCTGCATGGTTGTAATACCCATGTTTTGCGTCATGATCTGTTCCGTGTCCGCATCGATCCGCATTCCGCCCTCTTTCCATAGCGGCCAGCGGATGGATAACGTCTGCCCCCGCCGTTGCTTGGCCCCTACCAGGGCATTCCGGTATTCGGCGTATGCGTCCATAAAGGCATTGGCCGTCGAATAGTCAGCCTGTCCAGGATTGCCCAGGCTGCCCGATATGGAAGAAAAGAGCACAAAGAAGTCTAGGTTCTGGCCGCTGCTTGCCTCATCCAGATGGACCAGTCCGCTCACCTTCGGTCCCAGCACCTCCAAAAATTCTTCACTAGTTTTTTTAATGATGAAATTATCGTGAATCACCCCTGCGCAGTGGATGATCCCATGGACACGTCCAAATTCCTGCTGCATGCTGTCCAACAAACCGATAACGGTGTTTCTGTGGGTGATATCCGCTTGCCTGTACACCACGCTGGCGCCTGAAGACTCCAGCTCCTGCAGCTTCATCTGCTTGTCTCGGTCCAGCGGCGACCGCCCCGTCAAAATGAAGGTCGCTGCTTGCGTCTGCCGGGCAATCTCTTCTGCAACCAGCAGTCCCAGACTGCCGGAGCCGCCGGTGATCAGATAGACCCCACCGTCTCTCCATGGAAGCCCCTCTTCTTGCCCAGATGTTTCAAGCCTGCTCCAGCAAGCGATTGTCCGTTGTCCGTTCTCATAGCGAATCCAGCCATCCATCGGGCTACGGCTGTTATCCTCCAGCTTCGCCAGGATGACTTCCGCCTGTTCTCCCTGTTCCACTTCGATCAGCTGCCCGATGAATTTCGGGTTTTCCAGCCGGGCTGTCTTCAACAGTCCCGAAAGTCCCGAAAAGAGCCGTCCTTCCCCGGCGTTCCGCACCACAATTTGGACCAGCACCCTCCCCTCAGGCTTGTCTTTGAGTATGCTTTGAATGCTCTCAAAGGCCTGAATAGCATAGGCCTGGAACCGTTCATCAATCCGGCTCTTCCCGGATCGAAAGGCAAGCACCTGCACAGCTCCGTTCAAACTCGCTTCGAGCCGCTCGTGCAAAGCTTCGTCTGGCTCACAAAGCAAGACCATTCGCCGATCATAGGCAGTGACTTCGGCTTCCAGCGGTACATCCTTATTTTTCCATGTAGGCTCAAATAGCAGTGTACGACTACTCGTAACGGCAGGCGCTTCCGCAGCTCTGGCGACCGTTAATTTTGGTTCACGCTCTGCCGCTCTGCCGCCTGTAATTTCGTCCTCACTCCTAGGCGCCCAATACTGCTCTTTTGCAAAAGGATAAGTTGGCAACGGAATCCTAGAGTACTGTTCATTTGAAAACAAGCACTCAAAGTCTAACGAATATCCCTGAACATACAGATCTGCAATCGTAGTCAAAAGCTCCAAATACTCGCGGGTATCGCTTGCGTTTTGACAATTGTAAATACATTCATCCCCGTATCTTTTCAAAGATGTTTGTATGCGTTGATCTTTTTCGTGCAGTTCAGAATGATAAACTTGAGAAGCACTGCCCTTTTCCAGCCACTTTTTAAGGGACATGACAAGCTCGCCTTGATTACGGGCAACACATGCAAGCCGATGATTACAGTGCTTTCTCCCAAGCAATAATGTATAGCTCATATTACCGCAATCCGCCATAGGCTCCTGTTCACAATAAGCGAGCAGTTGCTCTACCTGCTGGCGCAATTGTTTTGAAGTTCGTGCCGACAGCGGAATGAAATAACCTGGCTTTTCGGAATGTCTCCGTTCCGTCTGTGGAGCCTCTTCTATGACCATATGAGCATTCGTACCGCTGGCACCAAAGGAGCTGACCGCTGCACAGCGTCTGACTCCAGGCTCAACTTCCCAGTCCTGCAGATACGTATTGACATAAAAAGGACTATCCGCAAACTGAATGTTTGAATTGCCCGACCGGAAATGAAGTGTAGGAGGAATTTGCTTATTCTTTAATGACAATAACAGTTTGATCATTCCCGTAATTCCTGCCGCAATTTGCGTATGGCCAATATTCGTCTTAATGGACCCTATGGCGCAATATTCCTTCTTGTCGGTATACTTTCTAAAGGTTCGAGTCAGTGCCTGATATTCAATGGGATCTCCCAATTTGGTGCCAGTTCCATGTGCTTCCACCATCTGGATTTGCTCTGGGTGGATATGAAATGTATCGTATACATTTTGCTCGAGTCGCTCCTGAGATTTCTGGCTTGGCGCAGTAAGTCCATTCGTGGTACCGTCCTGGTTGATCGCTGAGCCTGAAATCACTCCATAGATGTGGTCTCCATCAGCAACAGCTTCATGAAGTCGCTTGAGCACAATTGCGCCAAGCGCCTCTCCCGGAACCATTCCATCTGCCCTATCATCAAAGGTATAGCAGCGTCCCGATCGAGACAGCATCCCTGCCCGGTCACCATATAAATAGCAGCGAGGGGTCGTATGAATATAGACACCACCAGCTAAAGCCATATCCGTTTCTCCAGTCCATAAGCTTTGGCAGGCCAGATGAACTGCAACTAACGAACTGGAACAAGCTGTATCTACAGCTATTGCTGGTCCGTGAAGATTCAAGTAGTAGGAGATTCTAGCGGGAATCACGGAACCCATATGACCCCAAAGCGCTTGTGGAGGCAGGTCTTCACCCAGCAATTGTTGGTAATCTCCCTCGGCACAGCCCACATACACTCCACAGCGGCGACCCTCCATCCCTGTCCCCGCATAGCCAGCATCCTCCAGAGCATGCCACGCTTCCTCCAGGAACAATCGCTGCTGCGGATCCATATAGGTCGCTTCCAATCCTGAGATATTGAAAAAAAGCGGATCAAACTTATCAATATCCCCCAAAAAACTGCCGTGATTGCAGTAACTTGCATGTTTTTCCTGATATTTCGAAAGATCCCACCGGGTTACCTCTTCCACTAAATCGTCACCGTTCTTAAGGTGATTCCAAAGCTCATGTACATTATCAGATCCAGCAAACCGCCCGCTCATTCCAATAATCGCAATGGGCTCCCTTGGTGTTAAAGCTTTCTCTTTATCCTTCTTATTGGGTCTGTCCTGCTCAAAGGATATACTTGCCGTTTCAACGGGATGAAGAATATGATCCGTGTCTTTAGGTTTTTGGATGTCGCGACTTGCATCTTCCATGTTGTCTATTGGATTAGCGCTCTGGTCCAAGACTTGTGAAACTTTATCTCCATATTGGCTTAAAATGTATAGCGTCAGTTGTTTTACCGAACTGTAATCGAAGATGTCGGTAGTTTGCAAATGAATCCCCAGCCCCTGATTGACAGCCTGCACAAAGTTGACGCCAAGAATGGAGTCCAGCCCATAATCTGCGAATGACTCATGAATATCAATCATAGTAAAGTCCACATTCAAAGCCTCTACCAGCTTCCCTACGATAAGCTCCTTGACATACTCTTCAGCCATCTCGCTTGTTACATCAATATCTGATCGAATTCCTTCGTCACGCTGTTTCATTTGAGATTTGTCGTGTTCAGGCTCCTGTTTGTTCCGAATCATACCATCGCTTTCCGCCACAATAATTTGTTGACCTATATCATGCGCTTCCTGAGCAGGGAAGAAAACGGACCGGAAACCCTCCATTTCCAATACCTTTTGCCAACTTTCGGGATATAACCCGGGAGAGCCTGGAATGCGCAGCTCCGGGTCATTATAAAGCCACCATCCCTCTAAAAGGCCAAAGGATAGATGGTTTAACAGAGAGTTACCGCTGATTTCATTTATAAGAATCAGACCGTTTTCTCGCAGCGCCGCTTTGACATTGCGTAACGTTTGGCGAATGTTCCGTGTGGCGTGCAATACATTGGTGGCAATCGCAATATCATATCCACCTGTATCAATATCTTGTCCCTGAGCCGACTCTTCCACATTAAAAATCTGATAAGTCAGGTAAGGATTTTTCGGACCGTACTCTTTTTGTGCATGTAATAAAAATGCTCTGGATTTGTCGGTATAGCAATATTCTTGAATATGCTCCCGATAAGGTTCGAGCTTCTGGAAGACCAAAGCGCTAGTACCTCCAGTGCCTGCACCAATTTCAATGATTCGAATCGGTACCGACGGGTTATGCTTGATTCGCTCATTTAGATAGGAAACTACGATATCTCCCAGCACTTCATTAAAGTAATCCGCTGCAGGACTGTTCTTATATATACCTTCTACCAGTTTCATGGAGGAATTAGGAAAAATGATATCGGTGGCTGGTATCTTCCCGGTTAAAATTTCCGGCAGCTTGCGCAAGATCGATTCTACCAAAAATACCCAAGCTGAGAGATCCGGATTTTTCAGCCATGCCCCTTTCTTCCATTCCCACTCCTTCCATACAGCCTGCAAATCGACCGAAGCAGTACCCGCTACGCTATATGACTCTCCATTGCAGTACAAATACTGATTCCGTACCAAAATCTCTATGCTTTCTTCAAGCCAACGATCGTATAAATTCAGTAAGCCGTTTTTTGTTTTAAAATCCGCGATCATAGCTTTCTTTTCCATTTGCGCATATGGACATAATCCCATCAAGCGCAAATGGCTCCATAACAGCCTGCATAAGATATCATTCATTTCCTTCATCTGTAAGCCTCCATTCCCGTTCAGTCCCTCGTGTCGCTCCATCCTGTTCCGAGTAAGCTTTGCTGTCGACTGTAGTCGAGGACATTGTCTCGTATGCAGCCGCTAGATAAGAAAGATCTGGCATCTTCTTTATTTTTACACTGGCAGAAATATGACTCTGGATGTTTTGGATATACGAAGGAATAGCTTCGGGATTTGAAGCATCGATGTCTTCCTTATTCATTTCCGAAACATTTGCCGTTTTGGCAAGTGCCTTTTGGGCAATGAACGAATCTGTTGGCTTTACAGCATCTGCAGATTCAATGGAAGCCGATTTAGTTTTAATATCCGTGATCCAGTACCGCTCCCTCGCAAAAGGATAGGCCGGCAGGCTGATTCGCCGCGGCTTGGCATCCCCATAAAGCAGATTCCAATCCATTGCCAGTCCCTTGACCCAGAGATCAACAACCTTCGAATATTTCCTTTTCCCTATCCAGGCAGCAATCATTCTCTCCATGTCTTCATCTTCTACCAGCGCCGTCAGCGCCTCCTTATTCCGTTTGACCTGACCCCGGTACAACTCAGGGATTCCATCTCGTCCTTCCAGGAATCCTTCCAGCTTGTCCACCAGTTCCTGCATGGACCCTGCAATCACTGCCAAGCGCTCTTCCATGGCTTCGCGTCCCACCTGCAGCGTGTAGGCCACATCGGCCAGACTGCTTTCGCTAAGCTGTCCTTCCCGCATAACGGCTAGCATTCTCTCGGCCTGTTTTTTCAGTCGTTCTTCATTTTTGGCTGACAATACGATGATCGCAGGCTTTTGAGCCGTAACGCTCATGGGCACCTTCTCTTCCGCAATGTACTCTTCGATGATGACATGTGCATTGGAGCCTCCCGCTCCAAACGATGAAATCCCGGCAATCCTTGGATATTCCCGCGTCTCTCCATCGATCTCAACCACCGGCCGTCTCCATTCCCCCAGCTCCTGCTGGACGACGAACGGCGTCTGACCGAAATGGATGTTCGGATTCAATTCTTGGGCATGCAGGCTGGGAACCAGCGTCTGGTTTTTCATCTGCAAGATGATTTTTCCAACCCCAGCGATGCCCGCTGCCGCCTCCAGATGTCCGATGTTGGACTTCACAGAGCCTATGGCGCAGAATCCCGTATCCGGCGTATCCTTCCTGAATGCCTGGGTCAGACCCGTCACTTCAATCGGGTCTCCCAGCTCCGTGCCTGTCCCGTGGGCTTCAATATAGCTGACCGTCCGCGCATGGACCCCCGCTCGCTCCAGGGCCGCCCGGATCAGTTCCCCTTGGGCTGTCGGGTTCGGCACCGTATAGCCGTTGGTCTTGCCCCCATGGTTAATGCTTGTCCCCCGGATCACCGCATGGATAAGGTCCCCATCAGCGATCGCCTTGGACAGCGGCTTTAATAGGACGACCCCCGCGCCTTCTCC
>NZ_JAAMNR010000020.1:0-11555 GCF_011066115.1 Paenibacillus sp. EKM212P
AGCGCCGATGGTACTTGGACCGCAGGGTCCTGGGAGAGTAGGACGTCGCCAAGCAAGATAAAAGAGCACAGCCTTAATGGGCTGTGCTCTTTTTGTATACCATAAGGCTTTCGCGTTTTGGAAATTATACAAGAAACCCATACATATACTCCATCCCACTAAATTAATAAGATTGGGGGATAACTACAATAAAGCTTACAACGCTCTGCATAACGACCGATAGTGAAGTCAAACATAATGAAATTTATAATGCAGCAAGCTCCAACAACAGGGAGCCTTGCTGTTTTGCCGTTACTGTTTTTTGAGGGGGTGAAAGATTAAAAGTAAGGCTATAAATTTCTAGAGAACAGGTACTTTTGAATCGAGATAGAAACGTTTCTATTAGAGTTTGAAAATGAAATTCATAGCTTTGGGAGAGAGAAACTCAATCCGAACTGAATTTTTTAGACGAAGAGTCAGAAAAAAATATGCAAAATACGGTCCTTTAGGACTATGAAATAACAATATTTATTACAAAATTAAAGAGTTATTAATTTTGGCTTATGTGAGCTTGATACAAATTCAATCCATTATTTAGGAGGTTAAAGAGAGTTGCGGAAAAAGGCGGAATTTGTCGGATGATATCAGGTTGAATTTGTTACATTTATGTTAATGGCATGTAAAGATAAAATTGTTGTAGGATAAGGGGGTGTAGCTTCAATGTAAATCATAATGAGTTTAGTTTTACAAAATTCGTGAAAACCTAAAATTTCGTTTTAAACTAAATTAACAGATCATGATTGACAGATAACTAATACAAAAAGTGAAATTGTTGCTTTTGAAGTTTGGAAACAAATAACACAATATGGATTTTGTTTTATTTTTATGAGCTCTATCGATTTAGCCCTTTTGTCCCATGCCAAGTGGTTTTAAAGTTTGTATATTTAAAAATAGTTAGAAAGTGTTGGAATAAAAAAAGAGATATAAGGATTTACTGTAAAATTATGAAATGCATAGAGGATGGAGGAATTCATATGACGACTCGATCGCAATCTTGGTTCGCGAAAACAGAGGTCCAACCGACTGCGAAGCTCCAACTATTTTGTTTCCCCTACGCCGGTGGTGGTGCTTACATATTTAACTCTTGGAAGTCTAGGTTTGCGCCTGACATTACCGTGTTGCCTATACAACTTCCAGGACGTGAAAGCCGTTCAACAGAAGCTCCAATGGATACTCTTCAAGACATCGTTCAATCGTTGGTTCCCGCAATGGCTCCATACATGCATAAGCCGTTCGCTTTTTTTGGGCACAGTATGGGGGCACTGATTGCATTTGAAACAGCACGACAGTTGTACAGCAAAATTGGAAAGCTACCTGTGCATATCATCATATCTGGTAAATCCGCACCACATCTTCCATACTCCAAAAAACGACTCCATGATTTAGCAGACGATTCTTTCACGGAAGAGCTTCGTTTAATGCAGGGAACTCCTGAAGAGGTGCTGCAAAATGCAGAATTGATGCAAATTATTATGCCTCGTCTGCGTGCAGATTTTAAGGTATGTGAAACTTATGTTTATCAGCCGGGAAATCCACTGGTATGCCCGATGACCGTTTTAGGCGGAATAAAGGATTTTGAGGTTAGCACAGATTCACTCCATGCCTGGCAACAACATACGACATCACCTATGGATGTTCGAATGTTCGAAGGTAATCACTTTTTCATCCATGAACAAGAACAAGAGGTTATGAGCGCAGTCGAGAACATTCTTTCTACATCCTCGCCGATGGCCCACGCGGCGGGAGCTCATACAGCTTACAACACAAGCACCCTACAACCACGATTCAGACAGAGTTGAATGTCCCACACATCACGACACACTTCGTTATTACCATCTCAGCAACAATCAACAACCAACCCACACCAAGATGATAATTCCAGCATAGTTCAAAATCGCATTTTATTCTGCACGGATACTCATGCATCCAAACCCAGAGTTTATCTCAACGACGTCCACAGCCAATATAAAAAGTTCGCACTGAAAAAGTGTGGCAGCGAAAAGAGGGATGCCCTTGTTTCGATCAAATTCTGCTTTTCGGAGACTCGCACGTTATGTAAGGCCGTATAATCTATGGGTTTTCATAACGGTGATCACCTCCTTGTGTTTGGCAGCTATTGACATTATTTTGGGTAAGGCCATTGAGCAAATGGCACAGGGGACATTCTCCTCTACCCAGAACATGATCTATCTGGTTGTTGGTATGACGCTAATTGGAATGCCCTGTAAGTTTGTGATGAGGTACGCTTCAGCGCGATTTAGTGTTAGTGCTCTGCGCGACTTGAGAGGCGATCTTGTACATAAGTTTTGCGATTTACCGGTTTCCAGCGTGGAAAGGAAATTTACCGGAGATTTGGTATCCCGTCTAACCAATAATACGGCAGTATTACAGAACTTTTTTATCCAGCAGTTTGCCAATCTGTTTTATTTGCCGCTTGTGTTTACGGCATCATTCATATTGCTTTTACTGACAAGCTGGAAACTGATATTGGCAAGTCTTGCGCTCATGCCAATAGGAATGATCATAACATCACTAATGAGCAAGCCAATTGAAAAATACTCCGCGGATCTTCAGGAGAAAATTGCTCATTTGAACGCTGTGGGGCAAGATGCAATCGGAGGAATCCCTATCGTCAAGGCATTCAATATGCAAGCTGTGCTGTTGAAGAAGTATATGGTGATTATGGAGGAGGTCGTCAAGCGCGGCTTACGGCTAGAAAAGCGCTATGCTGCCATTACTCCGGTAGGTGTGATGATGCTAGCAACACCGATTATTTTGGTCATTGTATACGGAGGATACCTGATACAACATGGAGAGTTGAATGCTGGAGGCATTGTACTTTTTTTATACCTGATTTCGTTCATATTGCAGCCGATTGCCATGCTGCCGACGATCATTTCGCAAATGAAGGAAGCGGGTGGAGCTGCAAAGCATTTGTTTGAGGTGCTGGATTGGCAGAATGAACGTCAGGACGGCGAAATGACCTTGGTAGATCAGAAGCGAGAGAATGAGGCGCCTCGTTTGAAAGACGATGCAGATGGGGAAGCCAACCGAATGAGTGAAGGCGGAGCAGAAAGTTATGATGACGTTGATAGTGTTGCTGTAGTCAGATTTGAGCATTTGACCTTTGGCTACGATGAAGGGAACACAGTGCTGAAGGATATCAGCTTCCAGGCAGGGCAGGGGGATATGGTGGCGATTGTCGGTGCCAGCGGTGGAGGTAAAAGCACGATTTTCAAGCTGCTTTGCGGATTTAATGAACCTGGAGAGCATGCTGGAACCATTCAACTATTTGGAAAGAGTTTGACAGATTGGAATTTAACAAGCCTGCGCAGTCATATTTCGATGGTATCTCAGGAGCCGTCGCTTTTTCCGGCCACCATTGCAGAAAATATCGGATATGGACGTTTGGAGGCGACTCGGGAAGAAATTGTCGAGGCGGCGAAAGCGGCACATGCGCATGATTTTATTGTTCAACTTCCCGAGGGCTATGAAACCCTGTTGAGCGAGCGGGGAGGCGGATTGTCTGGCGGTCAAAAACAGCGTATTTCCATAGCAAGAGCGTTATTGAAAAATGCTCCGCTGCTTCTATTGGACGAGCCGACTTCAGCACTCGATAGTCAGTCGGAGGCTCAGGTGCAGAATGCGATGAATGCGGTAATGCAAAACCGGACGGTACTGGTCATTGCTCATCGACTGTCAACCGTACGTCAGGCGAACCGCATTATTGTACTCGATCAGGGGAGCATTGTGGAATCGGGTTCTCATGAGGAATTACTGGGTCGTGATGGTGTGTACCGAAAGCTGTATTTGAAAAATTTTGAAGAAGAACAGCATACGGCGGAAAACGGTAATTCGTTGCCTGAGGAAAGGGGTGAGCGTCGTGACCTTCAAGCAGGGGTTTTATGAATTTAAGCAGTTGATGTCCCTGATGAAGCCGCACCGAAAATGGTATTTTACCGGGCTGGTTGGCAATAGTCTGACCAATGCCAGCATCACGATTTTACTTTCTTTTGTGGTGCATTATTTGCTGAATTTCGCGGTTAATGGCGATGTACAGGAGCTATACCGAGCGGTCTATTTGGTCAGTGGTACATTTTTGGCGTTAAGTCTTATTTCCCCCCTGTGCAGCTATATGTATAAACGGTGTGTAAAGCTGGCAATTGCCGAAGTACGAATGAAACTATTTGGCCACATTGTCAAGCTATCGTACGATAAAGCCGAAAAACACCATTCGGGTGATCTTGTATCCCGTATGACGAACGATGTACAGGCGCTGGAGCAGGCTTACACCGTTCATATCCGCTCGATTATACTGGAAATTTCGCTTTTCTTGGGCTCGTTGGTCATTTTGCTGGTTCTGGATTGGCGATTTGGGATTATGGCGGTTTTACTTGGGCTGGCTTCAGCCTGGATAAATGCTCATTTCGCGAAGAAAATGCGAAAGACGAGTGAAGAGTTACAGGGACGGATGAGCAGGTTCACGGAACGATTGAGTGATTTGCTCTCCGGTTTGCAGACGGTAAAGTTGTTTGGGTTGAGGACAAAGGTAGGTGGACTTTGTAACGATGCAAGCGAGGACATCAATCGCATCAGCATCCGGCAGGGACGTCATATGGGCTTGCAGGATATGTGCAATTTTGTCATAGAGTTCATTACGCTGGGCGGTGTGCTTGTCGCCGGATTGATTCTGGTATCGCAGAAGCAAATGGAACTGGGAGTATTGGGACAGATTGTGCAGCTGCAAACCGGTATTTCAACGGTGTTTTTGGAGCTAGGGGCGGCTGTAACACTGTTACAAAACTCCTTGGCAGGCTTGGCGCGTATCCGCGAAATTCTGGATGAGTCGAAGGAAGAGGAGCAGTTCCCCGCGGCTAAAAAGAAGGGACCGCTGACTAGGCTTATTGATCCCGAGACGGCAGCTTTATCAGCCCGTGAATCTGGGGAATTCTATGGCGATGTTGAGACCTTGCGTTCAGACCACGCCATTGAACAGACTCCGGCTGCTCTGGAGCTGCACGACATCACCTTTGGCTATCGGCCTGACCATCCAACGCTGCAAAGGTTAAACTTGGTCGTGCCAGAAGGGCAGGTAACCGCGCTTGTCGGCCCGAGTGGTGGTGGCAAAAGCACAGTTATGAAGCTGTTGCTGGGATTTTACCCACCGGACGATGGTGTGCTGCGGGTTCGTGGTCGCTTGGCAGAAGAATTTCCGTTGGATGAGGTCAGGGATTTGATGGCCTATGTACCACAGGAGGCTACGCTGTTCCACGGTACAGTAGCGGATAATATCCGTTTTGGCTCACCGGGTGCCACGGATGAGGAAGTAGAGGCTGCGGCCAAAACAGCCTATGCCAGCGGCTTCATAGCCGAGCTGCCAGAGGGGTACGACACGATTGTCGGTGAACGCGGAGCCAATTTGTCCGGCGGTCAAAGACAGCGGATCGCAATTGCCCGTGCTTTGCTCAAAAATGCACCGATTTTGCTGTTGGATGAAGCGACCTCGGCTTTGGATGCAGAATCGGAATATGAAGTCCAGCAGGGCTTAAATGAGCTGATGAAGGATCGTACGACATTAGTCATTGCCCATCGATTGTCTACGATTGAACGGGCGGATACGATCTGTGTCCTTGCCGATGGCGAACTGAAAGAGCAGGGTACCCATGATCAGCTCCTTGCCGAGGGCGGTCATTATGCAGAGCTGTATGAGCTTCAATTTCGAAAGCATCCCGAGGAACAAACCGCATAAATATGCGAATTTCCTTTTTACCAATATCTATTTTGCGAGGAGAGAGACGGATGACACAGCAAGATGTTCAATTGTTTTCGCTAAGCCAGCCACAGCAACGGATTTGGTATACGGAGCTTCTGTATCCTAATCGGAACACATCGACAATTATTGCAACTGTAAAAATCAGAGGAACTGTTCGTATAGATGCCTTGCAGCAAGCAATGAACCGGGTAATTGCCCAAAATGATTCTTTTCGTATCAAAATTACTGCTCAGGATGGAATCCCATATCAATATGTAGAGCCGTTTACGGCGGAAAATATAGAAACGCTCCAAGTTACCCCGGAAGAAGCGAATGTATGGTTAAAGCGTCATAATCCACAGCCGTTCTCATTGTTGGATTCGCAGCTGTACCGATTTGTTATCTTGCAGCTCGGAGCAGAAGAAACCTGGTTTAATTTTAAAATGCATCATATTATTTCAGATGGCGTGTCCATGAATCAGGCCATTAATGAAATCACCGGACATTATATGGATATTGTGCATGGTACAGGTCAAGATACGCCGACCAAGGGCAATCCCTATCTGGATTTTATCCAGGTAGAGCAAAGCTATGAGCAATCAGACCGTTATCAAAAGGACAAAACGTACTGGACAGAAAAGTTTGCCGATTTGCCAGAGACTACAGGTTTGAAATCATATAACCCGCTGACACTGAGCACAGCTGCACGCCGGGAGAGCTTTATACTGGAAGATGAGTTGTATCGTGGTGTTACGGCTTTTTGCGAGGAACATAAAATTAGTATTTTCACGTTCTTTCTGGCGGCTCTGTATATTTATTTGCATAAAGTGACGGGAGAGCAGGACTTAACCGTGGGGACACTCTATGCCAACCGTACGTCTAAGAAGGAAAAGGATACCATCGGTATGTTCGTCAGCACCGTGGCTACGCGTCTGTTGGTCGAACCAGAATCTGAACTGCTGACCTTCCTGCAAGGTGTAGGGAAGGAGCAGGCGTCCATTCTGCGGCATCAGCGTTACCCGTACAACAAAATTATTCAGGATTTGCGTGAACAGCAAAGCAGTCTGGACATTCAGCGCCTGTTTGGTGCTTCCATTCAGTACCGTACATTGAGTTTCTCCCGGTTTGATGAAGCGATTCAGCAAGTAGATAACGATTTCTGCGGAGATACGGTGAACGACTTTGATATTCACATGGTTGAAATGCTGGATGACGATAGACTCGTGCTGTACCTAGATTATCGTACCGAGCTGTTTAGTGAACAGGAAATTGCTCGAATTATTCGACAATTTTTGAGTGTGGCGGAGCATATGGTGCAGGGTCCACACAAGCGGATACAGGAATTGTCGCTGATCAGTGAGGAAGAACGGGCGCAAATCGTCGACGTATTCAATGCTACAGCGGTGGAATATCCACACGAAGCAGGCATTCATGAGTTGTTTGAGGAACAGGCTGAACGTACACCGAATCAGACAGCAGTTGTGTTCGGAAATGCCCGTTTAACTTATGGCGAACTGAATGTAAAAGCAAATCGACTGGCTCACACGTTGCGCGGACACGGTGTTACCGCCGAGCAAACTGTAGGAATCGTTGCTGAACGTTCCACGGATATGATCGTCGGCATGTTGGCGATTCTCAAAGCGGGCGGCGCATATGTACCGATTGACCCTGATTATCCGGCTGAACGTGTACGTTATCTGTTGGAAGATTCGGGGGCGAAGTTGCTGCTGGTGCAGCGCGCAGAACAGCAACCGGAGGAATACATCGGAATCGTATTGGATCTGAGCGATGCTAAGGTGTACGGGGCAGAGGATGACCAAGGCTTGAATACCGTACATTGGGAGCAAAACGAGGCTTATCATGCGGATTATACCGATAATACAAATCTGAAAAATGAGATTTTAAAGGAAGCATCCTCGTCTGTCGTAGACAGCACTGCTGGAGAACAAGAACGTAAATTTGGAAACCGACTAGCTTATTTGATGTACACTTCGGGTACAACCGGACAGCCCAAAGGGGTTATGGTAGAACATCGCAATGTTGTGCGTTTGGTGAAAAATACAAACTATGCGCAATTGGGTGCTGACACGCGCATTTTGCAGACCGGCGCCGTTGTCTTTGACGCGTCCACCTTCGAAATTTGGGGTGCGTTGCTGAATGGAGGAAAGCTTGTACTGGTAAGTCAGGATGTCATTTTGGACGCTCCAAAGCTCAAGGAAGCCGTGCGCAACCATGGTATCACGACAATGTGGCTGACTGCCCCGCTCTTTAACCAGCTATCTCAGCAGGACTTGGAGCTGTTCGAGGGGGTACAAGAACTGCTGGTCGGTGGTGATGTGCTGTCCGTACCGCACATTAACCGGGTGCTGGAGGCTCATCCGTCCCTGCGGATCATCAACGGCTATGGCCCAACGGAAAATACGACCTTTTCTACCACACATGCCATTACTGGCGTGCAATCAGAATCGGTGCCGATTGGCAGTCCGATCCACAACTCCACAGCGTATGTCGTAGACCGTTCCATGCAGCTTCTGCCTGTTGGAGCATGGGGTGAGCTGATCGTCGGCGGCGACGGGGTGGCACGTGGCTACCGGAACCGTCCGGATTTAACGGCTGAAAAGTTCGTAGACAGCCCGTTCCGCAGCGGAGAGCGCTGCTACCGTACCGGCGATTTGGTGCGCTGGAACGAGGACGGGACGCTGGAATACAAAGGACGGATCGACGCACAGGTGAAAATCCGGGGCTACCGGATCGAGCTGGGTGAGGTGGAAGCGCAGCTGTTGAAGCTGGAAGCGGTGCAAGAAGCCGTCGTCATTGCACGTGAGGATGAGCAGGGGCAAAAGCAGCTCTGTGCATATGTGGTGACCCTAACAGATATCGCGGCTAGTGAGCTGCGAAGCGCCTTGAGCCAAGAATTGCCAGGTTATATGGTACCGTCGTATTTTGTGCAGATGGAGCAATTGCCGTTGACACCAAATGGCAAAGTGGATCGTCGGGCATTGCCGCAACCGGAGGGAAGCGTGGATTCCGGTGAGGATTACGTAGCCGCACGTAATGAGGTAGAACGGACGCTAGTGTCCGTGTGGCAATCTGTACTTGGCATCGAACAGATTGGTGTGCTGGATAACTTTTTCCATTTGGGCGGCGACTCGATCAAGGCCATCCAGGTGTCTTCAAGACTGCTTCAAAATGGTTACAAGCTGGAAATGAGGGAGCTGTTCCAGTATCCGACGATTGCTGAGCTGAATGGACGGGTGCAGCGGGTGACCCGCGTTTCCGATCAAGGAGAAGTTAGTGGAAACGTGGCGTTGACACCGATTCAACACTGGTTCATTGAACAGCAGCCTTCAAAGCCGGAGCACTATAACCAGGCTCTGATGCTGCATCGTGAGGATCGACTGGACGAAACGGCGCTTCGTCAGGCACTGCAACGCATTGTTGAGCATCATGATGCTTTGCGCATCGTATTCCGCCCAAATGCGGACGGTGGGTATGAAGCATGGAACCGTGGCGTACAAGAAGGAGAACTGTACAGCCTTGAAGTGGTTGATTTTACAAATGAGTCTGACTTTGCTCATTTGCTGGAGAACAAAGCCAGCGAAATTCAAAGCAGTATCCGTTTAGATGAAGGCCCATTGGTGAAGCTGGGTCTGTTCCGTTGCACCGATGGAGACCATTTGTTGGTAGCAATCCACCATTTTGTGGTTGACGGTGTGTCTTGGCGTATTTTGTTGGAGGATTTGGCAACAGGCTATGAACAGGCTTTACGGGGCGAGTCTGTCCGTTTGCCGAATAAAACGGATTCCTTCCGCCTGTGGGCTGATCAGCTGTCAGCTTATGCGAACAGCACAGCATTGGAGAAGGAGCGTGCGTACTGGGAGCAAATTGAGGAAGCAGGGAAGAGCCAGGCATCCTTGCCTAAGGATTACACTCGTAAATCTCAGGCCAAGCCACAGCTTCGCGATGATCGGACACTGACCGTAGCGTGGACGGTAGAAGAAACGGAACAATTCCTGAAACAAGCTCATCGGGCCTACAATACGGAAGCGAACGACCTGTTGCTGACAGCTCTGGGCACCGCAATTCAGGAGTGGGCAGGCATCCGTCAGGTGCTTGTAAATCTGGAGGGTCACGGACGGGAAGCTATTTTGTCGGATGTGGATATTACGCGTACGGTCGGTTGGTTTACCAGCCAATTCCCGGTTGTACTCGATATGGGCGAGGATCGGAATGTGGGACGACGTGTCAAGAGCGTCAAAGAAGGACTACGCCGTTTGCCGCATAAAGGAATTGGATACGGGATTTTGAGATATCTTGCTGACGGCGAAGGGGAAGCTGCTTTTGCTGCCGAGCCGGAAATCAGCTTTAACTATCTCGGACAATTCGATCAGGATTTGAAACATAATGCCTTTCGCATGTCTCCTTATTCCATCGGAGCTTCCATTAGTGACACGTTAACCAAGCGGTATGCTCTGGATATCAACGGCATGATCACGGACGGTGCACTGGAGCTGACGATCAGCTACAGCAACAAAATGTTTATGAAAAAATCAATCAAAAAGCTGGCTGATCTGCTGCAGGAGAGCTTGCGTGAGGTATTGGCTCACTGTGTGGGTAAAGAGTTGCCAGAGCTGACGCCAAGCGACTTGTCCTTCCAAGGACTGACGGCTGGAGAGCTGGATCATATTGTAGAGCAGACGGCTGCTGCGGGAGAACTAGAAAATATTTATTCGCTCACACCCATGCAAAAAGGCATCCTGTTCCACGGCCTAATGGAGCCGAAATCCGGGGCGTACTTTGAGCAGGCGACATTTGATCTGCAAGGCAGCTTTCAAGTGGAGGCTTTTGCCGAAAGCTTAAATCAGCTGGTGGATCGCCATCAAATATTCAGAACGAATTTTTATAGCGGATGGAATGAGCAGCCTTTACAGGTGGTGTACCGTCACAAGCACGCCGGGTTCCGTTTTGAAGATGTACGTTCGATGGAACAAGGTGAGCAGGACGCATACATTGCTGATTTTGCTGAGCGCGACAAAGCCGAAGGCTTTCATTTCAGCTCAGGCGAGCTGATGCGGGTGTCTATTTTACGTACAGGCGAGGAGTCGTACCGTTTTGTGTGGAGCTTCCACCATATTTTGATGGACGGCTGGTGCTTGTTCCTAGTTGTGGGGGAAGCATTTAATACGTACTTTGCCATCCTCGAAGGCCGCAAGCCGGAGCTTGTCCCGGTAACGCCATACAGCGAATATATTGAATGGCTGGAGCGGCAGGACAACATGGAGGCTGAGCGGTTCTGGAGTGACTATTTTGCTGGTTTTGAGCAGCAGACGGTATTGCCGCAGGCAAAACAGCTGGACGGTCACGCTAAAGAATATGAAGCGGACAAGCTTTCGTTTACACTGGATCGCGAAGTGACGGAACGGATGAACAACCTGGTTAAGCAAAAGCAAGTGACGGTCAATACACTCCTGCAAGCGGCGTGGGGCGTTGTGCTGCAACGGTATAACAACAGTCGGGATGTTGTATTTGGCAGTGTGGTATCCGGCAGATCAGCGGATATTCCGGGCATCGATAAAATGATTGGTTTGTTCATTAATACGGTTCCTGTACGAGTTCACAGTGAGAAAGATATTACGTTTGCTGCGTTAATGAAGCAGATACAGGAGCAGGCACTGGCTTCCCGTGCCTATGAAACCTATCCGTTGTATGAAATTCAGGCCCTGACAGAGCAAAAACAGGACCTGGTGAACCATATTATGGTGTT
>NZ_JAAMNR010000021.1:0-9382 GCF_011066115.1 Paenibacillus sp. EKM212P
GATGGATGCCGGACGGCAACATCGAATATTTGGGCCGGATCGACCATCAGGTGAAAATCCGGGGCTACCGGATCGAGCTGGGTGAGGTCGAGGCACAAATTTTGAAAGTGGAAGACGTACAAGAGGTCATCGTACTGGCACAAGCGGACGAGCAGGGGCAAAACCAACTGGTGGCGTACTATGTTGCTGAACGGGAAGTAAGCGCTGGTGAGCTGCGCAGCTTACTGGGTGAGGAGCTACCAAACTACATGGTGCCTTCGTATTTCATCCAGCTGGAGCAGATGCCACTGACACCGAACGGTAAAATCGACCGCAAGGCCCTGCCGGCACCCGAAGGCAGCCTGCAAAGCGGAGCGGATTATGTAGAGCCGCGCACAGCGCTGGAGCAGACATTAGTGTCCATTTGGCAGGCCGTGTTGGGGGCGAAGAGAGTCGGGATTTTGGATAATTTCTTTGATCTGGGCGGTGATTCGATCAAGGCGATTCAGGTATCCTCCCGTTTGCTGCAAGCGGGCTACAAGCTGGACATGAAGGATTTGTTCCAATATCCTTCCGTCTCGCTACTGAGTGGTCATGTACACAAGGTCAGCCGTACAGCCGATCAGCGGGTGATTTCGGGTAGCGTCAAGCTGACTCCGATTCAGCAATGGTTCTTTGGACAAGCCTCGGCAGAGCCGCATTATTTCAACCAGTCGGTGATGCTGTATAGAGCGGAAGGCTTCGATATAGACGCATTACGTCAAACGGTGGCCAAGGTAACGGAGCATCATGATGCGCTACGTATGATCTTCCGTCAGACCGAACAGGGCTATGAAGCGTGGAATCGCGGTTTGAACGAAGGCGAGCTGTATAGTCTGGACGTTGTTGATCTGACGGATGTGCAAAACATTACAGATGTTGCAGCAGCAATTGAAACGAAAGCCAATGCCATCCAAAGCTCCATTCGTCTGGACGAGGGACCGCTGGTTAAGCTGGGACTTTTCCGCTGCATGGATGGAGATCATTTACTGATTGCCATTCACCATTTGGTCATAGACGGGATTTCGTGGCGAATTGTGTTTGAGGATTTTGCCACGGGATATGAGCAGGCCGTGCGGAGAGAAGCGATTCGCCTGCCATATAAAACGGACGCTTTCTCCGACTGGGCAGAGCGCTTGTCTCAATATGCGAATAGTCCAGCCATCGAAAATGAACGCGAATATTGGCAGCATCTTGCCCAAACGGAAGTCGCATCGTTGCCTAAGGATCAAGAGAGAGCGGAGGGACAACATTCTCTAATCAGAGACACTGCGACGGTGAGCGTAGCTTGGAGCGAACAGGAAACACGGCTGCTGCTGCAGGAATCACATCGGGCGTATAACACAGAGGTCAATGATCTGCTGTTAACCGCACTCGGCACAGCGGTATATAACTGGAGCGGTCAGGAGCGTGTGCTGGTCAATCTGGAGGGACATGGCCGGGAAGCCATTGTTCCAGATATCGACATCACCCGTACCGTGGGCTGGTTTACGAGTCAATATCCGGTGCTGCTGGATGTAGACGGAAAGGCAGAAGTAGGGCAGCGAATCAAGCGGGTGAAGGAAGATCTGCGTCATGTGCCGCATAAGGGCATTGGCTACAGCATTTTGAAATATATGTCTCAGCATGATGTCCATCCTTCCTGGACCTTGCAGCCTGAAATTAGCTTTAACTATTTGGGACAGTTTGATCAGGACTTGGAAAATGGGGATATCACGCTGTCTTCACATCCAGGTGGAGAGCCATTGAGCGACCATACCGTACTGGAGCATCCTTTGAATGTGAATGGAATGATTACAGCGGGCGCGCTGACACTGGAAATTCGCTATGACAGCAAAGTATATCATCAGCAAAATGTAGAAAACTTTGCGCAGTTGCTGCAGGAAAGCCTGCAGGAAGTGATCGCTCATTGTGCCTCCAAAGAGCGGAGTGAGCTAACACCAAGCGATGTATTGTTCAAAGGCTTGACGCTGGGGCAGCTGGAACAATTGACGGAGCAAACAGCTTCTGTGGGTGAACTGGAAAATGTATATGCTCTTTCGCCAATGCAGAAGGGGATGCTGTTCCATAGCTTGATGGAGCCGGAGTCAGGCGCCTACTTCCAGCAAGCGTCGTTTGATCAAAAAGGCAGCTTTGATGTTGAAATTTTCCGCAAGAGTCTGGATGTACTGACACAGCGTCATGAAGCGTTGCGGACGAATTTCCATAGGTTTGAGACAGGGCACAGTCAGGAGCCATTGCAGATCGTGTTCCGTCACAAAGATAGTGACCTTTCTTTCCAGGATATACGGGGAATGCAGGAAGCAGAGCAACAGGCGTATATCCAGGTGTTTAAGCAGGAGGACCAGGCTAGAGGCTTTAATCTCAGTACCGATGCACTCATGCGCGTACAGGTATTGCAGACAGATGAAGAATCGTATCATTTGGTATGGAGCTTCCATCACATTGTTATGGACGGCTGGTGCTTATCGCTCGTTACTGGAGAAGTGTTTGGTACGTACTTTGCGCTGCTGGAGCAGAAGCAGCCGGAGCTTGCTCCTATCACACCATATGGCCAATATATCGAATGGCTGGGGCGTCAGGATGAACGTGCGGCAAAAGAGTATTGGAGCAGTTATTTGGCTGGTTTTGAACAGCAGACGTTGTTACCTGGATCGGATACTTCATCGAAAGACCAAGCGGCTAATACGGTATTCGCTACAGCAAGTGAAACCAGCGAGTATGTTTCTGAAAAAATAACGGTAGATCTGGACCCAACGTGGAGCAAAGCCATACACCGGATTGCAAAGCAGCAGCAGGTCACGATTAATACGCTGATGCAGAGCGTGTGGGGCCTGATTTTGCAGAAATATAACAACAATGAGGATGTTGTGTTCGGCAGTGTCGTTTCTGGACGTCCAACGGATATTGCTGGTGTAGAGCATATGATCGGTCTGTTCATTAATACCATCCCGGTGCGGATTCAAAGTGAACGGAATGCCACTTTTGTGGAAGTGATGCGGAAAACGCAGGAACAGGCACTGGCCTCGGGAGCCTATGACAGCTTCCCGCTGTATGAAATTCAGGCATTGACCGAGCAGAAGCAGCATCTGATTAACCACATTATGGTATTTGAGAATTATCCGGTAGAGGAGCAAGTTGAGCAGCTTGGCGAAGTTCGTCCATCTGCTTTTGAAATTACGAATGTAGAGGTTGTTGAGCAAACGAACTATGATCTGGACCTGATTGTGATGCCCGATGAAACATTCCGCATCATGTTCAGGTACAACGCCAATGTATACGATCGGGCTACCGTGGAGCGTATGCGGGGACATGTACTGCATGTCATCGAGCAAATCGTGAATAATCCGCATATCCGTGTGAATGAACTGGAATTGGTGACACCGGAAGAGCAGGCGCAGATCGTTCAGGTCTGGGGGGATACGGCGGCCGCCTATCCGCAGGATCAAACGTTAAGTGCATTGTTTGAGCAGCAGGCAGCACGAACACCGGATCAGGTGGCAGTGTTGTGCGGATCGGAATCGTTGACCTACGCGGAGTTGAATGAGCGCGCGAACCGTTTGGCTCGGACGCTGCGTGCGGAAGGTGTTGAACCGGATCAGCCCGTGGGCATTTTGGTTCAGCGTTCGCTGGACATGATCGTAGGTATTTATGCGATCCTCAAAGCAGGCGGAGCCTACGTGCCAATTGATCCAGAATATCCGGCGGACCGTATCCGCTTTATGCTGGAGGACTCGGACGCGAAGCTGGTGCTGACGCAATCGCATCTGGCGGAGCAAGCCTCGCTGAGTTTTGACGGCCAGGTGCTGGTGCTGGATCGTCATGAGCAGGCTGGCAAGGACATTTACCACAAAGACGGCTCGAATCTGGAGCCACTGGCCGGACCGCACCATGTAGCCTATGTCATCTATACCTCTGGCTCCACGGGAAAACCGAAGGGCGTGATGGTGGAGCACCATTCTGTGCTGAACCGGATTTTGTGGATGCATGATCGCTACGGCTTGAGTGCGGAAGATACGATCTTGCAAAAGACCGCCTTCACCTTCGATGTGTCGGTGTGGGAGTTGTTCTGGTGGTCGCTGGTCGGCTCGAAGGTGAGCTTGCTGTCGGTAGGCGGGGAAAAGAACCCGGAAGACATCGTCGACACGATTGCCCGCGATGGCGTGAGCACGATGCACTTTGTTCCCGCCATGCTGCATGCGTTCCTGGAGTACGTGGAGCAGCAGCCACGGGAAGTGATGCAAACGAAGCTGGGCACGCTGCGCCACGTATTTGCCAGCGGCGAAGCGTTGCCGCCACAGCATGTGGCCCGGTTCCAGCGGCTTGTGTCGAGCTTGGCCGGAGCGAAGCTGGTCAACCTGTATGGTCCAACCGAAGCGACGGTAGACGTATCGTACTTCGATTGCGAGCCGGATGAGGAATATGGAGTTATTCCGATCGGGAAACCGATTCAGAATATTCGTCTGTACATCGTGAAGGAAGGCACGGAGCAATTGCAGCCGATCGGGGTTGCAGGAGAACTGTGCATCGGCGGTGTCGGCGTAGCCCGAGGCTATCTGAACCGCCCGGAGCTGACGGCGGAGAAATTCGTAGCCGATCCGTTTGCCGGCGGGGAAGCAGGCTATGAGCGGATGTACCGCACAGGCGATTTGGCGAGATGGATGGCAGACGGCAACATTGAATATCTAGGCCGGATCGACCATCAGGTGAAAATCCGGGGGTACCGGATTGAGCTGGGCGAGGTCGAATCGCAGCTGCTCCAAGTGGAATCGGTACGCGAAGCCGTGGTCACGGCGCGTACGGATGAGACGGGACAAAAACAAATGGTGGCGTACTATGTCGCCGGGCAAGAGATGGGTACCAGTGAGCTGAGAAGTGAGCTGGGCCGAGAACTGCCAAGCTACATGGTGCCATCGTACTTTGTACAGCTGGAGCAGATGCCGCTGACACCGAACGGTAAAATCGACCGCAAAGCCCTGCCAGCACCGGAAGGCAGCCTGCAAACCGGAGCGGATTATGTCGCACCGCGGACGTGGGTGGAAGTGAAGCTGGCACACATTTGGCAGGATGTGCTGGGTCTCACGCAGGTCGGCGTGAAGGAAAACTTCTTCGAGATTGGCGGACATTCGCTGCGGGCGACGACACTGGCCTCGAAGATTCACAAGGAGCTGAACAAGCCGCTTCCACTACGCAGTATTTTTGAAGCACCAACGATTGAACAACTGGCAGTCGTACTGGAAGGTCTCGATCAAGTAACATATGCGTCCATTCCGGTAACGGAAGAACGCAGCTTCTACCCGTTATCCTCGGCGCAAAAACGACTGTATGTGCTGCATCAGTTTGATCCAAGTGATGTGAACTACAACATGCCGTCGGTGCTGCAAGTGAGCGGTCCGCTGGATGTGAAACGAGTGGAAGACGTGTTCCGTCAACTGATCGCCCGCCATGCAACCTTGCGTACCCGCTTTGAACTGGTGGACAATGAGCCGATGCAATGGGTTGAGGACACCGTGCCGTTCGAGGTGGAATATACGAAGGTACAAGCAGAGCGTGCAACTACGGATACAAACACGACGGTCAGCCAGGAAGCACAAGAACGGGTACGACAGTTTGTGCGTCCGTTCGATCTGAAAGCTGCACCGCTGCTGCGGGTAGGCTTGGTGGATCTGGGTGCACAAGGAGCAGAGCAGGAATCCCAGCATCTGCTCATGCTCGATATGCACCATATCGTTTCGGATGGTGTGTCGATGGAGGTACTGACCAATGAATTTGTCCGCTTGTATAGCGGTGAAGAGCTATCACCATTGCGGATTCAGTACAAAGACTATGCGGTATGGCAGCAAAGCAAAGCCCATCAGGAGTGGATGCAGCGTCAGGAAGCGTACTGGCTGGGTACCTTCCGGGGCGGCGTGCCTGTGCTGGATCTGGCAACCGACTTTGCCCGTCCGGCGGTACAGAGTACGGCAGGGGATACGATCGAATTCGGACTGGAGCGTGAAGTTAGCGAACGCCTGAAAGAACTGGCGGGACAAACAGGCGCAACCTTGTATATGGTGCTGCTGGCGGCGTACACTACGCTCTTGCATAAATACACAGGCCAAGAAGATATCGTAGTCGGCACGCCGATTGCTGGAAGACCGCATGCGGAACTGGAGAGTCTGGTAGGTGTCTTCATCAATACGCTGGCAATCCGCAATTATCCGTCTGGCGACCAATCGTTTCTGGATTATCTGCAAGAGGTGAAGGAGCATGCGCTCAGTGCTTATGAGCATCAGGACTATCCTTTTGAAGAGTTGGTTGAAAAGCTGAATTTAACGCGGGATACGAGCCGAAATGCGCTGTTTGACACGATGTTTGAGTTAAAAACATTGGAGCAGCAGGAGTTGCAGCTGGAAGGTCTGACCTTGAATTCGTATCCGATAGCCAATAAAACCGCCAAATTTGATTTGTCCTTGGATGCAATGGAGCAGCCGGAAGGTATTCTGTGCAGTCTGGAATACAGCACGGCGCTGTATAAGCCTGAGACCATCGCGCGATTGGCACAGCATTTTACCGAACTTGTACGTGCAATTACACTGCATCCGCAGCAGTCACTGGCAGCTTTGGATATGGTACCTGCCGAGGAAAAAGCACAAATCATCTACGGTTTTGGAGATGTGGGGGTATCGGATGTTGCTGCTGAAGCAGGAGCCTTATTCCATACGTTTGTGGAAGAACAGGCACAGCTTGTGCCGGATCACGTGGCAGTGGTGTACGAGGAGCAGCAGCTTACGTACCGGAAACTGAACGAGCGTGCAAACCAATTGGCGCGGAGATTGCGGAATGAAGGCGTTGGACGCGAGTCGATTGTCGGCATTTTGAGTGAACGTTCGGTAGACATGCTGGTCGGCGTACTGGCGGTGTGGAAGGCAGGAGGCGCCTATGTGCCGCTGGATGCAGACTATCCGTCCGAACGTATTCGTTTCATGCTGGAGGACAGTGGTGCGAGGGTACTGTTGACCCAAAGGGGCTTGCAGGAGCGTGCACTGGGTTGGTTGAATGAAAGCCAATGGGCTCTGGGCGAAGGAAAGAGTGAGAGTGAGCTGGAGACGGCGGTTAGCGCTGAAACGATGGAAAGAGACCGCCTTAGTGAAGGCATAAGCTTGAAATCAGATTCGAAGTCTGACAGCGAAACAGCATCCGAATCCGCAACGAACATGCGTCTGCATACCGTACTGGCGTTGGACGATGAGTCGCTGTACATCGGGGACACCACCGATATCGAGCCTATCAACGAACCGCAGGATCTGGCGTATGTGATCTACACGTCCGGGACAACGGGACGTCCGAAAGGGGTCATGATTGAGCATCACAGCTTGGTGAATACGGCTGCGGCGTATCGCCGAGATTACCGTTTGAGCGAGTTCCCGGTACGACTGCTGCAGCTGGCGAGCTTCTCCTTCGACGTATTCGTCGGGGATATCGCGCGGACGCTCTATAACGGCGGCACGATGGTCATTTGTCCGAAAGATGACCGGATTGATTTTAGCCGTTTGTATGACTGGATTCGCGATTACCAGATTACAGTGTTCGAATCGACCCCAGCCCTGATCGTACCGTTTATGCAGCATGTGCATGAACAGGGGCTGGACATGAGCAGTCTGGAACTGCTGATCACCAGCTCGGATAGCTGCAGTGTGACAGATTACCGGGTGCTGCAAGAACGGTTTGGCACGGATTTCCGCATGATGAACAGTTACGGCGTCACAGAAGCGGCAATCGACTCTAGCTTCTATGATGAAGAGCTGTCGAAGCTGCCAAGCAGCGGCCATGTGCCGATTGGCCAGGCGTGGCTGAACGCCCGCTTTTACATCGTGGACAGCCAGCTGAATCCGGTGCCGATCGGCGTACTGGGTGAGCTGTGCATTGGCGGAGCCGGGGTGGCACGTGGCTACCTGAACCGTGCAGACCTGACCGCCGAGAAATTCGTAGCGAATCCGTATATACCGGGTGAACGATTGTACCGCACAGGCGATTTGGCGCGGTGGATGCCAGATGGCAATGTGGACTTTATCGGCCGGATGGATGATCAGGTCAAAATCCGGGGCTTCCGGATTGAACTGGGCGAGGTGGAAGCACAGCTGCTGACCGTGGACGGCATTCAGAAAGCCATCGTCACCGCCTGGGAAAACGAAGACGGAGACAAGGATTTGTGTGCGTATGTCGTAGCCTCTGAAGCGCTGAATTTGCCAGAGCTGCGCAACCTGCTGCAGCCCAAGCTGCCGGGGTATATGATCCCGACGTATGTTGTACAACTGGATCAATTCCCGCTGACACCAAACGGGAAAATTGACCGCAAAGCGTTGCCTGCACCGGAAGCGCGCCTCGAAGGAGGCACAGCGTACGTGGCACCGCGGACACTGCTGGAAGAGCAGTTGGTACGTATTTGGCAAAGTGTTCTGAATCATCCGCAGATCGGTATTAAGGACCATTTCTTTGAAGTCGGAGGACATTCTCTGCGCGCGACAACACTGATGGCGAAAATCCATCAGGAGCTGAATTACAAGCTGGCGCTGCGAGATATTTTCCAATATCCGACGATTGAGCAACTGGTGCAGGTGATGGGAGAAGTTCAGACACAGCAAACGTATGTATCCATCCCTGTTGCGGAGGAACGCGTATATTATCCGGTTTCCTCGGCGCAAAAACGGATGTACGTGCTGAGTCATTTGGAAGGCGGAGAGGTTAGCTACAATATGCCAGGCGCTTTGATCATTGAAGGTTCCTTGGATAAAACGCGACTGGAGCAAGCCTTCCGCCAGCTGATTGCCCGTCATGAAGCCCTGCGAACCCGATTCGACATGGTGGATGGTGAGGTGATTCAACGGATTGAATCGGGCGTCGCATTCAACGTGGAGCATGTGCAGGCAAGCGAAGAAGAGACCCAGCAGTACGCACAGGACTTTGTACGTGCATTTGATCTTGCACAAGCACCGTTGCTGCGGGTTCAGTTGGTGGAAACCGGACCGGAGCGTCACGTCATGTTCTATGACATGCACCATATTATTTCGGATGGCGTGACTGAAGGAATTATCGTGCAGGAGTTCTCTCAATTGTATGAAGGCAAAGAACTGCCGCCCCTGCGCATTCAGTACAAGGACTATGCGGTTTGGCAGCATGCCGATATGCAAAGTGAACGTCTTCGTGAGCAGGAAAGCTACTGGCTGAACACGATGGCTGGTGACATTCCAGCACTGGATATGCCAACGGATTTTGCAAGACCAGCCGTACAGCGTCTGGAAGGAGCTCGATTGGAATTTGCGATCAGCTTGGAGGATAGCGAGCAGTTGAAACAACTGGCCGCGCAAACCGGCTCCACCTTGTA
>NZ_JAAMNR010000022.1:0-8362 GCF_011066115.1 Paenibacillus sp. EKM212P
CCCCCGGCTTTTAAAATCCCAAAGATCCCCACGATCATGTCCACCGAGCGCTCGGTCATCAGACCCACCAGACGATCCTTCGTCACACCTTGACTACGCAAGGTACGAGCCAGACGATTGGCGCGTGCATTCAGCTCGCGATAGCTCAACTGCTCTCCTTCAAAGAACAAGGCTGTCTGCTCCGGCGTCTGCGCAGTTTGCGCTTCGAACAAGCCGTGGATCGTTTGCTCGCTTGGATATGCTGCCGCTGTATTACCCCAAGCCTCGACGATTTGCTCATGCTCCTGTGCCGTAACCATATCCAGTTCATGTACACGAATGTTCGGATTCGCTGTCACCTGCTCCAGCAACTGCACCAGATGACCTCGAATTTGCTCTACGCTTTCCCGTTCAAATGCCAGGGCATTATAACCAAAGCTCATGTGAATGGTGTCCCCTGGCAGCACTACCAGGTTAAAGTCATAGTTGGTCTGCTCGACAGACTCAGCTCCAGTGATGCTGAAGCTGGACACCTCACCGTTGCCTAATTGCTCCAATTGTTCCTCTACCGGATAGTTTTCAAAAATAAGAATATGATTGATCAAATCCTGCTTAAGCTCCGACAACCCCTGAATTTCATACAGCGGATACGTATCATAGACATGGGAATCGATCGATTGCTCCTGGGTTTGCTTCATCATGTCTGAGAATAAACTGTCCACTTGACTGCGGATGCGTACAGGAATGGTATTGATAAACAGACCAATGATGTGCTCCACATTCGGAATGTCTGCCGGACGTCCAGATACCACGCTGCCAAACACCACATCATCTGTGCCATTATATTTTTGCAGCAAAAGGCCCCACACGGTCTGCATCAACGTATTAATCGTCACCTGATAACGCTTGGCTATGCGCTGAATGCCTGCCGTTAGATCTGCGCCCAAATCAAAATCTAGACGATCCGCCTGATATCCCGTTTTGCCCTGGATTTTAGCCTGTGGCAAGCGGGACTGTTCCTCATATCCTTCCAGAACCTTGCTCCAGTAACCTGATGCAGCCTGACGATCCTGCTGCTCCAGCCATTCGATATATTGACTGTACGGCGTTACAGGTGCTAGTTCCGGCTGTTTATGGGCCAGTATCGCAAAATAACTCGCAAACACTTCGTTTGTCACCAGCGACAAGCACCAGCCGTCCATGACGATATGGTGGAAGCTCCACACAAAACGGTACGCTTCCTCACCTGTGCGCAAAACAGCCACACGCATCAAAGCATCCTGCGCCAGATCAAAGCCTCTTTGCTTGTCTTGGCGCGTAAATTCGAGAATATACTCGTTTTGCTTCACTTCCTCCATATCCCGCAAATCCTCAACATACAGTTCGCTGCGCTTATTGCGGTACACGACCTGAAGCGGTTCATCTTTCCAGCCGCTGTAGAAGTTCGTGCGCAGTACCGTATGCCGCTGCATCAATACATCCAAACTGGCCGCAAACGCATCGACATTAAAATGTCCCTGCAGATCAAAGGATGCCTGTTCAAAATAAGCTCCTGATTGCGAGTCCATCAGATTGTAAAAGAGCATGCCCTTTTGCATCGGCGTCAGTGCGTATACATTTTCCAGCTCACCTGTACGTGCCGCCTGTTCCGCAATTTGTTCCAGTTCTCTAGTCGTCAGACCTTTGAAGGATACATCACTCGGGGTCAGTTCCGGCTGTTCCTGAGCGACGCAATGCGTAATCACCTCTTGCAAAGCGGATTGCAACAGTCCCGCCACACGTTCCAGCGTTTCTTGGCGATACTGCTTGCGGCTGTAAGCAATCGTCAAGCGCAGCGTGCCTTCCGAGATCATCGCGTTTAAATCCAGCGTATATTGCAGCGGTGAATGTGCATCCTCTGTCTCTCCTGCACTATAGGATGACCATGTGATTCCACTGTTTTGTAGATCCTGATCGACCTGACCCAAATAGTTAAAGCTGATTTCCGGTTCTGCTGCAAGCGCATGCGCTTCATCCGATGCAGACGCAGGAGACAAGTAGCGCCAGGTGCCATAGGTCAGCCCTTTATGCGGAATCCGGCGCAAACCTTCCTTCGTTTCTTTAATCCGCTCTGCCAGCGTCAGGTTTGCACCCGTATCCAGCAGCACCGGATACAAGCTCGTAAACCAGCCTACTGTACGTGTCATATCCACCTCGGGCAGGATTGCTTCCCGGCCATGTCCCTCCAGGTTCACTAGCACCTGTCCGGCGCCTGTCCAGTTGTGCATCGCCAATCCTAACGCAGTCAGCAGCAAATCATTGACCTCAGTGTTGTAGGCGCGATGGGCCTGCTTTAACAACTGCTGGGTTTCAGCTTCGGTCCACTCTACCGTCAGCACTTCGCTGTCTGCATTCAAAGAGCCCTCGTAGGCAAAATCCTTAGGCAGCGGCGCGGCTTCAGTTTTGGCCTGTTCCATATTCCCCCAATAAACTTCATCCGATGCAGCCTCAGGACGGTTGGCGTAAGACGACAACTCCCGTGCCCATGCTTGGAAGGAATCCGTTTTATAGGGCAATCGTACAGGCTCGCCTTTGATCGCCTGCTCGTAACCTGTCGAGAAATCTTCAAACAGAATCCGCCACGACACCCCGTCTATCACCAAATGGTGAATAGCTATGAGCAAATGATCGCCCTCGGTTGTGCGGAACAATCCCAGCTTCACCAGAGGTCCTTCGGACAGGTGAATGCTGCTTTGAATTTCATTTGCCTTCGCTTCCAGTGCTTCCGCATAGGCTACTTGTTCACGGTAGTCTTCGGTTTCCAGCGTATACAACGTGCCTTCATCTACACCGCGTGTCCAAGCCTCGTAACCGGATGAAGTCTGACGGAATACCGTACGAAGCGCATCATGATGCTTCACGATGTGATCCATGACTTGGCGAATCGCCGTCTCATCAAAGCCCTCGGCACGATAGAGCATGACCGCCTGATTAAAGTGCTGCGGGCGCTCGCGCTCCTGCGCAAAGAACCAATGCTGGATCGGAAGCAACGCGGTTTCCCCGCTTACTTCTCCTTGATCTGCCATACGGCTGACCTCATGCATATGCGGTGCCAGTGTTTCGACCGTTGGATACTGGAACAAATCCTTCATGTCCAGCTTATAGCCGGCCTGGAACGCACGCGATGCGATTTGGATGGCCTTAATGGAATCGCCGCCCAGATCAAAGAAATTGTCCAAAATACCGACCGTCTGTAGCCCCAGTACTGACTGCCAGACCGCTACCAAAGCGCGTTCTTGCGCCGTACGCGGCTCTGCATAATCCGTTCCGAATTGCAGGCTGCCTTCTGGTGCTGGCAGGGCCTTGCGGTCAATTTTGCCATTTGGACTCAGCGGCATTTGCTCCAGCTGTACAAAGTACGATGGCACCATGTAGCTTGGCAGCTCCCGGCCCAGCTCACTTCTCAGCTCACTGGCTCCTAGCTCTTGCCCGGCGACATAGTACGCCACCATTTGTTTTTGTCCCGTTTCATCCGCACGCGCTGTGACCACGGCTTCTCGTACCGATTCCACTTGGAGCAGCTGCGATTCCACCTCGCCCAGCTCAATCCGGTAACCCCGGATTTTGACTTGATGGTCGATCCGGCCCAGATATTCAATGTTCCCATCCGGCATCCATCTCGCCAAATCGCCTGTGCGGTACATCCGCTCATAGCCTGCTTCCCCGCCAGCAAACGGATCGGCTACGAATTTCTCGGCCGTCAGCTCTGGACGGTTCAGATAGCCTCGGGCTACGCCGACACCGCCAATGCACAGCTCACCCGCAACCCCGATCGGCTGCAATTGCTCCGTGCCTTCCTTCACGATGTACAGACGAATGTTTTGAATCGGTTTTCCGATTGGAATGACCGAATAGGTTTCATTAGGCTCGCAATCGAAGTACGATACGTCCACCGTCGCTTCGGTTGGACCGTACAGGTTAATCAGCTTCGCTCCCACTAGGCTCGACACGAGCCATTGGAACCGGGCCACATGCTGTGGTGGCAATGCTTCGCCGCTGGCAAAGACATGACGCAACGTTGCCAGCTTCGCTTGCATCACTTCCCGTGGCTGCTGCTCCACGTACTCCAGGAACGCATGCAGCATGGCAGGTACAAAGTGCATTGTGCTCACGCCATCGCGGGCAATCGTGTCGACAATGTCTTCCGGGTTCTTTTCCCCGCCCACGGACAGCAGGCTTACCTTCGAGCCGACCATCGACCACCAGAACAGCTCCCACACCGACACGTCGAACGTGAAGGCCGTCTTTTGCAGGATCGTATCTTCCGCACTCAAGCCGTAACGATCATGCATCCACAAAATCCGGTTCAGCACGGAATGGTGCTCCACCATCACGCCCTTCGGTTTTCCCGTGGAGCCGGAGGTATAGATGACATAGGCTACATGATGCGGCCCGGCCAGTGGCTCCAGATTCGAACCGTCTTCGTGGTAGATGTCTTGGCCATCCTGCTCCTGACCATCCAGCACCAGCACCTGGCCGTCGAAACTCAGTAACGCTTGCCCCGCCAGATGCGATTGCGTCAGCACCAGCTTCGCGCCCGAGTCCTCCAGCATAAAGCGGATACGGTCCGCCGGATATTCTGGATCAATTGGCACGTAGGCTCCGCCTGCTTTGAGGATCGCATAAATACCTACGATCATGTCCAGCGAACGGTGAACCAGTATGCCTACAGGCTGATCCGGTTGGACGCCTTCCGCACGCAAGGTGCGTGCGAGTCGGTTCGCGCGCTCATTCAACTCCGCGTAGGTCAACGATTCCGATCCGCACAACACTGCTGCCTGATCCGGTGTATTCGCGGCCTGCTGCTCAAACAGTGCACTTAGCGTTTGATCCTGCGGATAAGCTGCCGCCGTATCCCCCCAGACTTGAACAAGCTGCGCCTGCTCTTCCGGTGTCACCAATTCCAGCTCATTCACACGGATATTCGGGTTGTCCACGATTTGTCCGATGACGTGGTTGATATGGCCCTGGATACGCTCCATTGCAGACCGGTTATACACCAGAGCATTGTATTCAAACAGAATGGAGATATCCTCGTCAGGCACGACAATCAGGTTAAAATCGTAGTTGGTTTGCTCGGCAAGTGCCACATTGGCAATTGAGAAGCCTGTTTGTGCCTTTGTCTCGCCGGAACCGCCCATCTGCTTCATCTGCTGTCCGATTGGGTAGTTTTCAAAGACCATGATGTGATGAATCAGGTCTTGTTTTTGTTCAGTCAGTGCCTGGATATCGTATAGCGGGAACGTGTCATAGACACTAGAGGCCAAGGCCTGTTCCTGGGTGCGCTGCAATACTTCAGCAAATGTAGCATCCGGTGCACTGCATATGCGTACTGGGATCGTGTTGATAAACAAACCGATCATGCTTTCCACACCTGGAATTTCTGCCGGACGACCGGATACCACACCACCAAACACAACATCCTGATTATTATTGTATTGCTGTAAAATAACGCCCCAAACGCTTTGCAGCAATGTGTTAATCGTGACATGTTGTTGCTTGGCCATTTGGTTTAATGCCGCACTCCGTTCTTTACCCAACATAAATGGCAGCTTTTCCGAAACATAGCCAGAATTTGAACTTCCACCACTTCCGTCTAGTTTTTCATCCCGTACGGCTACAGAAGCTTGCGCATTCTCACCAGGCAACAAGGTTTGCTGCTCAAAGTCTGCCAAATAGTCACTCCAATAACGCGTTGCTTCCTGCGCATCCTGATCTTCCAACCATTCAATGTAGTCACTATACGGCTTAACCGGTGCGAGCTCTGGCTGCTTGTTTTCCAGCAAGGCAAAATACGCACCAAACACTTCGTCCGTCATCAGGGACAGGCACCAGCCGTCCATGACGATATGATGGAAGCTCCATACAAAACGGTATGAGCGATCGCCCGTGCGGAAGACAGTTACGCGCATGAGCGCATCCTTGCTTAGATCAAAGTTTTGAGCTTTATCCTGGGACACAAATTCAGCTACAGCCTGTTCACGCCCTCTGACATCTTCATAACGGAAGCTCGGGTTTTTATGACGATAGACAATCTGCAACGGTTGACCATGCCAGCCGCTATAGAAATTCGTCCGTAATATAGCATGCCGGCTAACCAGCAGCTTCAAGCTTTCCTCGAATATAGATGGCGCAAAGTGGCCCTCCAGATCAAAGGTTGCCTGCTCAAAATACACGCCTGTTTCTGCATTCATCAGACTGTGGAACAGCATACCCTTTTGCATGGGAGTTAACGGATATACATTTTCCAATTCCCCAATCGTCTTGGTCTGCTCCTTAATCGTATCTAATTGCTCCAGTGTCAGGCCTTTAAACAGCACATCACTTGGAGTCAATTCGGTCCGCTCCCGTGTGACACAATGCTCGATCATTTCAAGCAGATTGGATTTCAGCAGATTGGCTAGCATTTGGACGGTGTCCTTGCGGTAGGCTTTGCTGTTATACCGAATATCCAGTTCCAGGATGCCGTTCGTTACGATTCCGCTCACATCGAGAGCAAATTTCATTTTCGTCCGGTCACTAACGACCGATCCAGTCGAATAAGGAGACCTACGCAGATCGTTGTTTTGCAAGTCCTGATCAAACTGTCCGAGATAGTTAAAGCTCACTTGCGGCTCAGCAAAAGCTTGATGTTGACCAAGATGCAGTGCATCTGCTTGCTGACCCATGGCTTGGCCAGATTCACTTAAATATCTCCAGATTCCGTAGCCCATTCCTTTATTCGGAATATCACGCAGACTCTCTTTGACCTGTTTGATGCGTCCCGATAAAGTAGGATCACTGCCCATGTCCAGCCATACCGGATATTGACTCGTAAACCAGCCTACCGTACGAGAAATGTCCGTATCCGGCAAAATGTTCTCACGCCCGTGTCCCTCTAAATGAATCAGACTGCGTTCGTGACCCGTCCACGTGTACAGCATCATGCCCAATGCCGTCAGAAGCAGATCGTTCACTTCCGTGTTATATGCGCGGTGTGCTTGCTTCAACAGCCGTTCCGTCTCTTCTTCCGTAAGCTGGACGACCACTGAATCCGTGTCAGCTAAAGTAAATGAGTCAGCCTGCACTTGATCCTCAGGCAAACGTACTTGGTCAGACAAAGCGACTGCGTTCCATTGCTCCCAGTAGGCGTGTTCACTGTCCATGGCTGCGCTATTCGCATACTCGGAAAGTTTTTGTGACCAGGATCGGAAGGAATCCGTTTTGTCCGGTAACTGAAGCACCTCTTCATGGATGGCCTGTTCATAGGCAGTAGTCAAATCCTCAAACAAAATACGCCAGGATACCCCGTCCACCACCAAATGGTGAATCAGCATCAGCAAATGATCGCCATCTACACAGTGGAACAAACCTGCTTTAAACAGCGGCCCTTCATGCAGTTGGATACTGCTTTGAATTTCGGTAGCTTTCGCCTCAATTGCCACGCTGAGCATGGCTTCATCCGTTATATCCCTAAAGTCCAGCACGTCCAGCTGATACAGCTCGCCTTCCTGTATTCCACGGTTCCATGCTTTATAGCCTTGCGCGGTCTTGCTGAACACCATTCGCAAAGCATCATGATGCTTTGTCAGCTTGCCAAGCGCCTGACGCAGAGCCGACTCGTCAAACCCCTGCTCCCGGTGCAGCATAACCGCCTGATTAAAGTGATGCACGTCTACTTGCTCCTGCTCAAAGAACTCGTGCTGGATCGGAAGCAACGCCGTTTCTCCGCTTACTTCTCCCTGATCTGCCATACGACTGACCTCATGCATATGCGATGCCAGTGTTGCGACGATGGGATAGCGGAACAAATCCTTCATGTCCAGCTTGTAGCCGGCCTGGAATGCACGCGATACGATTTGAATCGCCTTGATCGAATCGCCACCCAGATCAAAGAAATTGTCCAACATACCGACGGTTGGCACACCCAGGACGGACTGCCAGACCGCTACAAGCGCTCGTTCCGGTGCAGTGCGCGGCTCTACATAATCCGCACCGCTGTGCAGATTGCCTTCCGGTGCTGGCAGGGACTTGCGGTCGATTTTACCATTCGGTGTCAGCGGCATCTGCTCCAACCAGATGAAATACGACGGCATCATATAGCTTGGCAGTTCTTGTCCCAGCTCATGTCTCAGCTCACCGGCTCCCAGTTCTTGACTCGCCACATAGTACGCCACGAGCTGTGTTTGACCCGTTTCGTCCCCACGAGCCATGATGACCGCTTCTTGTACCGACTCCACCTGCAACAGCTGCGATTCGATCTCGCCCAGTTCGATTCGGTAGCCCCGGATTTTCACCTGATGGTCCATCCGACCCAAATATTCAATGTTGCCGTCCGGCATCCATCTTGCCAAATCGCCTGTAC
>NZ_JAAMNR010000023.1:0-6260 GCF_011066115.1 Paenibacillus sp. EKM212P
AATGCTTCCGTATCGGAGCAAACGAACTATGATTTCAACATTACGGTTGTGCCGGGTGATGAAATTCATGTCCATTTGGAGTACAACGCGCGAGTATTGGAACGCACAGCTGTAGAGCAAATCCGCGAGCATTTGCTGCATATGATTGAAGAAGCGATTAACAGACCAGATGCGCTGGTAGATGAGCTGGAGTTGGTGACTGCTTCGGAAAAAGCAAAAATCATCGACGGTTTTGGATCCGTGGGCGTATCTGCATGGAGTGATGAAAAGCAATCAGAAGGGTTGTTTCACGCCTATGTGGAAGAACAAGCGCAGCTTGTGCCGGATCATGTGGCAGTTGTATACGAGGAGCGGCAGCTTACGTACCGCGAGCTGAACGAGCGTGGGAATCAACTTGCTCGTAGATTGCGGAATGAAGGTGTTGGGCGCGAGTCCATTGTTGGTATTTTGAGTGAGCGCTCGGTGGACATACTGATCGGCGTATTAGCAGTATGGAAAGCCGGAGGTGCATATGTACCGTTAGATGCGGATTATCCATCCGAACGTATCCGTTTTATGCTTGAGGACAGCGGCGCGACGGTGCTGCTGACTCAAACTAGTTTGCGGGAGCGCGCACAAGCATGGCTGAATGAAAGCCAATGGGCTTTGGGCGAAGGAAAGGCCGAGGGTGAACTGGAGACGGCGGTTAGCGCTGAAACGATGGAAAGAGACAGCCTTAATAAGAGATTAAGCTTGAAATCAGATTCGGAGTCTGATAGTGAAGTAGCATCCGAATCCGCAGCGAACTTGCGTCTGCATACCGTACTGGCGTTAGACGATGAGTCACTGTACACCGGAGATACGACGGATGTGGAACCTATCAATGAGCCGCAGGATCTGGCGTATGTGATCTACACGTCCGGTACAACGGGGCGTCCAAAAGGCGTTATGATCGAGCATCGCAGCTTGGTGAATACGGCTGCGGCCTATCGCCGGGATTACCGTCTGAACCAGTTCCCAGTACGCCTGTTACAACTGGCAAGTTTCTCCTTCGACGTGTTCGTCGGCGATATCGCACGGGCGCTCTATAACGGTGGCACGATGGTCATCTGTCCGAAGGACGACCGCATCGACCCAAGCCGTCTGTATGGCTGGATTCGCGACTATCAGATTACGGTGTTCGAATCCACACCGGCTTTAATCGTACCGTTTATGCAGCATGTGCATGAACACGGACTGGACATGAGCAGTCTGGAATTGCTGATCACCAGCTCGGATAGCTGCAGCGTGACGGATTATCGGGTACTGCAAGAACGGTTTGGCGCGGATATCCGCATTATTAACAGCTATGGCGTCACGGAAGCGGCGATTGACTCCAGCTTCTACGACGAAGAGCTGTCGAAGCTGCCAAGCAGCGGCCATGTGCCGATTGGTCAGGCATGGCTGAACGCACGCTTCTACATCGTGGACAGCCAGCTGAATCCGGTGCCGATCGGTGTACTGGGCGAGCTGTGTATTGGCGGAGCCGGGGTAGCACGTGGGTACTTGAACCGTGCGGACCTGACGGCGGAAAAATTCGTAGCGAACCCATACGTACCGGGTGAACGACTGTATCGCACAGGCGATTTGGCGCGGTGGATGCCAGACGGCAATGTGGACTTTATCGGCCGGATGGACTACCAGGTCAAAATCCGGGGATACCGGATCGAGCTGGGCGAGATTGAAACGGCGATCCAGCGGGTGCCGGGTGTGCGTCAAGCGATAGTCATCGACCGGACGGACGAACGTGGACACAAGTACTTGTGCGGATACATCACGGGAGAAACCGAGCTGCAGATCGAGGAAGTACAAGCAGCACTGGAAGCAGCACTGCCAGCACATATGGTACCTGCACGCTTGATGCGTCTGGAGACCTTACCATTGACCAGCAACGGCAAAATCGACCGCGAGGCCTTACCGGAACCGGAAGGAAGCATTCATACCGGTGCAGCTTATGTGGCACCGCGAACTACGGTGGAACAAGTATTAGCTTCGGTGTGGGCTGGGGTGCTGGGCGCAGAAGCCGTAGGTACGCAGGATAACTTCTTTGAACTGGGCGGCGATTCGATCAAAGCACTGCAAGTGTCGTCCCGATTGTTGCAAGCAGGCTATCGACTGGACATGAAGGATCTGTTCAGCAATCCGACGGTTGCGTCACTCAGTCCTTTGCTTCGTACAGATGGCAAGATGGCCAGCCAGGAAGAGGCCGTAGGCAAGGTAGAACTGACACCCATTCAACGGTGGTTCTTCGAGCAGCAGCCGGTTGATCTGCACCACAACAACCAGGCGATGATGCTGTATCGAGCTGGGCGCTTTGACGTAGACGCGCTGCGCCGTACGATGGACCGTATTGTCCAGCATCATGACGCATTGCGCACAGTATTCCGTGAGACGGAGCAAGGCTATGCCGCTTGGAATCGCAGTGTGGAAGAAGGCGAGCTTTACACGCTGGACATTATAGATTTTAGTGGAGTTGAAGACGAATCCACCGCTGTAGAAGCTAAGGCGAGTGAAATTCAAGCCAGCATTCATTTGAGCGAGGGGCCGCTTGTGAAGCTCGGTCTCTTCCATTGCGCTGAGGGCGACCATTTATTAATGGTCATTCATCATTTGGTTGTGGACGGCGTATCGTGGCGTATTTTGCTGGAGGATTTGGCATCCGGTTATGAGCAGGCTGTTGCAGGTAAAATAGGCACAGCTATTCGACTGCCACATAAAACAGATTCATTCCAGGTGTGGGCCAAACAGCTGTCAGCCTATGCGAATAGTGCGACGATAGAGCGTGAGCTAGCCTACTGGCAGCATATCGAACAAGCAGAAGCAAGCCTCGCGAAGCCTTTGCCGAAGGATTTTGCAAATGACCATGCTCTGCTGGGAGACAGTGAGGTTGTCACGGTCCGCTGGACGAAACAGGAAACTGAGCAACTGCTCAAACAAGCTCATCGCGCGTACAGCACGGAAATGAATGACCTGTTGCTGGCTGCGCTTGGAAAAGCCGTCTATGACTGGTCTGGTTCTGAACGGGTGCTGGTCAACCTGGAGGGCCATGGACGGGAAGCTATTGTACCGGATGTGGATATTACGCGCACGGTTGGCTGGTTTACGAGTCAGTTCCCGGTTGTACTGGATGGAAGTCTGGGACAAGGGGGGAATACGGCTCGTCTGATCAAACGGATTAAGGAAGGGCTGCGTCATATTCCGCAAAAAGGCATCGGCTATGGTATTTTGCGATACCTGTCAGATATGAATGTTCTGGAGAAAGCAGGCGTGCAGTTAAAGGTGCAGCCTGAGATCAGTTTTAACTATTTGGGCCAATTCGATCAGGACTATAAAGGCAACGATCTGGAGCCTTCCTCCTATTCCATTGGTGTGCCTGTCAGCACAAACGCGGCTATGGATTTTGCACTGGATATCAATGGAGTAATCGAAGATGGCGAGCTGATTTTCACTATTCGCTACGGCACAACGCAATTCCGTCATGAAACGATTGAACGGCTGGGAGAGCTGCTAGCATCCGGCTTGCGTGAAGTCATTCATCATTGTGTCGCCCAAGAGAAAACGGTGTTGACCCCAAGTGATGTCCTGTTAAACCATGTAACGCTGGACGAGCTGGAGCAATTGGTGGAAGATACGCGAGATCTGGGTGAACTGGAAAATGTGTATGCCTTGACGCCGATGCAAAAGGGCATGCTCTTCTTCAGCCTAATGGATGAGAATTCGGCAGCTTATTTCGAGCAGGCCACCTTTGAGTTGAATGGACGGTTTGATGTGGTTACTTTCGGTAAAAGCTTTGATCTGCTCGTCCGACGTCATGAGGCATTGCGGACGAACTTTATCAACTCCTGGAAGGATGAGCCTGTACAGGTCGTTTTCCGCAATCGCAGCGGAGAGTTGTACTATGAAGACCTGCGCGGACTGGAAAAAGAAGAACGAGCAGCGCGTGTTGAGGCTTTTACCCTTGCCGATAAAGCTAAAGGATTCAATCTCGCAGAGGATGCACTCATTCGTATTTCGATCCTGCAAACCGGGGATGAAACATATCACTTTATCTGGAGCTTCCATCACATTTTGATGGATGGCTGGTGCTTGTCCTTTATGACACAGGAGGTATTCGGCAGCTATTTGGCACTGCGTGCGGGTCATGAGCCAGCGCTGGAGCCTGTTACGCCGTTCAGTCGATTTATCGAATGGCTGGAGCGTCAGGACCGTGAGGCGGCTCTGCAATACTGGAGTGGGTATCTGGCGGACTACGAGCAGCAAATTACGCTTCCGCAGCAAAAAACACAGCCTAAATCGATGCAAGCCGGGCTATATGTCGCTGAAGATCTGGATTGCGAATTCCAGCCAGAGCTGGTTGCCCAGATCGAACAAGTGGCGAAGCAAAATCAGGTCACGATCAACACGCTGATTCAGACCGTATGGGGCGTTCTGTTGCAAAAATATAACAACAGTACGGATGTCGTGTTCGGCAGCGTTGTGTCCGGTCGTCCAGGGGATATTCCAGGTGTGGAGCACATGATTGGGCTATTCATTAACACGATTCCAGTGCGTGTGCAGTCTGAACCAGGTGAAAGCTTTGTAGAGCTGATGAAACGAACACAGCGGCAGGCGCTGGCTTCCAATGCCTACGATGCGTTCCCACTGTATGAAATTCAAGCACTGACCGAGCAGAAACAGGATTTAATCAATCATATTATGATTTTTGAAAATTATCCGGTGGAGCAGCAGGTAGAACAGTTAGGCGGCGATGGGCAGAATAAATTTACGATTTCGAACGTGGTGTCTACAGAGGCAACCAACTATGATCTGAACGTCGTCGTGATGCCGGGAGAAGGCATCAAGATTCGTTTTATGTATAACACGCTTAGCTTTGATCAAGCAGGCATTGAGCATCTGTATGGTCATTTTGTCCGTCTGCTAGAGCAGATTTGGCTCAACCCAAATGTTCGCGTTGAAGAACTGGAATTGGTCACAGCGGCGGAAAAGCAGCAGATTACAGCGGCATTTAATGATACCGCTTGTGCATTCCCATGCAAACAGACGATCCATCAGCTGTTCGAGGAGCAGGTAGAATATACGCCAGATCAGGTGGCATTGGTGTTTGGCAATCAGAGTCTGACTTATCGGGAGCTGAATGAACGGGCGAATTCATTGGCACGAATGCTTCAAGCCCAGGGAGTAGGACCTGACAAACTGGTCGGTCTGATGGTGCAGCGTTCCGTGGAAATGATTGTAGGTCTGCTGGCTGTGCTAAAAGCAGGCGGTGCTTATGTGCCGATTGATCCCGAATTTCCGTCCTCTCGTATTGCATACATGCTGGAAGACAGCGAGGCTGCAGTGCTTCTGACCCGTCTCGATTTGGCAGAAGAGCACCATTGCCATGCCAATACCCTGTTTCTTGAGGATGCAGCATTGTATCAGGGAGAGAGCGGCAACCTGGAGACGATTGCCCGACCAGAGCATTTGGCTTATGTCATCTATACGTCGGGTTCGACTGGAAATCCAAAAGGAGTTATGCTCCAGCATCGCTCGGTCCTCAACTTTATTACAGGGATGCGCGAAGTCATTGACTTTGAAGCGAGCCAAACGATTTTGTCACTCACGACCATTTCATTCGATATTTTCGTATTGGAAACCATCCTCCCCCTGTTGGGTGGAATGACGGTGGTGCTTGGCGACAGCCAGCATCAGGTGAATCCGCAGGCGCTGGGTGAGTTGATTACTCAACATTCGATTGAGATGTTGCAAATGACACCCTCCCGGCTGCAAATGCTGTTGGGTCATGAAGCAGGATCGCGCGCGCTGCAAAGCGTGAAGGCCATTATGGTCGGGGGCGAAGCACTTCCATCCAAGCTGCTCGCAGCATTGCAAGAAATAAACGGTCCCCGTATTTATAACATGTACGGACCTACAGAAACGACGGTGTGGTCGACCGTGCAGGAACTGACCCATGCTCAACATATTAATATTGGACGTCCCATCGCGAATACTCAAATCTATATCATGAATGCGAATGGGGAGTTGCAGCCAGTAGGTGTGCCGGGTGAGTTATGTATTGCAGGGGAAGGATTGGCCCGTGGATATTGGAAACGTGAAGAACTGACGGCTGAGAAATTTGTGAATAATCCGTTTGCTGGTGGCAAGGCGGGCCATGAGCGGATGTACCGTACAGGCGATTTGGCAAGATGGATGCCGGACGGCAACATTGAATATTTGGGTCGGATGGACCATCAGGTGAAAAT
>NZ_JAAMNR010000024.1:0-5426 GCF_011066115.1 Paenibacillus sp. EKM212P
AAGCTATGATGTAGGCACACAGGTCCTTGTGTCCGTCTTCGTTTTCCCATGCTGTGACCACGGCTTTCTGAATGCCGTCCACGGTCAGCAGCTGTGCTTCCACCTCGCCCAGCTCGATCCGATAACCCCGGATTTTCACCTGGTGGTCGATCCGGCCCAAATACTCAATGCTGCCGTCTGGCAACCACCGTGCCAGGTCGCCCGTCCGGTACATCCGATTTGCGTGAGTGCTGTCCGCTTGATCGGCTGCTGCCGCATCAGCGAACGGATTCAGGACGAACTTCTCTGCCGTCAGCTCCGGCAGGTTCAGGTATCCTCGTCCGACACCTGCACCTCCGATATAAAGCTCACCAGCGATACCGATTGGCACCAGCTGTTGCTGGCTGTTCAAGATGTACACGGACTGGTTCGCGATCGGCGTACCGATGGATACCGTATGCTCCCCTTTTTCCAGCAGTGCGTTCAGGGCTTTCACATCCTCAATCGTATAAGCAGTCGCATCTACCGTGGTTTCGGTCGGACCGTACACGTTCGTAATCACCGGACGATACCCGGACCACTTGTGCAGGAACACATGTACCAGCTGCACGGATAATGCTTCGCCACCGATCAGGTAATGCTTCACTTCCGGCGCTTCCGTCACATTGACGCTTTCGTTCAAAATATGCAGATGCGCAGGTGTGCCGTCCGACAGATCAATCCGGTGCGTACGGTAGTAGGCGATCAAATGCTCTCCGCTCAGACTGACGTCACGGGACACCACATGCAAGGTGTGGCCTAACAGCAAGCTGGCGAAGATTTGCTTCACTGAAGCGTCAAATACAAATGCCGATAGCCATGCGACATGAAGCGGCTGTTCATAACGGCTGTATACTCGTTCCCATAAAGCATCTACCAGATTGCTAACACTGCCCTGCTCGATCATAACCCCTTTCGGCTGACCGGTGGTACCTGACGTGTAAATCATATAGGCCAGGTTATGCGGGCGGGCGACAGGGATTAGATTGCTCGCATCCTGTGCTCCCAATTGAGCTTGAACGTCCTCGTCATCCAAGACTACAGCTCGAACTGCGGATGGCAAGCTGAGTGATAGATTGGCGACTCTACTTGTAATCACGACCTTGGCCCCACTGTCTTGGAGCATGTAGTCGACGCGCTCCTGTGGATACATCGTATCCATCGGCACATATGCGCCTCCGGCCTTAAGTACCCCCAGAATGCTCACCAGAATATCTGCAGAACGTTCCAGCAATACGCCAACCGGTTGATCCGCTTCGACCCCTTCCGCTCGTAACACACGAGCCAATTGATTCGCACGCTCATTCAGCTCAGTGTAGGTCAGCGCGGTGGCCCCAGACACAACGGCTATTCGCTCAGGGTTGCGCTTCGCTTGTTCTTCAAAGCGTTCGCTGAGCGAACGGCCTTGTAATGCTCCAAGCAGGCTGTGCGCATTTGGATCATTGAACACCTTCAGAATCTGCACGGTTTCTTCCGCCGTAATCAACTCCAGCTCACCCAGCTTCGCATCCGGGTTCGCCGCCACGGCTTCGGCCAAGCGAACAAAGTGACGCGTCATCCGTTCTACCGTTTCGCGCTCGTACAACGCAGTTGCATACTGCAATCCGAACTGGATACCTGCCTCTTCCTCTCTGGCTTCCAGCGTCAAATCAAACTTCGCTGGCGTTTGTTCCAAGCCGTATGGACGGAAGCTCAGATCTGCCAGTTGCAGTTCGCCTTCCTCGGTGGTTTGCAGGGTGAACATCGTATCGAACAGCGGATGACGGCTCATATCCCGCTTCACATTTAGCTTTTCCACCAGCTCCTCAAATGGGTAGTCCTGATGTTCATAGGCTTGCAATGCACAAACTTTCACTTCTTCCACGTAGCTGCGGAAGGTATGTTCCGCTGTCGGATAGTTTCGCAATGCCAACGTACCGACGAACATCCCGAGGATCGGTTCCAAATCTGCATGCGGTCGTCCGGCAATCGGTGTTCCGACTACAATATCTTCTTGCCCGCTGTATTGGTGTAAGAGCGCGGTGTACGCCGCCAGCAGCACCATATACAGCGTAGAGCCTGTGTGCGCCGCCAGTTCCTTCAGGCGTTCGCTAGCTTCGCGCTCCAGCCCGAACACCACCGTATCGCCTGCCGTACTTCGTACCGACGGACGGGCAAAGTCTGTCGGTAGATCCAATACAGGCAGTTCACCCCGGAAGGTGTTGAGCCAGTACGCTTCCTGACGTTGCATCCACTCTTGATGGGCTTCGCTTTGCTGCCATACCGCATAATCCTTGTACTGTATACGCAATGGCGAAAGCTCTTCACCGTCATATAAGCGGACAAATTCATCGGTCAGTACTCCCATGGACACGCCATCCGAGACGATGTGGTGCATATCGAGCATGAGTAAATGCTGCGATTCCTGCTCGGTTCCTTGTACGCCCAAATCTACCAAGCCTACCCGCAGCAGCGGAGCGGCTTGCAGATCGAACGGACGTACAAACTGCCGCACCCGTCCTTGTGCTTCCTGGCTGACCATCGTGTCCGTATCCGTGGTTGTATCCTGATCTGTATCCGTAGTCGCATCTTCTGCCTGTACCTTTGTATATTCCACCTCAAACGGCACGGTGTCCTCAATCCATTGCACCGGCTCACTGTCCACCAGCTCAAAGCGGGTACGCAAAGTTGCATGGCGGGCGACTAATTGACGGAACACGTCCTCCACTCGCTTCACGTCCAACGGACCACTCACTTGCAGCACTGACGGCATGTTGTAGTTCACATCATTCGGGTCGAACTGATGCAGCACAAACAGTCGTTTTTGTGCCGAGGAAAGCGGGTAGAAGCTGCGTTCTTCCGTTACCGGAATGGACGCATACGCCACTTGATCCAGACCTTCCATGACCGCTGCCAGTTGTTCAATCGTTGGCGCTTCAAAAATACTGCGCAGTGGAAGCGGCTTGTTCAGCTCCTTGTGAATTTTCGAGGCCAGCGTCGTCGCCCGCAGCGAGTGTCCGCCAATCTCGAAGAAGTTTTCCTTCACACCAACCTGCGCCAGACCCAGCACATCCTGCCAAATTTGCGCCAGCTTCACTTCCACCCACGTCCGCGGTGCGACATAATCAGCTCCGCTTTGCAGGTTGCCTTCCGGTGTTGGCAGTGCCTTGCGGTCGATTTTACCATTCGGTGTCAACGGCATCTGCTCCAGCTGTACCAAATACGAAGGCACCATGTAGTTTGGAAGCTCCTCGCCCAGTAAGCTGCGCAGCTCACCAGCGCTTACTTCCCGTTCAGCAACATAGTACGCCACCAGTTGGTTTTGCCCCTGTTCGTCCGCTTGTGCCAGTACGATGACCTCTTGTACGTCCTCCACCTTCAAAATTTGTGCCTCGACCTCGCCCAGCTCGATCCGATAGCCCCGGATTTTCACCTGATGGTCGATCCGGCCCAAATATTCGATGTTGCCGTCTGGCATCCATCTCGCCAAGTCACCCGTACGGTACATTCGTTCGTAGCCGTCTTCACCAGCCGCAAACGGATTTGGTATAAATTTCTCAGCCGTCAGCTCTGGGCGATCCAGATAACCACGGGCCAGACCCGGACCGGACACGCACAGTTCACCCGCTACGCCTACCGGAGCCAAATGTCCATGCACATCCACCATGTACACCCGATGATTTGGCATAGGGCGTCCGATGGAAATGAGTTGTCCTGCTCTCTCATCCTCGGATACCGGCCAGACGGACGTCGCCACCGAGTTCTCGGTTGGACCGTAGCCGTTGTAGTACGCCACCTGATCCTTCCACTTGTATACCAATTCTGTTGAGGATGCTGAACCCGCAGTGAACAGAACACGCAGGTATGGCATCCGCTCCGGCTCCAGATACACCGCATAGGTCGGTGGTAACGTTGCCACCGTAATCTGATGTTCTGTCATATAATGTTCGAATCGCTCATAGTCCAAAATCGTCTCTGACGTTGGCACATACAACGCGGCTCCGCAGAACAGCGCCTGGAAGATTTCCCAGCAAGCCGCATCAAACGAATAGCTGGCGAACAGCAACGTATGATCCGACGTGCGGATCTTGAGCGTCTGATCAAAATACGTTTTCAGATTGCATAGACCGCGATGCTCCAACATAACACCCTTCGGTTGCCCCGTCGTACCCGACGTATAAATGACATACGCCAGATCGTTCGGACCAGACAACGGCTCCAGATTGGAACCATCCTCGTGATACACACCCTGCGCTCCATCCAGCACCAGCACGCTACCGTCAAAAGCTGCTTTGTCCACCAGATGGCTTTGCGTTAACAACAGCTTCGCTCCCGAGTCGTCCAGCATGTAGCGGATACGTTCCTCCGGATACGTCGGATCGATGGGCACATATGCACCCCCGGCTTTCAAAATGCCTAAGATCCCCACGATCAAGTCTACCGAACGCTCGGTCATCAGACCCACCAGTTGATCCTTCGTCACACCTTGACTGCGCAAAGTGCGCGCCAGACGATTCGCACGTTCATTCAGTTCACGATAGGTCAACTGTTCTCCTTCAAAGAACAACGCTGCCTGCTCCGGTGTCTGCGCCGTTTGTGTCTCGAATAGGCCATGGATCGTTTGCCCGCTCGGATACTCGGCTGCTGTATCTCCCCATATGCTGAGAATTTGCTCACGCTCCTGCGCACTTACCATATCCAGCTCCTGCACTCGAATGTCCGGCTTCGCTACCACCTGCTCCAACAGCTGTATCAGATGGCCCTGAGTCCGTTCAACGGCTTCACGATCATATAAATTCGCATTGTATTCAAATCGGATTTTCATCGCTTCCTGCGGCATGACAACCAGATTGAAATCATAGTTGGTTTGTTCAATCATGCCTGCATTGCGAATTTCAAAATCCGACGCTGCACCTTCGCCAAGCTGCTCGACCTGCTCCTCCACCGGATAGTTTTCAAACACGATAATGTGGTTGATCAGATCTTGCTTTTGCTCAGTTAAGGCTTGAATTTCATACAGCGGATACGTTTCATAATCTTGAGAAGTCAGCGCCTGCTGCTGATTCGTTCTGATCAGGTCGGCAAAGGTGTCCTCAGCCCCACTGCGGATACGTATTGGAATGGTGTTAATGAACAAGCCCACCATATTTTCGATCCCCGTAATATCCGCTGGACGACCAGACACTACACCGCCAAAAACAGCGTCGTCACTACCGTTGTACTTTTGGAGCAGCAAGCCCCAGGCTGTTTGCAGCAATGTATTCGGGGTCACGTGGTGCTGCTTGGCCACCATTTCCATACGTCCGGTCAAGTCCTTGCCCAGATCGCACAGGATATGCTCAAATTGTGCATCGTCCGCTTTCACGCCTACTTTTCCGGTCGGAATCGAAGTTTGCTGATCATAGCCGAGCAAATAATCCTTCCAGTAG
>NZ_JAAMNR010000025.1:0-4438 GCF_011066115.1 Paenibacillus sp. EKM212P
TCCACTGCGCTGATGGGGACCATCTGCTACTGGCTATTCATCATATGGTGGTAGACGGCGTATCGTGGCGGATACTGTTGGAGGATTTGTCGAATGCCTATGAGCAGGCTGTACGTGGAGAAGCCATACAGCTCCCGGCCAAAACAGACTCTTTCCAGGTCTGGTCGGAGCGGTTATCAGCCTATGCCGACAGTCCTGAGATGGAAAGTGAGCACGCATACTGGGAGCAAGTGAATGAATTGGCGGCATCCGAGTCTTTAAGACTTACAGAATTGTTGGATTCTAAAAAAACATTGACCATAAATAACACAGCTACTTTGAGCTTGAAATTCACGAAAGAAGAGACTGATCAACTGCTAAAGCAGGCTCATCGCGCGTACAACACAGAAGTGAACGATCTGTTGCTGACGGCGCTCGGCATGACGTTAAGCACTTGGACTGGCAGTGATCAGGTTGCAATTCTTCTGGAAGGCCATGGCCGGGAAGATATCATGAAGGAGACGGATATATCACGAACGGTTGGCTGGTTCACGAGCCAGTACCCGATACTGCTGCGGATTAACGGGGAAGATCATATCTCCGGGAACATCAAACGGATGAAGGAGATGTTACGCAGCATTCCACATAAAGGGATTGGATACGGCATCTGGAGATATCTCAGCCAGAACGGACCGTCCGGGGTAACATACGCCGAGCCACAGATCAGCTTTAATTATTTGGGCGAATTTGATCAGACGCTGCGGCACAGCGAAACGCACATGTCCCCGTACTCCAGTGGAGCAGATGTTAACGAACTGACCAGAATGCCGTGTTCCCTGGATGTGGGGGGCATTGTAACGGATGAAATGCTTGAGCTGGATATTCGTTATAACACAAAAGTGTTACAGGAAGATAATGTGATAAAACTAGCCAGGGAGCTCAAGCAGAACGTGTTGGAAGTGATCCACCACTGTGTATCACAGGAGCATTCTGAATTGACGCCGAGTGATGTGCTGCTTCCGGGTTTAAGCCTGGAAGCACTGGACCGGATGGTGGAGCAGATTCAGCCTGACGGAGAACTGGAGAATATATATCCCATGACGCCGATGCAAAAAGGAATGCTGTTTCACAACATGCTGGATTCCCAGTCGAGCGCCTATGTAGAGCAGTCCACCTTTGAACTGAAGGGAACGCTGGATCTCGCTGCATTCTCTGCCAGTCTGGACTTGTTGGTGCAGCGTCATTCAGCACTGCGTACCAACTTCCGGAGCGATTTGCAGGACGAGCCCTTGCAAGTGGTGTACCGGAATAAACGCGGAGAACTGTACGTAGAGGACATACGTGAGAAGGAGAAGGTGGCGCAAGAGCAATATATCGAGGAATTCGCGCGTCGGGATCAGCAGAAGGGGTTTGATCTGGCAAAGGATACACTAATGCGGGTATCCATCTTACGTACATCAGACGATGCATACCATTTTGTATGGAGCTTCCACCATATCATCATGGATGGCTGGTGTTTGTCGCTGGTTACCAACGAAGTCTTTGGAGGATATACCGCCCTTACAGAAGGGAAGCCGCCGCAATTGCCTGTGGTAACACCATATAGCCGATACATCGAATGGCTGGAAGGGCAGAACCGTCAGGAAGCAGCGGAGTATTGGAACGGTTACCTGCAGGGCCATGAGGAGACGACAGTTTTGCCCCAGGCCAAAACAGGGAAAGCGAAGGGATATGAGGCTGAATATCTGGAATTTGATTTAGGTATAGACCTGACGGCGCAACTTCAGCAGCTGGCAAAGCAAGAACAGGTGACGATAAATACGCTGATGCAAACAGCCTGGGGTGTATTGCTGCAAAAGTATAATCGCACAGAGGATGTCGTTTTCGGTAGTGTGGTGTCGGGACGTCCAGCAGACATTGCCGGAGTAGAGCAAATGATCGGACTTTTCATTAATACAATCCCAGTCCGTGTTCAAGGTAAACCAACAACTGCATTTACTGAATTAATGAAGGAAACTCAGCGACAGGCGCTTTCTGCCAATGCCTATGATACGTTCCCGCTGTATGAAATTCAGGCACTGACCGAGCAGAAGCAGGATCTAATCAAGCACATTATGATATTCGAAAATTATCCGGTGGAGCAGCAGGTAGAGCAGCTGGGAAGTGATGGGCAGAATGCATTCACAATTTTAAACGCAGTGGCTACAGAGCAAACCAACTACGATCTGAACGTCGTCGTAATGCCGGGAGAAGGCATCAAGATTCGTTTTATGTATAACGCATTGAGCTTTGATCAAACCGGCATTGAGCGTCTGCATGGTCATTTTGCTCGTCTGCTGGAGCAAATTTCGTTCAACCCGCATGTTCGCGTTGAAGAACTGGAATTGGTGACAACGGCGGAAAGACAACAGATTACAGGCGAGTTTAACGACACGGCTTCTGTATATCCGCGCAATCAGACGATCCAAAAGCTGTTTGAGGAGCAGGCTGAACGTACGCCAGATCACGTGGCCGTCACTTTGGGTCATCAATCGTTGACCTATCGGGAACTCAATGAGAAGGCTAACCGATTAGCGCATACACTACAGACTGCTGGAGTGAAGGCCGATGAGCCTGTCGGCATTCTAACGGAGCGTTCGTTGGATATGATTAGCGGAACGTTGGCTATTTTGAAGGCTGGAGGCGCGTATATGCCGATAGATCCTCAATATCCGGAGGACCGTATCCGCTATATGCTGGAGGACTCGGGAGCCAAACTGCTGCTGACTCAACAAGATTTACTGGAACGTTGCTATTTTGATGGACAGATTGTCAATCTGAATGAGGATACGTCCTACAGTCCGGATACTTCCAATTTAGGAATAGATGGATCAGGCGAACATGCTGCTTATGTCATCTATACCTCGGGATCAACAGGCAAGCCTAAGGGCGTCGTTGTTGAGCATCAAAGTGTCGTGCGCTTGGTGCGTAATACGGATTATGTGCCGTTTGATGAATCGATCCGAATGTTGCAGACTTGCGCGTTTGTATTTGATGTGTCTACGTTTGAAATTTGGGGGGCGCTACTGAACGGCGGTGAGCTTGTACTCGTGCATAAGGATGATCTTTTGGACGTAGCTAAGCTCAAGGAGACCATACGGGACCATCGCATTACTATGATGTGGCTGACTACACCGCTATTTAATCAGCTTTCGCAGCAGGACAGTAAATTGTTCGGCGATGTGAAGTATTTGCTGGTCGGAGGCGACGTGCTGTCTGCACCGCATATTAACCGGGTGTTGCGTGATAATCCGGACATGAATATCATCAACGGCTATGGACCAACGGAAAATACTACTTTTTCGACGACTTATCATATTAAGGAAGAACAGCTTGATTCTGTGCCGATCGGGCGTCCTATCCGCAATTCTACGGCGTATGTGGTCGATTCGGCGTTTAACCTGCAGCCGATTGGAGCATGGGGTGAGCTGGTTGTTGGCGGAGACGGAGTCGCACGCGGTTACCTGAACCGTCCTGATTTGACGGCTGAGAGATTCCTTGCCAATCCGTGGGTGTACGGAGATCGCCTGTACTGCACGGGAGACCTTGTTCGCTGGCGTGAAGACGGTACATTAGAATACGCTGGACGGATGGATCAACAAGTTAAAATTCGCGGCTACCGAATTGAGCTGGGCGAGGTCGAGTCGGCTATGCTGAAAATAGATCGTATCCAAGAGGTCATCGTACTGGCACATGCAAACAGCCAAAACCAACACGAACTGGTTGCCTACTACGTGGCAGAACGGGAAGTGACAGGGAGTGAGCTTCGCAAGCAGCTGAGTGAAGATCTCCCGAATTATATGGTTCCCTCGCACTTTGTTCAGATGGAGCAAATGCCGCTCACACCCAACGGCAAAATCGACCGTAAGGCATTGCCGGCACCAGAACAGATTTCCCGTTATACGCAGGAATATAGTGCTCCACGGACGGCAGAGGAGCAGGTTCTGGCTCGTGTGTGGGAGGCTGTACTGGGCGGCGGTCCGGTCGGATTGACGGATCAATTTTTTGATCGGGGCGGGGATTCGATCAAGGCGATTCAGGTGTCCTCACGCCTGCTGCAGGCAGGATACAAGCTGGATATCAAAGACTTGTTTAAGTACCCTGAGGTTGCTGAGCTAGCTATGCACCTGCGTGTGTCGGATACCCAATTAGCTGATCAGGAAGAGGTCAGCGGAGCCGTGCTGCTGACACCGATTCAGCAGTGGTTTGTGGAACAAGAGCAGCCTGTGCCGGACCACTTTAATCAGGCGGTTATGCTTCACCGGGAGCAAGGATTCGAGGAAGAGCCGCTACGCCAGGCACTGACGCAGTTGGTGGTGCACCATGATGCGTTGCGGATGGTGTTCCGCAAGGCAGAGCAAGGCTGGGAAGCGTGGAACCGCGGAGTGAAGGAAGGGAAGCTGTATGATCTGGAAGTGGC
>NZ_JAAMNR010000026.1:0-4346 GCF_011066115.1 Paenibacillus sp. EKM212P
GGGATGTAGCTCAGCTTGGTAGAGCACCTGGTTTGGGACCAGGGGGTCGCATGTTCAAATCGTGTCATCCCGATACTGATTTGCGGGTGTAGTTCAATGGTAGAACTCCAGCCTTCCAAGCTGGTAGCGTGGGTTCGATTCCCATCACCCGCTTTTTGCTATAGCGGATTCTTGTTGCCTCAGTGGTGACACCTTATAAATAAAGAGAGCCTGTCTGGGGACAGAGCTCTCTCTTTTTTTGTATTTATCCTCATGTAATCCACAATGTGTTGATTATCCATAATCTTCGGTATCGGTGTATATCGTTCTGATCATACAACTGGCATACACCGATAACCGATCTAGTGGACAGTTTTTACACGGGAATGGTCAGCTGGATGGAGGTTCCCTTGTCTGGAGCAGAGGTTATGCTCATAAATCCCCCTACCCCTCTAGCTCGTTCTTCCATACTGAACAATCCAACTCCCTCTCCTTGGGACTTTCCAGAGAATCCAATGCCCTCATCCCGAATGGTCACTTGTATCATTTCATTTTGATCCTCAACGTCGACATATGCCTCTGCTACATCTGCGTATTTGGCTACATTCGTTAATGCCTCCTGTACAATCCGATAAATTGCAATTTCCTTGCGAATATCAACCCGTTTACGTAGAGTGCATTGAAAATGCACCTCAATCCCGTAATGAGAACAGAAGTTTTCAATATAGGTTCTTATGGCTGGGACGACACCCAGATCATCCAGAACTGAGGGACGAAGTTCCCACGCTAGACCACGAACATCTTTGATGATGTCGGTCACCTGCGAACGAAGATTCTCCAGAGTAGCACTAGGTTGTTCGGCAAGTTGGCTATCCAATTGGATAATAAGTGAAAACAAGCTTTGCCCTATCCCATCATGCAGCTCTCTTGAAAAGCGTTTACGTTCTTCTTCCTGTATTTGCATGACTTGCGTCATCATAGACTGGAGTTCTGCTTCTACTTTCTTAAGTTTAGTGACCTCATTGCGGATCGCTAAGTACTGATAGGGTTTACCTTCCTCGTCCATAAACGGAACGATCGTAGTATTCACCCAGTAGTAGCTGTTATCTTTAGCACGATTACGTATTTCTCCTTGCCATACCTCACCTGAACGGATTGTAGTCCACAGGTTTTTCATGAAGGCAGGGGTATGATAGCCTGAATTAATGAGACGATGATCCTGACCGATCAGCTCTTCACGACTGTATTGCGAAATCTCACAGAACTTGTCGTTTACGTACTGAATAATACCTCGATGATCGGTCAAAGCAACGATGGAAGACGTATCTAGAGCAAATTTCAGATTGGATAATTGGTGGAGTGAGTTACGCAGCGCATGAAGAAAAGGGGATTCTGGTATATAAATTTCCAGATCATTCAGCAGTGTATCGGTTGATTCACCAAAGGCATGCTGCAGTAAAGGGTTAGAAGGTTCATTCATAATGGAGCAGCCCCTTTTTTAGTGCGAATTTGACTAGCTCAGGTCGTGTTTTCAAGTTAAGCTTCTCCATAAGATTGCTTTTATGGGACTCTACGGTTTTGACGCTAATCACCAGGTGCTCGGCAATTTCCTTGTTGGCATATCCTTTGGCTACCCACGATAGAATCTCTTTTTCCCGCTCAGACAAGGATTCATAGGGTCCGGCTATGCCTTCCTGTTTGATTTTGTCCAGATATTCGCTCATCAGTCGTTTGGTTGCATTCGGGTACAAATAGGCACTACCTTCGGCCACAGACTGGATGGCAGCGAGTAACTCCTCGTGAGGTGCGCTTTTTAAAATATATCCGGATGCTCCAGCTTGAATGGCTCGGAACAGATATTCTTCATCGTCATGCATCGTTAAAATAAGGACTTCTGTATCGGGCAACTGTTTTTTTAATTCAGTAGTTGCCGTGAGACCATCTTTGCCAGGTGGCATGCTAAAATCCATGAGTACGACATTAGGTTGTAGCTCTACTGCTTTGCGGATCGCCTCATCCCCGTCTGCTGCATCTCCTACGACCTTAATACCATTTTTGCCGTCCAATAGGGCCATGAGGCCAGAACGTACGACAACATGATCATCCACTACTAGTATACGAATCAATTTGTCATCCCCTCGAACGGTAAAAAAACCGTGCGTTTTGTCATAATCATAGCAAATTTTAGGGATTTCAATCAACAAAGATAGTTAGGGACAGCCATATCAAGTATTTTATGAGTTTTATTATCTACAGTAACATTGTTGATCTATGGAGTGAGAGGGTAAGCACATAGTTGGCTAAGGCGTTGAGCGACTTGAGTGGCCTCGGCCACATCAGACTCTGTGAACGTCCTCACATCACGATTACCAAGAAGCAGCACACCGTTAGGCAGATCCCCTGTGCTGGAAAAGGGAATAGCAACAGCAGAGTGAAGCTGCTCGGCCAGCATTAGTGCACACTCCTGACGCAGACGTATACTACCCGATAGTAAAGCACTTACAGTCACGGTACGTCCCAAGCGAACAGCCATCCCGGCAATACCATGACCAATCTTAAAAGAAATAAGGCGATAGCGATTGCTTCGGTTGCCGGAGGCGTAATACCAATGCAGCTTACCACCCGACTTGGACATAAATGCAAGGGCAGTGAGATCACTATAAATAGTATCTCTTAACTGGTTCAGTTCTTTTCGCATTTCATCCGTTATTTGTAGCATAGAAGACACATCCTTTTTCATAACCAAACTATATCTCTAATTCATTGTAGTTCTGACAGTTACAAAAGTAGATCAGGGAACCCCCTGATCTATAGGCGCAGGAAACACTGACTTTTCATCAGGTCGGGCAAGGAGTAGGGAAAAGGCCGATAAATGGGGCGTTAGCTTACCTCGGAAGTGATATTTATCACAGTAAATCAGGGAGTAGGAAGGTATAAAATCAGGTGTTCTCCCGATAACAACCCAGGCATTAAAACATTATGATATAGATATCAGGTAAACACGAGGAGGACGCTAACATGCAAGCCACTTGTATGGAACGGTTTGGGGACGAAGCGGAACGCACGGGAATTCAGATTTATTTGACAGAAGAACATTTTGATCTGCTAAAAGATATTATGTCCTGGAAGAAGGTAAAGGCAGGCGTTATGCTTTTCCGAGAAGGCGATGATGCAGAGCAGCTTTATTATATACATTCAGGTCATGTTAAACTTCGTAAATCGACAGAAGATGGTAAAGAACTGATTCTGACCATTCAGCATCAAGGCGACTTAATTGGGGAATTTAGCGGGATAGATGGAGAAGAGTATAGTTGCACTGCGGAAACAGCCGATGTGTGTGAGTTAGGCGTCGTGCTTGTTAAGGATCTGGAGTCGCTCTTGTCCAAAAATGGGGAAATGGCACTTCAGTTCATCCAGTGGATGGCGATGAAGCAACGCATTATGCAATCGCGTTTTCGGGACTTACTGTTGTATGGTAAAACTGGAGCGTTAGCATCTACATTGATCCGTGCTAGCAATACATGTGGCGTGGCTGTGAAGGATGGCATTTTACTAAATATGAAGCTAAGTCACTCCGAATTAGGTGAGATGATTGGAGCGACGCGAGAGAGTGTGAACCGGATGCTGAGCGCGCTGAAAGAGCAGGGAACCCTAGATACAAGGGATGGAAAGATTGTCATTCACGATCTTAAGGTATTACGTGGCATGTGCTGCTGTCCTTCGTACGGCCAATGTGCCCATGAAATTTGTCGCCTCTAATATATGAATACCATTAGGCGGGGTCCAAGAGACTTCGCCTTGCTGCATGTCTTCTAACAATCTAGCACATGGGGTAACGAACAACATAGATTACAGAAAAACTAATCAACGTCGTATAGCGGCTAATTACCAATAATGTATTTATATTAAATGGAACTGAACACATGACATTTTATGAACTAGCTGTTTTGAAGTAACATTGGAGCTAATAATGGTTGACTAAAAGGTGGAAGGGATTTCAAGTTTAAAAAAGGGATTATTTACAAGTTGCTTTCTTTTGCTGAAAATGATATATTATTTGAGCTGACAACAAAACAGCAGTATCAAAAGCGAAAATCTTGGGTAAAATAATCTTCAAAAAAAGAGAAAAATAACCCTTGCATTTTTGAAAAGAACATGATATGATCTTATAGCTGCTGAAAAACGCGGCGAAAGAGAAATGTTTGATCTTTGAAAACTGAACAACGAGTGAGTAAAATGATTTTGCTTGCAAAATCAAACAAGAGATATTTTTATCTCGTCAGTTTCAAAATGAGCTTATCGCTCTTTCTATAAACCAGCTTCGGTTGGTCTTTAATGGAGAGTTTGATCCTGGCTCAGGACGAACG
>NZ_JAAMNR010000027.1:0-4202 GCF_011066115.1 Paenibacillus sp. EKM212P
TCCAGTCGCGTTTTATCCAAGGAACCTTCAATGATCAAAGCGCCTGGCATATTGTAGCTAACCTCTCCGCCTTCCAAGTGACTCAGAACGTACATCCGTTTTTGCGCCGAGGACACGGGATAATATACGCGTTCCTCCGCAACAGGGATGGATACATACGTTTGCTGTGTCTGAACTTCTCCCATCACCTGTACCAGTTGCTCAATCGTCGGATATTGGAAAATATCTCGCAGCGCCAGCTTGTAATTCAGCTCCTGATGAATTTTCGCCATCAGTGTTGTCGCGCGCAGAGAATGTCCTCCCACTTCAAAGAAGTTATCCTGGATGCCTATCTGCCGATGATTCAAAACGCTTTGCCAAATACGTACCAGTTGCTCTTCCAGTAGTGTCCGCGGTGCCACGTACGCTGTGCCTCCTTCGAGGCGCGCTTCCGGCGCAGGCAACGCTTTGCGGTCAATTTTCCCGTTTGGTGTCAGCGGGAAATGATCCAGTTGTACGACATATGTCGGGATCATATAACCCGGCAGCTTGGGCTGCAGCGTGCTGCGCAGCTCGGGCAAATTCAGCGCTGCAGAGGCTACGACATACGCACACAAATCTTTGTCTCCGTCTTCGTTTTCCCAGGCGGTGACGATAGCTTTCCGAATGCCGTCCACGGTCAGCAGCTGTGCTTCCACCTCGCCGAGTTCAATCCGGAAGCCCCGGATTTTGACCTGATCATCCATCCGGCCAATAAAGTCCACATTGCCATCTGGCATCCACCGCGCCAAATCGCCTGTGCGGTACAATCGTTCACCCGGTATATACGGATTCGCTACGAATTTCTCGGCGGTCAGGTCTGCACGGTTCAGGTAGCCTCGTGCCACCCCGGCTCCGCCAATGCACAGTTCACCCAGTACGCCGATCGGCACCGGATTCAGCTGGCTGTCCACGATGTAGAAGCGGGCGTTCAGCCACGCCTGACCAATCGGCACATTGCCGCTGCTTGGCAGCTTCGACAGCTCTTCGTCATAGAAGCTGGAGTCAATCGCCGCTTCCGTGACACCGTAACTGTTCATAATGCGGATATCCGCGCCAAACCGTTCTTGCAGCACCCGGTAATCTGTCACGCTGCAGCTATCCGAGCTGGTGATCAGCAGCTCCAGACTGCTCATGTCCAGTCCCTGTTCATGCACATGCTGCATAAACGGTACGATCAGGGCCGGGGTCGATTCGAACACGGTAATCTGATAATCGCGAATCCAGCCATACAATCGGCTAAAATCAATCCGATCGTCTTTCGGACAAATGACCATCGTGCCGCCGTTATAGAGCGTCCGCGCGATATCCCCGACGAAGACGTCGAAGGAGAAGCTCGCCAGCTGCAGCAGTCGTACCGGGAACTCGCTCAGACGGTAATCTCGGCGATACGCCGCAGCCGTATTCACCAAGCTGTGATGCTCGATCATGACGCCCTTCGGACGTCCGGTTGTCCCGGAGGTGTAAATGACATACGCCAAATCCTGCGGTTTGTTAATAGGCTCGATATCGGTGGTGTCTCCGATGTACAGCGACTCATCGTCCAACGCCAGCACGGTATGCAGACGCAAGTTCGCTTCAGATTCCGATGCTGCTTCGCTGTCAGGTGGCGAATCTGCTGTTCCATTCAGGGTTCCATGGAGAGTACCTGATTCCATCGTTTCAGCGCCAGCTACTGTTCCCAACTCGACCTCAGACTGCCCTCCGGCCAAGGCCTGTCGGCTTTCCTCCAGCCATGCCTGCGCGCGCTCCTGCAAGCCGATTTGCGTCAGCAGCACCGTCGCACCGCTGTCCTCCAGCATGAAACGAATACGTTCGGACGGATAGTCTGCATCCAGCGGCACATAGGCGCCTCCTGCCTTCCACACTGCCAATACGCCGACCAGCATATCCACCGAGCGCTCGCTCAAAATGCCAACCATCGACTCGCGTCCAACGCCTTCGTTCCGCAATCTCCGCGCCAATTGGTTCGCGCGCTCGTTCAGTTTCCGGTACGTAAGCTGCTCCTCCTCGTACACCACCGCCACATGATCCGGTACAAGCTGCGCCTGTTCTTCCACAAAGGTATGGAATAAGGCTCCTGCCTCGACTACAGCAACATCCGATACCCCCACATTTCCAAAACCATAGATGATTTGTGCTTTTTCCTCGGCAGGTACCATATCCAAAGCTGCCAGTGGCTGTTGTGGATGCAGTGTAATTGCACGTACGAGTTCGGTAAAATGCTGTGCCAATCGCGCAATCGTCTCAGGCTTGTACAGCGCCGTGCTGTATTCCAGACGGCACAGAATGCCTTCTGGCTGCTCTATTGCATCCAAGCTCAGATCAAATTTGGCCGTATGATTTTCCAGCGGATACGAATGTAAGGTCAGACCTTCCAGCTGCACCTCCTGCTGCTCCAATGTTTTCAACTCAAACATCGTGTCAAACAGCGCATTTCGGCTCGTATCCCGTGTTAAATTCAGCTTTTCAACCAGCTCTTCAAAAGGATAGTCCTGATGCTCGTAAGCACTGAGCGCATGCTCCTTCACCTCTTGCAGATAATCGAGGAACGATTGGTCGCTAGACGGATAATTGCGGATTGCCAGCGTGTTGATGAAGACACCTACCAGACTCTCCAGTTCCGCATGCGGTCTTCCAGCAATCGGCGTGCCGACTACGATATCTTCTTGGCCTGTGTATTTATGCAAGAGCGTAGTGTACGCCGCCAGCAGCACCATATACAAAGTTGAACCTGTTTGCGAAGCCAGTTCTTTCAGGCGTTCGCTCACTTCACGCTCCAGTCCAAATTCGATCGTATCCCCTGCCGTACTCTGTACCGCCGGACGGGCAAAGTCGGTTGACAGATCCAGCACAGGCACCCCGCCCTGGAAGGTGCCCAGCCAGTATGCTTCCTGACGCTGCATCCATTCCTGATGGGCTTCGCTTTGCTGCCATACCGCATAGTCTTTGTACTGTATCCGCAATGGCGATAGCTCTTCACCGCCATACAAGCGGACAAATTCATCGGTCAGTACCTCCATCGACACACCATCCGAAACGATATGGTGCATGTCGAGCATGAGTAAATGCTGAGATTCCGGCTCGGTTCCTTGTACACCCAAATCTATCAAGCCTACCCGCAGCAGCGGTGCAGCTTGCAGATCGAATGGACGGACAAACTGTCGTACCCGTTCTTGTGCTTCCTGGCTGACCGTCGTGTACGTAGCTGTATCCAAATCTGTATCTGTAGTTTTGTCCTGATCTGTATCCGCAGTCGCATCCTCTTCTTGTACCTTCGTATATTCCACCTCGAATGGCACGCTGTCTTCAATCCATTGCATTGGCTCGCTGTCGATCAGCTCAAAGCGGGTACGCAAGGTCGCATGGCGATCGATTAGTTGACGGAACACGTCTTCTACTCGTTTTACGTCCAGCGGACCGCTCACTTGCAGCACCGACGGCATGTTGTAGTTCACATCACTTGGATCAAACTGATGCAGCACATACAGTCGTTTTTGCGCCGAAGATAACGGGTAGAAGCTACGATCTTCCGTTACCGGAATGGACGCATATGTTACTTGATCCAGACTTTCTAACACCGTTGCCAGTTGCTCAATCGTTGGTGCTTCAAAAATACTGCGCAGTGGAAGCGGCTTGTTCAGCTCCTTGTGAATCTTCGAGGCCAGTGTCGTCGCCCGCAGCGAGTGTCCGCCAATCTCGAAGAAGTTTTCCTTCACACCGACCTGCGTGAGGCCCAGCACATCCTGCCAAATGTGCGCCAGCTTCACTTCCACCCACGTCCGCGGTGCGACATAATCAGCTCCGCTTTGCAGGCTGCCTTCTGGTGCTGGCAGGGCTTTGCGGTCAATTTTGCCATTTGGACTCAGCGGCATTTGTTCCAGCTGTACAAAGTACGACGGCACCATGTAGCTTGGCAGCTCCCGGCCCAGCTCACTTCTCAGCTCACTGGCTCCTATCTCTTGCCCCGCAACATAGTACGCCACCATTTGTTTTTGTCCCGTTTCATCCGCACGCGCCGTGACGACCGCTTCGCGTACCGATTCCACTTGGAGCAGCTGCGATTCGACCTCGCCCAGTTCAATCCGGTAACCCCGGATTTTGACTTGATGGTCGATCCGGCCCAGATATTCAATGTTGCCGTCCGGCATCCATCTCGCCAAATCGCCTGTGCGGTACATCCG
>NZ_JAAMNR010000028.1:0-4191 GCF_011066115.1 Paenibacillus sp. EKM212P
GGGATCGAAAATATGGTGGGCTTGTTCATTAACACCATTCCAATACGTATCCGCAGTGGGGCTGAGGACACCTTTGCTGACATGATCAGAACGAATCAGCAGCAGGCGCTGACTTCTCAAGATTATGAAACGTATCCGCTATATGAAATTCAAGCCTTGAGCGAGCAAAAGCAAGACCTGATCAACCACATTATCGTGTTTGAAAACTATCCGGTGGAGGAGCAGGTCGAGCAACTTGGCGAAGGTGCAGCGTCGGATTTTGAAATTCGCAATGCTGGCATGATTGAACAAACCAACTATGATTTTAATCTGGTTGTCATGCCGCAGGAAGCGATGAAAATCCGATTTGAATACAATGCGAAGCGATATGATCGTGAAGCCGTTGAACGGATTCAGGGCCATCTGATACAGCTGTTGGAGCAGGTGGTGGCGAAGCCGGACATTCGAGTGCATGAGCTGGATATGGTAAGTGAGCCAGAGCGCGAGCAAATTCTCAGCGTATGGGGAAATACAGCTGCTGAGTATCCAAGCGAGCAAACGATTCATGGCTTGTTCGAGACACAAACGGCGCAGACACCGGAACAGCCAGCGTTGTTCTTCGAAGGAGAGCAGTTGACCTATCGCGAGCTGAATGAACGCGCCAATCGTCTGGCTCGTACCTTGCGTAGTCAAGGCGTGACGAAGGATCGATTGGTGGGTCTAATGACCGAGCGTTCGGTAGACTTGATCGTGGGGATCTTAGGCATTTTGAAAGCCGGGGGTGCATATGTGCCCATCGATCCGACGTATCCGGAGGAGCGTATCCGCTACATGCTGGACGACTCGGGTGCGAAGCTGCTATTAACGCAAAACCATCTGGTGGATAAAGTGGCTTTCGACGGTAACGTGCTGGTGCTGGATGAAGCACAGAGTGTGTATCACGAGGATGCTTCCAATCTGGAGTCGCTGTCTGGTCCAAACGATCTGGCGTATGTCATTTATACGTCGGGTACGACGGGGCAGCCGAAGGGCGTTATGGTGGAGCATCGTAATGTCGTACGTTTGGTGAAAAATACAAACTACGCGCAATTGGATGCCGACACGCGCATTTTGCAAACAGGGGCTGTTGTTTTCGATGCATCCACCTTCGAAATTTGGGGGGCGCTATTGAATGGTGGACAGCTGGTGCTAGTGAGCCAGGATGTCATTTTGGACGCACCCAAGCTTAAGGAAGCTGTGCGCAGCCACGGCATTACCACGATGTTTCTGACCACACCGCTCTTTAACCAGCTGTCCCAGCAGGATCTGACGCTGTTCGAGGGGATACGGGAACTGCTGGTCGGCGGTGATGTGATGTCCGTACCACATATGAACCGGGTGCTGGAGGCTCATCCATCCTTGCGGATCAGTAACATCTATGGCCCGACCGAAAATACGACCTTTTCCACAGTGCATGCGATCACTGGTATGCAATCGGAATCGGTGCCAATTGGTAGACCGATCCATAATTCAACAGTGTACGTCGTGGACCGTTCGATGCGGCTTCAACCCGTCGGGGTATGGGGTGAACTGCTGGTAGGCGGTGACGGGGTGGCACGTGGATACCGCAACCGTCCGGACCTGACGTCCGAAAAGTTCATCGACAGCCCGTTCCGCAGCCGAGAACGCTGCTATCGCACAGGCGACCTGGTACGCTTGAATGTGGACGGGACGCTGGAATATAAGGGACGGATCGACGCACAGGTGAAAATTCGGGGCTACCGGATCGAACTGGGCGAGGTAGAAACGCAGCTGTTGAAGCTGGAAGCGGTGCAAGAAGCTGTGGTCATCGCGCGTGAAGATGAGCAAGGGCAGAAGCAGCTCTGCGCTTATGTGGTCGCCGATGAGGAAGTTGTCGCAAGTAAGCTACGCAGCGATTTGAGCCAGAAGCTGCCGGGTTACATGATCCCTTCCTATCTGGTACAGCTGGAACAAATGCCGCTGACACCGAACGGTAAAATCGATCGCAAGGCTTTACCAGCACCAGAAGACAGCCTGCTAAGCGGAGCCGACTATGTTGCACCGCGGACGTGGGTGGAAGTGAAGTTGGCGCAAATCTGGCAGGATGTGCTGGGCCTGGCGCAGGTCGGCGTGAAGGAAAACTTCTTCGAGATTGGTGGACATTCACTGCGGGCGACGACGCTCGCCTCGAGGATTCACAAGGAGCTGAACAAGCCGCTTCCATTGCGCAGTATTTTTGAAGCACCAACGATTGAGCAATTGGCAGTCGTACTGGAACATCTGGATCAAGTAACCTATGCGTCCATTCCGGTAACGGAAGAACGCAACTTCTACCCCTTATCTTCGGCGCAAAAACGACTGTATGTGCTGCATCAGTTCGACCCGAATGATGTGAACTACAACATGCCGTCGGTGCTGCAAGTGAGCGGACCGCTGGATGTGAAACGGGTAGCAGACGCGTTCCGTCAATTAATCGCCCGTCATGCCACCTTGCGTACCCGCTTTGCACTGGTGGACAGTGAGCCAATGCAATGGATTGAGGACACCGTGCCGTTTGAAGTGGAATATACAAAGGTACAGGCAGAAGATACAACCACGGATACGGACACGATGGTCAGCCAGGAAGCACAAGAACGGGTGCGGCAGTTTGTACGTCCGTTCGATCTGCAAGCCGCTCCGCTGCTGCGGGTAGGCTTGGTAGATTTGGGTGTACAAGGAACCGAGCAGGAACCGCAGCATTTGCTCATGCTCGATATGCACCATATCGTCTCGGATGGTGTGTCCATGGGGGTACTGACCGATGAATTTGTCCGCTTATACGACGGTGAAGAGCTTTCGCCATTGCGTATACAGTACAAGGATTATGCGGTATGGCAGCAAAGCGAAGCCCATCAAGAGTGGATGCAACGTCAGGAAGCGTACTGGCTCGACACCTTCCGGGGTGAACTGCCTGTGCTGGATCTACCGACGGACTTTGCCCGTCCGTCGGTACGAAGTACGGCAGGCGATACGGTGGTGTTCGGGCTGGAGCGCGAAGCAAGCGAACGCCTGAAGGAACTGGCGGCGCACACAGGCTCGACGCTGTATATGGTGCTGCTGGCAGCGTACACCGCGCTCTTACACCAATACAGCGGGCAAGAAGATATTGTAGTCGGCACACCGATTGCAGGACGACCGCATGCAGATCTGGAGCCAATGATTGGGATGTTCGTCGGAACGTTGGCATTGCGGAACTATCCGACGGCAGAGCAAAGCTTCCGAAGCTACGTGGAGGATGTGAAGACGCGCGCCCTGCAAGCTTACGAGCACCAGGACTATCCGTTTGAGGAGCTGGTGGAAAAGCTGAACGTGAAACGGGATATGAGCCGCCATCCACTGTTTGATACGATGTTTACCCTGCAAACGACTGAGGAAGGCAAGCTGCAGCTGGCGGACCTGAGCTTCCGTCCATACGGCTTGGAACAAACGCCAGTCAAGTTTGATTTGATGATGGAGGCCAGTGAGGAAGAGGCAGGCATCCAGTTCGGATTGCAGTATGCAACCGCGTTGTATCAACAGGAAACCGTAGAACGGATGACACGCCACTTTATTCGTTTGGCCGAAGCGGTAGCGGCGAACCCGGATGCGAAGCTGGGTGAGTTGGAACTGATTACGGCGGAAGAAACCGCGCAGATTCTAGAGGTATTTAATGACCCGAACGCACATAGTGTGCGTTGTGCTGAACACAGACAGGTGCAAGGCCGTTCGCTCAGCGAACGCTTTGAAGAGCAGGCTGAGCACGACCCTGAGCGGATAGCAGTTGTGTCTGGAGTCACCGCGCTGACCTACACTGAGCTGAATGAGCGTGCGAACCAATTGGCTCGTGTGTTACGAGCCAAAGGGGTCGAAGCAGATCAACCGGTAGGGGTATTGCTGGAACGTTCTGCGGATATCCTGGTGAGCATTCTGGGGGTACTTAAGGCCGGAGGCGCGTATGTGCCGATGGATACGATGTATCCACAGGAGCGCATCGACTACATGCTCCAAGACAGTGGGGCCAAGGTCGTGATTACAAGCAGAGTTGCCAACCTGTCGCTCAGCTTGCCATCCACAGTTCGAGCTGTAGTCTTGGATGACGAGGACGTTCAAGCTCAACTGGGAGCACAGGATGCGAGCAATCTAATCCCTGTCGCCCGCCCGCATAACCTGGCCTATATGATTTACACGTCAGGT
>NZ_JAAMNR010000029.1:0-3265 GCF_011066115.1 Paenibacillus sp. EKM212P
TGAGGACCCTAGTTTTTAGACCACTAAGACAGTTTTAAACCCCCTGCAAAAAAACAGGGGGTTTCTCGACAGCCTGAGCATTCTATATAGAATGCTTTTTATCTTTCTCGACTAACCTGATCTGTTAAAAGATGTAATATCATAACGTTGATTTCGATACAGAAATGTACTTTGTACTTAAGTTTGTCTAGAAGAATTGGTACTGTTATTTGTCACTCAATTGGTACTTTAATTGTGTCTAATTCATTTTTATAATGTGTTTGTATTTTGAAGGTCAATTAATAAAGGAGTGTAGCTTTATGTTCTGTGGATTATCTGCTTTTCCACTCACCCCCGTTAACGAGACAGGTATTGACGAAAAAGCATTTGTGACACTAATTCAACGATTAGTTGCAGCTGGTGTAGACTCAATTGGTGCATTGGGTTCAACTGGAAATTATGCATATCTTAATCGAGAAGAACGTTTACGTGTGCTTCGACTTGCTGTCCATTCATCTGAGAGGATTCCCGTGATGACAAGTATAAGTGCGATTCGTACTTCTGAAGTACTTCGATTAGCGGAAGATGCACAAAGAGCAGGAGCAAGCGCAGTGTTGCTAGCCCCTGTCTCCTATCAAACACTAACGAATGAAGAAGTATTTTTACTCTATGAACAGGTAACCAGTTCACTCTCCATTCCACTTTGTGTATATGATAATCCGAGTACCTCGCATTTCCATTTTAGTGATGAGTTGCACGGTCGGATTGCTGAGCTACCTAACGTTCGTTCTATCAAGATTTCTGGAGTACCTTCTGATCCTGAAGCAGCCAAGGCACGCATTAGAAAACTACGCACGACCATTCCTCCCCATGTAACTATAGGAGTAAGTGGAGATTCATTTGCAGTCACTGGCTTGAATGCAGGCTGTGAAGCATGGTACTCGGTTCTCGGTGGTTTGTTTCCAAAGGCGTGCCTAAAAATGACCCGTTTGGCCCAGGACGGTTTTGCTGATGAAGCGGAACGACTCTCGGCGCTACTTGAACCTATTTGGACGTTATTTCATCAATATGGTAGCCTTCGTGTTGTTTCAGCAGCAGCAGAAATAAGTGGCTTAATCTCAAGTCCCAGTCTTCCTTTGCCCTTACAACCATTGAATCAATCAGCTAGAGAACACTTGGAATTCATACTAAAGGACCTTCAGTCTACAGAAACATTCTGTTGCCCATTCGGCTAATAGCTTTTCGAAGAGAAGACTACTAAGCACGTTTGCTGTAAAATTTTTCGTTATGAGTGTTGGAGAAACAACAGATGTGAGCTTCAATCATAGCATTTTTTTCGGGACTAACGCCTGTGCTTGTTGTCCTGCTAGCTACTTTTCTTTGGGAAGAGACACTTACTTTTAGTGCAGCTAGTCGAATTCTGCATCATTATCCTTCTCGCTTATCGTCGTTAGATACAAGCGAGATCTGCAAGTAGGACATTACCGAGGCTAGCAATGGAGCGTGCTGGCTATCTTGTTTCATAGCTTCACAGACCTTTCCTCGAAACAAGCTTTACTTTACGGAGTATCTATTTTGCCTATGTCGTCAAGAGATATTCGGTTTAATTCTAGCATTGATTGGAATTATCGTAATTAAAATGATGTTTTAATCAAACTGATGTTTAAACTGCATATGAATTCAACCAGCAATTGCTAAATAAAGAAGACCCGCGTTTATTGAAACACGGGTCTTCTTTTGTTAAGTTCATTGAGATTATTCAAAGTGGTATCTTTTAAATAATCAAAACAATTCGTAACATAAAATGGAGCTAATCCATCTTATACTCTTCCTTAATATATAATGTGCATAATCAACCTAAACTTGACGAATTTTATAATACTTAAATTTTCAAATGGAATTATTTTTACTGTTTTTCAATGCAGGCAAGGGCAGGCGGACAAGCCGCCACCCTCTGCACCACGCAAAGTGAAATCATTGCATTTTAGAAAACAGATTTAGAAAACAAAGTCGATGGAATCCGGCGAGAAGCCTTCCGGTTGCTCGTCCGAGTTCACCTGAATATCGCTTAACAGCAAATCTGGATTGATCCCAACCTGGGACAGGATCGCTATCAAATCCCTGCTTAATCTCTCAATAGCGTCAGCTCCAAACAGCTTCGTGCAATATTCAAACGAACCCTTGATCTCCCCATCTTCATCACTCATGGACAAGGTCAAATCGAATTTGGAAATACGATGCTCCTGAACATACGGACTGAAGGACAGCATTTCAAGCTTCGCTTCCGGCGACTCTGTATTTTCCAGTACAAACATGGTGTCAAACAACGGGTTACGGCTTGCATCCCGCGCTACATCCAGCTTTTCCACCAACTCTTCCAGTGGATAATCCTGATGCTCGAAGGCTTGCAGCGTACGATCTCTGGCTTCCTGCAAGTAGCTGTGGAACGTTTGGTTGCCCCTCGGCTGATGCCGGATGGCTAGCGTATTCACGAACATTCCGATCAGTGGCTCCAGTTCAGGCAACAAGCGTCCTGCTACTGGCGTACCGATGATCAAATCGTCCTGACCGCTGTATTTGGACAGCAGAACGGTGTAGGCGCTTAATAGCACCATGTACAGTGTACTTCCGGTCTGTGCCGCAATTCGGTGCAGTTGCTCGGATACATTTGCGTCCACTGTAAATTCATACATCGCACCCTCGAAACTGCGAACAGCAGGTCTAGGATAAGCAATTGGCAAATCCAGTACCGGCAATTCTCCGGCTAAATGCTCCAGCCAGAAGTGTTCCCGGCGTTGGTATGACTCACGCTGCATCTCCTGCTGCTGCCACACGGCGTAGTCTTTGTACTGAATTTGCAACGGCTCCAATTCCTGTCCCTCGTACAGTTGTACCAGCTCCTGCACGATGTTGTTAGACGATACACCGTCTGAAATAATATGGTGCATGTCGTACATCAGGAGATGGCGCTCTGGTCCGGTTTGAATGAGACGGACACGCAGCAGTGGTGCCTGGCGAAGATCAAAGCTGCGTACAAAGGACTCGATATAGGCTTCGGCTTCGGACTCCCTAGCCTGCAAGCGCTCTACTGCAAACTCCACTTGATCGTACACCCGCTGAACGACCTCGCCTTCCACCATTTCAAAGGAAGTCCGCAGCGTTTCATGGCGGGCTATTAACTGACGGAACGCATCCTCCAGCTGATCGGACTGAAGCGGTCCCTCCACGGTTAATACACCCGGCATATTGTAGCTGAGATCCCCACCTTCCAGATGGCTCAAAATGT
>NZ_JAAMNR010000003.1:0-722421 GCF_011066115.1 Paenibacillus sp. EKM212P
TTGCAGGAAACGATTCTCCATAGAAAGGAGGTGATCCAGCCGCACCTTCCGATACGGCTACCTTGTTACGACTTCACCCCAATCATCTACCCCACCTTCGGCGGCTGGCTCCCTTGCGGGTTACCCCACCGACTTCGGGTGTTGTAAACTCTCGTGGTGTGACGGGCGGTGTGTACAAGACCCGGGAACGTATTCACCGCGGCATGCTGATCCGCGATTACTAGCAATTCCGACTTCATGTAGGCGAGTTGCAGCCTACAATCCGAACTGAGACCGGCTTTTCTAGGATTGGCTCCACCTCGCGATTTCGCTTCCCGTTGTACCGGCCATTGTAGTACGTGTGTAGCCCAGGTCATAAGGGGCATGATGATTTGACGTCATCCCCACCTTCCTCCGGTTTGTCACCGGCAGTCTGCTTAGAGTGCCCAGCTTGACCTGCTGGCAACTAAGCATAAGGGTTGCGCTCGTTGCGGGACTTAACCCAACATCTCACGACACGAGCTGACGACAACCATGCACCACCTGTCTCCTCTGTCCCGAAGGAAAGGTCTATCTCTAGACCGGTCAGAGGGATGTCAAGACCTGGTAAGGTTCTTCGCGTTGCTTCGAATTAAACCACATACTCCACTGCTTGTGCGGGTCCCCGTCAATTCCTTTGAGTTTCAGTCTTGCGACCGTACTCCCCAGGCGGAATGCTTAATGTGTTAACTTCGGCACCAAGGGTATCGAAACCCCTAACACCTAGCATTCATCGTTTACGGCGTGGACTACCAGGGTATCTAATCCTGTTTGCTCCCCACGCTTTCGCGCCTCAGCGTCAGTTACAGCCCAGAGAGTCGCCTTCGCCACTGGTGTTCCTCCACATCTCTACGCATTTCACCGCTACACGTGGAATTCCACTCTCCTCTTCTGCACTCAAGCTCCCCAGTTTCCAGTGCGACCCGAAGTTGAGCCTCGGGATTAAACACCAGACTTAAAGAGCCGCCTGCGCGCGCTTTACGCCCAATAATTCCGGACAACGCTTGCCCCCTACGTATTACCGCGGCTGCTGGCACGTAGTTAGCCGGGGCTTTCTTCTCAGGTACCGTCACTCTTGTAGCAGTTACTCTACAAGACGTTCTTCCCTGGCAACAGAGCTTTACGATCCGAAAACCTTCATCACTCACGCGGCGTTGCTCCGTCAGGCTTTCGCCCATTGCGGAAGATTCCCTACTGCTGCCTCCCGTAGGAGTCTGGGCCGTGTCTCAGTCCCAGTGTGGCCGATCACCCTCTCAGGTCGGCTACGCATCGTCGCCTTGGTAGGCCTTTACCCCACCAACTAGCTAATGCGCCGCAGGCCCATCCACAAGTGACAGATTGCTCCGTCTTTCCTCCTTCTCCCATGCAGGAAAAGGATGTATCGGGTATTAGCTACCGTTTCCGGTAGTTATCCCTGTCTTGTGGGCAGGTTGCCTACGTGTTACTCACCCGTCCGCCGCTAGGTTGTTTAGAAGCAAGCTTCTAAACAACCCCGCTCGACTTGCATGTATTAGGCACGCCGCCAGCGTTCGTCCTGAGCCAGGATCAAACTCTCCATTAAAGACCAACCGAAGTTGGTTTATAGAAAGAGCGATAAGCTCATTTTAATGCTAGCGATTCTTCTTTATAAAAGAAGAAATCTTTGTTTCATCATCCATTTGTTCAGTTTTCAAAGAACTTGTCTGTTCTCGTTCGTTCAACGAGCCAGGAATTAGATCATATCATGTTAGTTGCTTTCTTGTCAAATCTTTTTTTCGATTATCTTTTCAGCAACCTCGCCTCAAGAAATGATACTCTCAAAGCAACGTCTAATAATATATCATGCTTAAAGTTATTTAGCAAGCATTTATTTATATCTATTTTATTTCCTACTATACAACAGATAATAAGGCAGCCACCCCGCCCCAGAGCGGAATGACTGCACTCATTGCAAAACTGTTTATTCTTGTTCCAGCAGTCTGATAAATTCATCCTCATCTTCTATGGTGTCAATTCCGAGCTGTTGGGCCTTAGCCAGCTTACTCCCAGCCTTTTCACCAGCTATGACTAGATCCGTCTTTTTCGATACAGACCCCGCAACTTTGGCTCCAAGCGCCTCCAGCTTGGATGCAGCTTCGTCACGCGTAAGCTGATGCAAGGTACCTGTAAGCACGACCGTTTTGCCACTGAAAAAGCTGTCTGTCTTCTTCTCCTGTGGAGCTTCAGGGGCCTGAGCTTTCACCCCTAGAGACAGCATCTTTTCAATTCCCGCCTGAGTAAATGGATCTGCAAAGAAAGCAACAATGCTTTCGGCTACAATCCCGCCCACATCCGGTAGTTCTATCAGTTCTTCCACCGTAGCGGACATCGTCTTGTGCAAATCACGGTAGTGTTCAGCCAACATGCGTGTTGTTGCTTTACCGGTATTCGGTATACCCAGAGCATAAAGGAAAGAAGCCAAATCTCTCTCTTTACTCTTTTCTAGTGCCGCCAAGAGGTTACTGGCCTTTTTCTCACCAAACCGCTCCAGCTTCACTAGATCATCATATTGGAGTGTATACAGATCCGCAGGCTCGCGCACTTCCAGTTCGTCATGCAGCTGTATGGCCGTTTTGTCACTGAATGTCTCAATATCCATAGCATCACGTGAAGCAAAATGGGAAATACGAGCTACAATTTGTGGTTTACAGCCCAGCTTATTGTCGCAAAACAAATGGGCACCTCGCTGCTGCAACGGAAACCCGCAGGCTGGACAATGATCTGGTACAACAATTTCCTCTCCGTCGTGCTCAGATGTTACCTTTCCTAATATCTCCGGAATGACATCGTTTGAGCGACGGATAAACACACGTGCACCCAAAGCAAACTTCAGGTTTTTGCGCTCGATGTCACCAGCATTGTTCAGTGTACAATTTTGTACAGTGACTCCCGCCAGTTCTACCGGCTCTACCCTTGCAAGTGGGGTGATTTTACCCGTTCGTCCTACATTCCACTCAACCGAGTTAAGCACCGTAGTTGTTTCCTCGGCTTCGAACTTATAGGCCACCGCCCAGCGCGGGAATTTATCGGTATACCCGAGAGCCTCACGTGTGCGCATATCTGTAATTTTCAATACTGCCCCATCAATGAGGTAATCCAATCCGGCACGAGATTTTTCAATCTCAATCAGTTGCTCCATTACATCTTCAAAATTATCAAAGTAAGTCAGGTAAGGGTTTACCTTAAAATGATTTTCACGCAGGAAAGTCATCATTTCCTGGTGGCTGTTAAACTGGATACGGTCTGCATAACCCACATTGTAGAAAAATGCATTCAATCGCCGTTCTGCTGTCACTTTGGGATTCAAGTTACGCAAAGCGCCAGCTGCGGCGTTGCGTGCGTTTTTAAGAGGGTCAGCGGCAGTCTCATTATATTTGGACAGTACAGAGAGATTCATTATCCCTTCTCCCTGAACTTCAATAGTTCCATTTCGAAAAGGAATTGTAAGTGGCACGGATTTAATCGTTTTTACCTGCGCCAATATCCCCTCACCCACCACACCATTACCGCGGGTAGAAGCCTGTACCAGCTGTCCATCAGTATACGTCAGGTTCAGCGTTAGACCATCAAATTTAAGTTCTATCGCATAACCTGGAGATGGCAAAGGTTGCTCTGGGTTCTTGGTATTGTAATCATTGACCAGCTTCACGACACGCGCGTTCCATGCACGCAGTTGTTCCATATTCTGAGCTTTATCAAGGCTCCATAATGGGGCAAGGTGGCGATGCGGTGTGAACCCTTTGAGTAACTCCCCGCCCACACGCTGTGTCGGCGAATCCGGCAGCACAAGACCGCTCGTCTGTTCAAGCGCTACCAGCTCGTCATAAAGCACATCATATTCTTTGTCGCTGATCTTGGGTTCATCCAGTGTGTAGTAATGATAGTTATATGTGTTCAGTTCAGCAACAAGCTGCTCCATCCTGTGCATTGGGTTCATGCAGGCGTATCCCTCCGGGAACTTCATCAGGGCAGAGGTCCTAAGCCAAGCTGCCACTCATGAGGTTCGAGATTTAATGATGTTTGAGATTTATTCTACTTTTGTAATCGGTGCAAAGCCAGCTAACAGTCGTTTAACCCCTACTGGAGCCGGGAAAGCAATTTGAAGCTCCATATCATTGCCCGTCCCTTTTACAGCTACAATAGTTCCAATCCCCCATTTACCATGCTGTACCTTGTCTCCAGCAGCAAAAATGGAGGGACCTCCTGCCGAAGCAGCCGGAGTGGGTTTCGTGGATGAAGATGTCGTTACTGTTACTCGGGGTGACGCGGAAGCGGACGAACCACTACGGCTCATCGTATCAAACGAGCGTTCTCCACCAAAGTTGCTGCCACTACCTTTATTCAGTCCGCGCCCACCATAAGATCCGCCTACATTGCCTGAACGACGGTAGCGGTCACGTTTGATGATCGTATCCTCTTTTAACTCGTCCGGAATCTCTTCGAGAAAACGGGAAGGCGGGTTAGCTGTGGTGCGGCCAAACAGAGTGCGCATCTGTGCGCATGTAAGGAACAGTTGCTCCTCTGCACGGGTGATCCCGACATACGCCAATCTGCGTTCTTCCTCCAGCTCTTCGTTATCCAGAAAGGCACGACTATGAGGGAATACTCCCTCCTCCATACCGACAATGAATACGATGGGAAACTCCAATCCTTTGGCGCTATGCATGGTCATCAATACAACCGCATCGCTTTGCTCTTCTTCATCGTCATTCATGGAATCAATATCGGCAATCAGCGCAAGGTCGGTCAGGAAGGAGACGAGTGACTTGTCTTCCGCTCCTTTTTCAAATTCCATGGTTACCGACAGGAACTCATCAATATTCTCCAAACGTGAGCGCGACTCGAGTGTATTCTCGTTTTGCAGCTCCAATCGATATTGGGTGGTTTCCAGCATTTTTTCTGTTAACTCGGTAACCGAAAGGTAGTCTACCATCCGACTTAAACCTTCGATCATATCGTAAAACTCTACCAACGCATTGCGCGTACGTCCTGCAAAGCCCAAATCGTCTACAACTTGAAGGACACGGAAAATTGAAACTCCACGTTCTGCTGCAGCTGCCTGCAATTTGCCGACGGTTGTGTCTCCGATGCTTCGTTTTGGCACATTAATGATTCGGATCAAGCTAATGTCGTCGTCAGGATTGGAGAGCAGGCGAAGATACGCCAGCAAATCCTTAATTTCCTTCCGATCATAGAACTTGATACCGCCCACGATCTGGTAAGGAATATCGGATTTAATCAAAATTTCCTCGACAACCCGAGACTGAGCATTCGTACGGTACAAAATGGCATGATGGCTATAGGTTTTGCCCGCATTAATATTCTTATGAATTTCGGAGGCGATAAAGTAGCCCTCATCATGCTCAGAGTCAGCACGATAAACTTTAATCTTGGCTCCGCCTTCTTTGTCAGTCCATAGTTTTTTCGGCTTGCGGCCTGTATTTTGACCAATAACTTCGTTGGCAGCATTGAGAATATTTGAGGTGGACCGGTAGTTCTGCTCCAGCAAAATGGTGCGCGCTTCCGGGTAGTCCTCTTCAAAATTCAAAATGTTGCTAATATCCGCCCCCCGCCACCGATAGATGGATTGGTCACTGTCACCTACTACGCAAATCCGGTGATGCTTGTCGGCCAGCATTTTGCACAGCATGTACTGCGCACGGTTCGTATCTTGATATTCATCAACATGAATGTATTGAAATTTCTTCTGATAGAAATCCAGTACCTCAGGTACTTCTTTAAAAAGCTGAATCGTTGCCATGATCAAATCATCAAAATCAAGAGAGTTGTTATTTTTGAGTCGTTGTTGGTACTTGGTATATACCTTCGCCACAATCCCCTCAAAATAGTCGCCAATCTTGCGTTCATACATTTCGGGAGTGACCAGTTCATTTTTAGCCGTACTCATCATAGACTGAACCGCTTTGGGCTCAAACTTTTTGGTGTCTATATTCAGATCCTTCATGCAGCTCCGAATGACAGACAATTGATCCGTAGAATCCAAAATGCTGAAATTCGAGGTGAATCCAATCCGCTCGATATCCCGACGTAAAATACGCACACACATCGAGTGGAAGGTGGATACCCACACATCTCTTCCCTGTGGGCCAATCAGCTTGGATACGCGATCCTGCATCTCACGCGCGGCCTTGTTCGTAAAGGTAATCGCCAAAATGCCCCATGGAGCCGTCTTTCGGGTCGCGATGAGGTAGGCTATTCGGTGCGTGAGCACCCGTGTTTTACCACTGCCTGCGCCAGCCATAATCAGTAGCGGACCATCTACCGCCTCCACAGCCTGACGCTGAGGCGGATTAAGACGAGCTACCGCCTCGTGTATATCTATTGATTGCATGCGTGCATGCTCCTTTCCCTGAGCTTCCATAAATTCACGTTCTATACTTCCAATTTCACGGCTACCGTCTCCAGCGCTTTCGCCAAGTCACGATAAATGATGTTTCCTACTACAATGGTGTCACAAACGGCAGCCGCTTGTAACGCGGTAGATTTATCCACGATACCTCCCCCGTATAAGACACGAGAGCGCTCCGTACTGCGATGTATTTTCTGCACCAGCTCCATATCTCCAAAAGCACCGCTATATTCCACATATACAATCGGTAGATGCATGAGCTTGTCAGCAATCTGTGCATATGAGGCGGCTGATGTAGCACCCAGCGAAGTATCTGCTCCGGTAAGCTTAGCAACTGTGGAACCACCGTTCAAAACAATATATCCTTCCGTCACAAGCAAATCCCAAGGGATCATATAACCAAACTGCTCAATCGCACGTTGGTGCTGCCCTAGAATCCAATTACTGTCAGTGGTATTTAGTACCATGGGAATCATATATAGATCAAACCCCGGCACAACAGCCTCCAGATCGGACACCTCAAGCACACACGGCACCTCATAACGCCGAACTCGTGACAGCAAATCCACCGTATTTTCATAGGTAATACCTGAGGAACCTCCTACCATAATCGCATCCGTACCAGACATACACACGGCGTCAAGCGCACCATCATCCAGTTCCTTGTCAGGATCAAGCTTAAACACATGCCTCCATGATTGAATTGAATCTGCCAACACACATTCCTCCAGCATTCATTGCTTTTGTCATGATCCAGGCGAGCCGAATTCCAATATCCAAAAGCGTTCTATGCTAAGTCTATGATAGTGCTTAAAAGGTGTCAATGTTCGTATCAAATGGGAACACCCCGTTCAGACAACTCATGGTCGTAACGCATACAACCAACTGCGTTCACTAAGTTCTTTTTCCGTTAAAATATCTGTATAGAAACCTCGCACACCCATCTGTTCATACTCAGCCGCATCCTTCAACTCATTAATGGTATTTACGTAGCACACTGCTCCTGCCTGACGCAAACTTTCCACTAAAGCACCACTCACCCGATTCTCTGGTAAAGTTACTGCCGTTATATCATTTTGTTGTACAAATCGAATGATCTGGTCGTCCTTATCTTCTGTGGCATAGAGCGTATAAATAATGGATGGGTAAGGATAAATACTTCGTAACGTTCGCAACATTTCTTCATTATAAATTTGAGGAACAATACGGGACAAAAGCTCGGGATTTTTCTCCTGTGCCTGACGGGTCAGTTGCGCAAACAACTGTTTGATTTGGGCAGGGTCCTGTTCTTTCGTATCGGTCACAATATAAGCATCCGGGTATGTTTCCAATAAATCCAATACATCCTTCCAATCTACTGGGGTATAGGAACCGTGTATGGGGGTGTTCTTAAATTGATGATAGCTCCAAGGTTTTCCACCCTGTTCCGTAGCAACTGCATGTTCCTGTTGCATTTGCTCTGTAAAAGATTCTGTCCATTCATGGCGCGCCACCAATTGTCCATCCGATGTAAACATCAGGTCGACCTCGAATACGCGGCTGCCTTTTTTATAATTTTCCACAAACGCTTCACGCGCATTAGTATAGGCCAAACCATCAACGGCTCCCATGGCATGCGAAATCACACGGTGCGCGGTAAAGCCAGTATGTTCTTCTGTAGATTTCCCTTTGTATGCCAGTAAAAATGTGCCGATTAACATTAAAAGAATAACCGAAACAATCAATCGTTTCATGGGGTGTCACATCCTTTTCGTACAGGTCAATACCCCACATACGCATGCTCAAAACAACTGCCAGACGCAAAAGCACCCTCCGGCTAAACCGAAGGGTGCTTCTGTATTAATACGCGTTCTTGAAACCGTTGCGAATCGTGCGGAAAATAATTTTAATATCAAATAAGAGCGACCAGTTCTCAATATAGAAGATGTCATGCTTAATCCGTTCCTCAATAGATGTATCTCCACGCAACCCGTTGCTCTGTGCCCAGCCTGTGATTCCAGGACGAACATGATGCTTCACCATGTATTTTGGAATTTCCTCACGGAACTGATCCACATAATAGGGTCGTTCTGGGCGTGGACCAACGACACTCATATCACCCAGCAGAACGTTGAAAAATTGAGGCAGCTCGTCGAGACTCGTTTTACGAATAAAAGTACCAAAACGTGTGCGTCTTGGGTCATTAGCAGTCGTCCAGCCCGTATCTTCAGTTCCAGGAGGTAACACCTTCATCGAACGAAATTTGTACATTCGGAAGGTGCGACGGTTCAAGCCTACCCGCTCCTGCTTAAAAATGATGGGCCCTCTGGATGTGATCATTACACCAATCGCCACTGCCAGCATGATCGGAGAGGTCAGAAGAATCGCGAATAAAGAGAATAAAATATCGAATAGACGCTTAAACAATCGATTCCCCGCCACATCCAGTGGAATATCCCGTACATTAATCATCGGCATACCTGCAAAGTTATCAAAGTACGGACGAGCCGGCAAATAATCAAAAAAGTCAGGGATTATAAGCGTGCGCACTCCAGCCTTTTCACACATATTGATAATCTTGGGGTACTTATCATGGGCATCCAGCGGCAGCGCCAGAATGACCTCGTCAATCATCAGACGCGACAGCGTAGCCTCCAATTGATCTAAGCCTCCAAGAATCGGGCGGAAATGCGCCGCTTCCTCTTCACTCCAATGCCGCTTATCATCCAGAAAACCCACGACCTCGTATCCTAGATCAGGATACTGTCCAAGATTATGATAAAATCGTTGGCCTAGAGTACCCGCCCCGAGAATAAGCATGAACTGCTTGTTGTACCCTTTTTGACGGAGAGCTTTAAGAACTTGCTTCAAAAAGAACCGGTAAAACAAAATAAGCAGCACATTCCCAACCATATAGATCGCTAGATAGGACCGCGAAATGTCGATTTGCTTCACGAAGAACATCACACTCAACAGCACGAACAGGCCAACAATATGAATTTGGGTGACGCGGAATACGTCATCTGCAAATCGTTTTTTGCGTTTGGGCGAATAGAGCGAGAATAACATCCCCAGCACTACGGCAATCAGGCCGTAGATTAAGCTCCAGCCTCCATATACTTGAATAGGAAGCGGTTCTTTATAGGTGATCCATTCACTTTCAAATTTGAAAAACCAAGCGATCAGAAAGGACAACTGAATGACCGCGAAATCCGCCACAATATATAATTGGGTTAAAAAACGCTGATTTCTGCGTATCATGCTTTCACCTCAGTACGAGATTGTTCCCCGCTGTCCGGCTTGACCGGTGCGGACAACTTATTTTTCAGAAAGGCCATTCCAAATTTTACGATAATTCCCGCATAAACAGCCATATTGGTGATCCAACTGTATTGCTGTTTATAATGCTTACGATGAAATACCCACATAGCTCTATGAAACTCATAAATAATTTTCAAAGGACGACGGCGAGCGCTGCCCCCTTTGATATGAATAATATATGTGCGCGGGTAGTAGTAAATGCCCCACCCGGCTTGCTTAATCCGGTAACACCAATCAATATCCTCACCATACATAAAAAAGGTTTCGTCCAACCCCCCGACTTGGTCGATTGTCTCCCGGCGCACCAGCATAAAAGCACCTACCAGTACATCTACAGGATACTCATCGTCCGGGCTTAGATGCCCAAGCTGATATTGATTGTACTTCGGGTTATCCGGGTAACGCTTCGACCAGCCGAAAGCGTAGTAAAAAGAAGCTGACGGCGTTGGAAAGCCACGCTTACAAGCCTTGTCCAATGATCCATCCGGCAAGATGACCTTACAGCCCGATGCTCCCATCTCCGGATGCGTATCCATAAACTGAATCATTGTATCCAGCGTGTCCGGTTGCACCAACGTATCGGAGTTCAATAACAATACATAACGCCCGCTGGCTACTTCCATCCCCTGGTTGTTCGCCTTGGCAAAACCTGAATTATTCTTATTGGCTATCAACGTAATCTCCGGGTATGCAGCACGAATAGCCTCAACAGATCCGTCACTAGAGTGATTATCAATCACAATCACTTCATATCGGTACTGCGACTTTGACGCATACACCGATTGCAAACAATCCAGCGTCAATTGAGATGTATTATAGTTGACGACCAGTATGCTTACATCCATATTTAAAACGCTCCTGACAAATTCAGTAATCTATTCTACTATCGCCTATTATAGCATACCGCGCAGACCACGGGGCGCAAAAAAGCACATAACTTGTAACCTTACATAGTTAGCAAAATTTCAAAAAATTCGATTCCAGTCGCTCCAAAGTGCAAATATAGACAAACGAAACCATTTCGATCTATATATAGTTCATTGGAAGTCGTTTATTAGATTTTTGTAAAATCCTCGGTTGAGGTCTAAAATTCATCGTGGTAAGATATACATGGAAAAAGGGCTGGTGCCAGCCAGCCCCTGCGCAACCAACGCTCCAAGAGCGGACGGTTTTGGAACAATCAGGCCGAAAATAGACCCTTCCTTGCGGGGGCGGTCTATTTTCGTTTGTTAAACTCTAACAGTGTGACGATTAACGCCCCGAACGTCAGCATTAAACTGAGCGCCTCAAACACTGTCACAGGCTTCACCCCCCTCCTCGGGAGAGTTAGCCGACCGCCCTTGCCAGCTCTATCGGTTGCACGTTTCAATTATACTATATTTTTCCATAAAGGAACACGCATTCGATGGTATTTTATCTAGTATTCATTTGCACCTTTGACTATTTGACGCTTATATATGGAAAAAAGTTTCAATATTTTTTCTTTCCATACCTCTATAACTTCCTCAATACAAAAACCAACTTATAAATCCAGTTGTCCAACCGTGACTGCCTGTAAAATGGAGACTGCCAAATATATTTCATACGAGAAAACACACCCTTTTGGTAGCTGTCCAGGAATTGATCCATATCTCTATACATTTGAGGAGACATGTCTTGTCCATAAAGTTGAATAAATTGTTGGGCTTGTTTGCTTAAAATATAGCGATTTTTTCCTTTTGCAAATCTACTTAGTCTTTTCCTCCACTTGCTAACCCAGCCATCCGTAGAACCTCCCAGCACATTGTTTTGATGCTGCCGATACCAAATGTACGGATCGGGGTCAAAAACAACCTCACCAAAAGAGGAAGTGCATAAGTAAATCCACCAGTCATGCATGATAATATTATCCAAAGAAGTCGGAATTCTCTTTTTCACGAGCTTGAGTGTTTCTTTATTGATCACCATGGTACAACCTACACATACATTCTCAATGAGAGCATTATAGAAGGATACAGGTCGGGGGATGTAAGCTGGCCATACTTTGAGTGGTTCCAATGTTTGAGAGACCATTTGAGTAGCAGAACAGTACATCAGCGGTCGGCTCCCATCCTGCTCCCTGAGATGAGCCACAGCCTGAGCAAGTTTATTCGGCATCCACACATCATCCTGATCACAAAAAGCGTAATAGTCGAATGTCTCAGACGATCTTTGAATCAGATCAAAAAAGCTTTTAATAACCCCTACATTGCTCTCAAGGCATAAAAAAATCTGTTGAGGATAACGTTGCTTCAGCGCGCTCAACTTGGCAACCGTATCATCTGTCGAGCCATCATCACGAATTAGAATCTGAATTTCTACGTCTTTTTGATTGATGAGACTTTCTATCTGCTCATCTAAGTAAGCTGCTCCGTTATATGTAGATAATAAAATTTGTACGTTAGGTCTGTTCAGAGTAATGACCTCCTTCTTTTAAAATGTGCAATAGAGGGACAATAGGTTGCATCTGCTTATACATTATAATGCTCATCGTCCTTAATCAACATAGGCCTTAATATAATAAAATCTCCCAATCATGAACTGATGGGAGATTGTTGATATTTATAATAAGGTTTTATTTACTCGGATGTACTAAGACACTCCTGCAAAAAATCACGCAATCCCTCACGCCAGTCGCGCAAATCATTCAATCCATTGGTTCGGATCGCTATATGCTCCATAACAGAGTTACGTGGCCGCGCTGCAGGTCTGGGGAATTGCTCTGTGCTGCATGGTTCCAATTTCGCTGTGATCTTGGCATCTAATATTTCCGCCGCATCCTGTAAAATAGCTTGCGTAAATTCATACCAGGTACAGGAACCACTATTGGATGCATGGTATATGCCGTACTTCTCCGTTTGAATCAATTCCGCCAAAAAACGTGCCAGATCCACCGTATAGGTAGGTGAACCCTTCTGATCATTCACCACCTGGAGAAGCGGCTTCTCCTGTCCAAGCTTCAGCATCGTTTTAACAAAATTGTTCCCGTACAATCCATATACCCAAGATGTACGAACAATAAAATACCTAGAGGAAAGTGTTTGGGTCAATACCTCCCCCGCCCGTTTGGACTTTCCGTAGATACTCTGCGGATTGGTATTATCGTACTCATGATATGGCTGTTTTGCCGTTCCATCGAACACATAATCTGTGCTGATATAAACCAGCTTGGCTCCAACCTTTTCCGCAGCCATTGCCATATTACGTGTACCTGCCGCGTTGACTTGATAAGCCCCGTCTACATCAGTCTCTGCTGCATCCACAGCCGTATACGCTGCACAGTGGATTACGGCATCAGGTTGGTACTGTTCCACGATCTTCACAGCCTGCTCCAAATCCGTGATATCCAGCTGTTCCCGATCGTATCCAAGAACATCATGTCCTTGGCCCTGAAAAACGTTTACTACATCTTTACCAAGTTGACCGGATGCTCCAGTAACCAGCACCTTCATTTTACGCATCCCCCAAGCGGGAACCGTACTGTTTAGCATAGTATTGTTGGTATTCGCCGGATTGAATACGAGTCCACCATTCTTCGTTGTCTAAATACCAGCGAATCGTTTCTTTAATGCCTGTTTCAAAAGAGTGCTTTGGCTTCCAGCCCAGCTCATTCATGGTCTTCGTTGGATCAATGCCATAACGGCGGTCATGTCCTGGACGATCCTGCACATACGAAATCAGAGATTCCGGCTTGCCCAGCTCCTCTAATACTGTTTTGACGATATGCACATTTGTCCGCTCGTTATTTCCCCCGATATTGTATACTTCACCCAGTTTACCCTGATGAATGACTAGATCAATTGCGCTGCAATGATCCTCTACATACAACCAGTCGCGAATGTTCAAGCCATCCCCGTATACAGGTAGCTGTTGGTCGCTCAATGCACGTGAGATCATTAGCGGGATCAATTTTTCAGGAAACTGATATGGACCGTAGTTGTTAGAACAACGTGTGATGTTCACTGGTAAACCGAAGGTTTCATGATATGCACGAACTAGCAGATCGCCGCCTGCCTTGGATGCAGAATAAGGACTATTAGGCTGCAACGGAGTTTCCTCCGTAAACAATCCTGTTTCTCCCAAAGATCCATACACCTCATCTGTTGATACCTGTACAAACTTGGTCACGTTATATTTCTTGGCTGCATCCAGTAGCACTTGCGTACCCAATACGTTTGTTTTCACAAACACTTCCGGTTCCAAAATACTTCGATCCACATGTGACTCCGCTGCAAAATTAACCACCACATCAATCCCCTGCTGCATCAGTTGGTCAATCGCTTGTGCGTCGGTAATATCTGCTTTGATGAAGCTATGCTTGGGGTTATTTTCAATGGATTTCAAATTTTCCAGGTTACCTGCATAGGTAAGAGCATCTATATTTACAATTTCATAATCTGGATGCTGTTTTAACATGTACAATACAAAGTTACTGCCTATAAATCCGGCCCCGCCGGTGACAAGAAGTTTCATACTGACCTCCTAAATCTTATTATTCCTCTAATCAAAATTAATGTCAGCGTCGGCCAGTGCCGGATGCTTCTGATCCTTCTCTGAAAGAATAGCATGAGAAGTTGGCCAATCAATCCCTAGTGCTGGATCATTCCACAGAATTCCACGATCATTTTCAGGTGAATAATACTCGTCTACCTTATACAGCACTTGAGTGTTCGGAACAAGCGTACAGAACCCATGAGCAAAACCCTTGGGCACCAGTAGCTGACGTCTATTATGTTCACTTAAGATTACCCCGACCCATAGACCGAATGTTGGAGAACTTTTACGAATATCCAAAATCACATCGTAGATAGCTCCAGAAAGCACACGAATGAGTTTGGTCTGTGCTTTAGGATTAAGCTGATAATGCAAACCACGAATCACACCGGCTTCTGCAGACAAGGATTGGTTATCTTGAATAAAAGCATGGTCTATTCCGTTTTCTTTCATGATCTGTTCATTGTAACTTTCCATAAAAAAACCACGGTGATCACCATGAACCACGGGTTCAATGATTTTTGCACCTTCTAATTTCAAAGGGATTACCTTCATTTCGTTCGCATCCTCCCTTTATTTTAAATCTTTAACTTTCCAAACTCTTCACCAAACACGATATCCTTAGCCAATTCATTAGCTCGAGCAAGTGAGGGGTGAGTTCCTGCATCTGTCCACCAGCCTTGAAGAACATCATACGTCAATGTCCCATTAGCAATATATGCATTGTTAACATCAGTGATCTCAAGTTCTCCCCGAGCTGAAGGTTCGAGCGTCTTTACAATTTCAAACACACTATGATCGAACATATAGATGCCTGTTACAGCATAATCACTTTTTGGTTCTTTAGGTTTTTCTTCAATTGACACAATACGTTCCCCTTGAAGCTCGGCCACTCCAAAACGATGTGGATCTTGCACCTGTTGAAGAAGAATCTTCGCCCCTGTGATTTGATTACGGAAATTGTCCACAAATGGTGCAATGTCATCTTCAAACACATTATCGCCTAAAATAACAACCATTTGATCATCACCTACAAATTGTTCAGCCAGATCAAGCGCTTGTGCGATCCCGCCAGCTTCGTCTTGAACTTTATAAGTAAACGTTACACCCATCTCACGACCGCTGCCAAGAAGGTTAACAACATCTCCCATGTGTTCCTTGCCTGTGACAATAAGGATATCTTGAATGTCAGCTTGTTTGAGCTTATTTACCGAATGAAAAATCATCGGATACTTACCAACGGGTAATAAATGCTTATTTGTTACTTTAGTTAAGGGATAGAGGCGAGAGCCTGTACCTCCTGCAAGAATTATACCTTTCATTGCTCCTCCTTAATTACTTTCAGATTTTTTTGGATATCATATTTGCGCAAAAATAAGTTTAGTAATATTTTAATAAGTAGCAGATTCCCTCGAAGTGGACTAATTTTAGTAGGTACTTTCCCCTTTGGATATGAACGTTCAACAGGAATCTCCGTAACTTTATAGCCTAATTTAGGCGCTTTAACTGACAAATAGCCCAACAGCTCATAGGTCTCAAAAACATCTCTAAATGGATGTAATTCGGGATCTTTTAAAAATCGAGCAGAATGGGCTCTAAATCCATTTGTAGTATCTGTATAATGATATCCTGCAACTAATGATATAAATGGTGCATGAATAAGTTTAATAGCAAGTTTCCTTGATATAGGAGTATTTATTTCCTTACCTCCTGGTACATACCTTGAACCTTGCACAAAATCATAGCCTTCATCAAGCTTCTGAATGAATTCAGGAATTGACTCAACACTATCTTTATTATTTCCATCCACAGTAATGACGCCCTCATATTGCTCTTGTAATGCGTAAGCGAACCCCATCCGTAATTGTGCACTCAACTTACCCTTATCTTTTTTAACTAGAATAGCTCTTACACGGTTATCTAAAAGAAATGATTCTTCTAAAGAACCGTCGGTGCTCCCACCATCTAAAATAATAATATCAACAGTTTCAGCAAGTGATTTTAACTGGTTAAGCTGCTTTTGAATTTTTATCCCCTCATTAATGACAGGAATACAAACACAGTATTTACTACTTTTTGTCTTAAACTCTTTAAGTTCAAAATTGGGTACTGACCAATCTTTATTTTGTATAGCGTTCATTGGTAGGATTTTCTCCTTAATTATACATAAATTTCTGAAGCATATTTTAGAGCTCGCTCAACTGTACCAGCATTCGAATTGTCCCCGTTCTTCATTTCAATAGACACCCAATTTTTATATTCGTTTATTTTTAGAGTCTTTGCTATTTCCCTGTGTGGTGAAAGACTTTCCTCGCTACCAACCTTATTAAGATAAGGTTCGCTAATATGAAAATGACTCAAATAAGGCATGCTATTTTCAATAGCAGAAGAAATATTTTCGTTATTTAAAGTAAGAGTTCCTGCATCAAGATGCAATTGAAAACCCGGATGGTTCACTTCTCGAACCAACTGTAAACCTTCTTCACTATTTGTAATGAAATCACAACCATATTGGGACGGGTTAGGCTCTATACACAAGGTTACATTTTCTGTAACAGCAGACTCAGCAAGTTCCGTAAAAAATGGGATAGCAATGTCCAGTTGCTCATTCTTAGATAGCCCATTAGAAAGCCGGTTTTTAGGAGATCCAAATACCAGTGCTTTAACTCCTATTTTACCCGCCAAGCCCATTATACCCATTACATATTCTTTTAGCTTGTTACGAGATTCAACATCTGAAAATAACGCCAATCCATGCTGTCCAAATAATAATGATTGCATAGCAATTAAATGAATATCTCTTTGTTCCCAATATTGCTTAAATTGTAGTAGTTCGTTAGGTTCGCTATCTAATGGGCGATCCCATATTTTAGTGGGGGCAATTTCTATCCCACGAATGCCAAGTTTATTAAGTAACACAATGATTTCTTCATTTTCATTACTATTCCATGCAATATTGGAAATAGAAAGTTTCATCGAAGCGCCCTCTTTTCTTCCTCAATAAAAGCTTTAATCTCCTGTAGAACTTTTCCCTTAGATTTCATATACTCTTTATTGTCACGGTCACCGAAAATATGTGAATATAGACTTCTCATATCATAAGAAACAGGCTTTTTCTCCGTTTCATTAGAAAAGTTAATATTCAGTCCTGCCTGGGCAATTTCTTTTGCACTTACAGGCTCCGTAGCAAAATTCACTAAGCTCAGCGAATTAGCAATCGCAGTTTGAATGTCATCCCACAAATGGTTCATATTATAAAATTGAAATTCACTTAGGTAATGAGTTAAATGTAAAGCATTGTCATGGATTAAATCATAAATGAAGTTTTTCTTAAGTCCTTTGCCAAATAGGCCAGGGAGACGAATAATCAAATGGTCATGAAAAGTTTGGGTAACGAATTGTTCCAAATAAAAGCGATGTTTTCCGTAAGGTTCTGCTGTTTCTGCTTGTATATTCGTAGACTCATCAACTTTGATAGGAGTAGTATATACATCAACTGTAGAGATAAGCACAAACTTTTCAGCCTTGACCTCTTTTAAACAGGAAATCAGTTGATTGATATTCGCAAGATCTTCCTCTGGGGCTTGATTGGCCTTCCATTTGACAGCCGGGGCGGCTGCACACACCACTAAATCAAATTCCATACCTTTAATAGACTCAATATTGGACGAATTATATAATTCATCAAATGCAGTTTGTGCAAGTAAAGTGGTGCCTACATACCCGGTAAATCCTACAAGACAATTTCTCCTCACAACACTCTCTCCTTCCTTATTGACCAGATGCACTCTCTTTTTCTTTAATTAATTCCAGTCTAGGCTTTTTCTCTTTATACATTTCTACAGACTTGGTACTGTAAAAAGGACGATTTTGGATCTCAATTAATATACGCGAAGTATATTCCCCGATAATCCCGCCAATAAAAAACAAACCAGCAAAACCAAGAGAGATTAAAATCATAAGTGTAGTCCAACCTTCTACTACTGACTGATTAAAAAAGTAATTATATAAAGCGTAACCCCCCATGAACAAAGAAAACAAGAAAAACACACCGGTAAGAAGATGAGCTGCTCTTAGCCCAAAATGAGAAAAGGAGACCAATGCATCTACAGCCAACGATATATTTTCCCGATTTACTTTCCTACTAGTCAGTCTATTTATGGCCTTGTAGTTAATCAGGGTTTTAGAATAACCGGTAAGCTCATAAAGCGCTTTTCTATACCTTACTTTTTCCTTCAAGTTCAGCATAGCGTTTAAAGCACGACGCGTTACTAAGCGTGCATTCTCTGTAGAAAGAGATAAATTTAAGTAAGACACCTTATTCAGTATTCTATAAAATATTCGAGATTTCCAGCCAGCTTGTCCAGAGGAAGCAGCGACTATATCAAACCCATTTCCAGTTGCCGTTTTGAACATCTCATACAGCAGGTCCAAATTAAAATCAATAAATAAAGACTCAATTTCAAACACAAAGTCACCCATAGATTTATTAAGTCCGGCCACCATAGCATGCTCAACGCCATGTTTTCTGGACAGATTAATAATCGTAGTGTCCCCGTAAATATTCTCCATAGCACTATGCGCGTTCTCCAGTGTCTTATCTTGGCTATAATCGTTAACCAGTATAATCTCATAGTGTTGGAAATATGTCATCATCGTGCGATCTAATTCAATTAATGCCTGCGCAATTTCTTGCTCATTATTGTGCGCATATAGAACAGTAGATACAAAAACCTGCTCTTTCATAGCACTTCCTCCAAATCATAGATGGTGTTAAACTTTCCAGAAAAAACAGAAACAAATCTCGGGTTTTCTGAAAATTCTTTAATAACGGTAGGTCGAGAATCATCGAGTTCTGAAGCACTGATCAATGCCTTTACAGCAAATAGAGATTTTTTGTAGGTTATTTGAATTTCAGGATTAAGATACTTTTTAGCCAACTGGCTCATTCTTGTCCAAGCTGTATAAGGTCTAACTGGACAAGTGTTACAATTGCTTAATTGCCTTACATTACAAGCATCATTGTATTTCTGACAAGAGAATTCAGGTAAAGCGTTAAAAGACGACTCATGCGGAGTATGTCCAACAGATGTAAGAGAATGATACCCACTTTCTCCAAAAGGCATCAAAGAAAAAAACGGCCCGTCCATTACAGTAATGCCTACATTTTGAACGTTTTCGGTTACTCCTGTCATAATCACTTCACATATTTCATATTTTGTTGAAAATAATTCATAGTCAAACTTACGTAAAATCTGGTTAATACTCGCATAGGTTGCATTAAGTATGTTGGTAGCTGTACAATCAGATCCATCAGTGAAACGAAGTACATAGCGTTCATCTTCAATGCTAACTTTATCAATTAGTTGATTGAAAAACAGCGACACATTTTTAAAACCCTGTAACTTCTCCATGTACCAATTACGAATTAAATTAGCATCATAGCTATATTCCATCGTTTCGAATGCTGCCTCCACAGCCCCTGGATTAAAATACACCCTGCTGTTAACCTCTACCGCAGGTACTTCAACATAATCGCAGAAATGCTGAAACTGTTCGGCACTTGTTAAGGAATCATTCGCGGAAATCGCATATATTTTCTTAAATCTATCGTTTATAGCAAAAGAAAAATCACGGACAAACCGTTCATAATAATGAGCAGATTTTGCAGCGGTAGAAACACTTCTTGGGTAATGATACCCGTTGTGAACTCTAGCTTGGTTAATATAACTCGCACGTTGTAAAGGTTTATCATCAAATTCAATTACAGCTATTTTCAGATCTTTTTTCGCTAATAAGTGAGCAGCATATAGACCGTATATTCCAGCGCCAAAGATAACATAATCGTATTTCAAAAAAGTCATTCCCCTTTTTGTTAGTGCCACTTTTTTATATATTTTAGCTAATAAAAAATAATAACAGTTCCAACAATCAGTAAGATAATGCCTACAAGTTTAAAAGCGGTTATTGGTTCGTGAAAAATCAAAACAGACACCGCAACAATGCCTAGTGTAGTCAATGCCTGCGATACAGGTGAAATCCTTCCCAATTCCCCCCGAGACAAAGCAAAGATATAGAATACAAAGCTAACACCATATAAAATTGCTCCAAACCAAATATAAGGTGAGGTAGACAACTTTATAAGTGACTGCAAGCTAATTCCGGTAAAATTCAATACATTTATTCCATGCTTTAAAGTGATTTGAGCGACAATGTTAAAAAGCATTGCTAAAAAAAGCAACAATAATAGCATTATGATCCCCTAACAGTTTATTTATTGTTTATTCTATCACTTGTAAAAAAAATTTGCATTATGAAGAATTATGTCAAAACATCAAGGCAAAATTGCAAAAGACTCAATTATTTTATGGCAAATAAAAATTTGGAAATTTCAACTTCTGAAAATCTTTTTTTTAAGATTAAGCTGAATCTAAGGTCCATTAATGAAAAAGTCCAAAATGTTATTGTTTATTTCCTTGTCTATCAAACTTGTTTTTTTCTCTAGTAATCAATTATTTTCTATATTTTGAAATAAAATCATTGATTTATTACGATGAATTCCTGAATGCCAGTTATTATCGGTAAAATCTGCTGCCGTAATATTCAAAATTTCAAAAGTATATCTAAGAATATTATTAAAGGTGAAATTCCGATTGATAATAATGTCTTGAAGTTATTTACAGACAATAATGTCTCTAGTTTGAAAGTAAACAATAAATCACTACCAATTTATAGAATAGATCCTCAAGGGATTATTCATTTAAATAGTAGAATAGCTAAAGAAAATGGAAACTCCATTTTTAAAATGAGATAAGGAACGATAAAACCACGTTGAGGAAAAGAAGTATAAAAATAATTTCCCTTTTTATCAGAAACAGTTGCACCCCAAGAAATATACTTGTCTTCCACTAACTCCAATGAAACAATAGGTAATAACAAGTGATCTTTGATGGAATTCTCTTTAAGTGTATCTATGGTTAACAAGAACATGATACGAAGCATCAATATTATTTATATTTGAGTATGGTTTTAGATTAGAAGTTCTTACGAATATAGTTTTTTGAATTCTTTGCATTTAGTTCCTCTATTAATAGCACATAATGAGCATGAAATACATAAAGTATGATGCATGCTCTTATGTGCCCTCTATCAGTCAATTTACTAGCTTAACTAAATTAATAGAGTTAATTTTAACTTTTACATTTGCTTTATCTCCAATGTCGAATCTTAGTTCATTGTGGCTATTTTTTAGCCAGTCAGGATCCGAACCTAAAGGAATTAATAATTGACCACTAACCACATTGAATAAGAAAGAATGATCTTCATCATATTTCTCACTTTTTCTATTACTACTATTCCAAAATAGTTGGCCTTGGAAGGGTTCCTGAGATCCTATAATATTGAGGTCAATTAATAAAAAGTCAGCATCTTTTCCTTGCATAGAAGAATCAAATTTAAAGCTCACATATGGATCATTACCACTGGTCACTATACTCCCATCCGCTTCTTTGATAATCTCATTAGATCCTGACAATGACATATTATGGTCTGGTAAAAATTGAAATCGATCCTTCATTTCTTTAAAGTTTCTTCCCCAAGCAACTGGTAACGATTTTAAATCCTTTTGATGAAATACTGCTCTTAATTCGTTTTCATCGGTATCAGTTGTACCATCATAAGCTTTAGTTTCCAACATTCTCTGCTTGCTCACCAAAAATTGAAGGGAATTATATTGATAGTACACATAGTCTCTTTCTAAAAACCATTTATATAATCTATAGGCACGAATCGAAGCGGGGCCTCCATCATGCCTAATTGCAGGACCAATAAAAACTAATGGCGGTGCTTCTTTATCAAGACTTTTTATCATTTTTTCTTGAATCTCTTCATTGGCAGCAAGATAATCTGCAGAGTAGAAAGTAGGAACCTTTTTATTAGTTATCTCATAAAAAAGTGTTCTATTTGTCAGATCTGCATAAGTCTCTCCTTTTTTCAATATTTTGGATATAACCATTTCAAAATCCAACATTTCTTTCCATCTATCCTTTGCAATATATCCCTCCCCAACGTCAGGGACACCCTGTTTTGCACCATTTACAAAAACAGCGTTGTCTGGCACAACTATTGGTTGTATTAATTTTTCTGTAATTCTAAAAGCCTGCTGCTGTCCGAAAGTTGCCACAGAACCTAACAATATTGCAAATATGATTAAATATATATGATGAACTACACCATTAAACTTAAACTTGTTTTTAAGAAAAAAGACATACAGAGCTGGTATTAAAAAAGCAAAGCATATAAACGTAATTGATCCAGAGCGATGCATTGATCCAGAATCTAAGCGACCTAGGCTATATCCGGTAATTAATAATAAGAATACAATCGATACAATACAATATAAAATCATGAGATAAGTTTGCTTTTCTTTATTGAAAGACACTACTTTTTTCACATTGAAAATCATTAACCCCACAAAAAGAAGCAGCGTAAATATCCATCCTCCAATTCTAATGGCTTCCCAAAGCAATCTATTCAGTTTATCGTAAGGAAAGGGCTTAGGAAACCATTCTGGAGAAGTTTGGGATTCAGAAAAAAGACTTATTCCATATGCAAGTGTATTAGCAGAACCATTATCAAGTATAAATTGAATAGTCCCCAATAATGTAGGGAGTAACATTACTAATATACAAAGTTGAATTACTAATAAAGTACAAAATAATAATTTGTGTTTAAGAAATACCTTACTCCATAACTTAAGCTTTATCGTCCTATAAAACATCACACTAAATAGAGGGAAAAAGGCTACTGTTAAAGCCGCACCCATGGAAGGATTATACAAACAGTGAATTAAAGACATCCAAAAATAAAGAATGACCCACTTTACAGGGTTGGACAACGTTTTTTTGTGAAAAAGAATTAGTACATAAGGAACAATTAAATAAGTTCTGTTCATACCTGATTCATATAGTATCGGTAAAGAAAATACAATAAATAAAAAGGCCCATTTAGAACCATATATTTTTTTTATAAGCAATACTACCAGAACGCCCATAATTATAGGAAAGGCAACAAAAGTATAATTGATACTCGATAGATTTCCATTAAATACATAGCCATTAATAAGACTATACATTGGACCCATTATTCCCTGAATTGACATTATATCTACATTAAGCTTCATTCCATAATTCAACATTTGCTGCAAGGGCATGAAGATTTCCCCTAAATGGAAATCATCTGAAACAAAGCCACTATAAACAGGAGTGGAGTACAACATAATGATCGTCATTGGTATTAATGAAGGCCAGAATATGTAATCCCACACATTACTAACTTCACATTTTCTGTATTTTAAAATAAAAAGAACAGTGTAAATAAACAGTATAATAGCTATAGAAGCCATAATAGCTAATGTATAATTATTTCTATGCAATTCAATTTTATTTCCTGTCTGATATACACCAAACACTAACACTAACGTTATAAAAGGAAGAATCAATTGAGATAAATACATTAAGGTTTTTGTCAGAGTGGTTAGTACGCGCTCTTTATAAAAGTAAATTACAACTTGAATCATCCAAACTAACAGAGTCAGAACTTCCGGGAAAAACTGCGCTAATTTGTAAGAAGAATTCGGGTTAACAAAACTAAAGACGAAAAGCATCGTTATAATTGCGAAATAAGTAAAAGTAAGAGATACAATAATACTTGTAAAGACTTGCTCTTTATCTGTTGTATCAGTTTTTTTACATTCAACAACAAAATAGGTTATAAACATCAAAATAGAAATATAAATGAAAGAACTATTCCCACTAAAGAAATAAAAACTGACCGCGTAAAATAAGAGAAAGAAGCAGACAAATAAATTCTTGGACACGAAAAGTCCTGCTGGACTCACCTGTATTTCCGTTATATTTTTTTTATTCACAAAGTATATTAAGGGAATTAAAAACAAACAGAAGCAGAGAATGAAGAAGTATATTATCGAGTAATCCAAACTCTTAAATTGATCAGACCATACGATGTTGCCTGCAATGATGTCATGATAAACTTGCTTGCCGTTAGCATAAATCTTTAAAAAAAACACGGTTGAAATTAGTGATAAAAGTACAGCCAACACACTTGATATTAAAAGGTGCATTGAGGATTTAGGAAGAAAGGACTTCAAATTGCTCATGCTCAGGCTCCCTCTTGTTCTTATGAAGTAATTTTAAACCTAAAAATTTCTTTTCAACTAGATGCCAAGATAAATACGAACAAGCCAAACAAATAATAAAAGAAATAGAAAAATGAAAAAAGGTATTCATTTTGCCACCACCGAAAATCCATATAACAAATTGTTGAACAGGAAATGCGTAAATATACATACCGTAAGTAAAATCACCATACTTATTTATTTTATACATTTTTATTTTCTGAGAGTAAGCAAAACAAATAATAAGATAGCTCCCAAAGATCATAAAAACTTCTTTCAAACCACCAAATTTAAAACTTATTAATATAACTATAAATGAACATAGCATTAGCTTTCTCGAAATAATAATTTGATCTCTATAGCAATACATAACCGTACCTGCCAAGAAATAGCCTAAGAGATAATTTGCGCTACCCATACTTATCCCGTAAAAGTTATAATTATCAAAAATATGAGGAGAGAATATATTTAGATATAAAACCAGTACAAATAAAAGCAATAGGGTTTCGCGAGTTTTATGACTAAACCAGCCAATAGATCCTATAATCAAAACCAATGCATAAAATAGAACCTCATAAGGCAAAGTCCACAATGAGCCATTTACTGAATTGGGATAAATGTTTCCAGTAAAAACACCTGGTAATTCATAGTAAACAGGGAAAAGGAATGAACTTTTTAAATAATCATATGTCTGAGGATTAGTTAAATAATCATTTAAAGTATTATTAGTTACAACAGCTCCAATGATGAAAGTTGAAAACAAAACGGCACAAATCAAGCCCGGAAAAACTCTTAATATTCTATTAAAAACAAACCTAAACTTACTATGCGTTTTATTAAAACTCATACTTATTAAAAAGCCACTAATAACAAAAAAAATGGCAACAGATACTCCTCCAAGTGGCCATTGACCATTTGTTATTTTAGCAAAAAACTCATTTGCATTCCCTGAGATTGGATAAGAATGCGAAAGCAATACCATAACTGCAGCGGCAAGCCTCATAAAATCAAAATTATTCTCTTTACCAATCATTCGATTTTCGAGTAGTACTGATTTCTGGCTCAAATAATCAACTCTTTCATTAGAATTATTACTCCCAACACAAGTACATCTATATCTATAGATAATCTAAAAAAGAAAAAATCCTACATAGGAAAGCAGGATTCATCTGTCCAAATTTGCTAATAGAATATTTATTAAAATATGCTAATTCACATCGAATCTATCTTTTTAAGGCTTTGAACTTGAGAATAAAATAAATTAGCTTCTTTCCCATTTTCAAAGAACCTTTATTATTGTTTCTAAGTTTAGTCAAAACCTTCCATCCAATTGTGTTTCTCATGTTCATTAATTCCGTTTCCAATTGGTTAAGTTGGTTATGGTACTCATGTGATGTTATATTACTATCATGAGGGAAATAATATTTTAAGGACACAAGAAGATCAGCATTATCAAATACAGTTATTGTTTTAGTCGGCTCTTTGGAACTCTCGAACCTGTCGTACAATTCTTTATATTGAGCTACCATCTCTAATTTTGTTTTAAAGTTATACTCACTAATATTAATTTTAATTTTAGCCAGTTCATTTTGCCCATGATCAATAATTTCATCCAATTTCTTCATAACATCGCTTAGTTCAAGAGATTGGGATACCCATCCACCGCCTACCTTATTAACTCTTTCCTTAAGGGCTCCCATAGGAGTAACCAGAACAGGTATATCATGCAACCACGCTTCAGTTAACGTATAAGAAAAAGTCTCTGGCCATGGAGATAACAAACAAATTAAATCCAGATCCAGTTGTTTTATAATATGGCTCAGTTCTTCTCTTTTGTACTCCCCATGCTTATGGAGATTATTTTGGTTCAATAAATTTAATTTTTGATCTCCCAGACCACCAACTAAATGCCAATTAATATGATTCCTAGGGTACTTTGTGATCAATTTATAAATCAAATCACTACCTTTATTAGGTGCAAGCCCGCCTAAAAATCCAATATTCCATTCTTTAATTTCTTTTTCCTCTGATTTCACATATGAAATTTCAGAGCCTGTTAAACTATTCTCAATAGTAACTCCATGTTCGATAGCAAAAATCTTGTTTTCTAAAGAAGGAAAGTGCTTTATAAATAAATCTTTTGAAAAATCACAAGGTGTAATAAATTGGTCTACTTTACTAGTCATACCTTCAACTTTTTCTCTCCATTTCTTTATAAATGGAGTATGAAATCCATAAGCAGCTCTCAAGGAGGAATTGAATTTTTCTTCTTCATTTCCACTTTCTAAAATGTACTTATTATTCTCATCCAATAAATTCACTTTAGGACTGAATAAATAGTAATCATGTAAAGTGAAAATTACTGGTATATTTAATTTATGAGCAATATGAGGGATATCAAAAGAATGCCTGATCAAATGATGTATATGCACAAGGCTAATCTCAAAAGTCCCCAAGATTTTTTCTACAATTTCACTATATTCTTGATGATGAAAATGTTGTATAGAGATAGAATCACGTAAAGGAAAATGATACTTTGCAATAAAATCACCCTTAAGATACTGCTTTAGCACCAACTCATTTCCATTCGTCACTAATACAAAAGCGTAATAATCTTCTAACTCCGATACAATATCCTTAACATGATACTCCGTCCCACCAATTGGCTGAGTATAGCTCTCGTCAAAGAAATTGTGAAGAACATAAAGTATATTGCCGCGGGTTTTGTAAGAATCAACATAATGTGGTAATCTAATGTTTATATTTTCATGTATACGTTTCAATGGATTTTTAACAATGAAATCATGAACATTTTTATCGTAATAAGGATATCTGGCATTTAAAGTTTTTAAATTTTTATTTAATAAGGCCAGTTTGTCACCTTTAAAAGACATAGATCCTTTATGGTATATAAATGTGTGATCATCAATCACATTTTTATAGCCATGCTCAATAACTCTGCAACAGAAATCATTTTCTTCTGCATACCCTTTACCAAATGTCTCCTGATCGAACAATCCGACTTCATCAATGATCACTCTTTTAATATACATACAAAAACCAACTGCGGTAGGCACTTCAGGATACTCTTTCAGAGAGATATTTTCAATAAAGTGTGCGAAGCTTTCTACTGTATAACCCTCGGGAATTGAGTTATCTTCTAAAAATTTTGGAACAGAGCAAATACTTCCATTGTTTGTTAGTGGTGTGACTGTTGCAATAGATTCATCTAAATATGCAACTTCTTTTAACTTTTCCAACCATCCAGTTGTAACGACCGTGTCACTATTCAACAGTACTACGTCGTCCTGCGAGAAAGACATACCTCTGTTAACTGTGCCTACAAAACCTAGATTTTTTTCATTTTGTAGAATAATTAAACCTTCCTGTTTATCTAGGGTAGCGAGATATTCATTCACCTTAGAATCAGGACTGCAATCATTAATAATTACAACTCTATTTTCTTTTAAATTAGTGTAACGAAATAATGACTGTACACATTCTTCTAATTCTTCCGGTGCATTATACACAGGAATAATAATATCACAGGATCGCACTTCCATTTTTAATTCTCACCTTTTTCTAAATTCTTGAAAAGCTCTAACAAATGGATTTTGATTTAGTTTTTCTTGCAAGCTCGTAATAAGCTGTTCATGTTGCACCAACTGTGCTTTCAAGTCTGCAAGTGTTTGTTCTTTTTGTGAGATATTCTCTTGTAAAACTGCTAAATGCTCATCTTTTTCTTTTATAGAGTCATGGCACAACGAGATATAACGATTATTCTCCTCTAATTGTCCATCTTTCTTAGTAATTGTAGCATGGCACTGTTCAATATATTCAGTGTTTTTCAACAGTTCCTTGTCTTTCTCGGCTACCACCTTATGACAATGCTCTATATATTCGAGGTTTTGTGCCAGTTGTTGATCTTTTTCCTGAATTGCGGCTTCGTAATTTGCAATTACATTTTGGCACTTACCATACTCAATTCTAACCTCTTCATTAGTCATTTCAACTACTTTACTCTCATAAACAGCCAAATTAACTTCATTATTTTGCAAAACATCCAGCGAGATAGTCAACAGATTATTGGTTTGCACAACAAAGTCATCATTAATAAAATCAGTTTCATCTAATTGAAGTTGTAAATTGCTCAACAAAAATAAAGACATATAACTAAAAAACGATTCTTGTCTATACCCTTCAATGGTTGCCTCAAAAAACTCATGAACCATACTCTGTGTGATTTCATTTTCCGCAAAAAAATGATAGAAGCTTGCTTCACATGAAAGACCACGGAACAAATTCAATTCATAAAGTAAATAAAAATAATAAAAACTAAATCTTAATGGATCTAGAAAATAGCTTTTAGAAGGGATACTGAATTCAAAATCAATAAGGTTGAGTTCCCCTTTATCTACCAATATATTGGATGGGGTTAAATCAAAATGCACCATTTTTGTAGGCTGGTCGGTTTCCTTATCAACCTCAACCAGCTTATTTAATATTTTACGATTGTTATCAGACAAACTTAATAAAGAAGTTAACTCACTATAGTTTTCTAATGCTTTGTGTGCGTAGTTACTATTATCATCTATTTCTAAAGTCGGTATCTCTATATTTGCAAAGCGATTCAGTAAGACTCCAGTATTTCGAAAGTCTGAACGAACATGATCAATAACATCTTCTAAGTTATTCAAAGAAAGCTTGTTGACTGTCCGCTGCAATCTGGACTTAAGGGAACTGCCTGGCTTAAATTCTTCAATTGAAACATAACGATTGTTGATTCTTAACAAATCAAAAGGTTGAGGAGCTTGACCCCAACCACTTATTTTATCAAGAATTTTATATTCACTAACGATCTTCTCCTGGCGTCCCTTACGATCCCTTAAAAATTTAGCAACTAGGGTAGGCTTGGCTTCGTGGTTTTTAAAAACAAGCACTGTGCATTTTCCATGCGTAATCTTTTTCCCCTGAGGATTAGATAATAAAAGAAATTGAAGTGTCGAAGGCTTAATTTCGAAAAATCGGTTCCAGTTTGTTTCTACATAATTTTTAATCTGAGGTATCATTAGTTCTCCTCCTTACGAGCAAAGATACTATAAGAAGCAGGAAATGGACTTAACTGTTCATATTCGATTAGAAACTTCTCCAAATCATTTACACGTTCACTAATTGAAGAGCTGGACTTTGTGTAGCGTAAAAATTCGACTAAATAGCTTGATACGTTTTTTTCGGACAGACTGTACAGAAACTCAATCCTTTTGTAATCTGGATGCGGATAAAAAAAGTCAATGTTACTGAAGCCTGAAATCTCCAACAGTTGCTGATAACCCTGCTTTGTGTACGTATAAGTACTATATTCGTTTTTATTCCACTTTAAACTTATTTCATTGGATTCTTCTCTGCTCAAATAACTAATGTATTTAATACCTGTATGATCGTCAGGTTCGCCAAGCAAATATTTTAGCCCCAGAGCGTTTTCAATCCCAATGTATAGATAGCCTCCAGGTTTGAGTAAACTGTAAGCTATTCTTAAAGCCTCATTCTGTCTTTCTTGTGGATTCTGGCCCAGATCGTTAAGTCCCACCCACTCTAATACCCCATTAAAGGAAACTAAGTCAAAACTCGCTTCTTTAAAAGGATGCTTAAATATGTCCGCGTGAATAACCGTAATATTTTCTATATTCTCTTGCTTTGCTCTGGTAGACAGAAATTGAAGACGGTCTAAGGTTCCATCCAATGCAACAACATGTTTAATATTACGTGCAAGCGGAATGGAAATAGTCCCCCAGCCAGCCCCAATATCCAGTGCTACTGAATCTTCAGTTAACGGCAATAGATACTGCCAATCTGCTCTGGATTCATCTGTAATGATATTGAATAAAAAAGGATTATCGTAAAAATTTTCCTTAACAGCCGTTCTCCATCCTTTAGAGATACATTCAGCAACTAGTTTACTCATCCGCTTATTATCTAAGTCAGAATAATAATGTCCACTTTCAGAACATAAATAAATTCCTTCATGTATAGGATAAATTTGTTTGAATAAATCATTCATAAGATCACTCCGAGTTCTCTAAAGTTAAGTTATTCATTACTTTGCTTACGTTTATTTCAACTTTAGGATCTACAAGGCCGGCTGCTTTTTTGGTTTCTGCGACTTTAAAAGTTAAAACATCATATCTTCTGTCCATAACTACGATATTATCATCAACTAATTCAATAAATCCCAAAGATACAACATAATCTCCTGCATTTAATATTGTGTTCTGAGTAAAGACAACATTTAAAATATCATCCTTCTTATAATTTTTTAAATCCAAACCCTCGAAGCTGGTATTCGTTCCGGTTATTTCGACCCCCGAAACAGTTTTAATCGTATAGGCTGCAAGTGAAGAATAAGTATCCTTATAGTACTGAAGTTTAAGGGAAATGGTTATTTTTTCACCATGCCTGTATATTCTTGATCTATTCCCGTCTTCGCCATCTAACCTAAAGGATATAATCTTCCCTTCCCCATTACCGTATCTATACTCTGAAGGAGCTTGTTTGCTATCCAACAATTTTGATTCGCCCAAAATCGGGATGTCATTACTTTTTTCTGTTGGCTTAGTGACCTTCACTCCATTTTCCATTTCAGCAATAAGCTTAGTGTATACATTTATGACGTGATTCGGATGTCCTTGCTCGATAAGTTCCCCTTTATAAATTAAAACTGCTTCATCACAAAATTGCTTAACTAGTCCCAAACTGTGAGTTACGAATAATATAGTGACGCCCTTTTCTTTTAGTTCCTCGAACTTTCTAAAGCATTTCCTTTGAAAACTTTCATCTCCTACTGCGAGTGCCTCATCAACAATGAGAATGTCAGGGTCCACATTGATGGCAACCGCAAATGCCAACCTCACATACATACCACTGCTGTATGTTTTAACAGATCTATCAATAAAATCGCCAATTTGAGCAAACTCAATTATTTCATCTATCTTTGTTTCAATCTCCTTTTTCTCTACTCCTAGTATGGAAGCATATAAAAATATATTCTCTCTCCCAGTATAATCTGGATTAAAACCCGCACCAAGTTCTAACAGTGCAGATATCCTACCCTTCACGTTAAAATATCCAGATGTAGGTTGCAAAATCCCTGTGAGGATTTGAAGAAGTGTGCTTTTCCCAGAACCATTAGGACCAACTATACCGCATGTTTTCCCTTTTTCCACTTTAAAAGAGATTCCTTTCAAAGCGTTTATTTCAGTATTTTTTTTCCCTAAATTGAAGATCTCAAGCAATTTATAATAAGGCTTATTGTATACTTTATATGTCTTCGTTATATTTCCAATTTCTATTGCCAAGTCGTTTTTCATCATAGTACATCAACAAATCCTTTTTTCGATTTTTGGAATATATATTGCCCCAAACAAAAGACTATAATTGAAAAAGTATAAAGATAAATAAGTTCCCTGTCCTCAATGAACTGTAATTTAAACAAAGCATCTCTTATTCCTTGTACCACATGTATTAACGGGTTCCAGAAAAACCAACCTTGGAATTTTTGTGGTACAACATGTATAGGATATATAATTGCACTAGCATAAAAAACAATATTTAAAACTACACTTACGATCTGTCCCAAATCTCTAAAGAAAACATTTAAACTGGCACATAACCAGCAGAATCCAAGAGTAAACAACACCAAAGGGAATATATATACCAATACATACAGTAACGAAAGGCCCGAGACATGTTGACCTAAGAAAAACATTCCGCCAATTAATATTAGAAAACCGATTAGAAAATTCACCGCGTTAGAAAGCAACAAAGAAATCGGCAAAATTTCAGAAGGAAATACTGTTTTCTTAATTAAGTTACTATTATCAAGCACAACTGAGGTAGCGCGGCTAAGAGTTTCTGAAAAGAAAATCCATGGGAGCAACCCTGCGAACATCCACAGTGTAAAATTATTGGTTCCCAGTTCCACACCCACTCTCATTTTTAGCATCCATGAGAAAACAAGTGAGTAGACTGCAAGAGTTGTCAACGGGTGGATGATTGACCACAAGAAACCCATCATGGAACCTTGGTAGCGATTTTTTAGATCCTTGACCATAAAATTTTTAATAAGATATTTATGGTTAAAAATACTTTTTAATGTTGTTCTTAAATACATTCTCAATATCTCTTCTTCCTATAATTAAGTTTTAATTTAAATGAGTTAGCATGCCCTTGATATACTGCTAGTTGGTTCCAAAGCGTCATTATGCTAAAATGTTGACGTATCTACAAGAAAAGGAGATTGTAAACCTTGTCGAATCCAGTATACGGGAAACAGGCCAAAACGTCGACCCGTGACGATAAAAGGCCGGCTATGTTTTGGGTGTTAATTGTTGGCATGATTCTGTTTTTAGCTTGGGCTCCCTTCCAGGCTGCACTTTTTAATGGGCAAATGCTCGATTTTGAAAAGCCTCTCTATTGGGCTGTTATCATCGCCTCGATTCTATTGATTTTAGGAATCGTAACCTATTATAAAAAATTCAAGCTGGAAGAGCAAAGGGATTGGCTGGCTGTATTAGTACTACTGCTTCCCTTGACTTATGTGCTTTCACTGACTTCAGCAGCTTCACATTACCTGGCCATGAATATGGTGGTGGTACAGTGCATATATGCAGCCCTGTTTATCATCTCAATTTATCTACTCCAGGATCGCTTAGGCAATAAGATTATTCACAATCTGATTATGACTATTGCTTATGTCATTGTAGGCTTTGGCTTCATTAACTGGTTCGGACAGTGGGTGCTTGCCGGCAAGCTGGTAGGCTGGCTTAGCCAATATGTGTATCAAGACCGTTATATCAATGCAGTCATGACAGATACGAATGGGCTCCGGCTGACATCCGTGTTTCAATATGCGAATACATATGCCGCCTTTCTAATGGCTTTCCTATTCGCTGCCGTTTTTTGTCTGATGAAATCAAAATCATGGTATGGCAAGGCTACTCATGGTTTCATGTTGGTGCCCATTTTGGTCTCGCTGTTCCTGACCTTGTCACGGGGCGGTCTGGTTATGCTGCCAGTCGTTTTCGTCCTGCTCTTGCTTTTCCTTAAACCTGCACGCCAAATTATATGGATTTTGCATTGCGCCATTGCTGGTGTAGCGTCAATATCTATCTTGTCGCCGATTACAAATATGGGATTACAACTCAATAAGACCTACAACGGCGGAGAGGCTGCCAAGGCTTGGGGATTACTTATTGGAGTCTCCCTTGCTGTAGCTGTTGTACTGTGGCTTGTTGAACGTTATCTGGCGCCGAAGTTGGAAAGTGCCCTCACAGGCTGGACTTCCCGTAAGTTATCCAACCTGTGGCTGCCTGTCGGATCAGTTGTCGTGATTGGCTTGCTGGCTTTTCTGTTTATTGGAACTGGCCTGCGCAGCGTACTACCAGAAAACGTCCAGGTCCGGTTTGAAAATATCAATTTCCGGCAGCATAGTGTACTAGAACGACTTGTATTCTATCAGGATGCTGCCAAATCGATTAAAGATCATCCTGTTATTGGCACCGGCGGCGGCGGTTGGGCTACTTTATATGAGAAATACCAAGACTATCCTTACACAAGCCGTCAGGCCCATAACTTCTTCATGCAGTACCTGGTTGAAGTTGGTATTCTCGGTTTTGTAATTTTCATGTCTTTCATCTTATTTATTTTCTACAAATATATCCGTAACTATATTAGACAAAATGATGAAGAACGGGATTCTCACTTTCTGTATCTCATTTTGGCGCTCTCGATCTTACTTCATAGCTTGCTGGACTTTAATCTGAGCTACGTGTTCATGGGCATACTGATATTTATGAGTCTTGGTGGTATGGCCGCTGCTATGGACAGCAAACCTCTTAGACGCTTGTCCATGAGTACTTCTGGTTTCCGAATCATGTATAGTGCAGTCATCGGCATTCTAAGCATTGTGGTGCTTTTTGCAGGTCTCCGCTTCGTGCAATCGGCCAATGCTGCCACATCTGCCAAACAGATCATGGCGGTCAGCACATCTTTTGAGGAAATCCAAAGTGCCATTAATAAGGATCTTGAACTTCGTCCTACGCACCCAGATTCGGTTATAAGATTGGCTGCACTGTACAAGAATGTGTATGATCAAACGAAAAAAGAGGAATTTTATAATGCTGCAATAGAGGTACTTAATACGGGCCTGAAGGCAGAACCGTATAATAAAATCATGTATAACTCCAAAGTTAACCTTTTAAAAGCAAAAGGTGAGCATGAGCAAGCCTTCAGTATTTTGGAAAATAACATTTCCAACTTCAAATGGGACAATGACTGGTACAACATGTTGATTACTCAAGCTTACTCTATTGGTGATAAGGCACGTGAACAGAAGGACACCGCCAAGGAGCAGAAATATTTCCAAGCAGGCCTTGCTGCTTACCAGCAGGTTCTGGATGGGGTAGCTCATATTAAAACAGTTCCACCTGAAATTCAGTTGACACGTACTTTTGAGGTAACTCCAGGTATTGCGCTCAGCACTGGCAAAATTGAATTCATGTCAGGCAAGCCTGCAGAGGCTGCAAGCATCCTCAAAAACGGCTTGAAAGACGACCTGAGCGACGCTACAAATCGTGAGATTGCTCGATATTATATCGTCGCTCTGCAAAAGCAAGGGCAGGATGACAAAGCATTGTACGATAAACTAATAAAAGCTGATCCGAAGGAGAAAGAGCAAATTGCTCAGTTGAAATCGGAGAAATAGTAACACAAAAAGAGACTATCAGATGATGTTATATCATTCGATAGTCTCTTTTTTATTTGGAGAAAGAGAGGTTTAGTGAGGTGTTTATTTTTGTTGGTCAATCTTTTCAATAACCTGTCTCATATAAGCCAGAACTTCATCCTTGATTTCGCTATGCTGCAGAGCATAATGAATAGTAGTTTCAATGAATCCCAATTTCTCGCCAACGTCATGGCGATTCCCGTCAAATTCGTAGGCCAGGATCGGATTCTTCTCTCCCAGTTTGGACAATGCGTCCGTCAACTGAATTTCACCGCCTACTCCTGCGGATTGTTGACCTAGTATATCAAAAATATCGGGCGTCAGGATATAACGTCCCATGATCGCCAAGTTGGAGGTTGCTTCTTCCTTCTTTGGCTTTTCTACCAATCGTTCCGCCTCAGAGATTTTGGAAGTAATTGCATGACCTTCAACTATGCCGTAACGATGTACCTCGTTCCAATCCACTTGTTTTACACCTACAACAGAACGCTGATACTCATCGAACACGTCTATCATCTGTTTGAGGCACGGATTCTCAGACTCAACGATGTCATCCCCTAAAAGGACGGCAAAAGGTTCGTCACCGATAAACTTACGTGCACACCAGATAGCGTGCCCCAACCCTTTGGGTTCCTTTTGACGAATATAGTGGATATCTGCCATCTCCGATGGTTTACGCACTTCATTGAGCAGGTTCCATTTTTCCTTGGCAGTCAAATTATGCTCCAGCTCAAAGGAGTAGTCAAAATGATCCTCAATCGCCCTTTTGCCTTTACCAGTAACGATAATGATATCCTCTATACCAGATGCAACAGCCTCTTCAATAATATATTGAATTGTTGGTTTGTCTACAATGGGAAGCATCTCTTTAGGCATCGCTTTCGTAGCAGGAAGGAACCGGGTCCCTAATCCCGCAGCAGGAATAATCGCTTTACGGATTTTCATAGGTTAAAACTCCTTTGTCTTCAATATAACGGATAGATATACTGTCTATGATTATAACAGGAAGATAGATGAATTTGATAGGTTAAAGAAGAAGACATCTTCCCTCAAAGAGAACATGTCTTCTAATCACTTGCTTTCTATATGAATATATTATGCTGCCGGAATCTTTCTGGCTCCCGAACAAATATACAGTTATTTACTTCACCAGCTGCCCACGTGTTACACCCAACTGATTCGTCGCTTTCAGCGTCTTCCATACTTGTGTTCCACTGATTTCTCCGCGCAGGGCACGGTTATAGAGATCAATAACCTCATGCACTTGCTCCGGTGTCTCCTCCAAAAATTCCACGCGGTAACGGGACACGCCCAGCTCCAGGAAGTTGGACAGATATTCCGCGCCGGATTGCTCAATCGCGTTGTACACCGTGTTGCGGCAGCCTTCGTCCACACGGACCGGATGAGACATACCAATTCGATCACGCAGGGATGCGCGATGGTCCTCACATGGACGTCCACAGTTAGTGTAGTCGGTGCCTTCACTCATAAAGGTGCAGTATACGCAATGTTCAGTATGGAACATTGGCATATGCTGCTGGATCACGATCTCCAGCTTATCAGTACGTGTACGTCTGAGCATATCGACCATTTGCTGAATGTTCAGATCGTACGAAGGCGTAACCAGGTCGCAGCCGGAATCCAGGAACAGATCAGCCGCTTTATGGTTGGCTATGTTCAGCGAGAAGTCACCAATCAATTGCGGGTGATGTGCGTCCGGGTTCTCCAACCGATGTCGCAAGTAGAAATACAGTGCCCCTGGATTGCGTACCAACACAGCATCCGGCTTCAAGCGCAGGATGTTGTTGTGGTAGCCATTTTCACCCGGCATGTGAATACGCGGGGTCGCTAGCGCAATTCGGCGGCCTGCAGCGTGCACAGCCTCTACGGCTGCCGGGAATTGCTTGATGAACTCGAAGTCGGCGTAGATGAACTCCACGCCGGCCTCGAGCGCAGCCTCCACCTGAGGGAGGCTGCGGCACAACGCGGTCAGCTCTGCCTGACCGCGTGCCACAGACGATGCCGGAGTCGATGCATCGTCATACACCTCGACCGTCCGCTTCGTGTACACGGGCGGTTTGGGGCGCTCGCCCGCGAGCAGTTCCACCGCCTGACGGCGGATACCGTTCAGCTCGCGCATCGGCACGATGACGTCCCCATGCAGATGGACGTCCAGTTCTTCCAGCTGGAACACCGTTCCGCCCAGTCGGCCGAACTGCTCTTCGAGCAGTTCATGCGTCATCGGACGCTTCTGGGCAATTTCAAGCTCCAGCTCGGAGTCCACGCGGACCGTTGTGCCTTTCTGCACGTCGGTCCACCATGTCGACAGCGGTTGCCCTGGAGAGCCGCTGACCCGCACATGTACCGGGAAGACCCGGTACGGCTTGTCGGTGTCGTACGACTGGCGCAAACGTTTGTCCAGCGCTGGGTCGTTGGTCTTCCAAATGCGGTCGCCCACGTGCACACGGCGCAGATCCACATCGTTGCGTCCCGCTACGATGTCGATGATCCAGCCTTCTCCGGCTTCGCCTTCAATCTTCACGCCCTTGCGGCGGATATCGTATACGCGTCCGCCTTCTTCTTTTTGCGTGGGATCTCCCGCATCGAATACAATACCATCGCCACGCTTGAGCGGTGCATCAATACGGCACACTACGCCATCACGAAGGATTTGTTCCACTCGGCCCAGATACACCCCCCGGCTTTTCGGGAATGTACCGTCAACCAGCTTCTTGTTATTGGTCCCTTCGAGAAAACCGTGCGTAAAGCCGCGTGAAAAGCTCTGCTGCAGCTCGCGGATATCTTCTTTGCTGGTCTTGGACGTATCGCCATCAAAATACTTATCAATGGCCTTGCGGTACTTGCTGACCACATTTGCCACATATTCAGGTGTTTTCAGTCGCCCTTCAATTTTAAAAGAAACAACACCCGCGTCGATCAGTTCAGGCATCAAGTCAATCGCTGCCAGATCCTTAGGTGACAGCAGATACGTCACATCTGCCATTGGTTTCTGCTCTCCATCCACCATCAGATCGTAAGGCAAACGACATGCCTGTGCACACTCACCACGGTTAGCAGAGCGGCCGCCCCACATTTCTGAAGTCAGGCATTGGCCAGAATAAGATACGCATAACGCTCCATGTACGAATACCTCCATTGGAAGTCTCGCCTGATCGCCTATCTTTTGGATCTGTTTCAGGTTGTTTTCGCGTCCAAGCACGACCCGTTCCATATTGTACGGCTTTGTAAACTCTACCGCTTCCGGCGAAGTGATCGTCATTTGGGTAGAACCATGAATCGGAAAATCCGGTGAAATGTCGCGGATCATTTTCACCAGGCCCATATCCTGGACAATTAAGGCATCGACTCCAGCATCAATACAGGCATCGACCAGCTCCTTAGCGTCCTCCAACTCGTTTTCAAATACCAATATATTGAATGTTAAAAAACCTTTAACCCCATAGCTATGCAAAAACGCCATAATTTCAGGCAGTTCCTCCATGCGGAAATTATTCGCCCGTGCTCGTGCGTTGAACTTTTCCACCCCGAAAAAGATCGCATCAGCCCCGTTTGCCACCGCCGCACGCATACAATCCCAGTCACCGGCTGGTGCCAGAAGCTCAACATCTTCTCTTCGTACTGCTGATTTCATTATTGCCCTCCCCATATGCTGAAAACGAATGATCCCCCGAGGAATAATCGTTGTTTTCAGGGCAGCTATGCTGCTTACTTGGTAATCTCATGGATGTTCCATAGACTCATTCCAAAGCTGATCATGGTCAGGGGAATGGAAGCCTACTAAGAATCATATTTTAAATCCTATCCGTCTCTATCATCTTGTCCGATCATCCACACACTGAACCATCGGTTCCTCGCGTGAATTACATCCAACTCAAAAAATCCGCATCACAAACATCTGCGGCAGAATCATTCTTATCTTGTAACTAATCTAGTGTACCAGACTGCGACCTAAGCTTCTACACTTTCCAAGCGATTCCTTTAAAAAATAATACTAAAAACACCTCCAATCCCGTCAAGCGGTGCTTTGGAGGTGAGTCATCCTATCATTAACTAGGCAAACCTATACTTCGCAAGCATTTCTCCCCAGGGTGATATTCCCTTCTCCCTGAAGCCTGATTTACTGTATAGCTTTCTAGCTAGTTCATTGTCTGGTTTATACCCAATCATGATAACATCCGTCCTATCACTGGCTTTCCTTATTTCGTCGATAACCAGCAACATCGCATTGTAGCCATAACCTTGACCTTGAAATCTTTCGTCAATCATAAATCGGTAAACCCAGTAATTTCCGTCATCCGGGTCTAAACCATACATTGTAAAACCAATTAATTCGTCATCATTATAAATTGCTTTAGATAAAAATCCATCTAAAAACTGACATTCCGCAATCGAAAAAAGGTTAGATACCATAAATCTTTTTTGCTCAGGTGTCGGTTCAAGTTCGGCACATGCTTCCCAATTATGTTTGTCGACTGCTTTTAGCGTAATCATTTTGGATTCCTCCTATACGGGGAAATCCGTATAGACTTCCCTAGTGCTTACTTCACTCATTATAAGATTGGCGGTATTTGGCGGGCGCCAGTGAAGCGGGCCATTTGAATCCGAAGAAGCGTCAGCGCTCGTAGGCTCAAATGGCCCGCGTAGCGCTTCCCCCACAACCTCGCTAATCTTTTACCTACACCTTCTACTTCACAAAATTAAACGAATTTAACGTCGAATCCAGTGCGTTAGACTGTACAGCCGTGTTGTTCGCATCATTTAATGTTGTTGTCACAGTATACGTTTTTCCGTCACGTTCCAAAACCAATTGGTGGCCCGTGTAGCCAATGCCTTCCTCTATACGATGGAATGTAAAGGACACTGCCGGAACACCAGCAAACGTTACGTCCTTAACTTCCTCAACTTTGAGGTTTTTGTAGTTCTTTGCTTGCTTATCATAGAAGTCCTTGAGCTGGGATACCGTTAGTTCAAATGATTGGTCGTTGTCGATTTTGATGGAAAAACGTCCTCCGGTAAACTGGTACTCTACATCACCCAATTCAAATTGATCGCTAATCGCGGTCCAATATCGTGGGATATTCACCGTATATTCATAGGCTTTTGACGTCTTTTTGACCGTTTTCGTTTTGTCCGTCAAATAGTCGTCTTCTTCCAACTGTCCAAAGTTACTTGCTACGGTTTGAAAATCGATTTGAAGCGAGGAAATGAGCGCATTGAACTGATCATTTCCTTTGCTTACTTTTTCAGGCACTGCGTATTCAGCCAAATAGCGGTATCCATTTCGCTGAATCAGCACATTGTACTCTTTGACCCATCCATCGCCAAAATTATAGCGGTACTCCTGTACTAATCCTTGAACGCCTGCAACCTCCAGCGGATACGTCTTCTGTGCCTCATAAGCCGTAGACACAAATGAATCGCTCAGCCATTTTTGCAGTTGCTGGCCCCAGTTCTCCAACTTTCCATCCGCTGGAGCCGAGGTTATTTTCATGCGGAAGCTCGATCCATCATTACTTTCATATTGCATCCGTTGATCGTCCATTTTCCAGCCTGCGGGTATGCTGAGTGACACACCGTAGTCTGGATTTCCGGCCTCGCGTGTGCCTCCTACGACAGTGGACAAGTCTTTAATACTTTTATCCTGCGCATTAAAAGAGGTCTTGAAGGAATTTAACAGTCCCGCATACTGAGCCAGATCTTTATAATTCGTTGCTTTAGCATCGGAAAAATAAACTACATACAATCGCCCGTTATCATAGTACTGACGATTTTCCCACAGTACGCCGTCCCCATCCTTCGTAATGACACGAGCATAAGGTACCTTCGCTTTCGGGAAGGATTTTCGATCGATCACAGTTTCTCCCGTTTCCTTGGCTGCCTGCACTAATTGTTGCAACAGATCGTCCGCATTCAGTGGAACCGGCTGTGACGCTGTGTGCACCTCCATATAGTAGGCACTGTTCTCATCCATAAAAGTGGAGATACTCTCATCTCCACCTCCCTGACCGATGACGAGACCTGTTGGATAGTTCATAGACCAGCCATAGTAACTGTTCCCGATCTGCGTCTTGCCCTCATCATTATCAATGTTCGGTGTCTCTTCAGCTACCGTGCCCGCCTCTTCTTGTGCTTCCATCCGGATAATGATTCCGGCGCCGTTCTTCTCCAACTTACCGCCAAGCCCTTCTGCTACTTGACGCAGAGGCACCATGAGAATACCTGATGACATTTCCGGTGGAGCTGGAAGTGTCACCTTGTGACCTCTCACCCAAGCAGTACGGCTACCAATGGTCAGCGATACAACATGAGTTCCGCTAGTGATTTTAACCACATTATCTTCAGCCAATCGAATTTTGCTGTTAAATGCCTTTTTAAAAATACCAGCTGGAACCATCAGTGCACCACTTTTTGAATATGGCTTCGTAATATTGGCATTATGGCCGTTCACGATGGCTGTATTGCTGCCGCTTTGCAACCGCAATTCCAGCATGGTTTTATCATGATCTGCTGCAACTGCTGGCAAAGCGGAAAGCAGAAGGGACAATGCGACAGCGCCGACCCCCAGCTTACGCATCATTTTTCTTTGAATATGCTTCACAGTAAATCTCCCTTTAGCTTTATTTTATAGATTCAAGTGCCGTAATTGTTCACTTTCCAGTAGTTGCCCCTTGAGCTGGCTCCGATGTTTCCTTAGGAAGCGCTACGCCGCCATCTTCAGCGGCCTCCGAACCGTTCGAATCTTCACCATCTTCTCCAGACTGAATGGACTCATAGATTTCACCATTATCCTGTGTCAGTACTAGCTTGCGCTTCACAATATCACCGTCCGACTGCATTAGTACACTCACCGTTTGACCTGGTTGATAGTTTTTAAGCAGCTCATTGACATCAATGGCCGAAGCCACACGCTTACCGTTAATGCTATACAGCTCATCGCCTTCCTTGATTTTGGCCTGAATGGCATTGGCTGAGGTAATTTTCGTAACTTTCAGAGGGTCCTCGGTAGGTAATCCAACGATAGCTGACCAGCTCTCTTCCAGACTCAGACCAAGACTGGCGCGCCGAACCTCTCCGTATTTGAAAAATTGGCCGATGACATATTTCACCGTATCCGACGGAATCGAAAAGCCCATATTTTCAATGCCGACCGCCGAGAATTTCATCGTATTGATTCCAATGACCTCACCCTTGAGATTGACCAGCGGACCGCCGCTGTTACCAGGATTGATCGCGGTATCACTTTGGATCAAACGATAAGCAGCGTTGACACCACGGTTCAGCCCGCTAACAACACCTGAGGTTGCCGAATTGCGAAGTGAAAAGGATATAGGAGTACCAATAGCCACTACCTGCTCACCTACCTGTAGACTGTTCGTTGAAGCTGCCAAGGTGGCGGGTTTGAGGCCGCTTGCCTTGATTTTGACTAATGCCAAATCACTGATCGGGTCGCTGTAGCTGTCGGTGATTCCGTAAGATTTTCCGTCCGAGGTTACGACCACGGCATCACCTAATCCTTCGATAACATGTGCATTCGTCACAATCCATCCATCGGTACGAATGATAACACCCGTGCCGTGAGCCAGGTTGTATCGATCTCCTCCTGCTACGGTCTCTCCCGTGGCTGAACGGCCAATGATACCGACCACAGAAGGAGATACATTTTTAACCACCTGCGGCACACGATCGGCCGATAACGTATATGTACCATTTGCGCTGTTATATGCGCCGCTGGTTCCTAATGCTTTATTCATATCGCTTACATTAACATAGACCCCACCATTAATGACTTTGGCCTTTAACGCAGTCCCACTGCTGGCTGCACCTGCCGTTCCAGAAATACATAGAGCGCTGCCCAAAGCCAGAACAACTGCCCTTTTCCCCATCTTACGCATATACTCACCATTTCCTCTCTTACATGACCCTGTTCTATCAGTTAGTCCAAATCTACCATAGAGGGGACACGTATACAATCGCTTTAAGCCCTATCTTTTTCTAAAAGGCGCCGTTTGCTACATCCCTGTCCTCTCATGCTATTTATATTATAAATTTTCCAAATCCTTATATCAAAAAAATAAGCAAAAACGATAAATAATCGTTATACCGTTTAGGTCATTCCTTCGTTTACGGGCATAACCAACTGTGATACCATCACATTATATCTTAGTTTTATTGTCGGAAATAAAGAATAAAATCATGAATCCTCTATCCAAAACACTAAAGTATAAATAAGCACCTACAGGAGGTTAAAAGAATGGCCTACGAACCAATCTGGAACGCTCATCCCGATAAGCTTAACAAATTCGAGTTAGTCAAGCTGGAAAAGGACGGTCTCGACGTTATCCGTACCATTATTGAAAACTATGCCAACGAAGGCTATGACTCGATCTCTGCGGACGATATGGACCGTTTCAAATGGGCTGGGGTATATCAGCAAAAGCCCAAGGATGGTCATTTCATGATGCGGGTCCGCATCAACACAGGGATCATGACTTCAGCACAGGCACATGCATTGGCGGACATATCCGCGCTATATGGACGCGGTCTTGTGGATGTCACCACTCGCCAGGCGATTCAATTTCACTGGCTGACGGTCGAAAGCTTGCCCGATATTTTCGAAAGACTGGAAAAAGTCAATTTGTATTCCTTTGAAGCCTGTGGAGACTGCCCGCGTACCATTGTCGGTAACCCGCTGGCTGGCATCGATCCCAATGAATTGGTGGATACCCAGGAGATTGTAGATGAAGTAAACCGCTTTTTCTTATTAAATCGAGACTTCTCCAATCTGCCACGTAAGTACAAAATGTCTATCTCCGGTAATACGTACAACAATGCACAGGCTGAAATTAACGACCTGTCCTTCACTCCGGCCACCAAGATACTTGACGGAAAAGAAGTGATCGGCTTCCATGTGATGGTTGGTGGAGGTTTGTCCGCCAAGCCACATATGGCACAGTCTCTGGATTTGTTTGTTCGTCCTGAGGAAGTACTGAAGGTTGCTATTGCTGTCACCACCATTTTCCGTGATTACGGCTATCGGGAAAAGCGGCACCATGCCCGCTTGAAATTCCTCGTTGCCGATTGGGGCCCAGACAAATTTCTGGCTAAGCTCACCGAGTACATCGGTGAAATGCCCGGACGAGGCGAGGACAAAACGATTGGCTGGCAAGCCGCCTATTTTGACGGTGTGCATCCTCAAGCTCAAAAAGGTCTGAACTATGTCGGTCTGAACGTGCCTGTCGGTCGCCTTAGTGCTGATGAGTTACATGAACTGGCCGACCTGGCTGACCGCTATGGCGATGGTCAGATTCGTACCACGATGTCGCAAAATATTTTGCTGAGCGGCGTGCCGGATGAGCAAGTGGATGAACTACTGGAAGCCCCCGTGCTGCAACGCCTGACACCACAGCCCAAGCATTTTATGAGCCGTACAGTATCGTGCACAGGAAATGAGTTTTGCAATCTGGCGATAGTGGAAACCAAAAAACGGGCGGTTGACGTTGCCGAGTATTTGGATCAGCACGTACAATTGGATGAAAAAGTGCGCATTCATTTTATCGGTTGCCCGAATTCCTGCGGTCAAAAGCATATTGCGGACATTGGTCTGCAAGGCTCGCTTATTAAGACACCGGAAGGCTTGGTCGACGCGTTCGATATCGCTGTCGGCGGAGCGCTTGGAGCAGGCGCCCAGTTTAACAAGGCGCTCAAAGGTCGCGTACGCGGGGATCAGGTTGGACCTGTACTGGCAGAGCTCATTCTGTTCTACAAAGAAAATAGGAGCGCTGGCGAAAGCTTTTACGCATATGTACAGCGTGTAGGTATTCCGACTTTCCAGGAAAAGCTGTCTGCCATTTTACAATCCAGCCACGTTGCATCCTAAATATAGAGTCTATTAACAGCCTGCTTGTATCACATATACAAGCAGGCTGTTTCTTATCGTCATACAACCTCGCAATATCCTTTCCCTCAATTTCACAAAAAAAGACACCGGATTACTCCGGTATCAATATTTTCGCAAAATCCAGTACTGTTGGCTTATGAGCTCCTGTTGTAGATGTCACCACCACGTAGCCTGAAGGTATCTTGTATATCAATCCCGTATCGTATCGGATGCCGAAGGAATTATCCTCCTTATAATGAGTCCTCGTTTCCCACACCTTCGTACCGTTTCCTTTCAGGCCTGTAATGGTGATGCCATGCATCTTCGTGGTTTTACCCAGTGGATCATATTGATCACTGAACTGGACATACAACTGCTCCTCAGGCAGATACACCCGGTCAGCCGCATAGTCCTCTGTATTACTAAATAATTGCAGACCATTACTAAGCACCTGTGTACGCTTGCTGTTTCCTTTAAGCCCTGTTACAGCAATATGACCGCTCGGCAACTCACGTACTGCGGCAATTTCTTTACCTGATCCTAAGTCCAGATGGATGTCACGAATATCGCGACCATATACATCTGCTTGTACCCCAACGGGACCATCTGAGCTGTTCAAAAGCGCATAATATCCATTGTGACTGCCGACCAGCCAACCCGAGGTCACTCCGGCCGTCGTTCGATTCCATTGTAGATCGCCAGTTTCAGTGTATTTGAGTACAGTGAAGGACTGCTCCGCAAGGTTTAGATAGGAGACCAGGAAACTGCCATCCTCCAGTGTCTCCAAACCAACCTGAGAATCCTGCCCATGAGAGATCAAGCCATCTGTGGGTAATGTTTTGGACCACAAGGTGTTTCCACCCTCGTCCAATCGTGAAGCCTGCACCTCTCGTATTCCGTTCGGTTTTGTATAATCAATCAGAAACAGCAAGCCACCATCCGACGTCTCCCGCTGGACTCCCCTGCTGCTTGTTCCGGGTTGTACGTTCAGGTCCTGCTGATGTTTCCATATAGCCTCCACAGAACTGTCCAGCTTGCCATATGTGACGTGTACTACACTTGCTTCTGTATCGTCCTCGACGTTCAGCATTAAAAACCCACCATTCGCTGCGGGTTGAATGTAATCATGAGCGTTTTCTAAATCCTTAATACTGCCAATTGCTGCACTTGTTTCGATTTCGGCTTGTTTGGGCGCAAACGCCTCGGACACCTCGGAGGCATAGGACGGTGCAGCACTATAACCCATCAAACATGCCGCCAAAGCAGCTCCTGCTGCCCATGTATACACACGTGTACGTAAAACTCTACTTTGCTTAACCTTCAAGCGTTCCAGCTCCCTTCATGACTTCCTCAGAGATGTTGTATGAACCTTAGATGTGATAAAACTACAGACGGTTTCGCTTCAACTTGTAATGGTTGTCACGCGGGCACGGAACTTCGTATGATGCTATATAATCATGATTTATATATTTACCTCTTCAAGCCCGAGCCTAAACATTCAAAACTCCAAAATTTAGAGCCTACTCAGAGACTTTCTGTCGATGAATATACGTATAGATTTATTATTCCAGCGCTTGGTAAACTATGTGTCACATGCTTTAACGCAGGAATTTGATAAAAGTTTTCTTTTTCTACAAAAAAAATAAAACCCTGCCAAGGCGAAGGCATCAATACAGTAGCTCGTATTCTGCCTTCCTGCCTATGCAGGGCTTTTAAAACTATGTTAAACGGTATCTATAGATCGACTGTCTGAAGCGCTTGGCTACGCTCTGTATCCCGTTCAAGGATCGGCTTTAAGTATCGACCTGTATAGGATTCTTCGACTTTCACAAGTTGCTCCGGTGTGCCGGTAGCCAAGATCGTTCCACCGCCGCTTCCGCCTTCTGGTCCCAAATCAATCAGATAATCGGCTGTTTTAATCACATCCAGATTATGCTCAATGACCAGCACCGTCTCTCCTGAATCAACCAAACGATGCAGCACCGTCAATAATCGGTCAATATCGTGAACATGCAGACCGGTTGTCGGCTCGTCCAAAATATAAATGGTTTTGCCTGTGCTGCGACGATACAATTCGGAGGCCAGCTTCACACGCTGTGCTTCACCGCCAGACAAGGTAGTCGCAGGCTGACCCAGCTTGATATACCCCAAACCTACATCCATCAGTGTCTGGATCTTGCGATGAATCTTCGGAATATTTTCAAAAAACTCCGTTGCATCCTCTACCGTCATCTCCAGCACATCGGCAATACTTTTCCCTTTGTATTTAACCTCTAGGGTCTCCCGGTTATAACGCTTGCCTTTACACACTTCGCATGGAACATACACATCCGGCAGAAAATGCATCTCAATCTTGATGATGCCGTCGCCTCTACAAGCTTCACAACGACCTCCCTTAACGTTAAAGCTAAAGCGGCCTTTCTTGTAGCCTCGTACTTTGGCCTCGTTCGTCTGCGAGAATAAGTCACGGATATCATCAAATACACCAGTATACGTTGCAGGATTGGAACGCGGTGTACGGCCAATTGGCGATTGATCGATCTCAACAACCTTTTCGATATGTTCTAGTCCGCGAATTTCTTTATGCTGCCCTGGACGTACTCTCGCCCGGTTCAGATCACGCGCCAACGTTTTGTACAAAATTTCGTTGACCAGTGTCGATTTTCCAGAGCCGGATACACCAGTAACAGCTGAGAAAACACCCAGCGGAATTTTGACATTCACATTTTTGAGATTGTTCTCCTTGGCTCCGCGAATCTCCAGCCATTTATCAGCAGGCTTGCGCCGCTCGGTATTGACCGGAATGAACTTACGTCCGCTCAAATACTGCCCGGTTAAGGAATTCGGGTCTTCCATAACTTCCTGCGGAGTCCCCTGCGACATGATCATCCCACCATGGATTCCAGCTCCCGGCCCGATATCAATGATATAGTCCGCTGCCATCATCGTATCTTCGTCATGCTCCACCACAATCAACGTATTGCCAAGATTTCGCATATGCTCCAAAGCACTAATCAGACGGTCATTATCTCGCTGATGCAGACCGATACTAGGCTCATCCAAAATATAAAGCACACCCATCAGACTGGACCCGATCTGTGTCGCCAGTCGGATACGCTGTGCTTCACCGCCTGACAACGTGCCTGCCGCACGACTTAAAGTCAGGTATTCCAGACCAACGTTAACGAGGAATCCCAGGCGGCTGTTAATTTCTTTTAAAATGAGATTGGCAATCGACTTCTCCTTCTCACTCAGCTCCAGTGTATGGAAAAAGTTTGAGGCTTCACCGATAGACAAAGCTGTCACAAAAGCTATATTACGCTCTTGAATGGTTACCGACAGACTTTCTTTTTTCAGACGGTGTCCCTTACAGGTGTTACATGGCTTTGCACTCATAAAGCCTTCAATAAATTCACGTATACCTTCGGAAGCCGTATCACGATAACGACGCTCCAGATTGGGAATAATCCCCTCGAAGGTCACATAGGCTTCCTTACGTTGACCAAAATCATTCTCATAGCGGAAACGGATCTTCTGCTCTCCCGTTCCATGTAAAATGAGGTTCATTTGTTCTGTCGTCAATTGACTAACAGGAATGTCCTGCGGAATACCGTAGTGCTCGCATACTGACTGTAAAAATTGAGGATAATAAGTGGAAGTTCCCCCGCTCCATGCCTGAAACGCTCCATCCTCCACACTTTTTTCAGGATCGGGGATGAGCAAATCAGGGTCAACCACCATTTTAACTCCTAACCCATCACAATCGGGACAAGCGCCGAACGGACTATTAAAGGAAAACATTCTTGGAGACAGCTCATCTATGCTGAATCCACAAATAGGACATGCAAAGTTGGAGCTGAACCGCAACTCCTCTTGCCCCATAATGTCTACAAGCAACTGCCCACCTGAAAGATTCAGCGCCGTCTCAATAGAGTCAGACAGACGCGCACGCACATCTTCCTTGACTACGATGCGGTCTACGACCACTTCAATCGAGTGCTTCTTGTTCTTTTCCAGCTCAATCTTCTCAGACAATTCACGTAGTTCTCCATTCACACGTACCCGTACAAAGCCCTGCTTGGCTATATCCGTGAACAGTGTTTTATGCTCACCTTTGCGGCCGGAAACCAATGGAGCCAGAATCTGCAGTCTTGTCTTTTCAGGATACTGCAAAATGCGGTCTACCATCTGCTCAACGGTCTGTGAAGTGATTTCAATGCCATGTTCAGGACAATGAGGATGACCCACCCGAGCAAACAACAACCGCAGGTAGTCATAGATTTCGGTAACCGTTCCGACAGTAGAACGCGGATTCCGACTTGTTGTTTTTTGGTCAATGGAAATGGCAGGAGACAGACCGTCAATCGAATCAACGTCTGGTTTCTCCATTTGCCCGAGGAATTGACGGGCATACGCAGATAAAGATTCCACATACCGCCGCTGCCCTTCCGCATAGATCGTATCGAAAGCCAGTGACGATTTACCTGAGCCGCTAAGCCCTGTCAGGACGACGAACTTGTCCCGTGGAATCGTCACGTCAATATTTTTGAGATTATGCGCGCGTGCGCCTTTGATGATGATGCTTTCATTCGCCAAATGTTTCATCTCCTTAGCCGTAGTTCACGTCATGCTATATCGCATTGGATTATCCCATGGAAGTGATATATCGCAAAGAGAACGACCACATAGGCCGCCCTCACTATTTTTAAAAGCAAAGCAATCAAACATTTTATTTTCATATGTTTTGCTTCTAGCTTATTCTCAATCTTTAATCAGCTCGTAACTCCAGCAAAGCATCACGCAGCTCGGCTGCCCGCTCGAACTGTAGGTTCTTGGCGGCATCTTTCATCTCTGCTTCCAGACGCTGAATGAGTGATTGACGCTCCTTCTTGGAAAGTTTACCCGTCTCATTAGGAAGGTAATCATTCTTAGACTCTGCCACCTTGGTTGCTTCAATAACATCACGAATCTTTTTACGGATGGTTTGCGGGGTAATCCCATGTTCTTCATTATACTGAATTTGGATCGCACGACGACGTTCCGTTTCCTTTATCGCTTTATCCATAGAATCGGTAATCTTATCGCCGTACATAATAACACGACCGTCACTGTTCCGTGCTGCCCGTCCGATCGTCTGTATCAGAGAGCGCTCAGAACGCAGGAAGCCTTCTTTGTCCGCATCCAAAATCGCGACCAGCGATACTTCCGGCAAATCGAGGCCTTCCCGCAACAAGTTGATCCCGATTAGCACGTCGAAGGTCCCTAGACGAAGATCCCGCAAAATAGCCATCCGCTCCAACGTCTTAATCTCGGAGTGCATATACCGAACCTTGATGCCTACTTCTTTTAAATAGTCAGTCAAATCTTCAGACATCTTCTTCGTAAGTGTAGTCACCAGCACCCGTTCTTCACGTTCTATGCGAAGCCGTATTTCACTAATGAGATCATCAATCTGCCCCTTGCTCGGACGCACCTCAATAATCGGATCAAGAAGCCCGGTAGGACGAATAATCTGCTGTACCATCGTTTCGCATTTCTCCATCTCATAAGGTCCTGGAGTAGCAGATACATAGATGATCTGACTTACCTTGTCCTCGAACTCTTCAAACTTCAACGGGCGATTATCCAATGCAGATGGCAAACGAAATCCATGTTCTACCAGTACATTCTTACGTGCTTGGTCACCGTTATACATGGCACGAATCTGCGGCAACGTAACATGGGACTCGTCAATGACGATCAGCATATCATCCGGGAAATAATCCATCAGCGTATATGGTGTCGCTCCTCGCTCGCGGAATGTCAGTGGACCTGAATAATTCTCGACGCCGGAACAAAAACCAACCTCTTTCATCATCTCGATATCATAGCGGGTACGTTGTTCCAAACGTTGTGCCTCTAAGAGCTTCCCTTGCTCCTTCAACTCCGCTAATCGCTCTTCAAGCTCACGTTCAATGTTGACCAACGCTACCTTCATCGTATCCTCATGAGTAACGAAGTGAGATGCCGGGAAAATGGCAATATGATCACGTTCACCGATCAATTCACCCGTAAGCACATTAATCTCGGTAATTCGTTCAATTTCATCCCCGAACAGTTCTACACGTATAGCGTGTTCCCCTTGGGAAGCCGGGAATATCTCGACAACATCCCCCCGTACACGGAAAGTACCCCGCACGAAGTTGATATCGTTCCGCTGATATTGAATATCGACCAAGCGGGACAAAATCTGATTGCGGGGTTTCTCCATGCCGACTCTAAGCGAAAGCAGCAAGCTTGAATATTCTTTCGGGGAACCCAAACCATAAATGCAGGAGACACTCGCTACAATAATAACGTCACGACGCTCAAACAGAGAGCTTGTCGCTGAGTGGCGAAGTTTATCAATCTCCTCATTGATGCTGGAATCCTTCTCAATATACGTATCGGAAGACGGAATGTATGCTTCCGGTTGATAGTAATCATAGTAGCTGACAAAATAATCGACTGAGTTATTCGGAAAGAACTCTTTAAACTCACTCGCCAGTTGAGCAGCCAAAGTCTTATTATGTGCAATAACCAGCGTAGGCCGATTCAACTTGGCAATGGTCTGTGCGATGGTAAACGTCTTACCTGTTCCCGTAGCACCCAATAGCGTCTGATGCTTCTTTCCTTCTGCAATTCCCTCTACCAATTCAAAAATGGCCTGAGGTTGATCGCCTTGAGGTTGGAATTCCGACTGAATTTCAAAAGTCTTATCGCTAACAACGATATCACTCATTGCCCTGCATCACCCTTATCGTCTAAAATGGAAACATCATGATTTTACACCAGTCGAGCTTTAACGTCTTTACCTGTAACTCTATGTCGATATTTCCCGAGCAATGATACTTGGGAAATATGGTTGGATAAGAATGTTTGTTCCCGTATTATACCTCTTTCTTACCGTGGATGCAAACGATAAGTCTTGAATAGGAGTGAATTAAATTTTGGATATCACCATCGTATTGGGCATCATCGCAGGAATCATTGCATTAATCGGTGGCTTCTTATGGGAAGGCGGCGAATTTACAGGGCTGCTTCAAGGTACATCGGCTCTAATTGTATTTGGGGGAACTTTCGCCGCAGTTGTGATCAGCTACCCAGCTTCCAAGCTGAAGACGATCCCCACCGCTCTACGGATGGCATTTAGCCGTGAGGACAATCCTACGAAGCAATATATAGAAGATTTGGTTTCCATGGCGGCCACCTCACGCCGATCCGGTGTGCTTGCGCTAGAGCGTACTTCATCAGAGCATCCGAATGCATTTTTGCGTGAAGGTCTTCAGTTGGTCATCGACGGCACCGAGCAGGAGCAGATCAAACAGATTTTAGAGCTTGAGTTAGATGCCATTGAACACAAACATGAAGGGTACGCCAAAATATTCGAATCCGCAGGCGGTTATGCCCCTACGATGGGGATTATCGGTACTGTCATGGGCCTGATCCATGTACTGGGCAGCCTGACCGAGCCTACTGCGCTTGGTCCGTCTATTGCTGTTGCTTTTATCGCAACACTATACGGCGTTGCTAGCGCCAACCTGATCTTCCTGCCCATCGCATCCAAAATAAGAGCAGCCAGTGAGAGTGAAATTATCACTATGGATTTGCTGCTGCAAGGTATTCTGGCTATTCAAAACGGAGAGAATCCAAAGCTTGTACGCAAAAAGTTAGAGTTCTTTATCCGCTCAGAGCAAAATATAGATCGCAAACCGCCTCGTCGCTCGCTCACAGAGGAAGCTTCTCCAAAGGAGGACTTCCATGAGAGCGCGCGGTAAGCGCCGTGGGGGTCAAGGAGGCGGCGGAGACCATCGTGACCGCTGGATGATTACCTATGCCGATCTGATCACCCTGCTGCTCATATTTTTCGTTGTGATGTATGCCATGAGTAGTCTGGATGCTAAAAAATACGATGTCGTTGTTCAATCCCTCCAGGATACGTTCCACAAAGGAGATTCTATTTTGGAGCAAGGCTCGGGCATTACAGGTACTGCCGATCGTTACACCAGCAAGAATCCACCCACGACCAAGCAACCAGCAGCCGATAAAAAGGAAGCTGGATCGACTAAGCTCACCGAACGTGAACAAGCATTTCGCACGCAGGAAAAAGAGCTGCAAAATTTAATGGGTGTCATTCAAGAATATATTACGGACAACAAACTGGAAAACCAGATTTTTGTGTCAGATCAGCCGCGTGGTATTGTCATTACGCTAAATGACCGCTTTTTATTCGATCAAGGTAGAGCTGCACTCAAGCAAGGCTCTGCCAACACGCTATCCAAGTTGGCCAGTCTGTTTCGAGATTTGAAAACACCGATTAGCATTGAGGGCCATACGGACAACATTCCGTTCACGCGCTCCTCGAACTCATCGACGTATAAGGATAACTGGGAGCTTTCCGGCGCACGGGCACTATCTGTACTCCGATTCTTTCTCGACAGAGAGCAACTGTCACCCTCAGGATTTCAGTATGCGGGTTATGCAGATACCCGGCCGGTTGGTGACAATAGCACCGAAGCTGGGCGACAAAAAAACCGCCGTGTCGAAATCACCGTACTACGCCAGCTTCAACAGTAAAACCCAAAAACCTCCTGAGTCACGCAATAACGTGAATCGGGAGGTTTTTTTGATACATATTCATCATTAATACATGGCTTCCGCTCTGATGTAGACGCAGAACAATAAACCGTACGAACAACGTGGATAAGAGCGGCGTACGAGATGCATAGAGATTATTTTGTTTATTCTATATCCCACTATGTATTAGAAGCCCTGGTGAAGTTAGGTTTTATCTTGTCATGATACTTGAAGATTAATAAGATAGGACAAGCTCGTGTTGCTTCTCTTGTATTTGTGAACTTTGGGGTATGCTCTGTTGTCTACGATAGCTATATTTCCAGTCGCTGTATTTATTAAGGAGTCGATCCAATTCCATGGACTTGATTAACACCCGCCGATCCTTCAATCCCACCTCATTCGCCAAATCATTTAGTTCCTTCCGCTTTTCTTCGATGCATTCCTCCAATTGTTTCCATTTCACATCAATAAACCTCCTGTTCGGTGTGGTATTTACATTAGTTTACAAGCTGATACCTTCCCTACAGGTTAAAAATATAATAAAACCCAATTCATCCCTTTAACGGGATGAATCAAAAAACCAGCCTCAGTAAGGCTGGTTTTTTGATAACTATTAACCTCCTGCACCATGTCCAAAAACAACAATGTTATGAGAGAATGCTAAAAAGCTAAAAAAACCCATAATCAGCATGTATTTAAGGTTTTTTACTCGCATTGATTAAAACCTCCTCCATGATACCTTCATATTCTGATTTTTGGTCTTTTGTTGCTTTGTTTCTAAACCTTTCAAATAATGCTGTACAAATCATAAACTTTTCTTTACTGCTGATTTCCAGACATTTCTTCAAGCTTTTTAAAACATAATAGATGCCTTTTTCATGGGAAAGGTTATTAAACATATATATGGCCAGTTGGTAACACAAATCAGCATAAGTGTCATAACTAAATGACTGTTTATAGTAGCTGGCTTTCATAGATAATTCATTATTAAATGAGGCCAATTCATGAGAAAACTGTTGGAGAATATGTTCAATTAAAAAACCGTGCTTGTTAGCCGACTCAACTATCGTTAATAAACCCAACAAAATCTCGGGTGGGTTATTTTTCAGAAATTGAATATACATTGGTAAACTACTTGTATCGCCCATAAGAATTTTCAAGCTAAGTTGATTAGCATTTGCCCAAAGGGTGAACTTTTGTACTTCTTTTTGTCCAATTTCCCCTAAATCTTCAAACCAACTCAGATCAGCATAGCCAGAAATATAATTCATGGCCTCCTCATATCTTTCTTGTTTTTCCAATGCAATTCCCTTCATCAAATAACCTTGACCATAGTAGACAACTAAATGTCTTTCAGTTTTCAATGTAAAACTCTTTTTATTAGTTTCTCTACTTTTACATACAATAGTTGTAAGCGCTCTTAATTCATCCGCATAACGCTCCGCTTCTTTCCATTGATGCAAATTGTGATAAAGATTTAACAGTTTAAGCAAACCATCTAAATGATATTCTAAGGGTACCCGATTTCTAAAGGGTACAAATCTTAGGGCGGCCTCCAAATTTCTTTCCATACTTTCACTAACAGAGATTGAAAAAATTCTATAATGACTAATTGCCAACCTCTCTGAATGTTGGTATTTCTCATTTTCAATGACACATTCATAGAAAGGAATTGCCTCTTTTAACTTCCCTTCTTCATAAAGCTCCTCTGCCAAAGCAAAGATTGTTGGAATGTGGTTAAGATCTTCCATTAAGCGTGAGAGCACTTTCTCCACGCATCGCAAATTTCCTACTTCAACACAACGAATCAGGAACGGCTTGACCCTTTTCCAATGTGGTCTTCCATCATAAAAACATTCATCCACATACAGGTCATACAACCAGCCTTCTGGATAATTAAAGGCTTTGGTAATCAAGTCCATTTGTCTTACCGAGATAGGTTTAGGCGGATTGCCGTTAAGCATAGCACTAAATATGCCCCGGTTAAGCCCCGTAGCTTGTCCAAAACTATTAAAAGTGTAGCCACCTAGTTTTAATTCTTTCTCAATTTCCGAACGGATCGTGGTTGCATTTTCCAATAAAAACCCCCCCGGCGTATTCAGAGGATTTTAAAAAATCACCCTCCTCGACAATCAATTACAATATACTAGAAATTATATGAATAAATTGGATGACGGTCAACCCCTTTTCTACACTGTTTTATTATATTATGGAATTTGATGTTTATTAAAATAGTTCTTACAAGAACTAAATATCGAATAATTAAGGTAATTTAATTACCTCCACGCTTAATCCAGCTTTGTCTACACTCATACTATAGGAGTGTGGGTGTCTATGGAAACAACCAAACTATTAGGAACGAAAATCCGTCAATTTCGAAAATTGCGGGGTATTACACAAGAACAGTTAGCAGAAGCATCCGATTCAACAGGTTCCTATATCGGCAAGTTGGAGCGCGGTGAGGTCAATGTACAAATTAAAACTTTGGAGAAAATAGCCGAAGCGCTAGACACCAATGTATTTGCATTTTTTGATTTTAATCCTTTTAAAGAACTCAAAAGTCAGCCCTGGATATGGGAATGCGTTCATATCCTTTCCCAGCAGAATGAAGCGGATCAGAATAAAGCTTATCGTATTTTAAAAGAACTGTTTACCTCTTCAGAGCGTGAGCTTTCTGAAAATAACTTCGATGATTCAGGCAACTAACTAAAAAATTAACTTTTTCCCGAGTAGTCATACACGTAATATGTCAAAAGGACTATATAATTTACTTAGAGTAGTAGATTATATAGCCCTTTTGTATTCTAAAAAGTCATTTCCTTGATATTGTTCTCCACTGCTTTAATCACTTTTTCATATTCTGTCCGTTGTTCATGTGTCGAATGATCCTTATATTTCTCAAACAACAACGTGATAGACTTGATATAGTAAGCCTTATCGTTTAACTGTGAAGTTGCCTTTAAACTATTCAGCATACAGTCTATTGCCTCAGAATAGTTCCCTTTATTAAAATAGTAGCGACTAAGCTCAAGAAAAAAACGGGAATAGTTTGCTAGATTATAATTCGTCTTGTAATAAGAAATATTTGTACGTAAGTCTCTAAACTCATTAATATTCTCTCCAAAAAGAATTAAATATTCGTCTATCATATAATTATAAGTATTGGCAGACTCTAATATGGTTAGTAACCCAAGTAATATTTCCTGAGGATTATTCCTAATAAGTTCTACATAGGCAGGTAAATTAGTCATATCTCCCATCAGAATTTCTAAATTCAAGCGGTTTGCTTCCGCCCACATTTCAAATTTCCGTGCCTCTAACATACCAACCTCATCTAGACCTTCAAAATCAGTTAAATTTGCATAGTAGGGGATGAACTCCATAGCTTTTTTGTATAACCCCTGTTTCTCGTAGGCATTCCCCTGCGTTAAATAGGCTTGACCATAATAGACGATTAGATGTCTTTCTGTATTTAGAGGCTTAACTTCACGTTTTCTTAATCTAACCTGAATCTGCTGCTGATAAATATTTGTGGCAATTACCTCAAGTTCTCTTGTATATCGTATAGTTGTCTCACAATCATCAACTTGGTAGTACACATTTGCCAGCTTTAATAAAGCATCCAATTGATGAGATTCAGGCAAATTTTTGCGATAAGGAGCAAATTTTATAGCTTGTTGACGATTATTCTCTAAATCTTTGTTTAAAGAACAAGAAAATAGCCTAAACTGGCTGATTGCCAACCGCTCGGAATGATGGTACCTTTCGTTCTCTACCACACACTCGTAAAAGGGGATCGCTTCCTTTTCCTTGCCTGCTTCGTGCAGTTCTTCTGCAAACTCAAATACCGTCGATACATAGGACAAGTCCTCGGTTAGCCTCGACAATACCCTTCGAATACAGTCCTTTCTTCCTAACTCCACACAACGCATTAAAAAAGGCTTAATCCGTTTCCAGTGCCCTTTTCCCTCGTAGAAGCATTCATCTATGTACAACTCATACAGCCAGCCTTCGGGATATCCCAGTGCCTTGGTAATCAAGTCCATCTGCCGAACCGAGATCGGCTTAGGCGGGTTACTGTTCAGCATGGTACTGAATGTACCACGGTTAATTCCAGATATTTTACTGAAGCTGCTAAATGTGTAACCCCTCTGCTTTAGTTCTGTCTCTATCTTGGAGCGGATCGTAGGTGTATGTTCCATGCCAATCCCCCTCAATAAGTTTTAGACATAGCGTAAGTGGTGCTTATATGTAAAATCCATCTTATAGGAAATTCATTTCAGTACAAAATTACGAAAATAGTGAAATATATGGTCTATATATCCACTTTAATTTATGATGCCTTAGACAGAAGTCTTTTTTTTATGATTTCCCATGACAATCGGGGCTTGGAACACATCCCTTTTTCAACATTCAAGCCCTTCATTAAAGTACTGATTATTTAATGCAAAAAGGGCTCTCTCGGATTTATCCAAGAATGCCCTTCGTTTTTCCTTTTAGTGAAATCTAGAGAATACTGCACTGCTAATGCTGCTATTGATAAGCAGGCGTAATACTACCGAAGACGCCCGTATACATATAAAACTCAAACGATTGTATCTACAGTTCAAAGACTGATTAGTGTACTAGTTATGTCATTTTACGAGGTTCTTGGGCGTAATTGAGTCCATTTTGTAGGGTTATCTACCGTTGCCGCTCCACGCTGTACTCTTGGACTAACTTCTAACCAAGGCTCATCATATCCTAAATCTGCGTGATATTCTACATTTACTTTACTTGATATATCAAAATCTGTTGGATTCCCTGAGCTTGTTCTAGTATTAGATGGTCCCCATACATACACATCATTATATTCATAGGCATACTCGATAACCCCATCGCAACGTATATCTGTGATTTCATCAACATGGACGTAGGATGATGAGCGATGATCGTCATGCATAAGTTGCGCTTGAGCAGTATAAGAAATGTCTGGATCGGCGGTCATTGCAGCAACCGTGCTTACAATATAACCTCTTTTCGAATCTGTTATAGAAGGATTGGTATAAAACCCATAGAATGTTTTACCAGATTTAAAGCTATCAAAATCACTCAATACAACCCCACTGGCAATGCCCCTAATTTCATAAACCACACCACTATTTCCGCGTACGCCACCATGGTCACTTCCAAAAGTAAGCCATCCCCCCTCTCTATATCCTGCATCACCTCTATCTGCCGCGTGAGTGTAACTAGCTCCTAGTAAAACTAATAGTGGAAGTAGTATAGCTAACAGTACTTTTTTATTTAGAAGCGAAATATTATGCATTATTATTTCCCCTCCCACTTCTTGGTATTAAACTCATCAACAAGATTTTCCGGTATAATCGTCTCTAAAGCGTGTTCTGCTGATTTGATAACCTCTGAGTTTTTGGAATTTTTATGGATTTCTTTTATGTCAGGGTACACTTCTCCATAATTGATAATCTCTGATGCTTTTAAAGCTGTTATGATTTTATCATCAGATTGACTTTTCAACATGGATGAAATGGTGTTCAAATTTCTTAGTAAGGAGTACTTACCAATTTCCTCTGCATTGCCCTTAAACTTCCCCTGATGCTGTACAACTAGATTTACTGCTTCCTCACCACCAGAAACACCAAGCGCGTATATTGTACTTTCAAAAACTTGCTCATCCTTAGTTTCATTAAGAATTTTCTTCACAACTTCCGTATAATTATCTAGCTCTCCGGCTTTTGCAGCGCTTGTAACCAAAGTGCGAAGTAAAGGATCATTCGCGTTCTCACTTTTGCTTAAAGAAGATAAGACCACTTTAAAATGAGGATCATTTAACCTCCGCATAGCTGTAATTGCGGCGGACCTTACTTGAACAGATTCATTAGAATCATCAAATATTGCTTTCAAATTAATAGACTTTTCTTCAGCACTTAATGCAGCATCTTTTTGTGGCTCTAGTTGCAATAAAGCATATCTTCGAAGATTTTCGTCCTCACTCTTATTTTCTATAACGGTTTTAATCTTTTCGAGACTTCTTTTATCCAATTTGTTACCATTAGCCAGTATATCTATAATAAACGCTCTTAATTTTGAATTATACTCTTGGTCAGTTACGATATCTGAGACTCCAGCAGGCACTTTTCCCTGCCATTGTTTTTTTAAATAGGGTAAAATGGATTCTGCATATTTTTCAAAATTTGGCTCGTCATAAATGGAAAGTTCACCAAGTGTCTCGAATAACTCATTACCATTTAATGTTTTCAAATATTCAGTTTGTTTTCCCCGGCTATCTGAATCACCATACACTGATAAGTTGACTGTTTGAGCGTTATTCAGCGATTTCAATACTTCGACATGATCTAAATCTTTAAGCGACGATATGGTTGGTTTAACAAAGCCTGTCGAATCTTTTGAGGCAGCATTTAATGCTAGAGAAGCAGGAACGACAGAGGAAATTAAGAGAATGGTAGTCCCGATTGTTACAACCGTCTTATTTATTTTCATCACTTGACCTTCTTTCATGTTTAATGAAAATTAACTCATACCGTCCAAGAAGTAAGTGTATACTTTGTTGTATTATTTTTTTGCTACAACGACGACTATATGTTATGTTAACTGTAAATATTTGTTTGGAGGTATGGTTGATGAAATCATTTCGCTTTTGGTTGATTCTAATCTCAATTTTAGTAATTACTATAAATATTTCCGGTTATGATGACTATAATTTTTTATTGGCTATCATTAGCCCTTTGGTTTGGATGTACGAATCATTTCGATTTGTGCGAGAAGCAAATATTCCAATGCCTGTTATATACTTGACTACACTAGGCTTCTGGTATCTTATTGGTTTGATTTTGGATCGTCTAATAAAAAGAACAAGATAAAAATTTATTTCAAAATGCGGCATTACCTTATACCTACGCCTCCTTTGAAACAGGTGATTTTGCTTCTTTGTTAAAATGCAAGTCGCTATTAGCAGGTTTCTTCCGAGTTCGTCCCTGCATCCACTGAGCCAATTATTCTTAAACCTATCCTCCTTTCCACTGGCTATAATGAAATTATAATTCTTGATGTGTTACAAAAAAGATCGAAACAAACATATCATTTCATTTTTTTACAGAATAATCAATAAAAAGACGAGTCTCGAGAATTTGCCTGTCGGTCAGCCGAACTGAGATCGGCTTGGGTGGTTACTATCGGCGTGCCAAACTGAGATCGGCTTGGGTGGTTACTATCGGCGTGCCAAACTGCTCTTGTCCATCCTTTGTTATCCCTAGTAAACTTAGCTATAAGCTTTCCTGAACCCCCAGTCGAACTGGGGGTTTTCTTGTACAAAAAAATGAGCAGGTGGGAAACTAAATCCCCCTGCTCATTTCAGCGATGGTATTTATCTAATTTCAAAATGGAAATAATCGGTTGATTCACATGTCACCTTATATCAGACGCCTGTCTTAATTAGCTGTCGGTTCGGTTCCCCAGACAAGTATGCCGTTATGGTACAACGTAGCCTTCGTATGATCGGCGAATGAAGTCTGCGTGCCTTTATACGAGTAATCGTCACTTTCGTTATAGTTCGACCAGTCTGTTTTATGAATACGGGTTTGAATTTCGCCCGTGCTTCCTCCAGGTGCTAACACGCCAGTATTCGAGTTGAAGCTGACTTCCAAATAATAATCGGCACCTCCTACAGTTTTATCCATTTTAACCAGCTTACCATTCAGCTTCGAGCAGCTCAGCACCGCATAGTCGCAGTTGAATGTCTGGTCACGGTCACCGTCGATCGTGTAGTAGTAGCGAAGTTTCAACTCGTTGATCGGTACGGAGGCTGTACCTTTGTTTACAATTTGGAAATGCGGGTTCAAGTGATTGTCGTTCACATTTGTATCCGCTGTGCGATACTGGAGCACCAGTCCCGTTGTCGGCTGCTGAGTATCCGCTTTCGGTGCTGCGCTAGCCGTGTTCGAAAGCGTCTGTCCTGCATCGTTTTTCGCTACGACTTGGTAATAGTACATCGTGTCTGCCGTTACGGCTATGTCGGTGTAGCTGCTTCCGTATACATCGCTCGCAACTGTGGCGAACGTACCGTTTTCAGCCGTCGAACGCTTCACTTCATAGCTTGCGGCATTTGCCGATGCTGTCCAGCTCAGCTTTACTTTTGCCGTTTCGCCCGCTGCGTTCAGCGTGAAGCTGCCTGGTACTGATGGTTGCTCGGTAATGCCATACGTTTTTAAGTTAGTCGGGAGCTTTTCAAGCGTAATGACATTCGGATGATTATACACTTTTTTCAAATGCTCAAGACTGTTTTGTTTGCCGTCTCTCAAGAAATCCCCATACCATGTAGCGAACCAGCTCCAATGGGCTTGATACGCCTTCATAAGGTCAGGGTCCGGGATAGGTCCGTTTTCGCTCATGGCAACTAGCTTTTTGTCCTTGCCTAATGTAACAAGGTCTTCATATTTTGCAATTTGCGGGCTGTAGTCGCCTGCTTGTGGATAAGAGTCGAAGCTCAAAATATCCACATACTCATCTCCCGGATACCAGTCGGGAGCAACAGAGTTCCAGACCCAGATCAGATTGTTCAATTTGTGCACATTAGTCAAACGATCGTGCATCAAAATATACAATTTTTTAACAGGATCAGGACCTTTAGCGCCCCACCAGAACCATTTGCCTTCCGCTTCGTGCAAAGGACGGAACAGGACAGGAACTTTCGCATCCTGCAACTTCTTCAATTGCCCTGCAATCACATCGATGTCGCGAATAAGCAATTTATAATCTTCGGACTCTGGATGATTCATCGCATATTCTATATCGAATGTAGTCGAATCGGCATAGAAGCCTCTCCACCATTCTTTTCCCTGTGTATCGATCAGACCTTTCGGCGCGTTCCAGTGCCATGCAAAGGTAACAATGCCCCCTTGCTTATCCCATTCAATCGCCTTTTCCGTCTCTGTGGAACTAAGACCGTGTTCCGCTCTACTTGGGGAATAGTCAATCAGGTCAAGTGCCGCAATAGCCGGCTTTTTACCTACATTCGCTTGAAGCCAATCAATTTCGGGCATATCCTCTTGACCGGAAAGCATATTCTTCCCGTATTGATCAACCAGATAGTTCATCAATGCTCTTGCTTCTACCGTCGCATTCGGATTGGTGAGCGTTTTGGTTACTGCATGTGGTGGACGGTCAGCAGCTGGCTCCAGCTTGACGTAGTCGATATCATACCAGCCCCAGCCTGTTTCAAAACCGATCGTATTCGCCCCTGCATTCAACAGAACCTTACCACCGGAGGTTTCTTTAAAATCAGCCGATTTCCAAAGTACCAGCTCGCCAGACGCTTTGCCGTTTAAAGAGAAGTTGGTGCGTTTGTCATCATGAGGCGAACGGTAGCCGATTGTAAGATTGTACAAGCCTGCCGCCTCTGCCTGAATCGTCATCGTCAGGGAATCCCCTGCATTGTGGAAATTGGTTACATAACCAGTACCGGAGAAGCCGGTCCCGCTGGATTCCACAATGGTTCCCTTCAGCGTGCCATCTTCGGCTTCATAGCGATCCTGTCCGTCTACAGGCGTTCGCGGAACCGCTTTCAAAACATTGGATTCGCTCGTTCCCGCCTTTGTTTGTGCGGTTATTTTATAATAATAAGAAGTGCCGTTCGTTACGTTCGTATCCGTATAAGACGTTTCGACCAAGTTGGATGCTACAGCAGCAAAAGGACCGTTTTCATACGTTGCCCGCTGTACACTGTAACTTACAACTCGGCTGGAAGCGTCCCAGGATAAATCGACTTTCCCATCGCCAGCCTCAGCCCTCAGGGCAAAGCTTTCAGGACCTTCCACAGGTGGCACAGACGTATCATTGCCAGCAGTCAACACGATGTGATAAGCCGTCAAAGGCGGTACTGTATAGGTAAAGCGGTTGCCTGAAATTTGCGTGATTGGCGCTGCTCCCTTAATTTGCGAGCTATTTTTGTCGAAGCCCCATACTTTACCGGAACCGTAAGTCGTCTCGCCGGAAAGATCAAATTGGGCGTCGAATGCACTGTCCATGCTTTTATTCATGACAACGAGGTGCAGTTCTTTGTAGGATGCATCCGTTACGGAAGCATGCACCGAGCTATTAACAATATCCGACGTTTGCGCATGAACGCTGATATCACCGAAAGTAGAGCTTTTTCCGTCATAATTGCGGTAAAGCTTGTAAGCGGCACTAACGTAGTTGTTGGCACCATCCTTTAACTTCCAGTAGTTTGCCATATAAACGTCGTTTTTGCCCAAGATGCCCAGCACATCGGCCATAGCGATACCGCCGGAAATATCATTTTCGCCACCATAGCTATACTCAGTCAAAGCCAGCTTGGTTCCCGGGTAATACTTATCCACCGACTGCTTTAATCGAGGCAGTAAAGGCAAGAATTCACTGTTCCATTGAGCGATCCAGCTATCTTCCTTGTAGGTCGGATCCCACAAAGTACGAGGCGCTTGCATTCTGGCTTTCTTCGTTTCGTCATTGCCTACCTCATTTGTAATTCGTATGCCTCCACCCATCGCTTCAGGATACCAGTGCACATCGAAAACATCCAGCAATCTCTTGCCTTCAGCTTGCGAGCTGAGGCGCATTTGATCGAGGTAATAGTCCACGAACCAGCTGTAGTTGCCTTTTACAGAGTTCCAATCAGGTGCAGTTTGAAGATCTTTATAGGCGCCAAAACCGTAAAGGACGGGCCCAAAAATTTCCGCACCCGCGTCAACCGCCTTAACGGCTTTGGATAAACTTACCGACCGCTCTACCAACTCTTTCGCTCCGACCTTTTCACCATGAATGCGCGGATGCGTATGCGACCAGAGAGCGGGTTCATTGTCGAGCGAGTATCCTTTCACACCTGTTTTTGTTGAAGCAACGCCGTACTTTTTCACTAAAAAGTTGACGAATTCATCCGCATAAACCTGATTGTCATTCAGATCAGGCTGTAGTTGGAACGGCGCATTTTTAGCGTTTACGACCTCATTCCACCGAGCGGAAGGAGCCTTTTCGCTTTCCTGCACACTTCCGTTTCCATCCTTGGCCACATAACCGGCCATCGGCAGTGTGACTAAAGAATATGTGCCCTGCTTCAGCGATTGATCGTGAAACGAAGTCGTCACCGCCCCCGGCTTTTCACATTCAGCTTTTGTCAGACCGCCATTGTTGCATAAATAGTTATCGCTGGATTGCTCCCAATCGCTTCCTGCATTGGACATATTGTTTTCCCAGTTATATCCGGTCATTCGATTGCCACCAAGTCGTCTGGCAGTCAGATTCTCATCGCCTGACAACTCCTGATTCGTACCGTAAATATAAGGGCTAATAGGCTTACGATCCTTGGATGTATCGACTTTAATGGTAACAGTCTTTGCCGTTTGACCGTGAACTACAGCTGGAGCCGGTACAGCCCCCACTGCTATAATCGTGCATGCCATGACGATCGGCAGCCATTTGGAACGCTTGGACAAAATACCCCTGCAATTTTTCCCCTTCATGCCTCTTCCTCCCTTCAATTTAAAAAGAGCGGCACCCATACGAATGCCCCTCCTTGAGGCTTTAAGGCCCCTTTCCTGTCCCCAAACGAGCTTATCGTTCCGTTGCAGCGTCATATCCCTGCTTGAAATGTTCCAGCCGAAGACAACACCCTCTTTCTTTGAAACTGGATTTATAATATTACCTTAACACAAAGGTATATTGACATTTTTAACTATTATTTTAATTAGATAGTATTAATTTCTTAAATAACCATATAGCTTGAGTATCCCAATAGCTCTTGCTCATCCACACTCGTCTTCCCTAGCGCACTTTATCCTTTTGAATAAGCTTATAATAGATGCGTGCAGGCTCTGACTCTCCAGTGGATAAAATGTATTCTGCCAAAGGCGCGCACAGCTTTTGGAGATAGAAGGAGTATAGCAGCTCGGCCGTGTCAAAATGAATTTTCAGCACTTGCTTCATCAAGCCTTCGAATTTGGAGTAATCCAGTTCTTCCGGGGTAATATCAAACGGGTATTCAGGAAAGGTTTTTTTCTGAATTTCAACAAACTGCTCCCTAAGCTTCGGTTGATTGCCTGAACGGGCAGCCGAGAAATTCATCATAAAAAAAGATACAAAATCCGTCTCACGGTCACTTAACTCATAGTACTCACACCAACGCATGAATATCAGCGGTTTTACCATATATAAATCTCCTTTAACAAAAGTTCAGATTTATCATGAATCTTACAAAAATCTAGCGGGTTCCATCTTATGTAATATATAGGTTAAGCCCCATTTTAAAATATGATTCCTTAAATGAATTTTGCTTTTTAACATATCCCCTTCTTATATATCCATAAAAGTGCACAACAAAAAAAGACCGTTTCAGCATCTCAATGACGCTGACCAAGTCTTCTCATAATCATCCGTATATTCACATTCGTATTTATTCTAATCCTCTACATAGCTGCAAAGTTACAGGCTGCAAGTGAACACATAAGCGGGCGGAACATTGCAGTTTACCTTTTTAATCTGAATGTCAGCAAAAAAGGTGCGGAAAAAATTGTGTTTGACCTTGCTGTACTGGAACGTAATAAATTTGCCTTCCTGGCCCAAAACCTCAGCCGTTTGTCCCAAAATGAGGCTGGATAATGCAGCGGGCAAGCTGGTGAAAGGGAGCCCTGACACGACATAATCCACTTTTGGGACCTCATACTGTCGTATATACTGAGCTACATGCTCAGCCGATCCATGAATAATGTGTACCCTCTCCAAGTGTCCGTACTTGCTTTGTAGCGTTTTGTAAAACGATTCATTAGCTTCAATCACTAAAAGTAGCGTTTCTGGACGCTTGTTCAAAATAAGCTCTTGCGTAAACACACCGGTTCCTGCACCATATTCAATAATGCACGATGCTTTGTCAAAGTAAATCGGTGTGGCAATTTGTTTGGCCAACTGTCTTGAGCTGGGTATAACAGCGCCTACGCTGCGTGGATGCCTGATGTACTCTCGAATAAAGTGGATTGCGTTCATCTTTTCCTCTCCCTGCTTGTCACACATGATAGGCATTCGGTTCATCAACGCTTCTTATTACATATTCATTGTATACCGATCAGAATATTGATTTCAAGCAGGCTACTGTCGGCATATAAAAAGAGCGTAGCCTTATTCGACTCTAATCAAATAATGACTACCCTCTTGTTGTAACATCTATTTGTCCATGGTATCCAAATGTGCCTTCTCTGCCTGCGATGCCTGTCCAGCTTTACGTTGGCGTGCGCCTATGTGCATGGCAACAATCCGGTAGATGGAGGCTGGCTGTATGGATACGGCCCAGCTCGCGTCTGCATCAGGTGCAAGCACAACCCCTAGCTGGTGATGATCGCCATCGTACATGCCTCGCTGCACAAACTTGCTCTCGCCCTGCAGATTGCGTACCTCCAGCTTACAAAAAGCAGAGTTGATCCGCAAGGCCTGGTGTAACTCGGCACGGGTATTCACAACAATCCCATTCACGCGGTAAATGGCCTCGCCCGGCAGTATGCCCATGGCTGTCGCCGGACTGTCTGGCAGCACAGCGAGAACACGCATCCCTTGCTCCGGATGGACAAACATCGGGCTAAGACGACTTTCCTCTATATTACCATACCAGATCAGCGCCTCATGAGCCAGAAAGGAGAATAACGCTGCTAACAATATCAGCGGACTCCACCATGCAGCCAGCAAGCTCAGCAGAAGTAAAGCCACACTATACAGGAGCAAACGGTTCGAAGTAAGTACCGCCTTCTGTCGTGGTAGCTGGCCTAGCGTCACGCTGCTGAAGCCCATCAGGACTGGCAAGGCTGCCAGCATATACCCGGTTCCGGCATCGCCGCCGAACAAAGGTGTCCAGGGAAGCATGAAGCCTCCCTGAGTCGGTACCAACAACAACAACGGAATGGGCCAGAGGTCTTCCATACGATAACCGCCAACCAATCTTCCCCGTTTGCCCTCGACAAACAGCGGAGTGGCCGCCTTCCCCCCTTGCCAGCGAACCAACAACGCCTCAGCCACATGCAGCACGGCGACCAGCACCAACAGTGCTGGAATATCCAATCCACGGATAGCTGCTACTGATGTTCCGAGCGCTCCCCCAGGTTGCCAGCCACTGGCCACGTTTACGAAAAATTGAGCCACACCTAGCAGACCTACCGAATAAGCGAGACACAGGTAACGGACGCGTACCAGCATGAGCAGTAATGTCGCTACCCACAGGCATACGATGGAAGCCGAGTTCAGATGCACGCTGACGAACATCCCCAGAGCAGATAGCGCCATTCCAGCAAGCAAACCATTCCATACGACACGCCAGGTCTCTGCAGCCCAGCTATGCATTTTGGTATGAAATAGCTTGCGCTCCAGCAGCATTTGCCGACGATAACCAAGTGCGACAATGAGTATCGAGATATAATAAAACGGCTGCAAAAGCAGGTGCAGGCAAGCATTTAAGACGCTCCATCCCCATTGTAATGCCCATTCCAAGTCCATTCACACTCCTTAATGCCCCTGGCCCGCTGTATAGCGGATCACGTACATTTCATATCCATTTATTCTATATGAAATTGCCAACGTAGGGAAGACAAACCGACAGACTGCAAATAAATCCCAATATAAAAGGAGGCTGTTTCCAGCCCCCTTGTTGTAGCCTCACTATTATTTCGCTACACTTGTCTTCATTTCCTTCCGAATCTCTTCAATCCCCTGCTTGAGTTGATTATCATTTTTCGGATCACGAATTTTCTCAATCAGCTTGGCTTCCATCGCTGCTGCTGTCTTCGCATCAATGATGCCGCTAGCCGTCAGCTTCACTTGTTTTTGAAAAGCAATAACAGAGCTTTCCGTTACTTTGTCAAAATAGCCATCCTCGCGACCTGGTTTGTAACCCAAGCCTTGCAGAATGATTTGTGCATTTTTCACATCACTGCTATTCATATTGTATTTCAGGGACTTTTCCTTGTTCAACGGTGCTGCTGTGAAGTATTCAGGCTGTTCGACCGCAATATTCGGCTTAATCCCTTTTTTATGAATCCACGTTCCATTTGGCGTTAACCATTTGGCAATCGTGATTTTGAGCAGGCTACCGTCACCCATTTGCTTGTCATAGCTGGTTTGTACAGTACCTTTACCAAAGGAATTTTCCCCGATCAACACAGCACCTGCTGATTGCTGGAGAGCACCTGCCAGAATTTCGGACGCACTTGCGCTACCTTTATTCATTAGCAAAGTCACAGGGTAATTTTTGCGTGAACCTTTGGATTTCTCTTCTTCACGCTTCTGATTCTTGTCTTCCACCTGTACAATCGTTTTGCCGGAAGGTACAAATTGCTGTGCAATATCAATGACGACGGAAAGCACGCCACCCGGGTTATTACGCACGTCAATGACGAGCCCTTTAAGCCCTTGCTTTTCGAGCTTCGCTAACTCTTCCTTGAAACGTTCTGCTGTATTCAAGGAGAACTGGGTGATCGTGATGACGCCTACACCGTCGCTTTCCATATGAGCCGTTACAGTTTCCATATCAATGTTGTCACGGGTAATCGTGTATTCGAGTGCATCTGGAGAGCCGCTGCGCTGAATTTTGACTTTCGCCTGACTGCCTTTAGGTCCACGGATTTTGGAAACGGCCTTGTTTAGATCCAATCCGTCCAGTGTTTCACCATTAACAGACAAAATAATATCCTTAGAGCGTAACCCTGCCTTTTCAGCCGGGGAGCCTTTAATTGGCGTGACTACAACGACTTTCCCATTTTCGGCAGCTACTTCGGCTCCGATCCCGGTAAAAGAGCCTTCAATGGATTGCTCGAATTGTTGGGCAGTTTCTTTACCCATATAAGAGGAATACGGGTCACCGAGCGACTCCATCATACCATTGATGGCGCCATCCACCAGCTTGGTACGATCCACATCCTGATAATATTGTCCCTGAATCAGGTCCATCGCCGTCTCGATTTTGCGGATATCACTTCTGGAGGTAGAACTGCTACCTGTCACACTCGCCAGCAGTCCTTCGCCCAGAGCGCTGTTCCCTACTGTAGTCGTTCCAGTATAGGCAAAAGTGAGCAGACTGCCGCCAAGCAGCCCGATCACCATCAAGAGTATCGCTGTACTTTTTTTCAACATCTAATCGTCCACCGCCTTCTCATTATCTTGTATCCTATTGCCTTACAACGCATATCCATCCACGAAGTATACGTCTAGCTTGTACGGAATATGTTAATTGTATCCTACTCTGTGTCTCAATGCACATGTTCTTCATCGGGTAACAAGCTATGAAAGCAAAGCCCTATCTACAACCGTAATGGCTATAAATAGGGCTTACCTTATCTACTATAAATAGTTCATCGGATTTACAGGTTTGTTATTTTCGCGCACCTCAAAATGACAGTGAGGTCCTGTGGAATTGCCTGTCGAACCAACTTCTGCAATTTTTTGACCCCGTTTCACAGTCTGCCCGGTATGAACCACCGTACCGCCATTGCGAATGTGTCCGTATAGGGTCCATAGTCCGTCTCCATGGTCAATCACAACTGTGTTTCCATAGCCACTCCACCATTCGGCAACAATGACAACACCATCTTCGGCTGCATGAATATCGGTTCCCTGCGGAGCCGCCATATCAACACCTGTGTGGCCTTTAAGCTTGCCAGTAATCGGATGTACCCGCATGCCAAAAGTAGATGAAAGTCGGTAATGGGATACAGGCGAAGCCAATGTGCCCGTTCCGCCTGTATACGTGCTGGCTGCCGCATGGCTGGAATTCGAGGCGGCACCTGAGGATGAAGATGCATATCGTTTGGCTTCAGCCGCACGTGCAGCCGCTCTAGCGCGTGCTGCTTTGGCAGCCTGCTCCGCTCTAAGCTTGTTCTTCTCCTGCACCAGACCCACACGTTTGTTAGCGAGTGCTACCAGCATGTCATTTTGCTCTTCGCTGATTTCATCTGACTCCGCAATATCATGATCATAATTGGAAATCAGTCTTTGCTTCTCTTTCTCTTTCGAATTCAGTTCTGCTTTAGCGTCCTGCTTGAGCGCATACAGCTTCTTGGCATTTTTATATTCCGTGTCCAGCTGTTTCTTCTTGCTTACGACCAATGCCTTGTCCTTTTTATGCTCGTCCAACAGGATTTGATCCTGCTCCACGATCGTTTTCAGGGAATCTACCCGGCTGAGAAAGTCACTAAAACTGGACGAAGACATAAGCACGTCCATATATGAGACGGTTCCATCCGTATACATCAAGCGCACACGGGTTTCCAGCATTTTTTCCCGTGACTGGATACGATCAATGGCCTCGGCTAAATCTTTTTTAGTCGCACGCAGATTATCTTCCGTTTGGTCAATCTGAACCGCAACACGAGTCAGCTGATCACTGACGCTGTTAATCTGAGCAAGCACAATTTTCAGGTTTTGCACGGTTTTATTTTTGTAATGTTGAGCATACTGTTTATCTTGAGCAGCCTTTTCCTGTTGTTGCTTAGCAGATTGGGCCTGCTTTTCCAATTGGTTCAGCTGCGAATTGATTTCACTCATGCTTTTGGCATATCCGTCAGAAGGCTGGATTAGCAATGCGGCTACCAAGGTAGCGGCCAACACAGATCCTGTTTTTTTCAACTTGCACTCCCCATCCTTTATCGCAAAATAACACCGGGCTTCCCCGTTCTAATTGATATCGAACACGACGTCCAGCCAACGCTTCTTTTATACTTTTAAGAACTTGCGCATGGACAGGGTACTGCCAACAATTCCGACCAGCATCCCCAAAATAATCAGCAATGCACTCAACTGAATCCAAATGCCTTCAAGTGGCATAAGCTTCAACATATTCAGAGCTATATCACCCTGTACGGCTGTGAGCAAACGCTGATAGCCAGTAAATAAAATACCTACGGTAATCAAGGAACCAATGAGACCGATAAGCGCACCTTCGATAAAAAACGGCCAGCGTATAAAAAAGTTGGTCGCACCGACCAGCTTCATAATGCCAATCTCTCTGCGTCGTGCCAATATGGTCACTCGAATCGTATTCGAGATGAGGAACATGGACATGATCGCCAGTCCGGCGACGAATATAAAGCCTACATTACGAATAAGCTTCGTAATCGTAAAGAGTGTCTCTACGGTGCCTTTTCCATAACGAACCTTTAAAATCGGCTTCTCTGGATGCAACGTATTCAGCTTCTCAATCTTTTCGGCCACAAATGGAACCGTTGTTGGTTCAATAACCTCTACCACAATTTTGTCCGGGAGTGGATTGCTGTCCTTGTCAAAACCCTCCAGCAGCTCCTTGCCGCTGTCTCCCAAATCTTTGCGCAGCTCCTCCAAACCCTGAGCTTTAGTCACAAAGGTCGTTTTGCTGATTTCCGGCATCGCCGCAATTTCCTTTTGCAGCGTTTCACGCATGTTCTGCTCTACATTTAGCTCCAGAAATACGTTAACCTCCACCTGACTATCTGCCTGATCAGCCAGGGAATTGACGTTGAGCACCAGCATGATAAATACGCCCAATATAAGTAATGACACAATAATCGAGGTGACAGATGCCACGGACATCCAGCCATTGCGGAATATGTTTTTGAAACCTTCCCGCACATGACGTAAGAAGGTGTTAAAAGTCATATCCGTACTCCCCTCTTACCTGATCCCTTACGATGTTGCCATTTTCAATGGCAATTACACGTTTACGCATGGAGTTCACGATGTCCTTATTGTGGGTCGCCATTACAATAGTCGTGCCCCGAAAATTAATTTCGTCCAGCAACTGCATGATCTCCCACGATGTTTCGGGGTCCAGATTTCCCGTAGGTTCATCGGCAATGATCACGGAAGGATTGTTCACGATGGCCCGTGCAATCGCTACACGCTGTTGCTCCCCACCGGAAAGCTGGGCAGGCTCACGATTCATTTTTGTTTTCAAGCCAACCAGTTCAAGCACTTCTGGTACCCGTTTGCGAATCAGCTTCTTGGGAGCTTCAATAACTTCCATAGCAAAAGCCACATTCTCATAAGCCGTCAAACGCGGCAAAAGCCGGAAATCCTGAAAAATGACTCCGATGTTACGACGAACGTAGGGAATTTTACGCTGCTTGAGCTTCCCGATATTAAAACCATTGACTGAAATTTGCCCCTTGGTAGGTACTTCTTCTCTATAAATAAGCTTCATAAAAGTCGATTTCCCCGCTCCAGACGGGCCGACTACGTATACAAATTCATTACGGTCAATTCTGACCGATACTCCTTGAAGTGCGTGGGTTCCGTTAGTATAGGTCTTCCACACATCCTGCATTTCAATCACTCGATCACTTCCCGCTGCTTAATCATATTACGCATAACCTAATATCCATTCGACATATTCCATGCATTTCCTTTAAAAACTTCTCTATTTCATCATACCGTTTATCATTGTAACAAATTTGTTACCTAAATAGTACCGAAAGTTTTCTGCTTTTGGCACATATATATGAATATTATGGCACACGAGTACGCTATCAAGCTTATCAGACAGGAGACATCTGCATTATGAAAATGAAAAAAATTCATTTATCTGTCATTTGGATATGGTCTGGCGTTCTGGCGCTGGCCATGTTGTGGGGAGGACTTCATCTGTACGCCGACAGACAAACGCTGCCGGAGGGAGTGAGGGTCGGAGGAATGAACGTAGGAAGCATGGATCACACAGCCGCTCTTCGGCTGGTGGATAAAAAACTGGATGCATTGAAGCAACGTCGACTGCTTCTGACGGACAGTGACAGCAGTGCACAGGATATAAAACTTACACTTGGGGAAGCAGGGATTCGTTATAAAGCGGAGGCATTTCGGAATGCCGTGAAGGCGCTCAGCTCAGAGCATCTATGGACTCGTGTGCAGACACGTTTTAGCTTCGAGAAGGAATGGTCTATCACATCTTTCCGACAGAAGGAGATATTAAGGGCCCGATTCGGAGTCGATTGGGAGGAGCAACGATATGGCATGCCTATCAATGCTGTGCGTCAGATTGACGGGAATGATCAGGTTCGTTATATTCCAGGGCGCTCTGCCCGACGCCTGGATTGGCCCAGATTGGACGCCGCACTAGATAAGGCGCTGCCCAAGGATTTTACCGCTTCTGACGAGCCGATACGAGTGGAATTACCGTTCCGTCAGCTGGAACCGAAAATTTCGGTGGACAGTCTACGTAATGAAGGGATTGAGCGTAAAATCGTCCAGTTCTCCACCAGTCTCGGCAGTAGCTCGGAAGGACGCGTGTATAACGTCAATTCAGCGGCAAGCACCGTTGATGGTTTAATTCTCAAGCCGGGCGACATATTCGACTACGGTCAATTGATTGCCAAGGCTGAGCGCACTCATGGCTTTCGTGAAGCTCCAGTGATCGTGAACGGTCAGTTGGAGTCCGGCATAGGCGGCGGGATTTGTCAGGTATCCAGCACGGTGTATAATGCAGCACTGCGAGTCGGTTTGGACATTGTTGAGCGCCGCAACCATTCTTTGCCAGTCAGCTACCTACCCAAAGGTCAGGATGCGACTTTTGCTACAGGGTCCATTAATTTTCGTTTTAGAAACAATACAGGCAAGCATTTACTGCTTCGTGCGGCTGTCCAAAACCGAACGCTTACTGTTAAATTTTTTGGTACATTTCCATCCAATGTTTCGTATGAACTGGAATCCCATACGGTTCGCGTACTTCCCATACCGGAGAAGAGACTCCGTAACGACTCACTTTCCCCCGGCTTCTATCAAGTACTTCGGCAAGGCAAAGAAGGGTATGTGGTAGAAACATTCCGGGTAAAAAAGGTAGACGGAAAAACTGTAGATCGCACCCGAATCAGCCGCGATACGTATCGAGCGCAGCAACGCATTATAGCTAGTTATGGCGGTGGCACATCGTCTGAGCCACAAACACGTGAACCCGAGAGATCTATTGTCGAGGACGGTATAAGCGAATAAACGAAAAATCCCCCTTCTACTGTCGGCTGGACTTGTTCCAGACAGAGTGAAAGGGGGATTTTAGCTATAAATTACTCGCTGCGTTTACCCAAAACAGAAATTTCTACAGGCTCACTTTCGTTACCGTCTGCATCTTTAGCTTTGATTACCAGTCTAACCGTTGCTTTTTGAGTAAGCACACTGATACTAAATGTGCCATCATCTTTGGAAACTGCACTACCGATAGGCAGATCGTTGGAATAGGCAGTAACTGTGGAACCAGCTTTAGCTGTCCCTGTAATTGTACCTTCACCATCATGCACATCGTTGACTTTCAGTGCTTCCGTAGTTGCAACTGTGTCTGTAGTCGTAGTCGTATCCGTAGTTGTGTCGGTATCTGTGTTGGTATCTATTGTTGTAGAGTTGTCCGTAGTCGTGCTATCTGTGCTGGTACTTGTGCTGCTATCTCCTGTTTCGCTGCCAGAAGTAGTTGACGTGTTACCATAAGTGGAATCTGTCACGTTGCTGTATGTGGAGTCCGTCACCGTTCCACCAGGAGTCGTCGTCAGATTATCGACAGAGCTCAGGTTGTAACCGGAAGCAGCGTCCAGAATAGCAATCGCCTCTGCACGAGTCAGCGACTTCAGTGGCTGGAATTTACCATCCGGATAACCGTTGATGATTTTTTGCTCCGCAGCTGCCGCTACACTTTTCTTCGCCCAAGATCCAATTTTGTCGGAGTCAATGAATTTAGTAACATCTGCTGCGTTACCCGCAGTCAGTCCAATAGCTTTGCCTACGATAGCCGCAGCCTCTTGACGTGTTACCTTACCATTTGGTTTGAGCTTGTTATCTGCATAGCCGCTTATGTAGCCTGCATTCACGGCACTTGTCAGCTCGTTGTATGCCCAGTGCGAAGCTGGAACATCTGTGAACGTTCTGCTTCCATTACCGTTTACTTTCACACCACCCGCATATGTTACGTCTGTCACTGCTGGAGTTTCCTGTGTGAACGTTCCCAAGCTGCGATTCAGAAGAACAATAAATTCAGCACGTGTGATTGCTGCATCCGGTTTCACCGCCCCGTCCAATTGCCCTGTGGCTGACCAGCGTTGCACCTGGTCTCCCGCCCAATGTCCACTTGTAGTTTGGGGAGCAGCTGCCGCTGCGCTGAATGCGCTAAGAATAAGACCTGTACTCAATACACCTGTAACTGTGTTTCTTAACTTTTTTCCCATGCTATAAATTCCTCCTCTGATTGGATTCATCATTCTTTTTTAAACACTTTACCAGAAATCAAACCCAAATAACCCCCAAATTAAAAAAATCGTCCCATATAACCATACCCCCACCTAATGTAGGATAAATAAGAAACGGGACTTAATACCTAGTTATTCACTTGGATATGTATATTTAGACAGGCTAAGGTATACTGAATGAATACTCAGTCATATGCTGGAACACCGCAATGAGATCACAAAACCCTAAGAAAAGAGGTCTTCTTATGGCTCTTATTCAATGTCAGTTTTATTCGGAAGTTCTAGGTCTGAGCACATCCATGAATGTTATTCTTCCTCAGGCAACCCGTTCGCAAATCGGACTGGAGGGCAAGCAAGGAACCGGGCCACATCCGACGCTATATTTGCTGCATGGCCTGTCGGACGATGATTCAACCTGGTTGCGTCGAACCTCCATTGAACGCTATGTCGCCTCATTGGGCCTAGCTGTCGTCATGCCCCAGGTACATCGGAGTTTCTATACGAATATGGAGCAAGGAGCGGCTTATTGGACCTTTATCAGTGAAGAATTGCCGTCTTTGGCACGTTCATTCTTTCCTCTGTCCGACAAGCGTGAAGACAATTTTGTAGCCGGGCTTTCTATGGGGGGATATGGTGCTTTCAAACTGGCACTCCAGCATCCAGAGCGTTTTGCAGCCGCTGCCAGCCTTTCGGGAGTCATGGATTTACACGCATCACGCACCGATCCTATGCAAAATGCGATGAGTCCAGCGGAATGGCTTAACATTTTTGGTCCAGGTGAAATACGTGGAACGGATCACGACTTGCTGGAACTGTTACAACGTCATGCGACCTTGGGGACCTCTCTTCCCCGGCTTTACCAATGCTGCGGCACGGAGGATTTCCTATATAAGGGAAATCAGGTTTTCCGTGAAAGATGTAATACTACCGGAGTTCCGCTGACCTACGAAGAAGGTCCTGGGGCTCATGAATGGGGATACTGGGACGCGAAAATTCAGGATGTACTGGCGTGGCTACCACTCAAAGAGCACTAAACAGGTTAAAAAAATCCCCGCAGCTTCCCTCATCGCACCATGGCTAAGGGATAGGCTCGGGGATTTTTTTGCACATTACGGATTTGTCGTGGTCTCCGTCGAGGGAGAGGCTTTAGTTAGTGACTTGGGTAGCACCTTGTACAAGCGCCACTCACCGTTAAACTCACGTTCAAGCTGGACCCATGGAGCGCCTTTTTCATATAAATTTGGATATACCATATTGATTTTACTCAGTGGCATGCCTGACATGATCTTAGGTACAAGGATATAATCCACATGGTTATCCTGCGGATAACTTAATGCCTTATTGAACGAATAATCACTGGTGATCAGGAAGCGTTTGGGATATTGGCTGTAGACAATCATGGTGTAGGCTGAAGCCGAATCGGTCATAATGGTAGACTTCGGCAGATGCTCATCCAACCAGACGGCAATCTTACGATCTGACTCCTGTCTCACATAGTTCACATTACCCGTTCGTGTGAGAAAGCTGTTCTCATCCGGTGCAATATCCGGGCGAGTCAACGCATAGGAAAGTAATCCAGCGGTAAGCAGCAGACTGACCGACACCAGACCAAAGGCTGCCCTCCGCCATCGTCCCTGAAGCTGGCTCAGCTCATAAGGCAACCAAGCTACAGTAATTGGGAACACGTACATAAAATAACGAAACCATCCGTACGAAGATTGCTTCATCATGAGTAAAAATTGCAACCCTGGCACTGACAGGAACAGCAGCAAAATAATCAATGTTCCCCATCGGAACAAGCGTCCACTCAACAGACGAATGAACAGAATAGCAAACAACGGTACCGAATACCAGAGTGTTTTGGAAGCAATAAATTTCAAGGCCACCAGCGGATTGGAGAAAATCTCTACAAACTTATCATCATTCAGCAGCTCTGCCGATTGGGCTGTGTTCGAATACTCCGAATTCAGGAAGTAAAAAGCATTCTCCATAATGAGATAGTTGAAGAAAATCCACAACAGCCCGGAAAAGACCACAGGGAGCAGAAGCAGTAACCAGGTTGCCTCGACCTTGTGCAGTTTTTCTCGCAAGGCCAGTTCACGTCTGCCCATGTTTCGATGAAGAAACATGATCGCCAATACCACTCCACCCGCCATTGCCACGCCCAGAGGAACCGCTTCATAGCGAGTCCAGAACGCCATGGCAAGCGCTAATCCAGAAACAATCAAACTTGCCGTCATGCGATCCTTGAGCCACAATGCAAACTCAATCACCGTCATCATAATGAAGTATATGTATAGCGAATCGCTCAGCCCATTGGCACCAAACAGTAAAATAAACGGATTCAGTGCATACAACAGTGCCAGCATGATGCTCATCCCTGAGCTAAGCCCTGTTCTGACCCCCGCCCGATACAGCAACATAGCGGTCAAAGCGGCAAAGGTAGCACTAAGAATGACCGCAGCCAATCCATAGGTGGCTAATGCCGGAAAGATTGGATACAGCAGTAGAATCACCATCTCCAGAAGACTGGGTAGTGGATTCCAGATAAATCCGATTGCGCCCAGATGCGGGTCACGGCTGTACAACACATAAAATGCATTAGCTACGCGACTGAGCGCGTCTGTGTGCATATATCCCAGAACATAGCTGAAATAGATACCCGCAGACAGTTCCAATGCAAGTATAAATACAAACAGACCTATAGCCATCCATCTGCTTGCAGACCATTTGCGAAAGGACATTCCTCTCGTTCCCCCTCAAACTTCTTGCGGTGATACAGCTGTAGCCCACTCACACCCTACAGCTGTATTCTTTCCTCCGCTACGATGCAGTAAAATATCATAATTATTTCGATTCTTCATGCTCTATTTTGTACAATCGCCACTGCCCGTCAAAGTCATGTACCAGTGAGGCCCACGACGCTCCCTTTTCGAATAAATCAGGATAGCTCCGGTTTACCTGATCCAGCGGTACCCCATCCACCAAGCGCGTGACCAAGACATAATCCACCTTGGAAGCAGGCAGATCCATTAAAGATTTCCCAAAATCGTAATCACTCGTAATCATAAATTTCTTTGGAATTTTACTGCTCAAAATGATCGGATAGGCGGCATAGGAATCTGTCAAAATGAGAGATGAACCATAATGCTCATCCAGCCACGGCGCTATTTTCCGCTCAATAATTTGACGTTCGTAGCTTTCATTACCACTATGCGTTAAATAGCTGTGTTCATCTGCTGCAATCGCGGGGTTCGTCAGTGCGTAGGATAACAAGCCTGCTGTTACCAACATTCCTGCTGTTACCAGAGAGATTCCGATCCCCCTCATTTTTCCCTTCAATAAACTTAGCTCATACGGCAACCAGGCAACTGTAATCGGGAATACATACATAAAATATCGGAACCAGCCAAAAGAAGACTGCTTGAGCATCAGCAAAAGCTGAAGTCCAGGCACCGATAAAAAAATGGCCAGTAGCGTTAACGTGCTCCAACTCAACAGACGTTTGTCCAATAGTCGTATGAGCAAAATCGCAATCAACGGAGCAGCATACCATAAGGTTCGTTGCCCGATAAACTTTAGCATCAGCACAGGGTGGGCAAACATGGCCACAAAGCGTTGATCTTCCAACAAAACCGCTGATTGTGTGGAATTGGAATATTGCGAGCGTAAGAAGTAAAGCGGATCGCCCATGATAATCCAGTTAAAAAAGAGCCACAGCAGACCGGAAAAGACAAGTGGCAACAATAATAGAAGCCATGTCGCCTCCACCTTGTACAGTCGCTCTTTTAAAGACAATTCCGTTCTAACCCTCTCTCTGTTTGTACGCCACCGGTGCAGAAAAAAGATCGTCAGCAATACACCCACAGCCATCGCAACGCCGAGCGGGACCGCTTCATAGCGTACCCAAAATGCCAATGCAAGCGCAAAACCGGATACGATCAAATTCGCCGCCTTGCGATCCTTCAACCACATACAAAATCGACTCACTGTCAACAGGATGAAAAAGATATATGGCGAGTCACTCAAGCCGTTGAAGCCAAACAGAAACATAAATGGATTCAGTGAAAATAATAGCGCAATCAGCAAGCTGGTTGCACCGTGAAGCCCCAACTGTTTGCCCGTCGCATACAATAATGCCGCGCTCGCCCCTGCAAACAGGCTACTCACAATCACTGCCGCCAGCCCGTGGGAAGCGAGTACCGGAAATAAAGGATAAAACAACAGCACTATCAGTTCCATCAAACTGGGTAGCGGATTCCATACAAACCCGATAGCACCCAAGTGTGGATCACGACTGTACAGCACATAAAATGCATTAGCCACTCGACTGAGCGCATCGGTATGCATATAGCCAAGATGCCATGCAAAATACACACCCACGGCCAGTTCAAGAGTAGTAATACAAGCAAACAATGATAGCAATTTTCCGTGTTTTCTTAAAATCATGAAACCTCTTTCTGACGCTGTTGCGGAACGGAGAAGATCCAGTAACGGTTCCAGATATAATTATGAACAGGCACGATGATGGTAGTTAGTACTTCACCGATCAGATACGACCAACCGATCCAGTGAATGGTCACGTACATCAGAGCGGCATTTAAGAGCAAGCCACAGGTACAGACCAATAAATATTTAAGAAACTGGGTGCGGCTTCCCTCGCCGGTAGGCTCGAACGTCCAGTTTCGGTTCAGCACATACGAAACGAGCAATGTAACCACGAATCCGATTGTAGTAGCCGTTACTGCTGGTACCGTAAACAACTCCACCAGCAACACAAGCACACCAACATGGATACCTGTACCCAGCAGCCCCACAATACCGTATTTAATGATTGGATACTTTAGATATGAACGTCTGATCATGTTGATTAAACTCCCTGTCCACCCAAAATCGGTCAGCATTCGCCCGTTTATCTGCTATCAGATAGCGAGGCCTAGCTTTGACTTCGTGATATATGGCGGCAATATATTCTCCTACCACTCCAATCGACAGCATGAGTACACTGCCAATAATCAAGAGCAGCAAAATCACAGTGGTAAAACCGGTCACAGCGTCACCCGTTAATTTGCGCATTAAGGTCTGAATCCCCAATACGACTGAAATCAGCATAAAAATGAGGCCCATCAGACTTACTACCCGCAACGGTACTGTTGAAAACGAAACGATCGCTTCTGCTGCCAGTCGAATCAGCCCTAACGGACTCCAGCGGCTTGGCCCCTCTTCGCGTGGAGCCACCCGGAATGAGATCTGGGTTTTACGGAAACCTAGCCAGGCTGTCATCCCGCGGAAAAACGGCATCCGCTCTGGCATCGCCATCCAGGCATCCACCACTCGTCGATCCAGTAGCTTATAATCGGAGGCATCCTTGAGATTAAAGCCCGTCAAGCGGTTCAGGGTCGCGTAGAACAAAGAAGCTCCGAGCTTTTTGCCCACCGACTCTTCTCCCCGAAATTCTTTCACACATTCGACCAAATCATAACCTTCATTTTGCCATAAACGTACCATTTCTCCAATCATTTCAGGAGGATGCTGCAAATCACCGTCCATGACAATAATCGCATCGCCAGAGGCATTTTCCAGACCTGCGCACAACGCCAGCTCCTTGCCGAAATTCCGACTCAGCCGGAGCGCGAGCAAAGAGGGCATACGACGGGACAATTCGGACAGCTTGAGCCACGTATCGTCTTTGGAACCATCATCTACTATGATGAGCTCATAGCGTGAGGTGACAACAGACAATACCCCATCAATTACCTTAAGTGAACGCTCGAGATGCGAGCTTTCATTGTACATGGGAATGACGACGGATAAAAAAGGTGTTTTTGTCTCCATTCTTGCTCCTTCTTTCTTCATATTCAGGAGGACTGTGCCGGGGTATCATCCAAGTCGTGCATATCGGTCAGACCATGCGTGGTCTTCTCCCAATAGAACGGCTTGGTAATGAGCTGCCAAGCGGCTTTCACCGCAGCTATACTCATAAGTACCCAATATAACGGCGAGAGTAGCCCGTATTTGACCATCGCGTATGAAAATGTTCGTTCACCGCGCTCTTCCAGTTCCCCGATGACCCAATACATTCCGGCCACATTACTGAATACGAACAGAAAGTTACCGATATAAAACTCCGCGCTGGCCAAGTAATATACATAACCCGGGAATAGCTTGGGAATAAAGGACAACTCCCAGCCAAACCATAAAATAAGCAACCCCCAAAAAATCGGATTCAGCAATGGCAACATCGGAGTTGCCAGAATCATCACCTGAAAGCCGAAAAAGCCTTTCCAGCCCACTTCGCGCACCAGCTTAACCGGATTTCGCATATGAACCAGCCATGTCTGCATATACCCCTTGATCCAGCGTGACCGCTGACGAATCCAGTTGCCCACGCGGCTGTTAGCTTCCTCCCATGTGCGGGAATCGACAATAGCAGTTTTGTAGCCGCCTTTATACAGACGTATGCCCAGATCAGCATCCTCGGTTACATTGTAGGGGTCCCACGCATTAATATCTTTTAATACAGATACCCGAAAATGATTGGATGTGCCGCCTAACGGAATTGGGGTATCTAACTGCATAATACCCGGCAGCAGTAACTCGAACCACATACTGTATTCTTGAGTGAACCAGCGGGTCAGCAGATTTTGTGTACTATTAAAATAGTTGAGCTTCGCCTGAATACACGCATAATGCTCAGGGAGTGAATCGAACGCTGCAATGACCTTTTTAAGCTGATCAGCGTCGGGACGATCCTCAGCATCGTAAATCACGACAAACTCGCCACGTGCCCGAATAAGTCCGTAATTACATGCCTTCGGCTTGGTTTTCGGCAAACCGTCTGGAACGACTAGTGTCGTGTAATAGGCCGGCAGCTTCATTTCCCGAAGTAGCTCAATCGTCTCAATGTCATCCTCTTCAATCAGCAGCCGCACATCCAGCTTGGACTTTGGATAATCCAGCTGCTCCAAATTCCGCAATAACATCGGAAGCACGCCCGCTTCCTTATACATAGGTACAAGAATGGTATAGATCGGCAGTTTCTTTTCATCCATGGCGTCAACCTCTTCCTTCGTGAAACGAAGCTGCGCCCCACGTCGGGAACCAAGATAAATGATGCCAAATTTAAATAGCGTCATGGCAAAATAAAACAGCTGAATCATCATATTGATGATCAACACCGTTTTCCAACTGTTCCACAAGAGGCCGAGCAGTGTAATCATACCCATGGCCGCGAACACCCAAAGTTGTCCCTTTGTAAAAGTCGTCCGCGCCGAATTGTGCGGTTCTTTTTCCAATAGCCCGGTCGTGCTCTCCTGCATCATTTCTTCACCGTAGATTTTACCCCAGAGCTGCTCCATCTCTTCCTTCGTAGCAAGCACCTGCTCTACCGGCATACCCAAAATTTCTTCCAGCTTCAAGCGTCGCTCTTCTGGCAGTGGATCGCTGACCGCCACAATATAACGGTTCATATATTGATGGATGACGACCACGCCATATGCCATCGCCACTTGCTCGGGTAGTTTATACGCCGCATCCAGCGCGAGTTCCTCACCAATACGCCCGATTCGGTTCTGTGTAGCAATCGCGCGGTACAAATCCGCAGGTTCCAGCATTTGCAATGACAGCAAGATGTCTCCCAGTAGTCCGCCGCTCTTCGCCTGGAACTCCAGTGCGCGCTCCAGTTGTTCCGGTAATATATAACCGGAACGAACCAGCATATCGCCTAAGCGCTCCTTGGACTCGTCGCCGTCAACCTGTTCCTGGAGCTGCTCAGCCGTAATGAAGCCCATCTCTACAAGAATATCGCCCAACCTGCCACCGTAACGCTTCTGGTTACGGATGGCATCTGTCAGCTGATCGCGGGTGATCATCCCGTTCTCCACCAGTTGATCCCCCAGACGGGCCTTGCCGTTTCGTCCGCTCTGCGTTCCTGTTGCGGCCTCTTCGCCTTCCGTACCAGGGATACTGGAAGCAGCGCCCATAGCAGCTCCTGCTGCTGTCTGTTCCTGCCCAGAGGCATATTGGACTTGAGCCTCCTGCACCTGTCCATCCTGTATCCCTTCATCCAGCAATTGTTCCACAGCTGCTGCTGTATCATTGGCGTTCTGTATCACCTGGATACGAAGTTCTGTATCCTGAAGTCGCCGTTCTAACTCTTCAATATGAAAATCAAGCTTGTACAGCACCGGGGCCTGCTCTAACCGCTGAGCCTCTAGCTGTTGTTGCAGTTGTTCGATTCGCTGACGCTCTTCTTTTATTCTTCTCTTGGTTTGGCGAATTGAAACTCCTCCAACCTGCCACCTAAGCTTGTCACCCATGAATTCCCGCCCTTTCAATCCAGCGCCGCTCTTCCGCAAGCGCATCCGCAAGCAGCTGCTTTAACTCCGCATCCCGCTGCTTTTTCCGTTCCAGCGCCGCGTGGAAAAGTTCCCGCTCCTCACGCAGTAACTCCTCCGCTTGCACCCGTTCCTCATGCAATGAAGATATCAGTTGATCGGCTTCAGAAGCGCGATAACCGAACCAAGCGCTCTTTAACTGACGCGCCGTCCTTTTAGTTCTCATAATACCTCCCTAGATCATCCCGACTCTGCCTTCAGCTACATCGACTTTAGAGCCTTTACTTGCCGTTCTCCCGAAACCAGGACATACCTATGTTCTCATTCAAGCCCTTCATTTACACATTTATGAAATTGGCCTAATCAAAAGTGCCTCTAGTAACTTGACATTTATTTATTGAATATAGTTCTTGTCCTATTGAATTGGTAATTCAATGAAAAACTTAGTGCTATTCTACCATAATCATCGTAGGCGTAGTATACAAAAATGTAAATTCTAGAAACTTTCACACTAGCGTATTAGTAGGTATTTAGAACTATAAATTAAATGCTATGAAAAATACCTTCCAGGAAATCTATGCATTTCATGATCATTGGGATCATGAATAAAACAAATACCTCAAAAAGCACAAAAGACACCGCGAACGGTGCCTTTGAAACCTAGATTGCTAATTCCTTAAAATCTGATTTTACACAGCATCCCGCTACTGTGCAAGACAATAATATCTTTCTTTACTGATTAATTTTTCGGCTTGTGCCCTCCAAACCATGTTGATGTATTCGCCAGGAGCTGTTCACTGCGCCCAATGGCTGCCTGTACCTGCGCAGTAGCGGTTCCGCCATATACATTCCGTGCATTAACTACCGCTTCTGGTTGAAGCACCTCATAAATACGATCGTCGAACAGATCCGAAAACTGCTGAAATTCGTCCAGTGTCAGATCAAGCAAATATTTTCCATGCTGGATGCAATACAGCACGGTTTTGCCAATGACCTCATGCGCCTGACGGAACGGAAGCCCTTTGCCGACCAAAAAGTCCGCAATATCAGTTGCATTGGAGAAATCCTGGTTGACCGCTTGACGCATGCGATCCTTGTTCACCTTCATCGTGGCGATCATCGGTGCGAACAGTTGCAAGGCTCCTTCCAGCGTGGCAACGGTATCGAACATCCCTTCCTTGTCCTCCTGCATGTCCTTGTTGTATGCCAGCGGCAAGGATTTCAGTACAGTCAACAAGCCCATGAGGTTTCCATAGACACGTCCGGTTTTACCACGTACCAGCTCGGGCACGTCCGGGTTTTTCTTCTGCGGCATAATGCTGCTGCCTGTGCAAAAAGCATCATCCAGCTCGACAAAACCAAACTCCGTGCTACTCCATAGCACCAATTCTTCGCTCAGACGAGACAAATGCGTCATAATCAGCGAGGCGCCAGCCAGGAACTCTACGATAAAATCCCGGTCGCTGACGGCATCGAGGCTATTTTCATATACGCCATCAAACCCCAGTTGCTCGGCTACAAAGTGACGGTTGATCGGAAAAGTGGTCCCCGCCAAAGCGCCAGCACCGAGCGGCAATACGTTAATCCGCTTATAGCTGTCTTTGAGTCGGTCAATATCACGCTCCAGCATAGACACATACGCCAGCAGATGATGTGCAAATAAAATAGGCTGTGCACGCTGCAAGTGTGTGTATCCAGGTACAATCGTGTCCAGATTATCCTTTGCCTGGCCGATTAATGCAGCTTGTACGTCATGCAGCATACCCACCAGCGATACCACACGTCCTCGCAAGTACAAGTGCATATCCGTTGCTACCTGATCGTTACGGCTGCGCCCAGTGTGTAGTTTCCCCCCGACCGGACCAATGGCCTCAATTAGATTTTTTTCAATATTCATGTGAATATCCTCATCCGAAACGGAAAATTCAATTTCCCCACGGCGGATACGCTCCAGAACCGTGTGCAGTCCTTCCTTGATCGTGTCTGCATCCTCCTGCGGAATAATTCCGCATTTCCCCAGCATGGCCACATGAGCCAAACTGCCTTGAATATCTTCTTCCGCCAACGCCTGATCAAACCCGATAGAAGCCGTGTATTCCTCTACCAACTTGTTCGTTTGCTTCGTAAACCGTCCGCCCCATAGCTTACTCATTGCATGATCCCCTCTCTGCAATACAAGCCGCCCTCGTCGTTTGGACAAGAACGGCCCGCATCCCGTACATTTTTTTAGGTTACATCATTATTTATGATTTTGTGTTACGCCCGCGTTGACCTTTAAACGCAGAGCATTCAAGCGGATAAAGCCTGTTGCATCGCCTTGATCGTAGGCTTGTGTCGGATCGGCTTCCATGGTAGCAATGTCCGGGTTGTACAAGCTAACCGGACTTTTAACGCCTGCGCCGATAACGTTGCCTTTGTACAGCTTCACGCGCACGGTACCACTGACATTTTTCTGACTCTCATGAACCAGGGCCTGCAAAGCGACACGTTCCGGTGCGAACCAGAAACCATTATAAACCAAGGTAGCATAACGGGTAATCAGACTATCACGCAGATTCATAACCTCGCGATCCATCGTGATGGATTCCATTTTGCGGTGAGCTGTGAACAGGATCGTACCGCCCGGCGTCTCATAGACTCCCCGACTTTTCATGCCGACAAAACGGTTCTCTACCATATCCACACGTCCGATACCATGCTTGCCACCGAGCTCATTCAGTTTTTCCATCACTTGCAATGGACTTAGCTGTTCTCCGTTCAAAGCGACGCAGTTACCTGCTTCAAATTCCAACTCCAAATATTCTGCTTCATCAGGAGCGTCCTCAGGCGCGTTGCTGAGCAAGAACATTCCTTTATTTTCAGGAGCACTTGGATCAAACCAAGGGTCCTCCAGCACGCCGCTTTCATAGCTGATATGCAGCAGATTACGGTCCATGGAGTATGGTTTGGCTGCAGAAGCAGTTACCGGAATGTCGTGTTTTTCCGCATAGGCAATCATTTCTGCACGGCCCGGGAACTGATTGCGGAACTCTTCCAGCCGCCAAGGTGCGATCACCTTGATATCCGGCGTCAACGCCGCCGCGTTCAGCTCGAAGCGTACCTGATCGTTACCTTTGCCTGTTGCCCCGTGAGCAATGGCTGTTGCTCCCTCGGCAATCGCAATATCGACCATCCGCTTAGCGATCAATGGACGTGCAATACTCGTTCCGAGCAAATATTGTCCTTCATATAAAGCACCTGCCTGAAACATCGGATAGATAAAATCCTTGGCGAATTCATCACGCAGATCATCAATGTACACTTTGGAAGCCCCTGTAGCGAGTGCTTTTTCCTCCAAACCGTCCAGTTCTTCCTTTTGACCGATATCTGCGGTGAATGCGATAATTTCAGCATCATAAGTTTCTTTGAGCCATTTCAGAATGACCGACGTATCCAGACCGCCGGAATATGCGAGTACGATTTTTTCTTTTGCCATTGTTGAAGTCCTCCCCGAATGCTTCTAGCCTTTATCTTCTTTACCTATCAATACCTATCAACCTTATGCCATTAAAGCAACTAACAGCGCTTTTTGCGCATGCAGACGATTCTCTGCTTCATCAAAGATGACCGAATTCGGACCATCGATTACGCCTGCGCTTACTTCTTCCCCACGATGCGCAGGCAGACAGTGCAAGAATAAATAATCTGGCTTCGCCAGCTTGACCAGCTCCTCATTCACCTGAAAGTCGGCAAAAGCAAGCTCCCGTTCCTTCTGTTCTTCCTCAAAGCCCATGCTCGCCCACACATCTGTGTAGATCGCATCCGCATCTTGTACTGCTTCCTGCGGACTTTGGGTTATAACGATCTCACTCCCTGTCTGTTTGGCAATTTCACGGGAAGCTACGACCACATTCGGGTCGGGCTCGTAACCAGCTGGACTTGCAATGGACACATGCACTCCGAGCTTTGCTCCCCCAATTAAGAGGGAATGAGCCATATTGTTACCGTCTCCGATGTAAGCCAATTTGAGCCCTTTTAGCTTACCCTTTTGCTCATACAAGGTTTGATAATCAGCTAGCACTTGGCATGGATGCGCCAAATCACTCAATCCATTAATCACAGGAACGGATGCATAACGTGCCAACTCTACCACATTATCGTGCCCAAAGGTACGAATCATAATGCCATCCAGATAACGTGACATGACTTGAGCCATGTCGCTAATCGGTTCGCCGCGTCCCAGTTGAATGTCATTTTTGCTTAGGAAAAGAGCATGCCCCCCCAATTGATACATACCGACTTCAAAAGATACCCGTGTACGTGTAGAGGATTTTTCGAAAATCAGTCCGAGCGTTTTCCCCTTTAGCGGCTGATAGGTTTCCCCGTTTTTATGCTTACGCTTAATTTCAATGGCGAGATCAATTAAATACTGGATTTCCTCTGGAGAGTAATCGTCCAGCTCCAGGAAGTCTCGTCCTTTCAAATTCATCTGCTGCAGTGCGCCGCTCTGGCTCATGCTATCGTCTCCTTTTACACTCTAGTCTATGATAATTTGGCCTTTACACTAAGCCAAATGCTCCCGAAACAATTCAGCAATCAAGGTTACAGCCTGATCTATTTCGTCTTTCGTTACATACAAGTTAGGCAACAGACGAATCACGTTCGGTCCTGCTGTAATGAACAGAATGCCCTTCTTCTGTCCTGCCAAAACAAGCTCCGCTACCGGTTCCGCACACTCAATACCAACCATCAGACCTTTTCCACGGATATCCTTTACAAAAGGACTATCTCCAAGCTGCTTTTGCAGACTATAGAAAAGGTAATCTCCCATCTCAGCTGCACGTTCTGGCAGCTTGTCATCAATAATCGTTTCAATAGTAGCTTGAACCGCTGCCATAGCAAGTGGCGTACCTCCAAAGGTAGAACCATGACTGCCCGCTGTGAACGCTTCACGCAAATATCCTTTGCCTAGCATCGCACCCACAGAGAAACCACTGCCCAGTCCTTTCGCCAATGTAAAGATATCCGGCTCTATGCCATAATGCTCAAAGGAAAACAGTTTGCCCGTCCGTCCCATACCTGTTTGCACCTCGTCAATGATCAGCAGCAAACCATGCTCACGGCACAGCTTTGTAATCACGTCTACGAAAGCAGGGTCTACCGGATACATACCGCCTTCAGCCTGCACCATTTCCAGCATAATTGCCGCCGTATGCTCACTAATGGCTGCTTCAAGAGCCGTCTGATCATGAAGCGGAACACTTTTGAACCCGGCAGGAAGCGGTAAAAAACCCTCTTTAACTTTGTCCTGACCCGTAGCGGTCAAGGTTGCCAGCGTCCGTCCGTGAAAGGATTGCGTGAACGTAATGATTTCGTAGCGACCGGTCTGCTTTACCTTCTGGTGGTAACGACGCGCCAGCTTAATTGCAGCTTCGTTCGCTTCGGCCCCGCTGTTGCAGAAAAACACGGCATCTGCACTGCTATTTGCTGTCAGCAACGCAGCAGCCCGTTCTTGCCCCGGAATATGAAACAGATTGGATACATGCCACAATTCATCGATCTGTTTTTTCAATCGTTCAGCTACTGCTTGAGGCGCATGGCCGAGATTGGTAACGGCAATGCCTGACATGAAATCCAGATAACGCTTGCCCTGATCGTCCCACAGCCAGCTTCCTTGTCCTTTCACGAGTGTAAGCGGGTATCTTGCGTAGGTTGGAAAAAGGGAGCTTTCTGTCTGCGCTTTTGCCGACACCTTTTCCGTTTGCACTCCGCTTCCATCCGTACTTGGCATTTCCTCGCTCACCAGCGTATTCGGTTCCTTACTCATTATGTTCACGCTCCTTTATCGTTTGGTTATATAGGTCGAGCTATATGTTGCAATTACTGCATACGCACGATGCGTGTTCCAATCGATTCTCCGCCCAGCACACGGCTTAGTACCTGCGGTTCGCTACCGTTCACAATGACGACTTCCTTCACTTTGCCATGGATACAGGCAATAGCCGCTCTCACTTTCGGGATCATACCACCATATATTTCACCTGTGCTGATCATATCCTCAATCTCCTGTACGGTGATAGAATCCAGCACTTTCTTTTCTCCGCCATACTTCTTCAATATGCCTGGTACATCTGTAACGACGATCATCCGACTGACCCCCAGATGAGAGGCTACCGCACCCGCCGCTGTATCCGCATTAATGTTGTAACGCTGACCAGATCGATCAATCCCGATGGGTGCAATAACAGGCATATAGTCCATATCCAGTACACCTGTAATAATCGAGGCTTGAACGTACGTTACCTCTCCGACCCAACCGACCTCAGCGGCGTTCGACACAGGCTTGGCTTCGATTAAATAGCCATCACTGCCTGACAACCCCAACGCTCGGCCCCCATGCATCCCTATTCTACGTACAATCTGCTTGTTAATGCTGCCTGCCAGTACCATTTCCACGACATCCAGCACGGGTTCGGTCGTTTTGCGTAATCCATGAATAAACTCTGTTTCGATCCCCAGCTTCGCCAAGTTGTCGGAAATCGCAGGGCCACCGCCATGTACAATGACAGGTTGAAGACCTTCCGACTGCAAACGCGCCAAATCTTCAAAAAAGGAATCAGGTAACGCAGCCAGCGTACTTCCTCCGCATTTCATCACAAAATTACGACGTGCCACTCCCGCATGATTCGCTTGATCCGCGTGTTCCACTGCCGATTGCATATCATCTCTCCTTTTCTTCTCTGCATATCCGTGCAATTTTTAAATGATGCTGGACTTACTCAATCCGTATTTTATTCTGGTATCTATGTCCGATAAGCAGCGTTAATCCGCACATAATCATAGGTTAGGTCACAGCCCCATGCTGTAGCGGTTCCGTTCCCGTGATGCAAATCAACAATAATTTGCACCGTATCTCCCCGCAAATAGGCTAGCGCCTCTTCTTCGTCAAAAGCGACCGGACTCGATTGGCTTAGCACAACAATATCACCCAAGCGAATATCTACCGTATCTGGATTAACGGGCTCTCCAGCACGCCCTACGGCCGCAATAATCCGTCCCCAATTCGCATCTGCTCCGAAGACGGCTGACTTGACCAGACTGGACCCAACCACCGTCTTAGCTATCGCTTGAGCGGACGCATCGCTTACCGCTCCGCTTACAGACACCTCTACTAGCTTCGTAGCACCCTCTCCATCGCGAGCAATTGCCTTCGCCAGCTCTCGGCAGATATAGGTGAACGCCTCGGCAAAAGCGTCCCAATCGGGATGCCCAACGTTCAGCTCACGATTGCCAGCCAGTCCGCTCGCCATGGCGATTAGCATATCGTTCGTGCTCGTATCCCCATCCACCGTAATCATATTAAAGCTGGTATCCGTTGCCTGCTTTAATAGTTGATGAAGCGCCGTCTGTCCGATCGCTGCATCACAGGTCATAAAAGCGAGCATTGTTGCCATATTCGGATGTATCATGCCCGAGCCCTTGGCCGCCCCAGCGATGTGTACGGTCACACCGTCCACTTCAACCGCCACACACGCTTCCTTTTTAACTAAATCCGTTGTCAGAATGGCTTGCGTAAATTGCTCTGCTCCATCGTTTGCCCCGTTCATACGGTCAGGTAAGGAGGATATACCGCCAAGTACACAATCCATTTTCAAATGCTCGCCGATCACGCCCGTCGAGGCGACGGCTACATTGCTCTCAGCAACACCCAGTTCATGAGCCGCAGCCGAACGCATAGCGTAGGCATCCTGCTCTCCTTGTTGTCCCGTGCAGGCGTTGGCGTTCCCGCTGTTCACCACTACTGCCTGCAATCGGCCATCTGCCAAGCTCTCGCGGGTCACCTTCAGCGGTGCAGCCTGAAACACATTGGTGGTGTACACCGCAGCAGCTGTCGCTTCTACCTCGCAACGAATTGCCCCCATATCGTTGCGGTTCGAATTTTTCAGTCCGCAGTGTAATCCCCCGGCTGTAAAGCCACGCGGAGTTACGATGTTGCCTCCGTTTACTACTGTAAACTCTACTTTGCCCATAATTATGTGCCCTCGTTCGCAACATATTCGATGAATGACAGCTGCCTGTATTCGAAATTCCGCTCGCTGACGTTTCCGTATCCATGTTGCGGTTACTTGCTACTTACGGATATACCGGTATGAAGCCCAGCCCGAGGTTCTCCTCCCATCCCATCATCAAATTTAAATTCTGAATCGCCTGTCCAGCGGCACCCTTCACAACATTATCAATGACGGAAATAATCGTAAGGCGCCCGGTTCGAGCATCTGCTGCAAAACCGATGTCGCAGTAATTCGAACCCAATACTTCCTTCGTTGCTGGCCATATACCTTCACCACGTACACGGACAAAAGGATGCCCTTTATAATAATCCCGGTATAACCCGATAAGATCCTGATCTGTATGGTCACCCTTCAGCGTGACATAAATTGTACTCATAATTCCTCGGGTCATGGGAACAAGTTGTGTCGTAAACGTAATCGTAACGTCCTCGCCCGCAATATCACCCAGTACCTGTTCGATCTCAGGGATGTGCTGGTGCTTATTCACCTTATAAGCTTTAAAATTTTCGTTCATTTCCGCATAATGCGAAACGAGGCTTGTTCCCCTACCTGAGCCGGATACCCCGGATTTGGCATCTACAATCAGCGACCGATGGTCAATCCAATCCGCTTTCAGTGCAGGAATAATGCCCAGCAATGTTGCGGTCGGATAACAGCCTGGATTAGAAATAAAAGAAACGCCCGCCAGCTTTTCTGCATACACCTCACTGAGTCCGTATACTGCTTGCTTGAGATACTCGGGTGAAGCCGCAGGCTTTTTATACCATGCTTCATACGTTTCTCCGCTTCGAAGCCTGAAGTCCCCGGAAAGGTCAATGACCTTCAGTCCGGCATCAAGAAGCTGCGGCACTAACTTAGTACTAACGCCCGATGGCGTAGCAGTGAAAACCAGATCGGCCTTGGCAGCAATTTCGTGGACTTCGACACCGTCCAAATCCTGCACCACAATGTCCGTCAGATGTGGAAACCCGTCACTGATTGGGACACCCGCGCTGGATGAAGAAATAACAGATACAATCTCTACTTGCGGATGATGAACCAAAAAACGAATCAGCTCCACCCCGCCATACCCGGTGGAACCGACAATTGCCACTTTTAACTTGCTGCTCACAGACCTTCCTCCATTCCGTTCCTATGAAATATGTATTATTATACGACTCTATTCATATAAATACAACACCTCATGTCATGTTATTCCTCCAAATTTAAAATATGCGCTCTTACCTATTCTTTTGACGGGCAGGCAGTACAGGCTATAATAAAGGAAATAAAAAATAGACAGAGGACCTCTTGAATACAGTCTGCCGTTTTGCATAAAGAAAAGGGGGATATTCCCTTTAAATTATTTCACATATTGGTATCCATCTCGATTGGTCATTTGCTGCACTTTATGAACTTGTTGAACATGAAGGGAGTACACGTAGCACTACACACAAGAGCAAATCACATGGGCTGCATCTAGTGAATCTGCGTAGAGGAGCCGCTGAAGCGGATAATTGGGGTCGAAAATAAACCAAAACGTTAGGAGTGCTACACATCGAAACATATACAGCGAATATCGTTATAGATGCAAAAGCAAAGTTAGGCGAGGGGCCTAGCTGGGATCAGCGGTTTCAACGTTTATTTTGGGTCGATATTGAAGGCTTTCAATTGCATATCTATGATCCTTCTACGTGCACAGATCGTACAATAGATGTTGGTGAACATATTGGTGCAGTTGTACCTTATCTCAAAAATAAAGTAATCGTAGCGCTGATTAGCGGTCTATATTGTTTGGATATTGAGACAGGGGCCAAAGTATTGATCCATGATCCTGAGGAAGGTAGACCAGGTAATCGTTTTAATGATGGAAAATGCGATCCTGCAGGTCGTTTTTTAGCAGGAACAATGAGCCTAAATGACGAACACGCACAAGGAGCATTGTATAGTTTGAGCACAAAAGGCCATGTCTCCTTACTGGTTGATAAAGCCTCCATATCTAATGGATTAGCCTGGAGCGCAGATCATCGTACAATGTATTACATTGATACTCCAACATTGGAGATCGTCTCCTTCGATTACGATGTGGTACAAGGCACTATTAAGGATAAGCAACTGGTGGCTAGATTGGATGAATGTGAAGGGTATCCAGATGGCATGACAATCGATGCAGAGGGCATGTTGTGGATCGCGAGATGGGGCGGTAAACGTGTCTCCCGTATCCATCCTGCTCATGGAGAAGTAATTGCTGAGGTGTCACTCCCCGTCAATTGTGTGACTTCGTGCGCTTTTGGCGGTGAACATCTGGATGAGTTATATATTACGACTGCTCAAGATGATGATAGTGCCGATCAACCCTTAGCAGGCGGTCTATTCATGGTGAAAACAGGCGTAAAAGGGATGCCAACCTCGTATTTCAATCAAGGACAAACGGCAAATTGGCTTGAACGATTAGTAAAAAGAATCTAGTAAAGCCATACTGAAGAGAGAGGAGCCCACTACATTAGTGGGCTCTCCTGCATGGATTCAGTTAAGAGCATGCCTCCGAAGGCCCTCTTGGTTTCAGCTTTCCTTCTTAAACCCTTCACCCAATACCTCACGAGTATTACTAATAATCACAAAAGCCTCCGGGTCTACCAAACGGACGAGCGTTTTAAGGCGAGTTACCTCGTTTTGTCCGACTACAACCATAAGCACAGGACGTTCTTCGTTCGTGTAACCGCCCCGTCCCGCCAGTTCTGTCAATCCCCGGTCCAGATCCTGCAAAATAGCCTGCGTGATCGTTTCTTTCTGACTCGATATGATGTAAGCCACTTTGGAGTAGCTCAGTCCCATTTCCACGGCATCAATGACCTTGCCCGTTACAAACAAGCCGATCAACGCATACAGCGCCCGTTCCGGCGAGAGGGCGAAACCAGCCAGTGTAATCACTGTGCCATCCATCAACATGACACAGAGAGAAAGACTAAACCCCGTATACTTTTGAATAATCTGCGCCAAAATAGCCAGTCCACCCGTCGAGCCCCTGCCCCGAAACACGGTACCCAAACCCAACCCTACTCCGATTCCACCATATAGCGAAGCCAGCAACGGATTTGTTGTCGGTACTGCCCAGTCCTTCGTCACATAAACGAACAGCGGGAGCATAATACTTCCCAGCAGAGAACGTAAACCGTATTTTTTCCCTAACAGCAGGACCCCTGCTATAAATAACGGAATATTCATTCCCCACTGCGTATAGGCGGGTTCCAGGCCAAACAGGTCCTCGCCCAAGATTGACAAGCCCGATACACCCCCGGATGCAATCCGGTTTGGGAGCAAGAACATGTTAAAGGTCAGCGCTGTAATGAAAGAGCCGAGTATAATCAGCAAAATATCGGTCACGTTGCGTGCGGGTCCGCTGGCGGCAATCAGAGGCTTGCGTCGTCTTCGGCGGGCAGCGGGAGGATTCAATTGAAACATCATTCGTGTTCTCCTTTAGTTAAAAAATACCGTTACACAAAAATTCCTACAGTCCGCAGGCACATGGTCTGCGGACTGTAGGAAAACGTACAGGCTATTATTCTGCGTCCAGCTTAATTTGGCTGCGCAGGTAACCATCGATGAATGGATCGAGATCGCCATCCATGACAGCTCCTACGTTGCCAGTCTCCACGCTAGTACGGTGATCCTTAACCATGCTGTATGGATGGAACACGTAGGAGCGAATTTGGCTACCCCATGCAATATCGGACTGTTCTCCGCGGATTTCGTCCAATTGCTGACGTTGCTCTTCGATCTTACGCTCGTAGAGCTTGGAACGGAGCATCGTCATGGCACGCTCTCGGTTCTTGATCTGGGAACGTTCATTCTGACAGGTCACGACAATACCGGAAGGTAAATGCGTAATCCGAACGGCTGAATCGGTCGTATTAATATGCTGACCGCCCGCACCACTGGCCCGGTACGTATCAATTTTGAGATCTTCCGTGCGGATTTCAATGTCCACATCATCCGCAATTTCAGGCACCACATCACAGGATACGAACGATGTATGCCGACGGCCGGAGGAATCAAATGGAGAGATACGAACCAGCCGATGCACGCCTTTCTCCGCTTTCAAATAGCCGTAGGCATTATAACCTTTAATCAATAGTGTTACGCTCTTAATCCCTGCTTCATCACCCGCTAGATAATCCAGGGTCTCTACCTTAAAGCCCCGTTTTTCAGCCCAGCGTGTATACATCCGTAGCAACATTTGCCCCCAGTCTTGGGACTCAGTTCCGCCTGCTCCCGGATGCAACTCCAGAATGGCATTAAGTTTGTCATACGGCTGATTCAAAAGCAATTGCAATTCAAACTCCTGAAGCTTGCTCAGCAGAGAAGTGACACTGTTCTCGATCTCTCCAGCCAGTGTTTCATCGCCTTCCTCATCAGCCAGCTCAGCCATCATACCAGCGTCTTCATATTCCTGACGAAGCTGTTCATAGCTGTCTACTGATGACTTAACAGCGTTCATTTCTGCAATTACACCTTGAGCCTTATCATTATCATCCCAAAAGTCAGGTGCAGCCATCTTTACTTCAAAGTTTGCGATCATTTCCTGTTTGAGATCTAAGTCAAAGAGACCCCCTAAGGTTTGTTAGTTTCTTGCCTATTTCTCGCAAATCATGCTTTACACTTGGATCAATCATGATGTCATTCTCCTTTTAATATATGGTTAGGGGGAGTAAAAGCGTTGTGAGTTACGGCTGGTGGGTAGGCGCTGCGCGAATGATTTGATCTTACGATCGCTGTTGCAGCGAGATGCCCTTGATTGGATTAACACATTCAAAGGTGGGCATCTCACTGCAAAGGCGAACGCTGACGCTTCTCCAGATTCAAATCCTCCGCTTCGCTACCAACCGCCGTAAAGTCAAACGACTTTTAAATAATCGGCTCTGGTATGTGAAGCCGAGTCAAGAGCTAATTAACTGACAAGCAAGCAGGGATCTGCTTGTTTGTCATAATTGTTTTAAAAGAATTGAGAGCAATCTAGCCATTCATCAATATTCAAACTGACCCTTAAACAGAAGAACTCTAAGTTGAATACATCAGTCTCACCCCTGTATGGCACAAAATGGCCGACGGTCAGTGGTTGAACTGCCGCCTGCCATTATATGCACTGCAGGGAATAGTGTATCTCAAGATTTCTCCCTTAATTTCAATCCGTTATTTTCTACGCGGACGCGAAGGAGCGGATTTCTTTTTAGGAGCCGCGGGTTCACCACTCGTCGAGATTTTGTCTTCGTCGATGACAGCTTGACGCTCTTGATTGGATTCAATTTGTGCTTTCATGATGTATGTCGCTACTTCCTCTTGGATGCTAGCAATCATAGCATGGAACATTTCGAAGCCTTCAAATTGATATTCGCGCAGCGGATCGGTACCGCCGTAAGCACGCAAGTGAATACCTTGACGCAATTGATCCATAGCATCAATATGGTCCATCCATTTGCTATCGACTGCACGCAGTACGATAACTTTCTCGAACTCGCGTACCATATCTTCGCCAATCATTTCTTCACGGCTGTGGTATCTGTTGGTCACTTTTTCGAAGATCATATCCACGATCTCCTCTTTTTCCTTGCCCCACAGGTCGTCACGCGTAAGTGTATTTTCCTCAAGCAGGTTGTTGTTCACATACTCTGCTACTTCTTCAAGTTCCCAGTTTTCAGGAATGTCATCACCGCAATGAGCTTCCACCACACGCTCAATGACAGGCTTGATCATGTCAAACACAATTTCCTTGATGTTTTCTGATTCCAGCACCTCACGGCGTTGCTTGTAAATAATAGCACGCTGCTGGTTCATTACATCATCATACTGGAGAACGACTTTACGCTGATCAAAGTTGTTGCCTTCGACACGTTTTTGAGCTGATTCGATAGCACGTGTAATCATACGGCTCTCGATAGGTTGATCTTCCTCGAAACCCAACCGCTCCATCATATTCAGTACGTTGTCCGCACCAAAACGCTTCATCAACTCATCGCCCAGCGATAAGTAAAACTGTGTGGAACCCGGATCACCCTGACGTCCTGCACGTCCGCGAAGCTGATTATCAATACGACGGGATTCATGACGTTCTGTACCGATGATGTGCAAACCACCAAGTTCTGATACGCCTTCGCCCAGTACGATGTCAGTACCGCGTCCAGCCATGTTGGTAGCGATAGTAACTGCGCCAGCTTCACCTGCACGGGAAATAATCTCAGCTTCCTCAGCATGATACTTGGCGTTAAGCACTTTGTGACGAACGCCTTTGCGTTTCAGCATTTCAGAAAGAAGCTCCGAGTTTTCAATAGAAACCGTACCTACTAATATCGGTTGGTTCTTTTTGTTGCGCTCCAGGATTTCATCTACCACTGCATGGAATTTGCCTTTTACGCTCTTGTACACTACGTCAGGCATATCCACACGCTGGTTGGGGCGATTCGTCGGAATTTGGAGCACTTCCAGACCATATATTTTTTTGAATTCTTCTTCTTCTGTTTTCGCTGTACCCGTCATCCCCGCCAATTTGCGGTACATACGGAAATAGTTTTGGAATGTAATCGTCGCTAGCGTCATGCTTTCATTTTGTACAATGATGTTTTCCTTCGCTTCAATGGCTTGATGCAGACCATCACTATAACGGCGTCCAGCCATCAGACGACCTGTAAACTCATCGACAATCAGAACTTCACCGTCAGCTACGACATAGTCCACATCCAAACGCATAATAGCATTAGCCTTCAATGCCTGTACAATGTGATGATTGATTGTAACACTTTCCTGATCGTACAAGTTTTCGAGACCAAAGAAATTCTCGGCCTTGGATACGCCGTTTTCGGTCAAAGCAACTGACTTCACCTTAATATCCAGCGTGTAATCTTCTTCAACATTCAGGCTCTTCACAAAACGGTCGGCCGCGAAATACAGCTCTGTCGATTTCTGAGCTTGTCCTGAAATAATCAATGGTGTACGGGCTTCATCGACGAGAATGGAATCGACCTCATCAATGATACAGAAGTACAACGGACGTTGTACCATCTGCTCTTTGTAAAGCACCATATTATCGCGCAGATAATCGAACCCGAACTCATTGTTTGTACCGTACGTGATGTCACAAGCATACGCTTCCTGCTTGGCGGCATGATCCATGTTGGCCAAATTCAGCCCTACGGACATTCCCAGGAAGTTATAAATCTGTCCCATTTCTCCGCTGTCACGTTGCGCCAAATAGTCATTGACCGTAACCACGTGCACGCCTTTGCCCAACAGAGCATTCAAATAAACTGGCAGTGTTCCTACCAGTGTTTTACCCTCACCGGTTTTCATTTCGGCAATTTTACCTTCATGCAGCGCAATACCGCCGAGCATCTGTACGTCATAATGACGTTTACCCAGCACCCGTTTGGACGCTTCGCGAACAGTTGCAAAAGCTTCCGGCAAAATTTCTTCAGCCGTAGTTCCTTGTTCGACCCGAGCTTTAAATTCCGCCGTCTTCGCTTGCAACTCCTCATCCGAGAGCTTTTCGAAATCCGGCTCTATCTTATTGATCAGTTCAACCGTCTTCATTAAACGCTTGACATCACGTTCATTGGTATCTCCGAAGATTTTCTTAACAATTCCTAGCATGGTTTACCCCTTTCACGCAAAACAATTAATAGAATCAATTTCACAATAAGAAAGGGTCCATGATGAAATTGATTCCCGATATGTTTGACAGGCCCGGCTGTACCAGCCCATCGTGCGATGTTCTTTGCATAAATTGTAACAGTTTGTAGGACATGCCGCAACACAAGCAGCCTCCAGATTTGCATCCGGTTAAAGATACCAAAACAATTGACGCACGAAATACACAACTTGGTTACACTTATCCAAGTTAAATTTTCCTTACATTTACAAAAAAAACATATAAAAGAGCCCTATCCCGCCAGGTTCGCAAGGATAAGGCTCGTGTTGTTTTCATTTTCCTAATATCCATGAAGCATGCTTCAATCGAAATCGTTCTATTCATTTTAAAATGTAAAAAGTTCCTACTTACAGGCTATTCCCGTTCGATCAGACCGTATTTACCATCATTGCGCTTGTAAACTACGTTAACTTCTTCGTTGTCTATATTGGAAAATACAAAGAAATTATGTCCAACCATGTTCATTTGAAGAATAGCTTCTTCCACATCCATAGGTTTCAATAAGAAACGCTTGGTGCGGACGACTTCCAGCTCATCCAGTTCTACATCCTCATCTTCAGCAACAGCCACGCCACCTGCCGGATCTTCCACAAAAAGGGTTTTCAAACTGCCTTCCTGACGGAATTTTCGGTTTAGCTTGGTTTTGTGCTTGCGAATTTGCCGTTCAAGCTTGTCTACTACGGCATCAATGGATGCATACATGTCATCGCTCTCGTCTTCGGCACGGAGTACAAGCCCCGGCAAAGGAATGGTTACTTCTACAGTGTGCAAATCTCTGGTTGTGCTTAACGTTACACTTCCATCAGACGTCGGGGGTGCATCGAAATACTTTTCAAGTCTGCTGAATTTCTTATCAACGTAGTCCTTCAAAGCGTCGGTAACCTCGATCTGTTGACCTCGTACTGTTAAGTTCATAGGGCACGCCTCCTTTGCCCCTTCAGTATAGCACATATGTTAACGCCAAGTAAAAAAAGAGACCAACCTTTCGAAGCTACTTTACAAAATTCTTCTTTTTTCGCTAAAACGCTTCCCATAACGTCATTCTTTGAAAACAGGTATGTTTAAAATCGACTTGCATACATATGTGAATAATGAGTGCATATACGAATATTGCTCCGCTGACGTCATGACAAACAACTATTTTGGGCTTCATGCTAAGCGATTTTTATCGAAAAAGGGGGTGTCCCTTTCCCGCTGGACAGGTACATGGACTTGTGCGGTATGCAAGGCCTGGTTACAACCCAGACAATTTATACGAAAGGATTATTACACCCAGCCTAGCTGGCTCTTCCCTATACGGAGATCCCAAGATAACGGATTTGGAAGAGATGGAAAGTAGGAAGCTAATCCATGGCTTTTATTCAGCGTTACGTAACGAACCAGACGGGGGCTGTCACCTTTATAGGGAATACACTTGGTCTGGCACGCTCTAATTCGGTAGGAGTGCCGGGAACAACGACCAGCATTGGCGCGTTCATCACAACCAATACAGCCTCTCGCTTCGGCACGTATCCATTCGGTACGACTTCTGCCTTTACCAGTAACTCATCCACAGCATTCCTTGTGCTTCCTGTGGGCAGTACGGTGCTGTACGCTGAGCTTATTTGGGGAGGAAGTTATGCCAACGGCAGTACCAATGTATTATCCAGCACCAACAACCCGGTCACATTTCAGACACCTGCTTTATCTACTACGGTCAGTCCTGAATCTGCAACATCAGTCAACGTCACCAGTCTCAGTACCTATGTGAGAACAGCGAATGTCACAAATCTAGTCATTCAAGGCGGTGCAGGGGCATACACGGTCGGAAATGTAACGGGCACCATCACGGTTCCCGATTCCACCAACACCAACCATGCCGGCTGGACGCTGGCTGTGGTGTACAATAACCCATCTCTGCCCTTCCGTAACCTGTCGCTACGCGTTGGTGGTGAAGGGGTCAGTACCGCTACAGGCTCGGTCAATGTGGTGGTGAGTGGCTTTGCTACGCCCGTACAGGGGACTTTGCGTGGTAGGGCGCTGATTAGCGCCCAAGAGGGTGACGTGGACATCACTGGTGATCGTGCGTTGTTTGGACCTACCACATCCAGTTTGACTGCGCTGTCTGGGCCTAATAATTTTTCAACTAATTTTTTCGCTTCTCAAATAAACGGAGACGACGGTACATTGGTCACGACCGGGACCTTCGGTACAACTAATGCCGTGAATGGGGCACCTGGAACGCAGGTGACGGGCGGAAGGCAAGGCTGGGACATTACCAATGTCGATATTTCCTCCACGCTGCTCAACAGCCAAACCACAGGCGTCCTCCAGCTGACAACAAATGGCGACATTTACACTGTAAATGCCAATGCCATTCAAATTGATATCAATGCTCCGCTGGTGACCCTGACCAAAACTGCCAGCTCTACAGGCTTGGTTATTGGCGATACAGTTACCTATACGGTTAACATTTCGAATACGGGGCTCGTCAGTGCTTCCAACACAGTGCTTACCGATACCATACCAGCCGGGGCTACCTTCGTACCCGGCAGTGTTGTTGTCGCGGGCACAGCCCAGCCAACGGCCAATCCCGCTACAGGTATCACAGTGGGCAGTGTAGCTCCTGCTTCCACGGTGACCATTACATTCCGTGCAACCGTCACTTCATTGCCAGCAAACACCCAGCTGGGCAATCAGGCATCGGCATCCTTTTCCTTCCAAACCGTGCCTGGAGGACCTGTCATTTCTGGCAACGTTCCGTCCAACACTGCCAGTACACCAATCTACCAGCCCGTCATCGGGATTGTTAAAAGTGCCAATACAACGGCTGCTACAGCTGGAGATACGATTACGTACACGTTTCAGATATCCAACACGGGCAGCATTGCTGCAAATCTCAGCTTTTCAGAGAGCATTCCCGCCGGATCATCTTTCATACCGGGAAGTGTGACCATTGGTGGTTCTTCCGTGCCTGCTGCCAATCCCACTACTGGTTTTTCAGTAGGAACGATTAATACAGGTGCTACTATACCCGTGACCTTCCAGACCCTCGTCAACGTGGTCCCCGCCTCTGGTAATCTGACCGATCAGGCGGCTTACACGTATACCTTCACACCGCCTGACGGACGTGTATTGAACGGAAGCGGCACGTCTAACACGCTCACCATTCCCGTATCCTCACCAAATGTGACCGTGACAAAAGCCTCTTCCCTGGCGGCTGCCGCAGTCGGAGAGACTGTTCAATTCACCATAACCGCCACAAACAACGGAATCGCCAATGTGACCAATGTAGTCGTTACCGATCCGCTGCCAAACGGAGTTGCCTTTGTACCTGGTAGCGTCACCGTGAACGGAACTGCTTCTGCGACTGCTACACCTGTGAACGGTATTCCGATCGGCACTTTAGCTCCAGGCGCATCGGTTACGGTTGTATTTCGGGCAGCTATTAATTCTCTGTCTTCTCCTGCACAGATCAACAATCGTGCAACTGTCAGCTTCACTTCCGGGGCCTTTACCGGATCATCTTTGTCCAATCTTGTAACCATACCAGTCGTTATTGCAGCGCCGACGATTACCAAAAGCGCCAGCTCCAACCGTGCCAGCGTTGGCGGGACGATTACTTATTCATTTCTCATCGCTAATACCGGAACAGCCGTATTAAACACAACCTTGACGGAAACTGTACCGACAGGCTCCACCTTTATTCCCGGAAGCGTCATTGTCGGCGGGTCCTCAGTGCCAGGCGCCAATCCTAATACGGGAATTTCAGTGGGCACCGTAAGCCCTGGTGCACAAATTACAGTCTCATTCCGGACGACAGTGGATTCCCTACCACCCGGGGGTGGGTTAAACGATCAGGGCCTGCTCCAATATTCATATCAGTTGCAAGACGGAAGAACCCTCTCGGGCTCGCTTCTTTCCAATATTGTTTCCGTATCGATTTCGCTTCCCAACGTAGCAGTAACCAAGTCTGCGGGATTCACATCCGTTAGTGTTGGCGAAACGCTGACCTACAGCGTGAACGCCGTAAATAACGGAATTGACCCCATCACAAACACCGTGATCACCGATCCACTCCCCGGCAGCGTGTCATTTGTACCCGGGAGTGTAACCGTCGGTGGTTCACCTGTTAGCACAGCCGACCCAAGAAGTGGCATTCCAGTCGGCACCATTGGCGCAGGCGCATCCGTACAGGTGTCCTATGCTGTGCTGGTCAATGCCGTTCCGTCCGTACAGCCGCTGCAAAACACAGCCAGTGTCAGCTTCACCAGCGGTGCTTTTACCGGAACATCCCAGACAAATACCGTCTCTGTGCCGGTTTATCAGCCTCGCATCAGTGTGGCCAAATCTGCAAATACAACAGCCGCTACGATAGGCGACACGATTCTGTACACATTGTTGGTCACGAACAGCGGCAATTATAACGCTTCTGTAACGCTGACAGATGCTATTCCTGCCGGGTCCACATTTATGGAAAACAGCGTGGTAATCAATGGCGTTAGTCAGCCCGGAGCCAGTCCAGCAGCAGGTATTTTCATCGGAACCGTGTCGCCGCAAAGCCCTATCACATTGACATTCCAAACTGTAGTGGCTTCTCTTCCAACACCATCCCAACTGACAGACCAGACCACCGCCGCCATTTCCTTTACGTTGCCCGATGGGCGGGTGCGAACAGATAGCACATCGTCCAACGTGTTATCCATTCCTGTGTCAGCGCCGAATGTGTCCATTTCGAAGACTGCAGACCGTTCCACCGCCATTCCGGGTGATTCGGTGTTATACACCCTGACCGTACTCAACAACGGAATCCAGACCGTGAGCAATGTGGTCGTTTCCGATCCTATCCCGGCCGGCTCTCGATTCACTGCGGGTAGCGTAACGCTGAATGGCTCCACAATAGCCAGTGGAGATCCGTCTTTAGGTATCGTAATTGGGAGCATTGCCGCTGGAGGGGGAGCTACGATCACTTTCAGAGCAATGGTATCCTCTCCATTGCCAAGTCCGCCGCAGCTCACCAATCAATCGCGTGTCAGCTACACCAGCAGTGCTTTTTCAGGGGTATCCGTATCTAACCCGGTGGCAGTGGCTTTGAACGCTCCGGTGTTAAGCGTAAGCAAAACCGCTGAGCCTATATCAGCCACTGTCGGAAACATCGTAACGTACTCTGTGACAGTAACCAACAGCGGTAATATTGCAGCTGCTGCCACATTGATAGACAATATCCCCGCAGGCTCAGCACTGGTACCGAACAGTGTGGTTGTCAACGGTGTTCCTATTCCCGGTGCCAGTCCCGAAACAGGTCTGTCTATTGGCTCCATTGCACCTGGAGCCGTGACTCAAACAACTTTTCAGGTGGTGATTACTTCCGTGCCTTTACCTCCCCAACTCACCGACCAGGCGAATATCAGCTTTTCCTTTCAACCGCCGGATGGCCGGATTGTTAACGGCAATGTTTCGTCCAATATTGTCACAATTCCTGTATCATCACCCAATGTACAGGTAAGTAAAAGTGCTTCGGTAGCTGACGCAGTTCCCGGTGATACAATAACTTATACCATTACAGCTACCAATAGCGGAGTCCAAACCGTGACGGATGTTCGAGTAAACGATACGATCTCGTCGGGCTCCACCTTTGTTCCTGGCTCGGTTATTGTAAATGGAACGACATTGCCGTCAGCCAGCCCCTTAACGGGGATACCAATCGGTTCCGTCGCTGCTGGAGCGTCAACAACCGTCACCTTTTCCGTGTCTGTCAACAGCCTGCCTGACCCACCTCAGCTGAGTGATCAGGCTACAGTTTCTTTTACCAGCGGTACACTGAATTTCACATCACTCTCTAACACAGTTGTCGTCCCTGTTTACCAGCCTATTATCAGTCTTGTTAAAATCGCAAATACGAGTCAAGCAACGGTAGGCGACACCGTAGTCTATACACTCACCGCCCAAAATACAGGTAATCTAGCAGCGACCGCCACCTTCACCGATGCCATTCCATCAGGCTCCTCCTTTATACCGAATAGCGTCACCGTGAACGGTCTGCCTGTTGCTGGAGCCAATCCTCAATCAGGGATAGTGGTCGGAAACATTGCAGCAGGGGCTTCTGTCGCCCTTACCTTTCAAGTGGTCATTAACGCTGTCCCTGCTGGTCTGGGTCTATTAAATCAAGGTTCGGCCACATTCACCTTCCAGCCACCTGACGGCCGCACATTAAATGGGAGCGCACAATCGAATCCGGTGTTCATTCCCGTATCCAATCCGAATGTCACCGTGACCAAAACGGTCAATCAGACTTCTGTTGCCTTCGGCGATACCATTACGTATACCATTAATGCAGTAAATAGCGGCATTACACCCGTGACGGGAACTGTCTTTATCGACCCGATTGCTGATGGCACTACTTTTATACCTAATTCCGTACAAGTCAATGGTGTCACTATATCGGGCGCCAACATCGCCACAGGCGTATCCGTAGGCATTGTCCCTGCCGCCAGCTCAGTAACGGTCACCTTCCAGACCACGGTAACATCCTTGCCAGTGTCAGGTTTGTCAACGGATCAGGCAACGGTCTCTTTTAATTCCGGGGCTTTTGCAGGTCAATCCGTCTCGAATCAGGTCAGCCTGCCTGTATTACAGCCGATCTTGAATGTAACCAATACCCTCAGTGCAGATCGTGCAACCGTAGGGAATACACTTGGTTTTTTCATCACTGTAACCAATACCGGCAACGCGCCTGCAGAAACGGTCGTGCTTGATCTGTTGTCCAGCTCGCTTAGCCTGAATCAAAATAGCGTACTGGTCAACGGTTCGCCCATTCCCGGAGCAGACCCGATTACAGGCATTAATATCGGTTCGGTCGCCCCAGGTGCAACGGTAACCGTCTCGTTTAGCGCTGTGGTCATATCAGTACCACCTGGCTCCATACTAACCAACCAGGCCACTGTGAACTACACGTTCCAGCTACCAGATGGACGAACGCTGACCGGAAATGGTGCAGCCCTACCTGTATCCATTCCGATCTCATCACCGAATGTTACCGCCACGAAGGCAGCTGATGTGGCTGTCGCTGTCGTGGGTGATTCTATCCCCTATGTCATAACTGCATTCAATAACGGACTCGATCCGGTTACTAACGTAATCGTCACAGATTCCATTCCTTTTGGAACTGCCTTTGTCCCAGGCAGCGTTACAATCAATGGCACTCCTGTTGTTACAGCCAATCCGCAAAACGGCATTCCTGTCGGAACGCTTGGAGCTGGGGGCGGAGCCACCATTCGCTTTTTGCTTAACGTACAATCACTGCCTTCGCCAGCGTCCATTACCAATGAAGCGACCGTCAGCTTTACTTCAGGTGTATTTAACGGATTTTCGGTATCCAATCCCGTTACCATCCCTGTGTATCAACCGATCGTCACTGTAACTAAAAGCGCGGGAACGGGAAGAGCTACGGTTGGAGATACTGTAACCTATACATTCTCCGTTACGAACTCTGGAAACATCGGCGCAGATACCGTCCTTAGTGATCCCATTCCGGCAGGGGCTGCTTTTATACCTAATAGTGTAGTGATCAATGGCACCGCCGCACCTGGTTCAGATCCAAGTGTTGGGATTCCATTAGGTATCATAGGTGCAGCTACGACTGTCACTCTGACCTTTCAGGCAGTCATTACCTCACTGCCCGCATCAGGTACATTGGTCAATCAGGCGACCGCAGCTTACAGCTACCAACCTCCAGATGGTCGTGTCCTGACTGGAAGTGCAGTATCTCCGTCTGTGACCGTCTCGGTCTCTTCGCCAGATGTGGACGTTATCAAAACAGCCTCCGCTACAGATGCCGTAGTCGGAGATACCATTACGTATACTGTGATTGCTACGAATAACGGAATCAGTCAAGTCGTCAATGCCGTTGTATCTGATCCACTACCGTCCGGTACCAGCTTTGTTCCGGGTAGCGTAACCGTGAATGGAACTTCGGTGCCTGCTGCGTCGCCAAGCTCCGGTATCCCTGTGGGCACCATTGCTGTAGGTGGTTCGGCAGCAGTTACATTCCAGGTCTCCGTCGTTAGTCTGCCGCAACCGCCGCAAATAACCAATCAAGCGACCGTCAGCTTTACTTCGGGCGCGTTGACCTCGTCTTCGCAATCCGATCCGGTCACCTTGCCCGTTTATCAGCCGATCATCGGACTGACCAAAACCGTCAATACCGTCAACACACAGATCGGATCAACATTGGTCTACACCCTGACGCTCACCAATACCGGAAATATTGCCGTTATACCTGTGCTGTCGGATAACATTCCTGCAGGTTCTGAACTACTGCCTAACAGCGTAGTCGTTAACGGCATCCTTGTACCAGGGGCTTCGCCAGTTACAGGCATAACGCTCGGATCACTGGCCCCTTCAGGCAGTATTACAGTGAGCTTCCAAACTATCGTCTCGTCTCTGCCAACTCCGCCTGTATTGACCGACCAAGGGCAAGCAAACTTTACGTACTCACCGCCAGATGGTAGGGTGCTGAGTGATTCCGTCACATCCAATACAGTCAATGTTGCTGTGTCTGCACCTAATATTCAGGTGACGAAAACATCCAGTCTGGCAGCCGCTGTAGTCGGAGATACGATCAGATATACACTGAGCATCACGAATAGCGGTGTGGATTCAGTCACAGATACTGTTGTAACCGATACAATTCCTGCAGGTACCTCCATCGTTCCGGGCAGTGTCCTAATCGACGGAGTAGCCTTCCCTAATGCCTCTCCGGTTGCTGGAATTGCCATTGGAAACGTCGCACCTGGAAATACATTCGTCGTCAGTTTCCAAACGACTGTCCAGTCTTTGCCGCAGCCACCACTGCTCACAGATATTGCAGCCGTCACATTTACTAGCGGAACGTTCACTGGCACTGCCTTTTCCGATCCACTCATCGTACCTGTGTTCCAACCGTTAATTGCAATTACTAAGGCATCCAGCACTCTTAACACCTCCGTCGGCGATACACTGACCTACACGATTACGGCCGTGAATAGCGGCAATATTGCAGCAGCGCTTACCATCAGCGATAACATCCCGGCCGGATCGACTTTCCTTGCCAACAGTGTCAGCATTGCTGGCAGTCCGCAACCTGGATTGTCCATCGAAACTGGCGTTCCAGTTGGATCCGTGCTGCCAGGCGGAACGGTATCTGTAACGTTCCAAACCGTTATCAATACTCTGCCTAATCCACAGGTACTGGTCGATCAGGCATCAGGCACATTCACTTTCCAACCACCAGATGGCAGAACTGTATCTGGATCTGCGGTATCCAATTCAGTTAGTATCTCTGTATCCTCACCAGACGTTAGCATCGTCAAAGGAACGACGGCTACCGACGCCATTATTGGCGATATCATCACCTACACACTGGCTGTCTCCAACAATGGGATCAGTACAGCCAGTAATATAGTGGTTTCAGATATGATTGCGACGGGAAGCTCCTTTGTGAATGGGAGTGTTACCATAAACGGAACTTCCTTCCCTGATGGAAACCCTGGCTTTGGTATTGCCATCGGTACGCTCGCTCCAGGAGCTGTTACTACCGTTACGTTCCAGGTTCGAGTCGACTTCCTGCCAACACCGGCACAATTAACTAATCAGGCATCCGTTAGCTTTACCAACGGAGTATTTACTGGCAGCTCAACATCTAATGTGATAACCATTTCGGTCTTCCAGCCGATCCTGACAGCAGTCAAAACAAGCAATACCAATAATGCCACAGTCGGAGACATCATCACTTACACGATTGTCGTATCCAACACGGGTAACATTGCAGCCTCGACTACTGTAAGTGACAATATTCCAGACGGCTCTGTATTCCTTCCCAACACAGTCTCGATTAATGGCATTGCAGCTCCCGGTGCAAGCCCGGTTTCTGGCATCCCGACTCCAGCCATACCAGCAGGACAATCGGCAACCATCACTTTCCAAGTGCTGGTATCCTCCATCCCTGCAACCGTACTACTAGTCGATCAGGCTGAGGTAGACTATCGCTTTAATGCACCAGATGGACGAGAGGCAGGCGGTTTCCATTTATCCAACATTGTTGAGGTTGCCGTGTCACCGCTAGACATCACATTAAGCAAAAGCGTAAGCTCACCTTTCGCCACTACTGGCGATACCTTGACGTATGAACTCGTGATCCTCAACGAGGATACGAATACCGTGCAAGATGCCCGTTTGCTGGACACTTTGCCAGAGGACATCGAGTTTATTACAGGTTCAGTTCAGATTAATGGATCTACGGTAGCAGAAAGCGATCCCGGCACTGGCATACCTTTGCCACCGTTACAAGCGAATACCAAGACTGTCATATCCTTTGATGTCCGTATCACAGCGACAGAACAGCCAGGACCACGTACGAATCAGGCACGCTTGTTACTCTCAAATGGTGAAGAAGCGAGTGCCGTTTTGTCCAATACTGTCACCATTGCCTTACTTCAGCCTGTGGTGAAACTGACGAAAACAGCCAGCACGGAGAGCGTACAGCCAGGCCAAAGCATCACCTATTCTATCGTCACAGAAAATACGGGAAATATCGGTGCGTTTGGCTTGTTAACGGACTCATTGCCATCGGAGCTTTCTTTTGTTCCTGGCTCTGTTTCGGTTAATGGAATCCCTCAATATGGGGTCAGTCCAGGGCAAGGCATTGCCCTAGGCACCATCGCACCAGGAGAAAAAACGACTACCGTCTTCTCCGCGCTTGTCATTCGTGCCTCCGAGTCTGGCACACTGGTGAATCAAGCTTCGCTGGCTTACTCCTACCAGCTGCCGGACGGACGAAGCACGAATCTGGTAACTGCTTCACCTTCTGTCTCGGTTAAAGTAGCCCCTACTACTAAAGGAGCCTTGTCAGCCGTGCTACGCACAACAGTGTCTACTGTCGCATTAGGGGATGCTGTGCCTTATCAGCTGACTCTCGTTAACGATGGAGGCTCGGTCATTACCGATGTAGTATTAGCCGATTACGTACCGAATGGAACCATCATAAACCCGGATAGCTTGAGAATTAACGGTTCTCCACCTGCTTCTAGCAAGCCGGGTGAACCATTATTTATCGGCAGCTTACAGGCGGGACAGACAATCGATGTATCCTACAGCGTGAACGTTCAGTCTCTGCCTCTCGGAGGACGTCTAAACAATAGCGTACGGCTTCAATATGCTGGCAGTGACGGTGCGAGCGAGGTTACCAGCAACACCGTGACTATAACTGTTTTTGATCCACAGCTTGCCGCAAGTATCTCTACGGAAAATACGGAGGCCATCGCAGGAGAAAGCCTTACTTATACAGTACTGCTCAACAACTTTGGCAACGTAACATCCGAAGTTACACTGCAACATTTCATTCCTGCCGGGACTCTATTGATTCCTGACAGCATACAGTTGAACGGTCAATCACTGTCGGGAGCCGATCCTGCTGTCGGTGTTAGCCTTGGGTCTGTGGAACCTGGACAGTCATTGACACTGACTTATCAAGTGACCGTATCGGAGACGCCTCCATCTGGCTACATCGTAAATCAAGCTGCCTTTGCCTACTCGTTTACGTTACCTGGAGGAAGAGTCGTATCGGGGACATTGAATACCAATACCGTTACGATCCCAGTTGTATTCCCACTGCTCGAATTAGTTAAAAAGGTGAATACCACGGATGCCTCTGTAGGCGACACACTCACCTTCACCATACAGATTACTAACAAAGGGGGAATCACAGCGCAGTATCCGCTGTTCAGAGACCCGTTGCCGCATGGACTCATTTATGTACCCAACAGCCTGACTATTCAAGAAAAAGCACAGCCAGGCGCTAATCCCGCTGCAGGTATCACGCTCCCGGATATTGCACCAGGGGAGACGCTCACCATTACATTACAGGCACAAATCCGTGAAGCACCTGCAGATGGAACATTCAGCAACCAGGCCACCATCGAATATACCTCACGTCGTAGTGGAGGAGAGACCATTCAGAAAACCTCCCAGACTAACACCGTCGGCGTGACCGTTATTGCAGCCATCCCTAAACTTACGCTTAGCTCCAGCGCTTTGCGTGTCGGCCAAGAAGATACCCTGTCCTTCACCGTCCATGTGGAAAACATCGGAAACACCCCACTGGAAGAGCTCTTGCTCACTGCACCATTTGCAGCCGAAGATTTCATTTTGCTACGAACTGTCACCGTGAATTCTGTGCCACTTCCGTATCCTAACCTGCTCCAAGGTATTCCGTTAGGTCGGCTTGATCCAAACCACAAAGCAGTCATCGTATTCTCTTTCGACATCGAATCTGCGCTCCGCGCGTATCTGATCGCCCAGGTTATCCTGCGCTATCAATTCCGTTATCCAGACGGAAGCGTAGAGAAACAATCTGCCTCCTCCAATACCATTTTTGTGGAGATGGCTGACTTTGACGGTTCTCTAGAGTAAATGTTCTATTGTGTTAAGCTCCTTACCACTGGGTAAGGAGCTTTTTTATGTAATTAGAAAACATAAAAAAGCCCTGGAATATATTCCAGGGCAGTTGCTAGCGCGTTATCCATTGCTAACCATCTTACCAATTATGTAGGTCGGCTATGCCGGGGATGATTATAATTTGGTTACGTTAGCGGCTTGTGGTCCACGTGCGCCTTCGACAATGTCGAACTCCACGTCTTGTCCTTCTTCAAGTGTTTTGAAGCCTTCTGTTTGAATTGCGGAAAAATGTACAAATACGTCGCCGCCGTCAGACGTTTCAATGAAACCATAACCTTTTTCTGCGTTAAACCATTTTACTTTACCTTGCATGCACTAACATTCCCTTCGTCATCAAATGAAGTGAAGCTCTCGCCCACATTTCCGACTATACCACCCAAAGTTATCCATTGTCAATTGGAATTGATAATGTTTTCATTCATAGTTATTCCAATTTTACAAAGCGACCTATTCCTATAGATTGAAATGATATATTAGGCAAAAGAGTTTACTATACTTGTATAGTAAACTCTTTGTGAATGTTTGAAACTTCTAGGGGAAAAAACTTTGAAAATTTTTGTTATTTCTTTTTTACTTAATTATAGTAAACTACCGTTGGCTGGGGCTCAATTCCTTTTGCATAGTAGTAATTCAAGTTACTTACAAAATCAATTACTTTCTTTGTATCCAGATCATACACAAGAATGTCTGGATCTCCAGCCATATCAATAAAATCCAGGCGTCTCGGCGTAGTTCTGCCACTGGTGTCAACAAAAGAGGAACTGTGATACGGTGGATTGCCAGAACTATATGCAGATTCAAAATAGGTAAAAAGCGTATCTGCATTTAGAACAATCAAAACAGCATTATCAGAGCTTGCATAATTTGAAAAGTTGAATTCTCTTGACCATTCCAAATTCGGGTTTGCCACCGTTGTATTGGCAATTTGGGTCCCATTCACCTTAATATCTCCGTTTGGATACTCAATGACCGTATATAACAAATTGTTAGAGTAGGATGTTAGCTTGGCCGCCTTACCATTAATCGGTGTATCCGCTGGCGAGACCGCATTCATGTGGATACTATAACCGTTCCTGTGGAAGTACAGCCTCAGTCGTGCTGGTAGGTTCCAGCGCTTGAATCGTATTAAGCGAAAGTGACGTATCAGTATCCTTCGCCGTTAAACTTGATGAGCTGGCCTCAACTGAGGCTGGAGCTATTGACATAATGCTTAAAACTAAAATGGCTAATAAAATTCCAGAAAGGTATTTTCCCCACTTCATAAACATCATCCCTTCTCAGAATATTTAAAATTATTCATAGATTGAAAATAATTCCTATGGATAATGTACTAATTCTATAACATACTTAATTATCCTTTATTCTAAGATTTCGTCTTAGACGATCTTACATTGAATCTATGAACGAGTATTGATCAGCACCATCAACATACAAAGAGAGCACTGTCGGCGGGGGAAGCTAGGAAGGTTCATTGCACCTCTTCTTTCGAATCCCTCGTCCAATAATACCAACTTTCCATTTTTTGAATTCTATAACTGCACTTTATATATAAATTCAATGCATTGTAATTTCGACCTTGTGTTGAAACTACTAGTTGTTCAATCGGCCTACTTTCAAGAAACACCTTTAATTCTGTTAGCAACTTCGCGCCCATTCCATTGCTTTGATGTTTCAGATCAATTCCTAAAAGACCGATTCTTGCCTTTCTATTTATTAGATTTTCTTTAATTGTCACAAATCCAATAATTTCTTCATTTAATTTAATGACAAGACAATAATCATCGAACGCACCAGTAATAGACTTTTTCACCCATAGTTTATATAACTCATCCACTTTTTCAATATTAAAAATATGTGGATAACAAGAATATCTACTATCCTTAAATAATCCAGTCATTATATTTTGTAAAACAGGAAAGTCATGCTCCGTTGCTAATACAAGAGAACTTTTATTCTGTGCATTAGTATCTATTCTAGTCTCAAATGTTACTTTAGTATCCGCTAAGTGGAAATTTTCCTTTTCGAGAAAATGAATAGTCGTTATATCATCAATTTTACAAAGTGCTTGTATAAAATCTAATTGATTCTTTTCTATCACATGTTGAAAATATGAGCTTGTAACTGGGGAAGTAGTAGAAACTTCCGCCATATTCATAGCAAAAAAAATAGAATCCCAATGCAAAAGCCTTAGCATCCTAAATCCCTCCAACTATACTGTCGAAAAAAATCGTATATACAATCTACAATCTTATTTATATCTGACTCTTTTATATTATAATAGAGAGGTAATCTAATTAAGCGTTCGCTCTCTCTAGTTGTATAGGCATCCTCACCAATAAATGAACTATGCTTTAATCCTGCCTCGGAACTATGAAGCGGCACATAATGAAAAACAGCCATGATTTCATGTCTTTTCAAAAAATTTAATAGTTCGGTTCTTATTTCTAAATCTCTTACTTTAATATAAAACATATGAGCATTATGGGTACTATTAAGAGGTATAAATGGTACGTCGATTAAATTTAATTCACTCAAAGGCTGTAATAGATTAAAATATAAATTCCAGCTAACCAATCTATTCTTTGTAATCATTTCTGAGGCTTCAAGTTGTGCCATTAAAAATGCAGTGTTCAGTTCACTAGGGAGGTAGGAAGAACCTATGTCAACCCAAGTATACTTATCTACCTGACCTCTAAAAAATTTAGATCTGTTTGTCCCTTTCTCACGTATTATTTCAGCCTTTTCCATAAATGTTTCATCATTAACTAACAAAGCGCCACCTTCCCCGCAATGTACATTCTTGGTTTCGTGAAAGCTGATACATCCTAAGTGACCCAGGGTACCCAGTTTCCTTCCTTTATATTCGCTAAGAATCCCTTGTGCTGCATCCTCCACAACTGCCAAATTGTATCTATTCGCCAACTCTAAAATTTTATCCATATCACAAGCTACTCCAGCATAATGCACTGGGACAATTGCTTTTGTTTTATCTGTGATCCCATCTTCTATAAGATCTTCATTAATGTTCATAGTATCAGGTCGAATATCCACGAATACAATCTTAGCTCCTCTTAAAACAAAGGCATTGGCAGTGGATACAAACGTATAAGATGGCATGATAATTTCATCACCCTGTTGGATATCCAAGAGAATAGCAGCCATCTCCAGAGCATGTGTACAAGAAGTCGTTATTAGTGTTTTTTTTACATCAAAAGTTCTTTCAAACCAGTTTGCACATAAACGCGTAAATTCTCCATCCCCCGAAAGATGTCCACTAGAAAATGACTTTTCGACATACTCTCCTTCTTTGCCTACGATTGCCGGTACATTGAAATTTATCATTATCATCTCTCATTTCAGCAAATTATGTGGTAAAGCCCATGCAGCTTAATAAAAGTGTTGTGATTTAGTCATAGTCTCTATAATTTCTCTCATAACCTTTTCACTGTCAAAAATTTCATCCGCCCTATTTATTGCTACAGACCTTTCGCGTTCCCTAAATACAGGATTTTCCCAATTTTTTATAAATGTCTTCACATCATCAAAACTGTTAATATGATAGTACTCTCCTGCCGTGTGAGCAACATCACCGAAGGCATATGTAAAAACGGGTAGTCCTTGCCGTAAAGCAATGGCAGCAGAAGTACCGCCTCCAGATCGAACTGTGTTTAAATACGCGTCACACACTTCATAAACAGCGGCTAAGTCCCTTTGAACTCCGACATGGACAGATTGTTTTTCAAGAGTGACATACTGATTGGTTATCTTTTTATAATTTTCAAGTTCACCTATAAACATAATGCGGGTATGATCATTACATTTCAATAGATCGTCTAGTTCTGTTAAAAAAGAATCGTCTAGCTCCGTATCAAGGCGATTACCTACTACGGCCAATACAAAATCATCCTCGGCTAACCCCAAATACTCTCTATGCATTTTAGTCTGTGGAGGCGTATATTTATAAGTAAACACACTCTCAATAACTGATTCTCGAGACCTATTTAATTCTTCTAGCGTGTTCAAATCTGCTGTGTTTATTTTTCTTGGCAAAATTGAAAATGTGCTCTCAGAGATAGGGAGATCATAAGCCAATGGCAGAGTAATTACGGGCACAAAATTAGAGAATAAGTCGGAGCTTAGATTTGAGCCTGAGATGGATAAAACAAAGAGCGGCTTTAAATGCAATATCATTTGCATAAGCTCCATTATTTGGCTACCACTTGGCATTTCTTTTTGACATTGAAAGAATGGAATACTTAAATTTTCATACATTAGCTTGTCAGTTTGATTGTACCCCTCAACATAGTTAGATAGGACAGCTCCGAAATAAGGCATAGCTATAGAGCGGGGCATGTCTGCGGTATTGATAAGGAAAATATTTTTTTTGAGATTATATAAAGCTTTGCAATGATCTAGTGCTACTTGTGTTGGGCTATGTAACATAGAAAGCACCTGTCCAGCTACAACAACTACAAAATCTTTGTTGCGTTCTTCATAAGGAATCCATTTCGCCTCGTTTGCAATTTGACTATTAAAATACTCAAAATATTTTCGATATATCCTTCTCAGTCTGTTAGTATTTTTTTCTGTTTTCAACTTAGGAGTAGTAAAAAGAAAGCTCGTAATTTGCCAGTAAATAAAATGAAGCACATCTATTCTTACTTCTTTTTCTATATATTCAAAAATATCATCCAAAAACTTCTGATCCATTGTACAGGTGAGTAAAAATGACGTTAAATATATTCCCCAATTCTTATAATCTGATATCATTTGTTCGATTTCAGTTACTATCTCTTGACGACTATTTGAATTTATACTTTCAAAGTTTCCAATTAATTTGGTTAGTTCATGATCCAGTAATTTGTATACTTCCACATTCGACAATTTATCATTTGACAGTATTTTTTCTATTTCAAGCGTTGCCTCAGAATAGCTCATTAGGAACCTCTTTTCATTCTATCATTAGGGTTTGTTAAGGAAACCGAATTTAGGCGTGGAAAGCCAAACAATCCTCCTAATCTCCCTTTTCATGCCCCAAATCAAATCTAATTTTGGATATAAAAAAACAAGGGACAAACACAGTAGTTCGTTCCTAATCACATCACTCACAAATACGATGATGTCCCTAGAGGAGGTAGACGTATACAGTCTATTCTATCCATCCAAAACTCTCTGTTGTCAGAAATCCCCCCTTCTCTTGTACTGAAAGCACCAACAAATCCATTCTGTACTAGAACAGGAGTTAGTTTGTTCAACATTAACTTTTGGTTAACTCCACCACCAAAAGCAGGCGTATACCAGATCGGGTTTATACCTAAAACACTCTTCATCCAATCTTTACAAGGGCCGATTTCAATATCATAAAATTCCTGTGGATCGCCATTGTAAGGAATATGATTATGAGCATGCACACCTATAGTCATTCCTGCCTGGCTCATTTCGACTATTTCTTTTGTACTTATATAAAAATCATTTATAAATTTTTGCTTATCAGGAAACAAGGACTGAAAAATAGACTCGAGAAAGATAGTTGCTTCCGTAACAGATAATTTAAAATTAAGCATAAATTTATTGTATCTGCGGAGTTTCTTCTGTTCATACTTATAGATTTGGCTCTCCTCTTCCACACCGCTCGTATCATATGCCTCACTCAATAATTCCCACAACTCTTCATCGGATTTGAAGGAGAGTACCGTGTGTACCAAATGAACTAATGGAACGTTACCTGTGAGGTGTGGACCAGACATGATTGTAAAATATGCAGGAATTCCTTTTCTTTTCAAGATGTCAAAAGCAACTGTATACTGATCTTTTGTACCATCATCAAACGTTAGTACACACCATGGTTCCGAGTTGGACTTATCAATCTCGTCTAACGAGATAATTCGATGTGTCTTGCTAATTAAATCTAGCTGTTCTTCAAAGTCATGGGAATGCATGGGAACAATCCCACCCCATCCTTTCTTCTCACGTACATAGTGGTACATCGCAGCAATATTACCCATTATCAATTCCACCCTTTAGGAAGTGGCCAAATGTTGGGACGATCCATATCTCCGTCAGTTTTAACAAGATATATGTCATTCACTTCCGTATTTTGAAAGTAACCTTCATTTTTTTTAATTTTCCATACAAAATTAATGGGATTAACACGATAACGAAAAGGCTGGAACAGGCCTGCCAATCCACATTCCTTTGGCGTGTAGTCTATATTTTGTTTTTTAAAACCGATGGATTCCAGAACATGCTCTAAACGATTTGAACTTAACTGAAAATCCGCCGCAACACACCCTTGGTCACGAGCCCATGACAAAACCCCAGATACCATCTCAATCAAACGATGATCTGCTATTCCTTCCCAAACCTCCGCATTAGCTGGGATGATTTCTATAATCCTTAATACTTTTGTGCCGTGGGTACTCCCCTCTGGAGCATATACTCGATCTAGACGTGCAATTACAATCCCCTCAGCAGTGGAATCACCGAAAAATAAATACTTATAGCCCGCACTATTTATATATCTCCATTCCCAAAAGGAGGCGCTACGGTACTGCGAAAGTGAGAATCGATGTTGAATACTTTTAATGTATAATTGCTCTAACTCCTCACCCGTAATATTGAGTATTGGGCTGTATGAATGTATCAATCTTTCCTCAACACCTGATATCCATTGTCCAATAACCGAATGATCGAATGAATCATTTAGTAGGTTAACATAACCGTTGGCGTCAAGCGGAATGATGTAACGGTTCAAATGATCTGAATACGAATATCCCATACGTTCATACATAGGTACCACTTGAAGATTACAACCTAAGGTCACGCACACCGAATTATACTTTTCAGCTTCTTTCATAAGCATAATGCCCAAGCCACTGTTTCTATACTTCTCTGATACAATCCACATGGCGAAACTGATACCTTTATATTGTTCTCCGTTAGAACTATACTCACTAGGAATGACCCCAAGGAACCCCTCAATACAACCATTGTCAATCAGCAGTAAACTTTCCGATAAACCATTCTCGTCAATCCGATACTGCCAATCAAACAATTCTTTGTTATAGATAGCATGCTCTGGGGACCAATTAATTCTCATAAACGCAACCAGCGACTCATAATCAGAATCTTTATATTTTACAATTTCCAATAGCTTTCCCCCTCCTTTTTATGCGTTATATTTTTCCACATAACACTTCAAATAAATTATTAATTATGAATATTATTCAAAATATGCAAAATGCTTTGCACTGAATCTATATTAGCTATTTCATCAATGGGAATAGACACATTAAAATTAGCTTCAAGTTCCATCACTAAATTCAATTGATTGAGCGAATCCCAATTTTCAAAGTCACTTTTTACCGATCCCAATGTCACTTTTTCGACAGACACATTCATAATTTTAGATATTATCGATTGAACTAACTCAAATTTATTCAAAAAGAGCACTCCTTAAGTAAGATATGATGAGGTAAGAATATCTCTCCTAGATCTAATTCATTGTTTTTGGATACATCCCTATACTTCTTTGAAATAAAGTCATAAAAAGGTTTATTCTTTTCTGTTTTTATATACATACCCTTAATACTATGGGGGGAAAAATGCTTGGTAACTAAATAAAGCATTGCTTCCTCAATTCCCTTGCCCATGACACGACAACTCATAACAAAATCATGGATTTCAGCCTGACCTTCATCATCACATGAAACCGAAATCAGTCCTGTATAACCTGCATTTCCAAATTTGTCTTCCACTTCAAATAAGATTGCATGATTATTCGGCAGTTCACTCCAGGACCAATACTCTTCAATCGTAAACCTGCGGGTTGCCATGTTAAACTGATTCGTTTTATTCATTAACTGGACAGCACGTGTTAGCAATAATTTATTCAATTTATGTGGAGTCAGCTTAATTTCAAGTGAATGTAGCCATTCTTCCAATGATTCTACGTTTAACTTTATCGACTCTCGCTTTTGCTCCTGTTTGAACCAGTCTGTTCGTTTACGATCCTCCAACGTTATAGCAGGAGTCTCGAAACAATCCAGTTGGCTAATAAAAACAGGGTATTGGGTAACATCAATAGGTAGGTCAGGTACATATACTTCTGGAAGAGCCTGCTTGATACGATCTCTTTCAGATGGATTATCGTCTAGAAATACAACAGATTGCAGACCTAGGTTGAGCTCCTTTACAATTTCAACCACATTGGCAGCCTTGTCGTTCCAGTTGATTCGAATTGAAGAAAAGTCCTTTTTTCTCAGAATCATTTCCGGATGCTGTTCTATCATTTCTAGTGCTATCGGTTCGCTGTTTTTACTGCATATAGCCAGGATGACACCTCGGTTACTCAATCTGTGCAATTCTTGCTGAAAAAGCTTGAAACTCTCACCGACGGGATCAATCCCCCCCAGTTTGATGTTGTCAATACCATCGTCACCAATCACGCCACCCCAGAGTGTATTATCCAGATCACAGATAATTAACTTTTTACTTTGTCCGTATAGACCACTAATGATTGATTTTAGCTCATTGGATACAAAGAGAAAAAAATCGCGAGAGAACTGAATTTTCCCAAGTGCATACATTTTTGCATCGTAGCTTTTTTGCTGGATTGCTGCATACCAATAGCTAGAATCAAGAATGATAACATGCTCGTGCTCTTGTAGTCGTTCTGAAAGACGTAGATTCATTTGCATAAGTACATTGCTTAATCCTACATTGTGCTTTAATGTCATCGATTGTATCCAACGGTAATGAGGTGGGAGGGACCAAGACACAACAAAAATATGTTTTGCTTTTCCCTCAGCCCTGATAATAAGCTCGCAAAATTGATCGACTTCATTAAGAACATCACCGATATTAATTTCCTTATACTCCAGCAGTTTATTAAAAGAAGGAATTACTTTCTCAGGACTTGTCCATAAAAGCAACATATCCTTTTTTTCCGACCATACGGAGTGATCAGAATTCATAAGAACCTGATTTACTTGATTATAAGGAGCTTCTGTCACTTCTAACGTCAAATCTTGATAAGATCCCTCTAGAAAACGAACCATCGGATTTAGATTAGAATCAGAGAGGATTAATAGTTTATTTTTTCTCATTTATTTTCTCCCCCATAAATCAAGGTTCAACTTACTTCATAATGGCGACACTACCACATAAGTCACTTATAGGAGTGTACTTAACACCATGTTCTCTACAATACTCTCTAACCGCCTGTTTTACACCATGAAATCGAGTACTGTTGTAGTCATGGATTATAATATATCCCCCATCTGACATCTTAGGATAGAAAAATTTTAATCCTTCGAGAATAGGCTGATACAAATCAACATCCAAACTAACAAATGCAAAAGTTTCATTCACGTCACTTGCTGATTCTGGAAAATACCCTTTTTTCACAATACAATTTTCTTTATACATCATTTTATTCAGTACTAAGTCCACATCCGAATTGCAAAATTCTCCTGCAACCGAGTTCGAAAAATCACCTTTATTTTCGTTATCAATATCCTTCTGGTCAAAACCGCTAAAGGTATCAAATAAATATAGTTGACGATCAGGAAAAACCCGGTTAATATACTTAGAAAATTCCCCCTTAAACACACCGAGCTCTGCTACACTTCCCTTTACTCCGCACTCATTTATTTCATCAGCAATTTGCCGTAATAGAGCCAGCCTAGTATCAAATTTCAAACTCATAAAATAGTCAATAATTTTTTCCTTTTCAATCGACAACTCTTCAGTTAGCTGTTTGTACACTGATTCTCCATGAATATTCGCTATAATTACATAATTGAATACAAGCTTACAAATTTCATTAGGAGCAACGACCGGTTTGGACAAAAATTTCGAACCTTGTTTAGATCCATCATTGTCTGCAAATGCGATAACCTCGAATTCATCACTTAATAGATAATGAACACGAAGTCCTCCGTCACCTGCACCAAAAATAACTACCTTTGCTTTATCAATCAAATTCTACACCTCTCCCGAAATAAGCATCATAAACATAATGACTGAATAAATGCTCTTTTTATGCAAAACATAGCTGTGCTAATTGAGTTCAATATTATATTCATCGAAAAAAGGCCTTCATTTGATTAATAACAAAACTCTGCTCATCCACCGACATATTTGTTCCAGAGGGCAAACAAACTCCTTTTTCAAATAATATTTTGCTAATATCCAAGCCACCTTCATGAGCATAATACACGGCATCTTTAAAGAGTGGTTGCAGATGAAGCGGCTTCCATACTGGTCGAGATTCAATATTATCTTTTCCTAAATAACCTATTAAATCACTAACGCTTGTACCAATAATTTCAGGGTCTATTATCATTGTTGTCAACCATCGAGTAGACTTACCAAAACTCTTTTCCGGCATAAATTGTATTCCATCAATTCCTGATAGCTCATAGCTATACTTTTCAAAAATTTCTCGTTTCTGTTGAATGCGTTCGTCCAACACACGAAGCTGCCCTCTCCCTATACCAGCTAGGACATTACTGAGACGATAATTGAAGCCTACATCCTCATGCTGATAATGTATCGCCTTTTCCCTCGCCTGAGTTGCGTAATGTCGCGCTCTACTTAGTGCTTCTAAATCATCTGAAACCAGCATGCCCCCACCTGAAGTAGTAATAATTTTATTTCCATTAAATGAAAGAATGCCGAATTTCCCAAGCGTTCCACTCATTTGCTTGCCGTAAGTTGCTCCGAGTGATTCCGCAGCATCTTCTACAATTGGCACCTCGTAATAATCACATATTTTTTTCAACCGATCGTAGTCTGCACTCTGCCCATACAAATTGACTATAACTACAGCTTTAGGTTTCTTTCCCTTATCTGCATAAGTCTTGAATGCTCGCTCTAGTGCCTCAGGGGACATATTCCAGCTGTCTGGTTCCGAATCGATAAAGACAGGAATTGCACCTTGATATAAGATCGGATTAGCACTGGCAACAAAGGTAAGAGAAGAACAAAAAACAATATCATCCTTCTCCACACCAAGCAATATCAAAGACAAGTGAATTGCTGCTGTTCCAGAACTTAGGGCAACTGCGCCTCCACATCCTAAGTAATTTGCCACCTCTGATTCAAAAGCGTCTACATTTTTACCTAGTGGAGCAATCCAATTCGTTTCAAAGGCCTCTGCGATATATTGCTGTTCAAGCCCGCCCATATGCGGCGAAGATAAATAAATTCTGTCTAGGTTGGACATTTCGTTTCATCCCTTATCGTTATCGGTTTTGATTACTCTGGCTGGACAACCCACAGCTATGACATTCCCTGGTAAATCACGGATGACACACGAACCGGCACCGACGAGAGTATTACCCCCTACACGGATACCTGGTATGAGACTTGCACCTATTCCGATATGAGCACAGCGTCCGATCTGAACTCCGCCTGCCATATGTACACCTGGGGAAATGTGTGCGAAGTCTTCTATTCGACAATCGTGATCTATAGTAGCTGCTGTATTAACAATGACGTGCTCGCCAACATACGCATCAGCGTTAATTACAGCATTAGGCATGACAACCGTCCCCTCCCCAATGAATGCGCTGGGTGCGACTACAGCACTTGGGTGAACAGCAGTACCAAATTGGACTGAAGCAGCTTTTAATTGACTTACAATCTTCCTTCTGGTTGTATTATCTCCGATTGCCACAACGAACAGCGCCTCTGGATACAGAGATAATAGTTGAGCAATCTGATTACGGCCCCCCAAGATCGGCAATCCGTTCCATGCTTCTTCTTTACAATGGTCATCCAGAATACCAATGATTTCTTCACCACAGGACCGTAAAATATCCACAATAACCTTGGCATGTCCTCCTGCTCCAAAAACAATATAGCTCAAGGCCGATCCTCCTTAATAGGTAATTGTCTTTTGTATAAGCTGCTCTGACTTGGATGTTCGGTTCAATATATCTACGATGCGAGAGCTTGTGTTATCTCTACTGTAAATATTGTCGGCTGCTTTAACAATTTGTTGGAAAGGCTCAGACATTGCGTACTCCATTGCAGAAGTCAATTCGAGCTCGTCAGCTGCAATATCTATTGTGTTCACAGAACGTTCTCTGCCTGTCTGGCGAGTTCCGATATTAATGACTGGAACATGAAAGGAGGCAGCCTCAATAATCCCCGATGAAGAATTTCCAATTAATATTTTTGCATTTTTCAACATCGTCAGATAATCAAGTTGCTCAAAACTGGTTATAAGATGCATCCCTTTTCTTGCAGAAAACCGATTATATACATCAACGATCGCATCAGCTCCAGCATCCGAATTGGGCATCACACAAATTACCTCATTCTCCCCAGCCAAGAGAACTTCCATCATCTTACCAAGGATGTGCATATCCGCTTCTTCCGTGGTGACAGGATGATAAGCAAACAGCACATAATCGTTATCTATATTCAGATCGTATTTACGTTTCGTCCTCTCTAGCTCAGGCAGGGAAGTGTTCATCATCGTTTCAATTCTCGGAGCACCTACTACATGAATTCTCCAAGGTTCTTCGCCAAGCCTAATTAGGCGCTCTCTGCTTCCATTTGTAGCCACAAAGTGAATGTGGGCCAACTTACTAATCGCATGCCGTACAGACTCATCAATCGTGCCGGAGACTTCTCCACCATGCAAATGAACAAGCGGAATGTTCATGTGAGAGGACACAATCGCAGCTGCAAGCATTTCTCCCCGATCTCCTAATACAACAACGAAATCTGGTTCCAAAGCTTCTACGGCTTGTGTCATGCCCATGATTGCTATTCCAATAGAGCGAGACATATTAGCATGAGTAGATCCTTGCAGCAGACAGTCTACCTTAGCAGATACACGAAATCCGTCCTTTTGGATAGCGTCCAATGTATACCCATGCTGTGGAGATAAATGCATGCCTGTAACCAACAGGTGGAGCTCCAGAGCATGTTCTTCCTCAAGAGCCCGCAAAACCGGGTAATATATCCCATAATCAGCTCGTGTTCCGGTAATCACCAATACTTTTTTCATTGCACATCATCCCATGATAACAAATAGTCTTCATGTACACCCTTTAAAAGCTGCTTACCAACCAAATCATCAATATATTTAGGCTCTATTCCAGTGCCCGGACGCTTGATAACTAGATCTTCTAGTGTTAGCAACTGGCCTGTTTTTTTAGGTGTTGCCATCACAATACTTTTTCTTGCAACGGCTCTGGTGCTTTCCTCGGAAGGCATACATCTTTTAACACCATCCCCTAAAGCCTGCTCCACATTTCGAATCGCAAGAACCATCTTTGAAAAGTCAGCAGGCTCCAGTGAAGCCTTATGGTCAGGACCTGGAAGATTTCGATCCAATGTAAAATGCTTTTCAATAATTCTCGCTCCCAGTGCTGAAGCCGCTATAGCGATCTCAATTCCAGCCGTATGATCTGAGTAACCTGTGACCTTATTAAAGGCTGTAGATATTGTCTTCATAGCTAGCAGATTCACATCTTCTAAAGGCGCCGGATAGTCAGAAGTACAGTGTAGTAATAGTACTTCACTTTTTTTAAATGCTTGTAACGATTCTCCAATTTCATCTAAATTAGACATCCCGGTCGATAGAATAATCGGACGCCCATAGCTATCAAGCTTCTGAAGAAAGGGGATATTGTTCATATCTCCTGATCCTACCTTGAATGCGTCAATATGAATTGAATTCAGAAACTCAGCACTTTCTTCATCAAAGGGTGTGGAAAGGAAATCTATCCCTTTATCTTCACAGTACCTTTTCAAAAGAACAAAATCCTCAAAGCTCAATTCCAACTGTTTTAACATATCTAGTTGGCTTTCAGCTGAGTTCGTATTTTCTGTCTGATAATTAGCCTTCTGGGCGTACTTGGTTACTAGTTTTTCACTTTTAAAGGTTTGGAATTTCACTGCATCTGCACCGCATAAAATCGCTTGATCAATACACTCGAATGCAAGCTCCAATGATCCGTTATGATTGACTCCTACCTCCGCGATAATATAGATAGGGTGGTTTTCATTATTTGATAAGAGGTTTTTCATGTTATATTCCTCACTCCTACTGCAAGGATTCCTTGTGATTGGATTCTCTCCAAAAAAACTCTGCCATTTTTAAATCAAACTCGTCATCTATGTCAATAGATCGTTCTTTAGGCATAATATAGCCACAATTATTAGGCCCAACCAGAGTGTCACTATTCATCAACAGATCTCTTTTTACGATATAGATGGCTCCATTTAGAGCATGTAGTTCTTTCAGATCTTGTCTCCTCAAATGCTCCCTTTCACCTTTCTGGTAGGGCGTAAGCCTTCCGTTATCCATTTCCCTTAGTAGATAGGGTTGCACTCCAGACAAAGTGACACTTTGAAGTGAATCAGCCTGATGATCTAAAAATATTTTATATGCTTCTTTAATGTCCATAGCATTTCGCAGTGGAGATGTGGGCTGCAGAAGCATAATAACATCAAAAAATTGATTTTGCGTCTGCTCATAAAATTCAACTGCATGCTTCAATACATCAATGCTTTTGGCCTCATCGGTAGCCAGTTCATCGGGCCTTATAAACGGAACAGCCGCTCCGGCTTGGCCCGACACACGAGCAATCTCTTTACAATCCGTTGAAACTATAACTTCGTCCACACAACCACTATTTAGTGCAGCTTCAATGCTATATTGAATGAGCGGCTTATCATGTAACAATCTTACGTTTTTACCAGGTAAACCTTTTGATCCACCCCGTGCAGGAATAATCGCCAAACATTTGTGATTGCTCATCATACAACACCCTTTGTGAAGCCCAATCCGTTCTGTTCAATAAGCTCCCGAATGGCTTTCGGGAAAATCTGTGGTGCAGTCATCGAAGAATATTCTTGACGAATAGCCTTTTTAAAACCTTCATAATCCTGCTCTGCGGTATGAAATAACGAAGGAATGATATACATCTGTCCATTCTCCAATGCTCTTTCCGATTCCTCAAGCGTCATGAGTTCCTCATATAGCTTCTCACCCGGCCGTATTCCGGTCTCAATGATTTCTCCACGATAGGGTTTACCGACTGCCTCTTCATACGAATCAACCAAGCATTGGGCCAAATCCGTAATTTTGAGAATCGGCATTTTTAGTACAAATACTTCTCCGCCTTGCGAATAGTGCGCCGCATCTATGACCAATTGAGCGGCTTGAGGAATAGACATCATAAACCGAGTCATCTCTGCATGTGTGACCGTCACCGGTACCCCTTTAGCAATCTGGTCACGGAATAAAGGAATAACAGAGCCCCTGGATCCCATAACATTTCCAAAGCGGACACAAGAAAAGATGGTACGTTTGCTCCCTTTATACAAGTTGGCGGCAGAAATTAAACGTTCTGATAGCAGCTTCGTAGCTCCCATCGTATTCGTTGGATTTACCACTTTATCTGTGCTGATGGCTACTACTTTTTCTACATTATGCTCAATAGCCGTCTCTATCAGATTTTGTACGCCAATAACATTCGTTTTCACTGCTTCCATAGGGTTATACTCACATGCAGGCACATGTTTGAGAGCAGCAGCATGAAAAATATAATCCACATCCTCCATAGCATAACTCAATCTTTGCTTGTCCCTGATATCACCGATCAGATAGCGGATATTCGTATATTCTTTTAATTCCTGCTGCAGATCAAACTGCTTGCTCTCATCCCTGCTAAAAATCCGTAAGGCTTTAGGGTTATACGATAAAATATTACGTACAATTTCGCTTCCAATCGAACCTGTGCCGCCCGTAACCAGTACAATCTTGTTGGTAAACATAATGACCTCCGGAGTGTAAAACGATTAATTTATATATCTTTATGGATCACTGCATTGCTATCTGTTTTTTTATCTAAACGGCGAATCGATTCCGAAAACATTTCTTCAAGTATTGGGATTTGTGCTGTGATATCCTGTAGCAGCTTACCTAGATGCTCATAGATTAGATCAGACTTACGAGTCAACTGATGTTCTGTAACAATCACAGGGAGCATCTGATCAAAACGCGCAATTTCGATAGGCATAATGGACTCAAATATAGGTGAGAACCATTCCCTGTTGGCAATCAACCCCCACATCTGCTCTATGGATTCCACCATATTCTGGGCCTTTGCCGGTTTAGTTCGACTAAACTCGCGTAATTTATTCATAAGCTTCTGAATGGCTACAATCTCAGAGCGTACATTAGAGAAGTCCTCAAGTGTCACTATCAGCTTGTCTCTGACGTCCTGCACCTTATTCATATCAACAGCAAGATTTTTTTTGTTTATCAAATCAGCAATTGCATCAGGGGAAACAGTTTCTGAAGCCAACCATTCAAAGATCTCTTCCATGGGCTTGAAAGGAGCCCCCTCAATCACTGCACCATTGCGGCTTGAATTGACGAATTCGATTTTCGGAAGGGCCGTAATGAGGTTTTCGAGTCCATCCTTCATCAGGGAGAAACTTCCGTCTGTAGTGTTGTACGTCCCCTTTACATTTAGCACTTTTTTAGGTGCCTCCTGCACTTTCTTATCTGTAGTTTCAGTTGCAAAATGTTCAATTCCATCTGCGTAAAATTTGTTATCAGGGAACGACAAATCCTGGCCTGCAAGTATGATCCGTTTGGCCCCCAGACAGGCTGCTGCTTGAATAGCCGTTCCTGCAACTGTTTCTGTAGGGGAGATAAAGAGTTCCTCTTGACTGAGTCCAAAGAAATACTGGGATACATCATCACTTTTCATAATACTATGAATTTTTTCTGCGCAGTTCTGATCGGAAATCTCATAATAAGATGAAGAGGTAAACAATAAAGGTTGTTCCCTTGTTACAGAAGAAGCAAAGATCTTCTTATTGACTGGATGTCCATCCATAATGACAGCAAGGTGAGGCCGTACTCCATGCTTTACTAAAGCCTGAATGCTGGAGCCTGCTGAAATAATCAGTACATGAGGACGCAATTTTTTCAGCCATTCGATATCCTCCTGTAACGATGGTCCCGATGATACAACCACCACCGTTGCACCCTCAAGAGCATAAAAAAGCCGCTCAATGGAAGGAGTGTATAGTACATCAGATAGATGATATAGAAAATTCCGAGTCCATTCTTCTCGAAAACGATTCTCTGTATATTTATCTACCAAAAAGGTCTGGTGATAATCCTGAAATTTCTTTTTTACTTCACGTAACATATCCATATCGTCTGATAAATACTTACGCAGTGCGATAAACACCAAATCTTCTATCATATAACTACTTAACATATGAAACATCATATTGAGCTGAGAATCACCAACGGATAGCCAATACAAATTGGGATGTCCCAACAAAAGACTGAGATCATACTCTGTCACAGCTTTTCGAAACAGCTGCTCATCCGGCTCGTACACAAACAACCAATGATTCGGATACAATTCGAGGAGGTCAGCAATACTGAGTCCCCTCTCAAACCCATATACAAAAATGATCTTTCCGTCTCCAATAGATCCCTCAACCGCATTAAGCCAAGCAGTATCCTTTTCAAAGGGCTCTTGAAACAAATGTATAGCTAATTCATTGTCTGGTAATTTATTTAATTTGCTTGTAACATGAGGAAACCTCTGCTCTAAAATTGTATAGTTTGATTCTAAATGAGACAAGGTCATACCACCGTTTCACATTAATATTTGTTAATTAGTATATCGGATTTACTCTTAATGGAATGAACCTTTTCACAAAAATACCCCCATTCAAATCGAATAGGGGGTACGCTCCATAAAGCATTTCTTTATTTGCGATGATCAATAAACAAACTGTCTACAGAATAAGCCTGCTGGTATGCATGCTGCTGCACACGAATGGCTCCGCGTTTCTCCATCCAGTGGCCAGCCTCATCCTTTAGTACATGCATACGCTGCAAAATTACAGAATCATTACTTAGTATGCCACGAATTTTCTGTTTATCATTTTCCGTTAACGATGGCTGATAGGGCTGCATCTGTTCTACAATGCGCTGTCTTTGATTAGCAAACTGTTCGAATTCTTCTTCACTTAAATTTAGAAGGTTAGATAATACTGCTTCTGTCCTATGTTGCAACTCTTCAAGGAGTACTTGTATATTAGGATCTGCCATCACACACTACCAACTACACCAGGCATTTTCATGGCTTCCAACCAAGCTTCCCGTAGGTCAGTCAAATGTTCCAGCACCTCTTGTGCCGGAGAGGCTATTTTGTGGACATTCGCCTCGATCAGCTCATGCAGCATATATTCATACACTCGCAATAAGTCATGGGATATTGGATACTCAAAATTCAACGCAGATATCAGCTCGTGTACAATCGCTTGCGCTTTACACAAATTATTATTTGCTTTCTCGTTATCCTTATTCTCTATTCCCTCAATCCCCGCACGAACGAAACGAATAGCCCCATCGTACAACATAATCAGCAGTTTAGGCTTGGATGCAGTTTGCGCTTGAGTCTGCCGGTATTTCTGATAGGGTGTATTGATCAATTATAAAACCTCCTTTATGACAACATACTTGTAAGACTGGAAGATGTGCTATTGTATCTGTTAATGGATGTTTCCATCGCGGTGAATTTTTTGAAATAATTGGTTTCAATCCTAGTTAGACGACTTGTCATGTCACTGATCCGGCGGTCTAGGCTCAATAATTGCTCTCCCATTGAGCTTGTAGAAAGAAATGAAGCGGTTAGATCAGAGCTAACCTTGGATGTACCCGCAGTATCCGCCATCCTTTGAAGTGATGCATTCGAAATTTTCTTTAGTTTAGCAAGAATACCGTCTTGTTGCGTATATTTATTAGTTAACGCCGTGCTTGGATCCTGTTTTCCAAAAAAATTCGAGATAACATCTGGATCTTTTTCAACCGCTGCACGCAATTTGTCTGCATCTAGAATAAGCTTGCCCTTGGTATCATACGTACCCGTAGTGATTCCTAGCTCAGACATCATTAAGGGCTTATTTTTACCATCCGCGTCAACTCTACCGATATCTACACCTTGGATCATAGCATTACGCATTTCAGATAATGTATCCTGCAGGATAGGATCGTTTCTAAGCATGCCGCTCTTGGCCTTCGTTGTCCATAACTTGACTTCATCATCACTCATATCCGCTTTTTGTTCCGTTGTAAGCGGAGCGTATTTTTTATATCTCTCCTCACTAACCTTGCTATTGAGTGTGGCAAGAACATCATTATACGCATCGACAAAGCTTTGAATATTTTCGACGATCTTATCCGTATCTTTGGTAGCTTCTATTCGTGTTGCAGCACCGCCTGCTGTTTTAAGTGTAATGTCAACACCATTTATTGTAAAGTTATTGGAAGACTTTGTTACGTCTAACCCATTTACCTTTAATACAGCATCGGTTCCGTTCGTTGAAGATAGTTTAAATTCACTACTAATTTGAGAATCAATATTGAATGTTTGCGAACCGGTGGTCTTACTTGTTAATGACAAACCGGATTTAGCATCATATAGGGCAGTTACTCCTGTCTTACTGTTATCGTTGATCTTTTTGACAAACGATTCAATGGTTTCATTCGCATCCACATTAATGGTAGAACTACCAACCTGGACCGTACGAGCTGCCCCATCTGCGAATGCCAATTCAGTACTGGCCTTTTCAGTCCATGTACTGTTTGAGACTGATCTTGCCGCAGTGGCCAAGCTCGTCACCGAAATATCCAACACTCCACTAGCCAACGAAGAAGCCGTTGCAGATAGCGCATCACTATTACCAGTTACTGTAACTTTCTGTGGATTTATTGCAGCGGTGCGGCTTAATGTAGTCATTTTATCTTGAAATGAAACTATCTTAGTGCTGCTTTCGCGATAATTTTCCCTTTTCCATTCCATCAATTGTTTTTGCTGATTCATTTTGTCGAGCGGTACACGCTCAGCTGTCATCAGCTTTTTGACCATTGAATCAATATCCATACCTGAAGCTAGGCCACTTATTCTAGTTACCATAATTGTATATCCCCCTATACTTTTTTATCGATAATGATTCCTGCAATTTCCATCATTCTAGCCGCTATATCCAGAATTTTCTCGGGAGGTACCTCACGAATCAGATCGCCAGTTTCCTTATTCATCACTTTTATCATGATTGCATGTGTCTTTTCATGCACAGAGATCTCGAATGTCTTCTGTGGGCCTTGAATAGCATCAATTACTTTCTGAAGCTCCAAAACTGCTTCCTCATGTGTCGGCTGTTTCTGCGCATTACCAACTCTATTGGTTGTTTGGACGCCATCTTGTGTAGCAGCATAATTGGTTTCGGCATCCGAAGGGGCTTCACGTTTTATTCCTGCTGATGGCTGAATCGGCAACAGATTTCCACTACCAGGGGATATCATCGAGTCCATAGAATAACCTCCATTAATAGTTCTTAGACACAATAAAACCGTTCTGTATTTGAAATACTAATACATTATATATCGGTAAATGAGTGCAAATATTTATGAAAAAACTAAAATAAAAACAAAAAAAGATCCTGCGAGAAGCAGGATCTTTTTTTTGTAACGGCTGTCGTTTAAAATTAACGAAGCAACGACAGTACGCCTTGTGGCGCGGAGTTTGCTTGTGACAACATGGATTGCGAAGCTTGCAGCAAAATGTTGTTTTTGGACAGAGCAACCATTTCTTTTGCCATGTCAGTATCACGAATACGAGATTCGGAAGCTGTCAGGTTTTCTACAGTTGTGCCCAAGTTATTGGAAGTGTATTCCAGACGGTTTTGCATAGCACCCAGGTTCGCACGTTGCTTAGCAACTGCTTCAATTGCTGTAGTTGCACTTTTAAGTGTTACGGCCGATGTAAGACCTCTGAAACCAGTGGAGCTAATACCTTTAATAGTAATGGTAAATTTGTCATCGTCAGCTTGAATTTTCACACCTGCTCCGCCGGAAATTGCAATACCGTTGAATTTAGTGTTGGACAGAATTGCGTCAATTTGACTACCCAATTGACCAAGCTCTGCTTTGATGTTGGATTTATCGCCAGCACTGTAAGTATCATTAGATCCTTGAACAGTCAGTTCTTTCATACGAGTCAGCATGGAGGATACTTCGTTCATTGCACCTTCAGCTGTTTGTGCGAAAGAGATACCGTCTTGAACGTTACGTTGTGCTTGTTCCAGACCACGGATTTGACCGCGCATTTTTTCGGAAATGGAGAGACCAGCAGCATCGTCAGCTGCACGGTTGATACGCAGACCAGAAGACAATTTTTCCATGTTTTTGCTTGCTGCCGTGTTGTTCAATTGCATGTTACGGTGTGTATTTACTGCAGGTAAGTTGTGATTGATAATCATTTTTAATTTCCTCCCTGAAATGGTTTAATTCCCACGTCCTTGTGGTATAAGCGTCTTCACAGGTCGGCCGCCCTGAAGAATTACCGCTCTAAACTATATATCGACCCTTAGGCTAGAATTGTTTATAGCATTCAAGCTTTTTTTCGAAATATTTTCTTAGAAGTTTACGACTTGGTTATTTCGATTTAAAATCAACATTTTATACTATGATGACCTTGCCCAAATCCAACCTGTCCATACCTAACTTAAGCCATCAAACAATACCCAGATGGAGATTTTCGGTATTACGATAAACGCGGTAATACATGATTATATCAATTACTGTTCCAGATAAATAAGCATAAAATCTAGTCAAACAAAGGCCGACACTTTACTCGTGTCGGCCTTTCTCAATGAATGTGCACTACTATCATTGGTGGATCAAGACTTTCTTTTCTCCATTTCCAACATCGCATTTTGAATAGCATTCGAATCCATAACAGCAATTTGATTATTTTGCTGAATAGCATCAAAAACTTCTTTTCGGTAAATATCGATATCCTTAGGAGCAGAAATACCGATTTTCACAGTATCTCCTTCAACAGAAAGAACTGTTATGACGATATCATTCTGAATTACAATCGATTCACCCTTTTTACGTGTTAATACCAGCATTAGGACTCACCGCCTATGCTGGACTCTATTTCATTCCACAAGGGATGCTTAATTGTATAGTTCGTATTTTGCAAAACAATTTGCTTTCCCTTCTTCTGTTCAATGTTAAAAATTAAAGGCGCAAGCAAATTAACTGTTGTTTTGGATTGATCGCTGTTCCATGTACAAATACATCGTACTGATATCTGTTCTTGACTTGTAATCCCAATATCCTCTAGAGCATCATCAGATAACTCAAATTCATAATCTTCAAAGAAATCAAATGGATTTACGGTGATAAAAATAGTAGCTGGCTGCTCTACTGCACTGAAAAGACTAAATAATTCATTATGCTCCTGTAGCTGAAATTCCCGAAGTTGTTCAAATCCTGGTATTCCTTTCGGAAACACATAAAGACTAGTATTTTTATCCTGGTTCTCTTCATCTAATTTCTGTTTTGGGATCATAAGTAACTCCTCCTATATATAGTAACAAAAAAGCTACGGACCACTCGTCCATAGCTTCAAATTACAAATGTCAAAGATAAAAATCAGCTCATAAAGTCCATCAAAGATGGCTGCATGATCTTAGCAGATGATTTCAGGGCAGCTTCATAAATGGTTTGGGCAGATGTAGCTTGAATCATCAAACTAGCAACATCCGCATCTTCCGTTTTAGCTTGAAGTGTCGTCAAATTCAAATTTCGCTCTTCCAAACGGGATTGTATCAGTTCAACCCGATTCGTACGTGCGCCCACTTCAGACAAACTTGTCTGCATTTTAGTAAAGCGGGATTCAATACTTGAAAGTTGACTCGATATTGCTGTACTATTTCCGCTGCTTAGTGCAGAAGATATAGCATCCATGACCTTAAAAACATTATCAGCATCTGTCGATTTCCCAAAAAAATCGCTACCGGATGTATTTACCCGAAATGCATCTTGGTCTCCAACTGCATAGCTGACCGCGGCTTGATCCGGATTGATCTGATCATAACTTGTTACTGTAGCAGAAAGCTGATACGGCGCCTGATCATAATTTTGTCCATTAAAAACATACTTCCCACGAAGCTGGCTGTTACCAATATTCATCATTTGTTCTTTTAACTGATCAACTTCTAGCTTAATCGAATCCAAGCCGGATTGAGGTAGTGTTTCACTTGAAGCCTGTACTGTCAGCTCTTTAAGACGCTTCATTACATCACTGGCTTGTTGCATGGTTGTATCAGTGAAATCTAACCAGCTAACAGCCGCATCTGAGTTTGTCTTGTATTGTTCATTAGAAGCTAACTCAGCTCTGTAACGTAGGGCATAAGTTACCCCTACTGGATCATCTGAAGGCTTATTCAACTTACGACCAGTCGAAATCTGATTCTCCATTTTACCCATATTATTATTATTTCGATTCAGGTTACTGAGCAGTTGCATACTGGTCATCCCTGAAGTCACTCGAATTGGCATGGCTTACTCCACCTTCTCATTATACTAGAGACCTACGCGGCCTGTACCATTAATCAGTTTGTCCAGCAGTTGATCAAAAGTTGTCATGAACCGGGAAGCTGCACTGTAAGCATGTTGGAACTTGATCATGTTTGACATTTCTTCATCAAGTGACACCCCGCTGACGGATTGGCGGTTCAAGTCCACTTGCTCAGTCAACAGCTGCGCATTCTGCGATTGTCGCTCTGCTTCCTGAGTTTGGACACCTAATTGCCCAACAATTGCACTGAAGAAGTCATCTACAGTGGTAGTTTGTGCTTGAGTTGTATTAAAACCAAACTTTACATTTTTCAGGCTCGCCATAGACAATGCCAAAGCATTGTTACCTACAGTTACCTTTTCATTAGCTGTTCCCGTTCCATCTACACGCAAAGAACTGGCAATTTTATTGGGATCATCTTGAATATCCTTATTCAGCGTAATGTTACCGGCTGTAATAGCAGTTCCATCTTTCGAGGTGAAAAACACTCCTCCCTTTTCTGGAGTTGTGCCACTGAGTGTGTATCCCAATTGATGGAGTCCATTAATTCCTTGTACGGTTACTTTCAAATCCGCGGTCAAGGTTCTGTTGTTATTCGCATTTGAGTAAGTCACTGCTGCATTGTTGACACCTGAATTCAGTACCGTTCCCTCAGGTAGAACTGTACCTGCGGGTAAAGTAATTTCAATATCACCATTTGTCAAAGTATTAGCTAACTGGTCCATTTGGGTTTTGTAATCTGCTACATATTTATCTCTAGATAAAATCATACCGTACACTTCGCCACCAGTTAACGCTCCACCTTGATATGCAGCCTCAAGGCCAGCCGCCGTAATAGCAGTTACCTCTGTGCCTGCTACAGCTATCTGTCCTGCCACCGTTACCTGATAACCGTTATCCAGCTGAGTTACCTGCACATTCGCAAGCTTGGACAACTTATCAACTGCATAATCCCGCTGATCACGCAAGTCATTCGGATTATCCCCAAGTTGTTCTAACTTGTAAATATTACCATTCAAGTCCGCTACAGACTGCAATAACGAATTCATCTCGCTTGTTTTTAATGTAACGTTAGTAGTCAAATCAGAACTGAGTGCATCCAGTTGCTTGCTAGCCTGGTTCATCGCATCTGTCAGAGCAAGTGTAGTCTCTTTTACAATTTTGCGATTCGTGACATCCTGAGGGTCTTGGCTCAGATCGGACCATGCATCCCAGAAATTATCCATGACCTTACGGATACCTGTATCCGAAGGCTCATTCATAATGGTCTCCAGCTTGTTCAGTGTGTCATAGCGAATGTCCCATCCACCTTGAGAAGAACTTTCATTACGATACTGATCGTCCAAAAACGTCTGACGGACGCGTTCAATAGCAGTGAATTCAACCCCTGTACCCATTTGACCTCGTACAACGGAACGATTCAAACCGTAGGCTTCCATAGAATCCGAGGCCTTCATACTAACCACTTGTCTGGAGTAACCAGCTGTGTTGGCATTTGAGATATTGTGTCCGGTTGTATTAAGTGCTGCCGTTTGTGTGTTTAAGCTTCTCTTCGCTGTTTCTATACCATGAAATGTTGAGACCATATTTTCCTCCTTCAATTAGGCGCGTGTATCAAATAGTCCCGCTCGTACAGTAGAGGTGCTTTTGTCAGCTGGACGCTGATAAACCGCTTCAGATTCCGCATAATATGACATACTCTCAATGGAAAAATCAATATAGGAAAGCGCCTGTTGTATAAGCTGTTGATTCAACTCATTTAATTTTTTCAATTCTACAAGTGTATCCGCTAGTTTTTTTTGAATTTGAAGGAGGCGCTGCTTGTCTTCTACATCAAACACAAGACGAGACAACTCCGTAATATTGAGATTCAACTTAGACTTAATACCACGTTCCTGCAAAAATTCATATGCTGCCTGCAGGCGTCGCTCATCCAGCTGTTCAATGTGTCTGGACATCTTCGATTCCTGGTTCATGACTAGAATGAGCTGATCTACCTTATTTGATATCAGTGCTTCTTTTTTTTGATTTCCTAATGCAATCAACTGCTCGTGAGCCTCTCTAAGCTGCTCTAGCACATCAATCAATCGCTCTAAAGGCATATTCCTTCACCTAGCTTTCAGAAGACTGCTTGAAGTAAGGTAACAGCTTCTCTGCAATTTTATCGGCATCCACACGATAGGTACCAGAAGCTACTTGCTGCTTAAGCTCCTGAATTTTCTTAACACGATCTGCATCACTGCTGCGGTTCAGCATTTCCATCGCTTCCGGAGAAATGGAAACCTCGTCCTTGCGGCGGGATTTCTTTTGCTCCTCTTGACGTCCTGTTTCAATATTTCGTTGGTATGGATTAATAGCTCCGATGCGGTTGGTCTCGTTAATTTTCATAACTTCCACCTTCCTTAGTTATTTGATATGGTCAGAATGTATCAGACGACATAGCGTCGAACATGGTTCGTATTATGCCTCACTTCTTTATTTTGTGCATGGTTGCTAAAAATAAAAAAACCGATAAGCTCTATAAAGATTATCGGCGGTATTTGAAACTTTTTGAATAGCTGAATGCGTTTTTAATTCCCCTGTACTACTTTCCACGAAGTTTATCAATCGCGCTGTAGGTACCTGAGCCCATATTATTACTTTGATCCTGATTACTACTTTCGCGTACAGCCTGATGCAGGTCTTTAGTCAGACGTGTTCGACAAGAATCGCACATATGCCCTTCACGAATCGGTATCCCGCATACCTCGCAAGGATACGTCATATTGGGCGCATTAGCAATGGAAATACGTCCCTCACGTATAAATGTCGTGATTTGCTTTACAGATACCTCAGTAGCCTCTGAAAGCTCATGCATATGAATGCCCTTATTTTCACGTATATGTTTGACACAGAGTTCGTATTCAATTTCAATTTCTTTAATACAGTTCTGACAGATTCCCCTGACGTTCTTAATAAACAGCTTTCCACAGCGAGGACAGTTATCCAAATTCATCCTCTGTAGCGCCCCTTTCCAATTTCCGATCTTTAATTACTTTTATCCTTACATTAACTTATAATGAAGAGCCTCGTCTAGCAAATATTTCAAAAAAAGATTTTCAGATTTTACACAATTGCACATTTTATAAGTTATCATATTTAAAAGTATAAGAGAGAATGATCCATCAGCAAAAGTTTCTCTATATTTATATGCATCAATATGCAATGACATAAAAATAAAGAAAGCCCATGAAAGCTAATAGCTCAGCCTAGTGCATGTATCTATTTATCGTCAAACATTACACCGTACTTTAGATAGAAAATAAAATAAGCGCCATTCCAGTTATTTTCGGGAATAGCGCTTCATTATACAATTAAAATAGCTATATATGAATATGAGTAAATGTAGAAATTAATTATCAAGATGAGGGAAAAACCGGGCGAAACAATCCTCAGAAGAATTCATGTTCACCTGTGCCCCGAATGACATCAAGGAAATCCTGTAAATCCGGGGGGACGGCGCCCATACGAATGCTCCGCACATGGAGTGTGGGTATTCATAAATCTCATGGACCTAACATCATTTCAACTTATAACCTATCTGAAATCAAGCTAGATGCATCAGTGAAAATTTGCAGCCCAAAAAAACAAGCTATTTCACAAATAATTATTCAAAAAAGCATTGTTTTAATAGAGGCCTTCCCGTATACTATAGTCAAACACTTGGTTTAAAAAACACATTTCATTATACATTTATAATGATATTTATTTATTTGTGTTTGTTTGTGGTACTTGCAGCTCTTGGCCTGCTTTAACCAGGTTGTTGATTTTAACCAGTTCTTCAACAGTTACACCGTATTTTTCAGCAATAGAAGTCAGTGTATCGCCATCTTGAACATTTACTGTGATTGTATTTACAGTTGCTGGTGTTTCAGTTGTAGTCGTTGCTGGTTTTGTGGTTGTTGCTTGGCTGTTGTTCTCAGTTGTCGTTTGAGTCGGTGTTGTAGTTGTTGTAGTTTCAGTTTTGAAGTACTTAGCTTCAAATGCTTTTTGTGCTGCTTCTTGCTGCTCTCTTACGAGTTGGTCTTCCAATTGCTGAATTTCATCATCGGAGCTGGATTTCGCCATTACTTGACCTGTTGCAAGTGGACTCAGCAAAGATACTGCACCTAAACTAACTGCTAACATGCTAGATACTACTACTTTTTTCATTACGTTTTTCATGATTTTTTCTCTCCTCTTTTTAGCTTTAAATTTTAATTAACTGCTTTACTACTGAGCGAGACACTCCCAATGTCCGCTCTTTAGTCATTAGCTAATCACTTATTACCAATCATGTTAGCTATCAACAGATAGAAATTGTACTCCTCTTTTCCAAAAAAATCAACCTCTAAATTGAAATATTCTGTTTTCATCCCTCACTTCCTTACTTTTTGTTTGTCTCTATATTTTTATTATATACCTCTCTCTAGCTCGTTGTCAAATCCTGCTGATTGTACGGCTTAAAAGACTTTTGCTCTATCATTTAATCCTTTTTTCTAGAGAGTTATAACCTCTTTTTCATAGTTTCAAGCAAAATTTCATGGAAAATACTAGATATTTAGACTTATGATCTTGCTAAGGTCAGGCAAAAAATAGTCAAATGCATTCCTTGCTCTAATGCCTTTTCTCTCAAAGCACGTGCACACGCCTGCAATGTGCTCCCCGTTGTATAAATATCATCTACAAGCAAAACGGTAACGGAAAGCTTATTCTCCGTAACACATTGAGATTCAGCTTTTAAAATAAAAGACTTCAGCAAATTTGTCATATTGGGATGGACAGAAAACGCATTATTCATGGTGTTCATGCGTTCCTTTTTGGATTTAAAGCTTTGTTTGCCTGTATCTTGTGGACGAGCAAGTAAAGATAGGAAGGGGAGCTTATTCCGCCTAGCAATCTCTTCTGCCAAGATCTGAGCCTGATTGAAGCCTCGCTCTGTCAGCCTCTTCTCACTTACCGGGACACAGGTCACTACATCCACACTCCACAAAGATCGCTTGAAACGAGAATGTTTAAGACTTGCAAACTCATACCTCATCGCCTGATAGGCTCGATTCATGATCTCGCCCAGCAAGGAACCATACTTTTCATTTCCACGATATTTGAACTGCCCAATCCATTCTCTCATCATCGGTGTATAGCTGGTTGCACTCCGATTGCACACATAGTAACGTACTAATCGGTCAAGCCTTACGCAATCCGGGCAAGACGTCGGACGTCCACAATAAACACAACGAATATTGTAAACCCAAGGAATTTGAAGCGAACAAGAAGTACAAATTCCGGGAAATTCGGAAAAACGCCCTGTGAGAGTGCCGCAAGCCATACATGTTTGGGACTGGCGATGGAATAGCCAATTCAAAAATAGACGGGTTGTTGGAATCATCCCCATACCAGAATGCACCTTTCTTGGTAGTTTACGTACCGACATTGTTTCAGGTTTCACATTTCCAAAAAAACTTTTTTTATTTAATGCATTTAGTGCTTCGCCCCCTTCAGGTATCCTCTTTTCCGAGCCAGTGCATTCATACGTTTAATCTGTCTAATTGCTCTCTTTTGACCTCGAGTCCATTGGGGGGATGTAAAAATAACACCTCCACATGGGTCATCCTTGGACCTTCCTGCACGACCCGCCATTTGGACAAGAGAGGCTTCATCAAAAAGACTGCTGTCCGCGTCTAATACGTACACATCACTCCGTGGAACAGTTACCCCTCGCTCCAAAATAGTCGTTGTAACCAGAACACGTATTTCAGTAGCTCGAAATAAGCGCACTTTAGCGGTTCTTTCTTCATCCTGTGAGGAGGTGCCTGCAATAGGTACATCAGGTAATTGTTTAATCAGCAGCTTCACAAGTCCCTGAATATGTGAGATTCGTGTCACAAACAGGAAAACCTGTGCCCCACGTTGTATAGATACGCGTAGGCGTTGAATAAAGGATAGGGGAAGCCGACCTTTTTGCAGCCAATGTTGCACTGAAGCAGCCCCCAGGCGAAATGGGACAGGTAAGGGATGACGATGAAAACGAACGGGAACCTTGGCGTGTGGCAGTAGACCGCGTGCAGCCTCTTTCTGCAAGGATTGCGGTGGTGTAGCAGACAAATAGATAAACTTTCCCTTCGGCTTACATACTGCTCGTGCAGCAAAGGCAAGCATAGGATCATTGTGATAAGGGAACGCGTCAATCTCGTCAATCACAACCAAATCAAAGGCTTGACGATAACGCAATAGCTGATGTGTCGTTGCCAGTGTAAGCTGTCCCCTTTGCCACCGTTCTGCGCTCCCCCCGTAGAGCGTCACCATGCTCACATCGGGAAAAGCAATGGCCAAACGAGGCGCTAACTCCAGTACCACATCACGGCGTGGTGTTGCCACAAGTGCCGTTCCTCCGTGGTCCAACACATATTGCAATAGCGGAAACATCATTTCCGTCTTGCCTGCGCCTGTTACAGCCCAGAGCAGAAAACGTTCTACCGTGGTATCAGGTACCTGCCGATCAGCGTTATGCCTCGCACCTTCGCCAGGTTTTGGCGAAGGTTGCCTGCTGCGGGCAAGGGTGCTGCCCTGCGAAGCGGCAGCATCTGATCCCCGGCGCGCAACCTTATCGCGCCGGAACAACGCCCGGAGCCCACGGCCTTCCGGGCGAAAACGCCCCCGCACTTCGCCGTGCGGTGCGGCCAAAAAGCGCAGCGCCGCTTCAGCGGCGGCACGTTGTGCAGGGCTCAGCCCCCAGCGGTCGAGTTCCGTCGCCAGGGCACTGCCTGCTGTGCACGGCAGGACGGGTTTCGCTGCACCGCGCAACAGCAGCGAGCATTCACGGCTGCGCCCCAGTGAGAGACATGTCTCGCAGTAAGCGCACGCCTTACGTCCGCACGATGCGCAGCTCGTGCGGTGCACTACCCCGCTGCCACAACGATTGCAGCGAAGTTCATGCGTACGCGCGGCAGACCAGCGCGTACGTGGTGCTGGAGCGAGGCCAGCAGCAAAGCAGAGTCGGCCTTGCAGATATGCAAGTTGTGCAGCGGATCGCCAAGTATGCTCCAAACCTGGCGCTGCCTCTGCCAGCAGCGCTTCGACTTCCGGAACGAGTAACTGGCGTCCTGACAACAAATTAGCCAGTTCATTCGCTTGTCGTGTTAAACACTCCCTATCCAATCCATCAATTCCCGTGATGAGACTTCTTTTTTGAATAGAACGTAAAATTCCGTTTGTTTCCCGTCCCTCATCCCCACCTTTTGTGCAGGAAGTCCACCCTTGTACATGATCCCAAATGCATATATTTTCTACTCCTCCAGATAAAATTCGTTCTCCATCAAAAGGCTCAAGAGCCAGTTCACTTTTTAGCTGTGCGAGAATATAAGCCCACCACTTTCCTTTTCCCCATCGCTCCATATCTGCCAATCCCTTAAATGTTTCGCACAACTTTGTCCCCCAGGACAAGGGAAGCTCATCTCCTAATAACACCCATCTTTCGACAACATTCTCCTGCCCCTCATCTTGATTCATCCACCATGTCATATCTACTCGAATATCCACAGATAATCGGAGAGTCCAATTCCCTTTATACCTCACTGCATATACTGAAATCTTCACCTTCCCCTGCTCCTCCCATTCATGATTTTTGCGGTTCTTGTTACCCCAGAGAACAGCAAAAAAGCACACTCCTATGGCTAATAGCCTGAAGTGTGCTTCACATCAAGTAGATCTCAACGAAATCCCTGTCGTCTTGCCTATGCAACTGTTTTAAAACATTTATATCCGATTTTAACCACGATGTCCACAATCCCCTATCGCTAAGGAACAAATGGGGCGTCCGCCAACGACTTGACCGTTCTAAGATCAATAACAACCTGCTTTTCACCGCCTGACTTCGGTAAGACCGGGTTCCCCGGTGAAAAACGACTTGAAATGACTGAAACATCCATATGACTATAGCGTAGTAGCCGTGTCAGAATCGGTAGCGTATCGTCCATAGATTCATCATCCAGTACCGTCACATGTAGCGGCCTCCGGTGTAGCCAGGCAAGTATGTTCAGCGAACGCATCACCCATTCCACACGATCTCCGTCATTGGACGTAATCACAATATAGCGAGTCGCGCGATGACCCGGAGATATTGCGCGTGAATCTTCACCATTGTGATAAGCCTGAACCGCCTGTCGTATATACATAAGATGAACGACTGCGGCTCCCACACCGTATATAAGCAATATCCAAACCAAGTGAGCCGTCACGAGGGTTCCACCTCCTCCTATAGCGACAATATATGCCGTATAACAGGAAGAGGTGTCACGGTTATGTACTGGGTTTCCGTATGAGCGGACATATCGCTCCCAAAGAAAGGCGGTACAGCATTCATATCTATTAGCAGCTGCATGGACTAATGCATGGAAAGACTACACTTTACAGCGTAACCCATCCATATTTAATTGAGTTAATAACTGCTTGTGTACGGTCATCAACTTCCATTTTTTGCAGAATGCTGCTGACATGGTTTTTGACCGTTTTCTCACTAATGAATAAATATTCACCGATCATCTTGTTGCTCTTACCTTCAGCCATCAGACGCAGCACTTCAGCTTCACGACGGGTCAATGGATTATTTTCACCTGCGACAAACTTCACGCCGGCTTCCTTCGTATGACCTTCAGCCATAGCCCCTGTTTCATTCAGGTAGGTCATCCGGCGAAGCTGCTGAATGAGCTTACCCGTTACCTTCGGATGGATAAACGCATATCCTTCATGAACCGAACGAATTGCATTAATGAGGGACTCGGCCTCCATATCTTTTAACAGATAACCATTGGCTCCCTTGCGCAACGTCTCGAATACATAGCTTTCATCATCATGAATGGATAAAATGATAACTTTGACATCCGGGAACATCTCACGCAGTTTTTCGGTTGCCTCTACACCATTTTCAATTGGCATATTAATGTCCATCAGAACAATATCTGGTTTCTCTACGTTACAGAATTCCAACACTTGAATACCATCGCCACATTCTCCGATGACCTCAATGTCGTCCTCCATATTCAAAATACGTTTAAGTCCTTCACGGAACAACTGATGATCGTCCGCTAAGAGAACTTTAATGGGTGCATTGCTAATTTCCTGATTTTCCATGTTGTTACTCCTTTCCCTTTTCCACGTTGGTTGGGATATGAATCACTATCTTGGTGCCTTGATTCTCAGCTGATTCGATCTCCATTCTCCCCTCGAGCAGTTCAACCCTTTCCCGCATACCAATCAGACCAAAATGCCCATGATCTTTGCTTTTTTGCTGAAAAAGCTCTGGCTTAAAGCCCAAACCATTATCCTGCACCACGATTTTTACAAGCTGCGCCTGATAGGTAATCTCAACAAGCACATAGGTAGGATAAGCATGCTTGGCAGCGTTGGTCAAAGCTTCCTGGATCAGACGGTAAATGGCTGCTTCCATCGCGGAAGAGAGACGGTGTTCCTTGCCCCTTGTTTCAAAAAGCGATCTAATTTTCGTTTTTTCTTCAAAATCCTGCACATATTTCCGGAGCGTCGGAATAAGCCCCAGGTCATCCAGGGCCATAGGACGCAGATTGAAAATGACCTTTCGCATTTCCTCAAGACTGGAGCGAACCTGTTTCTTCAAGTCTACTATTTCGTCCTGAACCATCTTAAATTCCTGCTTGGCGATCATTCTTTCCACAATTTCCGTCCTAAGCACTAGATGCGCAAGGAGCTGCGCAGGTCCATCGTGAATTTCACGGGATATACGTTTGCGCTCCTCTTCCTGAGCCAAAATAATTTTCAGACCAATAAACTGCCGGTTTTTGGCCGATTCGATGATCCGCGTCACTTGCCCCAATTCACCTGACAAATATTCCAGCACGACCCCCATCTGCGAACCGATGGTTTCGGCACGCTCGACAGAAGCCTCGACACTTTTGGCCCGCTTTTGAAGATCATCTCTTCTGGCTTTGAGATACATTTCCTTCTCGCGGAAAATCATCACATCGAGTTGAAGCTGTGTTGCCTTCTCATAAGCCTGCTTGATATCCTCTTCCGAATAGCGAACGAAGTCGCGGCTGACCTCAGTCAACCGAATGCGGGACCGCCGATAGTTCATTTCCAGCTGGTCCACCTTTTCGATCGTTTCTGCTGTTTCCTTCAAGACGCTCTGGAGCTCCTGATTTAACGTGACCAGCTCGGTCCGGGCCGTGTCCAATATTTCGAACATCTGATATTTGCTGTTCTCCATCACCTGGATGGCGTTTTTAATGACTCGGTCTATGATATCGGCTTGAAAGTCCACAAATGTTCTACTCCAATCCTAGCATTTCAAGTATATATCATACCATATCATGACTGGAGGGTGATGGTCTTCGTTTCTTGTTCCCATTTTACAGTCATTCCTAACTGCTCAGACACGAGTCTTAATGGGACTAAAGTCCTACCTCCTAGCACAATGGGTGCAACATCAGTGCTTTGACGCTTCCCGTTCAGAACAACTTCTTTTTTCCCTACGGTCAAATCCATCAGCACACCGCCGCGCATAATGGTGATCCGCTGATCGCCCGCATTCCATTTGGCTTGTCCGCCAAATGCGTCCAGTACATACTTGATCGGAACATATGTTGAACCATCGCGAGTCATCGGAGCGGCATCAATCGTGGTCGGCGTTCCGTTCACCGTCATTGATTTTTGCCCGATCGTCATTTGAGCTGTTCCTTTTTTGAGTCCTTCTGTACCGACCGTTCCCGGTGTATTAAAAGAAATATTATCAAAAGCAACATTGCCTGTTTTAGCGCGCTCGTCCTGACCCTCTGCCACATTGACCACATAAAGACGCTTCAGCTTCGCCGGATACGAAATATTCAAACCGCTCATATCTGCGTTAATGGTTTTCCAGCCGTTCCAGTCGATCACTTTAGCGAGATCAATATATGCTGTTTTGCCTTGAGCATCCTCTAGCTCTGCGCGCAGCCAGTTCAGACTCTTATCCCCTCTGACATCAATCGAGATGGAAGTAGCCGCCTGTTCAAGCGTTTTCCCGGATGTGCCGTTCAATTGAGCGTAAGCATACATTTTACCACTGCCGTTCGTCATATCGTAGTTCAGCTCTAGCACTTTGGAATTGGCATGGTCGCCATCTCCTTGTACAACAGCCGCTGTGCCGGTAACACCTTCCACATTCGAAGTAAAATCAACCGGATACGAAACATTTTCGAAGTTCTCCCAGTTGTTTGTACTTGCTCCGCCAGCAGACAGGAAGACGACAGCGCTGAAACCATCATAGCGACCGATGGCATAGCCCGTTTTCACGCCTGCATCCACCGTATTTACTGTAAGCTGATTGTCCTTGACACTGCCCTTAAAGCCGATGAACTCCCATTTGAGCGCATCTGACGTAATGCTGACACTCTGTCCATCTTTTGTCTTTGCCGTTACCGGTACAGCGATTTTAGCTCCAGCGGTAAACGAGCCAGTTCCAGTGCCTGCGGTAAGTGATGAAATTTCATCTGCTCCAAGCACCGTGACCTTGGTTGTAGCGCTGGCTGAGCCACTAGATGCCGTTAAAGTAGCAGTTCCCGGTTTGGCTCCCTTTACAACGCCGCCGCTCACTGACACAACAGCCGGATTGCTGGATTTCCACGTCACTTGTACTTTCGAGGTATCGAATGGATTGTAGTAGTTGTCATAACCTTTGAAGGAATAGCTTCCGGTCTGACCAATCAGCAACGTTTTATTGCCCTTGATGGTGAAGCCTTTGAGCGTTCCTTTAGGAGCATTGGTATATACCCCCACTCCATTTACAATACTACGTTGCTCTGTGCCATATTCTGTATTGAACGTAAGCCCCGCTGTCGTATCTCCCAAATCACGAGTCACCATGGTGGTAGAGCCGCCCCCGTCAAGGTTCATACCCTTCCAGACGCCAATATCTTTCATCAGCGTTTGCAACTCGCTCAGGGATACACCAACGCTGTTCCCATTCTTCTCAACAGCAATGACATAAGCGTAACGCTTGTCACGAGAATATCCCAGAGCTGTACGCGCACGCGTCCCGCCTATGCTTGTTGTGCTTCGAGAAAAAGAGGTTTTCTGACCGTCATTTACTAATATGGTATGTCCACCAATCATCATTTGAAGGTTAGAAGGATCTACTTCGCTCCCTGTCGATTTAACCCGAAGGTGATAACTTGTTTCTACCGTCTGTCCCACGGTCAGATGCGCTTTGGCATAATCAGCAGCTTTACCATGAGTACGTAAAATATAGCCATCCTGCGGAACGGTCATATTCAACGTAGCATTGTCGGAGACTTGTGTAACCACACCATTTTGTACCAATATCTCGGTGGGCGTTGTCGAACTGTTTTTGGGCCGCTCAATCGCTTTCCAAGCAGATGTATAAATATACATAGCATTAGAGTGGCTATAGCCGCCCCCACTCGTCTCAGGCGAATACGAAGCCTTGTTCATCCCCGCCAAAGAGAAGGACGACCCATCTCCAGCGTTTACTGTACCTTCAAAAGTAAACTGCTCCACCATGGGAGAACCATCCTTGGTTACAGCAAAGGCATACATACCCGTTAAATCAGACGGAGTAGACATCAACACACCCTTGGATACTTGTCCACCGATCGGCGCTCCCTCGCTGGAGGTATTAAAATAATCTCCGTTTACACCAGCAACCGCCCCGGTCTCTTTTGCCATGCCACCTGTACTCTGACGGGTCGTAAACTGTCCATTCTTCCCCGTCATGACATCCAGCTTGACGTACGGATTTTGTAAGTCCACTCGAATGATATCAGCCAGCGCTGTTCCTTTGGACCCTTTAAAACGATATTTCAATAATGTTGCACCCGAAGTAATGATCTCTTCGCCCAATTTTACAGTTGAACCAGAGGCTGCACTTGCGATTGGAGCAGACATCCAACCATTCAAGGGCATTAGAGCCCCAGTTCCAGCAACCGGACCGACCCATAATACCCCTGCCAGTGTTAACACAGCCCATCTTTTAGCAATTCCTCTGCCATTTACTTTCACTTCACTCTGTTTCTTATTACTTAAAAACATTTGGATAATAGCTCCCATCTCCAGTGTATTCAAACGGTTTTATTCCGCACGTGTACTCTATCAATAAACAAAAAAATCCTCTTATGTTAATAGACTTATTATATAGGCAAAAGTTACGAAAACCCCGTCAACTAATTCATAAAATCTAAAACGATGAATTGACGAATGCAATATCGGCGCACTATAATACATTTGAACTTATTAGTTCAAATAATACTGATTAGTTCACAACTCCAATTATGACCCTATCGGAAGGATTGATAATCATGAATAAACAACGGGCCATCATCATATTCACTTTATCCCTGAGCATCGCAATGACCGGATGTTCTACAGAAAAAAAAGATACCACTCTAGGTTCATCTGCACAGCCAACCGTTGTGCGCACCGCAATCGTCAAATCCACGCCACTTCATACGGCCTATAACTTGTCAGGCACTCTTCAGGCTTATGAGGAGAACACACTGGCTTTCCAAAATGGAGGCACTGTAGCCAGTGCATATCTCACTGTCGGTACTGCTGTACAGAAGGGCGCCGTTATTGCTAGTCTGGATGACGCTGACTACAAGCTTCAGGTGGCACAGGCGACAGCCTCCATCTTGGAAGCACAGGCTGGTATTGATAACGCACAGGCTAATTTACAGGCTGCTACCTCCGCGATTCAATCCGCCGATGCCGGCATTACAGGAGCTCGCGCGAATGTTAACAAGGTCAATAAAGGCGCACGTGCTCAAGAGAAACAACAAGCGCAAGCTACTGTAGATAAGGCACAAAGCGCTTATAACAAGGCCAAGACGGATAGCGAGCGTACACAGAAGCTGTTTGAGGCAGGCGCTGCTAACGCATCAGATAATGAAAATGCTCGCCTGAATGCTACCGCAGCCCTGAAAGACCTGGAACAAGCCAAGGAATCCCTGTCCCTTTTGCTGGAAGGAGCCACAGCCGAAGATCATCAATCCGCCCAAGCTTCCTTTCAAGATGCGCTTGCAGGTAAAAGCAAAGCCCTTGCGACCAGTGAACAGGCTGCAGCTTCCCAAAAACAAGCCCATGCCAACTACGAAAAAGCCCTTGTTGCCAAGGGGCAGGCAGAACTGGCACTTTCACGCACACGTCTAATCTCTCCTGTGAACGGTGTAATCTTAGACAAAATCGTGAATACAGGTGATTTGGTCGCGTCAGGGCAAGCCGTCTATCGCATAGGCTCCATCGACCGCCTCAAAGTACTGCTTCCTGTACCAGACAGTGAAATTAAGGATTGGAAAAAGGGTCAACAAGTAGAAGTGGCGCTCTATGAAGAGACTCGTCAAGGTACGGTGTCTAACGTCTATCCTTCAACCAGCACCGACACGGGAAGGGTTAACGTAGAGATTGTTATAAACAATCCACAGCGAGACTGGTTACCCGGTCAGGTCATTAAAGCTGCTCAACAGGTGACCGACAAGAATGGGATTCTCGTTCCTGCCGAAGCAGTCATTAACACGGGAAGCAAGCCTTTTATTTTCAAAGACATTCAAGGAAAAGCTGTTAAAACCCCTGTGGAACTTGGTAATCAGGTTGTAGATAATCAGTTGCAAATCGTATCGGGACTTCGTGAAGGCGAACGTATTATCGTTAAAGGGGCAGAAAACCTGTTTGATGGAAATGCGATTCAGTCGGAGGAAGGCGGACGCCCATGATTGAGTACATCGTAAAAAAACGAAAAATTACATTGCTGTTTTTTGTCATGCTGATTTTGGTCGGAATCTTCGGCTTTTTCCAGTTACCACAGCAGGAAATGCCGGATGTCACCATACAGAATGCTATGGTAACAACAGTCTACCCCGGTGCTTCACCACAAAAAGTAGAACAAACCGTAACTAAAGAGCTGGAGAAACGCATTAAGGAAGTTGAAGGTGTTAAAACGATTAGTTCGACTTCTGGTAACGGATTCTCCTCTATTTTAATCGAATCCAAAAACGGAGTTGATCCTCAAACGGTTTGGGATAATATGCGTAAAAAAGTGCAGGATGCACAAGCTGATCTTCCTCAAGGCGCTGAAGTGCCTGTTGTAAATGACAAGCTAACCAGCTCTTTTATCGGCTCCTATGCCCTAACAGCTGACTCTTCCGCACCACTGTATAAACTAAATGATTTAACAACAACTTGGAAAGATCAGCTCAATACCATTTCTGGCGTATCTAGCGTCAAATTCAATGGTCTCCCTGATCAAGAAGTACGTGTTCATATTGACAACCAGAAGCTTCAGCAATACCAGCTGTCATGGGGACAAGTAGCTCAAGCGATCCAGTCTCAAATTGACCGGGTTCCTACTGGTAATATTGAATACAACGGACGTACCTATCAACTTATTGTTCGCGAAACCGAAAAAGCTGATGAATTGAATCAGGTCCTTTTGACACGCACCAAAGAAGGTAATCCTGTATATTTGAGAGATGTCGGCACAACGGAGCTGGCACATCCTAATACAGAATACTTTGCCTATGTAGAGGGTAAACCGGCCATTACGCTAACTATTGGAGCAGAAACAGGCACAGACATCCCTTCTATGAGCGAAAAGGTCAATACCAAGCTCAAAGAACTGGAGAAAACACTTCCCGCAGGTGTTCACTTTCAAACTCTTTTTGCACAAAAGGATCAGGTAAGCCATATCTTTGACGACTTAAAGCGTGAAACGATTCTTGCGATTGCGGCCGTTATTCTCGTTTGTATGTTGGGGCTGAATTTGCTCACCTCTGCATTTGTTGCACTGGCCATTCCTATTTCGGTTTCGATTGCCATTATCTTTTTGCCTATGTTCGGCATCACTCTAAATCAGATTTCCGTTGTCGGTCTGATCATCGTACTCGGCATACTCGTGGATGATGCCGTAGTTGTAAATGATAATATTGAGCGTAGACTTACGGAATTAGGAGAATCACCCTCAGTCGCAGCTGTAAAAGGTACCAAAGAGGTCATGCTTTCTATTTTGGTTGCAACTCTGGCTACCATCTCAGCTTTCGCGCCATTGTTGTTTCTTCCTGGAAATGTAGGTGCCTTTATTAAACCTATTCCTGCTATTGTCTCCCTGACCATGCTTGCCTCTATGATCATGTCGCTCACCATCATCCCTATTTTTCGAGAATGGTATGAGAAGCGCAGACAGGCTCGTCACCCTCAGGGTAAGTCTAAACCAGCAGGCTTGCTCGGCCAGCAGATTCATTCTTTAAACAAGCTCTATTCACAAAAACTGATGCCTAAGGTCATTCAGCGTCCCTTGTTGACAGCCATGGTCGGACTCATGCTTGGAACAGCCGCCTATGGATTAGTTCCCTTTACCTCAGTTGAACTTTTTCCTGAGTCGGAAGATCCTCATGTCGCACTAAATGTAAAAATGCCTGTAGGCACTTCAATTGCGGAAACCGACCAGGTCGTTAAAGACCTTGCAGGCTGGGTGAAAAAGCAACCTGAAACTTCCAAGGTCGTCTACAGCGCTGGAGGAACTGCCCCACAACTGTTTAGTGACATTAATAGTATGGGTGGAAATATTAGTTATAACGAAACGGTGGGGCAGATTGCTGTCGTCGGCAAAGAAAACGTATTCGATCTCAATACGACAGTTGATGCTTGGGAGCAACATGTTAAGAAATCCTACCCTGGAGTTACAGTTACGATGTATGTTCCTCGTCTCGGGATTCCAGTGGGTAAGCCCGTTTCTATTCGTATCTCAGGTCAGGATCTGAATGAACTGCAAACTCTTGCCCAAAAAGCAAAGGAGCAGATCGCGACAGTAGAGGGCACAACAGGCATCGTGGATGATATAGGAATTGAACGATATGCACTGGAGCTTGAGGTCAACAAACAAGCGATGGATCAATACCTGGTAAGTTACACAGATTTGACTCGCACCCTGCTTCTATTAAAAGAAGGAGCCCAAGTCAGCCAATTTGATACTGGAAACAGTCTGGTAGATATTAAAATGTATTTGAATCACAGCGACGAGGAGCCAAGTAAGCTTTTCCAACAATTAAGTGTAGTTAATGCAGCTGGTAAGCAAATTCCATTAAACCAGCTTGTCCAGATTAAGCCGTCATTTGCTATTCAGCAAATCAAGCATTACAATATGGAGCGGACGATTACGGTGGAAGCCGATTTGAACGGACGAACTGCAAGCGAAGCGATGGTTGATGTTGAAAGTAAGCTGGCACAAATGAAGTTCCCAGAAGGCTACAAATGGGAGGTTGGTGGGGAAACCTCTGACCAATCGACCATATTCAAGGACTTAGGACAGCTGGCGATCGTTGTAGTCTTGCTCATTTTACTCTTGATTACTATGCAATTTTATTCCCTCTCCATTCCTATTATTATTATGACGACCGTGTACCTGGCAGCAGCCGGCGGGATTATTGGTATTTTCTTGACCGGTATGCCTATTGGTTTTATGAGCATCATGGGAATTATTGCACTCGCGGGCATTGTTGTGCGGAATGGGATTGTGTTAATTGAATTTATCGAGGATGCACGACATGAAGGAATGGAATTAAAGGAAGCCGTAATACAGGCGGCCGCTGCTCGCTTCAGACCGATTTTATTGACATCTTTGGCAGCTATTGTAGGTATGATTCCATTAGCACTATTGGGAAGCCTGCTCTTTAAGCCACTGGCGTTTACCGTCATTTTCGGTTTGTTATTCTCGACCTTGTTAACCTTGTTTGTCGTACCGTCCTTGTATATGATCATGGCCAAGTACAAGATGCGCCGTCAACTCAAAAAACAGCAGCACACAGTTATCACACGTGACCAACCTTTGTGATGTATGAAGTGAATTCGATGCTGTCGAGTTGGCCGGTCCCTAGGGGGAAGTATGTATGGAAAGTAAAAAAAATGATATTTTACAGGCGGCCATTCGGCTGTTCTCCAGAAAAGGCTATTATTCAACATCTGTTGAAGAAATAGCCAAAGAAAGTGGGATGGCGAAAGCATCCTTCTATAAATATTTTCAAGGAAAAGAAGAACTCCCTCTAGAAATGTGTATCATTCTGGAAAATAACATTGAACAAGACATCCGGGCTCTCTACAGCAAACCTAATCTTTCTAAGCACGATAAACTGCACGGTTTTATTGTACTTTACTTGAAAAATCTCGTTGAAAACAAAGTGTATCTCATGATGGATCTTCCTGAGCCTTCCATGCTTATTTTTCAGAATGAACAACTCAATTACGCATTCGAGAATCATGAATACAAATTGTACAAATGGGTTCGCGACTGCCTGATTGATATTTTTGGACCGAGCATTGAAGATCATGCATGGGATATGACCTTTGTACTTAAAAGCATTGTGTTTGAATATATTCGCTTCTTTGCCGATCGGATGAATGATGAAACGATTGAACATCTAACACAGTTTATTATCTTCTTATCCAGTTCCTTGGCAACCAGCCTGAACAATGCTGATTCAGCTCCACATTTGTTCTGGAGCAAGCAAGGCTGGTTACCTGAAAGTGCTCTAAGTAACCCCTTTGACCAAGGCCGTCAAATTAACAGCCTTCTCCACTCCTTGGAAGACAGTATACTGCTGTCTTCGTGGAGTTCAGAGGAGAAACAGGAGTGTCAGCAAATCTACGCTCATTTAAAGGAAGAGGCTCTGAAATCGAACCCTCAAAAAGGCCTCCTGAAAGCCCTTTTTGCGTATTTGGAGCAGTACAAGGAACTGCAAAAGGTTTGTCGTTTACTTAAAAATTTATTGGACCATGCACCGATATCCGAGTAGTCACTCAGTATTCGGTACTTCGGTGCAAATTCATACTTAACAGCGAAACACATCAAAAAAAGACTGTTCATGCAAAGCATGAAACAGTCTTTTTGGGTTATTGCTTTTATTTTGATAATATACGAGGAATTACAGCCCCGCTTGTTCTTTTAGAATTTCAGCTTTATCTACGCTCTCCCATGGTACATCCAAATCTGTACGGCCAAAGTGACCGTAGGCAGCAGTTTGCTTATAAATTGGACGACGCAGATCCAACATGCGAATGATGCCTGTTGGGCGCAGATCAAAGTTATTTCGGATCAATTCAACTAGCTTCTCATCGCTTACTTTACCCGTACCGTATGTATCGACGTTAATCGAAACAGGCGTAGCTACACCAATGGCATAAGCAAGCTGAATTTCCACTTTGTCTGCCAATCCAGCTGCCACGAGGTTTTTCGCTACATAACGAGCAGCGTAAGCAGCGGAACGGTCCACCTTGGTCGGATCTTTACCGGAGAATGCTCCCCCGCCGTGACGCGCATAACCACCATACGTGTCCACAATAATTTTACGGCCTGTCAGACCTGCATCTCCTTGAGGGCCACCGATAACAAAGCGTCCTGTTGGATTAATGTAATATTTGGTTTGCTCATCCAGTAATTCGGCAGGAACAACTGGCAAAATAACCTTTTCTTTGATATCTGCTTGAATTTGCTCCAAAGTAGTATCCTCCGCATGCTGCGTAGAAACCACAATAGCATCAATACGAACAGGTTTACCATTTTCATACTCTACCGTTACTTGAGTTTTACCGTCTGGACGAAGATAATTCAGTGTTCCATCCTTACGTACTTCAGACAAGCGTCGTGCAATACGGTGAGACATAGCGATAGGTAAAGGCATCAACTCAGGTGTCTCGTTCGTAGCAAAACCAAACATCAATCCTTGATCCCCAGCCCCAATGTTTTCCGTTTCTTTATCTACTTCAGCAGGATCACGACTTTCCAAGGCAGCATTAACCCCTTGAGCAATGTCCGGCGACTGTTCATTCAAAGAAGTCAATACAGCGCAAGTATTATAGTCGAAACCGTATTTCGCACGTGTATAGCCAATTTCCTTAATCGTATTACGTACAATGGATGGAATATCCACGTATTCCGATTTGGAGCTGATTTCACCAATGACGAGAACGAGACCAGTAGCTACCGAAACTTCACATGCTACCCGTGCATTAGGGTCATTAGCCAGAAAGGCGTCCAATACAGCATCGGATATCTGATCACAGATTTTATCCGGATGGCCTTCTGTTACAGACTCGGACGTGAACAAATGACGGCCTTTTACAGACATGAATTTCAACCTCCCACAATTAAAATACATGAGGATTTAATAAAAAAATCCTGACATGGTAATGGCATTGTTCAGATACCTTCAAGCCATCAAATGGCGGGAGGTATCTTGTTACACCTGATTAATAAAAAATGAACCTTCTCCGGTAGGAAAAGGTTGCGTACAAGCCTCAAATGCCATGATATCCTATTTAAAACAAGGTGTCAATTCATGTCACCCAATGACAACATTCGAAATTAGGGTAAGTCTACATGCAAACCATTTTTGATTCACATGTAAATTACCCCAGATTTTACGCTACTATATGTTCAAAAATTGTAGAAATTATTGCAACTTACAATGTACCATATTCAGATAAGCTACGTTCAGCAGATTGTATCAGTCGCTTAGTAATTTCACCACCAACCGAACCGTTCTGTCTTGAAGTTAAATCACGCCATGCTACATTCCCGCCCCCCGCAAACTCCCCCAATTCTGCAGCAAATTCACTGTCAGCATTGGGATGTATGTGAGTATATTGAGGATTATAAACTGGTAGCCCAAACTCAGCAGCGATCTCATACTTCAAATCATCTAACCTGGCACGGCTCTCGGGAATTAATCGTCTTTGACCTCTTGACGCCATCGTATACACCCTCCACTAAACATATTGTCTTTCATGGGGTTAGTGTGCAGCGATTAGGTTCAATTTAGCCAAGAACAATTTACTATCCCAAGCAGTATTTAAGAAAAAGAGCCCACCGAAAGCAGCTTATATACAAAAAAAGTTTACTGAACAGTGTAACCGCCTCGTACCATAACGACCAGACCAAACTTCTGACCTTCTTTTACTTGAATACCTCTTCCTTCTCTAGGAAAGGATAATAAATGATTTTTTTCGACAGCCTGATTATGGAAAATTTCCGTTCCAGAAGTAATATCAATAGCACCACTGGTATCCATACTATACACAACAGCATAACCATTTCGTAAAATAAACTCTGACCCTGCTTTGGCAATCAGTTTTTGTCCAGGCTTTACATCAACAACCTTTAAAGCCTCTGTCTGCTCTGATGCGGAAGCTTTTCCTGCACTAGAAGCTCCTGACGCCGTTGTGTTAGAAGTAGCATTTGTTGCTGGAGCATTCGAAGTTTTACTACTTGTGTTACTTGCCGGTACTCCACCCTTAATTGCCTGAGCAATTTTTTGGTCGACATAGCTTTTGGTTACGACTGGATCATCAGCTGTTCCAGGTTGTCCAGAACTGGAGGAGGCTCCATTTACTGAATTGTTCATCAAAGAGCCAGCCACAATTCCTCCTCCAAGTAAAACAGCAGCCAGCGATACTTTATAGCGTGATTTCATGAAATCCTCCTACTGCAAGGTTATAACAAGTATAGGTTAGGCATAAATTATTGCGCGCTTGCTCCAGCGGAACCTTGCATAGCCCAAGGCTTATTGAAAGCCAGCTTCAAAGTATCAATACTTGAAACTATATCTTCCGCTTGTTGTTCAGCGGTAGTCACTTTCAAATTAGCTTCGTAAACCTGTAGCTCTGTAGCCAATCCAACATCAAATTGCTTTTTAGCCATATCGGCCGCACTTCTTGCACTCACCAAACCAGCTTGGATCTGTGAATATTGACTTTCCAATGCTTTGATATTGTTATAAATTGTTCTTACAGCTTCTTCGAGTTGTCTCTTTGTGCCTTCTGTAGCATATTGAGCTTTTTCAACATTAAGTTGTTCAGCTTCATAAGGGGTATTTCCTGGAGTATTGAAGTTGTAAAGCTTCAAGCTCAATTCAGCCAAATCCACTTTTTGCTCACTCAACCAAATAGCAGTACTGCTAGTAAGTACTTGGCTTACTTTTGTCTCTACATTATCTTTAAATTCAGAATAGACAGGCTTATCCTTCAGTTCATAACGTTGCTCTGGTTTGTAACCAATCACTTGGTTCAAAGATACATATGCACTATCTAAATCTTTTTTTGCCTTCTCTAAAGCAGCTTGATTTTGAGTCAACTGATTAGTTGCTTGCGTGACCTCATAATCACTCGACATTTGATTATCTCTTTTAATTTGTGCAACTTTAAGCTTGCGCTCTGCATCTTCAATATTCAAAGCAGCCAGCTTAACGGCATTTTGCTTTTGAAGAAGCTTATTATAAAGATCCTTCACATTGTACTCAATACCTTCTTTGGTCATATCTAGGTTTTTTTTAGCAGCCTCATAGTTAAGGTTCGTTTGGGCATAACCTTTAAAAGCTTTATCTTGACCTTCATCACCTGCTTCTGCTGGAACAAAGTTAATATCCTTGCCAGCTTCTTTCATTATTTTCCCAGCCTGGTCGATATTCGTTGCTGCTGTTTTAACTGAAGTACTATCAGCTATGGCCAGTTTAACTGCATCATCATAAGTCAAAGAATCATTATAATAGGTATCATAAGTAACTTTGGTCACAGGAGCTGTGAGAGGCTTACTGGATAAACTATTGGTTTGATCAACAGTAGTAGTATTACCATTAGCTTGATTGGAAATGGTCACTGTTCGTGTAGCCTGATCCCAATTTACTTTGGCGCCTAATGATTGGCTCACAAAACGTAAAGGAACAAGTACTTGACCCTTTTGAATTTGAGTTGCTGCATCGAGCTGTACAGGATTACTATTTTTATAAGCAAGTTTAGAACCAACATTTAAAGTTAACGTATCGTCATTTTTAGATGCTGTCACTTTTTTAGCTTTGCTGTCCCAATCGACTTTCGCACCCAAGCTTTCAAAAACACCACGGAGAGGCACTAAGGTTGTATTTTGACTAACAACCGGGGACTGGGTATATTGCTGAGTTACACCGTTAATAATAACCTTTATATCACCTGGTTGAGCTCCTGCAAGACTGGCGAACGCAGAAAAAAGAACCAATGTGGACAGTACTGCCACTCCAAAACGTTTCATAATTTCTCTCCTTTGTCAATAAGACTAATAAAAGAAAAGGGCTCCAAAAGGAACCCTCTTCTCATCTAATTCAGTTAACTCAAAAGAGTTGCTCTTAAATTAGTTGTTGTTTTCAACAGTTACTGTTTTAGCAGTTGCATCATAGTTGATGGATGCATCCAGCGCTCTGCTCACCCAGAAGATAGGCAGTACAGTACGGTTTTTGTTAGTTACAGCTTTAACGTCCATACGAACCACAGAACCGTTAATAGTCAACAGGTTTGTGTTCAGTTTGATTTGAGCAACGCGGTCACCTTTAATCAGGGTAACTGTGGAAGTTGCTTTGTCAAACAGGATGTTTTGTGGGGATACACCCAAAGCTTCAGCTGCATAACGTACTGGCAAGTAAGTGCGTCCGTTTTCAGCATAAGCAGCTACATCAGAAGTTTTACTTTCGCCGTTCACAGTGTAGGAAGTGCTTCCCAGTGTGAAGACAGCTTTAGTTTTAGTAGCACCTGGAGCTGGAGTTCCAACAGTTGCGATTGCTACTTCAGCAGCTGCAGTGTTGTTGTCTTTCCAGTTTTGAGTGTTGTCAGTTGCGCCTTTGTATGCAGTGTAAGAAACTGCGCTACCTTTCAGCTTAGCAACGATGTCACCTTGAGCTACAGTACGGTCAACAGTCAACTTAGGAGCCGAGATTGTGATTGTACTTGGAGTAGCACTTTCGCTGTCGATGTAGAAGCTCAGACGGCCTTTGTTGCTTTCTCCGTAAGTATCAGTAGATACGCTCTTCACTTTAACGTCACCAGCTGTAACTTTTACTTCTGGAGTAGAAGCAAAACGTACGCCTGTTGGCAATTCCAAGATTACTTCACGGCTACCGTCTTTCTTAACGAAAGCTTCTTTAGCAGCTTCAGTGATTGTGATATCGCCAACTTGTTGATCGCCCAGACCGATTGTCAGGGTTGGTTTGGAAGCAGCAGCCAGAGTAACTGCTTGTTTCACAGTTGCAACCTTAACAGTACCGCTCAGACCTTGGCTACCAGCAACATCAACGTTCAGATCGCCGGAGAAACCTGGTTGCGTAGCAACTTCAACGTTTTTCAGTTTCAAAGTACCAGCATCAGTTGTGCTGTTAGCGCTGTTGAAAGTCAATTTCAAAGTACGTTTGTCAGAGTCAGTATAGGAAACTTCTGCTCCGCCCAAACCGTTAGTGTTCTCCATAGAACCGGAGAAGTTGCTTCCTGGGGTATTGCTTTCAAAAGTTGACTGCCAACGAGCACCTTCAGGCAGACGCAAAGTTACAGTACGTCCTTTTACGAAAGAACCAGCAACAGTTTCTTTAATTGTTACATCACCAATTTTTTGCTCATCATGACCAGCAAGAATTGTTGTTGGAGTAGCAACGGAAACGCCACCACCGATTTGGCCATAGCTACCTACTACGAGGGAGCTAACATCAGTTGTTGCATTACCAGAGATACTAACTGTTACGTCGCCTTCTTTAGCACTGTTTTCATCATCTACATAGAATCCTACAGGCAATTGGAAAGATGTTTGCTCACCACTCACTTTATCCAAAGACAAAGTCAAAGTATCGCCGTCAGTAGAATATTTTACATTTTCTGGTTTGATATCAGTACCAAACAGAATAGTAGCTGCGGATTTAGGAGCAGAATCCCATTTAAAGCCGCTAGGCAATTTCAACTTAATGTTGTTGTTACCCAATGAACCAGCTGTTTCTTCTTTAACTTTCAAAGTTGCAGTAAAGTTTTCTTCACTGGAAACAGTATCAGCAGCGCTCAAAGAAATTTGACCGGAAGAAACCACGTTACCAATCACTACTTCGCCACTAGTCAAACCGCTTGCAGAAGCAGCATCAATAGCAACTTTGATAGGTCCATTGCTAGGTCCAGTAACATTGATTTTACCAAAGTTCAGATAAAGATCAGCAGCATCAGCAGAGTTACTGAAATTCAATTCAACTTTTGCAGACTTGTTAGTCAGTTTAGTAACTACAACTGCATCTGCATCTTTATAACCAGTAGATTCAAGGTTTTCAGCGTCGTCGTTATCTTTTGCATCAAGATATACACCCAAACCATAAGTAGCGTCAGTAGCAGTTTTTACGCGACTAACACCGTTTCCAGCGCCAGAAAATTCAAAACCTTTTGGCAATGTTACTGTAAACGATGCACCAGGTCTGATGGAAGCTTGGCTAATACTAACTTTCGCTCTACCCAATTCAACATTGGATTGTGCACTAGAACCAATACTAGGATTGTTCAGGTTTGTAAAGCTAGAAGCTGCATGGATTGCAGTTGGTGCAGTCAATGCTGCGATTGGAGCTGCTACACCAGCAACCAATGTTGCTGTTGCCAGCACGTTGATCATTTTTTTATTAAACTTTGTCATAACCTTTTTTTCTCCTCCTTGAATATAACCAGAAATATTATTTTTGTCTTTTTGTCGGATCTTGTCACTCATCAGTCGTTACACCTCCTTTCCGAGCTTTATGAGAACCCTTATAAAATGATATCTGTGACAATATCACAGAAGCTTGGAATCTAGTTGAAAGAAAGCGTCCATTTATGACGTACTCCAGTATTATACAATGTGATAACAATGCAGTAAAGATTTTTTTTAGCGAATTTTGTCTTTACGCTTTTGTACCCCTTTGTTTCATACTCACCCAATTAGACGTAGCATGGGTTCAAAAAGTTGCGTCCGTTTCAAAAAAAATTTTTATTTTTTTTGATTATGTATTCCGCTTCCAACAGTCATAATTATACTATTGAACCTGTTCCTCCGTCATCCTACAACTTTTACCTTATCAACCTTAAATGTACAAGGATCATTTTCGTACATTTAAGTCGGTCTTTAATGGATTATATTCGTTAAGAATTATCCATAGAATATATAAAGTACATAAAGTCTTATAGATTCCCTTGAAATCTAATGCTCTAATACACTTTAAGTAGTAGGAATGACGGAGTAACAGTGATTTACGGTATATATAACCGAGACAAATTACTTCACTACATTAATCTTCGCGCCATCCGTAAGCAGACTAACGCCCTTAACGACAACATTTTGTCCTTCAGCAAGCCCCTTGGTTACCTCAACCTGTTTGGCACTTTCCTGGCCTGTTTGCACTTCTACCCGCTTAGCAACAGTTCCCTCCACTACATAAGCATACTTCTTCCCTGCCTGCTCCGTAATGGCATCCTGCGATACCAAAATGTTTTTAGGAGCTTCTGATTTCATGTATACAGTTACAACCATCCCTGATTTTAATTCACCAGAACCATTAGGAACCGAAATCTCGACAGGATATGCCTTGAGATCATTATCCATTACCGGATTGACGGCCGATACTCTGGCCTCAATTCGCTTATTTAACGAGTCCACACCTACAGTCACAGATGAACCCACCTGCAACTTAAGAAGCTCAGATTCAGAAACGTTAACTTTGGCAATAATAGGATTGGTATTCGCTATTGTAGCAACCGCAGATTGTGCACTAACCATTTGCCCCTGGGTTCCTGTTACTACCGATATCGTGCCGGAAATTGGAGCTTTGACTACAGTATCCACCAATTGACTACGAGCTGTGTCTAAACTGGACTTAGCCTGATTGACAGAAGCACGAGCTACGTCAATGCCCGTTTTCTGTTGTGCAAGACGTAATGATTTTTGAGCATTATTATATGTTGTTTGCGCACTTTCCTTAGACGTTTGTGCATTATGAAGTGTGATCTGTGCATTCTCCACCGCAGTTACAGCCCTTCTATGCGCTATTTGAGACTGCTCTAACTCGGATTGAGAAAGAGCACCCGCACTAAACAGCTGTTGGTTGCGATTGAGCGTATTTTGAGCATCACGCACAGAACTCTGAGCATCTACCAGACTGGTTTGAGCTTGAGTGATCGTGTTGTCTTGCTGGATAAGCGCACTTTTGGCTTGATCCACGCTGGATTCTGCCTGCTGCACCGATTGCGCTGCACCTGACTCTGCCTGCTTTAAATTGGCCAGGGCAACCTGGTACGACTCCTGAGATTGCTTAATTGAGTCCCGCAAGTCCTTTTGGTCTATAGTAAACAATGTGTCGCCCTTATTTACTTTTTGCCCCACTGTGAGGTTAATGCTTTGAATTTTGCCACTAATTTTCGGAGACACCTGAGCCGTCTCTTTAGGAGCAAAGCTACCAATGATACCTGTTGAATCGTTAATACTACCTTTGGTCACTTTGGCCACTTGGACCGGAATGGCTTGCTGCGCCGCAGTTGAAGCGGCAGGGGCCTCCCCCCCACCGCAACCCGCTAATGCAACTGATAAAAGCAAAGTTGTAGCAATCAGAGCACTTTTTTTATTCATTATGTTTCTCCACCTCACCTTATATATGAACACTTTTTTGTAGTTTCGCTTCTTTTTTTAATTCTCTCTTCGCTTGTCTTTTTAATTTCCGATTCTTACGTTTTTGTATCATATTATCCATGATGACGTAGACTACCGGAATTAGAATCAATGTAATAACAGCTGCGAAGGATAACCCGAATACAACAACTACTGCCATCGGTGCTTGTGTTTCGTTACCCTCTCCTGTAGCGAATGCCATTGGGAGCAAAGCTAGTACAGTAGCCAGCGTGGTCATCAAAATAGGACGCAACCGCTCAGACGCTCCATGAATAATAGCTTCATCCCGATCTTGGCCGTCTTTTCGGAGCTGAATTATAAAGTCAATCATAACTATGGCATTGTTAACGACCAAACCGACGAGCATGATATAACCCGTCAAAGCTGAAACGCTGAGACTCGCCCCGGTTACAGCTAAACCGATAAGCACACCAATTACCGTAGGTGGAACGGAAAACATAATAACAAACGGTGTGAGCAACGATTCGAACTGTCCTGCCATAACCATATAAATGAGCACGACAGATAGTAAAATAGCTATCGCCAAGTTCGTAAAGGACTCCAGCATTTGTTCATTTTGTCCACCACCCGTATCTGCACTGTAGCCTTCAGGGAAGTGAGTACTCTTCAAAAGAGCATCTATTTTTTGATTAATAGTAAGAATATCCCCTGTTCCATCAATATCAGCTGTAATCTGCACTTGACGCGTTTGGTCTTCACGAGTAACAGTATCGGGTACAGTCCGTTTATCAATACTTACTACGGAAGACAAAGGTACATCAATACCTTGCGAAGTGGTAATCCGTAAGGCTTTTAGATTTGACAAATCATGGCGGTTTTGCTCTGGCAACGATATCTTCACATCAATCTGATCCTCACCTGTACGATAGCTTGTGGCGACTGATCCATTAAAAGAAGTATTCACTGCTGATAAAATTTGAGTTGCTGATAAGCCATATCGACTCGCAAGCTCCCGATTAACGGTAATCTCATATTCTTCGCGAACCGCACTCAAGGTACTTTTCACATTGACCGTACCTGGTATGTTTTTTACGTCCGCAACGAGATTGTCCGAGAGTTCTCTCAGGACGTCAATATCGTCACCTTTTAAGTTAATATTAACAGCCGCTCCGCTTGAAAGGCCTGTTGTAGACGCCATTGTAATCTCTGCATCCGGAATGCTATCAAATTTTTTACGAAGACCCTCAACTATAGCATCTGTTGCCTGATGTCCATCCTTCAGTGTTACACTTAGATCTGCTGAGTTGGTTGGAGCTGCCCCTGAATAACCAGAATTGCCACCAGAACCAACAGTCACTGTCATTTTATCTAGATCCGGAACTTTCAAAATTTCTTTTTCTATATCTTGAACAACCTTTTCCGTTTCTTCCAAGACCGTTCCATTAGGAAGTTTCACGTTAATTGTGAATTCCCCAGTATCGGATGCTGGGATAAATTCAGCCTTAACGAAAGGAACTAGAGCCCCAGCTGCCACAAACATTAATAAAGTAATAATTAACACAGATTTTCTATGGTTAATTCCCCACTTCAGTATACGGCGATACCCACTCTTAAATTTCTCGAAGCCAATATTAAACCACACAATAGGGTTAACACCCTTATAAGTACCTGAAGAATAAATGGATTCATCTGGCACGGTAGGTAGCCAACGTGAGCCCAGCATCGGCACAATCATAAGGGATACAAGCAAGGCTGCAATGTGAGAGAAAATAACTGTTAACGCCAACGGTTTAAATAGAACTCCCGCAATTCCGTCAACAAAAACAACTGGTAAAAATACTACGATCTGCGCAAGTGCAGATGCCATAACGGCATTACCCACCTGCTTGGAGCCATCAATAGCCCCTTGTAGCATGCTTTTCCCTTCATGTCGCTGTCTAAAAATATTCTCAATAATAACAACCGCAAAATCGACAAAGGATCCTAACCCCAGAAGCAAACCGCTCAGTGAAATAATATTAATGGTTTGTCCGGTGAAATACATCATCATAAACGTAGCTACGAAGGAAATTGGAATAACGATAGTAGCAATAATGGTAGAACGTATACTATTCAAAAATAATAGCAACACAATAGCTGCGATAATAAGTCCCAATATAGCATGCTCTACTAATGAGTGTACGGAGTCGCTAATGGGTTTGGATGCATCTGTTACCATCTCCAATTGAGTTCCCGGAGGCAATTCCTTCCGTATCGAATCTAAACTATCCTTTACAGAATCGGCGATTGAAAGGGTATTCCCCCCTGTAGCTTTAGTAACAGAAATATTGATACTTGGCTTTCCGTTATAGGTAGAAATGGTTGTAACATCATCCAAGGAATCTTCAACTTTCGCGATGTCCTTTAGCTTAATGCTTCCCTTCCCTACTGGAATTGGCGTTTCACCCATTTCTGAAACAGCTTTGTATTCACCTTGAACCCGAAGTTGGATTTCTGTATTGCCTCGGTACACCGAACCAGCAGAACCCGCTACGTTATTAGACGATAGCGCTTGGCTGATTTGATCTAGCGTAATGCCATAGCTTTGAAGTTTGGCTTGATCTACGGTAATCTTCACAAGCCGAGCTTGCCCACCTGACATGTTGGCTGCAGCTACTCCCGCAATTCTTTCAAGCCGCGGCTCAATAATATCTTCAGCAATAGGCTTCAACTTGTTAATATCCTGGTCTCCTGTAAGAGAGAGCGTAATAACCGGCGTTGCGTTGAGATCCACCTTAAGGACACGCGGCGAATTAGCCGCCTTGGGAAGAGACCCTTTAACCCCATCAACTTTATCTCGCATGTCGAGGGTTGCTTGATTGATATCTACTCCCCAGTTAAATTGAATCATGACCATAGATGTTCCTTCTGAAGACTCGGACATGACTTTATCCACGTTCTCAATAGAAGCCAGACTTTTCTCAATAGGTTTAGTAACCAATTCCTCAACTTCTGTAGGCGTTGCATTTGGAATACTAGTCACCACTGCAGCGAATGGCAGCTTCATATCCGGCATTTGCTCTACAGGAAGTCTTAACGCAAAAATACCGCCCCCGATTAACAAAGCAATAATTAACATAAATACTGTTACAGGACGGCGTATTGAAAACTGAGACATCTCATCACTCCCCACTCACTTCTCTATGTAATATTTAAGCACACTCATCCACTACTACGATGAAATAGGCGTAAAGTTTCAGATAAATGTGCAAAAAAAACATATAAAAAAATAATAAACACATTTTGAGATAAACGCTTAAAAAAAAACAGTTAATTACATACGTTTAATGTGAATCGAAAATAAAAAACGTTGTAATGCTTAGCCAAAGTTTTCATCTCATTGATATTATGGCATAGGCCCTTAATCCCAGTCAAATAGCTGATTTATAAAAAACATCCCTCACATGTATATGAAAGGGAATTACCATTTCGCATGGAGGGATGTTTAATAAATTCAGGTGTTTTGTTGATTAGATTTTAGGAAGCAGTTTTTTATCAGCCATAACTTTAGCTACAATAATCGCTGCATCTCCGCGCAAGGTCAAGGAAGTAGGATTAAACATATATCCTTTTTTCAGATCACTTGCATCCACAGGTGACCCTGTGATAAAGCCTTTCTTGGCGATAGCCAATATAGATGCTTGCGCATAGTAATCAATCTTGTCCGCATCTTTAAAGGTCTTAGACAGGTTCTTCATGATTTTGTCATGATCTGTTTCCAGCTTCAAATTCAATGCCTTGGCAATAATGACTGCTGCATCTTGACGCGTGATTACATCTTCCGGCATAAAGATTCTTGGTTGTGAACCTTTGACAATACCGGCACGCGCAGCTGTTTCAATATAACGATAATCGTATAGAGCATCTGCTGATATCGTATTTGGAATAGACACGTCGTCGAAATGCTTCGCTCCACTGAAATTAAGCGGAATTTGCAGACCTTTGACAATCATAGACGTGAATTCGCCTCTTTTAATGTAGCTGTCAGGTCCAAAGCTATTAATTGGATCCATTGGGTTCATGACACCTTTGGCCAAGATAGCCTCAATGTAATCTCTAGCGTATTTGTGCTTAATGACATCACTATACGTTTCTCCAACCTTAGCAACTACATAGTAGCCAAAACGATCAAACGGTACCTTAATGGTATGTTTTTTCGGATCCACCACACCACCAATGTTCTGCCAATCTTTAAGATCAGAATCGAAATAGAACACTGTCATTTGTTTCCCTGCATCCTGAGCAATACTGCTATCATACGTCAGCGTCAATGTAGCACGCTTGGATGGTACTAACTCGTTAGATGGGTCGCGCCAGTAGAAGTTTTTGATCTTGCTACTGTCATTTTGCGACTTGTTAGCCAATTGATAAGGATCAGCACCATAAGTTACTGGATCGTAATCATCCGTTTTAATGTCATCTGCTGTACCTGGATCAATCCAGAATACCGGACTCGACATATTAAAGCGGGCCGGAAAATCTCTGTTGAAGTATCTACTTCCATCTGCAATCAAGCTCTGCATATCGGACAATGCTTTTTCAGTTTCAAATTCATGACGGTCAACCACACCATCTTCGCTATTTGCTATTGCAAAGTACAAATTGTGACCAGAGAAAACCTGGTTTTTGAACTGTTGCGGTTGATCGTAGTCCCGACGAATCAGACTCGTTCCCTTTGCAAAAGCAAGTGTAAGATTACCATCGAACACTTTGTGCGATGTTTTCATCGCTTCCATGTACTGCTCGCCAGGAATATTAGTAGGCACATATTTAACAGTAATGGTCTGTTTCAGTTTTTCTTTACCTACAGTAACCACTACGTCAATTTTATTATCTTTGTTGGCTTTTAGACCTGTAACGATGGCTTTGTAAGTTGATGGATAATCAATGGTGCCATCATAATCAGAGTCGAAACCCTCTTGAACTGCTGTTTCTTTACCTACCGTAACACTATCTGCATTACCTGCATTTACAACAACTTGCACAAAGTTTTGATTCACGATTCTCTTTTCAGGGAGCGGACGCAAAATATCAAAAGATGTGGATTGACCGGATACTTGCAGTCGGAAAGTAGCAAATGGTCCGCTCTTGCCGCTATTGAACAAGGTAATGTTATAAGCTACCGGTGTTCCATCTTGCGAAATAGTTTGGTTTTTCAACACAAAGCTGAAATACTTTTTGTCCGGATGGTAGTACACAAGCAGGTCTTTTAAATCTTTATTTGTAAATTTGTCTGTAGTAGAACCGGAATTGTATGTTGTCTTAGCATCTTCTGCTGAGAAAAACTCGTTACTCAGTGTCCAGTTAACTTCACTGTCATCCGATCCCTTAATCTCCAAAATATATTGATCTTTATTAGCAATATCACTTAACGAACCATTTACCTGATCTGCTTTACCCAAATCAGCAATACTGAAAGTACCAAATACATTGATATTTTTCAGAGATGTATTGTAGTTGGTATCATCCACTTTGGTGAAATTAGCATCTTTTGATTTCGGAGCAATTTCGCTATATTTCGGCGTATTGCTCAAGCCGCTAACTGGTGTAAAAGGGATGATTCCTTGTGTGTTGGGAACAGGAATTACTGGAATATTCGTCTGTGTAAAGTTTACTTTTACCGTATTGCTGTACTCAATACCTGGCTTGTATACAAACTTGATTTCATTATTTCCGTTCGCCAAGGCATTGGCTGCGGCTGTCTCCGAGGAAGCAGCAAGCTTGAAGTCCGCACCTGAACCATCCAAATCAACCAATACATTATTAATATACAGGAAGACATTTCGGTTACTTCCAGTGTAATGAATATCTGCTGCATTGCTCACATCAAGCAATTTACCTTTAAAGTAGCCCAGTTGAGTCAATTTATAGGTATTCAAGTTTGAGCTGGATGTATTCAACGGAATTTGTTGCCCATCATAAATCGTATCGTACTTCATGAACGGACCCTGCAACAGATTCACCGTTGCTTTAATTAACTTGGTCGAGTCACCATTCAGATAAAAATTCAGTACATTTTGTCCTTCTTTAGGCAAAGTGTCTACATAAGCAACAATTTTCTTCACTTGCGTTGACTTACCATTGATTGTACGAATCACATCTTGAGGCGATCCTACAATATGAACCGATACTCCAGAAAGCTCACTAATTGAAGAAGGTGCGCCATTAACAACGATAAACTCCATACCTACAGGTACAGATGCAGCATCTGTAGTCTTGTTCTTCATAGAGCTACCTGTTAATTTCATAGCTTCATCTAGGGCAGCTGCCTGATCAGACCCGCTTCCATTAGTTCTGTTCAACAATTGAGTATTAAAATCAGGAAGATAGTTAACATCATCAATATACGGCTGAGTGCTGCTGCGCAATGTAAATTGGACAGCCGATGGAGCCGGTGGTGTACTGCTATCCGTATAAGTTATGCCCAGGGATGCTCTGGTCAAATGATCAAGTACAGCTTCCGAAGGTACAGTCACCTGAAACGGATATACTTTATAACCATTTGATGTAACTACATTTGCAGTATCAATTGTGGCATCAACCCCAGTCGCACTACCCACAGCACTACCATTGTTACTCACATCGGTAAAACGTGCATTGATTGTGGCCACTCCTGGATCAGTTGCACCGCCTGGCACCAAAACATTACCTTTTAAAACCACACCACTTGTAGACGATACGGTAAAGTCAGGCGAAGTGGCCAAATCAGCAGAAACATTCCCATCCTTATTCAGGGTCAAATCAGAAAATTCCGGTTTACCCGTATAAATCGTAATTTCACGTGTAACTGTAAGAGCCTGAGTTCCGTTATTCACTTTAATGGTCACTATATTTTTACCCGGACTCAGTACAACACTACCCGTTAGTTTGTAGCCAGTGTAAGAGTTAACTGTATACGTATTACTGCTTTTTGCAGACGTGAGCGTTACACTGTCAGCATTAGGAGCCGTACCTTGAATGACTACTTTCACATCATCCGTACCGCTATTGCGTGCGTCTGTCAGCACCGCTGTCTGATTCTCAAGCAACTGCTCGGTTTCACCATTCAACGTAGCAGATAGATCATAAAGCTTAGGCCCATCCTGATACTCAATGTAAATGGAGTCCTTCATATCAGCCGAATTTTGGCTACTTTGAAATGTAATCCGGTTCAAACCAGGAAACAGTTTAATGTCTGTAACTTTAAGCGTAGAGCCACTGACTGTAATTCCGCCTTTTTGACTCTCGTTCTTATTAACCACGTTAAGGTTTGTTCCATTTTTAGAGAGTTGGAATACACTATAAGATATAGTACTTCCGTTCACTCCGTTAATCGTACCGTTAACTGTAACTCGGTCAGTGTTTACCATTCTAGCCGAATCCACATCATATTTTTCACTTGGAAAAATAAAATAAGTTCCCGTCGCAGCATGAGCCGTACCTACCAGGGCCGCCGGCACCAAGCCAATGATGAGACCAACCGTCAGCAACATGGATAGCAATCGTTTCAAATCATTGTCCTCCTTTGATTCTGTCGCACCTTGGGGTACGTAATCATTCAATACTTTTTTTATCGGTAGTAAACATACAAAAAATTAGTAAATTCTCAAAAAAGGAGGGAGTTTTTTTACAGCAAACATCAAAAAAGCCTTCAAACCCGCGGTATACCGCCAAGCTTGAAGGCTTACTTTTAAATTAAAATTATAATTTCGAACGCGTTTGGGAATCTGGCTTAGCCAGCAAGCGAATCAGTGTGTTTATAACTGGGCGTTTGGTTTTGCCAACAAGACCAATAACCTCTGCACCAATCTGTAGGAAGAACATCATAATACAAATCACGACAAAGGTGACCCAGTTCGCTTCATTAAGCGCAGCAGACGATTGAATCACGGCCAATACACCGAAAAATGCCGCAATACCGTAGATAATCAACACCGTCTGTCTGTGACTGAAACCTAGTTCGCGTAAGCAGTGATGCAAATGACCTTTATCCGGAGAGAAAATCGGTTTTTTCTGCAACTTGCGACGAATGATAGCAAAGAATGTATCTGACAAAGGTACACCGATAATAATCAATGGCGTAATAAAAGATACGATAGCAATTTGCTTGAAACCAAGCATGGATAGCATGGCCAGACAGAAACCTAAAAATAATGACCCTGTATCACCCATAAATATTTTCGCAGGATGAAAGTTGAAAAATAAAAATCCGATAATACTGCCCAGCAGTACAAGACAAAGCATAGCTACCATGTAATTGCCCATCAATACCGACATCACAAAGATAGTCCCAATCGCAATTCCTGAGACACCTGCAGCCAGTCCATCCAGACCGTCAATCAAATTGATGGCATTCGTTACACCTACGATCCAGAAAATCGTAAGCGGAATGGAAATCCAGCTTTCCAAAGATGAGTATGCATCCTGAAAAGGTACATTTACAAAATCTACACGAATATCAAAAGCAAACACGACCATACACGCAACGGCAATTTGAGCCAAAAATTTCAATTTTGCATTGAGATCAAAACGATCATCGAGAGCACCAATCAGTGTAATCAGCGTGCCGCCAATCAGAAAGGCTGCGATAAAGTTAATATCCCGAGAGGACAGCATTCCGTCAGGCACAAAAGGTAACACCGCTAATAAGGACAACAGAAATGCCAAGAAAATCCCCAGTCCGCCAAGACGCGGCATAATTCGGGTATGTACTTTTCGGGCATTCGGTACATCGACGGCTCCAACCTTCACAGCGAATTTCTTGACGAGCGGTGTCAGTAACAGCGCAAGTCCTAGTGCCATGATGAACCCAATAATATAGATCAATAACATTTGATCATTCGACCCCCAATTTTAAAGCAATCCCTTTTCAGATGTAACCGCATTGAATTATACTCTGATCAAAAATAAATACCAAGCTTCATATTCTGGCAAATTAGCGGGTTTTGAAGGCAGATTCAAGCTATTTATCACACTTTTGTGACGTTTTCTTTTTCGCGCATCACTTTCGCGGCGAATTTCGGCAGCGCAAGCATTCTTTTGTATCGGCTTGGCTCTTTGAGGAGTCTATATAACCATTCAGCCCGTAGCTTTTGGAACAATTTAGGTGCGCGTTTGGTTCTGCCTGATATAACATCGAAGCTACCGCCAACCCCCATCATCACCGGTACACCCAGTTGTTCCTTATATTTACCAATCCAGGGTTCCTGTGTGTCCGCTCCACGTGCTACAAACAACAAATCGGGATTTGCTTCACGAATGGCTGCAATCACCGCTTCATCCTCTTTAGGTCCAAAAAAGCCATCACGCTTGCCACAAACCGTAATCCGGGGATAAAGCTCATGTACCCGCTTTGCGGTCGCTTGAATCACCTCAGATGTTGATCCCAGTAAATAAACCTTCCAATGATAGTTTTCTCCAGCTGCAAGTAATTCATGTAACAAGTCAAAGCCCGCTACCCGCTCAGGTACAGGATGTCCTACATAGTTTGCAGCCCAGACCACGCCAGTCCCATCTGGAACAATCAACTCTGCCTGTTTCATCACGTCCATGTACACTGGATCTTCCAATGCAGCCATTACCATAATCGGATTGGCAGTGATCACTTGATGGGGCCGGCGAGACTCCACTGCTTGAATTAATACATTTAATGTATCTTTCATATTAAGCCTTGATACCGGAACACCGAAAATCGGGACGGTAGGCACATTCGTAACCTTATCAACTGTCACTGTATCCATCATCCTTTGCGACACAAGTAATTAACGATATGCTGTGCCGGTAAGCGAGCCTCACTTTTTAACAAAGCAATGGCCGCTCCCTGGCTCTCGATCCATTGACTTCGCTGATCCAGCAACCGCATAGACTCATTAGCCATCTTTTGTCCATCCAGTGCCTCTGTAGTGCCTACAGGCTGGCTACCGACACGGCTGAGGAAATGATCAATTTTGGGATCGTAGGATATCCCCAACGGAGGCACCTGGTGGGATGCTGCATAGATCAAGCTGTGTAATCGCATCCCGATCATCAAACTGCAACGACTGACTTCCAAAAGCATCTGTTGAGGATCGGTGACTTGATCGCACATGCTGACAAGGCTTCCCGTCCCCCTAATATCCCCCAACAAATCCATTACCATCCTTGAAGCCTGCTCGTCATCAGGCAGATGGAAAGGTAAAAAGCGTAAGTGTACACGGCGCTCAGCAGCTAATTTTTTCAAGCCGTCCGCAATAGCCGTTAAATCGCGACGCTCCTTATCCCAGTAACGTACAGATACACCAACGATCGGAAGTTTATCCTTATCCGTTTCAGTTGCTGCTTTATGCAGCTCGGAACCCGAGGGCAATGGAAGCCCCATTACCGGATCAGGAACAACTTCGACAACCGGGTTCTTTAGTTTCATAGTACCCAGTAGTGCGGCAGACTGCTCATCTCTTACAGAAACATATTCACAGCGCTGAAACACAGAACGGATCATAGGATAAAATATCTTCCGTTGTACCGGACCAATGCCCTGAGCATATACAAACGTCGGTTTTCCAGCCCATTGGGCCAGTTTCAGAATCGCCAGATAATACGGAATACTTTTAGGGCTTGTTGCATCCTGGAGCAAACTCCCGCCGCCACTTATTAGCCCATCGCTGTTTTTAATCGCTCTACGAACTTCCCCCAGACTCATCCGTGGTACTGCTTCTACTCCGTACATTTTCTGTGTCCAAGCGGGGTCAGAAGACAGAACAACAGGCTTGATTGTAATCCCCGCCTGACGACTCTCCTCCTCTAAAGCTGTCAAAATCGACTTAAGCACCGCCTCATCTCCACTATTGTTAAAACCGTAATAACCCGAGATGATTATCGTTTGAGCTGTGGTGACCATTTCTTCCAACACCCTTCCAGCACTTGCCACACGACAATTGCGATGATTCCCAGCACCAGGCCCAAGCCCAATCCTAACAGCCCGCGACTAAGCGACAATGCCGCTGGAGAGTGAATGTGAGCAAAGGTATCCACCATAGAGGCTTGACCAATAGCAGCTATAATCAGCAAATAGATTGCTTTGCGATATTTCAAAGCCAGGAATGCCCCTGCAATAAACAGTGGGTGAGCCATCAAAAATTCCTTATTGCGCGGACGTACACCAAACGCATTTTCAAGGAAGTTCCGGAAGACCAACTCCGTGTTCGACACCGTACCCGCATTTCCGGTACGAGTCAAATAGTAATAACCTGCGGCTGCGATAACAGCCAGTGCGATAACCCACAATACAGTAATCGGCGTACGTAGCAGCTTGGAAATTTCCTCCCGTATAGAAACGCCACGATAAAAGAAAATATATATCGCTGCCAAGAAGATCGGCAGAATGTGAAGCAAGCTTACACCTCTAAATTGATTCAGCACAAGGCTGTAGGCAATACTGTTCAACAGCGCAATAACGAAAGGCACCGCAGCCAGCGACAAAATCGCCGTCTGCACGTACAGTATAAACGTTTGAATCAAACGCTGACCTACAGAAAGTTCAGCACCCTGTTCACGTTTAATTCTAATCGTACGCACAGCGATGATCATTGCAACCGTAGGTCCGCTAATCGCTGCGAGTAGGGCCAGGCCTTGCTCCATCAAGCTAGAGTTCAAAACATAAAGTCCTGCTGAACCTACCAAGCCAAGTGCAAATGCCAGCAAAGTCAATGCCGGGACGAAATAGGACACCATAATGGAGAAGAATGCCAGTGCACCTAGTACGACAATCATTTTCAGATAGCGCTGAATGGATGAATCGACGACTTGGAACGGTTCAGCCTGTCCGAGTTCAAACCCCTTTTTCTCCATCCGTTGTACAGCGTTACCCGGCTTGTCCAAGCTGTGGATTAGGTTATCTACCGAATCCTTCACCTTGGCTTCAGCAATACTACGGCTAGGCGCAGTATTCAGATACAACATGCGAATATTACGGTCCTTGGTGGCCAATGCAAAACGATCGGCCAACGTTTCAACATCGAGCGTTGAATCTTTATCGCTCAATGAGTATAAACGCACAACGTTATAGTGGATATCGTAAGCGAGCTTATTGAAGCCTGCTTGCGGTTTTTTTAAGTTTTCGATAGCAGCTAGGCCAATATCGTATTTGTTCAGCAATTTAGCAAATGCCACTAAGCTATGCTCTTTCTCGTTATCGGTGAAGCCTTTGACTGAATCACCTTCAAACAAAATGCGTTTTACACCATTTTGCTGAAAGGAAGCAAGCATCTCTTCCGTCAACTCCTGGTTGTAAGGAAGACTATCGCTCATCCGTGGAACAATAAAAAATCCTTTGCTCCGAAGCTGCTTCATCGCAATCGGGTCAGGCTGCATGGGCTTGAGATACGCATCCTCTGGAGATGTTTCCACAACTAACCCTTCCTGTCCCTGATAAGTCCAAGGTTTTACATTGATGTCCAGGCTTGTAAACGTACGTAAAATTAACGGCTTTAATGCCTCGGCATTTTCTTTATCAGCGAAAACAATATACGTAAAATTCTCATTTGCAGGTGAAAGCCGTTTTTCCATATCGGCAATGTTCTGAGTCGTATAGGTTACGACGCGACCCGCTTTACGGAAATCATCCAACGTACTTTCATACATCGCCATGCTGTTCACACCCGCTTGCTGTAAGCGGTCAAGTTGCTCATTCAGATAGTCCTGCGGGTGAGCCTGATACGAGGCTGCCTCTGTCAAATCCCGATAATCGAATACAATCTCTACTTTTTTACTCGAGGATTCTGTCTTCATACGATCGGCGATGACCGGAATGGAAGCCAGCAAGCCGACAGCCACCAAAATCCATAACCATTTTCGAGAAGCCGTATTCCAATACTGCCATTTCTGATACACCAAAGAACCTCCTTAATAGTCGGGATTTTGCAAAATTCAATGCTGCCCACCTTGCCGTACTCAGCCTTTTGGTAGGTCACTCATTGAATTTTGCAAAATCCTCCGTTGCCGGAATAAGCCTATTTTCCCAAAGCCTCTTCCAGGTTATTCTGCAATACAGAAATGACCTCCACGGCGTACTGCCCTTTGCCGTGAGAGGTCACCGATTACTATATCTTATCCAATTACCTTAACCTATTCTATTATAAAGGGATTTTTCTCAAGCGTCTACGCGAGCCATAACAGCATCGACCAGGTGGCTGATTCTTTGCTCCGCGTCTGACAGCGAGGAACCGCGTACCGCAAAGTATACTTTGATTTTCGGCTCTGTGCCCGAAGGGCGCAGGCAAAACCACGAACCGTCCTCCAGTAAGAATTTGAGTACATTTTCCTGTGGAAGTCCGTCCAGACCTTGTGAGTAGTCCAGTACCTTGTCTACCTTCACGCCTGCAATCTCTTGAGGAGCGTTGCTACGCCAATCGGTCATTTTGCCCTGAATTTGTGCCACTCCATCCTTACCCTTAAGGGTACGAGACTCCAGCTTCTCAAGGAAGTAGCCAAACTGCTCGTACAGCTCTTGTAAAACATCATAGAGCGTCTTACCTTGTGTGCTGTAATAAGCAGCAGCTTCAGCGATCAGCATAGCCGCCAAGACAGCATCCTTATCGCGAGCATAATTCCCTGCCAAATAACCATAGCTCTCTTCATAGCCAAACAGGTAGGTGTACTCGCCAGTTTGGTCAAATTGGTTCATTTTCTCGCCAATATACTTAAAGCCAGTTAGCGTGTTAAACACGGTTGCTCCAAAATGTTCGGCAATGACTGCACCCATTTCGCTGGTTACGATGGTTTTGATAACAGCCCCATTATTAGGAAGCTTGCCTGTTTCTTTCAGTTGATTCAACAAGTAGTAAACCATGATCGCGCCAGACTGATTACCGGACAATACCACATATTCGCCATCACGGTTTTTCACAACTGCACCCATACGGTCAGCATCAGGGTCTGTTCCGATCAACAGATCTGCACCAATTTTCTCACCCAGCGCAATTGCCAGCTTAAACGCATCACGTTCTTCTGGGTTTGGCGACTTGATAGTCGAAAATTCAGCATCTGGCAACTCTTGCTCAGGCACAATATGCACCTGTTCAAAACCGATTTTCTCCAACACACGGCGAACCGGTACATTTCCAGTGCCATGGAGAGGTGTAAACACAACTTTGAAGTTTTTGCCTGGTCCGGCTGCAATCAGCTCACGGTTCACACTCACACTGGCTACCGTATCTACAAACGCTTCATCTTCCTCTTCTCCAAGCCAAACCAACAATCCCTGTGCCTCTGCTTCCTCACGTGTCAGACTGCGAATGTCGGCAAAAGAAGGAACCTCACGGATATAACCAATTACCTGTTCAGCCTGATCTGGAACAAGCTGACCCCCTTCATCGTTGTATACCTTGTATCCATTATACTCAGGAGGATTGTGACTCGCTGTCACAACAATCCCTCCACTGGCTCCCAAATGACGTACACTAAACGAAAGCTGTGGCGTTGGACGCAAGGAAGGGAACAACTTAGCCACGATACCATTGCCCGCCAGCACCAAAGCTGCATCCAGAGCAAATTCTGGTGAAAAATGACGCGAATCATGTGCAATAACAACCGAAGGTTTTCCTTCTTTACCAGCATGCTGTTCTAAAATATAGCGAGCCAGCCCTTGAGTCGCCCGTCCAATGACGTAACGGTTCATCCGGTTACTTCCTGCCCCGATCACTCCACGCAGACCGCCTGTACCAAATTCCAGCTCTTTGTAAAAGCGATCCTCCAGTTCCTGCTCGTTGCCTTCCAATGCGCGCAACTCCTGTTTGGTCTCTTCATCAATATAAGGGTCTTGCAGCCAGCTCTCAATGCCTTCTAGTGCTTTTTTACTCAACTGCGTCATACGGAATTTCCCCTCTCCATTTTTGGGTTGTCAAAACAGGATTTCTATGTACACATGCACTCGGTTCAGACGTCGTGCTTATGTCGGCAGAGCTTTATTTATTGGGGAGGGTCAGATAAAGCAAACATAATTTCGCCCTCAGCTACTACCGTATCGCCTACTTTAGCCGTAGCTTTCCCTTTGCCAAATGCGCCTTTGGAACGAGTGATTTCCACTTCAAGCGTCAGTGTATCCCCAGGAACCACCTGCCCACGGAAACGGAAACCATCCAACCCTGCCAAGAACCCGATTTTGCCACGATTGCTCTCTAGGTGCAGTAATGCGACAGCCCCAACTTGAGCCAGTGCTTCGGTGATCAACACACCAGGCATAACAGGATACCCCGGAAAATGTCCAATGAAATGAGGTTCATTCATCGTTACATTTTTAATGCCTACTGCTCTTTTCCCTTCCTCCAGCTCAATAATACGATCCACCAATAAAAATGGCGCTCGATGTGGGATAATCTCCTGAATTTGATTAACATCCAATTGCAATTTGTCCATTTACCTTAATAACTCCTCCCGCTTGCAGGTTTGACTCTGTATCAGTCATGAGTTACTGCAAGCATAATATTACCCCGCTTACGCTGCATAAAAACAGCTCATAACGGCAACAATGTTAGATATCCTTCACCTACTGCAGAAGTGGAGGTTGAGATAAGGGGCTTTTTCCGCCGGTTATGCAACCTGAGGCGCGAAGAAGCCCTTTTGCCCGTGCTTGGTTTTACCCCGCAGTGTTATAAACTTCCCCATCATTATACAGTTATCAGATGCAAAAAGAAAATTACGCGGAAGTACCATATTGGGTGCTCCTATTATGGGGTGAAGCGAAGTTTCATTTGAGCCAAGGGGGGAAGGGCTGCGGGGATGGATCATTCTTCCGATCGCTGTTAACCTCGGATTTTTTCATTGTATAATAATTCAAGGGTAAAATCCGAGGTTAAAGGCGAACGCTATCGCTTCTTCTTCAGAACGATTCCATCCCCTCCGCCGAGTTACTTTTGGCTCAAAAAGAAAGCTCGCTTCAATAATGCTCGCTTGCCGTGAAGGGCAGAGAAAACCGAAGGCCTCTATGATGGCCTTCATTGGCCACAATCCATGCGTGCTACGCTGGAGGCCCCTCCCTTAAAAGCATAACAAAACCCTGCGCCACTGGCACAGGGTTTTGTTATATACTACCCACACAAATTGCGGGTGGTTTATTTTAATAAAAGTGGCCTGATGGCGGGTAGCCAGCGGAGCGGGCAGAATTGTTCTGAAGAAGCGCAGCGTTTGCCTTTATCCCCGGATTCAAACCTCCAATGTTTTAAAACCAAAAGGAATCTGGGGATAACAGCAATCGGAAGAACAATCTGCACGCGGAGCGACCTTTTCCCGCCCCCACTCATTTAAAGTAAACTAAGGCGCAAATATAAGATCAATGACATGCTGCCAGGTTCTCCACTCGAACACGCCTGACAACCCTTGCTTACCTACAATTACATATCCTGCAATTAAGCCGCCTAACAGCGATAACAGGAGCAGCAACGGAACTATGAAATAACGAGCAGTACGCCAGCGGGACTTCGTCTTTTCAGGCACCGGACGGGAATCAGATTGTTCTTCTTTCATCACCAAATCCTTAAGCCCTCAGATTGTTGGCCAGGTTCATCATCGTATCGCTAGAAGTTAGTGCCCGTGCCGCCATTTGATACATCCGCTGAACTTGCATCATATCCGTCATTTCGCCCGCTAAATCCACATTAGATTCCTCAAGATAACCGGAACGCACAGATACGTCCGCTGGAACAGCACCTGCCACACCTGCTGCTCCGAATACATTTGCCTCTGTTACACCATTCAACAACACGAATAGGTTATCATCCCGCTGTTCCAGTCCCTCTGGACGCTGTACATCCATTAGCTTGATTCTCTGACCAACCGTCGGATTCCCAATTCCATTAGCACGAATCAGCAATTCGCCATCCGAGTTAATAGCCACCTTGGAACCCGCTGGAGCAGTCACAGGAACATCATTGTTATCCAGCACGGAGTAACCTTCAGCAGTGGTCAACATCATCGTCGCACTATCATTCGGATCAGGAACAAAATGAAAGCTACCGTCACGGGTCCAAGCTTTTTGCCCATTCCCCTGGACTTCAAACATGGCATTACCTTGAATCGCCAGATCGGTAGGAAGTCCCGTCTCCTTGAGCGGACCTTGCTCCATATTTTTCATGATTGCGGCCGTTTTAACTCCGTAGCCCAAATTATAGCCGAGCGGCATGGCTCGTCCATTTTGGAGATACGTTGAAGGCTGTTGCTGCACATTGGCCAATACATCTTCAAAGGAACCCTGTTTACTCTTATAACCAACTGTATTGATATTAGCAATATTATCGGCAATTAAATCCAAACGCTGCTGCACACTGGCCATAGATACCATTGCGCCAATCATGGAGTTGTTCATCACTTACCCCCTGTTATACACGGCCTACTTCATTAACGGCCTTGTCCAAGCTTTTATCATAAAATTGAATTACCTTCTGATTCGCCTCATACGCTCTTAACGCAGCCATCATATCCACCATCGACTGTGAAGCATCTACATTAGATACCTCCAGATAACCTTGACGAACGGATACAGCGTCATTAGCGGTCATCATTCTAGCTGTAGCACCGTCCGTATCATTCAGGCGGAAATTTCCATTGCCCTCACGAACGAGCTGGTACGGACGATCAATGACACTAATACCGAGCGTCGTCCCTAACGTCTGGTTGGACTGGCTATCTACCAATTCGCCCCGCTCATTTACTTTAAGCGCTGAGACAGCCCCCGTCAATTGAATTGGGTTTCCATTCGTATCCAGCACCGCTGAGCCAGTCGATGAAAGCAATGCTCCTGCTCCATTTACTTGAAAATGTCCATCACGTGTATAACGAACGTTACCATTACTGTCCCGCACCGTAAAAAACGCTTCTGGACGGTAGGTGACTTCACCGTTAGCATTGATGAATTTCCCTGCCTGATCAAAAGCCATAGGTTGACCAGTAGCTGGGTCGTTCACATTAATATTGGACTGTATCGCGAAATCCGTCGCTTGTCCACTGTCCTTTAATGCTCCCTGAATGTAAGGGGAGAGGCTTTCCTCAGCAAAAACGCCAGTATTGAGCTTGCCGACCGTACGGTCCGGGTTATCAGGGTTACCACCCGTCATGGAAATAAGCATCTCGGGGAAAGAACGCTGAACACTGTTCTCCTGTTTGTATCCCGTCGTATTCATATTAGCAATATTTTGCGTCACGGTGTCATGGCGTCGTTGTTGTGTCATCAATCCGGCGGCCGCAGTATATAAACCTCTCAACATGTATGGTGCACCCCAATCCTATACTCTGCTAAAATCATATGCTCGCGCGGAGGCAGGCAACCTGTCTGACCGCACACGAGTCTCTTATAGTCACTATCGGCAGATTAGAACTTTTTCTTAACCACATGATCCAAATTATCCAGCATAATTCCTGTACCTTTAACGACACAATGCATCGGATCTTCGGCGACCAGTACCGGAACACGCAACTCTTCAGCAAGCAGCTCGTCCAATCCGCTAAGCAAGGCACCGCCACCAGTCAAAATAACACCACGGTCAATAATATCAGCTGACAGTTCCGGTGGGGTCTGCTCCAATACAAACTTGGCCGCAGCAACAATCGCCGACACAGGATCTCTAAGCGCATCCTGCACTTCATCCGCAGAAATACTTAACGTTTTGGGCAATCCGGATACCATATCCCGTCCACGGATGTCCATTTCTGCACGCCGTCCGCTCGGATGCACGGTTCCGATAGCAATCTTGATATCCTCAGCCGTACGTTCCCCGATCAAAAGCTTGTACTTCGTTTTTACATATTTCATGATGGCTGTATCAAATTTGTCCCCTGCCATTTTAATGGAAGAAGCTGTTACGACATCCCCCATAGAGAGGACTGCAACGTCAGTCGTTCCGCCACCAATATCCACTACCATGTTGCCACTAGGCTCAAAAATATCCATTCCTGCCCCGATGGCAGCCGCTTTTGGTTCTTCCTCCAAAAATACTTCCTTGGCCCCGCTACGCTCCGCCGCTTCACGAATCGCTTTTTGCTCCACTGAGGTAATGTTCGTCGGCGCACAAATTAGAATACGAGGGTGGCTGTACCAGCTTTTTCCCCCTACCCGATTGATAAAATATTTTAACATCGCTTCTGTTACTTCAAAATCGGCGATGACACCATCACGTAATGGACGGATGGCTATGATATTACCAGGAGTACGTCCCACCATACGGCGCGCTTCCTCTCCGACAGCCAGAACTCTTTTTGTATCGCTTTCTATCGCGACAACGGAAGGTTCGTCAAGAACAACCCCCTTCCCTTTGACGTGGATAAGCACGTTGGCCGTACCGAGGTCGATACCGATATCATTACTGAACATATTAAAAAGGCCCCCAAAGTGATATTTTAAAAGCTAAGATTCGACAAGAAGCGGCAAATATATGTATAAACCTATGGTTACATGTCATTTTTCGTCTTGTACCATCTTTTAACATATCATACTTCAGGGGGTTGATTCAATGGCTTTGCCAGCCAATTCACTATATATTTTTAGGACTTGCCGGAAACGAGAATCTCCCTTCGTTTGCCACTCGTTTTTTTGTACTTAATTTTCGTTGCTTCTCCTCCCCTCAGATGGCGGATGGATTTATGGTATTCGAGAATGTGCTTCACCTGATCGGCAAGATCCGGGTTGATTTCAGGCAGCCGTTCGGTCAGATCTTTATGCACCGTGCTCTTGGAGACACCAAATTCCTTGGCAATCGTACGGACCGTATTCCTTGTTTCCACGATACAGCGACCGATTTTGATGGTCCGTTCCTTGATGTAATCGTGCACGCTCCCGCCTCCCTACTGTGGATAGTTTGGTACATTATATGAGGAGCGTGCCTATATATTCGCGGTTTGGCGGGAAGACATGCTTCGGAAGGCCTATTTATTTGGCAAAAGCAGCTTATGTTTACCTTATGCACAAAAACTACACAAGAAAAAAGCAGGGAATATGGATTCCCCGCTTTGCATGCAAAGCCATGACCAAATTTATTTTTTAGGAAGCAGACCTGCTGGATTCACCGGCTTGTCATCTTGATACACTTCAAAATGCAGATGTGTTTTCAAATCCTTTTCAAGCTCGTTACGACCCGCTGAAGCAATCACATCGTTTTGTTTCACTTGATCGCCTTCTTTTACTTTCAGATCACTCAAGCTTTGGTACACCGTTTTGAGATTATTATCATGCGTGATTTCTACGACATTACCTACCAGCGGATGTTGTTCTACACGGGATACTTTGCCACTCAGGGCGGCTCTCACTTCAAACGCCTGATCATCGGCCCGGGAAAGATCAATTCCAGTGTTAGCGGTAAATGTTTTATCGTACTCTACCATAGCTGCCGCCTGCTCATCAGCGGTCGCGTTCTCATCAAAGAACGGCTTTACGACTTGTACTGCGCCAGCATCTGCCACTGGCCATGCGATATTTTCCGACTGGGCAACTACTTCCACACTTTCTGGCTGTTGTCCGTTAACATCGGTATCCACTGCACTTGTGCTTTGTACCGATGGACTAGCTGGGTCAGGTTTGAAAGACTTCTGGCTGGCATCCTGATAGACCCACACTAAGGTTAGTATAATGGCTGCTGCGGCAATGTAGGCTGCCGGGTATGCCCACCTTTTGGACAACAGCTTTTTCCACGAAGACGGCCGTGAAGCTCTTCCACCCTGAAAGGTTTTGGGTGTTTCTTCATGGTTTTGGTTCTGGTTTTTATTTTGTTCATTCATTTGCTCATCACCTCAGTAACCAGTGTTACCGGGTGCAACTCTTTTATACTTCAAAGTTTCGAAATATTTACTAACTTAGAATACGAGAGGCTTGCGCAAAAGAAATGCCAGTATAATAGTGAAGGAGAATTTGAGTGGCAGTATGACCTTCCTTGGCCATTCCATTGGCTCCCCACTGACTCATACCAACGCCATGGCCATAACCATAGGTTGTTATAGCAATCCGATTCCCTTCAGCCTTCCACGTAAACTCAGCCGAACGTAACCCCAGTTTGTTACGGATTTCCGGCCCTGTAAAGATTGAGCCACCAACCTCAATCTTCTTGATGCGATGTCCTTCCGTCTTGGAGAGTATACGAATCTCTGGCATACTTCCTCCTCCAGTAGAGGCGGCAATTGCAGTACGACTCAATCCCAATCTATCGAACATACTCTGACGACTCAGTGTGACGGTTTCTGTATAACGTGGGGCCAACTGCTTGTCCCATGGACTTGACACACTTCGTAAATAGGGCACTGCCTTCGCCCATACATCCTCTGAATTTTCGGTATAGCCATTGCTAGTAGAAAAAAAAGATGCCGTTATGGGCTTCCCCTCATATACCATGATCGTATCCTTGGTGTCTCGTACAGCCTGCTGAATTTTAGCCAGCTCTGCGGATTTACCAGAACGCCCCCATTCTCTAGTAAGTTTGGCTTTGGAGATATAAGCCTGATGTTTAACCGTATCCGTCACATCAGCTCCCGCCGGCGCACCGCTAGTATCATCAGCCAGCAAACGTCGGGCAATGAAGGTACGCGCGGCAATAGCCTGTGCTTTTAGTGCCTCGCGCTCGAAGCTAGGCGGCATTTCAGCGGCTACTACGCCGACAATGTATTGCTCCAGCGGTAACGTCTCCGTGCGACCGGTAGACGTGACGTACACGCGCACGTCCGGCTCTGCTGCCACCGGCACGCTGCGCGCTGGAGCAGCGGGCACCGCCGGTATCGGCGGGACGCCCGGCAAGCGCGTGACGGGCATCTCGCCCTTTGCCGTCACGCTAGGCGCAGCTGGTGCTGCCGTGCGACTGCTCGGCGGCAACGGCTGCGCCGTCTGGCGAGGCCACGCCATTAGCGCGGGCACAGCCATGGCAAGCACCAGCACCCCTGCCATGGCAGCGAATGGCAGCCATGGGCGTCTGCTGCCCCAGCGCGGGGTACGCCCGGCGGATGGACGCAGGTGCGGCAACGTCACTTGCAGCGGGGTTGCAGTGCGTGTGTCATGGGCCGCTGCTCCAGCGATAGGCAGAGCCGTTTCAACGGAGTTCACAGCGGAAGGCACGGCTGTTGTACGCCGATTGAGCTTGACGCCAGTCGGCAATGTACCTCTTGTGTCCGGCTGCTGTTGCATAAGCTTATTTTTCTGTAACGAAGTAGCTATAGAGCCAGAGCGTTCCTCCGCAAGTGAAGTCTGGCAATGTTCCTTAGGATGATGAATGGGTATACGGATGCGAACCTGTGAATCTTTCATAGGCTGAAACCTCCATCAAAGGGCTAAGTGTCCGGCTGGAAGTACAGATATACTCCAGCAGATATTTTCAATCATATGAAGTCGTCCACTTTGATAGAACCATTTTAAGAGAACTGAAAGAATGAAAAAGACTGGCTGCAAACAACAAAAAACCAAGCCCTTTCGGACTTGGTTCTTTATTGTACAAGAATATACTTATGCAACATGAAGCTACATACGTTAAGGCTTAGGCGAGGGAAGGCTGGATCTTCTTAAACAGATTCCCCGACGTCTCTTCCGGCATTACGCGCTCTGTACTGGGTGAATGATCCAGTTTGGACTCTTCCACGGTCACTCTGTAAATGTCCGCTCCCAATCCAGTCAGCTTCTCAGCCAAATGAACGTAACCGCGATCGATGTGATGTACGCCGGATACCTCCGTTGTACCTTCCGCAATGAGTCCGGTCAGAATTAACGCAGCACCTGCACGCAAATCTGTAGAGGTTACTTTCGCACCTGTCAGCTTAGCATTACCAGTTACAATGGCGGAACGACCTTCGACCTTAATTTCCGCATTCATGAGATGAAATTCATCCACATGCATGAAACGATTTTCAAACACGGTTTCCGTAATAATGCTCGTTCCTTCAGCGGCAAGTTGAAGTGCCATCATCTGGGACTGCATATCGGTAGGAAAACCAGGATAAGGCAATGTTTTAACATCAACGGCCTTTAACGGCTTATCTGCAATGACACGAATTCCGTTCTCATCAGGTTGAATGGTTACACCCATTTCTTCCATCTTGGAAATAACCGGTCCTAAATGATCGGATATTGCGCCTTCTACATATACGTTCCCGCCTGTGATCGCAGCAGCAACCATATAAGTACCTGCTTCTACCCGGTCGGGAATGACGGTATGTTTTACACCATGCAGCTTCTCAACGCCTTCAATACGAATAACGCCCGTGCCCGCACCGCGTACTTTGGCACCCATTCCATTCAGGAAATTTGCGAGATCAACAATCTCAGGTTCCTTAGCAGCATTCTCGATGGTAGTTACGCCCTCAGCAAGAGTAGCGGCCATCATAATATTCTCAGTTGCTCCTACGCTGGCTACATCCAAATAAACTTTAGCTCCACGCAGACGCCCGTTACTTTTAGCTTCAATAAAACCTTGGCCCAGGCTAATCTCCGCGCCCAATGCCTCAAAACCCTTTAAATGCTGATCAATTGGTCGCGTTCCGATTGCGCATCCGCCTGGAAGCGAGATTCTTGTACGTCCCAAACGTGTAAGCAGCGGTCCCATAACCAAGAATGATGCGCGCATTTTCCTAACCCACTCGTAAGGGGCTTCACAGGAAATTATCTTCCGCGCGTCAACACGAATGACCTCATCTTGGTATGTAACGCCTGCTCCTAAGGACTCCAGCACTTTGTTAATGGTCATCACATCGTCTAGAGGAGGTGCATCAATAATAACACTTTCTCCTTCTTCTCCTAGCAGAGAAGCGGCGATGATCGGCAGAACTGAGTTTTTGGCTCCGCTGACTTTGACACTCCCGGTCAATCTGTTGCCACCGCGGACGATAAATTTGCTCATCTATGGTTCCCTCCGCGCGTCATTTCCCTTTTCCATTCTGGAAAAAAAGAACATATTCCGCTATTTTCATGCCTTGCTTTTTCATTACATAAAAAAACAAGGTTTTACTAATACCCTAACTGCCATCATACCACTGATTAAAACAAGTATACAAGCGTTTTTTGTACTTGATGACCATTGTACTCTAACTGATTCAGCCAGCTATACATGTATGGTTCTTTTGTTTACCATTGTTAACAATATGACGCGATGTTATTCGACAATTCCCGCAGAGACACAGTCATAAGGTCATATAACCCGCCTACTTCATGTTAAAACAAATTCTAGAGCATCTGGCTCCAAGAGATGTAGCTCAACAGGAACCCAGAAACCAACTGTCCCAAGATTATAGCAAGAAACAAGTGCAGCAATCTGCCCTGCGGTCCTTTGGGTTGCCGAATTAACAAATCCAGCTTTAAGCTCTGTAAAGCCCACCAAGCTAACGCTATACAGATAAGCGACACGATCATGGAGATCAGCGCGGTCATACTCGCCGATTGACTTAGCTGTTCAGCCAATTGCTGTTTCCCGTTCAACCATAATTCCTCCCATCTGCGTCACAGACTTCTTTATAATACTCGGCGAACGCCTAATATGCCAGTGCTATTTCTGCTTTTAGGACATTTATTTCGACAAAATGTGATTAATCACTTCTGTTTCGTGAATTTAAAAGGTACTAAATACCTAGCAACCGGGCAAGAAATAGGACTGTACATTTGGTAATAACAGCTAAAAAAGGGCCCGATCACAGTGATCGAAGGAAGCAAGGTTCTCCCTCACCTTCTACCGGACATTCTTTGGCAGAAGTTATGAAGTGGTCTCCTTGTCGTTCCATCCGTATACTATGCCGAACCCTTTTAAAATTCCACTTAAAATCCAATATTAATTCTTATTGGTTCTAATGCTTGTAGCATTTAAACGGTTAAGCGCCCGTTGCAGAGCTACTTCCGCCCGATGGTGATCTATCTGCTCCTGTTTGCTCTGGAGCCGCAGTTCTGCCCGCTCCCTTGCCGCACGGGCACGCTCCACATCAATTTCTTCGGAACGTTCCGCACTCTCAGCCAAAATGACCACTTTATCCTTGCGGACTTCAAGAAAGCCCCCATTGACCGCGATCACTTCGGTTTGACCACCGATTTTAATGCGTATCGGTGCAATCTTCAAGGGAGTGACCAAGGGAAGGTGTCCGGGTAAAATCCCAAGATCGCCTTCCGAGCCGCGAACACTGATGCTGTTTACCTGTTCTGTATAGACCAGGCGCTCCGGCGTCACAATCTCTAGTAAATACGTGCTCACTTGAATCCCTCCTGGAAGCTGTCCACAGACAGCTCACTTCGTAAGGCTCGGCTATTCTTTGCCTGTTGTTTACAGCGTTTTAGCTTTCTCAACTGCTTCTTCGATGGCTCCTACAAAAAGGAAAGCCGCTTCTGGAAGATGGTCATACTTGCCTTCCAAAATTTCTTTGAAGCTTCGTACAGTTTCTTTAACCGGCACATATTTACCTGGGAAGCCGTTAAATGCTTCGGCAACGTGGAAAGGTTGAGAAAGGAAACGCTGGATTTTACGTGCACGTGCTACCAACATTTTATCTTCTTCACTCAGCTCGTCCATACCCAGGATCGCAATGATATCCTGAAGCTCATTGTAGCGGGCCAAAATTTGTTTTACCCCTTGAGCTACATTGTAATGCTCTTCACCCACAACGTCTGGAGCCAAAATACGGGAGCTTGATGCGAGTGGATCAACCGCCGGGTAAATACCCATTTCGGAAATTTTACGTTCCAGATTCGTTGTAGCATCCAAATGGGCAAACGTCGTAGCAGGAGCCGGGTCAGTGTAGTCATCCGCAGGCACATAGATCGCCTGAATGGAAGTAACAGAACCTTTTTTAGTAGAAGTAATCCGTTCTTGCAATTGACCCATCTCAGTAGCCAGCGTAGGCTGGTAACCTACTGCTGAAGGCATACGTCCCAACAAGGCCGAAACCTCAGAACCCGCTTGAGTAAAGCGGAAAATGTTATCAATAAAGAGCAACACGTCACGGCCTTCTTGGTCACGGAAGTATTCCGCCATCGTCAGACCTGTGAGAGCTACACGCAAACGTGCACCCGGAGGCTCGTTCATTTGTCCGAACACCATCGCAGTTTTGTTGATAACGCCGGAATCTCTCATTTCATGATACAAGTCATTTCCTTCACGTGTGCGTTCACCTACACCCGCAAATACAGAAATACCACCATGCTCCTGAGCGATATTGTTAATCAATTCTTGAATGGTTACGGTTTTACCTACACCAGCACCACCAAACAATCCGACTTTACCACCTTTGGCATAAGGAGCTAGCAAGTCGATAACTTTAATACCTGTTTCGAGCATCTCTGCTTGAGTTGTCAGCTCATCGAAAGAAGGAGCTTGACGGTGAATCGGATTTCTAGCCGTTTCACTCATATCAGCACCATTATCAATTGGCGTTCCAAGTACGTTAAATACGCGTCCAAGAGTAGCTTCGCCGACAGGTACTGAAATAGGTGCTCCCAGATCTATGGCTTCAGCTCCACGAACCAGACCATCTGTGGAAGACATGGCAATACAACGCACACGGTTGTCACCTAGATGTTTTGAAGCTTCGAGCGTCAGGTCAATTTTGACTCCGCTCTCCAGCACAGTCCCAATATGAATGGCATTCAGGATTTCCGGAAGCTGTCCACGTTCGAACTCAACGTCAACAACCGGACCCATGATGCTCACTACGCGTCCTTTGTTCATCTTTTGGTTTCCCTCCTACAAGCTTGCACAGCCGCAAATCCGAACCACTCTGATTTGTTTTGCGCCCGCAATTTATCATAATAGTGTAGACATGCTATAAAACAGTCGCAACAAGCCTGATTAAGACTGAGCGCTTGCCCCTGCAACGATTTCCGTAATTTCCTGGGTAATAGCCGCTTGACGAGCACGGTTATAGGTCAAGGAAAGCTCACCAATTAACTTGGAAGCATTCTTCGTAGCAGATCCCATCGCCGTCATCTTCGCTCCCAGTTCACTAGCTTTACCATCCAGCAAAGCGCCGTAAATAAGCGTTTCCGCGTAACGCGGCAGCAATACTTCCAGCACTCCTTCTGGTGAAGGCTCATACTCATAGTTAATTGAGGATGAAGCTGTAGCTGAATCCGGTGTTGCCATTGGTAACAGACGGTCAACTGTTGGAATTTGAGTCAATGCGTTGACAAAGCGGTTATAGCATAGATAAAGCTCATCAAATTCTTTAAGTTCAAAGCCTTGTACAGCCTTGCTTGCAATTGTTTTGATATCTGCAAAAGCAGGTGTATCTGACAGATCTGTTACCGATTCAGCGATAGGGAATTCACGACGTCTGAAATAATCCCGTCCTTTTCGCCCAATGATGAAAATCACAAATTCATCCTGTGAACGGTGACGTTCAGCAATCGTCTGCGTAACCTGTCGCAAAATATTGGCGTTATAACCACCAGCCAGACCACGATCAGATGTAATGATAAGATAAGCAGTCTTTTTAACCGGACGCGTTTCCAGCATTGGATGCTTGATGTTATTCGCTCCAGAAGCAATGCTACTCACAACTTCCTTAAGCTTTTCCGAGTAAGGACGAGCCGACTCCGCTTTCTCCTGAGCTTTTCTCAGCTTGGATGCAGCGACCATTTCCATCGCTTTCGTGATCTGCTTCGTACTCTGCACACTTTTAATCTGACGTTTAATCTCGCGCATACCTTTTGCCATGATTTCACCACCTTTAAGCTCTAGCAAAGCCAAAGCTAACTTCGTAAGCAATCCCTTAGCTTAGCTTGGACCAAGTCTAAGCACTTCGTAAGATTCAAATCCAGCCGGACATATGTTAAAGGGCCTGTTATAGAGGGTAAAACATGCCAAGGAAGCCAAAACCCGGAGGGCACGCTTCCTTAGGACATCTTTCATCATAAACAGGCAAATTCCAATGTATTAAACCGACGTGGCGAATGATTTTTTGAATTTCTCGATAGCCGCCTTCAAAGCCGCTTCGTTATCAGCAACCAAGTCTTTCGTGTCGCGGATAGATTGAAGCACGTCCTGATGGTCAGACACCATGAAAGACAGGAAGTCTTTTTCAAAACGTTTTACATCCGCTACAGGGATATCATCAAGGAAGCCTTTTACTGCAGTATACAAGCTCACTACTTGTTGCTCTACAGCAAGCGGTTGGTTAACGCCCTGTTTCAGAATTTCCATCATGCGTGCGCCGCGATCCAGACGGGCTTTTGTGGATTTATCCAAGTCTGACCCGAATTGGGAGAACGCTTGAAGCTCACGATATTGAGCAAGATCCAGACGCAGGGAACCTGCTACCTTTTTCATCGCTTTAATCTGAGCAGAACCACCTACACGAGATACGGAAATACCTACATTGATCGCTGGACGTTGCCCTGCATAGAACAAGTCAGCTTCCAGGAAGATCTGTCCATCCGTGATGGAAATAACGTTAGTTGGGATATATGCAGAAACGTCGGAAGCCTGTGTCTCGATGAACGGCAATGCGGTAAGTGATCCGCCGCCCAACTCATCATTCAGCTTCGCTGCACGTTCCAGCAAGCGAGAGTGAAGATAGAAAACGTCACCTGGATAAGCTTCACGACCCGGTGGACGACGCAGCAACAGGGACAGTTCCCGGTAAGCTGACGCTTGTTTAGTCAAGTCATCATAAACAACCAGGACATGCTCGCCTTTGTACATGAAATACTCACCCATGGCGCAGCCAGAGTAAGGAGCAATGTACAGCAATGGTGATGGTTCGGAAGCAGATGCCGTAACGACAATCGTGTATTCCAGCGCACCGTGACGACGCAATGTTTCAACAACTTGAGCTACCGTGGATTGTTTTTGACCAATAGCGACATAAATACATTTCATGCCATTGCCTTTTTGGTTCAAAATTGCATCGATTGCGATAGAAGTTTTACCTGTTTGACGGTCACCGATGATCAACTCACGTTGACCACGACCAATCGGAACCATTGCATCAATAGCTTTAATCCCCGTCTGCATAGGCTCATGTACCGATTTACGGGCCATAACACCTGGAGCCTGACTTTCAACCGGACGGAATTCTGTTGTAGCAATCGGCCCTTTACCGTCTACCGGTTGTCCCAGTGGGTTAACTACACGTCCGATCAGCGCTTCCCCTACAGGGACCTGCATGATCTGACCTGTACGTTTTACTTGACCGCCTTCACGAATGTCGGAGAATTGACCCAAAATAACAACACCGACATTGCTTTCTTCCACGTTGAGCGCCAAGCCCAATACGCCAGTGTCGAATTCAACCAATTCACCGGCCATAACTTTTTCCAGTCCGTAGACGCGGGCAATACCGTCGCCGACTTCAACAACAGTGCCGACTTCAACGACCTCGATATCATTTTTATATTGTTCAATCTGACTTTTAATCAATGAACTGATTTCCTCAGGTTTGATACTCAAGTGTGTTCACCCCTATCTTCTATACTCGTCTGTTAAAGGATTTCTCGAGACGATCCAGCTTGCCGGCCAGACTGCCGTCGTACAGTGTATCGCCGATAACCACTTTCAATCCGCCCAGCAGACTCGGGTCTACTATATTTTCCACGCGGATTGTTTTATGTTCACGGGCTCCGAATTGCTCGGCTACCGCTGTTTTTTCCTGATCACTTAAAGCATAAGTCGAATACACCTTTGCATGAGCAAGTCCCAGCTTATATTCCTGAATATCGAGGTATCCGGCAAGGAGAGATTCGAACAAATCTGCTCTACTACGCTGAATCAACAGTTTGATCGTGTTAATTAGCGAGGCAGACAACTTGCCTTCAAAACTGTTAGCTAGAACTTGAAGCTTGACCGTTTCCGTAATGTTAGGAGAATTAATGAATTTACGGATTTCAGCATCCCCCGATACAGCCTCTACAAAAGCACGTAGCTCCTGCTCGGTTTCCATAATGGTCTGTTCTTGCTCTGCCACTTCAAACAAAGCTTTCGCATACCGTTTGGCAACTACCGTATCCCGGCTCATGCTTTGCCTCCTACCTCTTTAAGGTATTGGTCGACAAGCTCTCCTTGGACTTGGTCTTCCTTGATTTCCTTTTGAATCAGTTTGGAAGCAATTTGTACCGAAGCTTTACCCACTTCGCTGCGCAGTTCGGCAACCGCCTTATTACGCTCGCTTGTGATTTCACGAACAGCTTCGTCTTTCAGGCGGACAGCTTCGTCTTTAGCCTGAACAATAATTTGCTCCGCTTGCTTGTTACCTGTTTGTTTTGACTGCTCAATAATGTCGTACGCTTCCTTACGTGCCTGCTGGAGAGCCTGCTTTTGCTCCTCAACATAAGCAGCAGCCTGTTCACGCGTCTGTGCCGCTTCATTCATTTGCTGTAATACAAGCTGACGGCGCTTCTCCATAACGGAAAAGAGAGGGCCGAATGCATAACGCGTCAGTAACCAGTACAAGATCAAAAATGCAATGATTGTGAAAACGATACTTGTCCAATTTAAACTCAATTGAAGTCACTCCTTTCCGGTGAACGTCGGTTCTGGATCTTTCATGTTCAAACGAACAAAGAAGGCGCGGATGGCTGTGCCTTCCCCGCCAAACCTTGCTTCCATTCAATTAAGCACCTGCGTAGAAAATGAATGCCAGAACGACCCCGATGATTGGCAGGGCTTCGACCAGACCTACACCGATAAACATTACCGTTTGCAACGTTGCTTTTGCTTCAGGCTGACGAGCGATACCTTCAACTGTTTTACTTACGATCAGACCGTTACCAATACCTGCGCCCAAAGCGCCCAAACCTACTGCGATTGCAGCTGCGATATATGCCCAAACTCCCATTTTAAAAATCCTCCTTAGTGATGTGTATTTGTATTGTACATGTATTTGCAGTTAAGAGCGAAGCGTACTCCTGAACTTAACTAAAAACCGGAAAACAAGCTTGTCTAATGCTCTTCTTCATGCGTGTCAATGGACTGCGAAATGTATACAAACGTCAGAATCGTGAAGACGAACGCTTGAATACTGCCGACAAAAATACTGAATCCTTGCCAAACAACGAGTCCCAATACGGAAGCAATCCAGCCTCCTACACCAAGTGCTGTCAATTTCAGCAGAACACTGATCAAAACTTCGCCGGCAAAAATATTACCGAATAGACGCATACCATGTGTCAACAGTTTCGAGAACTGCTCAATCAAGTTAATTGGCAAAAAGAATGGAAATGGCTGAACGTAATGCTTGAAGTAAGCTTTGGTATTGCGGAAGATCCCTAGGAAATGAACCAGGACAAAGATCATCAAAGCGAGTCCAATAGATACCCCTGCATCTGCAGTAGGTGATTTCCACCAGCTGATACCTACATGGGCAGCTTCGCCCGGGTGAGACGCCTGTGCTTGTTCTAATGCTTCTTTGACTGGAATGATTTCATGTCCAAATACTTGGGCACTTTGCACATTATCGAATTCGGTCACAATCCCGAACGGTAAGCCCAGCATATTTCCCACGAAAATGAACATGATCAGCGTCATCCCCAAGGAGAGGAATGGCTTCCCTTTTTTCAAATCCATCGTGCTGGTAATCAGTCCTTGAACGAATTCAACGACCCATTCCATAAAATTTTGCAGCTTGCTTGGATTGTCCACAGACAAATTGCGCGTTGCAGCAAATGCCAGTCCAAATACAATCGCACAAGTCACAATAAGCATAATAATGACGGACAAGTCAATGTTAAACCCGCCCAATTGGATAATCGGTGATTCATGCAACATGTTTTCTCACCCCTTTCTCAGTTGAGCCATCATTTTTCCTGAAGCGCGAATATGATGCCTATAATTAACAGAAGAAATTGCCCAGTCACCAGGCTTGCCATTACAGCGATCTCATGGAAATAGGCCGGAAATTCTATCGCCAGCACCACTGCCAAAATCGAGGTCCCTAATCGAACGCCAAAGCCAATACCAAACACTCTCTTCTTTCTTTCACCGGCGGCCGCACTCGCAACCTGTCGAATTTTGTAGGCCATATACAGCACATTTAGACAGCTTACTCCCGTTCCCAGAATGATTCCGTGAGCAATGTCACGATGTTGGGGCATGAAGGCGGAGACCAGGAAACACAGAGCCATAATACCAAGCGCTACGATCCATAACATTTTTTGCATACGGGTCATCTCATTCATGGTTATCCCTCAGTACCTTTCCGATCACAAGGGCAATACTTAATGCGCCTACAACCAAGCCTGCGAGAACGCTTACGCCAATCCAAATTCCGGAGCCACCAAGTTTGGCATCAAGCCATTTTCCTGCATAGAAGCCACCCAGTGTGCATATCGCCAAATCAATGCCGATCGCGCTCACCAGTCCTATAGCCTTAAAGGCATTTCCGGTGTTATTTCGGTTGTTGTTTTGCTTGGAAGGTTTGACCACTTTTCCATGTCACCCCTGCAATTCCAGTCCATTTTACTTAAATATAAGATGCTTTGTCAATTGAGATATTTTAGCGCCCTAAAGTATAAAATCAAACGACAAAGCATCTTAAATTGCTGTATCCCTTGGTAACCGTACAGTTTAACTGTATGCTTGCCTTGTAAAGAATAATTATATCGGACGAACACCTTTTGTGAACATTGTGTGAAATTCTTCAGGACGTTCGGTTTGAACACCATAATGGTGCAAAATCGCATTGACAATTCTTACTGATGCTTGTCCATCGCCGTAAGGATTCGCTGCCTGGCTCATAGATTCGTACAACGCGGAATCTGTCAAAAGTGCCTTGGTCCGATTGTACACGTTCTCTTCACTCGTACCCACTAGTTCCAAGGTGCCCGCTTCAATTCCTTCCGGTCTTTCAGTCGTATCACGCAGCACCAGAACAGGTACTCCGAACGAAGGTGCTTCTTCCTGAAGCCCACCGGAATCCGTAAGAATCAGATGTGTATGTGGATAAAAATTGTGAAGATCCACGACATCCAGCGGATCAATCAGCTTAATACGCGGATGGTTGCCTAAAATCTCAAATGCAGGTTCCTTCACAGCCGGACTCGGATGAACCGGATAAACAATAGCGATATCCTCAAACTCATCCGCAATTCGCTTAACCGCATTAAAGATCTGACGATGCGGTTCCCCTTGGGATTCCCGGCGATGTGCTGTCATGAGAATCAGACGTTTGCCCTGAGCCCAGTCCAGTACGGGGTGCTCGTAATCCTGGCGAACCGTATACTGAAATACGTCAGTTACTGTATTGCCTGTAACATATATTCGCGATTCAGGCTTATTTTCCTTCCGCAAATTCCCAGCCGATAAAGAAGTAGGCGAGAAATGCAGATCAGACAGCACGCCTGTGAGCTGACGGTTCATTTCTTCAGGATATGGAGAAAGCTTGTTCCACGTCCGCAAGCCTGCTTCCACATGCCCTACTTCAATCTGCTGCATAAAAGCTGCATAGCTGGCCAGGAAAGTCGTCAGCGTATCACCGTGAACCAACACGATATCGGGCTTGGCCTCACGCAATACAGGCTCCAGACCTTGAAGTACCCGCATGGAGATTTCATTCAGTGTCTGGCGATCCTTCATTACATCCAGATCATAGTCAGGGTGAATATTGAAAACTTCCAGAACCTGATCAAGCATCTGGCGATGTTGAGCCGTAACGCATACCACGGACTCGATATGCTCCGGGTGACGCTGAAGCTCCAAAATAAGAGGAGCCATCTTAATCGCTTCCGGACGCACACCAAAAATTGTCATCACTTTGATTTTGGACATTTTCTGTTGAACCCCTTTTCATAATAAATGTCCGCTTCACAGATCTTCCATTATTCAGAAAAACGACCTGTCATAACGTCCATAGATTTTGCCGAACTGCCAAAAGCAGTCTACTTGGTTCCGTACAAGCGGTCTCCCGCGTCACCAAGACCCGGAATGATGTATCCATGATCATCCAGACGCTCGTCCAGTGCAGCAACATAGATGTCTACATCAGGATGCGCATCCTGCACAGCTTTGACTCCTTCAGGAGCAGCAATCAGATTCATCATTTTAATTTGAGTGCAGCCTCTCTTTTTCAACACATCAATCGCCGCAATTGCCGAGCCACCCGTTGCAAGCATCGGATCAATCACGATCAGTTCGCGCTCAGTTACATCTGTAGGCAGCTTCGTATAGTATTCTACGGGTTGCAGCGTCTCAGGATCGCGGAACAGTCCCACATGACCTACCTTTGCTGCAGGCAGCAGCTTTACTACGCCATCCAGCATACCCAAGCCTGCACGCAGAATCGGAATAAGACCCAGCATACGTCCTGAAATCACTTTACCTTCTGTCTCAGCAACCGGTGTCTGCACCGTAATGCTTTCCAGCGGGATATCCCGTGTAATTTCATAAGCCATCAATGTTGCTACTTCATCCACCAGCTCGCGGAAATCCTTGGTGTTGGTCCGCACATCGCGGATAAATGTAAGTTTGTGTTGGATCAAAGGGTGATCGCAAACCACCAGTTTCGCCATAATATATTCCCTCCGGTATTATCGTCACGTTCTTTCGCGCCAGCATATCGAACTATCCTGAGTCGAAAGGATCTATGTAACCTATTTGCACAAACCAAATAAGCACAGATGCAATGCGTGCCTGTAAATCCTGTTTATTATAACATTCCCTTGATTGATTTAACACCTGCCACCGTAACCTTTTGTCAAGGGAAAGATATGACATGTAAAATACTTAATAGGACCACTTCATGTGTGACTTTCGTCACATAAAACTACATTAAAAAGGCTCTGACGGCACTTGACCGTCAAAGCCTGCTGGCTTTAAACTTCCTGCCCATGCTATAGCCTTTGCTTCCTCATGCAGCGGTATTCTTTTATCTATACTTCAAATTGTCCCATGCCCCCTGAAATTGCTGAAGCATTTCGTCCTTCGTGATAACCCCTGCAATATAGGCTTGCATACTACTGCTTAAATCCTGATTTAGCCCTTTCGGGAAGCGTTGAAAGTTCCAACTCCATATCTTGCCTTCCCTCACATGCCGAGATATTTCTGCACCTAGATCACCTGTCGTCTCGTCACTGGACGTGATACTTTTGAAGGCAGGAACAAACTTAAATTCCTTGATGATATAATGTTTGCCTGTTTCTGATGTGACCAACCAATTGAGGAATTCTTTTGCCTCCTGCTTCACAGGCGAATTTTTATTGATCACCCAGTTCGAGGCCACTCCCACCGCGAGTCTACCTCCTGTGGAGGGATCATTGTCTATAGGCGTAGGCAGAATACCCAAATTCAAGTTAGGATTAATTCCATCCATTTGCGGTTGCGTCCAGTTCCCCTGGTGCATCATAGCAGCCTTACCTGTCGAAAACAGTGTCACTTGTGTATTGTAATCCGTCGTGAGCGGATTGCGGTTCCCATATTTTATAGTCAGGTCAAGCAACTTTACCCATTGATCAAACACGGGGTTACCGGGGATGCGAGCCGTTCCTTTGTTTAAATCCTCAACGTAACTTTCCGGGTTCGGCTGTCTGGCAAACGGGATATTGATAAAATGGTTCCCCAGAACCCACCATTCCGCATACCCGTTAGCAAAAGGTATAATCCCTGCCGCTTTCAGTCGCTTGGCTGCTTGCTCCAGTTCATCTATCGTCTGAGGCAGTTTGGTTATGCCCGCTTTTTTAAATAAATCCTTGTTATAAACAAATCCAAATCCTTCCAGATTCATAGGCTGTCCATAAATCTTACCGTTAACCGTCATCGGCTTACGAGCGAAATCGTCCAGATCCTTCACCCATGGCTGATCCGACAAATCCTCCAAGTACTCCAACCACGTATCGCGGTCTTGGTAGCCCTCATTTGTAAAAATGTCCGGCTGATCGCCTGATGCGAATTTTGCCTTCAACGAAGCACCGTAGTCCGTACCACCACCGACAGATTGGATATCCAGCTTGATGCCAGGGTGGGTCTTTTCATATTCAGCCTTCAGCTTGTTTAACGGTTCCGATATCTCTACTTTGAATTGATAAATGTGTATCGTTTTTGTCTTACTCTGTTGAGCCTTCGTATTTCCACAACCTGCAAGTGTACATGCGAGCAGCACCATCAAGGAGATGACAAGTAACGCTGTTTTTTTCATCGATTATCTCTCCCTTCAGCCTTTGACCGCGCCGGCTGCAATGCCAGAAACGATGTATTTTTGCATCACCAGAAAAAACACAACAATTGGCGTGATCCCCAACACCAGTGCTGGCAGCGCCAAGTCCCATTGCTTGGTGTACTGACCAAACAACATATAGGTTGCAATCGGAATGGTACGCAGCTCAGGATCATTCAAAATGAGTGAAGGCAACAGATAGTCATTCCAGATCCATAAGGTATTCAAGATAAGCACGGTTACGAACATAGGCAGCAGCAGCGGACAAACGATGCGAAAGAACACCCCGTACCGGGATGAACCGTCCACCCTTGCCGCCTGCTCGATCTCAATAGGTACCGCTTTAATAAAGCCATGAAAAAGAAAAACGGATAAAGGCGCTCCAAAACCCAGATAACATAAGATCAGTCCCGGTATACTGTTGTTCAAGCTCAATACGTTGGACACTTCCATAAGCGGCAACATAATCGATTGAAAGGGAACTACCATCGCAGCCACAAGCAAACCGAACAGGAACCGATTAAAACGAGTGTCATGCCGAACCATCTGGTAAGCGGCCATCGAGCTGATTAGTAGCAAAAGCGCATTACTGACGATCGTGACAATCAGTGAATTCCCCAGTGCTGTGGGAAAGTTTATTTTATTCCAGGCGTTAGCATAGTTTTCAAAACGGAAGGTTGTCGGCCACGAAGCGGAATGGGCCAAAATGTCGCCAAAGGATTTAACGGAGTTTACGAGCAAAAAATAAAACGGAACCAGAAAGATTAACCCGATCACAATTAGCATTATTTCAGCAGCCCATGTGCCCAAACGATAGTTTGACGTTTTTCCCATTACATTTCGACCTCCTTTTTCTTCGTGAGACGCACCTGAATGCTGGTTATGATTGCAACGACCACAAAGAAAATCATAGCTTTGGCAGTCCCTAATCCAAGTCGATTATTTGTAAACGCTTCATTATATATGTCCAACGCTACAGACTCTGTCGACTTGAAAGGTCCCCCCTTTGTGAGAGCCAAATTCAACTCAAATATTTTAAAGGACCAGGATATCGCCAGGAACAAGCAGACGGTCACCGCTGGCATAATAAGTGGCACTACAATATGACGCAGAATCTGTCTTCGGCTCGCACCGTCGATTTGTGCCGATTCAATAAGGGCATGCGGGACATTATTTAACGAGGATATGTAAATAACCATGAGATAACCTGCATATTGCCACACAAACACAATGACAGTTCCCCAAAAAGCAGTTGGCCCATCACCCAGCCACGGCAGTTTAAAAAAAGAAAGCCCTGTTGCCTCACCTACTGCAGAAAAGCCGCGTACAAATATAAATTGCCAGATAAAGCCGAGCAGCAAGCCGCCAATCATATTGGGCATAAAAAATACAGTTCGCAGTGCATTACGGGTACGCAACGGTTTGGTAAGTGCATAGGCTAGGAAAAAGCCAATCAGGTTCGTCAGAACGACACCACATACGGTAAACCGGACCGTAAACCAGAATGCATTACGAAAATCTGGATCATCCCTAAAAATATGAATGTAATTCCCCAGTCCGAGCCATCGGATATTTTCAGATACTCCATCCCAGTTGGTCATAGAATAATACAGCCCCAGCAGGAACGGAATGACCATAATCAAGACAAAAAACAACGCCATCGGTCCTACAAATACGAGTTGCTGCAAAAATTGCGCGGATTTTCTTTGACTCAATGCAATCACTCCTTTGTCGTAGATCATGAAGGATAGCGCGCATAAACCCTTACTGTAATCGCTTATTACCCAAAAATGTATGTTTCGAGTCGTTCGGAAGCAAAAAAAGACTGTTCTCCTCCGGCTTACGGAAGGAAAACAGCCTATAACATAAAAATTATGAATGTCGATGAATTAGTATTGAGTTCCTGGATAAATCGGGAACTTATCTGTCAACTCGCCAACCGCTTGGCTTGCTTTGGACAATACAGTATCATCTTTCGGGTTTTTAAGGGTTTCAGCAATGATTTTACCGATTTTGACCATTGCCTCTTCATCCATACCACGAGATGTTGCAGCAGGTGTACCAATACGAATTCCGCTTGTTACGAATGGACTGGTCGGGTCAAAAGGAATCGCATTTTTATTGACTGTGATGCCCACGGAATCCAATACATGCTCCGCTTCTTTACCTGTGATATTCAAATTGCGCGTATCCAACAGCATCAGATGGTTATCCGTACCACCGGATACAATGTTAATCCCTTCAGCCAGCAGTGTTTCAGCCAGCACCTGTGCGTTGCGGACTACGTTTTGCGCATAGGTTTTGAACGATGGCTGGAGCGCTTCACCCAAAGCAACCGCTTTGGACGCGATCACATGCATCAGTGGCCCCCCTTGAGTACCAGGGAAAATAGCTTTATCAATCGCTTGCGCCCATGCTTTGCGAGTCAGAATCAGACCCCCACGCGGACCACGCAGCGTTTTGTGTGTCGTTGTTGTTACAAATTGGGCATGCGGAACTGGACTTGGGTGAATTCCCGCTGCCACAAGACCTGCGATATGTGCCATATCCACCATGAACAAAGCACCTACATCATTGGCAATGGAAGCAAAAGCTTCAAAATCAATAGTACGCGGATATGCACTCGCGCCAGCTACAATCAGACGAGGACGGTGCTTGAAGGCTGCCTTACGCACTTCATCGTAGTCGATGCGGAAGTTGTCTTCGCGTACACCATAGGCAGCAAAGTTATACAACAAGCCGGAAGCGTTAACCGGACTTCCGTGTGTTAAGTGGCCACCATGCGCCAGATTCATACCCAGTACAGTATCTCCAGGTTTGAGAGCTGCCAGATACACCGCCATGTTGGCTTGTGCTCCAGAGTGAGGCTGCACGTTAGCATGCTCGGCGCCGAACAGTTCTTTCGCGCGGTCACGTGCGATGTCTTCAACGATATCTACATGCTCACAGCCACCATAGTAGCGTTTGTTCGGATAACCTTCAGCATATTTATTCGTCAGCACGGAGCCCATAGCTTCCATTACTGCTTCACTGACAATGTTCTCGGATGCGATTAGCTCGATATTGTGGCGTTGTCGTTTCAGTTCAAGTCCCATTGCTTCCATCACTGCCGGGTCACTTTTACGCAGGTGTTCCATCATGATTGATTACTCCCTCTCCATAGTCAATTGTCGGATATACAAGCAAACGCCTGCTCCTCTGTTGGGTACCTCATCATCAATGCAAAAAAGATTAGTACAAACATGCCGCCATGCCAAATGCTAATCGCAGTTTCCGCCGACTTCTTGCTCCAGACTGTACACCGCCCGTTGTCCGCCAATAAGTGGAGGACGGGTGAACGCTGCTGTCACACGTGCTTCGCCAATCCAGCGAAGGCTTGGGCGAAACGGAACAGCAATGGGTCGCAGATGCATGCCAATCAGCGTTTCGCCGATGTCTATCCCGGCATGAGCCTGCACGTTCGCCGCCAAACACGCGTCACTCATAGAACGATAGGCGGCGGTGGCCATAGAGCCTCCTGCTGTACGAACAGGAACAGCTGCAACCTCCGTCAGTCCCAGTCGCTCCAGCACAGCCCGTTCAACGACCAGCGCTCGGTTCAAATGCTCACAGCATTGAAACGCCACATCAAAGCCATACTCCCTGCGAACAGACTCTACTCCAGACAACAGTTGCTGAGCCACATCGAGCGCTCCCGCCGTACCAATCCGACTTCCAGCCACTTCACTTGTGCTAACGCCGATAACCAGCAGGCGACCAGCCTTGAGACTGGCTGCTTCTGCGATTTCCCGCACGACAGAAGTGGTCTGTGCTTCCAGCGGAATCTCATGATCTAATTGTTCCACCATTGGAACCTCCTTTGGTTGAACAGCCTCTCAGAGACTAGGCACGGTCTCATGCCCCAAGTTCAACACACTCTCTCCTGATCACAATCTGACTATATTATAGCCGATGTTTCAGATTTCGAGCAGAAAAAATGGAAGAATCTTTAATGGAATCAACTCTCAGCTAAAAATCTGGCATAACTTGTATATGAAAAAAAGAGCAGTCCACACCTATGTGGAATTGCTCTTTTGCCCAGGCGACCGGCCGTATATCCGATGCTCCATCGTGGTTAATCCCACTTTTGTCGCCAGTTACATCGGATTCTCATTTTTCCACCTTATCTTAACGGATTAACCGCCGAAAATCAACAGATTCCGTACAAAACAGATGAGTAATACCAATTTTATTCGGAAGAACCCTTTAGCTTGTCCAACAGCTTATGCAACGCTGTACGGATTTCCGCAGCTGTGACATCGTAATCTTCTCGCGAACCGCCAAACGGATCAGAAATATCAAAGCCCGGAATCCGTTGGTGTAATTCAATCATTCGTTCACGCTCCTGCGCCGATAGCTCTTGTCCGAGTGAAGCCATCAACTGCTGTGAAGCATATAAACCATCCAACTCCTGTACATCATTCAACACCGCATCCCGGTTCTCCACATATTCCTTAAGCGTAAATACTTTGCCCGCCGTTTGGGGAAAGCGCTGAATTACGTGCTGTTTATGTCCTTGCGTCAAGGTTAAGATCAGATGCGCCCACCCGGCAAGCCCGTCACTCAAAGGGGTCGAAGTGATCTGATCGGATATACCGTGATCACGTAGAACCGCCTCTGCATGTCGGGATATCGGCGTGCCTTCCATCGCGGCTACTCCCGCAGAACGCACTTCCAGTTCTAGCCCATGCTCAGCAGCCAACTTACGTAGCATCCCTTCAGCCATTGGACTGCGACAGGTATTCCCTGTGCATACGAATAAGATATTCTTCAACGTTTTCACCCCCCGTATGTTAAAAAAATATATAAACAGAGGATTACTATAGTTCTAATCCCTTACTATAATCCTGCATTTATTTTACACTGTCTACGCTAAAATCAAAACATAAACATAAAGCCGAATGCCAGCAAAATGGCACCGCCCACTGCTTCTCCATAATCTCCTAGATTGCGGCTGACCTTGCGACCCAGCAGCAGACCCAACATCGCCATTGCTCCCCCGCAAAAACCAAACGCCAAAACGGACAGCACCAGATCACTTTGGAACATACCTAGTGACACTCCTACAGAAAATGAGTCAACGCTCACCCCAAGTGCAAACAGCAAAAGGCCTAAAGGCGAACGATGATCCAATACCTGTACGCCGTCCCCTTTAAAGGAATTATACACCATATGCCCGCCCAAAAGGATGAGTAACCCCCCTGCGAAGTAGGCCGTCACATGACCTAATAAAGAACTCATATAATGGCCTGTGAACATTCCCAGCAATGGCATCAGAATGTGAAAAAAGCCAATAACAGTACTGATGCGCAGCACGTCTCGCAGGCGTATCCCCTTCATGCCGATCCCTACGCCCAGCGATAACGCATCCATTCCTAGCGCTACCGCCATGATCAGAATCGTTACAACCTGCCCGGCATGGGCAGAGGCTGCCAGCATACTCCATCCCTCCATTATCCGTCTGTTCTTGTACACGTTATGCGGACAAGGGGCAAATCAGTACAAGCATACACTGAAAGTACCCCATACCGAGACGAGGAGGGAGGAAAATTTAATATAAGAGACTCTGATTCCACAGAAGCTACAGGCGGACGATTCGGTGACCTGCCGCTTTAAGCAGGCGGTTCATGACGGCATCTCCCAATCCTTTCGGCGGACAGGATTCCGACAAAATGTAGGTGACGCCGTCCTCGTCGCAGCGGCGCAGCACGCCGTACAGACGCTGCGCTGCCTCATGGAGCGCGTCCAACTTGCCTAGCGTGTAGACGCGCTCTCCGGCGTAGCCGGCGGCATGCTCGTCGAACGCGAGCACTGCCGTGCGCTCCCCGCGCGCGGAAGCCTCCGCCAGCGCGGCGCGAATCCAGCCCGTCACCTCAACGGACGACGGGCCTTGTACCACGCTCAAGCGGCCTCGGGGCGCGTAGTGCGTGTACTTCATGCCTGGCGAGCGCGGCGCCGGGCTGTCCGCGTCTTCCCCAGGCGTAGCGGCCAACGCCGGGTCCAGCACGACGGCGCGAGCAACCGCAGCGAGCTGCTCGGCCGTCACGCCGCCGGGGCGCAGGATGGTGACGGTTCCGTCGTCACCCGCCTGCACTACCGTGGACTCCAGTCCCACCCCCGTGGGACCTCCGTCCAAAATGCCGCCGATGCGGCCCTCCAGATCCTCTCGCACATGCTGTGCAAGGGTGGGACTGGGTCTTCCCGACCGGTTGGCGCTTGGCGCAGCCAGTGGACAACCCGCTTCAGCGATCAAACGAAGGGCTATCGGATGATCCGGCATGCGCACTCCGACTGTATCCAGCCCGGCTGTCACACGCGATGACAGTGCCTGCGGCACTACCGGCAATACGAGAGTCAGCGGTCCCGGCCAGAACATATTCATCAGCGCTCGGGCCGTATCGTTTATTTCTGCTACCATACCCTCTAATTGATCAGCATCAGAAATATGTACAATGAGCGGGTTATCGGAGGGACGTCCTTTGGCAGCGAATACCGCCTCCACCGCTTTTGTACTACGAGCATCGGCCCCCAGGCCGTACACGGTCTCCGTAGGAAAGGCTACCGTCTCTCCAGCTTGGAGGAGTACGCCGGCCTCCCGTATGCCCTTTTCCGCCGCGATCCGAGTCTGTTCAGCCCAAACTTGGTCAGAAACATCCCCGTCAATGTTGCTCACAGGAACCAAACATCTTACATCCCACCATTGGGTATGGGAAGACCTCAATGCCTGCTTCAGCTCGCAATTTTCCTGTTCGTCCAGCTTTTGCTCCGATTTTTCCTTTTGCACAAAATCTCCGCGCAAGTCTTGCATTTGATTCGATTTATCACTCATATCAGATCATCCCATATCTTATTGTCATATACAGGCCAGTGATTTCGCTTGATCCTATAAGGCTACTTTGAAAGATCAGTTTATTTGGCTCTGCCATGTGTATATCTGTCGTAAGCTCCATTATAGCATATGGGGAAACTTACACTCCTCAACGTTTAGGCAAACAAGCCACTCACCCAGCTAAACAGTCCCGCAAGTGCATCCCACAGAAAAAAACGTACTTCCGGCTCCTTGTCAGCGGCATTCGTCCGACTTTCTCCGTGATCCGTTTTTGCTGATACCGTTTGTGCCGCTGCTTCCCCACTGCCTGCATCAATAAAGCACAGCGGAGGAAACAGCACGCACCACCAATTTTGCCCTTTTCCTTGCCCCAGCGTAACCCGAAGCGCTTCATAATTCCCTGCTGGGTAGATCAGACCACCGTACATTTTCGTCGGGAAAGGTACGCTCGCCAGTTCCACCTGATGATCATATGCAATGCCGCGACGAGCCAGTTCCGTACCTACCAAACGGTCAATTTCAGGTAAATGGGCATCAATCAATGATCTAGCTTGATCTAAGCTTTGCGGGTTTTCCAGCTCACCCACCCAGGCATTCATCTGCTGGACAATAGCGTCCCGTATTTCGCGTTTAACCAGCTGATCCTCCGGACGATCCGAGTTGGCCAAAATACGCAGTCGAATGGAGTCATGTGGAATCATATTCAGCCCTGTTGTAGCTACTCCTGATGCTAAGGTTCCTCTTGTTCCAGTGGTCATAGCAGCATCCGTCTTTTGACCTTCCCAAGACATCATTAATATCGAAATACAAAATAGTATCATTGCAGCTTGCTTGATCCAACTTCTCATCTTCGTCTCCCCCAAACCCAAACTCTATCATGTCTATCAGTCTGTCCGGTTTGGGAGAGTCTAAACCTATGAATCTTATAAAAGATTCAGGAACACCAAGCTTCTGACCCTCACCGAGGCATATAAAAAAGCCCAGATTTCACAATCTGGACTCTTTCGTTGCACCGTTTCAACTCACACAAATGCCAATCAGTTTCAAGCCAAATCCACCTGCACTAGGCTTTTTTCGCCTTCGTCAAGCTTACTCTGGAAGGCTGCGGCAGATCGTCCTCCAGCTCTTGGCCGTGCACCTTAATACTCATAACCAAGCCGATACTAGCCATGTTAATAAGCAACGAGGTACCACCATAACTTATGAACGGGAGCGTAATCCCCGTAAGCGGCATAATGCCCAGAAACGCACCAATATTCTCAAAAATCTGGTACAGCAACATGGACACAATCCCGACAATAATATACGGTCCGGCGCGATCCCGGCATTCCAGCGAAATCAGGATCATTCGGTGAATCAAAATAAAATATAACAATAGCAGCACTGAAGAGCCTACAAAGCCAAATTCCTCCGCTACGACCACAAAAATAGAATCCGCGTACGTATAAGGAACACGCCCGGACTGTACCGAGGTTCCTTGCAAAAAGCCCTTGCCCATCATCCCGCCAGAGGCTATCGCCAGCTTGGCATTTTTGGTATGATAAGACGCCTTCGCGGTTGCCTCTTCCGGTACCAACCAAGGGTCCAAACGCTCAACCCAGTGACTACGGCCAATCCCCTTCATAAAGGAATCAATCTCATCGTGAAACGAAATATAAGCCTTGATCCCGCCGCCAACGGCGACTGCAAATACGATGAATCCGATTAACGCATGGGATGCCTTCACATTACCAATCCATAGCATACCAATGACGATGACAATGTAACCGAGCGCATTACCCAAGTCATTTTGTGCCATAACCATGGCAAACGGGACAAAGCTCACCAGAGCGACTGGAAGAACATCCTGAATGAAATACAGCTTGCTCTTGCGCTTTTTGATCAGCATATAAGTCAGAAAAATGATAAGGACCAGCTTGAATACCTCAGCAGGCTGAAGATTCAAGCCACCAACTTTCAGAAAGCCCTGAGAGTTGTTAACCGTCCCGCCAAAAAATCCGAGACCCAGCAGGAATATTCCGCCTCCATATACGTACAGGGCTTTTTTAATGAATATCCGAAAATCGACTATCGCTAAACCCAAGATCGCCACAAAACCCAATATATAATACCCGATCATCTTTTGATAGTCATTGCCGTGCTCTGCTAAGTTCGTAGGGCCCCTACCTGCGCTGTATACCGTTATGATACTAATCGCCATGAGCAAAACCAGAATAAAGATAACCGGACCGTCAATTTTTTTCAATTTCTGAAGCATGATTTCCCCCTGAGCCGTTTCTCGGTCATACCCCTCTTATTCTAAAGGAAAGACTCGCAAAAAGAAAATGCAGCACTACTCCGAGACGCCTAGGACATGTCGTTCGATCCCAGCAAGGTCAGGAACGATTATAATGTTCTTCCAATGACCCGCCTGTTCCAGCAGGTCAGCCACGTCTCTGGCCTGTCCCATCCCCAATTCAAACCCGATTAGCCGGGGCGGAGCCTGAAGGAGTCCGAGCTGCTCCAGCATTGCCCGATACGGGCCGAGCCCGTCAGGACCACCATCCAACGCCATCCGCGGCTCATGGTCGCGGACCTCCGGCTGTAAGCCAGCGATGTCAGCAGCCGGGATGTACGGCGGGTTGGACACGAGAATGTCCACCGCCGTTCCCGCGAACGGCGCCAGCAGATCGCCCTCGCGGAATTCTACGGCTGCGCCGTTCGCAGCAGCGTTATGAGCCGCTACTTTTAAGGCGGCAGCCGAAATATCCCCTGCCGCCACGCGCCAGCTCGGTCGCTCAGCCGCCAGCGTCACGGCAATCGCACCGCTGCCCGCGCCGATGTCGAGCGCCTGCGGAGCGCCGCTTGGCCACAGCCGATCACCGTGCTGGAGTATCGCCTCGACGAGCAGTTCTGTCTCCGGGCGTGGGATCAGCACCGACGGCGAAACCATGAACGGGCGGCCATAGAATTCCTGCCGTCCGATAATATACTGCGCCGGTTCACCCGCAGCTTTGCGGGCTATGATCCGTTCCCACGCCTCCTTGGCGGTGGAAGGGAACGGATCACCCAGAGCGGCGTAAAACGCCGTACCTTCCAACCCGAGCACATGCTCCAGCAGCAAACGGGCATTATGCTGCGGCTCCAGAACGCCACAGCTTCCTAAAAAAGAAGAAGCCTCAACTAAGGCTTCTCTGACACTCATGTTCCGTTCCGGCGACATCCGATACACACAATCGCGTTCGTTTCCCAAAACTTAAACCTCTTGTTCCATCAAATCAGCCTGCTCTGCAATCGTGAGCGCCGATACGATTTCTTCGATCTCCCCGTTCATCACCTGGTCCAACTTATGCATAGTTAGGCCAATACGATGATCCGTTACACGGCTTTGCGGGAAATTGTAGGTACGTATACGCTCACTGCGGTCTCCAGTACCTACTTTGCTCTTACGCTCGCCTGCATATTTGGCTTCCTCTTCCTGACGCAACATATCCGAAATACGGGCACGCAAAACTTGCAGCGCCTTCTCCTTATTGGAGTTCTGGGATTTTCCGTCCTGACAGGTTGCCATAATACCTGTTGGCATATGCGTTACACGCACCGCCGACTTGGTCGTATTAACGGACTGTCCGCCCGCACCACTGGAACAGAACGTATCCACGCGAATATCCTTATCGGAAATTTCAATATCCACTTCTTCGGCCTCAGGCATAACGGATACTGTAGATGTCGACGTATGAATACGCCCACCTGATTCCGTCGTCGGAATCCGCTGTACGCGGTGTGCGCCGCTTTCGAATTTCATCTTGCTGTATGCACCACGACCGTTAATCATGAAAATAACCTCTTTAAAGCCCCCGAGATCATTCATGTTCGCGTCCATCAGCTCTACACGCCAGCCTTGAGTATCGGCATAACGAGTATACATCCGATACAAGTCAGCTGCGAACAGTGCCGCTTCGTCACCACCTGCTGCACCACGAATCTCAATAATAACGTTCTTATCATCATTCGGGTCCTTTGGCAGCAGCAAAATACGGATTTTTTCATCCAGCTCCCGCTTGCGAACACTCAGTTCTTCAATCTCCATTTTGACCATTTCACGCATCTCGTCGTCCAGCTTTTCACCCTGCATGGTTTTTGCAGCTTCCAGCTCTTCAACGACATTTTTATATTCGGTATATGCTTCATAAGCAGGCTGTAAATCAGACTGTTCTTTGGAATAATCTCTAAGTTTTTTGCTATCGTTCGCTACATCCGGATCGCAGAGCAGTTCGCTCAGTTTATCGTAGCGGTCCGCCAATGATTGCAATCGGTCCAACAAGCGATTCACCTCTTCAGTTAAATTAATATGAAACCAGCTTCAATTTCACTGGCTACAGCTCTTTATTATACCAACTAATTCATGAATTAGCTACAAGAAATACTGACTAATTTAGGATTTTGCAAAAATCCACACAACATGCAAAACAATAAAAAAGTCGCCGCCCTAATATAGGCAGCGACCACGTAATCTAGCACCTTTCAGAACACACATAATGAAGTCATCGTCTTTTATATATCCGAATCAGGTATTGTATTCTGGAAATTATATATTAAACATTAAAACGGAAATGCATAACGTCTCCGTCCTGCACTACATATTCCTTACCTTCCAGACGAAGCTGACCACGTTCCTTAGCCCCGTTCATCGAACCAGCAGCGACCAAATCGTTGTAGGATACAACCTCGGCACGAATAAATCCGCGCTCAAAATCCGTATGAATTACGCCCGCAGCACCCGGTGCCTTCGTTCCTTTGTGAATCGTCCAAGCGCGTACTTCCTGCACACCTGCTGTGAAATACGTATACAGACCCAGCAAGCGATAAGCTGCTTTAATCAGACGGTTCAATCCGGATTCAGCTAATCCCAGCTCCTCGAGGAACATCGCCTTGTCTTCGCCTTCCAGCTCAGCAATTTCAGATTCTACCTTGGCGCTGATCGGCACCACTTCTGCATTTTCCGCCACGGCAAAATCGCGTACCTTTTGCACATATGGATTGCTATCCGCTTCCGTTACGCCATCTTCGCTAACATTAGCTGCGTAGAGTACAGGCTTCATCGTAAGCAAATGAAGATCGCGTACAATCAACCGTTCTTCATCCGACAACTCTAAGCTACGCGCAGGTTTATCAGCATACAGCGATTCCTTGATCCGCTCCAACACTTCTACCTCTTGGGTGTACTGCTTGTTGCCACCCTTCATGTTTTTGCGGGAACGTTCAATACGCTTGTCTACACTTTCGATATCCGCCAGAATCAGTTCCAAATTAATGGTCTGAATGTCGCTGATCGGGTCAATTTTGCCGTCCACATGGGTAATGTTCTCATCTTCAAAGCAACGTACCACATGTACAATCGCATCCACTTCACGAATATGAGCCAGAAATTTGTTACCCAGACCCTCGCCCTTGCTCGCGCCGCGCACAAGTCCTGCAATATCAACAAATTCAAATGCCGTTGGCACCGTTTTATTCGGCACAACCAGTTCGGTCAGCTTATCCAGCCGCTCGTCTGGTACTTCAACGACGCCTACATTGGGGTCAATCGTACAAAATGGATAGTTTGCGGATTCCGCACCCGCCTGCGTTATTGCGTTAAAAAGTGTTGATTTGCCCACGTTCGGCAAGCCCACAATCCCCGCTTTTAAAGCCATAATCAGAACAACTCCCGTTTATATAAAATATGCGTTATGCCATCCGTTAGTTTACCAACCCACATTATATATGAGAACCTATACACGCGGCAAGCATACGGTTATGAAATTCAGGATATTGCTATATCCCTATTTAGATTTCTTTGCTCATCTGGATATCTGTAATCCGATAGCCCGACTTGCGATATACATGCAAAGCTCGCTCATTATGCCCAAATACATGCAAACCGATGCGTACAGCTCCCAGCCTGCGAGCCTCCTGTTCCAAAGCCTCCATCGCCAGCGTGCCTAGACCCCTCCCTTGGTATGAATCGTATACAAGAATATCCAGTAGGAAAGCTTCTTTTCCTTGCACCCCATCCGTAATATTGAACCAGATGTAGCCAGCTTCCTCCTGACTCTGCCCCCCGGCATCGGAAAACATCAACATATACAGGTGAGCATGAGGTGTGTCTAGTCTCTGTGGCAGGTATCGAGCAAAACTTTCTGCCGCACGTTCTGGTGCTTCTTCTACCGTCCATGTACCCGCTTGGATTTTCTCATCCGCGTAGTCGGCAAGCGAGCGTTGTTCAAATTGATCATATTGCTTTGCATTCATCGGAACCAATGTAATAAGTCCGCTCATCCGTTTACCTTCTTTCTTAGTCGAGTCGTATTTTTGAGTCCTTCTATTCCATCTACCCCAATACCAAACATAACCGTGCGGAGTTCCAGTTCGACCTGCTCCATACGTGCCTCCAGCGCTTCCCTAGAAGCAACCGCAGAACCGAGCAAAGAACGCCCGAAGCCTGCCATGTCAGCTCCCAAAGCAAGCGCCTTCGCTGCATCGACACCGTCTCTCAGTCCACCGCTGCCGATCAGAGCACCATGTGGCTGAACGGCTCTGACTTCCACGATACAATCAGCGGTCGAGTTGCCCCAATCCGCAAACGCCTCCGCCGCCGCGCGACGCACAGGATCAGGATTGCGAAATTTCTCCACTTGGCTCCAGCTTGTCCCGCCTGCGCCAGCGACATCTATAAAGGCTGCACCCGCATCATACAGTCTCGATGCCGTCTCGCCATCTATGCCCCAACCTACTTCCTTCACTCCTACAGGCACTGAAAGCTGACGACACAACTCCTCAATGCGTTGAAGCAAACCGCTAAAATCCAAATTCCCTTCAGGTTGAAAAATCTCCTGCAATCCGTTCAAATGCAGCACCAACATATCTGCTCCGGCAATTTCCACTGCACCGCGACAATCATCCACGCCAAATCCATAGTTCAGCTGCACCGCACCCAGATTGGCAAGGATCGGGATACTGGGTGCCAGACGGCGAACCGCAAAGGTTGAAGCCAGTTCTTCCCTTTCCACCGCAGCCCGTACCGAACCGACCCCCAATGCCCAGCCGCGTCTCTCCGCTGTCTCTGCTAATCGCTCATTAATCGCTCCTGTCTCGGCGCTGCCGCCTGTCATGGAGCTAATAAGCAGCGGTGTTCGTACAGCTCGTCCTAAAAAAGTAGTATCCAGACGAACCTCGTCAAAATGCAACTCCGGCAGAGCGCAGTGCTTAAAGGCATATCGCTCCAGCCCGCTGGTAATGCCTTGTCCGGCCACATCTTCTTGCAAACAAAGGCGGACGTGCTCAATCTTCCGTTCGCCTGTCCTCGCGGCAGGCAACAAAGAGCCGGATCTATTAAAACCGTCAGGTGCTCCTTTTTCATTTTCTGTACTACTCATCTATGTTCCACCTCATCCAAAGTCACTCTGTTTATTGTATCAAGTTCAAGAAGCACAAATAAGACCGTTCCCGAACACGGTAACCGATCTATTTATCGTCTCTTATATCAAATATCGTAACCCTTAAAGTGGCTATTTTAAGATACTTTCATTGTATCATGGATGGAAAAATATATACACGATCGTGGACATTTTTTCTTACCCATGGCCATGTTCAAAATTTGCAATAAACCAGTTATTTCGGAAACTCTACAGAAAAGCCGCTCCTAATTGAGCTGCCGCTTTTCTGCAAAATGCCTATTTGAAAGGACGATCCCTATCCCAGCAAGATAAAGGCCATTTACAATCTCCTCTATCCCTTCATTGAATCAGGTACAGATGAAATGCTTTCTGCTTGCTCCTTCGTACGCCCATGTCCAAATTTGAATACCAGAATACCACCGATAATGACCAATACTCCGATCAACTTGTTAAAGGTAAAAGGAATCTTTTCTAATCCCAGCCATCCTAACGAATCCCACAACAGGGCCGTACCTAATTGCGCCGTCAATACTATGGAGATCGCATAGGTCGGGCCAAGTCGCTTCATTCCTTGCACCAGACAGAACACAACACCGACACCAATCATGCCACTAAACCAGTACCACGGCTGCATATGCTGTAAAGTAAATGTATTTTTCCCTTCAAAAATAAGACTTCCGAGTAAGGAAGCCACGAACCCTGTTCCCAGCACCAATGTTGTTGTAGCCCACGATCCTGTCCGTTCATTCACCTTATTATTGAATATCGTTTGCAGACTGACCAAGGCACCTGCGATAATCGCCAATACAATTCCTAATAACATATGTTAACTCTCCCTTGATGATCCTTGATATTCTTCTGCTTTCATAAATGCCCATATTACAATGATTCATAAATATTATGTCCTGCCAGTTCACTCAAACCTTTTCTGTCCCGAATGACAATGTAGCCTTTTGTCCGTTCAACCCATCCATCTTCAATCATTTTGCGAATAACACGGTTGAGATGTCTATAGCTGGTTCCGATCAGATTCGCCACATCTACCAGACTGGATGCACGTAATTCCTCATGAAAAGCCGTATTCGATTCGTCAAAAGAAACCGATAGCAGGTAGCTCGCCAGCCTGACTTCCACCGGATACATGAGATTGAAACTGGAAAAGTCGGAGTCCAGGCAAAACTTTCGCGTGACAATATCCAATAGAAATTGCAGCAAAGGAGCATAGTCTCTGCCGTATTTGTTCATCCATTGGTGGTGAATACCGATCACATAGATCGGAGACACTGCCTCTACTGTGTTGATGACGTGACTACTCCGAATATATTCAACATCTCCTATAACCTCGATCGGTGTTTTGAAGCAAAGGATCAGGGTTTTCCCTTCTGTAGAGCTGGTATAAATCTTGACCTTGCCCTGCACCAGTATATATAGATGCTCGATGGGGTCCCCCTGTAAACAGAGCTTTTCCCCTTGCTCCAAACGATGCAACGACAAATAAGGATGTAGTGGCTCGTAGAGTATGGATTCCAACTCATGCAGCTGCAAAAAATATTTTAGCTGCTCTTGATCCTGAATTTCTCTCATTCCTAAGCTCACCTTCAATCTCTTCATTCTAAGCTTTCTTTACAAGTTAAATTTCTATTTTAGAGCTTCAGAATAATTACACCCGCGATCATCATACCAATACCTATAAATTGTGGCAGCTTCATCTTTTGCTTCACTATACCGAACCATCCCTTAATATCTACCAGGAAGGTTAAACACAACTGCGCAATCAACAACGCCGAGATCGTGAACGTAACCCCAATATGTTGGATTGCCGTGACTTCACTAAATATAATAATTGCTGCAAAGGCACCGCCCCAAAGATACATCGGCTTTACCTGTTTCAGTTCAGCCACATTGCCATCCCTTGTAAACATCCAGACTAATGCTGCCAAAATAAAGCCTATTAGCTGAGTAACAGTGGCCGCCTGCCATGTACCGATATCCTGACTAATCCGTGTATTCGCTACCCCCTGTAGCGTAATACACGCTCCTCCCAGAAAAGCAAACAAGATTCCTCTCATAAATCGTTATTCTCCCCATGTAAATGACTTTTATATATATTAAATTATAGGGCAGACTTCCTATAAAGGACATATGTCCTCAACGAATAGTAAATTATATTCCATTTAATTCCATTTAATTCCATTTATTATCCGCGTCAATCCTGCACACTTGCGTTAATAACTTGACAGTATCCCATCATAAAACTGCATGTTCCGGCACGATAAAATGGAATGCAGCATTCAATTGAGGAGTTGATCGTCATATGACTACACGTGATCCGCTGCATTCTGTGCCGGAATATCAAAGAAGAACTGAGAAAAAGGGTCGGGCTTTTAAAATCGCCATTCTGGTACTTATCCTCTGGCTGATTGCCGTCATGCTGTATCAGACCCATAAACCATTGCCTCCGTTCGTCTCTTATGAGAGTCAGGAGTATTCGACCCATGAGGTAAACTTCTGGACAGATTTGACCTATCCCACCGGGGATGGAAGCACTGTACAGCATGAAGGTCAAATTTTGAATCGTATGCTCGGGATCATTGATGAAGCCCAACAATTTATTGTCATCGACCTGTTTCTGTTCAATGACTATAAGCATAAAGGTCAGCACTTCCCCCAAGTCAGCGCACAAATGACCGATCATCTTATTGCCAAAAAGAAAGCTCATCCGGATATGCCTATCTTTTTCATTACAGATGAAGTCAATACCAACTACAATTCTGCCCCCAATCCTTTGTTGGAGAATATGAAGCGAGCAGGGATTCAAGTCGTGCAGACCGATGTAGACCCGTTGCGGGACTCCACGCCCATCTATTCGGCGGTGTGGCGTACCTTTTTCCAATGGTTCGGGCAGCAGGGCACAGGCTGGATTCCCAACCTTATGGCCAGTGACGGACCTGATGTTACGGCTCGCTCCTATCTTAAGCTGTTAAACGTCAAGGCCAATCACCGAAAATTGGTTGCCAACGAACAGACAGCGCTCATTTCTACAGGCAACGTGCACGACGCGAGCGCCTATCACTCCAATGTAGCGCTGGAGGTGAAGGGGCCTATCATCGGAGACATTTTACAAACAGAGCAGGCGGTGTTGGACTTCTCGGGTGGCGGGCAGCTTCCTGCCTATACACCACAGGCCGAACCCAAAGTTCCATCGGGTAAGGACAGCTACCGGATCAAATATCTAACTGAGGGCAAGGTGTACACCTCGGTTCTGGATGGCATCGGGCAGACGAAGAAAGGTGACAGCATTCATATGGGCATGTTTTATTTGGCTGACCGCAAAGTATTGAACAGCCTGCTGGATGCCTCTGCCCGCGGTGTAAACATCCAATTGCTGCTGGACCCCAATCAAAACGCGTTTGGTCAGGAAAAAATCGGCATCCCCAATCGTCCGGTTGCCCAGGAGTTGTCCGATAAATCGGGCGGGAACATTCAAATTCGCTGGTATCATACCACCCATGAGCAGTTCCATACCAAACTGATTTATATCGCCAAGGCGCAAGGAGAGCATATCATTTGGGGTGGCTCTACCAATCTGACCCCCCGTAATCTGGATGATTTGAATCTGGAAAATGAGTTGTGGGTGGCCGCTCCGGCGGACAGCAAGCTGACCCGACAGGTTGCGGCCTATTTTGATAAGCTATGGAATAATCAGGGGGCTGAATACAGTTTGGATCTAGCAGCTTACGAGGATCATTCAACATTTTGGAAAGATATTATATACCGTCTACAGGATATTTTAGGCTTTACTACATTTTAACTACGGGATACTGCTGTAGCGAATTCGTTTATGCTTACAGCAGCGGTGAAAGCAGCCGCGCGAGTGATTCCATCAAACGTTTGAACAGACGTTTTTTCATGAATTCTTCGCGTACGATCAGACTGGCAGAGTGCAAATCTCGTTCGTAGTCCGTTACCATCTGCTGCACACTGTGCGTTTGAATTAACAGAGCGTTAACTTCAAAATTCAAATGAAAGCTACGCATATCCATATTGGCTGTCCCGATGGTCGCAACTTCCCCGTCAATGATGAGGAGCTTGGAGTGGAGGAACCCTTTTTCATATTCATATACCTTGACTCCAACCTCCAGCAACGACTGGAAATACGAATGGGACGCGAGGAACGGTAGCCATTTATCCGGTTTTGCGGGAAACAGAATACGCACGTCCAACCCGGACAAGGCAGCCATCCGTAAGGCAGTCAGGATATCTTCATCCGGGATAAAATAAGGAGTGGCAATCCAGACTGATTTTCGGGCAGATGTGATCATGGAGAAAAAGAGATTTTTAAGTACTCTCCGCTCATTATCCGGGCCGCTGGCAATAATCTGCACGCCTCCATCCGTAATGGGTTCAATATTGGGAGACAGATATTCGCTATCGAGCACCGACTCGCCCGTCATGTGAAGCCAATCCTGTAAAAATATAAGCTGCAACGTCCGCACAGCTTCGCCCTTCACAATCATATGCGTATCACGCCAAAAGCCGTAGGCTTTGTTGCGGCTGAGATACTCATCCCCTACATTTAGTCCACCAATTAATCCGATATTACCGTCGATAACTACAATTTTACGGTGATTACGATAGTTTACCCGGCTGGAGAAGAACAAGATCCGAGCGCCGCCGTACGCAACGACCTCTACTCCTGCATCTCTCATTTCCTTTAAAAATGACTTCGATAACTGAATACTGCCCACCGCATCGTACATAAACCGAACCTTAACACCCGCTTTAGCCTTTTCGATCAGAATTTTCTGAATGCTGGTACCGATATCATCCGACCGGAAAATGTAATATTCCATATGGATATGATGCTGCGCCTTGCGCAGTTCTTCCAGCAAAGTGGAGAAGGTTTCATCTCCATTGTTCAGAATTTGAGTTTCTGTCGCAAAATAAATCGGGGATCGGGCCAGTCTGCGGGCCAAACGCATCAACTGCTGCTGCTCATCTGTAAAGCAGGTCAGATCTCGTTTGACTCGCAAAGCATCCTTTTCTATGCGGTCGTAAGCCTGTTGGTCACGCAATGCCTTTTTATCATACTTGCGACGCTTGAATACATTTTGCCCAAACAGAAAATAAAGAGGAAGTCCAACGACTGGCAGCAATGCCAGCAGCAAAATCCAGGACATCGTAGTGGAGGGATTACGATTCTCCGTAAAAATAATCAGACTGATGGAGATCACTGTCAGGGTGGAAAAAATACTGATGACAGTTCCTTCATTTTTGCCGATGTAATTAAACAAGCCAAAATAATAAATAATAAACACCATAGCCGCGATCAATACGGCCAGTAAGCTTCGCCTCATAACTAACCTCACTTCCAGTGGACTGCATTTGACAGGTATTCTTCATTATATTGTACATGAGCCCCTTATTTCTTCCCACTTTTTTATTAAAATGTTGATAAAAAAAATCCAAAGAAAAGCTTTATACAAAACGCAAGGATGCTGGGTTGACACTTACTTTTTTTCGTGTAAAAATAAACTAACGAACGTTAGGTAGGTGAAAATAATGGGGATGGAAGAGATTCGAAAGGCCGCTCTTTTTCAGTTTGCCACCAATGGGTATGAGGGTGCCTCCTTGAGCAGTATTGCCGCTGAGGTCGGTATCCGAAAACCGTCTATATACGCGCATTTCCAAGGCAAGGAGGATCTGTTTCTACAGGTGGCGAGGTACGCTTTTCAAGAGCAGAATTTACGTATTTTCGAATACTTTACGGAACGTAAAGATCAGCCGCTTAAGCATACCCTGCATGACTTCTTGTTTTGGATGGGACAGGAATATGAGAGCAACGACTCAGCCAAGTTTATGCTTCGCTTTTCCTTCTTTCCGCCTGTATCGTTGTATAACGAGATGTTGGATATTGTTAATCCTTTTCTGGATAAAATGGAGCGAAAATTAACTCGCCGCCTCCGGAATACACGGGATCGGGAACCCTTTGGGCATATGGAGCCAGTGGATGTGGCTTTAGCCTTCATGACACTGGTGGATGGAATCATGGTGGAGCTACTGTACAGTGGAAGCATCAACTACCACCGAAGACTGAACGCTGCATGGCCTATTTTTTGGCGTGGGATTACGTTAACCTCACCTCATGAAGCGTGAAGCCGTCGAACTTATAAAATCTATTTTTGAGGAGAACATTCATCATGAATCGCAGTTGGATTTACGTTTTTGTTGGCGGCCTGATTGAGGTCGTATGGGTATCGGGTTTGAAGCATGCGGATTCTGCACTCGCCTGGGCTGTAACCGTGCTGGCTGTGGTAGCCAGCTTTTATTTGATCATGAAGGCTGCGAACCGACTGCCTGTAGGCACAGTGTATGCTGTATTCACCGGACTAGGGACAGGGGGAACAGTCGTAGGCGAAATGCTGCTATTCGGAGAACCGTTTCAATGGTCCAAAACGCTATTAATCGCCCTTTTGCTGGCAGGTGTGGTCGGTCTGAAGTTAGTTACCGACCGTGATGTTCAGGAAGGGAGTGGCGCATAATGGCTTGGATTGCATTGGTTATCGCGGGGTGCTCGGAAGTGTTAGGAGTCATCGGTATGAAGGGAGTTACGGTGGGCAAAGGCTGGAAGTCCTTAGTGCTCATGGTCCTATCCTTTGTTCTTAGCTTTTCTCTACTCAGCTATGCCATGAAAAGTTTGCCTATGGGCACCTCCTATGCCGTATGGACAGGCATCGGAACGGTTGGCAGCACAATTACAGGCATGTTCTTGTACGGTGAACAAAAAAGCGTACTGCGTGTTTTATTCATCGCCATGATTCTTGCCGCAGCATTGGGATTAAAGCTAATATCTTAGCATGAGCGAATGGCATCAAATATTGCGAATTGCTGATCTTAAAGGAGTGATGCCTTGTGATTACCACCGTAACGCTTAACGCGGCTGTGGATAAAATCTACACGGTTGCAGGCTTCGGTTTGAATGCCGTCCACCGCATGGAAGGCGGCCTGACGGTACCGGGCGGCAAGGGCGTGAATGCCGCCCGCGTCATCCGCTCGCTAGGCGAGCCTGTACGAGCGACCGGGTTTGCTGCCGGACACACCGGACGGCTGCTCATTGACGGGTTGAGCGCAGAAGGCGTAAGCGCCGATTTCATTGAAACGGCACATGGGGAGACCCGTCTCGCCATTACCGTGCTCGACCCGTCCGCGCGCACGCAGACCGAGCTGATTGAGAGCGGACCGACGGTTGGGCCGCTTGAATTAGCCGCACTGCGGCGCAAAATCGAGACCCTTGCCGAGGAGTCGGCTTGGGTCGTCCTCTCCGGCAGCCTGCCACCCGGCTGCCCGCCCGATCTGTACGCCGAGCTGTGCACGCTGGCGAAGGCGCGCGGCGCGCGGGTGGCGCTGGACGCGAGCGGTGAGGCGCTGCGCTTGGGGCTGCGCGGAAAGCCCGACCTCGTGAAGCCTAACGAGGACGAGGCCGCTCACTTCGCGGGAATCGACGCACTGCGTCCGGATGCCGCTGAAGCGGCGGCATCGAAGCTGCTGGAAGCCGGAGCGCAGCTGGCCGTCATCTCGCTCGGCGCGCGCGGGGCGCTGGCGGTAACGCACGATGCGCGCTACCGCGTGAGCCTGCCAGACGCGGACATTGTCAGCGCGCTCGGCAGCGGTGACGCTATGGTCGCCGGGCTGGTCACCGGCGCAGCTACGGGGCTGGATCTCCCTGCCATGCTACGGCAGGGAGCGGCCTGCGGCACAGCGGCAGCTCTGCACGCCATGGCCGGGAAGATCGAGCTCCAGGACGTGAAGCGTCTGGAGCAGGGCATTACGGTGACGCTGTTGTAATTCAGCGTCATTTTTTTTATTTCATTTAAGCATTCGCTTATCTTCATTTCACAAATACAGTTATTCCGAATGCTCTATATTCCAAATGTGGGTTTTCGAGTTGCTTACAGCAAAACCCTGTTTTCCAGTATATTTTTCATACAAATATGCGACTTCGAAGGCCCCAGCTTAACTAATGAATCCTGAAGCTCTGCAATTTCCTCTACCGACGCGGTTTGCACCTTAATGAGATAATTAAATTCCCCACTGATGCGAAATAAATCGGTGACTTCCTTCGCCTCTCTACAAAATTCAACCAACTCTTGGCAATGTTCTGTCTTTATTAGAATAAATGTAGTCGTTCCTCGATTCAGTTCCCGTAAATTAAATACGGTACTATATCCCGAAATAATCCCTCGTTCTTCAAGCTTGGTTATCCTTTCTTTAACAGACGGCTGTGACATCGAGATTTCTTTACTGATTTGGGAAATAGTTATCCGAGCATCATGCTGTAGCAATTTCATGATTTTGTGATCTATATCGTCAATGTGATGCTGCATATCGAGCCCCTCCTAACCTGAATTTAAAAAATAACGTTTTTCACCCAAATTAACTTTTTTTCAATAATTAATATAGTATAAAAACCTTACTCTAAATATATAAGCACCACAACATTATTCATATAATAAGGTTCACTTACATGAGGATTTTGCAAAAATCTCATAAGCGACTTCCAATGAACAATATATAGATCGAAATGGTTTAGTTCGTCTATATATTGCACTTCGGAGCGACTGGAATCGAATTTTGCAAAATCCTGAATCAAAAGGAGGATCTGAAATGAGTGTGAAGGGACTAGCGCATGTTGCCATACAAGCCCGTGACTATCAAGCGACCATTGCATTTTATACCAAGGTATTGGGATTTAAAAGAGGACATCACTGGAGTCTTCCGTCTTTTCGAATTCAAGAGGCTTCCATGCTGATCTCACCCGATCAGAGAACCTGTCTCGAAATTTTTGATAATGATGCTGTCATTCCTGCCCAAGGAAAAAAAGCTGCATCCGAGCAAGAGATTGCCCACGGGGCTTTATTACACTTGGCATTTTACGTAGACAATGTGGATGAAATATATCAAAAAGCCCTTGCCCACGGAGCAAGAACCTTTGTGGAACCCAATCAGCTTACACTTGGCGAACCTCCTCTAGTTGTAACAAATGCATTAGTCCACAGCCCCAATGGTGAGGTTATCGAATTTATCGAGGATGTTGATTTTGATATGTCCTTATCTAGCAATAAGTAATTCTCATAGCTATTAAAAAGATCCACTTCCCGGTGAAGTAGGATCTTTTTATATTCCATACAGCTCTGTCGTTATCTCTATGGAAGAATTAAACTGTTCCTAAAAAACATCCGATATATTAATTATCGCTTTGTTTAAAGGAGTAGATTATCATCTCAACTGATTTCAATGTGTATTGGTTTCATTTTAGTTCTGATCTGCTGATGCCATTGTTCAGCTTGATTGGACTGCTACTCATCTATTTTGGATTCAGAACGATCCGTCGTCATCGTTATCGTAAACGCCACTGGGTCCGTACCAAGGGGCAAATCGTTGATGCGCATATCGAAGTAGATATTGATGTCGTTCCCTTTGACCGAGATGATCCGGTAGATACTAGCTACACCCGCCGATTAAAGGTGCGCTTCTATACAGCTTCAGCTGAAGCCGTAGAATTCTGGAATCCTTATAGCACCAACCTAAGCCTCAACCGGGTTGGCAGCAAGATCAAGGTATTATACAATCCATCTAACCCTCGAGACGCCCGAATTGCAGGCGGTGTAAATGGTGCAGGCTGTCTGGCCTTTATGCTGTTTTTGATCGGTGTTCCCTTTGCTTTGAGCGGGGTATTCGCTGTATTGAAATTTTTCTTCTAACCAGGTTTGGATCACATACCAGTAATGAAATTTATCGCCATGTAAATAGCCAAGCCTAAAATAATCAGTGCCGATATTTTGTTGAGCACAGTCCCAAACTTCCCTTCCGAATCCATACGTCCCACGAGACGCCCCGCTGTTGCCAGACCGATAAACCATATCCAAGATACGGACACGGCGGCCAGACCAAAGGCCCAGCGTTCCCCGCCGTCATATTGAAGGGAACTGGTTCCAATTACGCCAACCGTGTCGAGTATGGCATGTGGATTCAATAGCGATACCGAAGCGGCAAAAATCATCTGGCGTTTCGGCCGCATCGCCTGACTTTCTCCCGAGGAAGCCGCCTTCGATCTCCATAAAGTCCAGGCCATATACAGCAGAAACAAACAGCCCGCCGCATAGAGTACGTTCGTGAGCCATAGAAATTGCTGCAAAATAAGGGACACGCCCCCAACCGCAAGCGTGATCAGGATTGTGTCACAGACACCCGCTGTAATGACAGCAGGCAGTGCATTGCGAAACCGCGACTGAGACGCCCCCTGATTAAACACAAATACATTTTGTACCCCCAAAGGCAAAATCAATCCCAATGCCAATAAAACAGCATGGATAATAGCTTCCAGCATGTTATGTACTCCCCTCAAAATCATTACACTTCTTCTCTCTCATCTCCTGTTATTTCCTTCCGTTCTTGATGTGGTTATCGTTCTGGTTTTTCCAGGTTCTGTGCACGTTCGGTACGTTTTTGTATATGCTCCAATTGCTCCACTGTAGTCTGATAATCTTGCGGGTAGTTCATATTAAACACAGCTTGCCGCCACATCTCTAAGCTCGCACCTGGCCAATCGCCCGCTGTCTCATAACGAACGTTCAATGAATCTAGCCAGTCGATCAGACGAAGACGGTCACTACGCAGACATTGCTCGGCAGACGGCAACACACTTTGATGGTATATGCCTAGCAGCGGATGTATACGTCCATCCACCGAGGCGATCACTGCCTGTAACTCAGGTTGTGCTGGCTGGGGCAATGAGCCATTTCCTGTCAAGGTTGTATGATCTCCTTGTACTTGTTGCTTTCCTTGTTCACTATTTGTCTCTTGCGCCGCTGCCCAGTTCGTTGCGTGAGTAAGCAAAGCACACAATATCTCTGGCTGCACGAAGGGCATATCGCAGGCAACGACAATGCCCCACTCCGTTGTGGAAGCAGAAAGCCCCGCATGAATGCCGCTCAAAGGCCCTAAGCCGGGACACAGGTCTTTTGTCGTTTCCAGATCAAACTCTCTATACTGTTGTGCATCCCGAGTCACTACAATAACCCGTTTTGCTACCTGCCCCAACACAGCGGCTATTCTCTCCAGTACCGTAACACCTCCCAGCTGAAGCAGCGCCTTGTCCTGTCCCATTCTGCTAGAGCGCCCACCTGCCACGATAATTCCAGTCACCTCCACCATCACCATCGCACCTCCTTTTTGCTAGACAAACTCTATCATTAACACGAATAAATCTAATAATATCATCTATATAAAGTATAAAAAATGGCGATCCACCTGGATCGCCAAAAAAGAGGGTGCCTATTCGTCTAGTTCGTTACTTTTAATTCGTGAACTTAATAAGTTGCAAAAATCGTTTTATTATGGAAGTAGCCTCCGCCCGGGCCGCCTGCTGTTTGGGCGCAAGCAAGTCGGGAGAGACACCCTTAATTAAGCCTTGCTCTGTAGCCTGCGCCATAGCATCTTGAGCCCAAGGAGAAACAGTAGATGCATCGCTGTAAACCTCTTTATATTTCTCACTAGAAGGACTGGCATTTAGAGTCTGAGCGTAATGTGCAGCCTTTTCAGCAATGACCGCGATCTCCTCACGTGTAATCACCTTTTCTGGCTCAAATGACTGATTCCCATAACCACGAATCAAACCAGCTTCCACCGCAGCTCCAACACTACCAGCATACCAGGCATTTTCTTTCACATCTGTAAAAGGCTCTGTTAACGGCTTCTCCTGCATACCAAGTCCGCGAACAAGCATTGCCACAAATTCAGCTCTTGTTACAGCCCGATTTGGTTCAAAAATATCAGGCTGGACGCCTTTGACAATTAGCCTATTTGCCAGCATCTCGACATCTTTTCGTGCCCAATGATTCTCCAGATCCTTAAACTTTTTGTCTGCTGAGACTACAGCATAAATGCTGTTATGATTTGATTTGATAATTGCCTCTGTTAGTCCATTTACATTCCGAATCAATACGGGAACAGATGACAACACACCTGTCTGAGGATCAAACCATACGGCCGCTACATGCTCAGGATCAACTTCATGATCCACAATCAATTTTCGCTCCACATAGTGCCCAAAAAATTCAGTGATCTCTTGATCTCCAGCCATAAGCTTGAAATCAACCGGGTTTACCACAACATTCGCTAAACCCCTGTCAGCAATAGCCTGCCTTACTTGTGCACTGTTTTCGCCTGTCAACGCTGAAATTTCAACGATTAGGTTGTCTTCAGGATATAATGAGGCCAGTTTGCCAACCAATTCAGCAGAAAGAGTAAACTGAGCTACTGCCGTGTGAATACTAATCGGCACCTTTGTATTTTCTCTCTCATATTCCTTTAAAAAGTCAGAAGGTATACTTACTTTTGCTGCTTTGCTGTATCCCGAGGCATCAACTATCAGTTCTTTCTGGTCAACATTTGTAACATTCAGGGCTTGGCTGGCGTCCCCATCATTCAAACCAATAAGTTGAATAGTGTGGCTCTTATCAGTTACCGTCTTAGCGTCTGTTAATAGGACACCAGTCTTAGTCTCTGTTGGGGAAGCCGCTGACGAGGTATCCTGAGCTGACGTTTCTTTATCCTTAGAACGATGTGAGCGCTCATCTCGTACGCGGAACGCCCATTCCTCTGGAGTATGCATCCCCACATACGGATTCATTGCCAAATCTGTTAGCGCCCCCGAGGTAATTTCCAGATAGTACGACTTTCCTTCTTCCAACCCACCTGATAGCTCAATGTACGCTATATTTTCCTCGCCTTTTAACGTAAAATTCGAATTTCCTGCACCCGATATTCGCAGTTCGCGAACCACTGCCCCACCTGAGGCTTCATGGAGTCTTACATAGCCTTGGTTCCACTTCATGGGCTCATTGAACTCCAGCATAAAACCGGCATACGTGCCTACTCCACTGAGCTCCAACCCTTCCGGTGATCTCTTTTTCACCAGTTTCGGCGCGGTAGTGTCTGCTGTCTGGAAGGTCCACATGTTCTTGTCCCAAATCGCATTGGTACCTTGACCCGCACGGTCTACAAACATACCCGAGCTGACCTCCACATAATACTGGGTACTATCCGCCAGTGGATGATCCAGTTCCATCCGCACATGCTGACCACTGATATGTACCGTGCCACCTACGACTGTACCTCCGCTCACGTTAACCCGGCCCGCTTCACTTCCATCCTTCTGGTGCACCACCAGATGGCCTGTGCCTAGTTGGACCTTTTCGCTGAATGCCATTCCCAACTCCGGTGTGAGCGTCCACATATTTCCGTGGGGGGACATATAGGTATAATAGGGTCTCTCATCTTGCACGCGGAACGTCCACTCCTCTGGAATACGCGTACCCACATACGGATTCATTGCCAAATCCGTTAGGGCTCCCGAGGTGATTTCCAGATAGTAAGACTTTCCTTCCTCCAGCCCGCCTGATAGCATAAATTCGACTACATTATCATGTCCTTCTAGCGTACTGTTTAAATTTCCTGCACCGGATACTCGTAGTTCGCGAACCACTGCCCCACCTGAGGCTTCGTGAAGCCTTACGTAGCCTTGGTTCCACTTCATCGGCTCATTGAACTCCAATATAAAGCCTGCATACTGGCCTGCACCACTGAGTTCCAATCCTTCAGGTGTTCTTCTCTTTACCAACTTCGGCGCGGTGGTGTCTGCTGTCTGGAAGTTCCACATGTTCTTGTCCCAAATCGCATTTGACCCCTGACCCGCACGGTCTACAAACATACCCGAGCTGACCTCCACATAATACTGGGTACTATCCGCCAGTGGATGATCCAGTTCCATCCGCACATGCTGACCACTGATATGTACCGTGCCACCTACGACTGTACCTCCGCTCACGTTAATCCGACCCGCTTCACTTCCATCCTTCTGGTGCACCACCAGATGACCTGTGCCCAGTTGCACCTCTTCACTGAATGCCATTCCCAACTCCGGTGTGAGCGTCCACATATTTCCGTGGGGGGACATATAGGTATAATAGGGTCTCTCATCTTGCACGCGGAACGTCCACTCCTCTGGAATACGCGTACCCACATACGGATTCATTGCCAAATCCGTTAGGGCTCCCGAGGTGATTTCCAGATAGTAAGACTTTCCTTCCTCCAGCCCGCCTGATAGCATAAATTCGACTACATTATCATGTCCTTCTAGCGTACTGTTTAAATTCCCTGCACCGGATACTCGCAGTTCACGAACCACTGCCCCACCTGAGGCTTCGTGAAGCCTTACATAGCCTTGGTTCCACTTCATCGGCTCATTGAACTCCAATATAAAGCCTGCATACTGGCCTGCACCACTGAGCTCCAATCCTTCAGGCGTTCTTCTCTTCACCAGCTTCGGCGCGGTGGTGTCTGCTGTCCGGAAGTTCCACATGTTCTTGTCCCAAATCGCATTGGTACCTTGACCCGCACGGTCTACAAACATACCCGAGCTAACTTCTACATAGTACTGGGTGCTGTCCATCAGCGGGTGATCCAGTTTCATCACCACATTACGACCACTGATATGTACCGTGCCACCTACGACTGTACCTCCGCTCACGTTAATCCGACCCGCTTCACTTCCATCCTTCTGGTGCACCACCAGATGGCCTGTGCCCAGTTGCACCTCTTCACTGAAGCTCATGTGCAGGTTCGAGGTGAGCGTTTGACCACTCCCCTCTGGATACAGATGCGTATAACGGGGTCTCTCATCTCGTGTGCGGAATGTCCAGTCCTCCGAAGTATGCATCCCTACATATGGATTCATCGCCAAATCCGTTAGTGCTCCCGAAGTGATTTCCAGATAGTACGACTTTCCTTCTTCCAGCCCACCCGAAAAGGAAAAGTAGGCTGTATTTTCCCAGACTGATAGGGATTTCCCCGTTCCCCACTGACCCGATATCGGTAACTCACGAACCACTGCCCCACCCGAGGCTTCGTGCAACCTTACGTAGCCGTGGTCCCATCTCACTGGCTCATTAAACTCCAGCATAAAGTTCGCATCGTAGGGACTTACGCCACTCATGTCTGGGCCCTCTGGTCCCTTCCTCACCAGCTTCGGCGCTATGGTGTCTGCCGTCTGGAAGGTCCACATGTCCTTGTCCCAAATCGCATTGTTGCCTTGACCCGCGCGATCTACAAACATACCCGAGCTAACTTCTACATAGTACCGAGTACTATCTGCCAGCGGATAATCCAACTCCATTGACACGTTCTGACCGCTGATATGTACCGTACCACCTACGACCGTACCTCCGCTCACGTTAATCCGTCCCGTTTCACTTCCATCCTCCTGGTGCACCACTAGATGACCTGTGCCCAGTTGCACCTCTTCACTGAACGACATAGCCAGATTTGCGGACAAAGAAACGCCGCTTTCCTGAGGTGAAAGCCATGTATAGTATGGAGGCTCGTCCATTTGCGCCTGCATATAGACTGATAAGGCCACGGGGGATGAGGAAGCGTCTTGTATGAACCCGTCCGACACCGACACATTCTCCGTCGTATTGTCGCTTACGCTCTCCGATGCAAACGTCGCTGAAATATATGGGTTTGCCAGGCTGAGCACCTGTGTTGTCAGCACACCTGCCTTAATCATTCGATTTACATGATTCTTATTTCTTTTATTCTTGCTCATATACGTGCTCCTTTTTATCTAGGTGTGAATGGAACGGTGAAATTCATGGATCTCGTTCTTGATTTCCATATAATCCTGCTGGCATTTCCATATGAAATCTCCGAAGTATAGCAAAATTTGTTCCCCTCTGATCAGAGGATTCCTGCTGCTCTGAATGGCGTCCATTTTACTGTACAAAAACTCATACCGCATACGATGGCGAGGCAGAACATATATTTTGAAAAAACAATTACCTAATAATGAGGCAAATAAGTCGTCAAACTGTCCAAAGGACTCGTTCAGCATATTGGCCTGCTTCAGACTGAGCTTATGTTTGATGCCGAGCAATACATGATGAATCTGCTCCATAATGGCTTGAAAAACCTCTTTTTCCCGCTGAAGCTCTTCAATGCGTGACCTCAGAAACAAGAGATCGTATTCCGAATTACTGCTGGTTTGCAGCCACGTGTCGTCAATAACACCTTTTAACCGTGTCTGGATGATCTCTTCCAAGTTCTGAAAAGATGTTCCCTTAATAACAGCACCTTCACGCGTTGTGTTTATAAATTCGGTTCCCTTCACTGTACTAATGTAAAACTCCATCTCTGTTTTCATTTTGATAAAAGAATGTCGTGTAACCACCTGTTGGCCATGAACGCCTTCTACACGCGGCAAATCCGCACTAGCTGGAACACCTTGGGCATGAGTAATCCCCTCAGCATAATATTGTTCATCCCGATAGGCTAAATTTTGCCCCACCAACACAATAGGGTCTGCTTTCATCTGGATCAGACATTGGAGTGCAATGACCGCTACTGAAGGAGCATCGTTAATAATCGTTGGTTTATTTCCCTCCGGTGTCCGCAATACGTGCTTGGAGAGTTCATCCTGAGAAATGATGATATGCATAAGACGACCTGGATAATGATCGAGTGTGTGTTTACCGACCGTACTGCCGAAAATAAGTGGAATTGAATCAATTCGCTTGTCGATCACCTTTTGAATTACATTTACGTTGTATTCGTTCGGGTCATAACTGAACGTGCCGTGCGGATAAATGCCATGCTCCACCAGCGTGTTCACTGCCGATCCTACTGTAAACAGATAAGCAAGATTGTGCTCACGAATATGTCGCAGGTGTTCAATTTCGTCGTTAAGCGAAGGGCCAGCAGATATTACTAAGACTGGCTTGTCCCTAATATGCTCTGAGCCCGCGTGCAAAAAATTTGAACTATGTAAAATATAAGGGAAATTATGAATACTGTTTAACGCCCATTTTTTTTCGTACACGTTATTGATAGCCATTTTGTCCTTCTTGTTAGAGACCATTTTGTACAATATTTCATTAAATTTCTTTAATTGCGCAGCAAATAAGGAACGATACGGGAGCCATGGAACAACAAGGACCCCAGATACACGGTCAACCAACCTATGCAGTGTACCGATTGTTTCTCCAGTCATTCCTCCTACCATAACCTCTTCGATCATCTTATCAGCCAGCCAATCGGTTTCATTCAGATGCTGTAAAAAAGTATTCATCACATCAATGTCCGGCTCGACGACGGAGAAGCTGGTATTCGGGTGTCTACGCAGAAATTCACGGACATGATACCCAAGTCCTATACCAAAAAAGATCACGTGCGCTTGAGGTTTAACTTCTTTAAAGCCCGAAATAAATAATTCTGCTTCCCGCCCAGGCTGCTCAAGATCATGCAAATAATATGATTTCCCCTCACGAGTCAGTACTAAATTGGGCTCGTTGGTTTCAGAAGTCACCAACTCACTTCCTTCTCCTGCCTGAAGCAAAAGAAGCCGAGGAAATCGGCGGTACAAGGAATTGTCTCTACGATGCTGTAATGCCATTTTCCATCCCTTTCCACCCGGATATTTCATAAAACCAACTATACAGGCCAGTCGATTAAACCTATATAGTTTCTTATGAAGCATAGTATTCTGATTTTATGTAATATCTGCGACAATGTATTTTATTCAGAAAAAAATAATCCTAAATTCTCCTGATTATGGATTAAGTATCGGTTATTCTATGTATAAACTTTAGGTCTTAAGAACCTATCTATAAATAAAGATTTTGTAACTAACCAAACATTTACTTGGACTAACCATATATAGTCTCCAATGCTGTAGCTCGTCTACATGTCGCCCCTTGGAACAACAAAAACAATAACTAGTAAAATAGCGAAATAATCTTTAAGTTTGCTTAAACCATTATCAAATTAGTATCTTCTAATAATTATTACATAATTGTTAATTTATTGGTTTGTTAACCCTTTCAACACATGATACATTGGAATAAAGAACCTCCCCACAGATCGGCATCGATGCGCAGTTCTCTATCGGGCTAAGAAAGGAATGGCTTGTCTTGCAAAAGAGAGAAATTCAAGAGACTCCTCTATATTCCTTAAAACTGTATAATTTTTTTCTATATGGAGCTATGGTCATTTTCTCCAGCTTCTTCCCGTTGTATCTGCAAGATATCGGCATGGACAAGCTGGAGATCGGGAGTCTGATGGCCATCGGGCCTTTTGTATCCGTATTCGCGAACCCTTTTTGGGGCTATACAAGCGACCGGAGCCGTAACCTCCGACGTATTCTGCTATTTATGATTATAGGTACCTTGTTATTGCTACAAGCTTTGTTTTATGTCCATACGTATATCATGATTTATGTGTCGATGATTGGTTTTTATTTTTTCCAAAGCCCTTTATTTGCGCAAAGCAACAGCCTAATTCTCAGCTATATTGAGGGCACAGACCGGAAATTTGGCGCATTCCGTATATGGGGTTCCTTCGGTTGGGCTGTGACAGCAGCAGCTGCCGGCATAGTTATTGACCAAACGGGGATATCCAGCATATCCACCATCTTTACGGTACTTCTTCTGGCTGCATTGATCTGCACCTTGTCGATTCCACCACTGAAAAGCACTGTGGAGACAGCAACCATCCATTTACGCGGCTTTGGCAGTGTTTTAATGAACGGATACTTTATATCCTTTATTTTATTGGGCATCCTTGTATCCATCCCGAATTCGATCAACAGCGCCTTTATGTCCCTGTACATCACCGAGCTGGGTGGGTCCAAACAGATGCTTGGTTTTGCTGTTTTTATGTCATCGGTATTCGAAATTATTGTATTTTTGCTGTTTGATCGCTTCTTGAAGAAAAGAATGACTGTGATGGTCGGCTGTTTGGCACTCGTCAGTTTGCTGTTTGCCTTACGTTGGGAACTGATGGCTCTGGCCACAGACCCGATTCAGATTGTGTTCATTCAGGCACTTCATTGCGTCACCTTCGGTGGATACTTCTATGTAGGCACCCAGTTGACCGTCCTATTTACCCCTGCAGCATACCGATCATCCGGACAGGCCGTATATACCTTGACCTGGAGTGGTATATCCGGTATCGTAGCAGGTTTTGCGGGAGGATGGCTATTCCAGAACTTTGGTGGAGAAATGATGTACCATGCAGGGGTGTTCTTCGCCCTACTTGGATCTGCGGGATTCGCTATCATGTGGTATATGCTGTACAAAAACGGTTATCAGCCAGGACTGCCAGCGGGCACAAACGAATAGAAGAAGCCCCTTAACAACACTAGAGGAATGAGCTATCCTCCCTTCTGGCTCGTTAGCAAAGACAATAGAGTATCGTCAAGTCAATGATCATGTATAAAGAGTGTGCATGCGTAAAATAAAGGAGTCTGCCGACGGCAGACTCCTTTTCAACTTGGTCGCACGAAGCTACCATCTCTCCCACACTTTCCACCAGCCTATTGCTTAGGCAATTGGAAAGAGCTTTTCAACGACACAACACGGTTAAATACAGGCTGACCCGGTTGGGAAAGCTTCGGATCGACACTGAAATAACCATGACGGAAAAATTGGAACTTGTCCTGCGATTGAGCTTCTTTCATGTTCGGCTCGACATAGCCATGAGCAATTTCCAAAGAGTTCGGATTCAATTGGTCAAGGAATGTTTTTTCCGATGCATCCTCTTCAATCTCTTCCGTGTCCTCTGCGTTAATCAAAGGCTCATACAAACGGAATTCGGCAGGTACAGCCTGAGTAGCCTCTACCCAGTGGATCGTGCCTTTCACTTTACGTCCAGTAAAGCCTGATCCGCTCTTGGTTTCTACATCATAGGTACAGTGGATTTCCGTTACATTTCCGTCTGCGTCCTTAATCACATCGTTACATTTAATGAAGTAAGCATGCTTGAGACGTACTTCATTACCAGGGAACAAACGGAAGTATTTGCTCGGCGGATTTTCCATGAAGTCCTCACGCTCGATATAAATCTCACGGGAAAACGGAATTTGACGTGTACCGAGTTCCGGATTTTCAGTATTGTTTTCCGCCTCCAGCATTTCAACTTGTCCTTCAGGATAGTTTGTGATAACTACCTTCAACGGATCTATGACTGCCATGGTGCGGGGTGCCTTAAGCTTCAAATCCTCACGTACAAAATGCTCCAGCACCTGCAAATCGATGACTCCGTAGGCTTTGGAAATGCCTGTCTCATATACGAAGCTGCGGATGGCTTCCGGCGTGTAGCCGCGACGACGTAAACCGGAAATCGTCGGCATACGCGGATCATCCCAACCATCTACGTGCTTTTCATCGACCAGAAGCTTGAGCTTACGCTTGCTGGTTACGGTTTGAGCCAGGTTCAGCCGTCCAAATTCGTATTGGTGCGGTACCTTTTCCATCTCACATTCAGCTACAACCCAATCATACAGCGGGCGCTGATCTTCGAATTCCAGCGAACAGAGCGAGTGCGTTACTCCCTCAATCGCATCTTCCAGCGGATGAGCATAGGAGTACATTGGATAGATACACCATGTGTCGCCTGTATTGTGATGTGCTGTGTGTGAAATGCGGTAAATAACCGGATCACGTAAATTAATATTTCCTGAAGCCATATCAATTTTGGCACGCAGCACCTTTTCACCATTTTGGTATTTGCCTGCACGCATCTCTTCAAATAGCTTCAGATTGTCTTCCACACTGCGATCCCGATAAGGGCTATTTTGCCCCGGTTCGGTCAATGTGCCACGAGTTTCACGGATTTGGTCCGCGCTTTGATCATCCACGTAGGCTTTACCCTTTTGAATCAGCAGGATGGCACGCTTGTACATTTCTTCGAAATAATTGGAGGCAAAATGTTTTTCCTCCCATTCATAACCGAGCCACTTCACATCCTCCTGAATGGAGTTCACGTATTCCGTGTCTTCCTTCGCCGGATTGGTGTCGTCAAAACGCAGGTTGGTGCGTCCTCCGAATTCATCTCCCAACGAGAAATTGATCCAAATAGCTTTGGCATGTCCAATATGCAAATATCCGTTAGGTTCAGGCGGAAATCGTGTAACGACCTCCTTTACCTTACCCGTACGTAGATCCTCTTCAATAACATTTTTAATAAAATTGGGGGGAGTGATCGGCTTCTCCACGCTAATCAACCTTTCTTCCGTATAATCTGTGTAAAACCTATTCCCTTAAATATACCCTTTCACACCGCATAACTCAATAAAATGAAAATCCTTATGCTCTCTTCAGCAAAAAAAGTGACAAGTTATGAAAAAGAGTTAACATTTTCGGCAAATAAATTCGTTATAGTGTATATATCTTTTATTTTGCCCGGAAAAGGAGACCCACCCGTGTTTAAGCTGCTCATTGTGATCCTGCTGTCTATGCTTTTGTCCTCTTCCGTCATGACTTCCGGCCATCCTTCATCGGACCCAGTGAACGAAACCGTACAATCTCGTCCGCTAGCCAGCGCTCCAGAAGACTCATCCGTCCGCTTATATGCCGTTAATCCGTCACAGGGATTATTCCAATCAGCTGTACTGGAAATCGGCCAGCAACGCCGCACATTCCGATGGTCAGGCTCGGCGGACATCTCCACCGCACCACAATTATTTTACAGGGATGTGAACGGGGATGGTGTCCGTGAAGCCGTCGTGATCCTCACGCGTGCCTCGGGAACGGGTGTCGAATTGCAGGAATTGCATATTGTTAACGCACGCACGATGGAAGAATATGCGGTCGAATCGGCAGTAGATGCTGTGTCCCAGCGCGTACATAGCTCAGTGGAGCTACGTGACCACAACCGCCAGGTTCATATTGCTGTCACGATTGACGGTGTTACACACACGATAAACCCTAAAGCATCCGTATTTTACGATGATCCAGCCCAATTTACAAAGTATCTCGATTTTAGCTCTGTCGTAATGTATGATGCTGAACAGCTTCCTCTGCAAGCCACTGTATCTGGCAGTGTATCCCCAACCGAATTTGTAGGGGATTTGGATCTAAAATATGTATACGAGCATGAACGGTTCCGGGTGGGACCTATTGAATTTGAAGCTTCCTCTCCCTTTTGACGACTCTCGCAGAATAAGGTAGCATGGGATTAAATGCTAGACTGGCTGGTTTAGCGATTTTCCGAGTGAAAGAGGGGATCAATCATGTTTACATATGCGTTGGACGAACGCACAGTCCTTCGGCCGCTCACCAAGGAGCATGTGCAGCCTCTGTTTGAGCTGATCGAAATGTCCCGTGACCGCCTGCGTCAATGGCTTCCATGGGTAGACTCTACCACGGAAATCAGCCACACAGAGCAGTTCGTGCAGGGCGCCTTGAAACAAGCCGCAGAGAACGGTAGTCTGACCGCCGGAATTTGGATAGACAACGAGCTTGCTGGCATCATCAGCTACCATGAGATCAATTGGACTCACCGCTCCGTTAGCATCGGATACTGGCTTGGACACGGGTACGAAGGACAAGGTCTAATGACCAGCGCCTGCCGCGTATTCGTTGAATATGCTTTGATGGAGCTGGACTTGCATCGGGTCGAAATCCGTTGCGCAACTACGAACCGCCGCAGCCGCGGTATTCCGGAACGTTTGGGCTTTGTGCTCGAAGGCATTGTACGCGAAGCGGAATTGCTGCCCGACGGCTACATGAACCACGCAGTGTACGGTATGCTCCAAAATGAATGGAAGCAACTTCGGTAATATTGTATTGTACAACAACGCCGCAGACCTGATCAGGTCTGCGGCGTTGTTGTTTTAGGCCGGCATACAACCGAATTGCTGTCTGTAGCCTCCCGCCTATTTTAAGAAATAGGCCATTAACACATCATCTACAAATTGGCCTGCTATGTAAAACTCCTCATGCAAACGTCCTTCAATCGCGAAACCGCTTTTTTCATAAAACATAAGGGCTTCCGTGTTGCATGAGAGTACACGCAAACTCAACTTACGTATGCCCTCCGCAGCTGCAATGTCCTTCATGGAGTTCATGAGCGCCGTCCCAATACCTTTGCGATGATAAGCTGGATGTACAGCTATATTTATTTCGAGTACATGACAGTTACTAGCCAACAGCGTTGGAGGACGAAATCCAATATACCCGCAGAGTACTTCCTGTTCGATGGCGACCAGTTGAGAGCCTGGAGGCGTATTGCGCAGAAACTCTCCACGCGACTTCCAAGACAATGAAGCGGGAGCCGTGCGTTCATTCCATACCAATTCATCCAGCGCAATCAGATTAGGAGCATCCTTCATCTCCGAATGACGTATCGTCAAGGGTTGACTTGTAAACAATTCCTTTCAATCCTTCCTGTGAAGGCTTTCCTGAAGCAATAACTACAACCATCCGTCACTATTGTACCATAATCACAGCATATTACTGCACTTTTATTAGGACTTAAGAACTGGGAGCATCCACCTTGGACGTCGTAGTATCCAAAGTATCCGAATGATGCCGGAAACGGTTCAACCAGCTATGCAGGACGAAAAACAGGATCGACAACACCGCTACGCCTGATGCCAGCCAAAGTGTAGGCGGTAACCCACCGCCATCATACAACTTCCCCATAATATAAGGCCCCATTACCCGTCCGGCTGCGCCAATGCCCCCCACAAGCCCAATGTAAAAGGGTGCACCCCGACCTCCATGATCAGACAGGAATGCTGGAACGGCAGGTGCAATCAGCATTTCTCCCAGGGTCGCCAGAACCATAGCGAATATCATTCCAGTATAGTTCTGTGTGCCCAGCATGACAATATAAGCCGCCAAATAAAATCCTCCGGCCCATGTCATTTGCGCTGAAGCGTGATGAGCGTACAGTCGTTTTATCCAAAAAATAATGGGTTGTGCGGCAAAAATAAGGATACCATTCAGTGTCCATAGTAATCCATACATCGTTTTAGGCAAGCCCTGCTCAATAATATGGGGAGACACTCCTGTATTCCAGATCGAATTCCCGAACCATAAAAAAAGCGAACCTAACCCCACAAAGAGATACAGTCTGGTATCACGAAACAGTAATCGAGCTGGTATTTCCTCTCTTTTTTTCACGGACTTACTGAGCTGCACTTCTCCCTCTTCCCGATCCACCCTGCTTAGATAAGACCAGAAGAACCCGGCAAATACCGCAGAAGTCACTCCGTTCATCACGAAGCTGAGCTGATAGGAAAGGTCAGCCAGAACGCCACTCAATCCCGTACCCACTGCAACCCCAATATTGTTAGCGACATAAATAATATTAAACAGCTCACCACGACGGTCAGCGAAACGAAAACCTACAAAGGCCTGAATCGCAGGCACAGATACGACATTAAAAAAGCCGATAAAGCCCATCATGATGACAAACGCTACCCAATGACCACTGGTAAATGGAAGCGCGAGAAGTCCCAGCGCGTTCATCGCGAGTGAGCCAACAATCAGTTTCTTGGCTCCAATACGGTGATAGAGGGCTCCGCCCAGCACTTGACCAAAAATTCCACCGAGAGATTGCACTAAAATCGCAATCCCTGCATCTCCCATACTACGGTTTAGCTCGTCAAACACATACATGCTAACCAACGGCCACATCAGGGAACTTCCAGCGGAATTAATCAGGCTAGCAACGAGAAACACTTTCACTTCTTTCGGGTAAGACTCCAACCATTTCATATCTTTTGTTTCTCCTTTTGCATCTGACGCCATAAAAGGCATTATCTCATTGGCGCTTCACATTCACCACCGTTGAGAAGAAAGTAGCCCCCTGTCCCATATCCGACAGCCGATCAGAGGTTAACACATTGGCACGCTGTCTGCGTCCTTTGCCTTCCCACCATAATCCCTGACTAATCACTGTACCGGGCAGCATTAGATCGGTGACTTTCGCTTTCAGCTCATACGTCCCCCGATCATTCCATACGGTAACCAGGTCCCCATCCGCGATGTCCCTTGTCTGAGCATCCTCCGGGTGAATTTGTAGCAAGGGCTCCCGCTCCAGTCGCTGATGCTTGGGCAAGTTAGCGAAAGTAGAATTCAGAAAATTATGGTTTGGCGGTGAAATAAACATTAATGGATACCGCTCGTCCGCTTGCGGTCGATGCTCTCCGTCGTACCCTTCAATCAGCGGCACATAAGAAGGCATCGCGGGCAGACCTGCTTGTTTCATTTTTTCCGAATACAACTCAATCTTGCCTGAAGGCGTGGTTAAACGATCCAAATAAGTAACCTTTGGCGTCATATCGAGCTTTACAAAAGGTGACTTCTTTAAGGCTTCCAAAGTTACACCGTTGAGATAAGGGTTCGTTGAATTATCAAGCGCGCCCACAATCATGTCCTCTTCACTTTCCGTAAAGGCAGCTTCGTCAAAGCCCATAGCCCGTCCGAGCAGGCTAAACAGCTCATAATTGCTTTTGCTTTCCCCGAGTGGAGCAATGACGGGTTCCTGCATCTGAACATAGTGATGCCAGTAGGATTTATATAGGTCTGTACCTTCAAAGGAAGACGCTGCAGGCAGCACAATATCGGCATAACGGGCCGTATCCGTAAGAAACAGGTCATGAACGACTGTGAACAAATCCTCTCGTCCAAATCCTTCAGTCACCCGTTCTGAATCGGGGGCTACAACTACGGGGTTACTGCAGTATACGAATAACGCCTTAATCGGCTGTTCCTTCTGTAGCAGCGCTTCTCCGATCCGGTTCATGTTGATCACCCGGGCATCCGGATTCTGTCGCAGATCAGGACGCGCCAGATTGGCGCCGTTAAACTTGCCATAAGCGCCATTAGAGCGTGACGCTCCCCCGCCGTGCTTCAGCCATTGTCCAGTGAGCGCAGGCAAGCATGTAACCGCACGTACGTTCATACCGCCATTATCATGATGCTGAAGCCCATTGCCGATATTGATATACGCTGCTCGCGCAGTTCCGTACATTTCCGCCAAACGGATGATATCCGCTTCCGGTACGCCGGTAATCCGCGAAACTCGCTCTGGTGTATATGTCTTAACATGCTCGCGCAGTTCCTCATGGCCTACCGTGTAGCGATGTAAAAATTCGTCGTCCGTCAGTCCCTGAGCGAACAGCACATTCATAACACCCAGTGCAAGCGCCGTATCCGTCCCCGGATATAACGGAATGAACCAATCCGCCCATTGCGCCGTCCGGTTGCGATGAACGTCAATAACGACCACCTTAGCACCTTTTTTACGTGCTTTCTCAGCCAAAACGACCTGATGCATGTTGGTGCTAATGACATTTCCACCCCACACAATAATGAGGTCTGCATCCTCCGTGTCCTCCGGGCTGGTGCCGCCCTTAAAACCCATAACGGACGCCCAGCCTTCATTCCCTGCCACGCTACATATCGTCTGATCCAGTTGGCTTGAACCCAGCGCATTAAAAAATCTGCGGTCCATTCCATCCACACTCAATACGCCCATATTGCCATAAAAGCTGTAGGGGAGAATAGATTCCGGTCCGTCCATACATATCAGCTCCTTGAACCGACCTGTAATGGTATCGACTGCCTCCTCCCAGCTAATACGTTCAAATTTCCCTTCTCCTTTGGGGCCTATACGTTTCAACGGATAGAGCACCCGATCAGGATCATATACCCGCTCCGTCATATTGCGAACTTTGTTACAAATAGCCCCTTTGGTAATAGGATGATCCGGGTTCCCAGTCACCTTGACTATCTTTCCACTTTCCTTGTGAAGCAGGAGCCCACACGTATCCGGGCAATCTAACGGGCATACAGCCGGGAAAATTCCGTCCTGCTGCTCCGTCATCCGCTGTCCCCTTTGTAAGTCTTGTTGAAGCGTGGCCTCAGGAGGCGCGCTATTGCGATGATCCATAGTGTTGATGCTCCTTTCCGTTACCGTTTCCAAAAATTACACTGATCTTATCATATCCACAGCTTTGGCCTATGGCAAGAGAAGGATTTTCCCACACAGCCGCTCTCCAAAATATTAAAAAAATCCGTCTGCTGCATAGAGCAAAACGGATTTTTTTAAGAATCATAATTTTTTTCGACATCCTGTTTCATTATATCTTACCGAGGGTAAAAGAGATCAAGGCATTATGGGACGAGAGCACACTCATCCTCCATGCCAAATCATGGACCACTCCCAAAAAAATCCGCCATGACAGGTTTCGTTCCCCCGGGCCTGTCATGGCGGATTTGCTTTGTTCATTGCTGTTTAAAGTACCGTAATTAAGCAGGATCACTCAACGGATTTGATGTGCAACCGAAGAAGTAGTTGGAGATTCATTCGCTGGAAGTGCGTTGGTTTGAGGCTTTTTCAAATAGGCCAACCAGTAGGCTCCAGCCACAAACAGGCTACCTCCTACCAAATTCCCCAGCCAGACCGGAATGAAGTTCATAACATAATCTGCCCATGAAAAGTGGCCTGCAAAAATAGCTGCCGGAATGAGAAACATATTGGCAACAACGTGCTGAAATCCAATAGCGACAAAGGCCATTGTTGGGAACCAAATCCCCATAATTTTGCCGCCAATGGAGTCTGTGCTATATGCCAGCCATACAGCCAGTGCTACGAGCCAGTTACATCCTATACCCGATATAAAAGACTGCAAAAAGCTTTCATGTAGCTTATGTCCTGCCATATCCACCACTTTGTCCAGGTAAGGGCCCGTTTCTGTCAAACCCAGTACATGCCCAAAGAAAAATGCAACGAATAACGCACCTGCAAAATTACTGAGCGTAATAATCGCCAAATTACGAAGCATGGCTCCTGTCTTAATCCGTCCTGCCCATCTCGCCAAAGGGACCGCCATCATATTGCCGGTCAGCAATTCTCCGCCGGCGATCAAAACTAATACCAGACCTACGGGGAACACCGCAGCTCCAATAAAGGTGGCAATGCTTCCCCATTCTTTAGGCGCACTTGCAATAACACGTATATCCAGCAAAAACCCAAGTGCAATAAATGCACCTGCCAAAAATCCCAGTACCACCGCCACAGTCCACGGGTTGTTCGCCTTGGCCACTCCTGTTTCCACCGTCTTTTCAGCAATTTGCCCCGGTTTATAGCTCGCCATATGTCCCCGCTCCTTTAATATCTTTTCACTAAAATATTCTTCTTTCATATTTTATTTAAAATCAGTGATTATGTTTGTGAAAAAAATCACTTTCTTAACTATAAAAAAACAGCCCTTAGAATAAGGACTGTCTTTCTGTATTATTACATCTACTGCGCTACTACGCGCTTTACATTTAATTGTATTCTTCCTTTTCAACTGCTCTCAAGAACCAAATAACTCCACCGAGGCCTACCACGGCCACGACTACAAGAAAAAGGATATAAAACAAACCCATAAGCTACTTCCCCCCTGATCCTTATGCTACTCTATATTGTACTATAAGGATTCATCCGTACGCCTCAGATTGTTGACAAACTTATGAACAATGTCACAGACAAATCTAATTATACAGTAACTGGGTTCCGCTCGGATATTGTAGGCAATGCTTGTAAACCTGCCGCGTTCAGGAAATTCCAAGGCTTGTTATAATGCGGCTGGAAGAAGAAATCGACAAAAGCCAACTGGTCAATGGTCATATGATTTTGAATGGCTACGGATAGCGTGTTAATGGATTGCGTCAAATCCACCTTCGACATAATTTGAGCCCCCAAAATTCTCCGCGTCTCCTGCTCATATACCACTTTCAGTAATACCTTTTCGGAGGTTGGCATAAATTCAGGCCGGTAGCTGTCTTCAATGGTTACAGCCTCTACAGTCATGCCTTCGTCCATTGCCGCGGCTTCCGTCATGCCTGTTCCTGCGATATTGTCTTCGTAGATTTTGATACCCGAAGTTCCTTGGGTTCCCATGTAGGCAATGGTTGGTTGTACCAGATTACGTGCTACCAGCGTACCCATACGAACTGCATTGGTTGCCAAAGGAATATAAGCCGTTTTGCCTGTCGGATTATAGCGGATTGCACAACTGTCACCTGCTGCAAACACGTCCGGGCAGCTACTTTGCATATAGTTATCCACAATGATCGCACCGTTAGGCAACATATCTACTTGACCTTTGAGCAGATCCGTTTGAGGTCTGAAACCGATGCAGAGAATAACAAGCTCTGTTTCATATTCTCCTTTAGAGGTCACGACTTTACTCACCTTACCGTTCGTACCCTCAAAACGACTCACCGTCTCGCCAAGTACCAGCTTAATGCCATGTTCCTTCAGGGAACTTTCAATCCGGTCTGTATACTCATGGTCCAAATACTTATTCAATATACGATCAGCACTGTCGATCAGTGTTACATTTTTACCGTTCATTTGGAAAGCTTCTACCAGTTCAACACCAATGTATCCAGCCCCGACGACTGTAATGTTCTGTACGTGCTGGGCTTTCTCAATGATATCATTGGAATGATTATAGTTTTTACAGAGCAAAATATGATCAAGTTCAATGCCCTCCAGCTTTGGAATAATAGGCCACGAACCCGTAGTCACAATTAATTTATCAAATGTGTCTGTAAATTCTTCACCTGTTTGGAGATTACGTGCATGCAGCGTCTTGCCTGCCGTATCCACACTCGTTACCTCATGAAGCATCTTGGTCACTACACCCAAGTCAGCCAGTTGATCTGGAGACGAATAAAACAGGCCGTGTGGATCTTTGACGACACCACCTACATACAGCGCAATACCACAAGATAAAAATGAAATATTATCATTACGCTCGTAAACGGTAATTTCTGCATCTGGATAACATTTAGCTGTGTTGACGATAGCTGCCGTGCCTGCGTGTGTACATCCGATAACTGCTACTTTCATGTTAAATTCCTCCTTGGTGTGTGGGCATAAAATGTATAATTATTGTGAATAGTTTCACGTAAACAGCTCGTTAGCGTTTGTGATTTATTTCACTTTATGCGCTTATTATAGTGTGATATTTTTCACATTACAATATATTTTCGTGATATTCACAATTTGTCCACATTTAAAAAAGAAAGGATATACAAAATCAACTGTTTGCTGAAATATTTTTTTGCTCCATTCAGTTTTCCCTGTAAGCCCTCTGATTATGCCCTTGGAGTCGACTTTCACATGATGCGACCACCCTTAAATAAATGCACATGTAGAGAACAAAAAAAGGTCCGTTTCCCGGAGACACGCAGGAAATCAGACCTTTTTAAACATATACTTTGGAGTTAAGGCAAAGCTACTATAGCAATTGCTCAATGGCTGCTTTCATCGCTTCTGGTGACTCCTTCGGTTCAAAACGACCCACAGGTACACCTTCACGATTCACAATGAATTTCGTGAAATTCCACTGAATTGTTCCATCTTCCTGTTCTCCAGGCTGTTGCTTTTTCAAATATTCAAACAGAGGCGCTGTATCCGGCCCGTTGACGTCCACTTTGGCGAATACCGGGAAACTAACCCCGTAATTCAGTTGGCAAAATTCAGCCGCTTCCTCGCTGCTGCCCGGCTCCTGACCGCCAAATTGGTTGCAAGGAAAGCCTAATACAACTAATCCCCGATCCTTATATTCGTCATAAAGCTTTTGCAAATCCCCATATTGCGGAGTAAGTCCACATTTACTGGCGGTATTCGCAATAACCAGCACCTTACCGGTGTAAGTATCCAGAGAAACCTCCTGATTCGCTGGTGTTACGGCATTATGTGAATAGACAGACATACAGCATCCTCCTTCGTGTCGCTTGGTTTAGGTTACATAACCTATTTTAACCAAAACGTGACGGACATGCCAACATCCGCAGATCCTTTACCGTGATGCCATCACTTCGAGTCTGCGTTCTTCGCGTTCGGAAGCGGACATTTTTGGGCAAGCATAACAATACCGCTGGCCTCCACCTGTCTTGTAATATTGGCAACAGGACGGTTTCATGTAGGTATTTTCACCGGGGCGGTAAGGATTGTCCAATTCAATGAGACGAACCGTAAACGGATTTCTTTTACGCCCGAATACCTCTCCCTTCAGCTCACGTGTCACATACATATAATCTTGTTCAAAGCGCTCCACATCCTGAGGATCAGTCAACGATGGCTGTACTCTATCCTTAAAATACAGCAATGTCAACGGAAACTGTCCCCACATTTGCCCAATAGATGCACTCCCCACTGCAGCTATTGCCTCCATTATGGGCCGCATCTGCAAACTGTAAAAGTCACGTAACACTTGCTGAGCCTGTTCGGAAGAAGGGTCATCCCCATTGTTCCGCGTATTGTCCAGCTCTGTGAGGTCGATGACCTGGAGGCTAATAGAGGGATATTGACCTTCATAACAAATATGAAATCTGAGATTAGATACGGACAGATCCAAACGGCGTTCACACAGTGACACCATAAAATGCTGTGCAAACACGAGACCACGCAACTGGTTCACAAAATAAACGGCTGCGGTTAAATCGTCTTCAGCACGCAGAAGATCGCCGTAATACTCCATCACAGAACGGATCTTCTCTGGTTCAAGCCATTCGGCCACTGGCCCGGAATATACTGCATCCTCCGGCGTGACTCTCACTATTTTCGCTAGTTGCTCAAGCTGATCGTAATCCAGTGGTTTCATGGTATGTCCTCTTTAACCTCTTGCCGCTACTTGTGCTCTAGCATCACGTCGCTCAGCAACAGAACCTACGAGTTTCTTATCTTCCACATTCATTTCCTTTACTGCTTGGCTTACCGCTGGCTGTCCAGCCAAAGCATATGGAAGACAGAGCGGTACACCCGTACGAGGATCTGTTACAATATCCGCCTCAATCCCGAACACCTCGCGCAGCACATCAGGAGACATAACCTCAATTGGAGTTCCTACCGCCTCGGCCTTCCCTTTTTTGATCGCAATCATATGCTGAGCATACCGGGCCGCATGGTTCAAATCATGTACGACCATAACAATGGTGCGCTCCGCCGAAGTATTCAGATACTCTAGCAAATGCAGCACTTCCAGTTGATGCGCCATATCTAAAAATGTCGTCGGCTCATCCAGAAACAAAATATCCGTATCCTGCGCAAGCGCCATAGCAATCCAAGCACGCTGACGCTGACCGCCAGAAAGCTGATCAATCGGACGATCGTGGAACTCGCTCATTCCCGTTACTTGAATGGCCCACTCCACCATTTTGCGATCTTCCGCTTTCATAGAACCAAAACCTTTTTGATAGGGAAAACGTCCGTAAGATACCAGTTCCGTCACGGTTAATCCTTCCGGTGCAGTCGGATTTTGTGGCAAAATAGCCAGCTGCTTAGCTACTTCCCGGGTGGATTGCTTATGAATGGATTTACCGTCAAGCAGAACACTGCCGCCCTTAGGATTCATGATGCGAGCCATCGTCTTCAGAATGGTGGACTTGCCAGAACCATTTGCGCCCACCAAGGCTGTGATTTTCCCTTGCGGTATTTCTACGTTCAGATCTTCTACAATCAATCGATCTTCATAAGCAATATCCAGATTTGCCGTTTTCAGACGAAACATTTGGAATCATCCCTTTCCCTTATCCAATATATATAGTCACGGGCTTAACGCACGACTTTCATCAAAACTTCATTCTATCTTTATATAATAAAGATATTGATAATCATTATCAAGTGTTAACTGGTTTATTTCCTATATCATACAGTGCATATCATCCAATATTCCCTCAAAAAATTCAAAAAAAGATCACAGCTCCTCGAAGCTGTGATCTTTTAAATCCGGCGAATCGCATTATGACTGTACAGAAGACAGTCCAAATGCTTCAGCCATGAGACGTATAGATTTTATTTTGGCATCAAAGTCGTGAATAATGCTCGCAACCATGATCTCCTGTGCATTATAGTCCTTACTTAACTGCTCAATCTGACGCTTCACCTGTTCGGGCGAACCGACCACCATACGTTTGCGATTCTCACGAATCCGCATCCGGTCAAACGGCGTATACGGATACGACAGTGCCTTTTCGACGGAAGGTGTTCCAGCGGAGCGCATTCCCTGCTCTAATAGAACAAGAGACAAGTCCATACTGGAAGCCAACCGATTCGCCTCCTCTTCGGTATCCGCACAGATCGCAAATACGGCAACAAGCGAACGTGGTTGGTCACTATGCTGGGAAGGCTGGAAGCTTTCCTGGTATTCCTTCATAGCCCCTGTGCCGCCTTCACCATTAATGAACTGCGCAAACGCAAAGCCCACGCCACGCTCGGCTGCCAGACCTGCGCTATCACCACTGGAGCCGAGCAACCACATTTCCGGTACAGTTTCTATAAGCGGCATCGCCTGTAGCGAACCGAAACGGTGATTATTGCCCGTGCTGTCATGTAAATAAGCTAACAGGTCATCCAACTGCTCAGGGTATAGATCTACACCACCTCGCATTTTGCCTTCTTGCAGGGCTCTGGTAGCAATGGGCATTCCTCCGGGCGCTCGTCCCAGACCTAAATCAATGCGTCCCGGATACAATCCCTCCAGCACACGGAAGTTTTCCGCTACTTTATAAGCGCTGTAATGGGGCAGCATCACACCACCCGACCCCACTCGAATGGTTGAGGTACGTGCGGCCAGATGTGAAATCAGTACCTCCGGACTGGAGCCTGCGAGATTTGCGGCAGAATGATGCTCTGATACCCAAAAGCGATGATAACCCAAGCGTTCCGCCTCTATAGCAAGCTCAGCGGTCTTTTGTAATGCCTGCGCATGCGTCATGCCTTCCGATACCGGAGATTGGTCAAGAATGCTGAGTTTTATCATAAAAGTCTGACCTTTCTATTTTGGATTAAGAATAGACATTAATTATAGCACGCAAAGCCACAGTTACCCAAGAGGGGTCAATATCGATTTTATAGTGGAAAAGTTTATTTTTCGTAAAGACTTGTGTTCACTTTATCCGCCTCATAGAGATGCGAACGCTTTTTAAAGAAACTGTACAGATGTGTAACGATTACTTTCAAGACAGCGTAACCTGGAACCGCCAGTACGATTCCCACCACACCAAACAAATTGCCTGCGGTCAGAATAACGAAGATAATCGTGATCGGATGTACTCGAAGAGATTTGCCCATAATTTGTGGAGAAATAAATTTACCCTCAATGAGCTGTACGACTGTCCACACGATAACCATCTTGAGCAGCATAACCGGTGAGGTGACTAAGGCTACAATTAACGCAGGTGTAATGGCAATGACGGGACCTAAGTAGGGGACAACGCTCGTAAAGGATGCAATGACTGCAAGCGTCAGAGAGTAGTCTAATCCAATGATTAGGTAACCAATATACAACAGCGCCCCAATACAGAAGCTGACAATAATCTGCCCACGAATATAGGAACTGACTTGATGATTCATCTCGGTCATAATGCGATCTGTTTCTTTACGAAACATAGGCGGGAGCATTTTCAGGATAAACTGTGGCAGCTTGTGTCCATCTTTTAGCAAGTAGAACAGAATAAATGGAACCGTGGCAATTGCAAGTACTGTTTCTGTAACCACGCCCAAAAAGCTGCCCACACCCGTCCATGCATTATTAATAAAGCTAGATAACTTTTCAGAAGCTTTGGAGGCCAGCTCAGATGGATTAATTTGAATGGTGTTCTGGAACTGGTTTACAAAATCGCTGCCGATCAGTTTCTCGAATTGTCGTTGTACTTGCTCGCTATAGTCAGGGAAATTCTGGATAAGCCCCTGTATTTGATCACGGATTACAGGTACCACCGATGTAACTACAATCGCAATAACCCCTATAATAAGCAAAAACAGTACAACAATGGAGTATACTCGTTTCACCTTGTTACGCTCCAATACATCAACCAACGGGTTGAACAGATAGTACAACACGCCGGATAAAATGACAGGGAGAATTATCGTTTTTAACAGCACCATGACAGGTGTGAATATGTATGAAATTTTGGTAAGCACCAAGATATTCAAGCCGATCAGCAGCAGTACCAGCAGGAATAACACAAACTTGTTGTTCAGAAAAAACTTCTTGAATCGGTCTTTCCATGCCGGAGTTATTTCCACACCACATTCCCCTTCTCTTTATACAAATGAGTAGACGTTCTTCATAGATACGATATATTTTTGGAACAAAATATACAAGGTTATACCCAAATAAACACAAAAGCAAACAAAGTTGTACGTCATCGTACGAACTTCGCTTGCTTTCGAGGGTTATGGAGTATCATTTATCGTGGTTGCAGCATCCACCGTCGTGGTCACAGGTTTGTTCTCCTGTTCAAAAAGATTCTGTATGAAGCGCTTGAGCTTTCTTTCGTCTACACCCAACACCTGCGCACCCTTAATGGTTTCCCCGCGCACCAATTCATTCGGCGGGATTTGCTGCTTCGCTACTGTTGTTGCATCGATATTAAAGCCCAATGAAGCCAATTGCAGCATTTCCGTAGTGCTGAGATTCGTTTCAATATAAGGAGAAATGCTATTTAGAATACTCGGCAGTTTAATTAGAGATGAGGTTGACTGAATTTTACCGCCAAGCTCGGTAATAAATTTGCGTTGCCGCTCCGTACGCGTAAAATCGGAAGTTGCATCATGACGGAAGCGTACATATTGCAAGGCTGTTTTACCGTCCATGTGCTGCATTCCCTTTTTCAAATCAATATCAAACTGGTGTTTATCTGCCTTGGAGGTATAGTGCATATCTTTTTCGACATCCAGGTCCATACCACCCACAGAATCAACCAGCGCAATAAAGCCATTAAAATCAGTATATACATAATATTGAATCGGTATGCCCAGCAGGTCGCTCACGGTCTGTCTGGTCAAATCCGGTCCACCGTAGGAAAAAGCAGCATTCAATCGACTTTGCCCATGACCTGGGATATTGACGTACGTATCACGAAGAATCGACATAAGTGTAGCCTTTTTCGTAACCGGATCAATAGAAGCAACCATAACGGAGTCAGAACGCCCTGAATCCTCTCCACGGGAGTCGCCGCCTAGCAGCAGAATATTCACTCTTTCTGTCCCATCCCATTCCGGTGGGAGCGATACCTCTACAGGTTGTACATTGGTTTGAGTTTGTGCCTGCGGTTTGAATTTCGAATCCTGTCCGGAAGCAACCGAAATTTGATTCGTAAAATGATAAATAGAATACGTATAATAACCGCCCACTAAAAGAACCGCTGCAGTCACAGAAATGCCTAACCATTTTAAAAATTTTCGCATATTTTCGGGTAACCTCGCTTTTATTCATCATCGTTCGGCTTTTAAAAGCATACCCTTCCTGCAAGTTATCTGTCAATTTGTGTCGTCTGTTCTAGTGGTCGTCCGCATACCATGGATTCAAATGGACAAGCACCTCATAAACCCGCGGTTCCCGCTTCATAACAGCCCCCTTAATCAGTCGGATAATATCGTGTCCCTGCTGAATCGTCAAAGAGGCATCCACTGAAGCGCGGATATCCACGATGATATAATGGCCGTGCTCACGGGCACGGATACGGTCAATACGTTGAACCTCAGCTACACTCAGCGCAGCTGCGGCGTAGCTTTCAATTTCCTCCGTTGCAATCGCTTTTTCCATAAGCACATCTATGGATTCACGGCCCATTTCCCACGCCAATTTCAGAACTAGCAATGCCACTACGAATCCCGCAATAGGGTCGCCGTAAGATAAGATTGAAATGCTCCAGTGCTCCCCAATTAGCCCTAAGCCGATACCCAGTACAGCAGCCCCAGAGGCGTACACATCAGCGAGATGATCTTTTGCCGTTGCAATAAGACCCTGACTATTGGCCGCTCTCCCGATACGAATCGTGTAAATATACAGCCACTGTTTCCAGAGCAAGGAAATAATGGCGGCCACCAAAGCCAGTATATGCTCCTGTGGCATCGGTTCGAACAGTGCTGCAATGGAATGATAGCCGATAAATATGCCCGCTCCAAACAATATGACCGCCACCACGCTTGCACCGATCACTTCTGCTTTGCCGTGACCATAAGGATGATCCTCATCCGGCGGCTGGCTGGATATGCGCATCGCTCCCAGTGCCGTCGCAGAGGCAATCACATCTCCGGCATTATGCACACCATCGGCTACCAGCACCTTACTGTTGAACATAAGTCCTGTAATAATCTTAATGCCGGTTAATAGGATGTTGCTAATCAGGCTGATCCATGCTGAGACCATGGCGCGCTTGCCCATATCCTGTTCCTGCATGATGTATAACCCCTCCAAATTTATCTTTTGAAAAATGTAACCTAAACGCTAATCGTATATTTCAAGGTAGCTCCGCTACTCATGTCATCTTATGGTGCCGCTCCTTCAGCGGTATGGATGAAGATTACAATAGCCCCGGAAGATGAGCCTCCCCGGGGCTATTATGATAACCATAGTGGAGCATTCTATGAGAATACTCCTGTTTTAACTATCTGGACCGTCCGCGACGGCCTCCTTGTCCTTGACCACCACGCGGGCCGCCTTTGGCTTGTCCACCGCGGCCACCTTGGCCTCCGCGTGCAGAACCGCCGCTGCTGCGGTCATATCCACTGCGCTCGCTGCTTTGTCCTGCCGAGCGGCCCTGACCTCCGCGTGCGGAACCGCCGCTACTGCGGTCATATCCGCTGCGCTCGCTGCTTTGTCCTGCCGAGCGGCCCTGACCTCCGCGTGCGGAACCGCCGCTACTGCGGTCATACCCGCCACGCTCGCTGCTTTGTCCTGCCGAGCGGCCCTGACCTCCGCGTGCGGAACCGCCACTACTGCGGTCATACCCGCCACGCTCGCTACTGCCGCGGCTAGAGCGACGTTCGCCGCCTGTGGCATCACGACGGCCCGCCTGTTCGCGGCCGCTGCCCCGGCGCCCACCGCCGGAGTCGTTGCCGCCGTAGGAACGGCGGTCGTTTCTGCCCGAGCGGCGTTCTCGACCCTGCCGATCAGCCGTATCGGAAGCAGGTCTACGCTGTCCGCCGCCCTCACTGCTGGTGAATGTGACACCAGCAACTCTTTGGATGTTCCGAAGCTCTGGAACATCCCTTGGCGTCGCGAGCGTCACCGCCACGCCTTTGCCTCCGGCTCGGCCGGTACGCCCGATGCGGTGGATGTAGCTTTCGGCATCCTGCGGCATGTCATAGTTAAAGACATGCGTGACGCCTTCTACATCCAAGCCGCGTGCAGCTACATCAGTCGCTACGAGCAATTGGAGTTTCGCTTCCCGGAATGCCTTCATCACTTGCTCCCGCTTGTTCTGGGACAAATCTCCGTGAAGCTCACCGCTCTCGAAGCCCATCTCTTGCAGCTCTTCGTTCAGTTTGGCAGCCCGTCGCTTCGTACGGCAGAAAATAACAGCCAAGTACGGACGATCTGTATTCAGCATATCCACCAATGCCTGTTGCTTACCACGGTCTGTTGTTTGCACAACGACCTGACGGATTTGGCTCACCGGAACGGAAGAAGCGGATTTCACTTTGACATCTACGGGTTCGTTCATATATACACGAGCCAGCTTGCGAATACCGGCTGGCATCGTAGCGGAAAACAGCATCGTTTGTCTCCGGTAAGGAACCTCCTGAAGAATCGTCTCCACATCGTTCAAAAAGCCCATGTGTAACATTTGGTCGGCTTCGTCCAGGACTAGCATTTTAATGCCACCCAGATCCAGCGTGCCACGTCTCAGGTGATCCAGCAGTCGCCCAGGTGTACCAATAATCAGTTGTGCGCCGCCTTTCAGTTTACGAAGCTGACGCTCTACGTCCTGTCCTCCATATACAGCCAGTAATGACAGGTTCGGCTCCGTAGCAGCCAAGCATTTTGCTTCCTCCGTAATCTGGAGCGCCAGTTCACGCGTAGGTGCAATCACGAGCGCCTGTGGGTGTCGCTTATCCAAATTCAGCTTTTGTAGAATCGGCAGTAAAAACGCAAGCGTCTTCCCGGTTCCCGTATGTGCCTCGGCGATAACATCCTGACCTTCCATCAACAGTGGAATCGACTCCTGCTGTACAGGAGTTGGGGATGAAATTCCCTGTTCTTTCAAGGCTTCTACCCAATGCTGCTCTACGCCTAATGCTGCAAAATTCTTCAAGTGGTATTCACTTCCCTTATCTGTATTCAATATGTGTCACGTAAAATAGGTTCATGTGCCATATGACATCTATCGTTCCATAGTTCAGAATTCCCATTTTTGTATCGGTTCTCATTCTACCCTTTTCAGGAAGGGAGCTTATCCGTTATCGTTGAATCTGTTCATGTAACCAACATACGGCCGCAATGCGGCTCAGGCCCGTTCCATCTATGACTTTCCTAGTATACGCGAAGTTGAACTGGTTTCCAAACGATTTTAATGAACAGTACCACAGTCAATGTAAAAGGTGAATTCGATCTTCATGTCATATATTATGGTATAAGAATTGGTAATTCCGTCATATACCAAAGGGACAACGCCGGAAGTGTACATTCTTTTGTCCAATGACGCTATGGGTCAATCTCCCAACAATTGCGGGATGCTTGTTTCGATCCGTCAGGACGTTTATGGGCGTATTGACCGAACAAGCGTGGAAGACGTTATGCTGCAGCTCAGCCAGTTAATAAAGGCAAACAAACTGTTACATAGCTCGCGCAACTTTTATGCTGGCAGTAAAGCACACGCCATTATGGATATTCTTCCATTTATGCTCGAAAAGGATACCCCGGATATGAAGTATGTTTTTCAATCGTGGACTCCGTTCCCTTTACCACACACTTAAACTATCCGTCATACTATTAACCCTAAGGAGGCTGCAATTTATGCAAATTCAAGTTCACAACGTTGAAAAAAAAGAAAACGAATATCTCATTCATTATCAAGCCGGGGGAGCTCTGCCGTTCGTTCCGCATGATATTGTTCTGATCCATGGCAAACAGTATTTTATAGGCACGATTTTGAAAGTAGAGCCGGAACAGGCCCTTATCCGTATTAATCCGGAATATGAAGACCAACTGGCAGGGTCCATCGGACTGGAACTGGCTTTTTCTCCAACTGTTTCTATTCAAGGTGCAGACAGCATTGTCGAAAAGCTTGGCTATTTCCCTCCCTTTCATTATGACCGAATTACGGCTGCTAATATGACGAAAGACCAGATTACGCTGACGATTGAGCTATCCTACGCTAGCGTGCTTGTCCCTAAATCACCGGATCTGGAACCTTCGGCTGAGGCACCTGTAATCCCTGAAGCTCCAGCAAAAGACGTCCCACGCTATGCAGTGACTTTTACATTTCTGGAAACCAAAGAGCACGTATTAACTCCTGTAGAAACTGAAAACATCATCTTGCAACTTGATTTCCGCTATGAAGAAGCAGACATGGTCGTTGATATTGATGCCTTGTCGGGACTGTCAGGTAGCTTTCTATGCAGAGGTATCCGCGCAGAGATTAAGGAACTGAATGAATAAACAGGAGGCTCGCGAGCTGTTACGTTGTCATTCATTTATTCACGATGATCTGGATCATCCCAAAATGCAAAACGGATTTCTAGGGATGCTCCGTCCCTTCCAGGGAGAACTGATTGAGGATAATTTCCATGAGCTGATGACTATCATTGAAGTTCTGGCAGATGAGTTGGAGAAACCATCCGTAGAACGGGAGCTGATTGCCGCTCTGTGGGGGATTTGCCAATATACACGGGCATGGGCATTGTATCCTGATAGTATGCTGCAGCGAAACAATCTGCTGACCGTAGAGCAGATCAACACCCTCGACGATTGGATTGATACGATCTCCTATGCGGTTATGGTACTGCTGGAGGGTGGCGGACCAGAAGAAGCTTTATCGAGCTACAGACATGAGAGTTAATCCGCAGTGATACATATATCTTAGTCAAGGGGGCCGCTTTTGCATTGCTTCGCGCACATAAAAGCATGCCTTTCGCACAACATGCTCTGAAGCAATTATTGCAGCATGAGGAACTCGGCGCATCTAGCAAACGAGAGCTGTCCACATAATCGACAACCAAAGGAGAATCACTCTACTTATGCGTGTAAGAATATTTATATTCATATTGATTATCGGAATTATATGTGTGCCTGCCTATTTCATTATGAGCAGCTTTGGATTATTTCAAAATGAAAAGGTGCTTGTACATTACAAGCTTGCCATTGAGGTAAAGGATAAAAAGTATGATGCCTGGCCTTTAATCAGCAGCTATACCGCTATAGATAAAAAAGGGGACAATCGTCAGCTCTACTATCAGGCGAAGGGCTCGGGCATAGAGTATCTGTTTCAACTAGCCTACGGACACTATGAACTCCGACCCTCCAAGGAAAATCCTTTCCTCGACGGGGGAGTCCACTACACCATGGACCATCCTGAGTATGTGCGTGAGGAAAAGCAGTATGAGAATGCTAACGACTACACGGAATTAACCCATTATTACAATCGGCAGGAACAGATTATTTATACCTATAATCCCGAAGCCAAGCTCGATAAAACATACGTCCATTCCATCATCACCGCTGGGATGACTCGTACAACCGGTAGATCAAGCCGTGCGGTAAAGGATGACTATATCAATATCAGTAAGCTGTTTAAGGACAAGCTGGGAGTGAATGTGAAGGTAGATGTGGATGAGAACAATAAAATCGTCACCTTATCTATGACATGATCTCACAAATGATACACCGCTAGCGATTAATAATGAATTTCTGGATGAAATCAATCATGTCGAGAACGCTTTGTTGATTGGTGCAGATGCGGGCGACAATTTTTACGTTCTGATATGTAATGAATACACCCCGTATGTGTACTACTGGGACCGCACACATCTTCATGCTTATGATGACAAACTGAACTATGATATTGCAGAGCAGGACCAATGTGGACATTTGTATCTGGTGGCAACAGACTTTACAACGTTTTTTAACCAGGTAATTGAACGACTCAACGAGCAGAAAGGGAGGCCTACTGATGACAGAAATACATAATCCTAAATGGGGACCGGCTTATTTGGAAGGTTGGGTTGTACCCGAAAACCCGGAGGCATGGGTTGAGCAGGAGTGGACAGGTAAGCTCCGTTCACAGGCCGGACATACGAAATTCCACATTTTTTATTATGGAGAACTTATGGACGAGCTAATCGCTGTAACTGAATTTGCACCCCAGCTCATTATTGCAGAAGATGCAGTCACAGGTGAACAGATCGTGATTTTTGATGGAACCCGCCATGGTTACGATGCTCTGCTATGCGAAGTTTATACCAAGGAACAACAGAACAATCGCACTCCCCTGCTGCCCTATCTGGACGAAGATGGTGAAGATACTTTCGAGGTAAGCTTGACCGCTTTTTATAATGTGGATTGGGATGACGAGTTTGCAGACGATGTGGATGAGAATGGACAGTTAGAGCTGATCAGCGGCGAACGATGCAATTTTGAAGATGTGAAGCGGAACGGCTATGATGCGATCAGCATTACGATTACCAGCGCTAAAGGTCTAAAAACAGAGATCATTCAGGAAGAGCTGGCCTGACGATGGTGTTCAAAAGAATCAAGCATCGGGAAGGCGATATTTTTGTTATTCCCACGCATGATGGCCGATTTGCGGTATGTCAGGTGATTTGCGCACTGTATGGTAGATTCAAAAAAGCGTTGTTAAAAAGGCTCGAATGTATAAGGGAATGGTGTACGATCTGTGCCCAATACAGACTTTACGCGCTCTTCATCCACCAACGCTTCGACGAGGCTATACAAATCCGAGGCTGCATACCGAAAATTGCCCCATGTGCGTAGATTCAAAGCATAGATTGGGAATTCTCCCCGTTCATCAGGCGATTGAATATCCCAAATCAGCAGGTCATTCCCTTCACTGGAAGCGAAGGGAACCACATGCTCCAAAAGTTCTGGAAAGCCATCTGGCTCCAGCGCCGCTTCTTGTAAAACCTCTTCCGATTCGAGTAAATCATCAAACCAGGCCCGCCAGTCATGATAACGATGAAGCCATGAATCCGGGTGATCGCCAAGAGGAATATGAATGTTCCATAAGCCGCATAGTCGCCCGTAACCAAGAGTTTTGACATAATCTATATAAGAAGGCGGAAAACCCATACCATTTTCAAAACGATGTTCTATTAGAAAAGTCTCGTCATAATAAGCCTGAAACTGAGGACGTTGCAGCCCTGTAAAAATGCTCATGTTCGCCCTCTCCTTTTGCACGTCCTATTCACCTTTTCACCCTTCGGTGCATTGAAAAGGCCATTTTCAAGTGTTAAAATGGGAATAAGATGTATATTCTAAAAAAAGAGTGAAGATGCGTCAACATCCTCACTCTTTGGCAACAGCCGCTTTTAAGGGCGGTAGCCGTGTCAAAGGATGATCATTGAAATAGACCGCTTGCCTTTGTCGAGGGCGGTCTATTTCTTTTTATGGAAGGAAAGAATCAGGACCGTCACCTCCTTTACAGGAGACTAGCCGACCGCCCATCTAAGCCATTCTGTTGTTGAGGAATATTATAACATACGAATCATAAAATTTACGTTTTTACGCTCTTTCCGAAAAGGAGGAACGAATATGGAGCAAAAGCGCTTCAAAGATGAACATGGATATAAATATGACTTTGCCGCCATGATCCGAAGAGGAGAACAAGTAGCTGTTCACTGTCCCCGTTGTCAGGGCCAAGCTTTTATTTCCAGATCCAAAAAAGAATGTTATTACGTTGTTCGATGCTCTCATTGTTACTACACGTATCAGCAGCCAGAATCTTATACATTCTATGCACGCGGCGTATGCAACCATTGTGAGCGGTATTTTAATATCGAAATCCATGATGACCGAACGAAACTCCATAAAAATACGAATATAAACTGTCCGCACTGTGAGACACGCAATCAGGTTCCGGTGCATCGTGTTCAATCACGCGAATGGCATACGGACGTGATTCAAAACGGAAAAGACCCTATTTTCCAGCTCCAGCTGTACTTCCTTGATTACTATCGGGGTAAACCTGTCTGGGCTCTTAACCGTATACACCTGAATTACCTGCTCTCCTATATCTCTGCCGATTTGCGGGAAAAGCCTATATCCGGTATGATGCGTACGGCTTCCCATTCCATTCCCAAGTACATTAAGGATGCGAAGAATCGCCAGGCCATCTTAAAGATATTACAAAAGCTACAGCATAAGCCAGCGTCTAAGAGAGGAGCCTCCATACATGAGCATACTAACTTTTGACAGCCTTGAAGCACTAGTTCATGCCGTTGACCAAACAGAAATCAATGAATGGGTATTTGCCAATCTGAAACTTGTCCAAAGTAATCCGCTCAATTCTACCTACTACATCATCCCCGAGGAAGAATTGTGGGAGCTGGAGGATGCCGGTCTCACCGTCACCAATCATCGTGATGAAAGTATCCCTGCATCTCTGCCAGACCATCACGTGCAATCTTGGCTGGAGGTAGCGACTGTACAGGATGTTATTGAAGTGTTACGCCACAGCGGAAGCGAGCCGGATATTGAACGCATTGCGCAGGGACTGCGATATTATCATGAATATGATGCTTTTATGGAATAAGCGTCTCCAGCAACTCTTTCACCTCAGGGACAGCCTGCTTCAGGCTGTTTTTTAGTTTCTTCGCGCCACCCCATATACGATAAACAAGCACCTCTTGTTCGTAGTCCTCCAGCTTCTCAAGCTCCTCCACCAGTACCTGTGCCTGCTCTACAGTTTCGATTCCGGATGACTTCAGTGGTTTGGCAGACTCGTTGCTTGCCAGTAGAATCCTCGTCCAAACGGGGATCGTGTCAGGTGTTAGCCCATGCGCTTCGGCAAAAGCAGCCGCGTAACAGTCCTGTACGGACTGATGTTCACTGTCCACCAGCTTCATATAACGATTCACTAATGGGAAATAGTTCGTTCCTTTCAGTCCTAGTCCCATTACCGCATAGGTTCCCGGCATCGCCGACTTTTCACCGGGCTCTACATCGTTATACCATTTGAATTCTTCCATCACGGTTTCGGCATATTCAGCCAGCAACGGATGCAGCGACGGATACTCAAGTGCATTGGCGAAGAAACGATGTAGCGTAGATTTAGCCAACTTGGGTACAGGCAGGTAGTTTTTCACCTTGCTTTTGAACTTCATCCGATATTCCTTGGTAAAGCCCTTCTTTAAAATATCGCATAAATATACAAGTGCTTGTCTATAGCTTTCTTCTTCCTCTGAACGAATCTGAACCTCCAATGTTTGCAAAATATCATTGGCTTGGCAGATGACTCGCTCGCTTGTATGTAGCGCTGGGATGCTTCCTGATCCGCTCTCAAGCCACACGGAAGCCTGCTCCGAGCCTAGCTGTACAGCAATCTCCAAATATTTCTGCCGTGCATCGGCATCGGTCGAACCCACCCGCATCGCGGTAAGCAGGAACATCTCCATGGCTGGCGCGGGAATTTCCGAAGGGAGAATATCGGGCTTCACTTTATAATCCAACCCATAGCTTTTTTCCCGATCCGCATACTTCAGCAAAAATTCATCTTCAGCCCAATGCTTTAAGCCACTGCTGAGCTGATACCTCCATGCTTCCTCACGCTTGCGGCTGACCTTCACTTTGGCATCCATTATATGGAGCAACTCATCCACACGTTGGGCATCTATAGCGTACAAATGAGGATCAAGCAAGTGTCTCACTAAGAAGAAATCGTCCTCTTCCTTCGGGATAGCTTTACTGGAGGGGTTGAGCTTCTGCTCCACAAACTGCTGGATAGTGGCTAACAGTTGCTGCCGTTTATCTTCATTTAGGAGTGAGAATGTAAAATGATTGGCCTTATTCTCCAAGACCACTTCCAGATGAAAATCCAGCCGATAACGAAAGAACATGGAACTGAATTCTTCCGAATTAAATAGCGCCTCTATCCGTTCCCTAAACACAGGCATCCATTCGTCCTGAACCTGCTGCAGTGTTACCCCCTCCGTAAAACCAGAAATCTCCATGTCCGGTCTACGATGATCCCAATCAAACGGTTCGTAGGTATCCACCCACAGCCCATCCTTCTTACAGGTAACTTTTAAGTATTCATGAATCCCTTCGTGAAGGACACTTTTGATTTGGAATTCGGCGATACGCTTTTGCTCAGAAGCGTACGCCTCATCAATCGCCTCAAAAATTGGATCTATGTAGGCTTGTACCCCTGATGTTGTCATAAGATGTGTTCCTCCTTCGTCCCCTCACAAATTGTAGTTCCTATGGAATTAAGATAGACTAATCTATAACTATTTTATTTCCTAATTATAGCATATCTCTCATTTACTTTTGATCTCTATCCCTATAGATAGAGTGCCGGAAAGCAGGTGTATCCTACATGTATTGGGTTTCCACACAACATACGACGGTGGCTGCCACGACACTCGGAGATCATTACTACGAAGACTTTAGATGTTCAAGTCCCATTCACAGAAACACTGGAAGATATTTTACGGGATGAATTCGGAAAGATGGAACCATTTCCCCGTTATTTCGAACCTGTCAGCCCAGACAAAGCCTCAACATTCCTACTTTTTAATCCCCCGGATACGACCGAGGCCTACAATCCAGCCCATCCGAACGAGCAAGCCCTGGATTTCGCTCCGGCATCCATACAAGCATTGGCTCAGCGGTTTAAACAGCATTTTGCCTCAAACCTATGGATTGAAAATGAGCATATCTGCATGGCTTTTCTTCAGACTCTAGGCGGATACGTGCGTTTTAACTATGCATATGGACGCGAAGTGGCGATCATTTATGAACCGAAAGCGATAGCACTTCGTGATGAAATTCTAGCATTCTTGCAAAAAGAGCATTGTCGGGTTGTAGAGTAAGAGGAGGACGAATACGAATGACAGTACATTTTGCACAAACCTTAGAAAAACTGGAACAAGTCGTTGATCGTCTGAGACAAAGTGGGATGCCTGATGTGGTATACCAATGGACGGAGGGGATTTCTACAGGTGAACTAACTGAGCTGGAGGAACGGCTGCGGATGCCTTTGCCTGCCTCCCTGTCTGAATTAATACAGCGGTGTGGCAGCTTAAATTTACTATGGTGCCTCCCCCCACACTGTATTGTAGCGGATGGACCGGAGTGTTCATATAAAAACAGCAATGATCTTGAACAAGAACAGAGTATTCTAGACGATATCACAGGAGAGTTCGGCTGGAATCATGAGTATATTAGCAATTTTACATCCTATGGGGAAGATACCGATTCAGCAGCGGACGAGCAACGATATCTGATCCTTAATTATAATGGTGCGGGTGATCCGATACTGCTTGATATGGCGACATCCACTACAGAGCCAGCGGTGTTCTGCTATCATCACGAGTTGGACCAGTTCACGCTGCTTGCGGAAAATCTACCTGCCTATATAGACACCATGCTCACCTTGCATGGGCTATGGCTATGGGATTGGTTTAAAGTGGCCGATGAGCAAGGCATTCAGCTAAACAGCCCACCACTGCAACTCTGGCTACGCTGGTTGAACATGTTTTGCACGATGAAACTGGAGGATGCGCAATCGTTGGAGACGCTGATCCATTACACCACCATGCATGGCGTAGATCATCCTGCTGTGTTGCAGGCTTTTCAAGCCTATGATCCAAAGGATATTTTTCTTGCCTGGGAGCAGCACTGGCAGAACATTCAACATAGCCAGGTTCCATTCTCTACTTGGGCCGTTTTGGTAGGGGAGACCGCGGGGATTGGGGCTGCTGATTGGGCCCGCTCCTTGTGGGAACCGGAAACCGCGCAAGCATGGACATCTTTAGCTCAAAACAATACCCTACATGCTAAGGGTGCATTTGTGTCCACACGTGCCTATCTGAGCGCCCGTTGCCTACCCGAGCAGGAAGGCTTGGTATGTGTTTGCAATCACCTGCTACAGGATTCGGTTGCAGAAGACAAATTAGAAGGATACACCGCTAATGGGCAGCTACAGCATTTTCGTTCACCACAGATCATTAACTGGATGCGGGATAAAGTCAATCATCCGGTGGATGGCTGGGCAATACTTTTCGCTCACTCCCGTCCTACAGCTGAGCAGTTGATTGAATGGCTATCCGATAGCGAGCTTCATCAGAAAATTGCAACGGAGGCGCTGGATATCATGATTCATCGGGATCTCCTTCCCGCTCTGGAAGCAGACGCTTGGGCCAATATCTCAGATCTGCTTCTTGCTTCTTTGCAGCTCGTTATGCTCAAAAAAGATAAACGTCGCATTGAAGCCGTGCTTAATCAGCTTTCAGACGCGGATTCGCATGTACAGTGATGCGAGGTAAAGAAAGTTAGCCGCTGCGTCAGCGGCTTAACCCTCTGAGGAAAGTATCTATAGTGAATGCGATCAATTCATCATTGGATTTTGCCATAGGAAGTTCAAAATTCAGGAGCAAAGAAGTCAATCCGTGCAGCATGCTCCATACGGATCTGGCGATCAGGCGCTCATCTCCTTGCATGATGCAGCCTTCCTCCATAGCGGCTTTGAGCCCAGCTTCAAGCAGCTCAAAGCCTTTAAAACGCCCACTGTCTATAAGGCTGACCAAGCTTACAGATTCCAGGTTGCTGATAAACAGGATGTTGTAATATTCCGGGTTAGCCGTTCCAAAACGAACATACGCATCAGATACTGTTTTCAGTGTGTCCAGAGCGTTCAATCCCGCTGCCTGTGCTTCATCCACACGCTGCTGAAGAGCCTGCAGGAACAAGGTATTTCCTTCTACCAGCAGTTCACGGACCACGGCTTCCTTATTGGCAAAATAATGATAAATAGTTGTTGGTGAATATTCGATCTGATCCGCAATTTTGCGCATGGAGACTTCGGCATATCCTTGATTCAGGAAAAGCGACCGGGCGGCCTCAATGATTTTCCGGCGGATCTCACTGCTTTCACGTTCTCGGCGTTTGATATGTTTCATGAGTAGATGTACTTGCCCTTTCTGCCTACCCCAATTTGGCGGCGATACGATCAGCTTCCATTATACCCGAGTTCATAACCCCTTGAAACCCGCCCCCAGGCTGTGTCCAGGCCCCTACCAATGACAGACGATTCACGGCTGATTTGTGCTTCAGTCTTTTTATACCGGACTGCCGGACCGTTTGTGCGTAGCCATAAACGGCCCCGTCGGGATTAGCGGTATAACGCTGCATCGTGCGCGGTGTGCCCAACTCGGCCACCACTACCTTGCTGCGAAAACCCGGATACAGCTGTTCTAGACATCCCAGTATCTGCTGTGTCACGGCTTCTTTTTTGGCTTTATATTGGGGACGTGCGGCTGGCCAGTTCTCCAATCTGTCCAAAAATGTAATTGCAATGACACCCTTTCCCGGTTCATTGAGCTTAGGGTCCATGGCGTTATAATTCGTGAGCATCCAGTTGCCTTTGGTATACTGGCCGCTCATCATAACTTCATAGTCTGTTTCCGAATCCGGCTCATTGCACAGGATTAAGTCTTCTTCGGTGATGCCAAGCTCATGAGGCTCACATGATAATCCCAGATATAGCTGGGTGAGAGACGTGCCAGTCTCCAGACTGCTGACAGCTTCCAGCTCACGACGGGCAGCATCATGGTTTTGCAGTAGGCGGCCATACGTATGATGGGGACTGATACCAGACACAATCCAGTTGGCTTTATATACATCGCCTTTTTTCAAACGGACTCCAACTGCTTTACCGCGTTCGAGTATAATCTCAGATACTTGACTGCGCAGGTGAACTTCTCCTCCCGCTGACTTAATAGCGTCAACCAATGCATTGGATAAAGCCTGTGCGCCTCCCTCAATGTAGTACGTCCCCTCCAAATGATAGCCGATCCAGGGAATGAAAAAATACAAGGCCGCAAGCCGTTTTGGAGGCAATCCATAATAGGCCCACAGCGCGGTAAAGAATTCTATGAAGCGGTCAGACAAACCAAACTGGCTTACAGCTTCCCAGGTCGTCATTTGCGTCCAACGGAAGAAGGTTCCTGCTTTGAGCAGGCCAACCGCCTTGCGCCAGGAAGTGAGAGTAGAAAAAGCAGAAAAGCCTGTTTCAAAACGGCGAATGCCCGCGAATAAACTGTCAATGCCTGACACCTCAGCAGGAAACATATTTTTGAGGAGCTGCACATACTCCTGAACATCGGACGGAATATCAATGGTCTGTCCTTCCCAACGAATGGAGTAAGGGTGCTTTTTGCGGAGAGGAACAATTCGCTGGTCCGCATTGCAGTCCTTTAACAGCCGACCGAAGCTGCCCTCCTCGAGTCCGCCGACACCGTGCAAGGAGACATCAAAGGTATATCCCTTTCTTGTAAATTCAGTTGCGAAACCGCCAGCTAAAGTATGGCTTTCAAAAACAGCTGTTCGGTAACCGAGCGCGGAAAGTCTTGCTGCACAGGACAAGCCGCCCAGTCCTGCACCGATGACAATAACATCGTATTGGTTCATGATTTCATCCCCTTTTTTTAACATCGTTATATAAGTTAACACTGTTAAGTTAAGGGGATTATATACCACAATATTACCGTTGAAAAGCCCCTATGACTTGGTTTTCCTGCTATAGATGAATACCATGAGTTCGACATATCCACTTCTAATTGCAAGTTGCTTTAAGGATTTTTGTAGAATCCTCCGTAACGAAAGTAAAACTTTTTTTAAAAAAACACCTAAAAATGTAGCGCTTTCACTTGTCAGATTCCAATGAAGGTGCTATCCTTCAAGTGGGATTGTTACTGAAAAGGCAAAACCCGAGTACACACGTGTACCCGGAGTTTGCCTTTTTTTGATTTGTATGAATTTCACAGCTTACAGTCAACCATCCCGAACATGTAGTAAGCGCTTTAAAAAAATGACACCAAAGGAGATTAATCTCATGCAAAGAAGACGTTTTGCCCTTGTTTTATTATCTTTCGTGTTCCTGCTTACGATCTTTTTCCCATCCTCCAGCTCTGCCGCAGCAGCCGATGTCCCAGCGCCACAGGCTGTCCTACTTACTCAGGTACAGCCTTTGGGTGAAGTCGTTTCTGCTGTCGTACTGAAATACAGCACCAATATTGACGGGGCATCCTTATCCACGTCCAGCTTTCAGGTTCAATCTGTACTCAATGATGTATATACAGACAGAACCGTGACCAGTGTATATACCAATGATACTGGAGCCATCACCAACCGCAGTACTCATGGCAAATATGTCGTGATTGAGCTGGATACGCAAGATAAAAATGCAAGTACCCTTACTTACGATGCAACAAGCGCAGTTAACCGCATCAACACGTTGAATTATACGATTAGTCAAAAGAAAGATATTGCAACTTCAAAGAAAACAGTCATCCCAGCCTCTACACAGACTGTAAAAGCAACGGATAAAATTACACCAATCGTGGACGACTTCCAAAAAAACACCTTTGAAAATAAAGAAGGCTTCAAGCTGAACTACTTTACATTCGAGCCTAAAGTAGAGCCTGACAAAACCTACCCGTTGGTTGTATTCCTGCACGGAAACGGCGAACGCGGTGATGGAAACGGAGTCAACCTGTTAGCGAATGCTGGTGCTGTCACTTGGGCTTCTCCTGAGCAGCAAGCCAAACACCCATCCTTCGTCATCGCTCCACAAAGCCCGATTGACCTGGAGCATAAATTCATTTGGGCAGATGAGCCACGCAACAGCGCTGTAGCCGATTTGGTACGTGATACGGCGTTAAAATACCCGATCGATACCAACCGAATCTATATTGTTGGTATTTCTCAAGGAGCCATGGGAACGTGGAGATTGTTGGAAAAAAATCTGGACTTGTTCGCCGCAGGTGTGCCAATTGCCGGTTTGACCAACTATGAAAAAGCCGTTAACATGTATGCGCCTGTTGAACCTACACACGTCGAGGCATTGAAAAACGTTCCTATTTGGGCCTTCCATGCTGCAGACGATACCACAGTAAGTCCTAAAAACTCGCAAGAAATGGTCGCTGCCATTAAAGCACAAAACGGAAACCTCATTCACTTCACTGAATACGAAGCAGGGATTATCAAACCTACAGGACACTTCTCCTGGGTTCCGGCTCTGCAAAATCAGGATATGATTGAATGGCTGTTTGCACAAAAGAAATAAATGTAGTTTTTGTATTAAAACCGAACTTAAAAGTTTCATATTGTGCCACTACGCAGTCGGATAGTACTTCCCATCGCCACCGCCCCCGGATTTCTTGAACAAAGCCTTTTATAGAGTAGTAATCCGGGGAGGTGATGCTTCCGAAGCGCGCTTTCCTACGGAAAGCTTTTAAAGCGATCGCTTCGCTTGTACAGCACTATTCCGTCTACTCCGTTTTTATGTTCATTTTGAGTTTGGTTTTTTATATCTCCAAATAATGCGCCAGAAACGGTTCGATACCCGCCTGGCGCTTTTTTATTATTCAAAAAAAGACACCTACTTTCCTGTGTACCATCATCAGGAAGGCAGGTGCAATATCAAAACGAGGAGACTAAAAAATTTGACACTGGTATTGCCATTTGCAGTTAACTTGGAACCTGCTACTTCGCGCGTTTCGCAGCTTTGATCGTTCTCAAAGCTCGTCTGCGAGTTACCTTATTCGGACTCCGAAGCTGTCTTCTGGCAGTTGCCACATCTGCTTTAGCCATGTGTACATCACCATCCTATTCACTTAGGCTCATCATGGGAGTCTGCGCCTAAAGACTTAAATGATTATGATTCTCATTATCATTTAAGATTATATAATGAAATCTACTAGCATGCAAGAGCTTTGGGGGAAGTATGTATCTTTATTACGGCAGTGTCCATTTCACCCTTTTAGGCTTCTGTGTTACATTATATAAGTAAAACGAGAACAAAAATTCGAATCAGAATTTACGTTCGCCATTTTTCATAGTCCTTTATTCCGAACTAAGTCAAAGTCTATATCTTCCCGACATGTGTTCCATAACAGTTCATCTGTAAGAAAACTTAATGCATCCATGTTGCGCAATCGTTCGACCAACTCAGTAATCACATCTATGTCTTCACGTTGTACATGTCTTGCAAGAGTGATTCCTCCCGTGTCACCATCAACATATAGATGCGAATAATGCCTTTCCTTTTTTACATGTCGAAGAGTAAGTACGCTATTGTCGATCATCATGACGTATCGATCCTTGATCAGATAGCCTTCAAAAAGCTCATACATATGCGGAAGATCACAGGGACCAAGAATGACACTTACTTTTTCAAAATTACTTTTGTTCATTTAGATTTAGCTCCCTCTTATGATTTTAATTATTCAAAGCAAGAAAACTAACAACTATTCACTCGAAAAAGCGGAATTCAAACCACAAGTTTTACTCCTGTAGTTCTATTTTATTACTTCTATAGTAAAACTTCAATAGATTTTATGATTTTCTTGTACTATGAAACAAAAGGAGAATCTAAATTATGGAGATTCAAAATAGATATCATTTTAAACTTGGCGATATTTTAGAAGAACTTGATATTTCCCGAAATAAACTGGCCGTAGAAGCAAAAATACGTCCGGCAACTGTAATAGATATGGTAAATGGCAAAACCAAAAGACTTGAATTAGAAACACTTGTCCATATCCTTGATGCTTTGAATAGATTCGCCCGCCAGCGTAGATTTACAAGGACTATTACTCTTGCTGATATTGTAGAGTACATTCCCGAAGATGGAATTGAGGGACATTGAGACTACCAAGGCATGACCTCAATTATTTTTGTAATTCGTTAGAACATGGGGGTTCTGTTCAACATGAAAATGTCAAACGCACAGGGAATTGCTTTCAAACTTGAAGAATTGCTTCGAGAAATCGGGATTACTAAAAATGCCCTCGCTCGTGAGGCTAAAATCAGACCCAATACTATCTACGAAATGTGTAACAATACATCCAAGCGGATCGAGTTTAAAACGTTTAATACAGTGATGGAAACGTTAATTCGCCTTTCTGGTCGCCCGTTAACCCTGCACGATGTTCTCGAGTACATACCTGAAGATGAGGTCCATGAATATTAATTCTGCGTAGAGTGTGGCGTTATTTTCAATAATCCTATACAAAGCAAAAAGACCCATTTTTTTAGAAATTCGGGTCTTTTTGCTTTAAAGGAATCCATTATGCAAATATATAGATTTACAGCACTCAGAACTTAATTACATTCCAAAATGATCATATAAACGTGTCAAACACTCTTTACTCACCCCAGATTAATCCACTTTGCCGCCCTCTACGACCAGTTGATCTGTAAAGCCTTCTCCATAAACAGAGGTCAGTGTGTCCTTGTAGGCTTGATGCACAAAGTTTTCCTTGCCTAATGTAGCCAGCTCATTGTTGATCCAGTCTAATAACTCCTTATTTCCCTTTGCGACTGCGGGTGCAATCGTATCTTGACCACCAAAGGCCGGGATGGTTACGGTAAAGCCAGGGTTGGCCTTTGCCCAGGCGATCAGCTCTGTATTATCGTTGGCAATGGCAGCCCCGCGTTTGTCTTTGAGGGCTGAGAAGATTTCTGTATATTGATCGAATTTAAGCAGCTTGATATCAGGGTAATTTTTCGTGAAATAGGTTTCAGCCGTTGTTCCCTTTGCGACAATCAGCTTCTGATCCGAATTCTTCAATTGGTCAATCGTGGTGATTGGAGCGCTATCAGGCGACACAATGCCAAAGGATAATTTCATATACGGGTTGGCAAAATCGACTTTTTCCTTACGCTCATCCGTCACCGTAAAGTTAGCCATGATGATATCTACCTTGTTGGATTCCAAATAGGCGACCCGGCTGGCAGCATCCACCAGAACAAATTCCACCTTGGACTCGTCACCCAAGAGATCTTTGGCAAACCGCTTCGCAATATAGACGTCAAAGCCTTGATTCTTCCCTTCCGAATCCACGTAGCCAAAAGGCGGCTTATCTGCAAATACACCTATTCGAATCTTGCCATTCTTTTTAATGTCCTCAATCGAAGCAAATTTAGCCGAGCCTGAACTACCGTTGGTATTTCCGCCTCCTGCACATCCCGCCAAACCAACAATCAGCAAGCTCAAAGCCAGTAATAACGTCGTGAACTTCATTCCTTTTCTCATCTGTATTCATCCCCCTGTTTATATCGTTTCGTACTGAAATATATCCAGAAAGTGCTGGGCACGCTCTGTTTCCGGTTGGGTAAAAAATTGCTGTGGCGTAGTCATTTCGCATATCTGTCCTTGATCCATAAAAACGATACGATCCCCTACCGACTTGGCAAATCCCATTTCATGCGTCACGATAATCATGGTCATGCCCTGCTGTGCCAGCTCTCGCATGACATCCAGCACCTCTCTGACCATTTCCGGGTCCAAGGATGCGGTGACTTCATCAAAGAGCATAATTTCCGGGTTCATACACAGGGCGCGCACAATTGCAATCCGTTGCTTTTGCCCGCCTGATAATTGTCTCGGATACGCATCTTTGCGATCCAGCAGACCCACTCGCTCCAATAGCTGCTCCGCTTGCTCAAGTGCCTCCTGCTTGCTTCTCCGCTGAACTTTAAGCGGGCCGAGTAATATATTTTCTAAGACCGTCATATGTGGAAACAGCTCGTAGTTCTGGAACACCATTCCGATATGTTGCCGCACCTCACGCCAATTCACTTTCTTATCCGTCAGGTCCTGCCCTCTATAACGGATATCTCCACTCTGGACCGGCTCCAGACCATTGAGACATCGGAGGAGCGTGCTTTTTCCACATCCCGAAGGACCGAGAACGACCACGACTTCCCCTTTCGTTACGTCCAGATTAATCTGTTGCAGTACTTTTCGGTCTTCGAAGCTTTTGTGCAGCCCTCGAATTTCGAGTAAAACCTCCACAGCCTCTCCCATGACATCCACCCCATCCTGCTAATTTTGCCATCTGCGTTCAAATCTTTTGGAAAGTCTGGATAACGGATAGCATACGAGAAAATACAATATGAAAATAAAGCCGTACACCCAGAAGGATGCCGAGGGCGCCTTGATTACACCAAGCTCAATAATCTGCTGCCCCACCTTGACCACTTCCACTACACCGATCAGCACCACTAATGAAGTGGTTTTGATCATCCGTGTCGCCAGATTAATAGAACCGGGAAGCATTCGGCGCACCGCCTGGGGAATGAGCACATGGCGGTATAACTGTCCATATGTCAGTCCCAATGCCTGCCCGGATTCCACCTGATGCTTGGGCAGTGATTCCAATGCACCACGAACGATGTCACCAATCTCGGCCGCTCCCCACAGGCTGAATACGATAATTGCTGTCAATTCCCCGCTGATATTCACATTCAACAAAGGAGTAAATCCAAAATATACAACATACAACCACACCAGAATTGGAATAATGCGGAATGTCTCCAAATATAACTTCAGCACAAACCGAATCGGTCTTGATTTTAAGGTGCGCAGCAACCCCATCAAAATGCCTAATAGAGTACCGATAATAATGGAAAGTAGCGCAATCTCCAGCGTAACGAGCAATCCCCCTAATAGACGCTCGAAATTGGAACCTTCAAAGAGCACATTAATCCCCGAATTCAGCATATCGCACCTTCCTTTCCACCCACGTCAGCAGTATCGATAAAGGTAACAGCAGAACGAGATATGCCAATACCAGCAGAATTAGCGATTCTGTCGTTTTGTAGTACATACCAATCAGGTCTTTTGCGACATTCATCAGATCTAATAAAGCAATGGCGCCAACAATGGAAGTCTCCTTGAGCAAAAATATCGCATTCGCTCCCAGAGACGGAACGCTGATGGCAAAAGCCTGTGGCAAAATAACATATCTCGCCAGTTGTATCTTGGATAGTCCGAGACTCAGCCCGGATTCCGTCTGGGTTTTGCTCACTGCTTCCATTCCCCCACGGAACGCCTCAGCCATATAACCCCCGCCCAAAAAGGTCATGCCCACAATGGCACACGTCATTTCGCTCATATGCAGACCTATTTTCGTAAATCCGTAATACAGAAAATATAACTGTACAAGCAGCGGCGTATTTCGGGAAAGCTCAATATAGGCAACAACGATGCCGCTAACTCCCCTTACCTTGTAATACAGTACTGTGCTGCACAGCAAACCGACGACTAATGAAAATAGAATAGCAAAAAAGGCGATCTTCAACGTCAACCACATAGCTTCTCCATATAAGGGCAAGCTCTCTACAATAAACTCCCAGTCTAAGTTCATATGTGTATACCTTTCGATTTTCAATTATTCCTATGTATTTGCTTTGCTTAATAACAATGATTGTATTCCTGGCCAATTATTACGTCAATACTTTGATGAAAATTTGTCATATTTATTTATGATTCAGGAAGAAAAGTGTTGTTTTATTTCAGAAATAAATAAAAAAAGCTTGAAATGAATAATTTCATTTCAAGCTTTGATTTATGCTATACGATTCATCACACGAGCGGCTCGGTAACAAGAGGGCCGCCGAGCTTCTCTACAATTAAACGGCTCTCCTCATTTAATCCCCGCAGGGTGATGGATTTGCCGGATTTCGTATACTTTTGCAACACCTTGCCGATGGCAGTAACTGCGGAGTGATCCCAAATATGAGAATGACTGAAGTCCACCACGACATGTTCTGGATCATCCGAAGGTTCGAAATGATCGACAAAATGAGTCGTTGAAGCAAAAAACATCGGACCCCTGACATGGTACACCTTCTCGTCGTTGTTCTCCGTTGCGCTGATGCGAATTTTAGCCATTTTCCAGCCAAAATGCAGGGCACTCAGCAGTACGCCTACGATCACGCCCTTGGACAAATCATGCGTAGCCACCACAATGATCACCGTGACCACCATAATAAACGTGTCCGCCTTGGGTACCTTAGCAATGTTTCGGAGCGATTTCCAGTCTACGGTTCCGATACACACCATGAACATGACTCCTACCAATGCACCCATTGGCACTTCCTTTACAACCCCGCCAAGCACGAGCAGCAGAAAGGCCAAGAATACCCCAGCCGTAAAAGTGGACAAACGCCCTCTTCCACCTGAGCTGACATTAATGACGGATTGTCCGATCATGGCACAACCACCCATACCACCAAAAAAGCCATTTACAAAGTTGGCAATCCCTTGTCCGCGGGCTTCCCGGTTTTTATTGCTTTTCGTTTCGGTCATTTCATCCAGAATACTGGCTGTCAGCAGCGATTCCAGCAGTCCAACCAGTGCCATCGTAAAGGAATACGGCAGCAAAATCCGCAAAGTATGCCACGACCACTCAATTTGCGGCAAATGGAATGAAGGCAGCGAGCTGGTTAGCGTACCGATATCTCCTACCGTTTTCACATTCAATCCAAATACATACGTAATGATCGTCATGATGATGATTGCCGTCAATGGAGCAGGAATGCTTTTCACAAATCTCGGTAAAATATACACAATGAGCAGCGTCCCCGCTACCATCGCGTACATGATCCAATTAGCTCCATGGAAGTGGGTGAGTTGCGCCATAAAGACGAGGATCGCCAGCGCATTCACAAATCCGGTCATAACCGGCTGCGAAATAAAGCTGATAAAGCGACCTATTTTCAAAACACCCAGCAGCACTTGAATGATTCCTGCCAAAATGGTAGCTGCAAACAGATACTCCACGCCATGATCCTTCACCAGGCCAACGACCAGTACAGCTACGGCCCCGGTTGCTGCCGAGATCATGGCCGGACGTCCACCTGCAAAAGAGATGACAATTGCCATCGAGATGGAGGCATACAGTCCGACCATGGGATTGACCCCCGCAATGATCGAGAAGGCAATCGCCTCGGGAATTAGTGCTAGCGCCACAGTCATGCCGGCAAGTATATCGGCCCGGATATTACCGAACCATTGTTGTCTAAGATTCATACTGTCTCGTTCCAGCCTCCTATATTTACAGAGAGTAGCGTGTTGACTCGCAACCCGTGTGTTTCGGGCATCCGTCCAGCTGCCAATCGCCAAGGCTCTCCTATCATTCAGCTCGTCTCTCTCAAACGAACCCGGTCCGTTACATTCAGTCCATCATTATAACGTAAGGAATTCGCAGAGACGAATGAGTTAAAAGGCTGTTTACAGAAAGAAATCATCTATTTCCTTGAAATATCGATCATTATCTTCATCTTATTCGTTTTCTTATAATTAAAATTTTCGCAATTACTAAGATTCTAACCTGCTAAAGTTTATCACCTTAACTTCATACTCAGACTCCGCGAACTGTAGATCTTGATCCGCCGTAACCAGTACCAATTGGTTTATAATAGCTGTCGCAAGAATCAATGCATCTGGAGTCTTGAGCTTTCTTGCAAACTTATCTTTTTGTTCTCTTCTGATACGCCCCGCTTTAACTGCGATATCTGAATTAACTGCAATAAATTCCCCGCCAAGAAAAGGTATTGAATCTAAGGCAGTATCAGTGGGCAACCCGGCTATAAACTCGGACTGAGTTATAACAGAAAAGAAAATATTCTCTTTGTCTTTCTCAGCTTGTCGTATTACTCTATCCAAAGATGAGTCAAGTCTATGAAGGGCAATAGCTGCATTCGTATCAAATAAATACCCCATCTAATCCCAATCCTCTCTGGATTGTTTAACACTCTCTTCGATCTCAAGTAATTGCTCCTTACTTAGGCTGCCTCGGGAATTTAAAACAGCTTGCAACCCTTTCGGTAACGGGGACTCTAAATCAATAACCTCAGTTTCCCCCTGTTTATTTTCTATAGTAACTTTTGATGGTTCAAACCCAATATCACGAAGGAGATTTAAGAGACGTATTCGATGTAGATCAGTTAATTTTTTTGCCACTAAAATCACTCCTTAGCAAAAGATTAGTTTCCTGTCATAGCTCATTTGATTCGTTTTCTTATGTTTAAAATTTTCGCAATTTCTGTACAAGCTCCGATAGGGATTCCGCAATCTCAGAGTCCGCATGCTGCTGGAGTAAGCCTTCAAAGTCAGGCAGTGCTTGCTTCAATAATCGATAACTATAGTCATAATAACTCCAAAAAGCTACCGGATCATAACCGCGTGCTTCTTCCTCTTCCCACTCCAGTTCATCTTCTTCTGGATCGCTGTCTGCCGGCCATAGATATTTTTCGTCCAGCAGCATAATTAGGGATTCTACAGACTTCTGTGAATCCTCTTGTGCGTTTTCCATGTCCAATGCTCCAACAACCGCATGGTACAGTTCCAACTCACTCCGCGTGATATCATCCGAATTTCTCATATGCATATTACGCAATAAGAAAAGTAACACCCATGGAGTAACCTGCCACAATGTGCCTTGATGCTCTATCAGATCAGCAATTGCTGCGTACTCCCCGTTGGATATCAATTGTGGCAACTCCGTGCCCCTGCCATAAGGAGTAGTCAGGCGGTGCCATGGCACATCTGCAATTTGGAGATTATTCATCTTATGTGTATCCATAAGTTTTCCTTTCTGGTCAGTATCTAGAATCTTCCCGATTTAAAAATGGAATATAGTAAAAAGGCAACCATTAAGAGAGCGACAACAAAGCCGATTTCAATGGCAGGTACATTCCACAGCATGGTCGCCTGATGATTCAGCGATGAACCGATAATCAGTCCGACCATAATAATGCTGAACGCTAACAGCACGATACTGAATGACAGACGGTTGCTGATCTGATCCAGCCTGCGCAGAAGCATTTCCAGCTCCGGCACAGTAACCTCCAGCTTAAGCTTGCCCTTGCTGATAATCGAGGCCAAGTGCCTCGCATGTCCTGGCAGTTCCATCAGCGTCTCCACCAGCTCAGTCGCACCACCCAGCAGCTTGCCTCGGATACGACGACCGCTGAAGCGTTCCTTCAACAGCTTGTTACCAAAGGGCTCAGCCAAAGCGATAATACTGAGATCGGGGTCCAGGTGCTCCACGACCCCCTCCAGTGTCAGCAACGCCTTGCCTAGCAACAGGACGTCCGACGGCAAACCAATCCGATGGCGCTGCGCTGCGCCAAATAGGTCGTTCAAAGCATCACCAATACTGATCTGTGAGAAAGGAACGTCTGAGTAATCTTCCCGTATCTTGTCCAGATCGGCACGCAGCGCATTCAGGTCGGTGTCCGGTTCGACCAGACCCAAACGTTCGATAGACCGAACCATGGCATCGGTATTTTTGCGCATCAGGGCAATAATGAGGGAAGCGAGATGATTCTTCATCTCTTCGCTCAACCTTCCCGTCATGCCAAAGTCCAAATAAGCAAGACTGCCATTTTTCAAAACGAGTAAATTCCCCGGATGGGGATCGGCATGAAAAAATCCCTCTATAAAAATTTGATGCAGCATGCTGTTCACCAGCCGCTGCGCCAGTTCTTTCAAGTTATATCCACGGCGTAATAGCTCTTCACGACTACCCAAGTGAGTTCCGTCTAGAAACTCCATAGTCAGTATACGGGAAGAGGTATGATCCCAGTATATTTTCGGAATATAGATATGTGGGTCCTGCTCAAATTGGAGGGCAATCTTCTCTGTATTACGGGCTTCATGGTTGTAATCCAGCTCCTGAATGAGCGATCTCCCCAGCTCCTCTACCATCTGGCGAAGCTGATACCGCTCTACCCACTCCCAGCGCTTGGCTGCCATAGCGGTCAGTTCCCGCAAAATGTCCAAATCTCGCCGAATGATGCGATTAACGCCAGGACGCTGGATTTTAATGGCGACCATTTCGCCGCTGTGCAGCTTGCCCAGATGCACTTGCCCGATCGAAGCAGCGGCCAGCGGAACATCGTCAAAACGAACCAGTATGTCCTCTAATGACGTGTCCAGCTCCTGCTCCAGAATGCCACGCGCCGTTTCAGATGAAAACGGTGGTACCTGATCCTGAAGCTTAACCAGCTCACGGATAATAGGCTCCGGCAGCAGGTCAGCACGTGTGCTTGCCAACTGTCCAAGCTTGATGAATGCAGGCCCCAGATCCTCCAGCACAAGTCGAATCCGTTCACCTAGCGTTTTGGACTCGGGAGTTTCTCTCGTCAGCCACTTGCGAGGCAATGACAGCAGCTGGAACAGTCCCATTTCTTCCACCATATAGCCAAAGCCATGACGCGCCAGCGCCATGGCAATTTCCCGGTAACGACCGGCGTGCTTCATACGAACCGCCATTTTAATCCAGCCGGTTCGCTTCTTCAGCGTCGCTCGAACCCGTAAGCGCCGCCTTTTCTTTTTCCAGCTCCGCTACCTGTTTTTCCAACAATGCCACACGCTGCTCCAAACTTGTAACATCATTTTCGGTAGGTACTTCCAGCTCCTGCAAAATGCGGCTAACCTGTTCGCGGATCACTGTTTTGAATTGTCCCTGTTCCTCTGCCCCTCGTTCGATCAGACGATCGACCAGCGCTTTGGATTCCGAGGGCGCAAGTTCTCCCCGGTTTACAAGATCCTCGACGGCTTTCTCCACCTTTTCTTTGCTGACAACGGTGAGGCCCCACCCCAATGAGATGGCTTTTTTGAACAAATCGCTCATAATATATCCTCCCCTACCTGTGATTACCTATAGTATAACCTGAAAAGGGGAGCCGCATAAAGTTCGCAGCTCCCCTTCCTCAATGAATGGAATGATCTATGTTTAACCTGGAAAGCGTCCAGCCCACTTGGCAGCCTGAAGCAGCAGCTTGCGGTATCCCTCGTGCTGGAAGCTTGGCTGATTATGTCCAGGCATCAAATAGACGATCCGACCCAAGCCATAGGACAGTGACCATGCCGCCGGCCACCACTGGCCTTCGTGTTCATATTCCATCAGTAGTGTTTTTTCAGTGAATGGATCAAAATCAAAACGATACGGCTCCTCTTGCATCTCGAACGGCTCAATTCCTTCCATAATCGGATGATCAGGCTCCGTTACTTTGAAGGAAAGTGGACCCGCAGCCGGGTGTCGCAAGAAACGTGCCCCCATTAACTGTGCAATTTCATACCGTCCTTGCAATGTGATTCCGTTATGCAGCACAAGCAATCCACCCCCGCCGCTAACATAAGACAGCAATCCTGCTGTTTGTTGAGGTGACAGAACCTCCTTGCGGCTATCGCAGTACGAGATACATAGATCAAATGAGGTTAGATTTTCCTTGAGCAGCATTTTACGATTCTCACTGCACTGTACCGTCATCCAATCCTGTAAAATATGGCTAATCTCTTCGTCCACCCCTTGCAGCGGGTGAAACTCCGGATACGAATAATCTCCTAACAACAATGCTTTTCTTTTTTCCATGATAAATCCTCCTTGCCTGACTTGTATATAAGGACTTTAAAGGCGGGGCCCGTGTCATTTATTCTTGTTTGTGGGGTCAAAACGCTCAGAAAATTCCGTTTGGCCCTTATCCATTTCCCATAACACCGCCATCATTGTCCGAGCTACGGCATATATAAATAATTCTACAGACGACCTATTAAATCCTTTAGCAGACGATTATAGCATATATGTTCGCTCGGAATAAACTTATTAAAACTTATTCAAAATTTATAAATCTGAACGATGGCGATTCGGCCTGTTTATGGTATACTCGTAAGAAAAAAAGTGCGTCCATGCTTGATTAACAATGAAGGGCCGCTTTTTGTAAGAATTTATGCTTGCGGTTATAGAATTGATAAGAATTGCCTCAAACCTTATACATTCTATAAATCTTAAAAAACCGGGGAGGTTGCATGAATGAAAAGGACTGGAATGACCCGGCCCTTGGACAGCTTGGGGCGAATTGTGCTTCCTAAAGAGTTGCGCATGACGATGGAGATTGACATCGGCGATCCATTAGAGTTTTTTATTGAAGACCAGACACTCATGCTCCGTAAGTACAAATCAACCAACTGTATATTTTGCGGTGCGGTTGATACCAACACCTACTTTAAAGATCAGTTTATCTGCGATGAATGTGCGGCCTCGATGAAAACGGAAGATTTAGTTCCGGTCACAGCGACTGAAACCCATTCACCTCCACTTAAGCAAAATATGCATATGAAAAAAATTTATCAGCGCACAGACGTTATTTTGGAGAAAATGAGAGAGCTTATGGAAGAACATCCAGCATCTTCACAAAAACAACTCGCCTCCATGCTTGGCGTGAGTCAGGGAAGGATTTCCCAACTGAAAAAACTCATGTAAGCGAATCACCAAAAAAGTAATGTATACGCTTCCATACTATGTAAGGTTTAAATCTATTGAATTTAGAAAAGCCGGACCCTTTAGGGACTCGGCTTTTTTTCGCTTATATGAAGTGGTGCACTCGTTTGCAAACCTATTGACCGTAAACCCGGCATTGTTCCACCCAGCGTGCTGCCGCCTTGGGAAGAGATGCAAGATGAACATGCGTGTAGGCTGCCAAAAGGTTCCCTTTCGCATAACCCTCGCTCTGGAGACCACGCATCCCCTTGGTTTGATAGGCGTAGGAGTAGGGGACGGATGATTCATCATAGTGCATGACAGAATAATGAAATTCATGTCCCCGAATGGTCTCTCCAGCCTCCAGCAGCAAGCAATCCTGCAAAGCGGTTGCTTCCCGGTATCCCAGTGCAGCCCGTTTCTCCTGCATGCGGACGTCCGACGGAATAACCCCGGCCATGTGATAGGCATTCCCCATACGATCCGTAAGTGTCCGTGCCAGTACCATATAACCGCCGCATTCGGCGAATACTGGCATATCCCGGCTTACCGCGTTGCGGATATCTTCCAAAAAGCCCGTATTTGCAGCGATATCTGCGGCAAACTCTTCGGGGAAACCGCCGCCCAGGTATAGGCCGCTTGCCTGCTCAGGTACGCGTTCTCCCGCCAGCGGACTGAAATAGACAATCTCTGCTCCCGCCTGACGTAGCAAATCCATATTTTCCGGGTAGTAAAAATTGAACGCCGCATCTCTGGCGACGGCGATGACGGGACGTTCCCCGGTATCAGCTTCATGCCCTGCTGATGGAAGCCAATCCGGGGGAAACAACGGTTGTGCGGGCAGAGACAACGGCGGAGCCGAATCCGCCAATGCCCGCAGTGCATCCAGATCCGTACCCGCGCGGATCAGCTCTGCCGCCCGTTGGAAAAGCGGCTCCAGCTCGCCGCGTTCCACAGCGGGTACTAAACCCAGATGACGCTCGGGAATATCCAGCCCGTCATCACGCTTTAACCAGCCGAGCACGGGGATGCCGCACTCCTGCTCAATCGCCTTTTTGACGATGCCATAGTGCCCTTGGCTACCGCAGCGATTCACAATTACGCCCACAATGCGCAGCTTGGGCTCCAAGCGCTGAAAGCCGAGCACAATAGCGGCGGCGCTTCGTGCCATACTGCGCACGTCGACCACCAGCAATACAGGGCTGTCCGTCAGCATGGCGATCTCAGCGGTCGAGCCGGTGTTGCTGAGCGGGTCCTTGCCGTCATACAGCCCCATGACGCCTTCAATCACGGAAATATCCGCGCCTTCGGAAGCACGGATAAAGGTTTCACGCACCGTATCCGGTGAGGTCATCCATGAATCCAGATTACGGGAAGAGGTCCCGGTCGCGGCAGTATGATAGGTCGGATCGATATAATCCGGCCCGCATTTAAACCCCTGCACTCGCAGGCCGCTGTCGGCGAACGCCTTCATCAGCCCAAGGGTAACAGTCGTTTTGCCTGCGCCGCTGCCTGTTCCGGCAACAACAATACGGCTTCTGCGCGTAGCGGCAGACGGATCAGACTGTACAGCCTGCTTCATGATGTCAGTCATAGGAAACCCGCGCTACAGACAGCGTCATATTGCCGCTTTTTTTCTTCTCCAGCAGCCAATGGTCTGCACCAGAAGACAACAAGGCTGAAGGTTCACTGACCCCATATGCGCCAGTGTATTTGAAGACGGTTTCCGATGGATTGGGAAGCTGCACCGTATTCAGCTCTGACGGAGTATACGTCACCAGTTCCCAACCGTATTTGGCGCAAAGGGCAAGTAAGCCCTCTTCGTCCTTTTTCAGATCAATGGTGGCAATATTTCGTACGCTTTTCACGGACAAACGCAGCTCTTGCAAGGTGTCCAGCACACCCGCCTCCAGTTCCTCCAATGCAGTCCCACGGTTGCAGCCGATGCCGAGCACCAAGCTTTTCGGACGGTACAGCACACCATTAGAAAGAAGCTGCTCCTCTTCCTCCGGCTCCAATAAACGGTCACTCACGACCAATGCGGCGTTAAACGGTTCTTGCAATGCTTCTGCCGTCGAAGCATATACCTTGATATGTCTAGGTACAGGCTTGTCATAACGCCACCAGTTCCGTTCGCCTGTCTCTTGTATGAGCGCAACAGGTTCCTCGTTCACAACAGCAGCGCTCACAGGAGTGGCCTTGTCGAAGCTATCGACCACCCAACCCAATTCCCGACCAAACATGTCCACCGGAATCGTGCCCTGCACGTCTGATGCAGTCGTGATTACAGCACGTGCGCCTAGTACAGTCGCTACATGGCGGGTCAATTCATTGGCGCCACCCAAATGGCCAGACAATACGCTAATGACATGCTCGCCGCGATCATCAATGACAACTACCGCTGGGTCTACCTTTTTATCCACCAAAATTGGTGCAATCATACGAACTACTGCACCGAGAGAAATAAACAAAATAATACCGTTATATTGTTTAAATAAATCCGGCAAAATCAGCTTGACCGAGCCTTCGAACAACTGAATGCCACGCTGCTGCTCGTCGCCACGCTCAAACTTGGACATGTAATACACATCCGTGCCCGGAAAGCTGGCTCCCAAATTGCGGACCATTTCCACTCCATGCTTCGTGATCGCCACAGCGGCAAATGGATTACTCACTGGGCTTCACTCCCTTCCGATAGCCATGGGTGAACGACTTATCGTACAGCTTGGAACGATGCGCGTCCTTGTCCACCAGTCCCGGGTCCAGCGCCCAGCCTGCCAGAATCATGGCATGCATCGTAATACCTGCTGCACGCAGATCAGCTGGCAATTGGGCAAGCGTCGTGCGTACGATCTTTTGGTCCGGCCAGGTCGCACGCTGCACAACTGCTACAGGTGTGTCCTCACTCCAGCCTGCCGCCAGAAACTCAACGACCACCTTCTTTGCCAGCGTTGCGCTGAGGAACAGTGCCACTGTACAGTGATGGGATGCCAAGTCACGCAGCTTTTCCCGATCCGGTACAGGTGTACGGCCTTCGGCACGCGTCAGAATGACCGTCTGCGTCAGGTCAGGCACAGTTAGCTCTGCACCCAGCACGGCCGCAGAAGCAAAAACCGAGCTGACGCCTGGTACGATTTCGTATGCTACTCCGCGCTGCTTCAGCAACACCATTTGCTCCAAAATCGCACCGTACACGGCTGGATCGCCTGTATGTACGCGAGCTACACTGCGTCCAGCCTGCACAGCCTCGCTCATAATCTCGACCTGCCGCTCCAAATCCATGCCTGAGCTTTGCAGTACCTGCGCCTCTGGCTTGGCCGTGGCAATCAGCTCGTCGTTCACGAGTGAATCCGTGTACAATACCACATCGGCCGTGCGTAGAATCCGGGAGCCTTTGACAGTAATCAGCTCCGGGTCGCCGGGACCTGCTCCTACGATATATACTTTGGGCTCCAACGTCATTTGCTCACCACCATTAAACTCAAATATTCAAGCTCCTGTCCGCGCAGCTCACGTGCGTCGCGCCATACCATTTCATAAGGAGAAGTGACCTTGGTAATGACTGATGCACGGTCCCCAAGATGGAGTTCATCCAGCACATCCAAAATCAAATCCAGCACCTTGGCAACCTTGATAAACACGACCGTATCGTGATTCTCAATCGCCCGCTTCATCGCTTCCCGATCATCCGTAGCCGGAATAATACCGACCTGCTGATCTCCGTCTGCCAAAGGCAATTCCAGCGCTGCCGCCGCTCCCAACACAGACGAAATGCCCGGAATAGATACAATCGGCACCTCAGGATGGAGATCCTTCATGAGCCGTGCCAAATGAATAAAGGTACTGTACAGATTAGGGTCTCCCTCTGTGACAAAGGCTACATCCTTGCCTTGACTCAGTGCCTCCCAGCAAGCAACCACCGTTTTGTTCCATTCACGCTCCAGTACAACCGGGTCCTTGGTCATTGGAAAAATGAGTCCCAGCATCTCCTTTTCCTCCGGGTTGACGTACAACTCCACGATCTCGTGAGCATACGACTTACCTCCCCGGCGTTTCTTCGGATAAGCCACAACTGCACATTCCTGAATCATGCGATACGCCTTGACTGTAATCAGCTCGGGATCACCCGGCCCCACGCCTACGCCGTAAAGTGTTCCTGTTGCCGCTGTATTCATGCTGTCTCTCTCCCCCTCTTGAATTACCAGCTTACTCCCCTGAAACTTCATCAGCCACGTCCACCACCGGCTGTCCTGTAATAACATATATCGGATTGAGTCCATCAAAACGAGTCATATTCAAAATCGGCTTGCTACGCGCTGTTTGCAGTAACGTCACCGAAGTATCGAGTCCTGCTGCTTGCATCGCCTTCATCCCATCATGCAGCGTCTCAATCGTTGCAGCATTCACTACAATTCGTCCATCCTTCCGCAGACGGGAAGCACACAGACGAATCAGTTCGGCCAATTCTCCCCCGCTCCCACCGATAAACACCGCATCCGGGTCTGGCAGATCTTCCAATCCGGCAGGCGCTTTGGCATGAATGACCGGGAAATCGGTACGGAATTTGATTTTGTTTGCTTCGACATTAGCCAGATCGCCTTCATTCTTCTCAATGGCAAATACTTGCCCATACCTGGCCAGCCGCGCACATTCCACCGCTACAGAGCCGGAGCCTGCGCCGATATCCCATACGATGCTTCGTTCGGTCAGACGCAGCTCGGACAAGCTGAATACGCGTACTTCACGCTTCGTGATCAGCCCTTTTTCCGGCTTGCGCTGGTGAAATTCCGCATCCTCGAAGCCAAATCCCCGACGAATTGCAGGCACGTCTTCGCCCTTACGGTGGCGTAAAATAACCACATTCAATGGTTGGAACGTTCTCTGTGCCATCTCTTCCAGCGTATAATGCTGATACGCCTCATCCGGTCCGCCCAAATGCTCGCCGACAAAGGCATCATATTCCGTCATGCCATAATGCAGCAAATAGGCAGCGACTGTGGCGGGATGATTTCGGTCATCCGTCAGCAGCGCGACCTTGTTCTGTCCGTCGATCCGCTGCGCCAATCCGGTCATCGGACGGCCGTGTACGCTTTCCAGCACCGCATCCTGCCAGCTTTCACCGAGACGCGCAAACGCCAGCTGAACCGAGCTGAGATGCGGCAAAATATCCAGATGTTCAGCCCCCAGCTTGGCAGACAAATAACCTGCAATTCCAAAAAAAAGCGGATCGCCTGACGCAAGCACGACAATATCCTTGTCCTTGCGCAACCGTCCCAATTCTTCTACCACGGCAGATAAGCCGCTCTTTAATGTTCGTTTTTCCCCTGCGAATGCCTTGAAAAAGGCTAGCTGGCGTTCTCCACCAACCAGCAGGTCGGCACGCTCAATGTGCTCCAGCGTCTCCTGCGACAGACCTGCCGCTCCATTTTCACCGATACCAATGACACGAATCACTCTACTCACCGACTCTCGCCCTCCCCAGCACGTTCCCTTTCATCGTTACCAGTACCATTTCCACGACAATTCCACCACCTGCATGGTCCAGACAATGCTGACATCCATAGGTACACAGCTTTTCAAAAAAGCTGAGTGCATTCGCTTCGGTCATCATATCCGCCACCTGCGTAGCTGTATTCGCCTCTGCCACTGCCGCTGCAAGCGACTCGTCCACACCTGCTTCACGCGCGACCTCAGCCAAAAAGCCAAAGTCCACCGGAGCGCTCTTGGAGTGAACCATCATGACACCTTGAGCTACCTTCGACAGCTTACCGGGCATACCGACGAGAATAATCTTTTTCATTCCTAGCCGTTTCCCATGCTTAATAGCAAAGCCGACAAAGTCCCCCATCTGAATAAAGGCTTCTTCCGTCAGCTGATCGTACATTTGCATGGCATATTTTTCGCTGCTGCCGCCTGTGGTCAGGACTATTTCCTGGCAGTTCATCGCTTGCGCAACCGATATGGCCTGCACGACACTGGCTTTATAAGCTGACGTGGAAAACGGAACGACCACACCACGCGTGCCTAGTATGGAAATACCGCCTAGAATGCCAAGGCGCCCGTTCAGCGTTTTCTTGGCGATTTCTTCGCCGTCCGGTACGCTGATGACGACACGGACACCTTTGGCCGATCCGTGCTCTTCAAGCACGCCTGTCACAGCCTCCATAATCATACGTCGCGGCACCGGATTAATCGCTGCTTCCCCGACAGGCACAGGCAGACCGGGCTTCGTTACCCGCCCTACGCCGATGCCGCCATCCAGCTCAATACCCGGCTCCTCGCGCCAGCTAACAGAGGCGATAATTTTCGCCTGATGCGTGGCATCTGGGTCATCGCCACCGTCCTTGATCGTCGTGCAGGAAGCTTCGTCCGCATCCAACACAGGCTCGATCATCTCAAACGCATGATCGAATCCCGCGGGCAGCGATATCACTGCTTCCTTCGGTGGAATGCCCGTGATGAGCAGTTGTACCGCTCCTTTGGCCACTGCAGCCGCACAAGCTCCAGTCGTAAAACCTGAACGCATTGGCTTGTCCGGCGCGGGAGCTTCACCGCTTTTCATCCGTTTGGGCCTGTTGGCGGACGCCGCTTCCTTTTCCATGCCAATTCCTCCTTAACCTCTTCTGCTGATCATGTTCTAATTCATTTCATGATACAGCAAACGGACAACCGCATCTAGCGGATAGCCATTAAGGAGATCGCATTCAATGCTGCTACGACAATTGTACTGCCACCCTTGCGTCCAATATTCGTAATGAACGGAATATCCAGCTTGCGCAGCTCATCCTTGGATTCTGCTGCCGATACGAAACCGACGGGCATGCCAATCACCAGTCCGGGTTTAGCCGCTCCTTCTTTTACCAGACGGATCAACTCCAGCAACGCTGTCGGCGCATTACCAATGGCATAAATGCCACCTTCGCCCGCCTGAATCGCTTTGCGCATCGAAATAATGGCGCGTGTCGTATTCAGCCTTTTCGCTTCTTCCATGACGTCAGGGTCAGATATGTACACATGCACATCCCCGCCAAATTGACGGATACGATCCTTGCTCAGCCCCGCTTGAATCATCTGCACATCCGCCACTACCTGCTGTCCTGCACGAATAGCTGCAACCCCGGCTTCAATCGCCTTTGGATGAAACACCATGCTGCGGCCTAGCTCAAAATCAGCAGATGCATGAATGACACGCTGTACAACGGGATATTGCTCTGCTGTAAAAGGATGCTCTCCCAGTTCTTCTGTGATCATCTCGAAGCTTTTGCCTTCAATCTCCTGCGGCTGTACCGTTAGCGGTTTGAAATCTGTTTTAAAATCCATCGTATCGACCACTCCCTTATGGAAAATTAGAAAATTAAATTAGCTTAGAACATTAAAGTTACCTATTGTTCCACTACGCAGTCGGATGGTGCTTCCCATCGCCACCGCCCCCTGATTCCTTGAATAAAACCTATGATCAGCGTAGAAATCCGGGGACAAAAGCGACCGCTACGCTTGTACAGCACCATTCCGACTACTCCGTTTTATGTTCATTTTTCAAGTTCGTCTTATATAGGGAAAATGACATTCATGTTAAGGAGTTACAAACACCTCTACACAAAAACTGCACATTTTAAGATGACTATATTTTAAATACACGCCAGAAATCGTTCTGAATTCATCGGATTGACTGGACCGACCAACTTCATAGGCTTATGTCTTAAAGCACAGACTCCTCTTTGTCTTTACACAGAGCGTCAATCACTCCGTCGAAATGATCAAATACTGTGCCAAATTCCACTTCCGGCCTGGAAATCAAAAGTACGTGAATCCCCAGCTCCAATGCAGATTGAACCTTTTCATCCACTGCTCCCGTGCGTCCGCTTTCCTTGGTGACCATCACGGTCGTGCCATAGTGCTTGTACAATGCTTCGTTCATCTCGCGGGAAAAGGGTCCCTGCATGGCAATAATATTCTTTTGCTCCATGCCCAGTTCGCCGCATTTCTCCATATTGTCTAGGCGCGGCAGCATGCGTGCAACCAGACGAATCTCCGGGTCTCCGAGTAAATGCTTGGTGAACGTGCCGAGCGTCTTACTGCCTGTCGTAAGCATTACAGAGCCTTTGAGTTGCTTCGCTTCTAATGCGGCCTCTTCATAGGAAGACACGATGTGGAGCAATGGATGATTGTCATACACCAGTCCCGCCCGCTCGTAGCGAATATAAGGAACTCCGGATTCGCGAGCGGCTGTCATTGCATTCGCATGTGCTTCTTCTGCAAAAGGATGACTGGCATCAACAACCGCCTGTATTCCCAGCTCCCGAATCATTGCACTCATTTCATCGGCTGTCATTCGGCCTGTACGTACGTCCAGTCCTGATTCGGACAAGCTGGCTGCCGCGCTTTCGGTTACAACCGAGGTCAATGCGTTGAATCCATTGTCACGGATTTGCAGCGCCAATTCCCGAGCATCGCTCGTTCCACATAGCATGAATATCATGAGCCCTTCACCTGCCCGCTTCCATTCACTACAGATGGCGTATGTGAATGCTCGTGATGGTGATCATGGTCATCATGGCTGTGAGCATGGACATGCTCATGAGTGTGATCGTGGCTGTGTGTATGGTGATCATGATGATCGTGCTCATGTGCATGATGATGGTGATGATGCTCATGATCGTGATGGTGGTCATGGTCATGGTCATGGTCGTGGTGATGATGGTGGTGCTCCTGCGCCTCCAGACGGAACTGGCAGTTATCACAATTGGCCGTAACCTTGCCGAACAAGCCTTCCTTAGCTCGCTCCAGCACCAGTTCAATCAATTGAGGATGGAAACCAAAATATCCTCCCATTTCCACTTGTAATGTAGGGTGAGCCTCGGCAAATTCCTGGGTCATTTCTCCGATGCGCTTAATCAGCACACCCGTGAACAGAAAATAGGGAAGCACGATAATCTTTTTGGCCCCCAGTCGTACACAACGCTCCAATCCATCGGGAAAAGAAGGCTGCGTCACACCGATAAAGCTGCTCTCTACCCACGTATAAGAAAGCTGTTCCCATAGCATACGGGTGATTTTGAAAAAGTCACTGTTCGCATCTGGATCGCTACTTCCGCGTCCTAACACAAGTACCGCCGTTTCTTCGTCGGATACCTCGGCAAATGCCTCTACAGCGCTATTCATTCCCGCTGGAATTGCAACCGGACGGGCCTCTTTCAAGCGGCTTTGCAGAATGCTGACGATTTTCTCGTGAACACCAATCGGGCGTCCGTATACAAATTCCACCTGCGGATATTTTGCTTTTGCCCGATCAATAGCCATCGGAATATCAATTTTGGCATGTACCGCTGCGAACAAGATAATCGGAATGAGAACGACACGCGTCGCCCCTTTCTCCACACATGTTTGCATCCCATCAGCAATGCTGGGACGTGCCAACTCCAAGAAACAGGTTTCCACGCACATATCCGGTACCCGGTCTGCCACTGCCTGTGCAAATTCCAGCAGTTCTTGGTTCCCCTCCGGGTCCCGACTTCCATGTCCAACCAACAATATTGCATCCACTGCTGTTTTTTCCTCCTCTTTAATAGGGATAGCGCCTGCATGACGCCCTATTTTATATATATGCTTGTATCCAGTTCATCAGGCCTTCAGTCCATTAATCACCACAAACCGCATTCACTTCTACCGTTGCTGGTGCATCTTCATGCCGGAAACCCGCAACGACACCTACACGTTTAAAAAATTTATGAAAACGCTCATTCGGATGCCCTTTTTCCTTATATTCAGCGATGACGTTCTCCACGATGTCAGTAATTTGATCACCCGGAATCCCTTCCGCTACGGGCTGAGCGGCATGAGCATTGCGACCGAATTTTTTGCCACCAAGGAAGAGGTCGTATCCTCCCTTGCGATAGACGATTCCGATATCCTCCAGCACCGCTCCATAGCAGGCCATACCGCATCCGTTCAAAGCAATGCTCGTTTCCTTGGGTGCCTGTAATCCGCCAAGTACAACCTGTAAATGCTCAGCCACAGGCACAGCGTCATCCTTCTCCATATTGCAGAAGTCGCACGCCTTCACCTTAAACACATCGCCAATCGGCATGACAATGAATCGTTCATCCCGCAGCCGTCCGACCAGTTCCTCGGGGTCTGCACACGGCACGCGCAGCACGATCTGATGATCTGGCGAGTATTCCAGCTCGCCGTCATCACCCGCTACCTCCGCGAGCAGCGCCATCTGGCGAGCGGTGAACTTCTTGTTTCCCACACCCGGGGAAACGCCCACCTCAAATAGCGCAGGCTTGCCAAAGCCGCCTGTCGCCATCCCGGACGCGGCCCCCGCTCCGGCCACCGCTGACGTTCTGGCGGTGCTCTCGGCGGTAGGCGCTTGCCCGCTCCAGCGAGCGTTGGCTTCGCCAGGCAGCTTGCCGCCGACAGCGAGGCGGCTTAGTGCCTCTGCCGCCAGCGATGCCGGGGCTGCGCCGGTTTGCACAGCAGTCGTTGCCTGTACGGCAGCCATCGCTTGCGGGCGTGCCTGCGTCGCAACCGCAGCGCCGCTCGCGGAGGGTCCAGCGGGCGTAGTCTGGGCTGCGCCTGCCTGCGGTGTATCCTCTTGTGCTCCCAGCGACCACGGCTCCGCTTCCGTGCGGAGACGCTGATGTGGCTTGAGCGCCTGCTCGGTCGCATCCAGCGTGTATTTGCGCTGATATCCGCGCGGAGTCACGATCAAGCCGTCATACACCGTCGTCGAGGAATTGCCGATGATTACGGTCGTCAGCATCCCAATGTCATGGTTCAGCATATCTTCCAGCGTCGTTACAATAACTTGCTGACGTTCACGATAAGCGCTCTTCACTAGCCCAACCGGAGTTTGCGGATCGCGGTAACGCAGCAAAATGGACTGCGTCTCCACAATCTGGCGGGTACGCCGACCACTGCGCGGATTATATAATGCAATCACAAAATCGGCCGAAGCCGCTGCTTCTACGCGCTTCACAATCGTTTCCCATGGGGTCAGATGATCACTCAGACTGATCGTGCACGCATCATGCATAACTGGCGCCCCCAACAGTGAAGCACAGGACTGAATAGCCGAAATCCCCGGTACGACTTCTACCTCAACTCCGTCCTCGCGTCGCCAGCCTTTTTGCATCAGCACCTCATACACCAGCCCTGCCATACCATAGACTCCTGCATCTCCACTGGAAATGACAGCTACCTTCTTGCCCATCTCTGCTTGGCGAACCGCCTCCTGCGCACGGCTCACTTCCTCTGTCATTCCTGTGCGTACAATCTCCTGTCCGTTCAACAACGGACGGATCAAATCAACGTAGGTATTGTAGCCGATAATGACCTCACTTTCGGCCAGCGCATCCAGCGCCCGTTTTGTGATATGTTCCATATCTCCTGGACCAAATCCAATCACCAGCAATTTTCCTAATGGGCTCATCGTGCTCCTCCTATTCATCCTTTTCAGGGCAGCTATGCTATCTATTTCAATGATTTATGCACATCGTGTAACTCGAAAAAACCCCATCCTGCCCGGATGGGGTTTCTATGTACGCATCTCTCATCAGACGAATAAACAGCGTAAGAAGACACTATTTGTCTTCCTCCAGCCTGCCGTTGTTTTCCATCTGACTGTTTACGCTTCAAACGCTGCTGCACGTTCATATCCACGCAAACCTCTAGCCAACATGGAAAAAGCAACGTGTGCCTGATTTCCTGATTTCGTACACCCATCCTCTCCGCGAAGGTTAACGGTGCATACAGATCAAGGTAGGTCTCCTGGCTTGGCATCAACAGATTCTTTTGTCTTCCCCGTTTTTCACGAGTGACCATTTAAAAAAATCCTCTTCCTTACAGTGGCGGGACCGCTCGGGATTTGCACCCGATTCCCTGTTACCCTTTGCTCAACCGCAAAGGCACCTTGTCTGTCCGCTATTTGATTATGGGTCTTATCATAACCTTGCCTCAATCAGTTGTGCAAGCACGAAAAACGCTTTATTTCAAGTTCTCTGCTTTATTTTTTAACATATGTAGCAATTCGCCCGGGTCCGCAGAGATACTTAATAACGCTGGATGCTCAGCCCCGGTAAACCCTTCTTGCACGCTATGACGCACCATTTCTACTAACGGGTCAAAATATCCATTCACATTCAGCAGCCCAATCGGCTTGCGATGAATGCCAATTTGCGCCCAGCACAATACCTCGAACAGCTCCTCAAAGGTTCCCAAGCCACCCGGAAGGGCAATAAACGCATCGGCCATCTCGCTCATTGCCGCTTTACGCTCATGCATGCTTGCTACCTCAATGAACTCGGTAACTCCCCGATGAATGATCTCTGCATCAAATAACAGGGTGGGCATAATGCCAGTGACCTGACCGTCACCCGCCAGCATTCCATCCGCCACCTGGCCCATCAGCCCCCTACTGGAACCACCGTAGATCAGACGGATATGATGGCGAGCCATGGCTTCTCCCAGCTTGCCTGCCGCTTCAACATATACCGATGAATGTCCAGGTCTGGACCCGGCAAATACACAAATAGAATTCATTAACGTCTCAGCTCCTGTCCTAAGTCAGCATTTAGCATAATTCGATTCCCAACGCTCATAAGTACAATATATAGACGAACTAAAGCGCTTCGATCTATATATTGCTTATTTAAAAATGCTCTTCGGATTTATGCAAAATGCTCATGTATCATGCATCGAAACTTATTCATTATATTAGATAAACATTTTAGCTATAACAAAATCTTTGTCGATGCATGCCCAACAAAAAAAGATAAAGACCTCGCAGGCCCTTATCTTTATTTTACGCTTTATCCAAAAATATAAGTTCATTTTTTAGCATACTGCATTTATAATTTTCGATCTCATTTCAATGACCATTCACGATCTTCAGACCGCAGCCATGCACCGAATCGTTATGTTCAAAATATTTGCCCAGCTCCACCATCATCGCGCCCATGCGCTCTTCGGTTGGAAACACGACTCGATCAATCCCTTCTTCCACGATGGACTGTGCAGTCACCTTCCCTACGGATACAGCAATCACATCCTCACGGAAAGCTTCCAGTAAATCCTCGATTCGATTTTGCTCTCTCGCATATTGGGCTAAAAATCGAATTTGCGGACCACTCGTGAACGTAACAGCATCAATATTACGATGGATAACATCCTCCAGTAACGCCTGCAATTTTGCTTCCTCAGGTGGGATATGCTTATAAGGAAGTACCTGGCGGGTCACTGCCCCCTGCTCGTCCAGCCACTTTACCAACCGTGGGGCTGGATCGCCATGCAGTTGCAACAATACTTCCTTCCCCTTCAGATCGTATGGGGCGAAAGCTCCTGTCAATCCGATCAAACTTCCGTCCTCGTCTCGTACTGCTGGCGTAAAGCCACGCTTTTTGAGTCCATTGACCGTCTTGTAGCCCCGCGCTGCAATGTTGGAAGATTGCAGCAGCTCCATAATCTGCTCAGCCACGCCCATATCCTCTGCCATATCGAACAGAGCGTCCAGCCCCATACCTGTCGTAAAGATGTACCAGTCCGGAGGGTGCTTCACCCACGATACAACAGCGTTGCGCAGCTCGATATCATCCAAAAAAACGGTGCCCTGGGCCGGGCGCTGTACTGGCTCACCCCCCATCTTCACAACTAGCAGCGCCATTTCTTCTGCTTTACGGGGACCAGCAAGAGCGACTCTCTTACCTGTCATGCGTTGTGCCATTCTGTTGCCTCCCTTGTAGAAGTCGTATTTCTTTCTACCAAGTATACAATCAGAGGGGTAAAAGACAAATAAGAATTACTTTTCCGATGAATACAGTAATCTTATAAGTGACCGTGTCCTGTTCTGCCTCCATGCTGGCTTTCTTTCTGACTACTGCTATCCCGCTCCCCGCTAGATGAATTATCACCGTCGTCTTTTTCTTTAGATTTGGGTCGGAGAAACATCCATAGCAACAAGGGCATAAGTACAAAAAAAATGATCATCACTGCGGTCCACTCCCGGCTGAACTCATAAATTTGCACAATGTTGGAGAACAGCATAAACGAACAGACATAACCTAACAAACCTACGGGCCAAACCATCAGGCTCCCCCAGGCATGGGCAAACATCCGCTTTACCGCCAAACTGATAACGTACAGATCAACCCCAATCTTCGTAAGAAAGGTCGGTACGGTCAGTACTGCCACGAACAAGTCGAACCGATCCAGAAAGTCCGTTAGTTGCAATTGACGCACCAGTTCATACGATGGATAAAACAGCCGTGACAAGATAGGAACACCAATAACCAACTCGGACAGCAGCACCAGGATGATCAGAAAAGCGGTTCCGAGCAAATGCCCAAACCACGCACTACGCCCATTATAGCTCTTCCCAGAAATCACAAAGGGGACTATCATGATATCAGCCATATAACCCAGCATGCGCCAACTCCCCTTGATCACTCCCTCTACTTCTGGATGTAAGTAGGGTCTCAGCATCGAAAAATCCATATTACGCCCAAAAAAAAGCGGCATGGTCAATAGCGTCACAATCAACATCGGCAAAAAAATCTCGGTCATATTCACGATGGTGCTTATTCCGCCTTTAGCCATAAATACCAGAGTCAACAGCACAATAAGAGAAGTGACCACAATCGGAGTCAGTGGCAAAAGCACCACCTCCACCAGATCGGTAATAATCCTCAAATCCCGCGCAAAGATGATCAGGAATAAAATAAGGTAGATTGTAAGCAGCACACGTCCCAGCACAGGATGAGAGCTCACCATCGTCTGCATCAGATCCTGATCAGGGAACCGGCGTTTGAGTTTCAACATCGCCCAGATCGGCAAACAGAGTACGATAGCCGCAATTATACAGGTCCAGTAAGCATGCTGATTCGCGTGCTCCGCCGCCTGCGCCGGAGCATGTATAAGGGTAATACCGACCTCCATCAATGCACCAAGCAGCGTAACTTGTCTGGTTGTGAACTGTTTCATGCAGATACATCCTCCTTTTGCCCTCCATTACACGATTTACAACGTAGGGGGGAGCCACATGTCAATAAAACGGGTTAGCCATGTAGCCACATAAACGGTGCTCTTCGTTGATGTTCCGTAAATCCAGATACCAATGCTAATAACATACAGTACGCGGGAGACCCAGCGATTGATGGCTGGTGCATTGTTAATATTTTTACGGTCCATTAGATACATGAAGAGCATAGCCAGCACCAAAGGTAACAGAAATACTTTATTCATTGGATTTGCTCCTTTTTGACCCCGAATGGTTTGGTAACCGCACCGATATTCTCAATATGCACGACCGGATTTATGGTGATCTCCACTTTGGGATATAGTTGTTCCCATTGGGGTTTGATCCGTTTCCATTCATCCGGGTGACTCTCAATAATAGCCCGGCCCAAACCAAGTACGTCTGAACGATACTTTTGCTGAATCACCTGAACAGCCTCTCCCAACTCCCTCTTGATTTCCTCGGCTGTCTGCTGCTCCAGCCACTTCAAATTTTCCTCGTTGGAAATATCGAAACTCGTCTCATTTTCCTTCACATTCCCATTGCAGTTCATACGAATGGTCATTCGAATTTCATCCCCTTGAATATGGGGTTTAATTTGGACTTTATTTTCGATGAGGTGTACAGATATGTAACCTCTACCTTTGGGAGGAGGGATAAATATTTCTGTCTCTTTGGCTTGCTCCATACCCAAAAGCAGAAACCGACTGAGGTGGTTATCAATAATCCCTGTTAACCTGTCTTTCCGAAATACAGCCAGTCCATCGATCTGAATATTCGTCTTCTTGTCTTTAAGACTAGCGGGCCCATTCTTCACCAGAGCCATAACCGGCACCACCGGGTCAATGCCTTCCAGCAGGATGGAATTGATCAGCAGCTTAACGGAACGAGGTTTTTTCATATAGGAAAAATTGAGCTCACGCACCATTTCTGCTGGATATTGCTCAATCGGGGCATCTGCCTGAAGCACTTCCATCGCTGACCCCTTCGTGATAACAACTAGGGAAGACAGACGGTTCTGTGGAACACGTGCCAGTACATCCATCATTTTGCTAATCCCTTCTCGTGCCAGCGCCTCGCCGAACAGCAGCACCCGGCGATGGGAGTAATTGAGTGTTCGCGAAACTCCGCGCTGTTCCTCGGTACTTGCTCCTCGAAAGCTTGGACCTGTTTTGGACTCCAGATAGTAGGATTTCGTACCGCTTGTACCTCCCCCTCCTCCTGTACTGCCCGAAGATCCGAGTTGTCCGGGCAGAGCAATTTGCATCGTTACCCGGTATTGATCGCCTTCCTTGTCCAGCCCGGTACCCATCACGAAGGCCACATCATTTACTTCACGGCGATCCCAGCATCCTCCCAAGAGAACAGAGCACAGCAGCAGACAACAGAGCACAGCGACTTTACGTATTTGTTGTGTATTCGATTTGGGTTTCATCACCATCCCTCCTCGCTTTTGGGCGTTCCATTCATCTTTTCCTTCGCTCGTTTGTTGTTGTCTTTACCAATCCAGGAAGGACGTTTGGTCATTTTCCACCAAGGCGCGCGGACGACGATATCCTTTTGATCCATATGGTTGTACGGGCTATATCCACTCATATAAGGGACACCAAACGATGTTAGCTTGGTTAGATGCGTAGCAATCAGCGTTGTCGCAATAATGATCCCAAACAATCCGAATAAACCCGCCATCAGCATGATGGGAAATCGCAGCAGACGAACCGTGATGGCAAAGTTAAAACGCGGTATGGTAAACGACGCAATACCTGTGAGCGACACAACAATGACTATGGGCGCCGATACGATTCCTGCCTGTACTGCGGCCTGCCCAATGACGAGCGCGCCAAGAATACTGACGGCCTGACCGACCGTTTTGGGGAGACGAATCCCTGCTTCCCGTAATGCCTCAAAGGAAATCTCCATCATCAATGCTTCCACCAGTGCTGGAAAAGGGATGGATTCGCGAGCCGCCGCAATACTCAAGATGAGCGTCGTCGGCAGCATATCATGATGATAGGTCGTCACCGCTACATATAATGCGGGCAGAAAGAGAGCCATTACGAGAAAAAGAAAACGAATCCAGCGCACCATATTACTGATGAAAAAGCGCTCGTAATAATCTTCGCTCGCTTGCATCATCTGCCACATCGTGACTGGCCCAATCAGGGCAAAAGGCGTTCCGTCCACAAAAATGGCAAAACGTCCTTCCAGTAACTGCGCAGTGACGGTATCCGGACGTTCCGTGTATTCCATTTGCGGAAACGGTGAAAACGGATGATCCTCAATCAGTTCCTCAATATACCCCGTCTCCAGAACACCATCAATTTTAATATCGCTGAGCCGCTTTTTTACATCCTCCACCAGCTTCGAATCTATGATCCCTTCAATATAAGTAAGGACGACGCTCGTTTGAGTTTCTGTTCCAATGGTCATACTGTGCATCTTGAGCTTGGAGGTCTTCAGCTTGAAGCGTAGCAGTGCCGTATTGACACGAAGAGTCTCAGTGAAGCCCTCACGTGGTCCACGAATAACCGCTTCTGTCTGTGGTTCCTCTACGCCACGGCGAACGCCCCCCTTGGCGCTAAAAATATACGCACGAGGCGTGCCATCTACGAACAAGGCGGCATTGCCGTCCAGTATCGCTGCCGATACCAACTTCCATTCGTCCATCGTTTTGGTCTGAGACATCGAGATTCGAGTTTCATCCAGCGGCTCCAATTTGCCGTTCACTTCAGGGTCCTTGAGCATCATGCCCAAGATGACAGGTCGCAGGATATGATCCTGCAAATCCTCCGATTTTACCGTGCCTTCAAAATATGCCAACAACCCTTTGCGTTCGGGGGAAATCATGAGCTCTCGGTAGACGATATCAGAGCAATCCTTGAAAATATCACGCAAGGCAATCAAGTTGTCTTCCACACTGCTACGCAGCGGCTCTTCCAGCCATGAAGACTCAGGCAGTCCTTTAGGCACATTGGAATGTCGTGTCTTGCGGTCTGCGGCTGGAATTGCCCTCCGGCTCCACGGTAGCTTCGGCAACTTAGGAAAGCGCCCTTTCTTCATCGTTATTCCCCCTTTACGAATGAGCCGAACAGATAATATGACATATAGGATGTACCAGCCTGCATAGGATTATGTATCCAATGAACTCAACATGTTGAACGGATAACAAAAAGACCCTGCAATGATGCAGAGCCTTCGAAAATCTATTATAAATCTGAGAATTTATGATAAAGGAATGATTAATCTCCCCAATACTCCTCGGGATGGTATTCAATCTCAGAACCAGCTTCGAACGTAAGCTTATTATCTGTCTGATCATGATATTCCACGCTTTCCGGAGTGACGTAATACCAATGCTTCACCACGGGTCCATCGTCTACCGGCGTTACAAAACGAAATACGTTCAACTCCCCGCTATAACGCACAATCGCCTCCGCCGTCTCCTGCGGCAGTCCTTGAAGCGTAAAGCGAAACACGCCGTCCGCCGATTCCAAATGACAATCGAAACTCTGCTTGCGGCTGTCAGCAAAGCTACGTCCCGTGACGGCATGCTTGATCAGCCATGTTTCCTGCTGCACCATTGTGCGCACCTCCTTTTAGGGCAAATCAATCAACATATAAAAAACAGAATCTTCTGCTTTCAGTGAGAGCTTCGGCTCCTGCTCAATACGAGCGGAATCGCGTCCTTGCAGAATATGTTCACCGTTCACACGCAGCGAGCCTTCGATGACGAATAGGAACACGCGCCGACCCTCGGCCTGTGTGAATTCTACTTGCTCTCCAGGCTGAAGCTTGCTTAAATAAATCGTTAAATCCTGGTTGATTGCAGCTATTTCACCCTCTGTGCCTGGTACACGCTTTCCGGCAACGACAGGCAGAAGCTGACCTTGAAGACGCTCAGGATTGAATGCTGTAGCCTCATATGACGGTTTCAGTCCTCTCGTATGCGGGCTAAACCACAATTGCAGCAGACTGACATCCTCCGTTTGTGAAGCGTTGTGCTCCGTATGAATGATGCCGTGGCCCGCTGACATTCGCTGAATGCCTCCAAAACCGGTCACCGCTACATGTCCACGGTTGTCTTCATGACGCAGTTCCCCATACAGCACAATCGAAACAATCTCCATATCACTGTGCGGATGCGCCCCAAATCCCCGTCCGGGTGCGATGACATCGTCATTAAAGACACGCATAGGACCAAACGCTGTATTGTTCTCATCCTGATACTCCGCGAATGAAAAGCTGTGACTCCCCCGCAGCCAGCCCTTATCGAAGCTGAATCGGGAAGCCGCCGGATATATTGTAAACATAATAGCCCTCCTTCAGGAAGAAAAATGAGATCAAATCCCTCTCATTGTAACCGAGCCCAAGCGATAAAGCTACGCCTCTGTCTGAGTGATAATCTCATCTATAAAAGACTGCAAAGTACTGGTAACAAAGGCTTCCTTACGCTGGATAAACACCGTCGTTACTTCATTGTACGGCTCAGGCATCGCATGACCGCATACAAGGCCTTGAGCCACCAGCCCGCTGATTGACGATTCGGGAAAAACAGTCATTCCAATACCGGCCGCCACACTGCCGATAATCGTCTCAAATGTCCCAAACTCCATAATCTGCTTGGGAATAATCCCCTCCATCTTGAGCCAAGTTTCTAGCCGTCCCCGGTAGCCGCAACCTTTTTTATACAGCAGGAGTGGACGGGTTGTAAGATCCTCAACAGAAAAGTCATCTCCTTTGGATACGAGGACCAGTTTTTCCTGAAACACATCAAACTGTTCAATCAGCGGATGCTTGACCGGCCCGGTCACAAAAGCTCCATCCAGCCGCATTTCTGCAACCTCCTGCACCAGAGACTCTGTAACCCCGGCCTTGAGGGACAACTCGACATCCGGGTACTTGCTATAGTAAGCATGTAAAATGGCCGGGAGGGCAATGACAGTCTCCACAATGCCAATCTCCAGTACCCCCGAAGGTGCAGAGGTATTCTGAAACGCATGTTTCATTTCCTCAAATTGCGATAAAATGCTTTTCGTATATTGCAGCAGACGCTTGCCCTCGGCATTGAGGATCATTCCCCGCTTATGTCTATTAAATAAAGGCGTTTGCAGTTCCTTTTCGAGCAGCTTGATTCTGGCCGTTACATTGGACTGGACATAGCTAAGCTCGGCTGCAGCCTTGCTGACACTGCCATGCGCAGCCACCGTCTGGAAAATGTTTAAATCGTTCAGATCCACTACTGCTCCCCCTTATTGTGAAGGACAAGGGCCCATCAAAATTGACGCGCCTTGTCACTTATTATCATTTTAAATGATCATAATGTTTATTTTCAATCATTTTACCGACAGCTTCCTATCCTTTATGATGTGTCCATAAGATATGTCCGCTGAGACCGGCAAGGAGGAGCTTTTGTACACCATGAACAGACAAATCATGACCGGATCTTTATTATGCCTAATCGCCAGTATGTCCTGGGGGGCGATGTTTCCGGTTTCGCACATTGCATTACAACATATCAATCCACTGTACTTTTCATTTTTGCGCTATTTATCGGTTACACTCATTTTAGTCGTGCTATTGTGGCTCAAAGAGGGACGGACTGCATTTCGCTTTGAGGGCAAGGGCAAGACGTTGTTATTCTTCGGGACCATGGGATTCACCATTTATAATATGGCCGTTTTCCAGGGACAGCACGCGATGGGGGCAGCAGGCACTCTTGTAGCCTCTATAATGGAAGTGCTAATGCCGATGATTTCCATTGCGATGGTGTGGATCATGACTCGTAAAATGCCTCCGAAATATACACTAATTAGCATGATGATTGCGCTGGCTGGGGCTTTACTTGTGATCACGAACGGAAAATGGACCTTTTTCACGCTTGCCGGACAACATTTACTGCCGCTGCTGCTTATTTTCGTAGGCGTCGTCGGATGGGTCGTATATTCCATGGGAGGCAGCCATTTTGCAGGATGGTCTACTCTTCGGTATTCAACCCTAACCTGCCTGCTCGGAACTCTCGTCTCCTTCGTAGTCGTCACATTTGCCTCTGCTTTCAACTGGATTGTGGTGCCGGACTGGCAGGCTGTGTGGTCAGTTAAATACGAAATGAGCTTTATGATCCTGCTTCCAGGGCTAGCTGCCCTGCTTAGCTGGAATGCCGGAATCCGAAAGCTGTCTCCACTGAACGGAATTCTATTTATTAACTTTGTACCGATTACCACGCTGGTACTCATGTACTTCCAAGGTTATGCCATTAGCCGTTTTGAACTATATGGGACAGTGCTGGTCATTTTCGCACTGATTCTGAACAATATGTTTCAGAGAAGTTCGCTGCGTCCTTCCGACAGCTCACGGGATGTCCGTTTCCGTCTGGATCGCCGCAAGTCCTTCCAACGTTAACTTCTAACCCTGCAAACCAAAAATTATGCTAAAAACATTAAAAAAGCGCCTGGATACAGAGTACAATCTCCTGTATCCGGGCGCTTTTTATCTTATCAGGATTTTCCTTCAACCTGAAAACGTCCAACTAGTTCGCGCAATTCCTCTGCCATTTGGCTCAGATCCGCTGTAGATGAAGCAATTTCCTCGATAGAAGCGAGCTGTTGCTCAGCTGCCGCTGAGATCGACTCGGTGTTGCTCGCTGCCTCGTCCGAAATGTGGGCAATATCGCTCATAATATCTACGACACCTACAGTCCCTCGTGCCATTTCCTGAGTCACTCCGGTAATGTCATTGATATGCTCCATAGCTCGTTCCACGGCCTGGCTAATTTCCGCAAAGGATTGCTCAGACGTGGTTACCGAATCAATGCCTTCCGTCACCCGTGTTCGCGCTTGATGCATAGCGCCCAGAGCATGATTCATATCCATCTGCATCGCTTCAATGCGATCCGAGATCAAGGTAGCCGATTTCGCAGATTCCTCAGCCAGCTTACGCACCTCCGTAGCGACCACGGCAAATCCTTTGCCATGATCCCCAGCGCGTGCGGCCTCAATGGACGCATTCAGAGCTAACAAATTCGTCTGTTTGGCAATACCGGATATAACGCTGATAATATTCACGATTTCACCGGAGCGCTCATTGAGAGAGTCCATGGCCTGTCCGAGATCGTTAACGGTCTCGTCGATGTCATGCATCTTCTGTACAGCCTGCGTAGCAGCCTTACTGCCTTCCTGAGCCGACTCGGCGTTCATCTTCACATGTTCAGATACGCCCACCATACGCTCGGATACGTTCGCTGCTTGCTGAGCAAGCTCCTCCATATTTATAGAGCCGTGCTTGACGCTCTGCACCTGACGTTCGCTGCCCACAGCTACTTCCTGGATAGCAATGGTGACATGCTCAATCGCTTGGGTCGTCTGATCTGCACCCGCAGCCAGCTCCTCCGCTGAAGAACTTACCCGATCTGTCGTTTCGTGTACGCTTCGAATCATCGTGCGCAAACTGTCGACCATAGTTTGGAAGTGAGAAGACAATTCGCCTACCTCATCCGTTTTTCCAGTTTCCAAATCGCCCGTCAAATCTCCTTCACTGATTCGTTCTGCTGATTTTTGCAGCTTACGAATCGGTACCAGAACAGAACGGGTGATCAGGAAAATCGCGATAAGCGCAATCACCAGTGAGGCAGCCAGCACGAAAATGGTTACATAACGCATGGCAGCGGTGGCATCGCTAATCTCGGATTGATAGAAGGTACCTGCAATTTTCCAGCCGGTATCCGTATTCGTTACATAGGTCAAATATTTCTCGCGACCTTCATGCATATAATTGAAGTTCCCGCTCGGCGCAGTATACAACGTATCAAGCGAATTCTCCTGAGGAGATGAGCCCGCTTTAGCCGTAGGATGGACTACAAATTTCTTCGTATGATCCAAAATGATGATATACCCCTCCTGGCCCACTTTGATGGAGGCCAGTTTACGTACACTTTCCAGATTTAGAGAAATCCCGATAACCCCAGACTTGTCCGAAAGCGTCTGAGATACTACGACAACAGGAATACCCGATGAATTGATGATAACAGGCGTAATTGCAACCTTACCGGGCTGCTTCATCGCTTCGATGTACCATGGTCGTGTGCGAGGGTCAAATGTCCCTTCATCCTCCTTGGGCACCCCCCGGATCATCAAGCCCTCTGGTGTACCGACAAAAACGTCCATCGCATCTTCGTGCAAACCCTTGTATTGGATCAGCTTGGGCTGAATCAAAGGGCTATTTCGACCATCTATCATCGAGCCATCCAGACGCTCCGCCAAATAACTCGCATCTTTAATTTTACTGGCGATTGCGTATTCAATAATTGAGTTAGCCGTCGCTACCCCCTGATTCGCACTGCCGTGGAGCTGTTTCTCCATAGCATTATATGATGATTTATAGGTCGAAATGGAAATACTTAAGCTCGGAATCAGCAAAACAAGCAAAAAGCCTAAACTTAGCTTGTTCCTGAGTGTCCATATCGTTTTTCTCTTTCGCGTTGTTCCCATGTTTTTTCCCCTTTGCTCATAAAACATTATATTTGAATTACATTCCGTGTTAGTTATATCGGTTGAAAGTAACAAATGATTTACAATAAAATTTCACAAAGGAGAAAAACAAAAACCGCGCCCTATGAGACTAAGGACGCGGTTATATGAACATTTAGACCTGTACGTTACTATTTTCAGCCTTTTTACGGCCAAATAACTGATCCACTGCCAGAAAACGTCCACCGACAAGCGCTTGCTGAAGACTGGTGAACAGAATCAGCAGATCAAATTCAATCGAGCCAAAAGGCTGTCCTTTTTTAGCCGTTAGTAATACACCGATCATAACGATGGTCAATGCCGCTCCAGCCAATCGTGTTCCGATACCCAGAACCAGTGCAATACCCCCGACCAGCTCAACCGTAGCGACCACAGGAGCCATCCAACCAGGGAGTCCAATACTTTGGAAGAAGCCGGAGGTTCCGTCTAATCCCTGAAACTTTTGTGCACCGTGAACGATAAAAATAACCCCTGTAAAGATTCGTACCAACCATAATCCAATATTCATAAGCGTTTGATTCATTTGCTCATCTCCTTTTAAATTGTATAAAAATCCTGTAACAAACTACATAGCGTAGTGTATTGCACATCGAGAATCGGGAGCGCGAAAAGCGCCACCCGTAGGAAACATTTCTTGTCCAACTAGATTAGCGCTAGTGCGAACATAAGTGTCAGCATCACTAGCACATAGCTGGAAAACATAATCGAACGCCAAGGCATTTGAATGACAGGTTCTTGCTGAGGGTCTAAAATACGTGAGATACGATAATTAATGGACGTTTCTGCAAACGAGGAACAAGCGGCGGAGTTTACCAGGCGAGTATTGGCAGGCGTCATACTCAGAAGCTTGAGCAATGCGCTCCCAATCCCAACTGGTGAACCAGCTCGATGAATCGCTTCGTTATCAGCCAAAATTTCACGGGCCGTCTTATAATGATTGGTTATGTGACGCAGCACCGGTAAGTAAAACAGCTGTTTAGCACACACTTGCAGCAACCAGGTCTTCAACGGATCATAATGTTTCATATGATAGGCTTCATGGTATATGACAGCCTCTTCCTCGTGCTTGTCCAGTACGGACAATAGTGCAGAGGACAATACAATGCGTGGCTTCCATAATCCCATGGTAAAGGCGGCTGGCTTGGCATAATCAATGACCCATATCCGATCGGTCCCGAGTTCATGATATCGCTCACCCAGTGCTTCGGTCAGAGAGAGGTCACGCATTCGGTGCAGTCTGCGAAAAGCTGCCCTGGTAGCCATACACTGTCTGACTGCTTCTCCTCCAGCGATAGCAAAGGTAACGAAAACCAGCCCGCTGAGCGCATCCACCATGTAGCCAATTCCGTAGTGCTGCAACAAACTTCTGCAAATTTGAAACACGTTATAATTCAATTTCCAGCCGAAAACATGCTGCCCGGCGTACATACCCATCTGTATAAGGGCGAAACCCGAAATCAAGGCGCCTGCTGTAAACAGTAATTTAGAACGTGTTTTCCACATCGCTACATATCCTTTTTCCATTGTTTAATTTTTTGTTCCAGACGTTCGATCAACTTCGGATCGGCCACCTCCAGAGCATCAATCATATGATTGACAGCAAGCGGACCAAATTCATCCACCAATTCGTGACTCAGTCCCTTGGATTGCTCATCCATGAACTCTTCCCTACTTAAAACTGGACGATATAAAGACGTTCTCCCACGTATACTCTTACTCAGTATTCCCTTGTCCACTAAACGGTTCATCACGGTCATTACCGTATTGAAGTTAAAGTCCCGATCCCCCTCCAACGCGGTCTGCACTTCTTTGATACTCCGATCCGAAGTGGACCATAAAATATCCATAATCTTGGCTTCCAGAGGCCCGAAAAATCGGTTAAGCCCGGTTTCGCCAGCTTTAAAATTCAGTCGTTTCATAAGAAGCACCTCACACTACCGATTGTAGTGTATATATCCGGCTAAAGTCAACCGTCACACCTAATGTCAGTTTCTTCATGGAATCATATACAAACCGCCGAATGTCTCCATCCGGCGGAAATTCATCGGTATTCATAACTTTCAGGTCAATCTGCCAATCTGTATCCTACACCTCTTACGGTTGCAATATATTCAGGTTCCGCAGGTCGATCATCCAGCTTCTTGCGCAAACTTTTGACATGCACATCTACAACGTTGCTGCCGCCTACAAAATCCGTCTCCCAGATATCGTGCATCATTTGCTCGCGAGAGATCACTTTGCCTTGAGCATCAATCAGCTTCAGCAGTAAATCGTATTCTGTTTTAGTCAGATTCAGTTGACTCTCTTCTTTATATACCAGCATTTTATCTCGGTCAATCCAGATGTCCTTGAACACCGTACGACGGCTGGCTTGCGCTGCCTGACGGGAAGCGGCAGGATGGCGTACAATCATCCGTTCAATGTCATGCACCATATGATTGGAAGCCAGCGGCCACACCAGCACCTCCTCTGAAGGAAGCAGCTCATGAGCATGTACAGACACCCGATCCTGAACCACGTACATAACCGGTGTGTCTTTCATGTGTTCTACCTCAAGACGATTGCGAATATCCAGTAATTCACTCTGTGGTTCGGTGGCGGTCAAATCGTAAATCAACAGATCGCTTCCCAGATGACGCTGCACTTCAGGTTCCCAGCGATGAAAAACCATCACATCAAAACACGCATCTGACAACGTACGCACCAACCCGTGAACTACACCCGGTACCGAACTAATCAGAATGATACGACGTGTAGTCGGACAATACAAAGGCTCATTGGAGGGAACGGTCTGCACCGTAGGTGTAGAGGGAGCTGCTAACATCGATGTCCAACTGCCCTTCACCCGTCTAGGCATGTCAGCCACTTTGAAACGATTCGTTATCTGATTCGCTTGCTTTGACATTCCTTACACACTCCTCCGAATACGACATGGGCATGGGCAATATTATACCCCGTTTCATGCGCAACCGTGTCAATCCAATCATGTGGGACTTCACTCATCACTTCATCTACCCGGCCGCATACCTGACAAATAATATGTTGATGATCGTCCATCCGTCCGTCATAACGACTAGCAGCTTCCCCCAGCTTCAATTCACGGATTAATTCCTTATCCGTCAAATAACGCAGTGAATTATATACCGTTCCATAGGCCAGATTATATCCGCGCTCCATCAACCGATTCATAACATCGGCCGCAGTAGGATGATCGTGGGCTTCACGAACCACATCATATACCGCTTGGCGCTGCGAAGTTAAATTTAAAGTTCTCATAGCGCATCTCCCTTAATCAACGCAGATTATATTAATTACAAACTTACAATCATAATAAAGATCAATTTAGAATAAGTATAAATCTTAATTTATTTCAAGTCAATGGGATCGGATAAATTGAACGGCTTTGCAACACAATGTATACATAGTACATCTCAGCTCATACACATCGGAGGAATATTTTATGAAAATACTATGGATATTTACACTCTTTATGATACTTATGCTCGGCACCATTCTGCTAGTGAACTGGCTATTCGGTACTCATACCCCGTGGGAGCCCATGGCGTTGGCTTTTAGCACTATGCGTCCATCCGAATATATCGTCTTGGCAGGAATGCTCCTTTTGCTCTTTGTAAACGCGGGCAAAAAGCAAATAGGAAACGCATTTCGCTTCCTTTTCTCACGATGGTCACGTTTTCTGAGAGTTCCCTCTTCTAACTCTGCTTCTTTGCACCAGAGCAATCAGAAAAAACAGAACAGGGAAAAGGTAAACAAATAATGGATGAATATAGATTAGGGACTGTCGCCCAAATTCAAAATGCTCGCTCAGGCTTGGCGTTTCTATCTGAGACCACAATAAAACAATGACACCGCAGGAAAGCAGCGTTATTCGGTATGGTAAACCAAATATATCAGATATCGCTATCGCGGCTGCATAAAAGAACAGAGCCACTTAAAAAAAGTCGCCGATGATAACGGACATCAGTACAATTACATCGGGACGTTGCACATATTCCGAAAGCTGTACATTCGCAAATGTACTTAGTAATGGAAAAATAGAGCGCTCTGTTATAGCCGTACCCAGCACGGTTACATTTAATATCGCGACTTCAATTAAAAAGCTAAAATGCCCCCATAACCTGCTCTGGTCATCTGTGAAGGCTTATGTACACAAGGGATAAACATCATGAAACAGTCATTTCACCGTATGGGTTGGCCAGACGTTCCCTTATGGCTGATCTGAGCACAGGTTTAAAGCCCTGACTCATTACGGGCTTCAGCTCTTTCAGACGAATGCTGCCCGATAAGATTAATAATGTATTTCCCAAGATAATAACGATGTATTCCGTTCATATTCGTTATCCAAATTAATAATGACTGAGTTTCCCAGAATAAAATGAAACATGAGAATGTGCATTTGCCCGGTGCTGATATATATTTTTTTGGCAAAACGTTGACTCACGACGCATTCTCCTCTCCTTTTTTATTCCGAGTCTTTTTCAGCCATGACACGATAAGCAGCAAGAAAGGAAAAAACACGGCAAATATCGGAAACAGCCATTTCAGCACAAACTCGCCTATTACAAGATGGTGTTGATAGCCCAGAGCCATCAATACGCAAGAAACGAGCATGATCAGCCCAAACGGCAGGATCAATTTACGGTAAGATATTCTTAATACATCCTCCGCAGCCTTAACCGCCGCATAATAGAAGATGAAGATTTTGAAAAAATCAAAAATAATAACGGTCATGACGCCGATGACATCTACCCTGTCGATAAAATCGGATATTTCTACCTTACTGATCATCGAGAGCAGCGGGTAATTCGCCCGTTTGAACACGTTCTCTCCCAGTGCAAGCACATTGGACAATGTAACAACAGACAGGAGCAGCCCCCCCAACAATACAGCGGTCACCCCTACCCCATTGGCACGGTAGCCCTTTTTTAATGTGGGGAGGATCATAGCAAACGTAACCATCTCGCCGTACGGGAGCATCACGGCTTGCGAATAAACAACTTGCCATATCGGCTGCCAGCCATGCTCGGCTATGGGCAATATATTGCCCACATCCACAATGCCTGCCAACAAAATCAATATATTCGTAGCCAGGCCCAGCAGCAGCAGCAAAATCAACATGATGATGGCCGTCCGGCCTGCAACCTCGATTCCCAGATGCATCACATACATCACAAGTCCAATCATCAAGGCACAGATGACTGTCAACGGCGTATGCTGAAGTGTCCGGTCGGCAATCAGTATCCCCGTGTCCCGAAGATCCCGTGCTCCGCCGTAAATAAAAAACACGATATATATAAAAGCAAGCGCACTCCCTGCTGTCTTGCCCAAAAGAGTTCTGCAGTACTGCGTCATGAGCAAGTCGGGAAAGCGTCGGTGAAGGCTGCCATAGCATACAAAAAGCATTGCCCCAAAAACCGTGGAAATGAGGATGGCGATCCATGCATCCTTCCCCGCATTCCTTCCGGGAATAGACATCATGGATGTGCCCATCTCAAACAGCACCATAAGAGAGATCATCTCTTTTGCGTCCATCTGTGTCTTTTTCATGGCCTTCCCTCCTTGTTCTATTTCCACTAGTCTGATTCCCCCTTGGAATATGGGTTAGTCCGCGACTGCGTGTGTTTCAGTACAGAAGTCACTTGAATACGGACGGTGCTTTCCGCAAAATAACGTCTCCATTCGGAAGAGAGTTTTTCCCATTTTTTAGGATGACTCCTCTCCAGCGCAAGGCCGAAGCCTATTACATCGCTGCGGGTACGCTGTACCTCCCTGACTGTTGAACTGATCACTTTTTTCGTCTCCTCTGTCCATTGCTCCTGCAATCTTTTCATCGCCTCCGAACTTTGCAAGTTAATCGGGCACTCGGCTTCCTGTACCGCCCCGGTCTGTTTTAAGTTAATCACAAAAACAGGCTCCCCTTGCTCCATCTGAGTGTGTATATTAGTTGCAGAGAACAAGGTTTCGATGCCAATAGTTTCCCCATTCTTACCGCAGTTCAATGTTGTTTGGGCACTTTTTACCTTGTTGTTGATCATAGACAGTCCAATGGCCTGTTCATCGTCCAACCAGCGGACAAGCCGGTCCTTTTGGAACACCCCCATTCCGTTAATATGAACAATTGCTTTCGGTAAAATATTGTCCACATTGTTCTTGCTTGGGGCCTGCTCCAAATTCCCATCGACCTCTATGCCTGTCAGCACAGGACCGCCACCCTTATTGGACATGCTGCGAATGACATCGTCGATAGTCACCGCGTAATCCCCGGCATACAAACGCTCCGATGTTTCCAGCTTTCCTGAAATATCATTGGCGGGAATACGGCCGATCGCGGTCATGATTGCCAGCACATCCTTCCCAGTATTACCGCGTGCCACCATCATTTTCACCGGCAGCCGGATTTCTGTAGACCTTTCCAGAAAATCCAGCGTATCGCCGATTCCAGCCCGTGCCAGCTTTTCTCCAATAACGACCAGTCTGGTATGCGCCAGAGAAATGATCCGCGAAACCCTCTGTGAAGCTCTACGGATCGCTTGAAACAGATTCTTGCCCTTTTCCTGATACAAGACGACAGGGGTGGCTCCTCTCGCTTTAGCTCCAGCTATTTCATCTGCCACGATTACCTGCAGGGAAACCGCATAGCCCGACTCCCCATCCTCATCAATACCTATAGCCGCTACTACTGCCCTCTGATTCAGCTCCACGGAATCCCAACAGCCAGATAGAAGTGGCATCAATAACAGCCCCGTCAAACTCAGAATCCACACTCTCCACTTGAGGGTTATTGTTCTCCGTTCATTCCCCTTCCCCTGATGCATCCTGAACGCCCCCCTCCTGCATCGGTGAAGTTTTATTGGAAGGGGAAATTCCGCTTCCATCCTTCATTCGTTTCTGATTCGTAGATGCGATACTTTTAGGACGTTTCCGCATCATCCAAAATGGGAGCCGCAATACGGCATCCTTTTGACTCTCCAGCACGAAGGGACTGAAAGGGGCCATGTAGGGCACTCCAAAAGAACGCAGACTGTTCATATGGGCGATCAGCGCAATCAACCCCAATGTAATGCCATACAGCCCCATAAACGCCGCCAATATCATAAAAACAAACCTGAACAGTCTCCCGGCTACCGCCATGTTATATGTCGGAATCGCGTAGCTGGCAATCCCCGTCAGCGCTACTACAATCGTGAGCAGCGGGGTGACAATTCCAGCCTCCACAGCCGCTTGTCCCAATACAAGCGCACCGATAACGGATACCGTTTGTCCGCCCACACGGGGCATTCGAATACCTGCTTCTCGCAAGATTTCAAAGGTGATTTCCAGAATAAACGCCTCCAGAAATGCCGGAAAAGGAACGGATTCCCGCTGCGCTAGTATGCTGATGAGCAGTGGGGTTGGTATCATTTCATAATGATAAGTGGTTAAGGCGATGTAGAGAGAAGGCCCCAAAATCAGAATAATAAAGCTGATATACCGGATGAGTCGGACGACAGTCGCCATGTCGTAACGTTCCGAATAATCGGAAGAACTTTGAAAAAATTGAGCAAATACAGTGGGCATCACCAGTACAAATGGATTTCCATCGACGATGAGTGCCACCCGACCCTCCATAATATTGCTGCTAATCGTATCCGGTCTTTCTGAGTTATAGATCGTTGGAAATGGTGTAAGATTTTGGTCCTGTATCATCTCTTCTACCATGCCGGATTCAAATATGGCGTCAATATTGATGGCTTTTACCCGTTTGCGAACTTCATCTACGACACTTGAATCTGCAATATTTTTCATATACAGTATGGCCACATTCGTGAGGGACGTACTTCCCACTTTGAACATCTCCATCGTAAGATCGGAGCTTTTAATCCGCCGACGTACGAGAGAGACGTTCGTGAACAGGGATTCCACAAATCCATCCTTCGGCCCCTGAACGACAGAATGTGTGGAGGGCTCGTTAACCGCCCGCGTCTCTCCTCCGCGTGTGCCGCATGCGATGGTTTTTTTACAGCCTTCCAGCAGAATGATCGTATCTCCCATTAAGAGTTGTTCCATCATGGAATTCCAATCATCGCAATCCTTCACTTCACCCAGTTCCAGCGCATGAGCCTGTATCCGATTGTAAAGCTCTTCTGCACTTTCTACCTCAGCAGCCACCTCGGCAGATGGGCGGCTAAGCAATGATTTCATGACGAGCTCATTCACCGTATCCGTCTTGACCATACTATCTAGAAATACAATGGCGGCAGGAACATCCGCCTTTAGGCCGACATTAAAACGGCGAATCAAGAAGTCTGGGCTGTTAGACGTCGATTCCTTAATTTGCTGCAAGTTGGTATCCAAATGAGCCTCGATCTTTAAAGAACGTGAAGAATTTTCTTTATTCTTGTCCGCACCCGACTTTTTATTATGTTTGCGATAGGGATAGCGAATCATGAGCAAACCTCATCTCCAGTAAGGCAGCAATAGCTACCGCCCATTTTTCCTTATTCTTGTATCTTTGGAGTATGCTCAATCTATTCCCAGTTATGCACCAAACATGTGAACGAAACGTTATAGCGCACCCGCATAATAAATTTCAATAAATTCTTCATTTTTAAGCTTAATGTCAGTTTTTTTGATAAAATGAAGAAATATGCCTCTCGGGAGGGTTAGCACCTTGTTTAGTACGTTTTTTGTAAATACCTGTATCCTTGTCACCTTTTTGTACATAACCGGCCTTATATCACAAAGATATAAAATCCGGCTGCACACCTTGAAGCGTAAGATACATTGGATTGGAGGCGCCCTTTTTGGGTGCTACGGCATTGTTATGATGTACTATTCAATTCCAGTAGGATTTAATACGATTGCCGATCTTCGTCATTTGGCCATCGTAGCTACCGCAACGTATATCGGCGCCCCAGCAGCACTCATGGCTACCCTGTTTATATGTGTAGGTAGATTATTACTGTTTGGTATTAACACTCAAGCCATCGTAGGCGCTATTTTTATGATGCTCGCTGGGCTGGGGTGCGCTTTATTGTCACATCTGTCCTGGTCACGTTTACCCAAGCTGATGATTATGAACGTTTTTGCTTTGGGCATTATATTCTGTCCCCTTATGATTAATTTGAAAAATCTTGATGATGTTCTGCACGTGTATCCGCTCCAATTCTTCATTTCCATGGTCGGCGGATGTCTTCTGTACCTCATTGCTGAATCTATCAACACATCCAATGAGCTGTTACTTCGACTGGAGCATACCTCCTACACAGACCATCTCACTAATTTAAGCAACAGAAGACAGCTTGAGTTTTCATTGGAAGAGAAGCTCCCTCAAGCTCGCCAACGTCATGAGCATTTATCTGTACTGGTGTTGGATATTGATCACTTCAAGGAAGTCAACGATACCTACGGACATGCGGCAGGAGATGCAGTGCTGCGCCAGCTTGGGCAGATTTTAATGGAAAAATGTCGTCCTAATGATGTAGTCACCCGCAGCGGGGGGGAAGAATTCACCGTGCTTTTGCCGAATTGTGCTTTTCGGCAAGCGCTGCGCACAGCTAATCAGATTCTAAGTGGAGTAAATCAGCACGAGTTTATTTTAGCGGACGATCTTGTTCTTAAAGTCACGGTGTCCATCGGCGTGACGACCTTTCCTGGTACCGGGGAAGATATGTCCGGGGCAGCCCTGCTGGAGCAGGCAGATAAAGCACTATACGAAGCTAAAAATGCAGGACGTAACCGGGTTTGCTCATATGAAATATAATTTGAGACATGACCATTTCATAGAAATAGCCGATACAAACCTCTCTTGAGAGTCGTATCGGCTATTATCATTTTGAATCTTCATTATGATTGCATTTCCCCACCACGAGTGATGTACGATTGGCAAGCGAAGCCAGCGTATGGGACCCCCATACTTCTAGCATACGTCGTTCGCTCTCGGCTAAAATTTCGGATACGGCTATCGCCAACTCCTCACAAAAAGGATTGGTTTCCGGTTCATGCATCATACCCGGGAAAATCGGATCACATATTTCAATGGCGTGGTATATATCGGCAAGTGTAATATGGTCGGCCGAGCGGGTAAGCACATAGCCTCCCTCACGACCTTCGCGTGCTGCAATCAAATCTGCCTGTACAAGTCGCGTCAGCACCCTGCGCACCAAAGTGACTTCGCAGTCAATGGAACGGGCAATAGAACCGCTGGCACAGAGTTCTCCGTGCTTTTCCAAATAGACAAGCGCCTTTACCGCCACCCCAAGCCATTTGGGCGTTGCGGTGCGTAGTCGTTTTTCACTATTCAAATGAGATGACACCCCTAAGCTGTAGAAACTTCGTTGAATGCATTGTACGTGATGTCAGAAGTAAGTTCAAGCCTGAAAGCCGGAATCCTCTGTAGCATTAGCGCCCAAAGTAAAATGAGCTAGCCGCACTTCTCCGCTCAACAACAGATATACATCACGTGTGCCAGAGACTGAATGTACCACTTCCCCGAGCGTAGTCCATGCTTGCGCCCCTCCTGTATTGCCCACGTTCACACGTGCCACAGCTTCGCTGTCCGGCGCGTCCAAACGCAGCTCAATTGTGGCATCGCTGCTGTTGCCTGACACGCGGCACTGAAGCTCGACCACACTCACCGTATCCATGTCTACGCCATGAAAGGCAATCCAACCGGAACGTTGAGGTGTGCGCGGACGTACACAGGCCTCCCTTTGCTCCTTGCTTTCATCCAGTACGATGTCGGAGCAATCATCAAAGTTTTCAGCGCGGATACTTCGTCCGGCTTGGCGTGGCGGAATAACTTCGCCACGAACGTACACAGGGTGCTCCAACCGGATATCCGCTGAAGAAGCGCCTGCCAGCAGTGTATATTCACCCGATTCAACGCAATAGCAATCCCGTGTAACATCCCAAATCGCCCAATCCTTCATCCGAATCGTAAAGGAAACCGTTCGCGTCTCACCTGCGTCTAAGCGAATACGTTGAAAACCGCACAATGTCTTCAATGGTCGCTTTACTCGAGAGGCACCGGGCCGTACATAGAGTTGTACAACCTCTTCACCAGCAGCTACGCCCCGATTCGTCACCTCTACCCACACCTGGAGCGTATCCACGGCATCCAGTGCAGCAATAGACTTTACGCTATCCTTTGGGGCATCCGTACGCAGGTCATTATATTCAAAAGGCGAATACGTCAATCCATGGCCAAACGGATATAAAGGTGCACCTTCAAAATATTGATAGGTACGACCGCCGCGAATAATATCGTAATCTTTAATGTCGCCCAATTGATCCTCGCTCTGAACCCAAGTCATGTTCAAACGCCCCGCTGGCGCGTAATCTCCAAATAACACATCCGCTATTGCTGTACCATGCTCTTGTCCCGCATGAGACGTGTATACGATCGCTGGAATATGCTCCTGAACCCAAGGGATGGCAAATGGATAGCTGCCCGTCAGAACCACAATCGTATTCGGATTGACGCGATACACTTCCTCGATAAGCCGTTGCTGGGAAGCTGCCAGTTCCAAGCCTGGACGGTCATTCTCTTCCTTTCCATTGATGAGCGGGTGATTTCCAACAAATACAATTGCTGTATCTGCCGCTTGCGCAGCGGCTATCGCTTCCGCTAAACCATCTGACACCGTCTCTACCTGGAATGTTGTATGGCTCTGTCCTGAAACTGTCGAGGCTGTCGAGGCGTTATTCTCTACAGCGTGAAGTGCAGATTTTTCAGCCTCCACTACCTTTAATGAGCCCTCCGTTCCGGCAATCACTGGTTTGCCATTCCATGTTGTCCACAGATGCTCTCCTTGTCCAACAGGAGTCAGCCCAAAGACCTCTTTGACATACCAGCCATACGCTTCATCAGCTGTTACACGGAGCGTCTCCTCATCACTCGTCACGTAAGTACCCAGATGCTCATCATGTAACGTCACACTGCCATAGCCCCAATCCGTCATGGTTAATACCGTTGGGTCTCCATCCTGGGACAGGCGCATCTCACCGGAAGAATCGACTGTGAGCTTCGCCCCGTCATTCGCCGCCGTCAAGGTTACGCGATTCTTGGCATCACGGTACACGACGCGTTCCTTTGCGTCCTCACCTTCCAGTTTGGCACGAATCGCCTCCAGCGGTGTAACCCGGTAGGGCAGCGTACCGGAATACCAGTCGCGGTACACCTCATTGCCATGCGTACCAATGACCGCTACTTTGCCGCACCGGACAGGGTTCAAAGGCAAGAGTTCATGCTCATTTTTAAGCAATACGATCTGCTCCCTCGCCGCACGCAACGACAATTCACGGGCTTTCTCTGTCAGGAGAGCTTCCTCTCCGATTGAGGCATAAGGATTGTCTGCCGCCAGATCAAATTCCCCCAAACGAAAACGGACACGGAACGTATGGAACAATGCCCGATCCAAGTCTTCTTCTTGTAGCGTTCCTTGCGCCAAGGCTTCACGAATTGCCTGTTTGGAGAGCTCTGCATCATCTGTAATGCTGTCAATTCCCGCCCGAATAGATTCGGCCACACCTGGCGTGTGGGAATCGTAATACTGATGATCGTTGACAATCCCCATGACATCACCCGCATCACTTACGACAAAGCCGTCCATCCCCCATTCGTCCCTGACAATATCGTTAACCCCATGATATAACGTAGCAGGTGTTCCATTAATCAGGTTGTAAGAAGTCATCATCGACTGGGCGCCGCCTTCCGTAAAAGGCTTCTCAAAGGCTCTTAGGTAATATTCTCGCAGGTTTCGTGGATCTATACTGGAGGAGCCACTTCCCCGATCCACTTCATTATTGTTACCGAGAAAATGTTTTAAAGTGGCAACCGCTTTCAAATATACCGGATGATCCCCCTGTATCCCCTTGACTAACTCCTTTGACAGCTCTCCCGTCAAATATGGATCTTCGCCGTAAGCTTCCTCATTGCGTCCCCACCTCGGGTCACGCTCCATATCCACTGTAGGTGCCCACAGGGTCAGACCGTTTAATTTGGGATCACGACGATAGTAAACACGCGCCTCATCTGCGATAACAGAGCCGATGAGGCGCATTAATTCCGTATCCCAAGTACATGCCAATCCCACAGGTTGAGGAAATGAAGTCGCCTCACCCAACCACGCTATCCCGTGTGCCGCTTCCGTACCGTGCTTATAAGCTGCGACTCCCAATCGGTCAATGGCCGGCTGGTATTGCAACATGGATTCAACCTTTTCCTCCAAGGTTAGTCGCGACACAAGATCCCGTACACGCTCATCCAGATGAATCTTCGGATCTTGAAATAAATATTCGATACCCGTTGTTTCATGACTCATATCCGTCATCTCCTTAGCTTAATTAAGATGATAAAAAGTTCATTTATGAAAGCGTTTTAATATATCATAGCTAAAAAGGGGTACCCCGGCAACAAACCGAAAGCATCCTATACTGGTTGAAAGAGAGACCGCAGCATAAAGACAAAAAAAGTTGTATTTTACCTTCAATATACAAAGCTAAAAATAATATTTTTTGGTATAATCAGGATATATCACTGAAGGAGGAAGCGCTAATGAAAAATACCGGAATGACAAGGCCTCTGGATCAATTGGGGCGGATTGTACTCCCTAAGGAAATGCGGACCACAATGGATATCAATATCGGTGATTCACTTGAATTTTTCGTAGATGAAGAAGGGTTTGTACTAAGAAAATACACCGGTGTCTCCTGCAAATTTTGCGGCGCGGTGGATCATTTAACTTATTTTCGCGACAGCTTTATTTGCGCAGAGTGCATCCAGGTATTAAAGACCGATGAAAATGTGCATGCCACAAGCACCGATGCTATCCAGGCTCAAGAAGATTCTAAGCCGACCCGAACCAACACAACCTGGCAACCCAAGCAATCTAGAGTGCAGCAAGGTGAAATGGTAAAAAAGCTACGCAAGCTGATTCAGGAACACCCGAACCTGCCACAAAAAGTATATGCCGAAATGCTAGATATTTCCCAAGGCCGGGTGTCCCAGTTGAAAAAGCTACTCTAAACCTTCTCAATCCCAAGATCATATACTATGTACTCGCAAGCCTCTCATTTTCATCGCAACTACGATGGCCAGATATAGAGTAAGGTGCATATCCGTGGATGTGTCCCTTACTCTGTATCTGGCTTTTTTATGCTGCCCGCCCCTACCAATGTGACAATAGTCACATACTCTCAATGTATACGTATATACAATATATAGATCGAAACAATTGGTTAACACAAGATATCATCAATATGTTGTTTTTGTGAAAAATATATATATTTTACTATATGGAGGGTTTTACGATGAAGGTGCTGGAGGAACATCAATTATACGACATCGGCGAGCGGGTCATTGGGGCACAAGATCTGGACATGCTGCGGGAGAATGCAAATTTGAATGGAGAATCGTTCAGCGGCAAAATGAGCAAGCTTGGGTCCGAGTATGCCAAATGGTATGCGCGCCTGCGGGTACTTCCGCCTGAACTGACGAACGCGATTGACCACGGGTATGTATATGTTCACGATTTGGACCAATATGCACTCGGAACTACAAATTGTATCTTTATCCCTTTTGGTCGTTTACTGCGAGACGGCTTCAATACAGGCAACGGCTCTGTGCGCACACCGCAAACGATTATGTCTGCTATGGCACTAGTCGCCATCATATTCCAGTCTCAGCAAAACAGCCAATTCGGAGGTGTCTCTGCCAATAAAATCGATTGGGACCTTGCCCCATACGTTGCCCGGTCCTTCCGCAAGCATCTGCGCAAGGGACTCCGGTTGTTCGAGGAAGAGATAGAATCCAGTCTGCCTGACGACGAACTACATATGGCCAATCCCCATTTGCAAGAAGTCTGCCCTCGTTCCTACGCATTCGCACGCGAAGAAACGGAGACGGAAACCCGGCAGGCTGCTGAATCGCTCATTCATAACCTGAACACCATGAGCAGTCGGGCAGGTGGACAGATTCCATTCACTTCACTGAATTACGGAATGTGCACGTCTGCTGAAGGACGGCTTGTTACTCAATCGCTGCTGGAGGCCACTATTCGCGGCTTGGGCAGCGGGGAAACTCCTATTTTCCCACAACATATTTTCCAATGTAAAGAGGGAATCAACCAGGCAGAAGGCGACATCAATTATGATTTGTTCTTACGGGCGGTAGAATGCTCTAGCAGACGGATGTATCCCAATTTTGTGAATGTGGATGCTACCTTTAACTTGCCTTTTTACCGTGCTGATGATCCAGATACCATTATAGCGACAATGGGTTGCCGTACCCGCACCATTTCTGACCGTTTCGGTAGAAACCGGCAGAGTGGCAAGGGGAATCTCTCCTTCAATACCATTAATCTGGTGCGACTTGGCATTGAGTATGGTATTTGCACAGGCAAACGCCTAACACCTGACCGTGATCGCTTTGATGCGAGACTAGAAGAAGTTATGCGCATTGCGGTAGATGGCCTAATCCATCGCTATCAAATCCAGACCAACCAGCCGGCCAAAGCTTCGGACTTTATGATGCGCGAAGGGGTATGGGAAGGTGGAGAACAACTGGCGCCAGATGATAAGGTGGGAAGCGTACTAAAACACGGTACGCTTTCGATCGGGTTCATCGGGCTGGCTGAGTGCATGAAGGCACTATACGGGAAACACCACGGAGAGGATGATTTCGTATACCGCGAGGCACAGCGAATCATCACTTCCATGCGCGTGTATTGCGATCGAATGAGTGAATATCACAATTTAAATATAACATTGTTCGCTACGCCTGCGGAAGGTCTGTCGGGCAAGTTCACATTGCTGGATCAACGTGATTTCGGGATTATTCCTGAGGTAAATGATCGAGAATATTACACGAATTCTTTTCATATTCCCGTGTATTACACGCTCCCGGCTGCTCGTAAAATCAGCTTGGAAGCTCCGTTCCATAACCTATGCAACGCTGGTGCGATTTCATACATTGAACTGGACGGTAATGCGCGGAATAACCCGGATGCGTTTCTTAAAATTGTTCAGTACGCGCTGCATCAGAACATCGGCTATTTCTCCATCAACCATCCGGTGGATCGTTGTACGGAATGTGGTTATGAAGGGATTATCGGGACAAGCTGCCCCCAATGTGGCACAGATGAGGAGCACACACACTTTCAGCGCTTACGTCGGGTAACCGGATATCTGACAGGAGATTACACCGTTCGCTTTAATGCTGCAAAGCAAGCAGAAGTTCGAGACCGGGTGAAACATAAGTGAATTTGTGTGGCTACATTCCGGAATCTCTGAACGAAGGATACGGCCTACGCACCGTCGTGTTCATTAGCGGTTGCCGTCATGCTTGTCCTGGATGCTTTAATCCAGAGTCATGGAGCTTCCGTGCAGGCGAGCCATTCACCCCCCAACGACAACAGGAGGTCATTCGTGACATCATGGAAAATCCGTTGTTAGATGGACTGACTCTCTGCGGGGGAGACCCGTTTTTCTCAGCAGCAGAATGCTCGCAATTTGTGCGTGACTTCCGCGAAGCCTGTCCCGACCGAACCGTGTGGGCTTACACTGGCTTTGTCTATGAAGATCTACTCACAGATCCGGAGCGACAGGAACTGGCGCTTTTGTGCGATGTGATTGTGGACGGTCGTTTTGTAGAACAGCAAAAGGACCTGACCCTTCCCTTCCGGGGCAGTCGCAACCAGCGTCTGGTAGATGTGAAAGCCAGTATTCAGGCAGGTTATGTCGTTTCATTGACATAAGGCGATGCTTACCCAGCAAGCAAGATGCTATATCTAATCTAAGACAAGCCCCCATCATGGGTAAGGCTTGTCTTTTTTCATATGGCTAACAGATTCCATTGGAGTTTCTATTGCGCATCCTGTAAGTTTCACTTATGATGGTGAACAAGTATACGAGTGCATAATTATTGTCATACCTTAACCGCATAGCTTGGAGATAGGTGTCTGTTCTATTCAGATCAGGCTTAAAAGGGAAGCCGGTGCAAATCCGGCACGGTCCCGCCACTGTAAACGGGGAACTTTCAGCTGTTCATATATCCACTGGTCCACAGACCGGGAAGGAATGCTGAGTGTCATGATCCGTAAGTCAGGAGACCTGCCTATTTTAACAACATCGCAAGTACCTACGGAAGATAGGGAGGTGTTAAGAGCAGTCGCCGTATTTTTGATTTTTTAATCACGGAGGCATTCTTTCCCCTACTTATTTTTAACTTTGGGGGAAGAATGCCTTTTTTGGTACGTAAAAATAAAACAGCTACCCACTAGGAGGAAAAGTACATGTCCGTTATTGAATGGCCTGAATTGTCCGGCTTAATTAGCAGTAATCTGGGATATCCGCGTATCGGCGAAAACCGGGAATGGAAGAAAGCACTGGAACGCTTCTGGAACGGTAGCATTAACGAAAGCGAACTGCAGACGGAAATGAAAAAATTACGGTTGGAGCATCTGAGTAAGCAGCGCGATAAGGGGATTGATCGCATTCCTGTCGGAGACTTCTCCTATTACGATCACATGCTGGATACATCTGTGATGTTCGGGCTGGTACCCGAACGGTTCAACTATCGTCCCGCAGGTCCGGTTCCTCTGTCCGTGTATTTCGGGATCGCTCGTGGACAGAAGGGAGCAACCGCCAGTGAAATGACCAAATGGATGAATACCAATTATCACTACATCGTTCCTGAATTGGCAAACGCAGTCCCGGTGTTCACTGAAAATAAACCTTTACAGGCTTATCGTGAAGCAAAACAAGAACTAGGTATTGATGGGAAACCGGTCCTCATCGGCCCCTATTCATTCGTTACCCTTTCCAAAGGCTATGATCGTAAGGAGCTTGCCTCTATTATAAGAACCTTCCTGCCTTTATACACCCGTGTCCTGTCTGAACTAGCAGCAGAAGGTGTTCAGTGGGTCCAAATCGATGAACCTGTCCTGACCACCTCATTCCCAGCAGAGGATCTGGACATTATTCAGGAAGTCTATGAAGCTTTGAACCAAGCTGCGCCCTCCTTAAATATAATGCTGCAAACCTACTTTGGCAGCCTAGATCATTATGAGCGTCTGTCCGCACTTCCGGTACAGGGGCTGGGTCTTGATTTTGTGTATGATGATGGCGAAAATCTTCAGCATATATTGCAGCATGGCTTCCCTAAAGGAAAAACGCTGGGCGCTGGTGTCATTGACGGACGCAATATATGGCGCAGCGACCTGAACGCTGTAGCTGCTCTGCTGGGTCAGTTAGCAGAACAGACCACTGCCGAGCAGCTTATCGTACAGCCATCATGCAGTCTGCTGCATGTGCCAGTCAGCCTGGAGGCAGAGCACAAGCTGGACAAGGAGCTGGTGCAAGCGCTGGCCTTTGCTGATGAAAAGCTAGAGGAAATCGCCATCCTGACGACTGCACTTGGCAAACACGATCCATCCGCACTCACCAAGCTTGGACAAAGTGCAGATGCGGTAGCCCGTTTCAACAGTTCAGCGGCACGCATACAAACAACTGCCGATCTGGCCGACCTGTTGGCCAAAGAGCCTCTGTCACGCAGCGTTCCTTTCGCCGAGCGTCGTGAGATTCAGCAAAATAAGCTGAAGTTGCCTCCACTGCCTACGACGACCATTGGTAGCTTCCCGCAAACCGCCGAGATCCGCAAGGCCCGCCTGCACTATCGCAAAGGAGAATGGTCTGCCGAGCAATATCGAACGTTCATCCAACAGCAAATTAAGGAATGGATTGATATCCAAGAGGACATTGGCATTGATGTGCTTGTACATGGGGAATTTGAGCGGACCGACATGGTTGAATTTTTTGGCGAAAAGCTGAATGGCTTTGCTTTTACGCAAAACGGATGGGTGCAGTCCTACGGCTCCCGTTGTGTCAAACCGCCGATTATATACGGAGACGTTTCCTTCGATCAGCCCATGACCGTGGAAGAAACGGCATTCGCCCAATCGTTAACTTCCAAACCTGTTAAGGGAATGCTTACGGGTCCTGTGACCATTTTGAACTGGTCTTTCGAACGTAATGACATTCCACGTAGTCAAGTTGCTTTACAGTTGGCTCTGGCATTACGGGCAGAGGTAGAGGCACTGGAACAAGCGGGCATCGGCATGATTCAGGTCGATGAGCCTGCAATTCGTGAAGGGCTTCCGCTGAAAAAAGAACAGCAGCAAGCCTATCTGGATTGGGCGGTTCAAGCCTTCCTTGTGACCACGGCCACCGTTGAGCCAGCGACCCAAATCCATACGCATATGTGCTATTCCGAATTTCAGCATATGATTCAGTCCATCTCCGATATGGATGCCGACGTTATATCTATTGAAACCTCGCGAAGCCACGGAGAACTGATTGTCAGCTTTGAAGATCAGGTATACGACAAAGGCATCGGTCTGGGCGTGTACGATATCCACAGCCCGCGCATCCCCGATGTATCTGAAATGCTAAGCATGATCCAGCGTGCTCTGCGCGTACTGCCATCAGATTTGTTCTGGGTTAATCCGGATTGTGGTCTGAAAACCCGCACCAAAGAGGAATCTGTCGCCGCCTTGCGACAAATGGTACAAGCGGCTCAAGCAGCCCGGGCTGCATTGGCTGTATCTAACTAATTTTTTTATCGTATCCAATCGCGCCATCCTTTTCGCCTTATCCTATTCCCCTTCCCGACCTTTTTGCTAAAAGCCAGGAAGGGGGATTTATTCTAGATCATATAATGTATATACGCCTTGAATATGCTCCATTTTCATCTGCTTCATATGTACGCCTAAGCCATGTTCTCGATCCCAGGAGCAACTAAAATTCAAATACAGTTCGTCCTTTGCCGATGAGTCGGAAATCAGTATAGACATAAGCTGTATTCGATCCAACAATTGTTCCGGCCGCTCCACATAAGGCGCATATTCATCTGGGTCCTCTCCCCATGTACTGTAAGCATTCCGGTATTTTTCCACTATGCCAGCATAATGATGGTGTATGGACTCCAACACTTGAGGATGAATAGTTGACGAATATTCCATATACTGCTCCCATGTCTTTTTTTGCAACTGTGTAGGTTCTTCTATAGTCTGTGCCTGTTCTTCGGAGTCGGCTCCCACGATAAATTCGACTTCTACTTCCGAGGGCTGCCCGCAAAAATTAACATGTACTACACCACACAGAACAATCTCCTCAGATACATCCCAAGACTCATCATCCTGTTCCAGTTCCATATACCAGTGTTTCCAATCCACCCTTTACCACCTCTTCATAAAAAGTAATCTTTAACCCTATTGAATACTTTACAATCTATCATTTTAATGAATGAAATTAAAGCGGAATCCTATTTGAGCTTCCAGCCAAATTTCGAGAAATTTCCAAATAAAACTACTTTTTTCTACAACATTCGCTATTCAATAAAGCCTTCAAGAAGGAAAATCTGCCCATTTCGGCATAAATATTTTATTATTAAAAATTTAGTACCTTGCATTAATCAGTACATGATGTTAAATTATACCTGACTACTGTTCTATAATTAGTACCCGTGACAAATTATGCACAAACACACGTTTCTTCCCCTTATTCCGAACGACACCTATGAATCATTGATAACATCCAGGAAGGGAGCACCGCTCGTGAATGTGAACATCCAATTCAAAAAAGGGGTACTGGAACTGTGCGTTCTAGTTCTAATTGGACGCAGAGACCGTTATGGCTACGAGTTGGCTCAAGCCGTCTCCCGTCATATTGAAGTAGCTGAGGGTGCCCTATATCCACTGCTTCGCCGTCTGGTATCAGAAGGATACTGCACAACGTATTTACAGGAATCGACCGAGGGACCTCCCCGTAAATATTATCGGCTGACTGATACTGGAAGCCATTATACAAAAATACTTACGCGGGAATGGAATGATTTTGTCCATCATGTCGCAAGCCTACTGGAGGAAGGAAATTCCGATGAATAGAAAACAGTTTCTTACAGAGGTGGAGCAGCGTCTTTCTCCTCTCCCTGCAGAGGTACGCAATGAGCTGCTTAGTGATTTGAGCCAGCATTTTGACTACGGGTTGGTCAATGGAAAAAGCGAAAGTGAGATTGCCCATGAGCTGGGTAACCCAGAGGATATTGCCCGAGAAGCGTTGGATGATCCCAATGCAGCTTGGAACGCTTCTCCTCCGCTTCGCCAGGGAAGCTTCGCACGCAATCTTTTTACTTTCTTAGGACTGCTGTTTCTCAACTTGCTGATCTCCATCCCGATTATGGCTACCCTATGGGTAGTATGGGTTTCATTGACCGTGGTAGCGGTCAGCTTCATTGCAGCCCCCCTTCTCGCCGTTACTGATTATGCGCTGAACAGCACCTTTTACCCGGCCAAATTCTTTTTCTCTATCACGATGACGGGTATAGGTCTATTGCTGCTGCCTGGAGTACGTTATCTCTTACTCCTTATGGTCAAAGGCACAGTACGATACTGGAAATGGAATCAGACTACCCTGAGGGGAGCTTACTAACAACATGAATAAAAAGTGGTTTATTGCAGCAGGTCTGTGCATTGTGATCGGTGTGGCCGGAATGGTGGCTTACGGTGCCCCATGGAGTCAACAAGTCATGAAGGAAACAACTGCGATTAACAAAAAATGGACGTTCACACGTGGTCAGCTACAGAAGCTGAAAGTGGACAGTTCTGATGATGTCTCTATTTTGTTTACTCCCGGCTCTGGCGACCAAGGTACGATACGCATTAGTGGAGAAGTTCAGACAAAGGTAGCCGATCAAGTTCATAATGCCCGAATTGAGAACGGTAAGCTTACGATTCAATCGGAGCCGGCCGCTTCCTTGTCATTTCTTTCGATCACCCCTGATTTGGATCAAACGATTACCGTAGAGATGCCCTCCGGCGAAACACTAACTGACCTACAGGTAGATGCACATTCAGGGAATGTAAAACTTCAAGATGCCTCCGTGCAGAATACTTCCATCACCGCTACTTCAGGCACTGCCGAGATTACAAACCTCCAAAGTACCCACCTGATCGCAAATTTAACATCCGGCAATTTTACAGCCAGTCAGCTTGCAGCAGATATGGAGTTGAAGCTTACTTCAGGCGATGTTACCATCCGCGATTATAGCGGTAATGGCCTTATTTCCCTAACCTCAGGGGAGACAAATATTACGCAACGTGCCGTAGCCAACTTGGAAGTGAATGCTGATTCTGGTGACGTGAAGATTAAACAAGCTCCCGATTTTAAAGGTGTTTATAATGTCCACTCTGACTCTGGGAGTATAGATACTCCCGAATCTGTTCCCGGTAGTGTGAACGTGATAAAGGTAGAAACCACCTCAGGGGATATTAATATTTCCAAATAGGAGACCTCTAGATGAATACCTCATCAGAGGCGAAGTTTGGTTCAATGAGTTTAACCTTGTATAATGTAACCATGTGCTCACATGCACAACCACGTTATGGAGTGAAAAGGAGGAGAACTGGATGGAACTTAAGAATAAAACAGCCATTATTACAGGAGCCAGCAAAGGAATCGGTAAAGCAATTGCCGAAACTTTAGCTAAGGAAGGCGTTAACCTGGGATTAATCTCACGAACATTGACTGACCTGCAAAAGCTGCAGGATTCGCTGGGGAGTACATACGGTGTGAAAGTGGTGAGTGCTGTTGCAGATATATCGGATCGCGCACAGGCCGCTGCCGCTGTAGCTTCACTGGAACACGAGTTGGGCGCTGTCGATATTTTGATCAACAATGCAGGCATTGCTACCTTTGGCACAGTCGCAGATATGGACCCCGAAGAGTGGGAACGTATTATTCGCGTAAACCTGATGGGAACCTACTATGTCACACATGCTGCTCTTCCAAGCATGCTGGCACAAAAGAGCGGAAACATTATTAATATCTCCTCGACGGCAGGAGAACGAGGTTTTGCAACAGGCTCAGCATATTGCGCATCCAAATTTGCTTTGATGGGCTTCACGGAAGCACTGATGCAGGAAGTTCGCAAATCCAATATTCGCGTCACCGCGCTGACTCCAAGTACTGTCAATACAGAACTGGCGGCAAACGCAGGATTGTCTATTGGTGATGAGGATCGCATGCTTCAACCGCAGGATTTGGCCGATCTGACATTAGCCGCATTGAAACTGCCTCCACGGGTTCAATTAAAAGTAGCCGGTATTTGGACAACCAACCCACAGTAATTCGACATGACATCTTAGATTCATTGGCTGTACAATGCTCCGGCAGACGTAATTGTTCGTCATGCCGGAGCTTTTTTTTTCAGCATAGCTATACCAAAACAAACTGTAATATAAGCGCTTTGTACTTCCAGCATATATACATACAATTCCTACAACTATAAGCGCATTTCAGGAAAGGGGAAAAATGATGAAGAACACAGGAATGACACGGCCATTAGACCATTTGGGCCGCATTGTGCTGCCCAAGGAGCTGCGCAATTCTATGAATATTAATATTGGAGATGCCCTCGATTTTTTTATTACCCCAGAGGGACTGATGATTCGCAAGTATACGGGGGTTTCTTGCTATTTTTGTGGTGCCGTAGATCATTTGAGCTATTTTAGGGATCATCTGATATGTAAAAGTTGTATTGAAAATCTGAAGAGCGATAATCCTTCCAGTCATTTGAGTGAATCCCGTCCTGTCCAGCCCAAGAAAAGAAGGAGTTACAGAAATCAGAATGATCTCCTGAATAAACTAAAACAGCTCATGCAGGAGCATCCTAATGTATCTCAAAAAGAATTAGCCGAAATGCTCGAACTATCCCAGGGACGCGTGTCGCAGCTTAAAAAGCTACTTCTTTAAATCATCCGACCCGATCTCGTCTGTTCTAATCAACAAAAAAAAAAGAGCCTGACGGCTCTTGGATCATCATCGTTACGCAATGTCGGACTGCTCTATAACCGGGACCCGATAGGCCAGCAAGGACTCGTCTATTACGGCAGAAATAAACGTTGCTTCTATTTCAGGCACCAGTCTAAGCGCATAATTCCATGCGTTTTCTTCAATTTGCAGCGCAACTCGTTGCCGGGTCCCTATCCCGTTCTCTTGCTCCAACGCATCGGAGAGGTCCACTAATTCCGTATCGGCGGCGTGCCCGATCTCATGTGCAAGCACAACCGTAAAATACTCCTCAACTCGATCAACGCTGCCGAACATCTGTACACACTGTGTTTCAATAACATCCGTATACATGGTAATGGCGTGAGCATTCATGGCATACTTGCCCCCAATCAGCCTTCCACCAGGAAAACGTTTCTCCAGCTTGACTGTCACACCTATAGCAGCCCGTTCCAACAGCTCAGCGACAATGCGCTCTGCCTGATTTCTTTCCAACTTAGCTTCGCTCCTCAAACCAGGATATATAAAGTTATATTTACTTTAAACTTATGAAATCATGGATGTGTTCATACCATATACAGTACGATATTATACCTTTTTACAAAGGAGAATACCATGTCAGAAGATTATTATATAGGTTGGGGAACGCTTGCCCTGATTAATGCCGGCTTGGCACAGTCCAAAAATCGGAGCGGGCTAAATTGGTTTCTGCTCTCCCTATTAATAGGGCCACTGGCTACCCTTTTTATCGTTGCATGGGATAAGCTGGAGTCCTAATCCAGCCATTAGGTCATTCCCATCGTTATCCGGAATGAAAAGGACAGCCTTGGCGCTTCTGCTGCACTGTGTCTGTTGCTGTACTAGTAGCCTGTCTCGACGTATACGGCTTCTCTTGAACTCCGAAATTCGGCTTCACAAGCCGATTATCATAGGAGCTATGAAAAATATGCGTTGTCGCCGGGGATAGCGGGGGGATCAGCCATGTCCAATTGCCTGTCAGCATGCGCCCAGCCTTGGCTTCTCGTTCCTCAAACAGCTGAAATTGTGCCGCTGCGGTATGGTGGTCGACAATGCTGACTCCCGCTTTTTTAAAAGAATGCAGCACAGCAATATTCAATTCCACCAGCGCCCGATCACGCCAAAGCGTTGTTTCACTCGTCGTATCGAGTCCCATCAGCTTAGCCACCTGTGGCAACATATTATAGCGGAAGGTATCCGCAAAATTACGGGCGCCGATTTCTGTTCCCATATACCAGCCGTTAAAGGGAGCAGCTGTATAGATGATACCGCCAATCTCCAGCGTCATGTCCGCAATCATAGGCACGGCATACCAACGTAATCCCAAGGAAGCGAAACCCGAAAGTTCTGGATGCTCAATGGCTACCTCCATCACCAAATGTTCAGGAATATCAAATAGCTCTGGAGACCGTCCGCCTGCTTCCACAACCAGTGGCAATATATCAAAAGGAGTCATCGCCCCTTGCCAGCCCATGTCTCTACAAGCTTGGGTAAAATCCACCGAGGCCGGGTCTCCGATGATCCCTTGATCGGTTTCATATCCAGCGTAACGAATGAGTTGATGGTTCCAGATGCGGATATTCGGCTTCCCCGGCTTGGAGGCGCGAAATACAGTAAGCGTTGGCTTAATTTTACCGCCATTCGTTCCTATGCGTATATGCTCCAAGAGCTCGCTGACCACCTCCCTCGCATCTGACGCGCCCCGCGCATCCCTGACCAAAAGCTTGTCCCAAAATAAGCGCCCGATGCAACGATTGCTATTGCGCCAAGCCATGAGCGCTCCGTGCTCCAGCTCTTCGTAAGTATGATCATACGTTCCCGTAGCCTCTATGTCGTAACGAATATTAAGAAGCCGGGCTTCCGCTTCATCGCGGCTTCGGCCCAGCTCCTCATAACATGTATATATAAACTGCTCCGCTTCATGCAAAAGCTGTTGTATTACTTCCATAACATACACCCCATCCCGGCAGCTCCATGACTCAAGAGCCCGTGGTCTTCCACGCCTTCTCGTCATTATACTCCAGTGGCAGACTGGAACCAACGGGATGTGTATCTTGTTCACCTGATCTCCATATACATGGAAATATACACCAATTAATTATCCCAAATACGCACTCAGCATCCAGATATGTTTATCCATTGCTTCTCTCAAGCCGTTAAGAAGATCCTCTGTCGCTTTATCCTGTGCTGCTTCCGCTGCTTCCATCCCATTAGCCAGTTCAACAGTGATGGTTTTAAAATCAGCAACAACGGACTTCACCATATCGTCAGCTGTCTGCTCACCTGCGGACTCCTGAATAGCTGAAAGTTGCAAATGCTCCTTCAAGGTCGCAGCCGGACGGCCACCAATAGCTAACAAACGTTCAGCAATCGTATCTAGATTAGCTGTTGCTTCATTGTAAAGCTCTTCAAATTTAGCATGCAGTGTGAAGAATTTAGGTCCTTTCACATACCAGTGGAAATAATGCAGTTTCGTATACAATACAGACCAGGTAGCTACCTGACGATTCAATGCCTTGTGCAATTCTTGAATAGCCTCTTGTGTAGGTGCGTTCGTATGATTTAATGTACTCATGTTAAAATCCCCTCTCGTTTTCATTCAAAATATAGTTGGTTTAAAGCTTGGATACTCGTTAACAGTAGTGTCTGATTTTCTTCAAAATCCCATGCGTGAATCCAATAAATATTTATTAATTAATTTAGACTTAATCTAAATCCTGTTTTAATTATAACACTATGTCGATGTTTTTCAAGTCTTAATTCGGTTTAAATCATGAAGATTACGTGAATTGATTGTAAATCGAACTCTATATGCAATAGGATATCCAGAATCAAGACTTATTTATCTTTTATACATAGGTTACATCAATAGGAGTAAAGAAGATGTTAATTTTGTCTGTTAAAGCTTCTATATTGAAGACAAAATCCATAACCTACTACCTCATACCTAACCACGACAAAAAAAGAGCCGACCCGTAAGAGGGTCGGCTCTTTTTTATTCTTGCATCTCTGAAGGTTCCACGATTAAGGATACAACCTTGCCTGCATTTACATCAATCAGGCCGTGATCGGTAATTTTCAAGGCCGGGCTGACCGGCAAAGAATGCGTACTCAGCGACATGATTGGATTGTAATGGCGGTAGCCCAGCGACAGCAAGGCTGAACGAAGCTCCTTCACATGGGCCGCAACCATTTCCAGCGGTCCTTCTGTTAAAATCCCGCCTACGGTTAACGGCAAATGGGACAGCACCTTGCCATTTTCAACTACGCAAAAGCCACCTTGGCTGGATAAAACCGTATTCGCAGCCAGTATCATATCTTGCTTGTTATGCCCTACGACCAGCAAGTTATGGTTATCGTGCGAATAGGTGGTTGCCACTGCCCCACGTTTAATCGTATCTCCCCCGATCAAACCGTAAGCACGGTTGCCATTCTTTCCATACCGTTCAAACGTAGCGATGAGTCCATGTTCACCATGTTCCCATACCAGTTCACCCTGCTCCACATGTGCAGGTGCAATCCGTTCGCTCGTAAAAGTTGAGCCATCCTTGACCATCATAATACGACATTGATGTGTGCCATCAGCTACATCCATCTTTACCGTAAAATCCTGCTCCGTAAGCGGATCAAGCTTCACACTTTGATAAAAATGGGCGGGGAAGCGGCTTTTTATCGGTGCTTGATGGTATTCCTCGAACTTATCGAACACCTTGAGTCCGTCCTTATAGACTTGCTCCACATCAAATTGACCAAGATCGGACAACAGTACAAAGTCAGCTATTTTTCCCGGTGCAATTGTTCCGCGGTCATGCATTCGCATCCGTGCAGCAGGAGTAAACGTAGCTGCATAAATGGCATCCTCAGGCTTCATGCCCATTCCGATTGCTTTACTTACAATATGGTTCAGATGCCCTCGCTCTACGAAAGAGTCTGGCATCACATCATCCGTTACGAAGCAAAAATGCTGTGCCACATCTTCCTGAATAAGATAGTCCATCACTTCAGGGGTCATGGATTTTTCCTGGATTTCAATAAACATCCCGGCAGCCATCCGCGCCTTCATACCTTCAATACTCTGGTGAGTATGGTCCGAGCCTATTCCCGCATAGATCAACTGATGCAGATCCAGATCAAGCAGCTGCGGCGTATGGCCTTCAATGATTAGCTCCGGGTAGTGCTCACGAACATGGCGTAAGATGCGATTCGTCTTGCTCTCCGGATCACGAATGACATCCACATAGTTCATAATTTCACCCAGGCAGATCATTTCGCCGGTTTGCAGTAGCGCATCAATCTCGGGAATACCAATCTCGCCCCCTGAGGTTTCGAGCGGCGTTGCCGGGACAGAGCTTGGAATGCCGTAGAACATATCAGCCACGCAATCTTTGCTGGCTTCCATCATTTCCTGAATGCCTTCCAATCCGAAAACATTCGCCATTTCGTGCGGTTCCGGTACAATCGTCGTTACCCCATTGCGAATCAGCCCATAGGAAAAGGTTGCCGGTGTCACCATGGTACTTTCGATATGCAAATGAATGTCGATCAGGCCGGGAATCATATATTTCCCATGCCCTTCGACAATTTCAGCCACCTCGAAAGACTCCAGACCACGCTGACCGATATACATAAACTTGCCATTAAGTATAGCTACATTACCTTCTTCGAACGTCTTGTAGTAACTGTTATACACCTTAACTTGTAAAATCATTTTGTCTGCACGCATGATGTATCTCCTTCATCGAACCCGCTGATTATTGGACCAGCACCATTTTATCTGCCGGAAAATGCAGGGTAACCCGCTGACCACTCAGGTAAGGCGTATCCATTTCCTGATTAGCCGTAAAGTTGCCTTTCGCCGTTTCTACCACGTACTGATAGCTACGCCCCAGGTAAGTACTTACTTTAATAATACCGGGAAGCTCATTTTCCCCTGTCTCGTTGCCTTCTGTTCGAATGACCAAATCATCCGGGCGAATAGCGCCCTGACGAGCACCCGGTTGGGCAGTACCCTGATTACGCGCTACGTCGAACGAAAGATCGCCTGTATTCAGTCGAATACGATCCCCTTCTTCAGTACGCTCGTCAAAACTTAGAAAATTATTAAACCCAATAAAACGGGCGACAAATTCGGTCGTCGGATATTTAAAAATGGTCGATGGAGCATCTAATTGTTCGATGTTCCCCTTATTCATAATCGCAACCTGGTCAGAAATCGAAAAACATTCCTCCTGATCATGCGATACATACACAGTAGTGATGCCCAGTTCCTGTTGAATACGGCGGATTTCCACACGCATATTTACACGCAGGTTAGCATCCAAGTTACTCAGAGGTTCATCAAACAACAGCAGATCGGGTTCAATCACAAGCGCTCGCGCAATCGCAACACGTTGACGCTGTCCGCCTGACAATTCACCGGGGAAACGTTTTTCAAATCCCCCCAGGCTAACCGTATCCAGCATGGTCATAACGCGGCGCTTTACATCATCTTCCTTAACCTTGCGTAACCGCAGACCAAAGGCAACATTATCTAAAACGGACAAATGCGGGAAGAGTGCATAACTTTGGAATACAAAGCCGAAGTTCCGTTTATTCACCGGAACCCGAGTATAATCCTTATCACCAAACAAAAATGTTCCTTGTTTAGCTTCGAGAAATCCTGCAATGAGACGAAGTGTGGTCGTTTTGCCACAACCACTCGGTCCGAGCAGCGAGAGCAACTGCCCCCGTTCGAGCTGCAAATCGAAATCCTGCAAGATCAGTTGGTTGTCATAAGCGACCGATACGCGATTCAGAGTAAGCAGTGCCATAAGGTTGAAGCCTCCATTACCTTTTAGTGAAGTAAGACAATCCCATCAGTCGTTCAATCAAGAACATCAGGATACCGGTCAAAATCATCAGCATAACCGAAATCGCTGCAATCGTCGGGTCAAAATAATTTTCGACGTAAGTCAGCATTTGAATGGGCAGGGTGCTGAAGCCCGGTCCTGTCATGAAGACGGAGATGTCGACATTGTTGAATGATTCCAGAAAGGCAATCAGGATAGCCGCAATAATACCTGAGCGGATGTTGGGCAGAACCACCTTGAAAAAGGTTTCCAGCCGTCCAGCCCCCAAACTAAGCGCTGCTTCCTCAATCGCAAAATCAAAGTTAGACAAACTGGATGCAATGACTCTAATAATGAACGGCAACATAATCACCGTATGTCCGATCAATAATCCAGCATATACTGGTAAATGGTAAACAATGATCAAATAGCGCAGCAGTGTAAAACCAAGAACGATACCCGGTATAAGCAACGGGGAAAGGAACAAAGCATTCAGCGCATCCTTCCCGCGAAACGAAAAGCGACTAAGTGCATAGGCGGCAGGCATACCGATCAGCAGTGCCAAGATGTTGCCTAGCAGAGAGACGACAATGGACGTTTTGAACGTGGACATAAACAAATCCACTTCAAAAATATTTTCATACCAGCGCAAAGAAAAGCCCTGCGGAGGAAATTTTAATACCGTGCCCGGCTCGAAAGAAGTGACCGATATGATCAACAGCGGACCGAGCAGAAAGATGAAGACCAGCAGGCTAAAGAAGCCTAGTCCGTAATGTTTCTCCCGCATATCCACCTACCCCTTCGGATTGAGTTTATGGGCCGCCTTATTTAAGAGACCGACCACGATAAATGTAATAACAATCATAATTGTTGCAATAACAGAAGCTAAAAACCAGTCGTTTAGCGTCATCGCGTTCTGATACAAAAATGTAGCGATAACCCGCTGTTTTCCTCCAAGTAGTGCTGGTGTCGTATATGCAGTCAGGCTGCCTACGAAAACGAGAATGCTTCCAATGATCAGGCCCGGCACAGACAGCGGAAATACGATTTTACGAAATGCGCTGAATCTGGAAGCCCCGAGGCTCTGAGCAGCATGAACAAGATCACCGTCAATATTTTCGAGCACACCAATCAGTGAAATAATCATCAGTGGTAAAAACAAATGAACCAGACCAATAATCATCGCTGCCGGGGTGTACAAAATATTCAGCGGTTCATCTACAAGTCCTAAACCGATGAGCACGTTATTTAACAGCCCCTTGCGACCCAGAATGACCATCCAGCTGAATGACCGCACCACCGGACTCGTCAATAAGGGAAAGATAGCCAGCGCAAGCAAAATACCTTTACGACGCGGGGCCTTTTGCGAAATATAATAAGCCGTCGGGAAGCCGAGTAATACGCACACGAGTGTCGTTACCACACTGACTTCCAGCGTAGTCAGCAATATTTTCAGAAAATAAGGGTCCTTGAAGAAATGGAGATAGCCTTCTAGGGTGAATGAGCTGTTCTGTACGAAGGTCGAACCGATCGTCAACACAATCGGAATGACCATGAACACCGCCAGAAAGAGCAGACCTGGCAGCAGCAGCCAATACAAGTATGTTTTCTTCATGGGTAGCTCCTTGCGGTTATCAAAATGTTATTCCTTATTCAGCACCTGGATAAACAGCTCCAGAAAAGCTTCGCTGTCCACCTGTTCGCACACATTCATATTGGGGCTATGATTGAGGCGGTTCTGTACATCGCCCACCGTTTGTCCGTCACATATGCGACTGGAGGTTTCCACGTCGACATACAACGACGAGGTATCTACTAACCTCGAATTCAATGCGACACCTACGGCAAGCGGGTCATGAAGCGCACACGCTTTTACCCCGTTGCGTTCTTCATAACGCTTGGTATAAACAGCCGTACTTTCAGCTACATAATTACGAATTGCAGGATGGGACAGACGAGCAATATGATCGGCAGTCAGCAGAGCCTTCCGTGTTACATCCAGTCCCACCTGTATCAACCGACCAAATCCTGCATGAAATACGATCCGTGCGGCTTCAGGGTCAGCATACATGTTGTACTCCGCTACAGGTGTAATATTGCCGCACCCGTGAATAACACCGCCCATAAAAATGACCTCATCGACGTGATCCGTCAGTTCGGGACACTTCAGCAGCGCCAGTGCCAAATTGGTGAGCGGCCCGGTGCAAATGAGCGTCACTTCCCCCCGGTGAGCCATCACGGTATCGATGATGATATCCGGCGCAAAACCTTCGGACGCAGACATCGCTGGGACTACTCCACTCAATGCACCTCCAATGCCGTCTTCTCCATGGACACGGTGCTCGTGCAGGCCTTTACGTATTAAGGGAGCCTCCGCCCCCCGATAAACCGGAATATCCGGTCTATCCAAAAGGTCGAGGATTTTGCATGTGTTCAATGTTGCTTGTTTAAGTGAGACATTACCGCATACTGTAGTAATCGCTTGGATATCCAACTGACCACTTTTGGCGGCCAGTAAAATACCCAACGCATCATCAATGCCCGTATCTACATCTAATATGACCTTTTTCATTATTGTGCTACTTCCCGGTTCCAGCGATCTGTCCATGCCTTGATATGATCGTTAACGAACTTCATATCCAGCTTGGTCAACTTGTTCACTACATCTGTACCGTACGTAATTCCTTCTGTATCCGCACCGGACAGTACCACCTGCGTGTTCACCGGAGAATCAACCTTCGCCTTGGCGGATTTTTCTTGAACTTCCTTGCTCAGCTGCCAGTTGATAAATTCCTCAGCCAGCTCCTTCTGGTCGGAGCCCTTCACTACATTAATCGTGTTCATGACTGCGTAAGCACCTTCACTAGGAGCTACAAATTTCGCTCCTGGCACAGCCGCCTGCAAATCTTTGAAGTACATTTCCATGATCGGACCGCCCGCAATTTCTTGTTGACTAAACATGTTCACGAACTCGGACGTTTTGCTATAAAACTTAACGATATTCGGACTCAGTTCTTTCAGTTTTCCGAAGGCTTGGTCTTCACTAAACTCCTTACTCCCCGCTACCTTGGAGGCTGCATCTACCATCATCGGTCCAGCTGTTGCCGTAATATTCGGCAGAGTCACGTTTCCTTTGAATTCAGGGCCCCACAGGTCGGCCCAGGAGGTCACATCTTTTTTCACCAGTTCCGGATTATAGGCAATACCAAGGCGTCCAACTGTATAAGCAGGACCATATTCCTCACCCAGCGGTGCTTTGGCAATATCATAAATTTGGTTCAAGTTTGGCACTTTACTGCGATCCAACTTCTCGAATAGCCCCTGTTGAATTCCCTGTTGGGCATAATAATCAGACAGATAAATCAGATCGACGTCTGTGCTGCCTTGACTGATTTTGTTCAACCGTTCCGCGTTATTTCCAATTTCGACCACGATATCAACGTTATGTTCTTTTTCAAAAGGCTCGTACACTTCTTTGTTAAAAAAGTCCTCGGAAAAGCCCCATGTGGAAATAACTAGTTTCTTTTTTCCATCAGCTGAACCATCTTTTCCATCTGTCTGACCGCCAGTAGCATTGCTGCCGCAACCTGCCAGTACCACGGATGCCAAGGTCACAGCCATAAACCCTTTAAACCATTTTTTCATATGAAACTCCCCCTATTTTTTTATTATGCACACCTTATGACACAAAAAAGAAAAGTACTCTTGTAAAACAAGAATACTTTTCTTCGTAAACAAAGAATAAGTTGATCCCGCTGCGCGTTATAACAGGTTCTCCCCTCAGATAGATCCGAAGCGAAAAGCCGAATATCCAATTTTATTAGGATTCTTTCAGTATGATGTTCGTAATTGCCCACTGCGTTGCTGAATCATAATCACGCAGTAAAGCTTCTATATCGAGCTCCATATCCTCAATCAGCTTCTCGCGAAGTCTCTTCTTGTACAGCATGGACATTCGGAAATCCACTTCCAGCTTCAAGCCGGGGGCTTCCACTTCCAATGCCGCCGAGCGTGGAGAACGCCGGTGCTTCGCCACAAAGGTAACAATGTTGTTCTCAACGGTGGCCCGCAGCAGCGTGGTCCCGAAGCCGAACAGTTCCTTTGAAACTTCATTGTAAATCTGGCACATCCGCTTCTTGCTTTCGTTACTGTCGAGCAGCGTCATGAACCCACCCTCATCAGCATATTACGTACAATCAATCTTTCAACACGATAGATTATACATAAATATACGATAAATAGCAAACAAAAATCCCTAATCTAATAACATATGATGCGAAAAAGCGAACAATATGTCGAACTTTGTAGCTTTTCAACATTTTGACACTTTTTCATCTAACTCTTAAGTTTTCGAACACTGCTATATTCCCCGCAGGAAAATTAAAGTAGACTACAAAGTCGTTATCGTCACCACTCTGGGAGAATATTTTTTTCTACTACTATATATGTAGTTTTTATTTAAACGCATTTAACCGTACCCCGCGGGAGTCCCCTAGCGATTGTACGGTTTTTTTATGTTATGTAGCTGACTGGCCAGATGGGAACCCCTTCAAGAAAAAGCCGATTGAATCCACGAGGACACTACAAGAGTAGCTGGCCACAGCAGCATAAAGTTAGCTATGATATACGCCTTCTTATAAGCATAACGATGATAAAAATACCAACAGCTCCATGAAATAAATACTCCTATCGGGTAGCTCATTATGACATAGGCAAAAATATAACTGATGAGATAATCTCCAGCTGTTGGTGCATCGAAAGAAAATACGACCACCATCAGCATGGCCGGATAGGCAAATAGCGTTAAGCCATAAACGATATTCAATATAAGTAAAATGACAAATGCATTTTGATCTTTCATGATGTTCTCCTAACTATTGCAGTCTGCCTGTATCACCATTGTGCAGCCCGTTTACGTCTCTCCTCACGCCGATCAGCTTCTTCCATTTTCCGAATATAACGTTTCAACTGCTCTTTATGATCGTCCAATTCCTGTATTCGTACAGTTGTACCTTGGAGAAACGTCTCCATTTTACGTGTTAATTCAGCAGCCGATTCGCCCCTCCAGTCTTGCAGACGACCATATATATTCCTCATCTGCTGCTCCTGATGCTGAAGTCTTTGCTTTAGCTGCTCGCATTGCTGAACAGCCCTACGCAGATCCCCCAGGCTCAAAGATATTCTGCTCATCTCTTTTGCCTCCCGTTGTGTTCTTCCAGCTGCTCTTTTTTATTGATCCACCATCGTAAATTCCTGGCCCTTGCGATCTATATACTCTGCTATCTCTGTAATCGATTCCTGATACCAGCGATTGATCCGATCCAGCGTTGCCGTTGCACTATGCGCAATTGGGGTCAAAGACTGACTTTCACTTGTCCCGATATGAGCCTGAAATAACTGGATGGATGCTCGGGTATCGCTAGAAAATCCATGCAGGCTGGAACGCATCTGGTTAGCCGCATGCTTTAGCTCTTCAGGTGTTAATTGAATTGTGCCTGCATTCTTGTTGCCCACAAAATATGCGCCGCCATTGGAGCGACCATTCTGTTGTCCTACTCCCAGGATATTCACTCCCAGTGCATTAGCAGCAAACTGCCCGAAGGCCCCCATTTGTCCACCATAGCGTTCAACCAGATCGCCCATGACTTCCTTGAGCTCTGCTCGCGCGGCCAGCATTTGCTCGTACGCCTGCACCCGTGGATTGCCTTCCACCAATTGACCGTCCATGGTGTACAGTGGATTGCTGATATTTCCATTTTCATCAAATGTGAAATGATCCATGCTATGCGTCGCTTCTCCAAATACCGAATTATAGAACTTTGTAATCGGATCTTGCTGCATCATAGGCAATGTAATCGGGACATACACAATGGGAGACCATTTGGGTCCCAAAAAAAAGTTAGCCCACTTATTGTCTCTTTCGACTGGTAATGAAACAGGAATAGTGATTTTGGCTTTATTAGCCGTCTTATAATCATTGTCTATAAAGTAGGTTGTACCCACATGTGGCTGTGCATCATTAGCTCCCGAACCGATAGTGTCTTTCGGATTGACATAAGCGACATTCGTCTTTCGAAAATCGCCATTTTCCACCTTCTTTTGAAGATCATCCGGTAATAGATGTACAATGCTTGGTGGATTATAAGCGACTGATGACAGTCCGTTCCGCACCGCCACATATTCTGCCTCCGCTCCTCCCAGAGAATGGCCTGTGGTCGTTATTTCAGCAGAGGGATACTCTTTTTTTACAACATCATATAGATTCTGAGCTTGTGTAAATTGATTATTCTGGTACTTCTCCTCATATTGAAGAAATGCACTTTGCACTTGTGGTGGGAGTTTAGCCACCTCTGCCTTATTATTTTCATAATATTGATGGACTTCTTCCAACGTTTTCGCGCGTCCTCCGACGACATCGCTGAAATCCGTTCCCCAGTCCATCGCCACGCTCCACTTGGGTCGATTCGGGGGTTCTGTCCCCCTATAACCGATGATCACCTGATTGGTCTTCTCGTTAAGGAATACAGTCGCATCGAATCCAGAACCGTTCGTATCATGCAGCATAGCTCCTTCAGGTTCAACAATCTTCCAGTCAGGAAGAATTCTGCTTTTAGAGTCTTTAGCAGTCAACTCCCGGTCATAAACTTTATCCGCAATGGTCCAGTATGTTTTATCGTTAGTGAAGGTCAAGTTATTCCCACCTTGTCTATTGTGTAAATATATTATAGAGTTATGAAAAAAGGTGATTACCAGAAAAGGAGAATTGTAACTTGAACAGAAAAATCCCACTGATTCTGGCACTTATTTTAATTATTATGTATTTAGGAGGTTGTTCCAGCTTGTCCGACAAAGAGAAAAAAGAATTAGTAGACGTCGCCACTCCCATCGGTGTGGAGTTTATTAAAGAACACTATAATGCCGATTTCATATTAAAGGATTATGCTGTGGATGATCCTGCTGTCCACTCCAGGCTTTATTTGTATGGGTACATTAAAGGCCACGAAGACAACAAAATTACCATCTACTATAATTATAAAACCAAAGAAGTGATCGACGTCTCTGGGCCAGATTGGTTTATCGACAGTGAAGTTCCCAAATACAAGACCCCTTCTTCCTGAGAAGGGATACTCATCGAGCATCTCACTCTCAACATATTTGTAATCTATATTAAAGTCTAATTTTTCCCAAATTAAGAAGTAGTATAATTATAGTGCATCCTTTTTGCGAGCGATATAGCCGAGAGGAAAAATAAGTATAAAGTCATTGGATACAGTATATCTGGTCACAGTACATAGTTTATGTAGAATAGGTCTTTGTAACTGTATGTTAGGGGAAAATTGCATAGATGAACACCATTTTTAATTTGTACTATTATAAAGAGTATGCAATGACAAATGTAGTTAATAAAATTCACCTTTACGGCTACATAACAGTGCTAAAAGGGTATAGATCATCAAACTCAAATAAGGCTCCTTAGGAGCCTTATTTACTTGTTGCTAAACATATTTAACGCTCTTCACTTTGGGCGCTATGCTTAGTTACATGAATAAAAGGATATTCACCTTTGCTTATTTTACGTTTCCACTCTTGTATCATGTCTTCTTGGGTAGGCGGTTTCTCATTCACGATTGCTCCTGTAGTTACTTTAGCCATGGTTACCCTCTCTTGGTGGTTTTAGTTATTGAGTCTTTATCTTTTCTCCAGTCATTTTGATGTTACCATCCATTTCTACCAAACTCGTTTTACATTTTAAACCGATGGCATCCTTCGCGGTGACCTGTATTGTGTTACCCGCATTGAAGACCAGGTTCCCGTCGGCTTTTACACGGATATCCTTTTTGCTTCGCAGTTCAATGCCATGGTCATCCAGTAGTCGAATCACCACTTCATCGTCGTTCCCCGTAATTAAAATTTCATTTTTCTCAAATATAATGGCTTTGCGGTACTTGGTCATAAAGATCTTCGTCGACGGGTCCTTAATAAAGTCACCGCCTTTGGATCTCTTGCGAATTGAGTGGGTTACAATAGCGTCTTTTTCTGTAGAAGTCGGAAAGTAGATGTCTACAAAGTCAAACAGCTCTGGCATGCAGTACCATCCCGTATTCCCTTCCGATGTATAAAATGTAGCCGTTGGAAAAGCGTAGGTTTCCTTGACGTTAGGCTTGACCTTGTCCATTTCATAAAAGAAAACCTTCACATGATCCTGTTCAATTCCAATAACCTTGGACTTCAATGATATGCCGCGAATGCTCTCATTTACAATCAAATCCTGTTTCATTCCATCCGATGTAGTCAGCACATATTCATGCCACAAGACACTGTGCCGTATAAACGCAACAGACTGCAGGACGTATAAGGTTTTCCCTTTGAATTTGGCCTCTGCGCCAATATGCAGCAGAACATCTTTGGCCCCTGTCGTTTGTATTTTGTAATACAAAAGATTGTCGTCCTTGCTGGCCCCTGGCTTGGTTTTTCTGGTCATCGAATAGTTATACTGTTTGAGCTCACCTTGATTGACACCATCCGGCAATCCAAATAAAACTGCGGTTTGTCTCCAATCGGATCAGGTATCAGTCCCCAACCAAGCCGAGACGCTATACGTTTCAGAAACAACCAGTCCGTCTCATCAAATTGCATCGTAAATTCCTGTAAAAGTTGATCCTTCAACCGGCTCGTACAATTGGCTTTGGGATAGGATTTGAGCACGTGTTCAAGCAATGCTTGCAGCTTCATCTTTACATTTTGAAAAGATTGTCTATGAGGTATTTCATCCATCTGGCTTGTATAGGAGAGGGCCTCGACGACCAAATAGGCTACATTGGACACCAACTTGATTCTGAACTGCGTGACTAATCCCCTAAATAATACACTCTGCTTTTGATCATCATTCACATAAGAAACGACTAACTTCGCCCCTGCTTCCATATGATCTGTGTACTCTTCCATTTGGGCACCCGTTAACACACCTGTCAAAAAGACTTTCACATGCTCATTCATTTTCTGTACAACTTTAACTTTCGGATTTTTAAGAGATAAAACCGTTCCGTTATACTTGATGATTGGATATCCCATGTCTCTGCCCCTTTTTGTCGGTTAGTTTACGTTTATCCGTTGTTTGCTTACGTATTGAATGACATCTTTAATGGTTTGATTATGTCCCTGATCGTTGAGAGCCTGATCCAATTCAGGGAGCGTGATAAAGGTTTTATTTTTCTTCTGAAAATATATGTCCGCTATAGGAAATTCATCAATTCTACCAGGTCCATGAATCCCGTTATCGACATCAGCAATGATGATAACATCCTTCAATCCATCCTTATTCACATCCTTAAAGGCCACTGCTTCTACACCTCCGTAACGTGCAACCCACTCACGGTTCCCGTAGAAATCGGGGAATGGATACAGAATATGTCCTTGGTTATCCAATAGGAAGAAAAAGAATTTACGAAGACCTTCCGGATACCCATATGTGGATACAAATCGTACTTTCCCAAAGCCTTCGAGAGTAGTTTGAAAAGACTGTGACTCTTCAACTTCATACTGGTCGGTATCCAATCTCTCTTCATTTACAACGGTAGCTGGCTGATCAACGACAGAACTTAGCTCAGTCCATAGTTCTTTATTTTGCTTAATATTATCTGGAATCTGTGCAAGACGAATTTCATATTCCGCATGGTCCCCTACTGCATGAGCCACAGGGATACTAATACCTAATGAATCACTTGTGAGGTAACTAAACGATTCCATTTCTGCTTCCGCAGGCGAACCTTTGGTTACATCCGCGTTTGCTAACAATTGAATCAAATCATCTTTTGTGAAATCACTGATTAATCCTTGTTGCTCCGGCTGAACAGCTGTAATCTTCCCGCTTTTTATAAGCTCAATAAAAGATTTCTCGACCTTTACCAGATCCCTCAATTTTATTCTTGAAGCCTGCTTCATATCCAGGTTCGTCGTATAAAACATATGACTAGGATAGGCTGCATCCTTCACATAACGAACACCCGTATATTGAACGCTCAAGAATCGTTCACTTTGTCGTTTGATCTCATAGTCAATTTCGACATGGACTCCAGAATTGGAATCCGCATAGTCGTGTAATCCTTCTAAAGCTTCGGTCTTAAGAATTTGGTTTAAAGATTTTTGCTTTGCAGTATCCTTGAGTTTTGTAATTTGAGGATATTTAATCACGATCCCATGTTCTGAATATTTCTCTTGAATGAGTTCATAGCTTTGCTGTTCAATATGAGTATTTGAGGTGATGCTATGTTCAGGATCAATATGGACTTCTCCACTTTTAGAGAACTCAATGATAATGTTCTGTTCAGAATCATCACTGTTTATTAAGAAACCATCGCCGTGGTCTAATACTTCGATACTCATGCTATCATGTTGTCGATTTTCTAAAATAAGCTCATCCACATCCTTGTTTAATTCCCACGAATCCGGGAGCTTCATCTTACCTACATCTATGCTTTTCTGCGTCCATTTTTCCCCGGAGAGTTCCCACAACGCAACAAATACGGGATCTGGATGATATATTGAAACATATCCCCCTAACAACAGCTGTATTCCCTTGTCTGAATCCCGAACCACGAAGTCTGTAGTCAATTCTGGCCCGCCATCCTCAATCATCTGAGCATGTACAAGTTGCTTAGTACTCCACCACTGAATAAATGTGTATTTATCTCCGATCGTACCTGTCACCGTTTTAGGTGCTCTATAATTCACAACCCTAACGTTTAGCTGCCCGCTTTTTAACGGAAACGATTTTGTTAAGATAGTGAGATTATTATCGAACTTTTCTACTAATTCTCCATCCTTCATCTCTACACTCTTAGGCTCGTTTAACAACAAATTAAGTTCCTGTGTGAACTCCTCAAGCTTATCTTGTCTGGTATCATCATCCTTATTTTCATCGTTGACTATATGAAGTTTTTTCACTAGCGTGTTCAGCTTTTTCGAATAGGAAATCGTTTTATCGTCATTTTGGAGAGAAAGTGCATGATTTGTTTCATTTGTTGGAGAATTCTGTTCCTTCATGCATCCATTCAGCACTACACAGGAAATGAGTATTAACAGGACGCAACCAGCTCGCCCGTACTTCAAGTAATTCATGCTGGATATCACACTTTCTGCAATTTATCGTTTATCTCTATACTCATAATCTTCCACTTGCCTGATTGCTTTTCTAACGTAAATAGAAGTCCTTGGTTTGATTCCTCTTCTTCTGAGCTACTCTTTACCAAAAACACCCGCTGATTAGCCTCATTAGCAATCTCTTTTACATTCAAGTCTAATCCTGTATAGTCCATAGCGGAAAAATCTATGATATCTTCAAAATGATTTTTCGGGCTTGCTGACAACGCAGTGAATTCCGCCATTTCAGGCAAGTGTATCAAGAAGCGCTTCATAAGATAATGATCTTCCAAATAATTTTGGATAATATCTTTAGGAACCGTAGGACATACAAATTTTTCATTTCCATTCTCGTATAGTACTTTTGTTTTTTCAGGTCCGCTGCTGTCGAATTTTTGATATGTTATTATCGTATGTTGTTGAGTATCCTGAAAACGGTAATAACTCACATCCTCAAAAACACCATCTTTATTAATATCCTCCAGCTTCCTGATTCCTTGCCCTGTTGCTTCTGGATAATTGTAATCAGGTTGCTAATTCGGTTATGGTCTAAAGTAAATATAGAGAATCCTTCGGCCTCATCCACTTCGCTAGTGGAATATACTACGATAAACTTTTGTTCTGTTTGATCCAGCTTCATGATCTTCATGTCTGTATTAAGATGTGCAACTATAAGTGGGTCCTCTAATTTACCAATGATGTGATAGCCAGCATCCTCCCGGACTACAAATACGTTGTCAATCACCCCTTTTTCTAACCCAAAAGCCAGCACATATTCCAGCCTTCCATCATGATCCAAATCTTCTTTTAATATTTTTTGAAGTTTCTCATCTGTGGGTTGGATCTTCTTTATGAACTGATTTAATGTGTTAGAATCTGTAGCGTGAGCGCTATTTCTTTTATTTATTGGAGTAACAATATTGTTATTTCGATCTTGATTAGCAGACTCTGGTTCCAACACAGATGTTTGCTCTATCACTTGAGTGCTAGGTTTGATGGGCTCAACTGCCTGTTGCTTCTCGTTCGTCTGTTTTCCCAAACATCCATTTAATAGCAGGCCAATTAACACGATTAAAAATAGTATTCTATTTTGTTTTATAAAATTCATTTCAAGAAAAGCTCCCTTTTCATATTGCCTATTGCACGTTTATCCGTTGTTTGCTTACGTATTGAATGACATCCTTGATGGTTTGATTATGCCCCTTATCATTGATGGCCTGATCAAGTCCAGGGAGTGTGGTAAAGGTCTTATTTTTCTTTTGGAAGTAGATACCTGCAATGGGGAAAGGCTCAATTATACTTGGCCCTGCCCCTGCGTCGACGTAAGCGATAATAATGACGTCTTTTAGTCCATCTTTATTCACATCCTTAAAAGCTACAGCTGCTAATCCATCCCCTCCCGACCAATTATTCCCATAAAATTTAGGAAACGAGTATAAAATGTAATTTTGCTCATCTAATAAAAAGAAATAATTCCCTGGTGTCTCCTCAATCATGGCATCAGTTGAAACAAAATTGGCACGCCCCCACCCTTCAAAGCTGGTTTCAAACGACTGGCCCTCATCGATGTTATACTTTTCTGTATCCAATTTTTTTAGATTATGATTGATTTTATTATTCACTAATAAACTCTGAGTTGTTGTTTTTGTATAATGGCTGAAGTTCTTAATATCAGATAAGTTTTTATTTGTAGGAATACCGAGAAGAATGAAGGTCAAGAAAAAAACAAATACTACTCTATTCATTACAGCACCTCAAATTCAAATTTAACCTCTAAGTACATATCTATTAAATGCATTCAGCTATTTCTATACAAAATAATATTTTTCCTTAGTTTTTTTGTATATTGTTCCACGTTGCCTTTGCCATTGTATGCTGAGACGAAAGCATTAAAATCCTCTTTTTGTAGCGCCTTTATTAAATTTTTATGTTTTATAAAAGAAACAAAACCCCTAATTTGTTCCTCGTGCCCTGTACTAAATTTTTGAAACATCTCTTTAGCCGATTTATATCCTAACGCTTTGTGATTAAAGCCCATAATTTGCGTTAAGCCCATACTAATAGCACTATACGCCTTTTCTTCATTTTGAGTAATGGCCAAGTCCAGAGCACCATATTCGCTACTTTGATCTTTTGTGTGAACTTCCTTCCACGGTAATCCAGCACTTTCTCTATATTTGTGCCCTTTGGATCTCGGTCTACCAAATGAAAATAGTGATGTTGATTGTTTCACAAAATGGTGCACTTCAAATCTTATTTTCAGTTTACCGTTTTCAAAACCAGAACCTCCTGACTCAACAAGAACTACTGCTCCAAGTATGTTGGGATCTACATTTAACTCTGCTCCTATTTTCTTAATAACATCCCCATACTTTTTTTTGAATTCAGCAACTGTTGAAAAGCTACTTTTATCACCTTTTACTGTTTCAATTTCGTTCGTTTTTTGTGTATTTAAAGATTTAACATCTTCTGTCTTCTTAGTATCGTCAGATGGTGATGGTACTTTAGTACTCGCATCAATTAGACCCAGCTTCTCCCGTAAAGCTCGTCCCGCTTTCTCAGCAGCTAACTTTTCCATGATATTTCCGCTCGCTTCAGCCGTCATCCAGCGGACGGTTTCTTTTTGCATCTGCTCCTGTGCCCACTTGGGCATCGTCGCCATTTCGCGGAGCTTGCTTCGAAGGCCTTCTGCCAGCTTTTGCGCTTTACGCATGCCGACTTCGTCACCATTGGCCTGAGCGATATACCAATCCTCTTTGTATTTGCGCAGCCAGGACTGGGCCCAGTCAGGATAATTTAATTTCTGTTTCTTCTGCTCTGCCACCAGGTCAAAAGCCTTTGCTTTCCTGTGCGCATTAGAGGTTGTTAAAGCTTTCAACATAGGTGTTGCACCAAACGTTGGTTCTTTCCACTTCATATGCCTTCTCCTTTGTTAGGAATGCTAGAAGAATCGTATCTCCGACATGCAGGTATCGTGATATTTGCTTCCTTGCTCTACTGCCACAATCGTTATTTTTACGAATGAAGTATGAATGGCACTATTGGGGAACGCATTACTCAAAAAATCATTATCTACCATTATGGTCTGCCCATTCGAGAACTCTAGTTTCATTCGTTTAACTCTATTATTTACTTGGAAAGCATTAGATGACTTAGCTAAACCATTAATAAGCTCAAACCCCTTCAGTTCTTGCATAGAGCCGAAATCAATTTCGATCCACTCCCCGATCCCGTTTCCTTTAACTCCTTCACACCAGGCTGTACTCGCATCTCCGTCCATGATGTTTCGGGCAGCATAGGAATTTCCTGCTTGGTCTGGAAGTGTAGAAGAAGCAATGATTTTCTGTGCCGTAATGTTCTTTCGATACTTCATTAAATCCGTTGTTGTCTGTACCCATTGTGTAGGGGACACGTTATAGCCTATCCTGTAGAATACATTAGAGTATTTTATAGACAAACCTGTTTGAATATCTTGTTGTTGCATTTCACCCTTTGAATTCACATAAGCAACCCTGTGGTTATCTAAAGTTAAAGCAGGAGATTCTGTGGCTTTCATCAGTTGCTTCTTCTCCCCTGTCTGTATATTGAACATATACAACTTATCATTATCATAAGAAGAGAGAAGCAATTGATTGTTATAAAGCCACTGCTCAATCTGTATTCCTTCTATCCCTAGTTTGATTTGTTGAATTTGCTTATTTTGGGACAAGTCATAGATCAATACATTACGTTTACGATCTACAAGGGCAAATTGGTTACCGTCAGGCGAAAACACTGGAAGATTAAGATAGTGACCATCATTTAATTGCCCTAATGCTTTAGTTTCCTGCCCCTGGTTCATATAATAAAAAAAGGCTGCATCATCTGTGTAAACACACTTGCGTAAGTCAGGAGACATAACAGCGTAGTCCCTATTCGGCACCTTAAATTCATATAATTTTTTTGTAGTAGATAAATCAAAAATTTTAATAATTAAATAATTTAAATCCTGCGACTCTCTACATAAAGCAATCCGCCTGCCATCATCCGAGAACCCCTCAAGATACAGTTCATTTTTAGGATACGCTTCACCTTCACTTGCATATAATTCATCTATAATGTCATCTAACTCAATATAGGTATTGCCTGTAGGATCATCCATATCAGCGAGATAATCCACAGGCATGTTTCCATTTTCCGCTTCAAAAAGCAACCAATTTACAGCCTTTTTTGCTGGAGGAAGTCTCTTGGACTGAGAGACTGAAGGATGAGTTTCCTTTCGCTCCTGTACTGCTTTTTGGCTCTCGCTCGATTGTATACACCCGCATAGCATGGAAAAGATCAAGACGAATAACGTAATTTTACTTATCCATACCGCAGTTTTATTTCGCTTTCTACTGTTCATCACAATAACTTCAGCTCACCTATACAAGTATTGGGGAAATCCGTGCCTTTTTTCGCTTCTAGAATAGTGATTTTAACGAAAGATGTTCGTATGGGTTCATCAAACTTGAAGCGGGTGTCATTGTTCTCAAGCATCAAAGATTGTCCATCCGAAAAATCTAGTTTCATTTTCTGGATTGTATTCATGTCTAAATACTTATTGTTAACCCACATAGTGCCGTCGACCATCTCTATACCTCTGACCTCTTGAGTTGAACCCAAATCCATAGTTACCGTTTCTCCTACTCCGCCTCCCTTCGTTCCTTCACACCAAGGGGTTAAATTATTATCGTCCGTTAAATTGTTCACACTAAAAGAATAGTTACTCCGATTAGGAAGTGTAGAAGAGGCCGTAACCTTTTTCACTTTGACCTTGTTGCTATATTTCATATAATTGATTTTTGTATCGATCCATTGTATTGGGACTACCCAGGTTCCTTCGCCATTTACAATGGACGAAACATCTTCTTTTTTTCCACTAGCTATATCAATCATGAACATTTTTACAACTTCATCATCTGCCAGGACCAATTTTTTTTGATCTGGGGATAAAATAAAATCGCCCTCATTTTTAGTTATAAACTGTACTTTTCCAGTGGGTATATCTAGTGAATAAATATCGTTTATGAAAGTATTATCTTTTTTATAAGTGGTATAAATAAGTTGGTTCCCCTGATCCCATTGCATAATACTCGAGACATCAGTGCCTGCAAGCAGAAGCTTCGTACCACTATCACCAGATAGATCAAGCATTACGATCCCTGTCTGATCATCCACAAAAGATAACTTGGTGTTATCCGGTGAAAACACTCCCTGAGCAATATTGCTAATATCCGCTTTCCCTTTGTTAGTCTTCAATTCTGTAGTTCTTTTACTTATTGCATCATATAAATACAAACGTCCATCCATTACATATAAATATTTACTTAAATCAGAAGAGACAACAGGATATTGAGCAGCTGGCGGCAATTTAAACTCTCGTTCTTTTTCTCCAGCATCCAGATTGTACACTTCAATAATGAGTGACTCCTCTGGTTGCTCCCCATAAACATCTCTTATAATCGCCATACGACTGCCGTCACTTGTTATTTTCCCGACATATACTTGTGAACCCCAATATTTTGTACCTTCCTCCTTAGTTTCCATGGTGTCAATTAGGTCGTCGATACGAATATTAGTTTTTCCAGTAGGATCATCTAAATTGGTTAAGAATTGAACTCGATCTTCTACGCCTTCTTGACCATTCAAAAGCCAACTTGCTTTTTTTTCAGTTCCTTTTGCAGCATTCTTACTTACCTTAACTTCATTGGTTGAAGGTATACTGGGGGACTGAGAAGATGTGAAAATATCCCCTCTTGTGGTTGCTGTACATGCAGATATCAATACTGAAAATACAATAATCAAAGCTGCTTTTATATAACGCATGATTTCTCCTTTCTTATAACACTCTTTATAAAGTTTCCTCATTAAGCGAGTTGTCTCATTTCCTTTATGCGATTCTGTACTTCCTTATTCCTACTTATTTTTAATGGATCCATCGTCTTGGATAATACGCTTAACTGCTATTACGTTTGTATATATACGACCGTAAGACCCCTTCCAATCTTTGCTTAATTTATCTATCGTTACATTATGAGAAGGCTTTTTATCTGAATCGATTTCACTAGGCTTAGTTGCGTTACCATGCTCGTGAATAAATTCCCCATTCCCGATATACATGCCTACATGATTCGGCTGTCTCCCCGTTCTTTTTTTCCAATCAAATAATATTAAGTCACCTAACTTCAAATTTTTATAATCTCCACTGGTTCGTAAACTTTTGTGGTCAACCTCTGTTCCTCGATTGATTTGGTCTCTTGTAGTCCCCCCTATACGCTCATTTAATATGGTAAAGTACACCGAGGAACTAAAATCAGAGCAGTCCATATATTCAGGAGGGTTGTTGGGATCAAGCTTCATCGTTCTGATTTTAGTATCCATACAGTAAGGAATCTTGCCTAAAAACTTCTTAGCGAATTCTACAATTGCTTTCCTTTTCTCATCAGCAGAACTGTTGGATGGTGTAGGCTCTGGTTCCTCCTTCGACGGCTTTTCAGGAGTAGTCGGCGGCTTCTTGCCCGGTTCCGTTTTCGTTGTTGTCGTCGTTGTTGAAACTGCTGGCGTTGCAGCCTTGCTAACCTTGGGCCATGGAAGAACGCCATTGGCTACTTGATGTAGGTACACTGCGAGCACATCACGACCATAGCCCTTATTCTCCAGACCGTATTTTTTCGCAAAGTCATGCAGTGCGGCGTTAAGCTCCTTATCCCAATCGCCTGTAGCTGGAAGCTTGTACGAGAAGCTGTCTGGATACTTCTTGGCAAGCTTGTTCAAATTCTCCCTGGCAAGTTGGCTGTTCACGCCATACTTACTCCGCAGAGCAGCTGCTTCCTTGGCTAGAGTCTTTTGATCAGCAACGGTCAGCTTATGGGCCGCATCTGCGTATTGTCCAGACAGCTCCTCCAGCCGACTCGCATCTAGATAGGATTGGGCTGAATGCCCACGAATCAGCTCGTTGATTAGCACGTTGTCACGCAGTTGGTTGGCGAGAAGATGCATCTGCTTTTGCTTGGCTTTATCGTTGGCTCCATGTGCTTCCCACCACTGGGACGTGTATTCGTGCATTTGCGCTCTGGCCCAGGCAGGCATACGATCTATTTCTGCCACCTGCTGACGCAATTGTTTGGCCTTGGATGCTGCTTCCTTGGCCCCCTTTTTGTCCCCTGCTGCCACGGCTTTGTAGTAGTCCGTTTTAAATTGAAGCAGCAAATTCTGCACCCATTGCGGATACCCTTTTCCCTTCAATTCTTGAATCAGGGATTTATAGGCTTTTAGCTCTGCATCAGGCACCTGACTTTTCATGAACTTACTAGCCTTAATATGAAGTGTTCCATCGGTTCGGATATAGCTGGTTTTGCACGTTAGAGATATTTCGCGAGTAGCGTTCATTTGTACTTTTTTGCCATGCAGCACCAAGTCTGTATCGGCGTGAAAGGTGAGATCGTGATGGCTATACACGTGAATACCAGAAGCTGGATTTAATCGTACAAGTATCTTTTCTTTTTGGGTGGAAAGGGCTAATTCCTTATCATCGAATCTTGCCACTTTTTGGGTTTTGGTATGAAATAGCTTTCTTGATGGCTGGCTGATTTCATCTCCTTTGTAGTCTCTCTTACGTAGGGATTGAACTACACGAGCTTCCTTGTCATTGTTGGATGGAAAATACAAATGGACATGATCCCCTAGCTCAGGCATGCAATGCCAACCGATCCCCTCCCCGGTATACATGGTGGGGTATGAAAACCAACACCCCTCAACTTTGGACTGCATAGAATCCACGGACAAGTGAAGTTTAACGGATTCGTTTTCACTATTTAAATCAATAACTTTCCCTTCAATAGAGGTACCTTTGATTAACGGGTTATGTATAACCTCCCTCGGAATGCCTGCTCCCGGAACGAGAACGTAGCCATATGTCATAATGCCTTGCTTCATCTCTGCATGAATCTGATCAATAACCCAATGCTTTCGTTGAAACATGACGACATCTCCAAGTTCAAAACGCTTCGTATCCTCCACTTCAGCATATGTATACTGGGGACCTGACTTTGTTTTTTGGAGGGAAAAGTTAATGCTACGCAATTCACCTTTCACCTGTTCTTTTGAGGTACCTAACCATAGTCTCGGGAACACGGATGTAATCTCGGCAATGAGTCCAGTTTGCAGATGAGAGGCCATTCTTTTTAGAAACTCCCAATCACTCTCCTCATACTGAATAGTAAAGCCGCCCAGCTTTTGATCGCTGTCCGCCAGGTCAATAAAATCCCCATGTGGATAGGCATCTATAAGTTCGCGGAACAGTTGATAATACGTCAAGTTGCTGTTTTGAAACGAACGGTTTTTCCGTTGTTGATCCATCAGATATGTAAAAGAGGCAGCCTCTATGTACATGTGATATACGCCATTTTTGAATGCAATTCTAATATTGGTGACGATTCCTTTAAAAATGCTAACTGTCCCTCGGTCTTCATCCATCTCATATACCTCTAGCACATCCTCATCGTAAGCTAATCCATCATACTTTGCATGATCCTCATCCGGTATGAGAGCAGTAATGTACACCTTGCCGTGCTCATTTATCTTCTGTGTCAATTCAAAATCAAGCAGCCTGATAATTTCATACGGTGCATTCACTCTAATATTTCCATAAGTCAGCATAGTTCCTGCCAGTCCCATCTTACTCCCCCCGTTTGCTTTTCATATGATGCAAATCCTACAATCTGTTAACTATTCCTGCCCGTCTGTGGTGAACGAGATTTTTCCACACCACATGCACAAGTTCGTGGAGCAGCTCATAAGAGCCGGAGATTGATCTACGTATACATCCTTTTTTCCATTCAACCAAGGCATAGAAACGCTCGGTTTGCAGGGCTGCGGAATGATTTTCCCGGAATTTCCTTTGTTAGCAGAAGAAACTGCAGGATTATGCATACTACGGCACTTTCCGAAAGAAGGGATATGCGTCTGCGGGTGAAAATCCTGAATATTCCCTTGCAGTTTGTCGCCAATACTAATCCCCCTGTTAGCTGAAACACTAAATCTTCCCGTATGACTTCCATAGCTACAATGTATCTGTGCCCCATCCACTACATAGCTCTCACTCATTTTTGGACTCTCCTTTGTATAGATGGCCCCTCTGTATCGACCTTTTGTAATTTCAAGCCTGCCAGATTGAACTTCAAAATACATTCAGCCACATCAAGATCTACAATGATATGATGATTGGCATCCTGAACCCTGAATATTTTATGATTCTCTACTTTATATTCATCTAGAATGATTTTCTTCAGTGTACCGTCCCTATGATATTCACTACGTGGTGATAAACACATCAGGCTAGGCGGATTTGCCAGCCAATACCTTGTTTGCTGCATTCGCTGCATATCGGCAAAAACAACCAACTTCCAGCTTAATCCAGATTGATATATATCAAAGATTTCCTTTAGTTGTTCCGAAATGATGGATACCGGATGCTCTATAAAATCAATATAGTCCGCATCACCTGATACATAAAATTGTAAAATAGATTCTTCATCGGCACATGATGAGCCTTCTGCCCATTCCAACAACTGCCTGCGATTTGTCTCTACTGGATACATATACTCCGTAATACGATTATCCTGTTGAATCATGTAGTACTCCATAAGCTGTTGAATACACCACCTCACTGATTCCTTTATACTCCCCTATTCTTACTTCCAAATCGTCCTCACATTTCAAGGCCTTGAATTCAGGTAAATGTACAGCCTGCTGAATAGCATCTTTCGCTAATTTCAGAATATATTGATGGAATTCCCCTGTAGCCTGGAGTACAAATCGCTCCACATCAGGCTGAAAAATCTTATTCATATAGAGTTTTCGAAGCTGATTCAATTCATCCTCCAATTCTGCTAAAAAGCTGAATGCCGAGCCTGCATCATAGATTCCATAACAAGGTTGAGGATCAAAGAACCAATTTTTATCATAGGCTTCGACGACATAGTTATAGTTACGATCCATCAGATACGTGCGCCTCATAGAATAGGTAATGTATCCGATCCTCGTCTTGGCCACTTCTGCAGAATGGGCTTGCAGGCAGATCGATTGAAAGGATTGAATAAAAGAAGAGATGAGCTCTTCTTTTATTTGTTCATACAAAGACGCTGCTTGATGTAATTTCTGGTTCAACGCATCTTCTGCATAGGTCTTAAGGAAGTGTTGTAGGGCTTCCTGTCTATTCATAATCCCACCTCTGAACCTATTATATAGAATATTTACATGATATTACTGGTTCTATCCTCCTATTTTATTACACAATTTTCATATCATGAGATTACATATGAATTTATGAAAATAGAATGGAAATAATCATATATTTTCGTGAATGTGTAATAATACAAACAAAAACCTTCCCAGAAAGGCTAGCATTAGACCTAAAAAATGAAGGTTTGCGCAAGCGAATAGGTAAATGGAAGTAGAAAGATCGGTTTATAATGAAATAATCATGTATAATTAATGATACGCTCCAAAAACACATTCAGAGGATCGGGAATGGGATACACAAACTGCTAAAGTTTTTGGATAACCACCACTTTGCATCAGGATTGGAGATACATGACTACTTCACCTACAGGTTTTTATAATAGTATTCAAGAGGCTACCGCGCATGTCATTGATGTGTTGAGTGATATTTTGCATGTAAATACCATTTTCATTGCCGCTAATGATGGGATTACGAATGTAATCGTTGATTCATTTAACCGGGAAGAGATACTCGTTAAGAAAGGGGATGTGCTCCCTTTTGAGCTTAGCTATTGCAGTCTGGTGTTGGACCATCCTGCAGATCACCTCACGATTTCAGAAACGACTATTCACCCGCACACATGCGATTTAGATGTGACTAAAACCATGGGAAACCACTCATTTACAGGAATCCCTATTCGCATGAAAAATGGTCAGGCTTACGGAACCATTTGTATCTTGGATGCGCCATCTGTACATTTGACAGAATCCGAATTGAAGGCCCTACAGGCTATGGCTGTATTTCTGGGTTATGTGGTGGAACTGGAGAAAGAAAAGATAGATGCTGAGATCTCTGCCCTGAGCAAGCTGGATTTGATCTCTTCCCTGAGTAATAAAATTCGGTTTTCGCTAACCGAAATATGGGGAGCCACCGACCTCATGCTGACGACGGAGTTAACCGAGGAACAACAGCAATATATGAGCATCATGGAGTCGAGCAGTCGCTCGCTTATGACGTTGTTGAGTAATATTTTGGATTACAGCAATATAGAGTCCAGGCAGATCGATGATATTGAAGATCCGTTTGATCTGAGAACGATGATGGAAAATGTATTGAGTCTGTATACAGAGGTAGCTGCGCGACGGAATCTAGAGTTGAAGCTCGACTGGAATCTCACCAGCTCGCCTATTTTTATCGGGGATGAGGCTAAAATTCGCCGTATGCTGATTAATTTGGTAGATAATGCAGTGAAGTTTACAAGCACAGGAGCCGTCACTTTATCTGCAACCACCCGATCTGTGACCGATGCACCTGAGGTTGAACTGGAATTAAAGGTGAAGGATACTGGAATCGGTATATCTCCGAATAAATTGAAATTGTGGCTTGAACATGACCGTGGGTACTCCCCCTCATATGGAAATCCAGGATTGGGTTGGCAGATTACCAAACATCTATTAAAACGAATGAAGGGTAAGATGACAGGGAGCAGTGAACCTGGTAGCGGGACGGAGATAACGCTCCAGTTCACTCTTAAAATATACCAGGAGTCTGCCTGAAACAGAGATTAGCTTGTGATATATAGAGCACATCATGTAATAGAAGCCCGTGACGCATAACGTCACGGGCTTTATGTTATGAGTACGTGTCACTAGGCAGTATTATCACCCTATGCCGCACGCTTATGCATAGCCGGTCTTAGTAACGTTTGGGAGCAGCTAGCTTGGCCAAATCGGCCATATACGTAAAAAAGGCTTCCGGGTCTGTATCATACACCAGATTCACAGGACGTCCCTCTGCCTGTTCCACCGTTCTGCCCTGACTTGGTCCTTCTGCGATAACGCTGCAATGCACCGTCTTTTTCTTGACAATGTCCGGGCGTCCTACGGATGCAGTGGTCAGTACATCCCACAAGTAGTAGGTTGAGTTCGTTTCGCTATAGACGAGCGGCGGACATCCCGCGTAGCAGTTGCCCAGGAAATCCACGCCCTCATATCGGCGCTCGGCAGCCCAACGATTGCGTACTGCTGGAGTTAATGGCACTTTGCTTGTGCTTTCCAGCGCTACCAGATCAATCGTGATGCCGCTTTGCCACACCCGATATGCCGCTTCTGGGTCCCAGAACACATTCCACTCTGCTGTGCCGTCATGCTCCGGCTCCTCCACATTCCCCTTTTCAAAGGTGCCGCCCATCCATACCAGCTTTTCAATCTTTGCTTCAATATCCGGTGCTTCATCCAGCGCTCGCGCCAGATCGGTTAGCGGTCCAGTGAATAGCAACAGCGTCTTACCTTCAGCTCCGCGTACCTTTTCGATCAGATGCTGATGAGCTGGCAGGGATGAAAGCGGTGCTTCCATACGCCCCGATTCATTTAGTACGGGTAATGCATCCACATAGAAGGAATGTAAACGCCAAGCGGCAGGAAACGGATTTTTACCCCGTGAATTAGACTTTGCGACTTCCACAGGCCCTTTATTTTGTCCAAAACGATCAATAATTTTACGGCTGGCATTCGTCGCAGGCTCCAGGTAACCATCTGCTGGAATCACCGATACTCCGGTCAAATGAACCTGCTCCATCTGAAGCAGCATAAAAAGGGATACTAGATCATCCACTCCACCATCATGATTAAAATAAACGTTTGTCTGACTCATCTGTCTCTTCCTTCCTTTATCCCCGTAAACAGGCTTGTTCTTATCGGCAACCACCCTTCATTATGCCTGATCGCTTCACAGGAGTAAATGTGCGATAGTGCGTGAATCAGGGATTTTTTGCTTACTCCATGCTTAAGAAAGGTAGAAATGTGTGTAATAACAGGGTAGAATCATGGGTCCTAATCGGAAGTGTATGAAGGAGAGATGCATATGACAGCCCAAACAATAGAAGAGTTGGAGCAGATCCGTAAAGAGTGTAAATCCATGGTGACAAAAAGAGCTGCGGCTTCGGGTGGAGCTGTATTAGTTCCAGTTCCAGGGGCTGACGTTCTTGCTGATGTTGGCATTTTGATGCAGCTACTGCCAGCCATTAATGGAAAATTCGGATTATCTGAGAAGCAGTTGGAAGGTCTGGACGCAGAAACAAAATCCATGGTGTACGGTTTTATCACTTCGATTGGCAGCAAGCTGATTGGGCGCCTCATTACCCGTGAAGCCATCGTGCAGATTTTGCAAAAAATGGGCATTCGGATCGCTACCAAGCAGGTTAGCAAGTTTGTTCCCCTTCTGGGGCAAGGGCTAGCCGCGGCAATTGGCTTTACTGCTATGCGAACCATTGGCAATCGGCATGTCGATCAATGTTATGAAGTAGCCAAACGCTTGCTGGAACAGCGAACTGCCGCAGATATCGCGCGCAACTGGACGGTTCCACAGCAGCCTCTAGAGCCTGTGGGAGTTGATCATTTCCCAAACCAGAACCCGGAAGCAGCAATTCCACTACTGCCGGCATCCCCTAAAGATTAAGTTCTTCACATTCGAGTCAACCATTCAATTCACCCGCACGGGGTACTCCAGATCAAAACCAGCTCCGGTATCCCGTGCTTTTTAGCCTTCCACCTTGGCTCCATAGGAGCGGGCCACCGCTACTGCCTGCTCGATATCCAACTTGGCTCCGGTGATGTCCAGATCTTTAAAATTCACACCATCCATCTTCGCACCGCGCAGGTCTGTTCCTTGAAGATGGGCTTTGTGCAGTCTTACCCGGCTAAGATCAGCCTCTCGCAAATCTGCTTTTTCCAAATTGCATTCGGATAAGTCGGCTTCCTTGAATCGTATTTTTCGCAAATCTTGTTTTCTTAAATCTGCATGACGCAAATTCGTATAAGACCAGTCTCCACCCGTAATTGTGATACCATCCATATTGGCCCCCGCAAAATCTGAACCTACCAGCTTGCAGTTATCAAACCGGACTACAAACAGATTGGCGCTGGTGAACAAACAATTGGTAAAAGCCGACTCCTTGTAGTGAGATGCATTCAGAATGGCTCCGGTAAAATCACAGTCCACAAAAGTACAGCCTTCCACGAGAGACTCATTCATCTCCACACCCCGAAAGCGACATCGGGTAAACTCGCAATTTCTCCACTCGCCTTCTCTGGCATCCATTGAGCCAAAATTACGGGCTTCATAGACCTCATCTGTATAAAAGAACATGTTCTCTCTCCTATTCTTTATCCCCTATATTAGGAACTCAGCATTTCGGCAAGGACCGCTCAAAACCGCCTTTCATTTTCCCCAGTAAACCCTTCATCATCTTATGATCCTGCGGCGTAAACTCAGACATACACGACCGAATCAGCTTCGTATAATAAGGGACTATCTTGCTTAGCAGCTCTCGTCCAGCCTCTTTTAATCCGACTGTCACCATTCTCCCGTCACTCTCATGAGCCACACGTTCAATCATGCCATCTCGCTCTAATCCGTCGATCAGCCCCGTCATGGTTCCACGCGTCACATCAGCTTTTTCCGCTAACTCTGATGGTGTCATGCGATGCGGCGAGTGGCAATGCAACAGGCTAAGAACAATAATTCGACCCTGAGAAGCCCCCAACTTGCTAAGATCCGTATCCATTTCTCTGAAAATACCATTAGCCAAGCGCGCAAATGTCACAAAAGTCTCTATATTATCCACTTCGGCATCTTCATGTCCAAAACTACGCAGCACCCCGCGTATGGAGTCATTATGAAAATTAAAGTTCATAGTCTATCCATTCCTTCCTTAATCCCGCTTGTTCCGTCAGACGGTAGCTTTTCCATTCGTCAGGCAGCAAAGAAGCATATGGTTCCTTGGCAAAACGATCATCTACTAGGACCAGCAATCCTTCGTCGTGCTCTGTGCGAATAAGTCTGCCACCTGCCTGAAGAACCTTGTTCATTCCCGGATATACATACGCATAGTTGAAACCATTCCGTCCCTGTTCCGAAAAATAATCCCGCAGCACATCCCGCTCTGCTCCAATTTGCGGCAAGCCGACGCCGACGACCACTACCCCATTTAAGCGATCCCCAGGTAAATCGACACCTTCAGCAAACACACCACCCAGTACGGCAAAGCCAAGCAAGGTGTGCTCTTGCCCAGACTGGAAGGCCTCTAGGAATCGATCCCGTTCTGGTTCGGTCATCCCCGGACTTTGTACCAACGTATTTGCGGATACGTTCCGAAGCATGAACTCCTCATATACCTCACGCAGATATGGATAGGACGGGAAAAACACAAGGATATTTCCCTTCCGTTCCACAACCAATGCAGCCAGCATATCCGCAATTGCCCCTTTGGAACGCTCACGATCTCGATAACGGATGGAGAGCGGCAGCAAACGTACATCCCATTGCTCCTGATGGAAGGGGGAAGGAACCTGTAACGTATAATCTTCCTCGTTTGCTCCGAGCATGTCCCGATAATAAGCAAGCGGTGTCAACGTGGCGGAAAAATAAATGGCTGAGCGGTAGCCCTTAATAGCTTGTCCCAACAAGTGAGAAGGATCGAGGCAGAACAGCTTGACCCTCACTTCACTGCGCCCTGCTTCCACATAAGTAACGTACCGTTCATCATATAAAGCAGCAATTCGCAGCATATTCTGAGCAGTAAAATACGTATCTAGAAGCAATGCATAAGCCGTACCCTCACCGCTTGCGTGGCTTGTACTGCCCCCCGTTACCAGTTCACGTTCAGCTGCTTCCACAAAAGGCACCAACAGCTCCAGCACCTCTTGTGGTGCTGCTGTCTCCACTGCTTTTCCTGTATCTGCATGTTGCTTGCGCAGCGTAATCATATGTGCGTTCACTGCACTCGCAGCCGCGGCAATCTCTGGAGTTAGCAACTTAAACTCTCGTTTCAGTTCCAAAAAAGAAGATTTCAAAATTTCCGCCGAAAACATGTCCCGGCCGCGTTCTACCAGATTATGCGCCTCATCCACCAGTACGACACCTTTTCGCTTGTGCTCCTCCAGCAATCTTTTCAAAGAAATCCGTGGATTGAAAACATAATTATAATCACTGATTATACCATCCGAGGCATACGCCACATCCAGCGAAAATTCAAAGGGACAAACCTTATGCTTGCGCGCATAACGCTCAATCACCGCCCGGGTCATTAACGTCTCATTCGCCAAAATATCGGATACCGCACCGTTGATCCGGTCGTAATAGCCCTCGCACATGCTGCATGATCCAGCGTCACAATCATTTTCATCCTTAAAGCAAATTTTATCCTTCGCAGTCAAAGTCACCACATGCATGTGCAGCCCTTGGGCCTGCATTCTGGCATAAGCTTCTTCGGCTGCTGCCCGAGTGGTGGTACGAGCCGTTACATAATATACTCGCCTAACCTGCCCCTCACCGATCGCCTTGATCGCAGGAAACAAGGTGGATACCGTTTTACCGATACCCGTAGGCGCTTTGGCAAACAGGTTAACCCCTTCGGCAATCGTCTTGTACACCGAACCCGCGAGCGTTCGCTGACCCGAACGATACGTGTCAAAGGGAAAGTTCAACATAGCAATGCTGGAATCCCGCTTTTCCGCATGTGCTCTCAGCAGGAATGCATACGGTGCATAACCAGCAATCATCTCCTGTGCAAAAGCTTCTAGCTCAGTAAAGGATAGTTCTCGTCTGAATCGGCGAATGTCTTCACTATGTGCCTGTACATAAGTAAGCTGGACCTGCATGGAATGATGTTGTTCCTCACGAGCAATCATATAGGCATACAGAAATGCTTGTGCCCAGTGTACGGGTTGACCGTCACCCTGAATATCTTCGAGGGGCAAAGAGATCGATTTAATTTCATCAACCGTCCATACGCCATCCAGCTCAATCAGTCCGTCACAGCGGCCTTCAATGATAAACAATTCGTCCTTATACGGAATTTCTGTACGTAAATGTACCTCTTTGCGGTCATGCTCCTTGTACCCTTTCTGGATAACCTGATGCACGCGAGTTCCTTCGAGCATACTGCTATTCGATCGAAAGCCGCTATGAATGCTGCCGCTCCGATGCACATATTCCACAAGTGGACGCACCGATATGTGAATTGGTTCCTTCATACGATCACCCGTTCCGGTCATAGTCCTTTCACTGTACCACGTAGATAAACGAAACGTAAGGGACATAAGAATCGTTTGTATTCAATTGGTATTCACTCATGCCTACTTTTTACCGAAATATAGAAACGGGGCCTTTTGCTTTATTCCCCACGATACTACAACTCTCATTACAGCATAAAGGATAGGGATATGTTAAAAGAATTAATTAACAATTTTGCGTTATTAACAAGCTTCTTATTCTTTGGAAATTTATTTTTCCGGAAATATGAACGTTACCTAAAAAAACATATATTCATTTATCGGGTAATGAACGGTTTAATGCTGGGTCTGTTTGGCATTCTGTTAATGATGACCGGTTTATGGGTCCGTGGGCACTTTGTGGTCGATCTGCGCCAATTGCCGATTATCATATCTGTTTATATGGGAGGATCGGTATCCGGTCTGCTGACCACCTTGATCATAAGCCTGTACCGTATTTACATCACAGGTGGTTGGACAGATGTTTCTCTGACTGCTACCGTCAATTGTTTCATGACACTGGGCATTTCACTTATCTTTATTCGAGAAAAAAGCCTAACACTCCGCAAGTGGATGTCGGCCGTACTTGGAGCTGCTGTAGTGTCGCTGTTATCTACTTTCTTTGTAGTTAACCCTCCTGATAATGAATCTATTATAATAATCACAACTGTTAAGTTGCTTGGCGGCCTGTTCACTTATTTTATGATGTCCTATATCAAAAAAACAGAACGGGCTGTTCATCTGCTGGAGGAAGCTGCAAATCGGGATCATTTAACCGGACTCTACAGTCCACGTGCTTTCGATGCGCTATTTGAAGAGGTCTTTCATACTTCCAAGACTACAAAACAACCCTTTGGACTCGTGATGCTGGATATTGACCACTTTAAAAATATTAATGATACGTATGGTCATTTGAACGGAGATACCGTCTTAAGCCAATTGGGAATGCTGTTAACCCGGGAATCTACAACGAGGGCGTACCCCTCCCGTAAAGGCGGAGAGGAATTTGCCATTCTGATTGGAAATTGTGATAGTCAGAAAGCAGCAAGCTTTGCCGAAAAAATTCGGAAAGCTGTGGAAAATGAACGTTTTCTTTTGAATGACGGAACCTCGATCTCGCTAACCGTATCCATCGGAGCAGGCAGTTCACCTGTCATTGCATCGAGGCACTTACTGGAAAAGTCAGATGAGGCATTATATGAAGCTAAGCGTTCAGGACGCAATCAGGTGAAACTGGCAAAACCATAGATATTAGTCGCTAAATGTCAGGAAAGCTGGATTATTGTTAATAAAAAGTGGTAAAATGGAAATAACATCGTTATCAAAAAAACTTCTGCCGCTAGTGGAGACATGCCTTACAATCGACATGGGGGGTGGGCTTTGTGAACCTCGAACAATTGGAAAAACTCATGGAAAAAGAACGCCGTGAACTGAATCGCATGGCTGACTTACACGGATTAAAAGATGAACGTGTATTGGACAAATCCTCCAGACTTGACCGTATTATGGACAAGTACCTTCACACCAAGCGTGCAATAAACCAAACACACTCATAGAAGCAAGCTACATCGCTGCCCCTCAGGGCAGCTTTTTTATGATGTAAGCAGTATTCGTCCTCCTTCGGTACACATCTGCATCGCACTCACCTTCTCGTTGACTGACTACTTCCCGCCATATTCCGTCCTCAACAATTGTTGTGTGAACGATATCCATTCTCTGGCGGCAAAGGACAGATAACGATCGTTCCGCCAGATCATCCCCAAATGCCAAGGAATGACGGGGTCCACCAATGGAAGAACACGCAAGCGCTCAGAATCCAGATCTCGGCAAATGGCCTCCGGCAACAGAGCTACCCCCAGATTTGCAGCAACCATTTCGCTAATCAGATCCCATTGTGAGCTCTCGTAGACTACACGCGGCTGAAAGCCAGCCCGTACACATTCCGCAATAATACGGTCATGCAGCGTAAAATCTTCACGGAACAGTACAAACGCCTCCTCCGCCAACGCAGATAGCGGTACCTCCTTGCACTCTGCCAATGCATGCGTAGGATGAACGAGCAAGTTCAGCTTTTCCTCCACAAACAGAAATGTCTCAAACATATCTCCAACCGCAGGCAGCACAATCACCCCGATATCCAATGCCCCGGCTTCTACGTCCCGTTCCACTTTCTTCGCCCCGTCCTCAAATAATTGAATGGTCACATCAGGATATGCCTTATGGAATTCTCCAATGACACGCGGAAAAAAGCTCGATCCGACCATAGGGGGCAGGCCAATACGGATATGTCCCTTTTTCAGGTTCATCAAATCACTCAGCTCCGAGGACAAGCTCTGAAAGGACTTTACAATCGCTTGTGCTTGAAGCTCAATTACCTTGCCCGCGTCCGTCAGTTCGATTCTTTTGCCAATTCGGTCGAACAAAGCGACCCCCAGCTCATCTTCCAGACTTTTAATCGTCTTACTGATCGTCGGCTGGGTAATAAACATGCTCTGGGCTGCCTTTGTAAAGCTACGCAACCGCGCGACTTCCAAAAAATATTGTAAATGTCGGATATCCAAACCTACACCTTCTCCCATAGACAAACGGAATAGATTACATTCTTTATATGCATTTTACTCATGAAAGCTTGTGATGTAAAATTTCATTACAGTTTGAAAATAACCGATCTCAAAGATAGGAGCCATTATATATGAAAAGCTTCATACGCGGTGTCCTCCAGATCGCCGTCCTGATGGCCTTTTCGCTCATCCTGAACGCGGTAGTCTCCTGGCTCCACCTGCCTGTACCCGGTAGTATCATTGGTATGCTGATCCTTTTTATTCTGCTGCAAACCGGCTTGGTCCGGCTAAGCTGGATTGAAGTTGGCGCAAACTGGTTGCTGGCCGAGCTGCTATTATTCTTTATCCCCTCCGCTGTCGGCGTTATGAATTATTGGCCGATGCTGGAACACGATGGTATGAGCATCATGCTGGTCGTGTTGCTCGGCACCTTTCTGGTGATGGCCTGCACAGGTATGGTCGCCAGTCTGCTTGGTAAACGAAAGGAGCATAAATCATCATGACCGGTCTTCTATGTATTGTATTGACACTCGCTATTTACTGGATGGCCAAACGCATGTACCGCACACTGCCCAAGGTGTATTTGTCTCCATTGCTCATTACACCTATTGTTATCATTTTGATTTTGACGCTGACGGGTGTGAACTACCGTTCTTATAATTCGGGCGCCCACTTGCTGTCCATGCTGCTACAGCCAGCTACGATTGCATTTGCGGTCCCTTTGTACCGATATTTCCCTGTGTTAAAAAAACATGCTACACAAATCGTGCTTAGCGTGCTGTCTGGGTCCGTTGTAGCCGTGTTGTCCTCCATGGCGCTTGCCAAGTGGATGCATCTGAATTCTTCGCTGCTGAGCAGCCTGATTCCTCGCTCCATTACGACACCCATTGCGATGAATGTATCGCAAACGATTGGCGGCAATCCGACGGTCACGGCTGTATTCGTTATTCTGACCGGATTGAGCGGTCTTATTATCGGTCCGATGATTGTAAAACTGTTCCGTATTGAAAATGAAGTCTCACGTGGGGTGCTGCTCGGTACCGGTGCTCATGGTACTGGCACTTCCAAAGCCTTCGAGTTCAGTTCGCTGACGGGGACGATATCCAGCATCTCGATGGTGCTCGCCGCTCTCTTTACCTTGGCAGCCGCCCCGTTCCTGTTCCACTTGATGCTGTAAGCAATATGTATACAAAGAAGCAGCGATTCTGTTATTGAAGAATCGCTGCTTCTTTGCTTTCAGTCCATGTCTTAAAGCAATGGACGGCTCAAGGATATACATCCCTTGCGGCCTCAAATAGCTTTAACGTCGCCGGGTTTCGCCTCTACCTCTACAGGCGTTACAGCTTCATACAGGTAAGCATCCAGCTCAGCCGTATATTGTCGTTCTTGTGCGGCGCTCCAGCCTGCATGTTCGGACATTAATGCAATGGCGGGCTGTTTCCAGCGCTTCACCTCGTCAATTTGGAAGAACAGCGCCCCGGTTCGGCGTATGAAAAAATCAGACGGTGTCACCGTCATTTCCTGTTCCATCGCATACAGGAGCGGGACACGCACTTCCACAGGGAGCGCCGCTTCCTTCTCGGTAGCCTCCTTCATGCTGCGTGCCGCTATGGCAAACAGCCGCTCTGTGTTGGAGCCATAGCGGGTAGCCCATGCTCTAGCCGTGTCCGGCGACAGGCCGAGCGCAACACCTGCTGCGGTTTGCTTACCTACGTACGCGTCCCAGCCCGCTGAGCCGCCTACACTGCCGCCCGAAATCGGGATATGTCTGGTGCGGCATGCCCGGAAGCTTTGCCCGTGCAAGCGTCCTAGCTCCCGTACCGAACGATCCACGACGAGTTCGGACATTTTCCGGTAGCCCGTCAGCTTGCCGCCTGCAATCGTGATCAGACCTGAACGGGATTCCCAAATTTCGTCCTTGCGTGAAATTTCCGAAGGACTTTTACCGTCTTCATAAATGAGCGGCCGTACCCCTGCCCAACTGGATTCTACATCCGTAACAGTCAGTTTCACATCTGGGAACATTCCGTTGATCGCTTGAAGCACATAGGCCCGATCTTCGGCGGTCATCCGAGGGTGCGCCGTATCCCCTTCATACACCGTGTCGGTCGTACCTGCATAGGTTTTTCCATCACGTGGGATGGCAAATACCATGCGTCCATCCGGTGTATCGAAGTACACTGCCTGTTTGAGTGGAAAGCGCTCAGCATCGAACACCAGGTGAATACCTTTCGTCAGGCGTAGCACCTTGCCCTCTTTGGAGCGATCCATTTCCCGCAACGTATCTACCCATGGTCCGGCCGCATTAATAACCAGTGAAGCTCGAATTTCGTATGGCTTTCCCGTTACCCGATCCGTTACGCTTGCACCGCTTATTCGTCCTTTGTCATACAGCAGCTTGTCAGCCTTGGCATAGTTCACCGCCAGCGCCCCTCGTGTAACAGCTTCCTTCATGACCTCAATCGTCAGGCGAGCATCATCTGTGCGGTACTCCACATAGCTGCCGCTCCCCTTCAGTCCATCACGCTTCAGCAAAGGCTCGCGCTCTAGCGTAGCCTGGATGTCCAGCATACGACGGCGCTCACTACGCTTAACACCAGCAAGGAAATCATATACTAGCAGCCCGACAGAGGTGGTGAATGCGTTAAACGTGCCGCCCTTGTGAAAAGGAAGCAGCATACGCTCCGGTATGGTCACATGTGGGCCATTTTCGAATACGATGGCCCGCTCCTTCCCGACCTCGGCTACCATCTTAACTTCAAACTGCTTCAAATAACGAAGACCACCATGCACTAGCTTAGTCGAGCGGCTGGACGTACCTGCTGCAAAATCCTGCATCTCCACCAGTGCTGTCTTCAAACCACGATCCGCCGCATCCAGCGCAATCCCCGCCCCTGTAATACCGCCGCCAATGATTAAAATATCAAAATGCTCATGTCCCATACGTTCCAAAACAGCGGTTCTCTCCTGCGCAGCAAATCCCTGTTCTCCCATCATGTATCCCTCCAGCTTTGTATATATTCACGATGCAATCTGCCAACCGAATCATCATAAGGTACAAAAAAAGACCACGAACATCGCTGCGGCGGATGCCGAGCGGTTCATGGTCTCTCCAAGTCTCCTGACGAGTATTAACTTATCTATATCGTAGCACACACGATACGCTATGAAAAGGGAAATCTGCCTGTTGTCAGATGGCTACCTTCTATCGTAAAACCATCCCTACTTGAACGCCATTGCGGCATGAACTGCCTTTTTCCAGCCACCATAAAGCCCAGTCCGCACGTCTTCACTCATGGACGGAGTAAAGGTATGATCACTCTGAGCATATCCCCGGACTTCATCCAGACTGCTCCAAAACCCAACTGCCAGTCCCGCTAAATACGCCGCACCGAGTGCAGTTGTCTCGTTCACAGCAGGTCGTTCTACAGGCAGATCGAGAATATCGCTCTGGAACTGCATCAGGAACTCGTTCATCACTGCACCTCCATCTACACGCATTGAACGCACAGGTACACCCGAATCGCTCGCCATGGCAGTTAGGACATCTTTAGTCTGGTAGGCCAGCGATTCCAGTACCGCTCGTATAAAGTGCTCCTTGGTCGTTCCCCGCGTCAAACCAAATGTCGCACCGCGCACGTCACTGTCCCAATACGGGCTGCCCAGACCCACAAAGGCCGGGACAAAATATACCCCTTCCGTCGAGGTCACACGCGCCGCATACGCTTCACTATCTTTGGCTTCGCGGAACATACGCAACCCATCACGCAGCCACTGAATAGCAGATCCGGCTACAAAAATGCTGCCCTCCAGCGCATACTTCACCTGACCATTCAGCCCCCATGCAATGGTCGTAATCAGTCCATGTTCCGAGTCACAGGGTTCATCTCCGGTATTCATCAGCATAAAGCATCCCGTACCGTAAGTATTTTTAATCATGCCCTTGTCAAAGCATCCCTGACCGAACAGAGCTGCTTGCTGATCACCCGCCGCTCCGGCAATAGGGATTTCCTGTCCAAAAAAGTGATAATCCACCGTATGCGCATATATCTCAGAAGATGATTTCACCTCTGGTAGCATAGACGCAGGAACGCCGAGAATATCCAGCAGCTCCTCATCCCATTTTAGCTCATAAATGTTGTACATGAGTGTGCGGGCCGCATTGGAGTAGTCCGTTACATGTGCTTTACCACCAGACAATCTCCAGATTAGCCAGGTATCAATCGTACCCAACAGCAAATCCCCGCGCTCCGCTTGAGCTCGTGCCCCTTCGACGTTGTCGAGTATCCATTTGACCTTGGTGCCAGAAAAGTAGGGATCAATGAGTAGTCCCGTTTTGCTATGAAAAATATGATCAAATCCACGGCTTTTCAATTCCTCGCAGATCCCGGCTGTTTGCCGTGACTGCCATACTAGTGCATGATATACAGGCAGACCCGTATGTTTATCCCACACCACTACGGTTTCCCGTTGATTCGTAATACCAATCCCGGCAATTTGGCTGGCTTTCACACCTGATTCCGACAAGCAGGAGGCGATGACAGCCAAAATAGAGCTCCATATCTCATTTGCGTTTTGCTCTACCCACCCCGGCTGGGGAAAATACTGTGGGAACTCCCGTTGTGCCTTGTATACCACTTTTCCCTGCCGATCAAACAAGATGGCCCGCGAACTGGTTGTGCCCTGATCCAAGGCAAGGATGTATTGCTCCATCGTTTTCCAGCCTCCTTGCATATTTATGTATTGTTGCCCACTTGATTCAAGTAAAGGCTATTGCTTATAATGCTCGAACAGTTGTTTATTGGAGGTCGTAACTGCTGTAGCTCCCGCAGCCAACGCCGCTTCCACATCCTCAGGGGTGCGAATAAGTCCGCCCGCCAAAATAGGAATGCCCGTGCGTTCGCTGACTTCCTTAATCATCGGTGGGACAACACCAGGCAGTACCTCAATATAATCAGGTCGTGTTTTTTCCACCAGCGCGTAGCTTTTTTCTAGCGCAATTGTATCGAGCAGGAACACCCGCTGTACAGCAAGAATCCCCTTCTTTTTAGCGGTTGCGATCACCCCAGACCGGGTCGAAATGATCCCAAATGGCTTAATTTCCTGACACAAATATTCAGCCGCATACTCGTCATTCTTCAAGCCTTGCACCAGATCGGCATGCAGGAGCATTTGCTTGCTGCGACTTCTAGCCATCTGGTACAGGTTGCGCAGCTGCGCTACATGCGTATCCAGAAAAACAGCATACTCATAAGAACTGTCCAAAATACCCTCCAGCTGCTTCATATGCTTAGCTGCAGGTAAAATGCGTTGTCCCTGAAATGGCATGGATATCCCCCTTAGGCTGAATGTCGGTCAAACTCGTTCAAATTTTATATTATCACTCTGTTCGACGAACGTGAAGCGGTTTCATTGCAGATATGTATAAAGGGCTGCCTTCCCTGCAATAGATGTCAGCAGGAAGAAGACAGCCTAATCGTTCAAAGGAACTGGATCAAATCACACGATGGCACCCTTAAAATGCTCCATAGTGTACTAGCCCTCAAACCCTTGGCGCAGCCATGAGGTAGCGAGCGTGATCGCACCGCGCTTGGCCGCGGTTTCCGACAATGGGTTCAGCATCACAAAGTCGTGGATGATGCCCTGAAAGCGTGCAGCGGTCACATCTACCCCCGCTTCACGCAGCTTGTTCGCATAGGCCTCACCCTCATCGCGCAGCACATCGGCCTCGCCTGTAATGACCAGCGCACGCGGTAGCCCTTTGAGCTGTTCTGTGGTGGCACGTAACGGGGACGCCGTGATCTGCGCTCGTTCGTTGGGATCTGTCGTATATTGATCCCAAAACCATTGCATTCCTTCGCGGCTCAGGAAATATCCTGTGGCGAACTCCTGGTAGGATTCCGTGTCAAAGGAAGCGTCCGTCACCGGATAAAATAACAACTGCTGCCGGATGGCAGGACCACTGCGTTCTTTGGCCAGCAGCGTTACAGCCGCGGTCATGTTACCGCCGACACTGTCTCCGGCTATCGTCAGCGTATCGGGCTTCAGTCCATGCTCGCGCCCATGCTGTGCCACCCATTGAACGACCGCGTAAATTTCCTCAATCGCCGTCGGATATTTAGCTTCAGGTGCCAAGCTATATTCCGGGAATACAACGGCTGCCTGTGAGCCGACTGCCAATTCACGAATCAGACGATCATGCGTGTGGGCATTACCGAATACCCAGCCTGCTCCGTGAATATATACAATGACCGGCAGATCGCTTGTCACTTGTTGTGGACGAACAATTCTGACATTTACCTCACCGCCAGGCCCACCTGGAATAGTTAGATCTTCTACATCTGCGGCAGGTTTGTCTGCTGGACCGGATTGAACCTCATTGACCGTTTCACGTCCTTTTTCAGGACCCAAATCATATAGAAACGGAGGCTTGGCATTATCGTCTGCAAATTTCTGTGCTGCGGGTTCAAGCTGTACTTTTTTACTCATATCGGTTCACTCTTCCTTTCTTATCTGTGGTCTACATATATCCAATATGGCTTAAGTTTGCTCATTCAGTTTCACCTTATATATTTAAACGAGTTCCTCTCTTTCCAATCGGAGGACTTTAGTTTGCCCAACAGAAGAGCTTGACTTTTATTTTATATTGTAACTATAATAGTTACATATTAAAGTTCGTAAATGCACTGGGTACACTTACGATCAAACGAATGAATCATCCATCATCCACATCATATTTATAGGAGGCTATCTATTATGAAAATTTCAGTTATTGGTGCAACCGGTAAAGCAGGAAGTAATATCGTAAAAGAAGCATTAGACAGAGGGCATGAAGTAACCGCCATCGTCCGTGACTCGGCTAAAGTTACAGAAAATCGTGCTACTGTAGTACAAAAAGACGTTTTTGATCTGAAAACAGATGATCTGAAAGGCTTTGACGTAGTCGTTAATGCATTTGCCGCTCCACTCGGACAAGAGCATCTGCATGTCGATGCAGGTAACGTACTAATTGAAGGTCTGCGTAATGTATCCGGTACTCGCCTGATTGTCGTAGGTGGTGCAGGCAGCTTGTTCACTGACGAATCCCAAACACTTTTGGTAAAAGATGCTCCCGGCTTCCCTGATTTCGTATATCCAACAGCAAATAACCAAGGAAAAAACCTGGAAGTTTTGCGTGGTACCAGCGACCTGAACTGGACTTTCATTAGTCCTTCTGCGGAATTTGCTCTGGGTAAACGCACAGGCTCTTACCAAGTGGGAAAAGACACGCTGTTGGTTAATTCCAAAGGTGCAAGCTATGTCAGCTACGAAGATTATGCAGTTGCCGTAGTGGACGAAATCGAAAAACCACAACATCTGAACCAACGTTTCACTGTGGTGTCCGAGTCCTAATTTCCCTATTCTTGCCGCACATTTAGCATAAAAAAGACCCTTCGCCCATTTTCTCATCTTGCATGGAAAGTCCGCTTTACTCTAAATCAGACTTTCCATGCACGCTATGAGAAGCTGTACCCGAAGGGTCTTTTTGTTAATGACCTGTTGATACTCTCGTTATGACTTGTCCGTGCTGACCTTCTTTTCTGTAACGTGAGCGGAAGTCTCCCTCTTATCGCTAAAACACAGCTTGAGGATCGGAGGCGAAGCCAAGGTCGTCAGAATGATGGCAATGATCACCGATGTAAAATATTGCTGTGCCAACAGACCCGACTGTAGACCGGTAGCTGCGATAATAAGTGCGACCTCGCCGCGAGATATCATCCCGGAGCCGATCGCAAGGGCAGAACGGTTATCGAAGCCCGTCAGCCGCGCCCCGAGTCCTCCCCCGATAAGCTTTGTCACCAGCGCAATCAGTGTCAAAACAACAACAAATCCGAGCTGCTGCCCTACTCCCTCAAAGGAAACATTTAATCCGATGCTGACAAAAAATACAGGAACAAAGATGGAATAAGCGATGGGTTCCACCTTTTCTTCTACAACGTGCTTAAAGCTGGTTTGTGCAATGGCAATCCCGGCCGCAAAGGCTCCGATAATCCCTGCCATCCCCAACATATCCGCAAAATACGCAAACCCAAAGCAAATAATCAACGCAGTCGTGATGACCGCTTCAGTCACCTTGAGCGGAGCAAGTATTTTCATAACCCATGGAACAACGAACCAGCCCCCCAGAATAGCTACGACGAAGAAAACTAGCTTTTTGCCAACAAGAAGTCCCAACGAAGTTTCTCCACCCATACCGAATATACTCATTACTACCGCTAGCAGCACCACGACAAGCACATCATCCAGCACTGCCGCACCCAAAATGGTCGAGCCTTCCCGGGTATTCAGCTTATTCATATCCTTGAGTACCTGTACCGTAATGCTTACCGAGGTAGCACTCAGAATAATTCCTAGAAACCAGCCTTCATGCACCGAGAATCCAAAGGCTTCCCCTACACCAAAACCGCAAATTAGCGGTAAAATAATACCTCCAACCGCCACAGCTACCGCAGGCTTCCAGTTACGCCGAAGTTGATCCAGGTCCGTCTCCAGTCCAGCAATGAACATCAGCAGCAGCACGCCGATTTCAGACATATTATGAATCAGCGAATCATTCTGAATCCATCCTAATACGGCTGGGCCCAGGACAATTCCTGCGATCAGCTTTCCCAACACCGCTGGTTGACCGAGCTTGACGGACAAATGACCCGCGACTTTTGTGAATAGTAGAATCAGCAGAAGATATAGTATAAATTGCATAGGCTGATAACCTCCTTTTATTTAATCCTTGAACTCATCTGCGCATAACCCACAATATTGAAGAAAACTGATAATCATAAAATGCTAAACAAACGTGCAAAATATGTGTCCGACCTGAAACAAACGGCTCGCAAAATAAAAAGGGAAACCCGAAATAAAGCACAGGTTCCCCTAAAAAAGACATAGAGGAGCCTTGGTGACAGGCTCCTCCGGTAAATTCATATATTCATTTGATGTTGTCGGTCATACTTGCGCAAACAAGCAATTTTATATTTTAATTATATCTCTTCTGCAAACCCGTGTAAACGTATTGAATCAATTTTCTGCTTTTTTCACATAGCGGTCGCGGTATTCGTGGTCCAGCATACTCATCAGAATCGAATCATGGTATTCATAATTATAGAATAAAGCATCCCGCTGCACACCTTCGCGCTGAAAGCCTACTTTTTCATAGCAACGAATGGCGCGTTCATTAAAATCAAATACATTCAGCTCAATCCGATGCAGATTACAGATACCGAATCCGTAATCCAGCATAAGTACAAGCGCTTCGGTGCCGTAGCCTTTCCCCTGATTTCCCTGCTCATTGATCGCAATACGGATGTTGGCACTGCGGTTCAGGCTGTCCATATCCTGCAGGGCTATATCCCCAATGACACGATCATCTTCGCTAAGCGCAATCAACAGCAACAGGCTTGAGGTGTCCTGTCCTTTAGCTTCAATATAACGGGCAATTTGATCCTTGGTAAAGCTGCGTTGTGTGCCTGTCAGCCTCCGCACATCCTGATGGAACAATGTATTATAGTATAGCTCGGTGTCCTCTACGTTAACGGGACGCAAGTACACCCGTGATCCTTCAAGTAACCGTGCCACAGGCTCTGAGGCTGAAGTTTGTTGAGTCATCATGATCTCTCCCATGCTAAAAATATAAATGACGAAAATCAAAGCAAATTATTGCGCAAGTTCGACTACGCAAGGTCTGCATTTTGCTCCGTAGTCAGGCTAGAATCAGCGAGGGACTCGCGCCAAATTACGGATTGAAGCAGCAGGCCTGCCAAACCCAAGATTCCAACAGTCATCCCGATCCAGACAAAAGCCGTTCCCGCCCCTGCTATTCGGATCAATACTCCCCCTGCAAGCGGGGAAAGTACCATGATTGCTCCAATCACGGTACTTTGGATACCAAAGACGCGCCCCACCATATCAGCAGGGGTTTTGGCTTGTAGTATATAATTCTGGGTGATAATGTACAGGCCGTTGCCCACGCCCAGCACGGCCCCGATCATAAGCAGTACAGGCAATCCTGTTCCGGGTCGCGCCCAGCCTAAAGCAGCAATAGCTCCGCCAACCAGCACATATCCACCACCGAGCCCCCAGCCTGCGCTTATGCGATTCAAGCGATTAAGCACAAGCATGCAGCCGACGGCGCCAGCACCAATGGCTGAAACCAGCCAGCCAAGCAGTGATTCATTACCCGGAGCGAGTACTCGCAGCAATGTAGGGAACTGGTAGTCGATCATGAGAATGGCGATCAAGCCGAAAAGTCCGAATATAAGCGTATGCAAAAGCATTCGACTGCGCCATAAGAACGCCCAGCCCTCACGCCATTGGTTGAAAAAACGAGATGCGCGGACATGCCCCTCCCGCATTTTGGCTTCATCAGCCTCAGGCGCTGTATGCGCAGCCGACTTTCCTTGCTGCCCGGCTGCAACAGCTTGTTGGTCTGTGCTGACCAGCGCCGGACCGATTCCCCGCAACGGCCACAGCAGCAGGCCGGAACAGAGACGCAGCAATGCATTGAGAATAATGCATGCCTGAGGGGACAACACAGTCAAGGTCATAGCACCCAGTAATGGCCCTGCTACTTTGGAGGCCTGATTGACCAGCCCATTCAGCGAGGTCGCCCGAAACAGGTCGTCGCTGGCGACTACCGTGCGGGTTAAGCCTTGCTGTGAGGGCATTTGGAATACGCCAGCCGCCGCGCGCAGACCGAGCAAAGGCAGCAGCCACGCCGGGCCCGGGACGGCGAGGATCACCAGCGTCAATAAGGCGATAGCTGCATCGCAGACGATCATCAGCCTGGCCTTGTGTACCCGGTCGGCTAACGTGCCCGCGATGGAACCCAGCAGCAGACCCGGTAGGGCCATCACTACCGGAATCAGCGCAATCATCATAGGGTCGGCTTCCCAGCGATAGGCAACAAGCACCTGAATGGCGATAGCATCAAACCAATCGCCAAAGGAGGCAGCCGTGTGCGCCGCAAACATCCGCCGAAAACGGCCATTGCGCCAAATGCTAGGCGTGGATTGCAGTTCTTTCTTTTCCTTCATTATCTACTCACCCTGCTCTCATTTTCAGCTTCTTTTAGCAATAAGAACATTCTAGCGGGTCTATATCAGAGGAAAATCAGACAGCTAAAAACATCAGATCACAGAAAGTGTTTGCTCCAACCAATGCCTTAGCGCCTGACGATGCAGTGTTAAACTGTTGTCCCGGTCAAGCCGATCATATTGAGCCGCATATTTCTCTTCCAGCGTGGGATAGGTGCCACAGAGCTTCAAAAAACCGCGGATTTGGCAGACCGCTTTGATTTTTAGCAATTCCTGTTTAGCCATATCAAGGGTATCCAGCCCTTCATCCATAAGCCGCTCGGCGTTGTTCACATCTCCAGTACGCAAAAGCATAAGTCCGCGCATCATGCGATAACGGCCCAGTTCGCGTAAATACGGAGCCTCCGATAGCATGCCTTCCAGACGATCAGACAGTTCCGCAGCCTTTTCCATATGATTGGAAACCAGATGCATGTACATCTCCATCAGTGCAACAGGCATCACAAATTTATCGAGATTATCCCGTTCCATGACCCTCAAGGTTAGTGGTAGACCTTCCTGTGCGCGTTCAGGTTCTCCATTTTCCACATAAGCCTCCAAGATGTTGAGAATGCGTAATTCCCGTTCCTGTTCACTGGACAGCAGCCTGCTGGAAAGCGCACACTCACATAGAGCAATCTCCTCATCCGTTACCCCTGCTGTGCCCGTAAATAGCAGCAACATCCAATACAATCGGTCTACAGGGGCAAAATCCTCCCGCTTCAAGAACCAGGACACATCCGCCTGTACAAAACGGGTATACATTTGATAAAAGGCAGACATTTGAAAACCCATCTGCTCCTGCTGGGCAGCCAGCGCTACGATGGAATTCCCCTGCCCCAACAGCTGGTATTTCCGGAAAAGCCCATGTACGGCGTCCTGCACCTCCTGATCGAGCAAGGACGGATGATTCTGAGGCTGCACGTCAGTCAAGGTCAAGCTGTAGCCATACCCTCTAACCGTATGAATACGGAGCCCATCCCATGACTTAAGTTTTTTGCGCAATCTATAGATATGATCATCCACCGTACGCTCCACCGGATACTCCAGCGGCCACACACGATCCAGCAGTTGTTCCCGGGTGAACACCTGATTCCGGTTATCGTACAGAAAGCGCAACAGCGCAAATTCTTTAGCCAACAACATAACACGATCTGCATTACAGACCACACTGTAGCCATCTGCATCAAATTGTAGCCTGATCATCCACCTCGCCTCCGACATATCGTTTCTTAGCTGCACCCAGCCCTATAAACATAAGCAACACACTCAGACACAAGAGCAGCAGCAGCGGGATTGTCCAACCTTGCGTCGCATCATGCAAATAACCGAACAGTGTCGGTCCGGTCGCTGCTAGCAAATAACCAAAGGATTGTGCCATACCAGACAGCTCCGCTGCCTGCTGCGGTGTCCGCGTCCGTAAATTAAAGAACATCATCACTAACGGGAAAGCAAAACCACCCGCTATACCGATACAAATGACCCAAATCACACTCCACTGTGTAGCCCCAAGCAGAAATCCACCCAAACCGATAAAATACAGCGCAGCCATAATCAGAACCAATACCCGCTGATCCTTCACCCGCGCTGCCCAAATAGGCACAATAAAAGTAAATGGCATTTGTGAAAACTGCAGCACGGACAGCATCCATCCCGCAGTCTCTGAATCCATCCCCTGTCCGCTCATCATTTCGGGAAACCAAGCGGCAGGAACATAGAACAGGGCAGATTGCAGCCCCATAAACAGCGTCACCTTCCAAGCCAAAGACGATGTATACACATTCACAGTTCGGGCAGACACTGCCGCTTTATTGGCTGTTTTGCGAGCCTTAAGGAGTTGGGGAACCCAGAGTAAGATTCCTACGACACCTACAATCGCCCATATTCCCAAAGCACCGCGCCAGCCCATACCTCCGTTCAAAGCCAGCGGTATACTCAGCCCGGATGCTGTTGCAGCAACCACATTCATGGATACTGAGTATACGCCGGTCATCAGTCCGCTGTTGCGAGGAAACTCCTCTTTGATCAGACTGGGCAGCAACACATTACACACGGCAATAGCCAGTCCCAGCATGGCGGTCCCGACAAATAATGCGGTCACCCCCAGCGTTGAGCGCACCACAATACCTGCGGTCAACAGCAGCAAGGCTGCAAAAATAATAAGAGATGACCCGAAGCGGCGCGACAGTTTGGCTACAAAAGGCGACAACAGGGCAAAAGCCAGCAACGGCAATGTCGTTAATAGGCCACTCAGTGTATTCGAAATATGCAAAGAATCCTTAATCAAACCGATAAGAGGTCCTACCGAGGTAATCGAGGCGCGCAGATTGGCACCTACCAGAATGATCCCTATGGCAAGCACCCAAGGACCGGCATGCCACAAAGATTTGTATACCAAAGCTCGTTGGTGTTGCTGTGAACTCATCTCTCCATTCTCCTATCTATCTGTGTTATGCTCAAAGGCTCCAACCAAGTGTACGGCTGGAGCCTAGCAATTTTTATCTCATTAAATTATAAAGGCATTCGTGCCATATGCATAGGACGGATCGAAACAGCGCTCCAAGTCTTCAAGTTCAGCATATAGCTTCATTAAAAAATAAAAGCTGCCTGAAAGGATAGTTTCCTTTTGAGGCAGCTTTCAGTTCATAAACTTCGATGCGACCAGCGCTGCTTAACGTACCAGCCAGCCGCCGTCCACCGCCAAGATATGACCGTTCATGTAGTCGGAACCCTGACTAGCGAGGAAAACCACAACTCCCATCAAATCAGACGGATCGCCCCAACGACCCGCAGGAATACGCGACAAGATTTCTTGATTGCGACTTTCATCCGCACGGATTGGAGCTGTATTTGCCGTAGCAATATAACCCGGCGCAATCGCATTAATCTGAACGTTATGAACCGCCAGCTCATTCGCAAATGCCTTGGTCAAACCAGCTACCGCATGCTTGCTCGCTGTATACGGCGGAACGAATTTGCCACCCTGAAAAGCAAGCATAGAAGCGACATTGATAATCTTCCCGCTTTTTTGCTCTACCATCACTTTTGCCACTTCCTGGCTCAGGTGATATACGGCATTCAGGTTAATCTCCATAACAGCGTCCCAATCCTCATCTTTATACTCCAGCAGAGGGGCGCGACGAATCGTACCTGCATTGTTTACAAGGATATCAATTTTACCGAATTCATTGACGCATTCTTCTACAATTTTTTTAATGGATTCTTTCTCTGTCAGATCAGCCTGATAAAAGGCAACCTTCACACCCGTTGGCTCCAGCAAACGTCTTGTTTCTTCATATTCATCATTGTTAGCTACAATGAACAGATTTGCACCTGCTTTGGCCAAAGCTACGGAATATCCTTGACCCAAACCAGTGTTGCCTCCTGTTACAATCGCCGTTTTACCTTTTAGACTGAAAAAATCCAATGAAAAATTGTCCAGACCCATGCCTACGCCTCCATCACAAATTAGTTTAAAACCTATAATTCCTGAAGCCTACAGCGCTGCGCGTACTTCCTTATATTTAGCTACATAACGTGCTGCATTTTCTGTGATCAAGTCGTAGCGACCTTCCTTGGCTGGAGCCGTCAAATTACCCCCAATTCCCACGGCTACACATCCGTTACGCAGCCAGGTTTCCATATTGTCCAGATCAACGCCACCAGTTGGCATAATCTGTACATGAGGCATTGGACCTCTGACAGCCTTCACAAAGTCCGCCCCCATTGCACTGCCTGGGAACAACTTCACGACATCGCTACCCAATTTCATGGCTTCCTTGATCTCATTCAGCGTCATACAGCCGGGCATATAAGGAATCGCGTACAAATTGCATAGCTTCGCTGTTTCTTCTTCAAAAGAAGGACTCACGACAAACTCTGCTCCGGCTAGAATAGCAATTCTTGCCGTCAGTGACTCCAGTACCGTTCCTGCACCAATCACTGCCCGATCCTTAAATTCGTCTCTCAATCTTCGAATGACCTGATCCGCATCCGGCGTCGTAAACGTAAGCTCAATATTATCCAAGCCGCCTTCAATGCAGGCTTTAGACATTAGATATGCTTCCTCCGCCGTGTTTCCCCGAATGACTGCGACGACACCTACTGAAGTGATATGTTCCAAAACTTTCTTTTTCGTCATGTTCCTGATCCTTTCCACGAATGGGATGACCATGTACCCTCAGCCACTTGCAGGTTCACGCCCCAATACACTAATTGGATTAACGCAACTCGCTCATGGCAACCTGGTCCATGTCTTTGTATGTTTTATTTTCACCGGCCATGCCCCAAATGAAGGTATAGCTACCCGTAGCCGCACCGCAGTGGATAGACCAAGGTGGAGAAATAACGGCTTCATCATTTTTCATCACCAGATGGCGCGTTTCGTTCGGTTCACCCATCAGGTGGAACATTCTCGCATTCTCATCCAGTTCAAAGTAGAAATACACTTCCATCCGACGGTCATGAACATGTGTCGGCATGGAGTTCCACACACTGCCGTTCTCCAACGTCGTCATCCCCATAACCAATTGGCAACTTTGAATGCCTTCATCATGGATAAAGCGACGCAACGTTCGGTTGTTAGCTGTTTCCTGTGAACCCAGACTTTCAGACGGTACATCGGCAAAAGACTGCTTCGTCGTCGGATACGTGGTATGAGCCAGGGCCGAAACGATATAAAATTTTGCAGGCTTTTCACTGGAATCGCTTTCAAAGATCAACTCCTTGCCCCCTCTGCCTACATAGAGACAGTCTTTTGTGGCCAGCTCGTAAGTTTCACCGTCCACCTTGACCGTACCGCTGCCGCCGACATTAAAAATGCCCAGTTCGCGGCGCTCCAGGAAAGTTTCTGCTTTGATTTGATCGTTACCTTCCAGCGCAACAGATTTATTCACGGGATAAATGCCCCCGATAATGACACGATCTTCATGCGTATAGACCAGCTTTACCTCCTCAGGTACAAACAGTTCCTGGATCAAATAGTGCTGACGCAACTCTTCAGTCGTAAAATGCTTGGCATGTTCGGGATGAGTTGAATAACGCATTTCCATAAAAACATTCCTCCTGTTTAGATAAACTTTTTTATCAATGGAATTGTTATAAAAGCGGTTTCTAACTCTACTTCTTAGCTAGAATTGTAATAATTATCTAAGAGGGTGTCAACCTAAAACTTCACTATTCCTAGAAAAACCCTTAGTACATACGAAGTTTTACACGCTTTTTACCTTTTGATAAACAAAACCACTTTTTTTTATCTGTATTACCTAAAAAGTTTTTAGCCAATATATCAACTTCATCATTGTGAAAAACCGATTTATGTGATAATTTCAATTTATTCAGTTGGTGCATGCGCTTACAGATTAAGTTTACTAAACATAAGGAGGAATACAAATGACCGCAACATTGGATGCTGTTACCTTCGGAGAACCGATGGCCATGTTTTATGCCAATGAAGCAGGCTCTCTGGATGAGGTGCGTTCATTCACCAAAGCGTTGGCCGGGGCAGAGACGAATGTTTCAGCCGGTTTGGCGCGTTTGGGTCTACGGGCGGGACTCGTGACCAAACTCGGCGAGGATACGTTCGGCAAGTTCATTGCCAGTGCGCTACGTGAGGAAGGGATCGACACACAGAACGTCATGTTTACCAAAGACCACTCTACCGGAATGCTGATTAAATCCAAAGTTACAAGTGGGGACCCCGAGGTGGAATATTTCCGCAAACATTCCGCCGCTTCTACATTAAGCATCGCTGATTTTAACGAAGCTTACTTTTCCGGAGCTCGCCATCTGCATTTTACAGGTATTTCTGTCGCCCTCTCCCCTGAGTGCCGTGATTTCGCACGTCATGCGCGGCAATTTATGAAAAAGGCTGGCAAAACCGTATCCTTTGATCCGAACCTCAGACCTAAGTTATGGCCTGACACGCAAACGATGGTGGAGGCGATTAACGAGGCATCTGAGGGGTGCGACTGGCTTCTGCCGGGCATTCATGAAGGTAAAATATTGACAGGCTACACCTCACCAGAGGATATCGCTTCCTTCTATCTTGACCGAGGTACCTCGCTGGTCATCATCAAGCTGGGAACCGAAGGCGCATATTACAAATCCGCAGATGCTGAGGGATACGTCAAACGCTTCCGCGTAGAGCATGTCGTGGATACCGTCGGTGCCGGTGACGGATTTGCTGCAGGCGTTATCAGCGCGCTGCTGGAGAGCTTTCCCCTGGCAGAAGCAGTCAAGCGCGGGAATGCACTTGGTGCGCTGGCCGTCATGTCAGCCGGAGATATGGACGGCTATCCGACACGAGCCGAGCTGGAATCGTTTTTGCTCAGCGCCAGCACAAATTAGTCCGGGTTTATTCCCCGCATAACCTTCACCGCTATAAGCGCAAGCTCAACAAGGCCGAATCCAAAGTCAGCCTTAACTTCCAATAGCCCGTATTCGCGTTTGTACGATCTGAGCAGCATACGCATACTCAGATCGTACAAAGGAATACGGGCTATTTTTATAATATATGACACATTGCTCGTCTACAGCGTTTTGACGGATTCTCCCCGATTGATATCCGGCACAAATCGGTAAATAATCGGGACTGATTCGCCGCCTTCCTCAATGCTGGACAGCAGTGTTTTTGCCGCCTGCTTCCCCATATCCGCAATGGGTTGTGTAATGGTCGTAATCGGCGGATTGTAAATATGGGCAAACTCCGCATCGTCAATCCCGATAATGGACAGCTCTGCCGGAATACGTATACGGCGGGCATTCACATACTTCAACACCTCAGCCAACACGATATCATTCCCGGCCAACAGCGCAGTCGGCGGCTCCGGCAGTTGGAACAGCTCCTTCAGCGTCTGCTGGATTTCTTCTCTCGGCACACTGTGCATATATTCTTCACGAGATGGCAAGCCATGCTCCTCCAGCGCCTTTTTGTATCCGCTGAGCCGTTCCACTCGTGGAGTAATCCGATTCAAGCCAAGGGGCAAAGTAATCAGCGCAATTCGCTCATGTTTATGAGCCACAAGTTCCTGAATCGCCAGCTTAATCGCCATTTCGTTATCCAGTAGCAGGCTGCGCGTATTTACCCCATCTACCAAACGGTCCAAAAACACTAACGGATACTTTTCACGAATGAGTTGGTTGTAAATATCTGCATGCTTGCCTGTCGGGAAGATGATCAGGCCATCTACCTGCCGAGCCTTGAGCATCTCAATATACTGGCCCTCCTTGTCCGGATTTTCATCGGCGTTGCAAATGATCACCTGAATGCCAAAACGCTGCAATTCCTCCTCAATCGCACGGATAGACTGGATCGAAAGGGTATAGTCAATGTTGGCTACAATGACCCCCACCATAAACGTCCGGTTTTGCTTCAAGCTGCGGGCCAGCCCGTTAGGCTGATAGTTCAGCTCTTGAATAACCTCGGCAATCCGGTCTCTGGTCTGGTCGCTCATATATTTATATCGTTTGTTCAGAAATTGCGAGACAGTGCTTTTAGACACTCCTGCCTTCTGGGCAACATCTTCAATCGTCGGCTTCTTCATCGGTACACTCCTTGTCTTTCATGTACTGCGTTAGTGCAACAAAAGTATATCTTTTTTTTAGTAAATTTACCATACTTCTATTTATGAATGCCATTATGATATAAGTCGAACTTCAAAGTTGCCTATCGTGCCCCCGTGTAGAAGTATGGTTCTTCAGCAGCAAAAAGAGGCAGTTCAAGATGTTCTCTTGAACTGCCTCCGCGTACACAACTCTATCGAAAAGCTAGGCTCCAGCTGGCCCTAAATGCTGCTCGACATCAATGTGCCGGAACGGGCGTTGCAGACTGATCTGGTGTATCGTGCTCGACCAGCGCATGCTTTTCCCATAATCGGCTTTTCCAGCGAGCATACATGATGACAGCACGAGTCCATTCATCAGCAGCAATCGCCAGCCACACGCCGGCGAGCCCCATGTCCAGCTTGAACACAAGCAGATAACCAAGTGGCAAGCTCATGCAGACCATGGAGATCAGGCCCATAAAGACCGGGAACTTCGCATCTCCAGCAGCACGCAACGAGTTAATAATGACGATATTCGTTGTCCGGCCAGTTTCTAGCAGAATGCTAAGTAAAATGACCTGTGCTCCCAAACGAATAATTTCAGGGTTTTCCGTGAACAAACCAAGCAAGGGAACACGGAAAAAGATGACCACCGCATCAATAATCACGGTCACGAGCAACGCCCATTTCACACTGGTCAGTACACGTTTATAGGCAGTATCCTTCTGTCTGGCTCCCACGAGCCTTCCTACCACAATAGCCGTACCCATACCGACTGCCATACTGAACAAGTAAATATAGCTTGAAATATTATTCGCATATTGACGTGTCGCCATTGCTTCTGCGCCAAGATAAGTCACGTACAGTGTGAAGATGAGCTGACACGACTGATACATAATGGACTCCAGCGCGGATGGTACACCAATGCGCAATATTTTAGAGATAAACTTTTTGGACAATTGGACGTAATATTTCCACTCGACACGAACCTCAGTGACTCGGTACATCAGCCAGAAGAAGATCAAGAGACAAATAAAGCGGCTACCTACTGTAGAAATAGCAGCACCCTCTACTCCAAGTGCAGGCATTCCCCAATGCCCAAAAATCAAAACATAGTTGCCGACCACGTGGATCACGTTCATAAAAACCGATACATACATCGTTTCTTTGGTAAAACCATGTGTACGAATGGTCGCCGCCAGCGCATTAATCAATGCTTGAAGAAAAATGGCACCCCCGACGATGCTCATATACGACTCCGCGTAAGCCAGAATCTCACCCTGGACATTCAGCCATTGCAACATGTGCGTACCAAATACAAGAAAAATTACGCTAAGCAAAAGACCTACCATCAAATTCAACGTAATGGCCGTACCTGTAACCTGGGCCGCTTCGACTAGTTTCTTAGAACCGATATATTGAGCTACGACGATAGCAGCGCCGTTGCCGATAACCTCCAGTACAAGGATCGCAATTGAAATAATTTGATTGGACGCGCCCACACCCGACACTGCATTATCAGATACAGAACTGATCATGAACGTGTCGACGCTCCCCATTAGCATAAACAGAAACAATTCAAGGAAAATAGGCCATGTTAAACGGAACAAATTCAGTTCCTTAGCTTCGGACAATACCGAACCTTTTTTTAGTGCTCTGGTTGTCATTCATTCACCTTTCTTCATAGATTTATTTAACGATCAAAAGGTATGTTAGCACAGTCATTCTGAAAATACATCCCGTTTACGTAAAATGATTTGCAAAATGCGTAAGAATTCATTTATCACCCTCTTTATAATTGATTATCGAACTTTATTGAAACAGGATATTGCAAGAATATATCAGTAGTCTGGTCTTTTCGACGCAATTATGAGCTAAAGAGTATAATAGAATACGAGCCTGTGAGCATTGCCGCTGACAGGTTGTGAAGATTGTTGTATGCTTCCTAAGCATAATTTGTGAATTAAAGATGGAATATATAGGACATTCATAGGGTTAAAAGGTAATAAAGGAGGCTTTTACAGATGACTCAATCATTTCAAGCTCTTGTCGTCGATCAGACACAGGACGGTGAAGTTCAAGCAGAGGTACGTTCTCTGGAAGCTGGCAGTTTACCTGCTGGAGAAGTATTGATTCGTGTCGCTTATTCCAGCATCAATTATAAAGATGGGCTTGCTGCCCGCAAGGATGGCAATATTGTCAAAGCCTATCCGTTCGTACCAGGCATAGATTGCTCGGGAACCGTCGTCTCTTCGGAGGATAGCCGCTTTAGCGAAGGACAAGCGGTGCTCGTTACCGGATACGGGCTGGGTGTTTCTCAATTCGGAGGATTCAGCCAATATGCACGCGTGCCTGCGGACTGGGTGGTTCCACTTCCGAACGGACTCACGCCGAGAGAGGCAATGATTTTCGGGACAGCCGGATTCACCGCAGCCCTGTCGTTATATCGACTGGAACAAAACGGCGTTACTCCCGAGCAGGGCAAGGTACTCGTCACCGGAGCGACGGGCGGCGTAGGCGGGGCAGCCATTGCCTTGCTGAACAAGAGAGGCTACCATGTCGTAGCCAGCAGTGGCAAGGCCGATGCGCTCGATTACCTCAAGGCGCTCGGAGCAGCCGAGGTTATTTCCCGCGAGGAGGTCTACGACGGTGCGGAGAGCATCCGCCCGCTGGGCAAGCAGCTTTGGCAAGCAGCTGTTGATCCTGTAGGCGGAAAGCCGCTCGCTTCGCTGCTCAGCCAGATCGCCTACAACGGCTCCGTTGCCGTGAGCGGCCTGACGGCAGGCACCAAGCTGCCTACGACGGTGCTGCCGTTTATTTTGCGCGGCGTAAGTCTGCTGGGCATAGACTCTGTCTTCTGCCCATACGACACTCGCGTAGCAATCTGGAAGCGGCTCGGCAGCGAATGGAAGCCGGAACAGCTGGAGCAGCTGGAGCAGCTCGTTGAGCGCGAAGTCGGATTGGCCGACCTGCCAAGCGCGCTCGAAGACATCCTTGCAGCCCGCTCGCAAGGAAGAACGCTAGTACGGCTGGTTGACTAAGCGGAGTAGTCCGCAAGCTATCCATTGGCGTGTTTTCGCGTGAAGAAGTGTCATCCCATAGGGTCTAGCTTAGGAACATGTAAGAAGCCTGTAAATCTGCAATTTTGAGATTTACAGGCTTCTTTTTTTCGTGTGGTACATTTGAAGCAGACGGTTTACTTTTCGCAACCAAATGAACCTTTTGAGAACCTCAGTTGTTATATAGATAAACTGCACGAGAAAGGAGAGCACATCATTGGAGAGCAATCGAGAGTTGTTTGATTTGTATCAACGAGATGTATACCGAACCTGCTACTACATGGTACATAATGCATCGGATGCAGAGGATTTAACGCAGGAAGTGTTTATCATCCTGTTTCGCAGCAATCGTGAACAGATCGAACAACTAAAAGCTTGGATTATGAAGATTACGGTCAATCATTGTCTGAATTACCTTAAACGCCAGAAAAGCCTGCATTTGAAGGTATCGGCTAATCCCTATCTATTTAGCGGGGCGGAAGGTAAACCTGTAGACAGGCTGGTGGAAGAACGCGAATCGGCAGAGGAATGGGCCGTTTATATGAATCGCCTTCCGGCCAAAATCCGCGCTGTGCTGACACTCCGCTATATGCATGATTTCACGCTGGCGGAAATATCCAAACTGCTGGAAATTCCGCTGGGAACCGTCAAATCGAGGACTCACAAAGGACTAAAGTTATTGGAGCAAATATTGCGGGATGCAGGGGTACAAATTCCCGAGATGGAAGGAGAGAACTATGAACAACATAGAAAAGGCATTGAAGCGCAAGTTAAATGATGATTCGGAAATGGCCTATCCTGACTTCGATGAGATGTGGAACCGGATGGAACAGACAGGGCATACTGCCCCTACGCTAACCGACACTTCCGATTCATTCACTCCCCACCGACACAGAAACTGGCGCAAAATAGCTATTGCCGCCTCTCTAAGCGCACTTCTGGTTGCAGTTCCTGTCTATGCCGCCATCCACTACAACTGGGACAATCTGCTACGCGGAAGAAGTGGCATCCAGACAGCATTAAAGCAAAACCTCGGGCAACCGCTGGAGCAGTCCGTGACCAGAGACGGAGTGAAGCTAACGCTGCATACAGCTATTGTCGATGAGAACCGGACCGTGATCCTGTACAGCTTGGAGGTCGGAAAACGTGCAGACAACGAGTTTTGGAATGTTAAAGGTATGTCACTCAAAAAGGCTACAAAAAAAGGCAGTGACGGGGAATACAACTTCCAACAGTGGGATCCCAAAAACCAGCGGTATAACGGATACTTTGAAAGCGATTGGACACCGCAGCAGGAGACGGAGAACATGCAGCTGACCGTAGAGCATATGCAGCTTTACAGCATACAGGAACTGGATTTGCCGCTCCATATCCAATCGCCTGAGCCGCAAACTTTCACGCTGGGGCGTGACGGATTGCACGACATAAAGGTACAAGCATTTGATCAAGGGAAGGACAAACTGATGCTATCCTCCGCAATTACCTTCGATTCATCCATGCCAAAGAAATGGGATAATCCGCAGATCATGGCCTACAAGGGCGGAATCCCTGTGATGTCGCAGCCGGGAGGAGCTTTTGGCAAGCCCGGAGAGAATGGAGAATATACGGCACAGCAGTATTTTAAGCGGAGTGATATACCGGAAGAACAGACCACCTACAAACTACAGTATGCCAAAACGGAAAAAAGCATCGACGGGCCCATCGAATTTGATCTTCAGTTAAGCAAAAAACAAATGGAGAGCGGAACGATTAAAACCGTGCTCGATACCCCACTGGAGAAGGGAGATCCAAATTTTACGATGGAGCATATGATCGTCACACCCACACAAATTCGTGTCACGGTCAGAAGCAAGAAAAAATTCGTCGATATCCCTTATCAAAAATACTCCCTTTCCGTGAACGGCAAGACGCTGGAGGGTAACCGATGGTCACCGCCTAATAGCGAACCTTATCTGACCACGATCCGTTTTGAGCGACCGTCCGAGCTTGTCATTACCAAGGACACACCGATTACGTTTACCGGGAAATACAAAGTAACGATACACTCAGATGATAAAACGCCGCTGCGTTTAACTCATATTTCCGATCAAAGGCAGACGCTGACCACACAAATTGGCGGCTATCCGGTGAACTGGACCTACTATAAACAAGGAGCGGATCTGTTCGTAGAAACCGAAAGCGAGGATGCTCACTTTGGAGGGATTAACCAGACGCATATTGGCCTGGGTAAAGAACGGATTATCGGCAAGCCGATCACAGCCAATTTTGCCGGAGACGGCAATAACAAGGCAGTGGATGTCTACAAGAACTTCAAGGGGACCGAGGCTTCCATCTATATGTTCTACTACACGACGGACGACCCAGAGGCAGGGACAACTATACCATTACAGCCTCTGACAAACACAAGCGAAGCATCTGAATAGTAATGCTATAAAAAGGGTGTCCCATATACCTGTGTGAACCGTGGTATAGGGAACCCCTTTTTATTTTCCTATGAAGGCACAGTCTGCCTGGAACGATTGACTCACGCCCTACTTCACAGAACCTTGCGTAACGCCATTGATAATCCATTTTTGTGCAATCAGATAGACAATAATCATCGGCAGCAAGGCCATTAGATACGAGGCAAAGGCCAAATTAAAGTCGGTATTGAACTGCCCCTGGAACACATACTGAACGAGCGGTAGCGTATATTGCTCTGCATCGCTAATAATAATGAGCGGCAGCAGGAAGTCGTTATATGTGGACAGACAAGTGAGAATTCCCACCGTAGCACTAATCGGCGCCATCAGCGGGAATATAATGCGCCAAAAAGTACCCCATGTCGTCGCACCATCTACCGTGGCAGCCTCTTCCAATGCCACCGGAATGGAGCGAATATAACCAACATACACGAAGACATTAAACGCCAAACCATACACCGTATGCAGCATAATGAGACCCAACAGATTAGTCATATGAAGGCCCGAGGCCAGTTTTACAATCGGCAGCATGATGATCGGGAACGGTATAAACATGGCGCTCACAAAGTAAAAATATAATCCCTTAAAAAAGCGTCGCTGCATATTACGGGCAATCGCATAAGCGACCATCGAATTGGTTAGCAAAGTCAATATGACCGTCGATGTCGTGACTATCACACTGTTCTGAAAAGCGCTGAAGAAGTTGGTCATTTCTACTGCACGACTAAAATTTTCCCAATGCAGCTCGGTCGGAAAGGCAAAGGCGGAATGCGCCATCTGTTCGGGATTTTTAAGTGCTATCGTTACCGTCATATAGAGGGGAAACAGGATAAATATTGCCCCCAATGCTACCAGAAGCAGCACAGGCCAGTTGGTACGTCTGCTGGTTTTCATCAGTTATCCATCTCCCTTCTCTGGAGGAATCGCAGCTGTAAGATGGAAATGATCGCGATCACAATAAAGTAAATAACAGAGTTAGCCGACTGATAAGCAAATTCTCCGCCTTTAAATCCCCCGGTGTATATCAGGTGGGAAATCGACTGGGTGGCTCGTCCCGGCCCGCCATTCGTCAAAGCCACGATCTGATCGAACACCATCAGGGAATTTTTCATCGCCAATACCATATTAATCGTGAAAAACGGTGCAATTAACGGAAAGGTAATGCTCCAGAATTCGCGCCATTTACCCGCACCGTCCAGGTTGGACGCCTCATACAGACTTGTCGGAATGGTTTGCAGCCCGGCCAGATAGAGAATCGTATTAAAGGCAATCCCCTGCCATACAGCTACGATAACAACCCCCACCCAAGCCAGTTGTTCGCTGCCCAAAATGTTCGTCGACAATGAGGTAATACCTAAATTTTGCCCCCAAATCGTAAACACGTTCGAGAACAAGTAATTGAATATGTAACCCACGATTAGCACGCTCAAAATATTAGGCAGAAAATAAATACCGCGGAAAAAGTTACGAAACCGTATTTTAGCATTCAGCCCTAGCGCAATCAGCAAACTGAGGATATTAGTCGCAATGGTAACCACAATCGCAAATTTGAAAGTAAACCAGTATGCGTTCCCCACATTGTCGTCCTGAAACAAATTAATATAGTTCTTAAACCCGACAAAGTGATACTGATGACCAAAGCCGTTCCAGTTTGTAAGCGAATAATAAAAGCCCTGCAAGGCAGGCAAGGTCAAAAATACAAAAAACAATAGCACCGCCGGCACCGTCATCCAGTAAAAAGTTGTTAGTCGCTTATTCATGTCTCCTCCTCCTCTCCTATCGGCGGTTAGCTACCTTATCCCATTCTCGGTCCAGCTTGGCCAGATAAGCGTCGATGTCTCTGTTTTGCAGGAAGGCCTGCACAATCGAATTCAATTGGACCGCCTTGGGAATATAGTGATCGGCAAAATCAACGACGCGACCCGATTTAAAATACGGCAACAGCTCTGCCACACTCGGATCATCCTGCGTGACTCCCTTCACCGCCGAAAACAGCGTTTGCTCTGTAATGTATTGCTTGCTGTTCTCCGGCTTCAACAAGAAGGCAATGAACGCCTCGGCTTCCTTTTTATGCGGAGTGCTCTCCGATACGGCTAATAGCGTATCTATACCGGACACCAGTTTGACCGCCTTTTCGTCATTCCCTGTTGGTAATGGGAAAAATCCAAGCTCCACTTTTGGATTGGCTTTGCGAATTTCAGATATGGCCCACGAGCCCTGAATGTACATCAATCCCTGCCCGTTAGCGAAGGCACGGTTACCGTCGGCATAGTTTTTGCCAAAATTATCATCATGTCCGTATTTCAGTAGCTCCAGCTGCTTTTCCGCAACCTCGCGGTACTTGTCCTGAAAAGTGACCTGATTTTCACGCCGTTGCAGGAAAAAATCAATGCCCACCAGATTCGGACCCAGCGCATTAAAGGGGAGGTTCGTTTGCCAATCATCTTTATATGTAAAATAGAACGGGATTTTTCCAGCAGCTTTGATTTTTTGCGCCGTTGCAATCAGCTCATCCCACGTTTTGGGTACCCGTAATCCCATTTCCTTGAAAAGCGTTTTGTTATACATCACACCATTCGCATTCGCAGCATAAGGAATTCCATACACGGGATCGACCCCGGTTACATCCTTAAGCATTTTGAGGTAAATCGGGTCAATCGTACGTGGCAATTCTGTATTCGCCAGGTCCGTAAAAATACCACTTTGTGCCAAAATGGAGTAGGTATCGGTGGCCCCAAGCCCTACAATGTCAGGTACATCGTTTTTGACAACCCGGGTCAATAACACAGTCTCTGCCTCTGGCGGGTTGACCTGTGTCACTTCAATACCGGGATGTTCCTGATTGAATTGAGAGATTAGCTTATCGAATGAACCCTTGGCCTCCGGCTTGTTTTGAAAAAATTCAATTTTCACCTTACCCGAAGCATCGTCCTTGTTGCATGCGCTTACAAAAAAAGCCAATAAAAGGATCGCCGCCAGTGTAGACAGCTTTTTGACCCAACACCACATGCTCATACCTCCTTTTCCCCTATGTCAATCTATGCGGGACTAGACAATTAATACCCGTCCCTTATGTAAAAGAAACGATACTGCTACAACAATCTGATAACAGGAGGAACCAATGTTAAAAAAGATCCAATTGACCCTCAAACGGTCGGTTGGATCTTTCTTTTACTTTTATGATGTTCAGGTTACAAGTCTTATTTCTAAACAATCTTTTTTTCCCATCGTGTAAAACTAATAATGATACTTACCAGAATCAATCCACCTGCACACATCCAAAAATTAAAAGAACTGTCTACTCTTAAAGCAAGCATTATTTGCTGAAATGGGTCCATTAACATAATGAGGGGCCTAAACAACTCAAAGAGAAATACGGATAAGATAAGAATCACTATATAAGCAAACAGTGGCCGTGACATGAACAAACATACAGCGCTACTCAACATGAGCTTTACCAAGCAAACCAGCGTTAATACCAAATAAAACGAAATTATGTAGGGTACGGCATCTGATGGGGAAGAGGCGACGGATGAACCATATTTAAAAAAAGTAGAGCTGTGTGGGAAAAACAACCAGCCAGCGAATACACCTATAAGCAAGCTTGTCCCCATAAAAATGGCTGTTGAGGCTGATAGTGCGAGCAACTTGGCAAGCCAAAACTGAAAACGTCGATACGGTCGTAGCATATATAGCCTATATGCTCCAGAATAGAGATCGCCGCTTAACTGATCCACATACAGAATGGGCAGGATTGCTGTAACTAGAAATAAGGCAACCTCACTCATCATCAGCCACGGCAGGTTCAGATTATTTACGACCACAGTTCCTTCACCAAAACGTAAGACCTTCGTACCCGTTACTTTATGGCTCCATATAATTGCAACCACGATGAATATATAGGCTATATATAATAAAAGAGTGGATTTGCGATTCCAAATTCGTTCCATTTCACTTCGCCAGATTGCCAGCATGAGGAACCCCCCCTAATACAGATAATCATCAGTCACAAAACGGCGGTATGCGCCCCAAGTAAACAAGATAAGATATAGACTAACAACGGTGATAATCGCCCCATTCACAGACGAATTGCCCATTAAGGACCTATCTAATCCTGTATGCTGCATATATGGAATAATCATAAATGCGATCACATTGTATAGGTATGGGATATGGGAAACAAAAGAGGCCAATTTTAAATATAATGAATCAAACAACAGAGAGCCCAGATTGTATACCATACAAACACCGATGGCATACGTTACACTTTTGCTATACATAGCGACGAAACAATAGAAGGAGCTTATTGCTAATAATGAGGCAAGCGCCCAACCATAGTATTTAAGCATCTGCAGTCCTTGAGATTCGGACAACCCCGCATCACTTACATCATATGAAAGAGTCCATACTTCAACGATCACCTGCGATGATACTGCAAATACAATGAGAAGAAACAAAATAGTAGCATTTAAAACCAGCAGTTTACTCCAGAAAATCTGCCCGCGGGTAAATCGGCGCATAAATAACAACCGCAGTTGCCCGCTTCGAAATTCCTCTGTGTATACAGCAGCAGCTAAAGCAGCTACAGCTATGTTGCATACTAAAAACAAATTCTCACGCAGACCAGTAACGACAAAGTTTAAAGATAATACCTCAACAGGAACCTTCATCGTGCGCAAAAAATATACTCCTGTCGAACAAGCGAGCAGCGGCGTACATAACACCATGAGCCAGAACCACTTTCGTCTCCATAATCGCTCGAACTCACTGTATATTAATGATTTCATAGTCCCATCAATCCCATGAAAGCATCCTCTAGCCGTTGACCGTCCTCTACTAGTTGATCAGCAGGTCCCTGCCAAACTAGCCCGCCCTCTTTGATAACAATGAGTTCGTCACACATCTGTTGCAGTTCATCCAACAGATGACTGGAGATAAAAAAGGCATAATTCGCTGAATCACGTAGCTGAAGCACGATATCTCTCAGCTCCCGCATTCCCATAGGATCAAGCCCATTAGACGGTTCATCCAGCAATAAAAGCTCAGGAGCACCCAGCATGGACTGCGCAATACCTAGCCTTTGCTTCATTCCCAGCGAATAGGTTTTCACCTTGTCATCTCCCCGTGTTTCCAGTCTCACCTTTGTAAGCAATTCTTCAATATGTATCTCCCGATCTGAGGGCACAATCTCAGAGTGTAACCGTGACAAATTGCGCAAAACCTGTCTGCCTGTCATATAATCAAAAAAGACTGGAGATTCAATAATAGCCCCCACCTTGGACAGCGCCTTTTCCCGATCCGTCTGTACATCGTATGAAGCTATCTTTACAGAGCCGCTGGTTGGCTGCATTAATCCGGTCATGATTCGCATCATTGTGGTTTTGCCAGCTCCATTAGGTCCGATGAATCCATATATCTTCCCTTTCTGAAGCTTAAAGGAAACACGGTCTAACAAATGCCTTTTCCCCATTCTTTTCGTTACCTGACTGACCTCCAGTAAGGAGTCTGACATACTATTCCCTCCATCCATAACAAATCACAACAAAGTTCCAACGCGTGCATTTGATATGTAAGATCATGATGGACAACACATACTTCACTTAACAATGAAACATATTATTTATTCAATTTAAAAAATATCACATGTTGCGAAATGCAAACAACTTTCTTTATATGTAAAATATAATAATAATGATACATCAATTCCATTTATCTAAATTAATGGTCATTAATTTTCGTGATGATCTCTTTGTCTTTACACTGCAAAAAAGGTAGCCCTTCAGTAAACGTTCTACCTCAGGGCTACCCTCTATATAAAATAAACTGTTTTCTATCCAGTAACTACTAGCCTGTCACCTACTCCAGTTCAACCCACTCGCCGAGCAACGTGTCCAGCTCGGCTTGCAGCCGCTCACGCGCATCCCACAGCTCCGCCATGTGGATCGTGTCGCCGTTTGTGCCGAGCAGCTCCAGCTCGGCATCCGCTGTCGCCAATTCTGCTTCTTTGGCGGCGATGGCCCGCTCCAACCGCTCGCTGGATGCAGCGGGCGTGCGTGATGACTTCGCGGCGGCCTTCGCTTCGCGTGCTCCAGACCCGGTAGCGGGCGAGCCCAAGCGACCTGAGCGTGCACGGCTCGCATCGTCTTCCGTAGTCGCTCCCGCATGCGCAGCCGCCCCCATGCCATTGCTCGCTGCACTGGAATGTACAGCTGTGCCCGAGCCAGAGCCGCCACCCGATGCGGCTCTGCTTGCAGATGTCGGGCGTGTCCCGGTATCCCCGTCGCTCTGTAGACGAGCGTTCTCCAGCTCCCGCTTCTTCGCTCGGTACTCGTCAAAGCTGCCTAGATAAAAGGTCAGCTTTCCAGCCTCCAGCTCCCACACGCGCCCTGCCAGCTTATTCACAAAATAGCGGTCATGTGAAATCGCCAGTACTGTTCCCGTGTAGGTGTCTAACGCTTCCTCCAGCGCCTCGCGTGAGTCAATGTCCAGATGGTTCGTCGGCTCATCCAGCACCAACAAATTTGGTTTTTTCATGACCAGCAACGCTAGCCGCAAGCGGGACCATTCGCCACCGGACAGCATGCTCACGGGCTTAAACACATCGGCACCGTAAAACAAATACTTCGCTAGCAACCCGCGTGCCTCGCCTTCTTCCACCCCTGCTTCCTCCTTGAAGTAAGCAAGCACAGTCGCCCGGCTATTCCGTTCTCTCTCCTGCTGCGCCAAATATCCGTACTCCACGCGCGCACCCCACTGGACTGTGCCTGCATCCGCGCTTTCCTGACCAAGCAGCAGCTTGAGCAACGTCGTTTTGCCTGACCCATTATCACCCAGCAAGGCCACCTTTTCGCCGAATTCCAGACTGCCCGTTGCCCCGTTTAATATCTGGCGTTCTCCATAGGCTTTAGCAATTTCTTCAAACTGCAGTACCCGGCGACCGGAACGATCCTCCAGCTTTAAGTGAAATTCCGCCCCCTGCGGGTCCAATACAGGCCGCTTCACCAGTTCCATGCGCTCCAACGCCTTACGAATGGAGGCTGCCTTTTTGAAAAACTTTTCGTTGTCGCCATTGCGCCCCCACTCTTCAAAGCGCCGAATGGCCTCTTTCATCTTTTTGATCCGCTTTTGCTGTTCCTTATAGTCTTCAAATTGTAGTAGCAGTCGTTCTTCCTTTTCCTTAACATAGCCACTGTAGTTCGTATAATACGTAAACGCCTCGCCATCCTCGAGCTCAATCATTTTAACGGCGACCCGATCCAGAAAATAACGATCATGAGATACAACCACACACGCACCTGTGTAGCCCTGCAAAAATTGCTCCAGCCATTCCAGCCCCTTCAAATCCAGATGATTGGTCGGCTCATCCAGCAGCAACAAATCCGGCCGTCCGATGAGCTGTGATGCCAGCGCTATTTTTGTTTTCTCTCCACCCGACAGCGAGCCGAAGCTGCGCGTATACATTCCTTTGGGAATACGCAGCCCATCCGCTACCTGGTCAATGTTTGCAGCCATTTCATAGCCGCCGTTGCGTTCAAACCGTTCCTGCAAGGTAGCATACGATTGCAGCAACTTCTCCAGAAGGCCCACGTCTGCTGCCACAACCGGATCTGACATTTCCCGTTCCAGTGTGCTCATCTGATTGCGGCAATCCTTCAGCTCACGATAGGCATAAGCCAGTGTTTCGTACACGTTGAAGCTCTCAAACTCCGCCGGAATTTGCGGCAAATAGCCAATTTTCGTATCCTTGGCGATGACGAGTTGCCCTTCATCCGGGCGGGACAAACGTGCGATTAGGCGTAATAGGGTGGTTTTACCGCTTCCGTTGCGGCCGATGAGCCCCACCTTTTCTCCCGTATGGATATCAAACGATGCACCATCCAAAATCAGATTGGCAGCATGGTATTTTTTCAATTGTTGACCGTTTACTATATACATGTTCAGGCTCTCCTTTATTTAGGAAGACCCTTACCCGGGTAACACAAAAAGAGCCGCAGGAGCAACCCCGCGACTCTTCGGAAGATACAGCAATCCGTTCGAGTTAAGGTAGGCGTCTTCTCGCGATGTTTACAACCGTATGATTAAAATTGGACAGACTTCTCCCGTTGTATGGAAAAGCATGAACAATGCCAGCCATAGCAATCGGCAGCTGGCTAATACGGTTGTTCAGCATCTCGTGATTCACCTACCTCACCTCCTTCTTCATAATTGTGTGTAGTATAACATGTTTGCTCGCATTATAAAAGAGGGCGATGGTCCAGCAAATTATGAAACAGAGTGGTGCCCTCTGACAGCCTGCGATGTCCCCGCTCTGGTAATCGAAAATACGCCGCAGACAAAAGCAACAATCACAAATGCCCCACCTACCCAAGCGTTCGTGGCAACAGATTCACTATTTTCAATCACTACTCCTCCCAAGGCAGAACCTAAAGCGATCCCGACCTGGAGTGCGGAGAAATTAAAGCTTTGCTGAATACTACCCGATTCGGGTGCATGTTCAATAAGATAACTTTGCATCGGGGGCGACAAGGCCCAACTCAGTATGCCCCAGATAATCAGTAGTGGCGCAAATACATAAATCGAGTGAATTGAGAATGGCAGCAAGAACATCACGGCGATAAACACGCCTACGACGACTAGAATACTTTTCGCTGTGCCGAACCGATCTGCCAAAGAGCCGCCAATAAAACCACCGCTCACTGCCGCCAGCCCAAAGACAAAATAGGCCACACTAACCCACGAAGCGTTCAAGCCCATCATATTTTCTAAAAACGGAGTGAAGTACGCATATAACGTGTAATGGCCCGCCAGTGTCAGCGTGGTCACCAAATGAGCACTGATGACTTTAACATTTTTTAAGGATTTCAACTGATCACGCATAGGTACAACATGTTCTGTCGGAATACGCTCCATAAACAAGTTGATAACGATCATAGCAACGACCGTCAACAAAGCAATGATCAGGAAAAGCACCCGCCAGCCAAATGCATTTCCAATCAGCACCCCGGCTGGAATACCTAGAACGATGGAGGAGCTAACCCCCATGGAGATGACACCGAGGACACGGGCCTGATAAGCCTTGGACACCACTTTGACTGCAATGGTCAGTGACAATGTCACGATTAGCGACCCGCTTGCAGCGGTAATGATACGGGATACAAACAAGACTGCATAATTCGGACTCCAGAAGGCCAGCAGACTTCCCAGAATAAAAATAAACATCGACCACAGGTACAGTCGTTTTCGTTCAATTTTGGCTGTCAACGCCAACAAAGTTGGCCCAGCAATAGCATACACGAGCGCATAGATCATGATAAGCTGTCCTGCCGTGCTTACGGAGACATTCAAATCCTGTGCAATTTGGGGTAGCACGCCACCGATAATCAGCTCCACCAGCCCCACCGTAAAGGTCGCAATCGTTAAAATAACTACTTTGAAGTTCATTACATTAGCTCCTTTGCTGTCATGTAAATTCCCTCGTATTACGCAAAAAAATCCTGACCACAAGAAATGTACAAGACGTACACTTTTTGTAATCAGGATTTATCGGTTCCTGGTAGAGACCCTCAAACCATATTATTGAGGTTATACAAATGGGGCATTCATTTATTACGCATTCACGAAGGTTATAGCTATTACTATAAAGGAGCCTGTGGCTAAGTTCAACCCCCTACAGCCGCAAAAATTCGCTCATAGCACGATCCGACAGATAGGGTAGGTACTCATGACCGTATTCGTGATACAGGAGTATTTCCTTGTCTGATACGATTTTATTGTACACCGCAAACTGCGTGGAAGGCGGACAGATGATGTCCGACAGTCCTGTCACAAACAACACACGACCACGAATACGATCTGCCAAATGTTGAATATCGATGTAGCCTAGTCGGTGAAAGAGCTCCTCCTCGCGCAGATGGTTCGGATCAAACCAACGAAAATAATAAACCAGTTCTTCATATGCAGATGTAGTGGCATCCAGCATCCAGGCTCTTTTATAGTCCGACAGAAACGGATATACCGGAACTGCCATACGGACACGCGGCTCCAATGCAGCGCAGGCAACCGTCAAGGCCCCTCCCTGGGAGCAGCCAAATGCGCCGATCCGTTCAGGGTCGACCTGCTCCATAGACATCAGAATGCGCACCGTCTGCACGGTATCCAAAAATACATTGCGGTAATACAACCGATCCGGGTCCGGGTCGTCAATCCCTCGGATGATATGGCCGCGTACCGTCGTTCCCTGAACCTGCAAATTGTCCTCGGACAGCCCACCTTGCCCCCGGCAATCCATGGCCAGCACAGTGAATCCGTGTGCCGCATAGCTTACCTTGTCGAACCAGTCGCCACTGTCGCAGGAATATCCATGAAACATGGCCAAAGCTGGCCCTTGTTCCGTAAGGTGCTTGGGACGAGCCAGCTTCCCATGAACCTTTGCTCCGCCCACTCCAGTAAAATATAGATGGTAACACTCCACCATCGGAGAGACAAAATCAGCAGGCTCCAGTGTATAATCAAGCGGCTGCCGCTCCAGCTCCTGTAATGCCCGTTCCCAGTATGCGTCAAAATCCGGCGGCTTCGGGTTACTCCCCATATATGACTGCAATTGCTGTAAAGACATATCCTCCGGCATTCAAGTTCCTCCTACATCCGACCTGACTCACGGTCGTCTGCGACCACTTCATCCGTTGCGATGACATACTTCATAATGTCAGACACTGTCGTGTATGCAATACCTACATACGTGTCAGCGGCTCCATAATAAATCGCAATCCGCCCGGTGTCCGCATCATGCAGCGTAGCACACGGGAACACCACATTCGGCACAAAACCCCGTTCTTCGTACCATTCCTCCGGGGTCAGCACGAAATTCGAGGAACGATATTTAACTTTAGACGGATCATCCAGGTCAAGAACGGCTACGCCCATACTGTATACCAGCCCATTGCACGTGCCTGTCACCCCGTGGTAGAACATCAGCCAGCCCTCTGTCGTCTCAATCGGAGCCGGTCCGCCGCCAATCTTTACCGATTGCCACCAGCCCTGTCCGCCCTTGCTCATGACATGACGGTGCTTGCCCCAATAGACCAAGTCAGGACTTTCACTCAGAAAAATGTCGCCAAATGGTGTATGTCCGCTGTCGCTCGGACGGGATAGCAACATAAAGTTTCCGTTTAGCTTGCGGGGCAACAGCACACCATTGCGATTAAACGGCAGGAACGGATTTTCCAATCGTACAAAGCTTTTAAAATCCTTCGTTTGTGCTATTCCCAACGCTGCACCGTAAAAATCTGTGCACCAGATGATATAATACGTATCCTCCACGCGGACCAGACGCGGATCGTAAGCATAATTAGGCTGGTAATCGCTTCCTTCCTCATCGACCAAATGCAGACGTTCTGTCTCAATGTCCCAAGCCAACCCGTCGTCACTCCAGCCTAGATGCAAATGCGGACGTCCATTAATCGTTTCAGCCCGGAATACCCCTACAAACCGTCCCTCATACGGAGCTACTGCACTGTTGAAAATACGGGCAATGCCCGGCACCGGATTCCGCCCAATGACCGGATTCTCACTATGCCTCCACACCGGAGCCTCGCTACCTTCCGGCTTATCCTGCCACGGCATTTTCGACAGACTTTCTCCCACAATTCGTACGTTACCTACATCCAAATCCACATTCAATTTACTCATACGTATATTCTCCTCTCACCGAGATACTTGATCTCATCATTTTTCTATTTCGCCGTTATTCTATTTCACCGAACCCTGCGCGAATCCGTTATAGATATATTTTTGTAATGATAAAAACGCAATCAGCGTCGGAATAATGGCAATGATAATGCCCGCGCTAATGACTTCCCATTGCGAGCCATATGGCCCTTTAAACTTGAATAGCGCCGTCGATATGACCTGAAGGCTTGTTTTGGGCATATACAGGAACGGGGTGTAAAAGTCGTTGTAAATATTAACGCCCTTGATAATGATCACCGTCACAATGGCAGGCTTCAGCAGGGGCAAGATAATGCGCCAGTAGATCGTCAGATAGGAGGCCCCGTCCAGCATGGCTGATTCATCCAGCGCCACCGCAATGGAATCCAGAAATTGCAGAAAAATATACACCGCAATAATATCCGTTCCCAAATACAGCAAGATCGCCGCCCAAGGCGTGTTAAACAACTCCAGCTTGTTGATAATTTGGAATGTCGATACCTGTGTCGTCACCCCCGGAATGAGCGTGGCGAGCAAGAACGCACCCAGCATGAGACTTTTGCCCTTAAATTTAAAACGGTTCAAAATATACGCGATCATGGAACCGGTCAACGTAGCTCCGATGATCGAAATCAACAGGATAAAAGCTGTGTTCACAAATCCGGTCAGCATATTTCCGTTAATAAAGGCTTTGGTATAGTTAGCCCAATTCAGCCAGTTTACGGGGGGAGTCAGAGGACTGGTTGCCGCATATTCAGCCTTCGTCTTCAAAGATGCAAACAAAATGACGACAATCGGCAGCAGTGCAATGAACGCACCTAGTAGAAGCGCGGCATACTTGATGCTGCTACCCAGTATTCTTTTCAGCTTATACATGATTAGTCCTCCTCTCCCCGAATTAGCAACCGTTGAAGCAGTGTGACAGCAATCACGATCAGCAGCAGAACGACCGCCATCGCTGAGGCCAAACCGACCTTGCTGTATTTGAATGCCACATCAAGCGTCTGAATGACGAATGTTTCACTGCCGTTGGAGCCACCGGTCATAATATACGGGATGTCGAACGCACTGATCGCCCCGCTAATCGCCAAGATGAGATTCAATTGCAAAATCCGCTTGATACTCGGCAAAATAATAGAGCGGAATTGATGCCAGCGGTTAGCCCCGTCTATATCAGACGCTTCATACAGATCACTGGATATGGAGGAAATCGCACCGAGAAACACGATAAAGTTAAAGCCCATGTATCTCCAGATCGACGTGCCAGCCAGCGAAATATTGATAATCTCCGGGTTGCCCAGCCACAGCTTGACATACGAACCCAGCCCCATCGCCTGAAGCAGTGTATCAAGGGTACCGTCTGGCTTAAAAAAGAATAGAAAAATAAAACCAATAGCTACCCCGTTCATCAGGGAAGGAAAAAACAAAACGCCTTTAAAGAAATTTTTAAACCAGGTTTGAAAGCTGAGAATGGTTGCAAAATAAAGGGCCAGCCCCATCTGTACAAACGTGGCTACAAAGTAATACAGACTGACCTTAAACACCGAGAAATACTCGGGGTCGGTAAAGATTTTGATATAGTTTTCAAAGCCCACATATTCCAGACGCTTACTATAGCCATTCCAGTCCGAAAAGCTGTACTTAAACATATTGATCACTGGCAAGTACGCAAAAGTGATCAGCAGCGCTAGCGGAATAATTGAAAAGGCAACAATAATCGCCAATCTTTGTTTGGAGTAGCTGAGATTCGAAAATTTTAACATGCTGCACCTCCTGGCTATCCGTCCATCGACTGCTACGTCGATCCTTTCTTTTCGTCAGTTCAGATGGTTATTTTGCTTCCTTTGCAGCCACTTCAGCACGCGCCTTCACCCATGCATCGTTCAGATCCTTCATAATGGCATCATACGATTCCGGGCGGTTACCGACCGCTGCCTCAATAATGCGTTTTTTGAAGTCAGGCTGCCACAAGCCGATTTCTCCCTTTTTGTCGATTTTATCGACAATCCCTTCCTGTCCTTTTGGAGACGGAGTGAGCGTTTCAAAAACGACTCCCTGATCTTCGTATTGCTTCAAAATGCTAGGCATTGGGGCACCCTTCAGCGGACTAATGCTACCTGCCTGCTCTACGGCATAGTTGGACTTTTCGGTAAACCAATCCACCCAGGCACGGGCCGCCGGTTTATTTTCACTGTTTACGTTAATACCGAGGTTAAAATCACCAGCCAGAGGCACAAGTACCTTGGAGGCATTCGTCGGGAAAGGCATAAAACCGATATCATCCTTGTTAGAAGCTGTGCTTTTGATCTGGTCAATCGCCCAAGAGCCAAGCACCATCGTACCGATTTTGCCTTGAGCGAGATCCGCCTTGGAGGTCTCCCAATCTGTAGTCGTTGGATCTTTTTCAATCAGGCCTTTTTTAGCCGCATCGTACAGGACCTTATACAGTTCATAGTGGGGCTGGCCCTTCGTGAAATTGTCATCTGTATTCGGTTGTGTGACATTCACATATTCCTTCGTACCCGCCAATGTTGCCAGACTAGACTCCCACTGGGTCAGTGCCCAACCAGAGGCATAGTTCGTAAACAGCGGCACTGCCTTGGTTTTGTCCTTAATCTGCTGTAACGCTGTCAGGAATTGGTCCGGTGTTTTGGGAAGCTGCGTGATTCCTGCGTCCTTGAACACCTTTTTGTTATAAATCACACCAGAGTAAACCATCGCAATCGGAATACCGTAGCTGTTATGATCCACCGTACGCTCTTCAAGGCCGGTATACTTGTTTTTCATCTCCTCATAAGTACCCAGTGGCTCGAAAAAATTGGGCAGCTCTTCAACTGGAATACTGCCAGGAATCAGCAAAACATCTCCGTAATCCCTGGTCCCCATCCGGATTTTAATTTGGCCCTCATAATCGGCCAATGCCTGAAAATTGACCTTCACGTTCGGATAAAGCTTGTTAAATTCCTTGGCGTAGTCCTGAAACACCGTATCCACAATATCTGTCCGCTGTGTGATAACCGTAATTTCACCTTCCACACCCTTCGGATCAGAGCTGGCAGCTGGCTCATCCTTCTTTGAGGTACAGCCAGTAAACAGCCCCGCTAACAAAACCACGGATAGTAATGACATCAAAACCTTGGACAACTTCATGAGACGACTCCTCCTGTTGTTTTCGAATAAGGTTATCGTTAAAGTAACAAAATCATTTTATTATGTTAGCGCTTACTATGTCAATTGCAATATTCTTTTTGTAAAGTGGAATGGGTCACATCTTATGAAAAAACACCAATTTAGCATGGTTGACAGTTTACAAACAGCTATATATGATAATCCTGTAAAGTTAACGATAACCTAATAATTCATTTTCCGAAGGAGGCTTTGTCTCTTGGAAACATTACTGGACGAAATTAGACAGGAATGGAAGGAACACATACTCCCGTTCTGGCTTGGACTGAAGGATGAGACACACGGTGGGTTTTACGGCGAAGTGGATGTGGATCTGCACACTCATAACCAAGCCGACAAAGGGGGGATTGCCACTGCACGGCTACTCTGGTCATTCTCGGCGGCTGCCCGTGTAACAGGGGAAGATACCTATGCAGAAGCCGCACGACATGCATTCACATTCCTGCGAGATCACCTGCTTGATCCATTACATGGAGGAATGTATTGGATAGTGAACTACACCGGGCAACCCGTGGACACGTGCAAGCATGTATACGCGCAGGCATTCGCGATCTATGCGCTAGCAGAGTATGCACGTGCCACAGACGACCCGAATGCATTACCACTAGCTATGGAGCTGTTCCACCTGCTGGAGCAAAAAGGATATGATCCCACCCGACAGGCATACGGCGAACAATATGACCGCTTGTGGAACACGCAGCCTAATGAGCTACTCAGCGAAAATGGCGTCACCGCGCATATCACCATGAATACGCATATTCATGTTTTGGAGGCGTACACCCAATTGCTGCGCGTCTGGCCAAATGAAGAGGTTCGAGATGCACTGACGAACGTACTGGATATTTTATATCATCGTGTTTACGATGCTTCTGCTCGACGACTGGGGGTATTTTTCGATCGTGAATGGCGCTCTCTGCTTGACCTGACCTCATATGGTCACGACATCGAAGCCAGCTGGTTGATTGAAGACGCTATGAATGTGCTGGGTTATTACCCGTCAGAATACGTGGATATGGTGATGGATATTGCCAATGCGGTAGCAGAGCGCGCTGTTCAGCCAGACGGATCGCTCATCAATGAGCGGGAAGGAGAGCGGGTAGACACCTCACGTATCTGGTGGGTACAGGCCGAGGGGATGGTTGGTTTTTATAATGCGTTTCAACGTACAAAAGACGAACGTTTTTTGCAAATTGTGAAAAATCTATGGTCCTATACCCAGCAACATATCATCGATCCGCGCCCCGGAGGCGAATGGTTCTGGTCAGTTCAAGCGGATGGTAAGCCTGATGCGAGAGAGATTGCAGGACCCTGGAAGTGCCCTTATCATAACAGCCGATTTTGCATAGAAATGCTAGAAAGGATGGAAAACCAATGATCCATAGCAAATATAATGAGCTGCGGTTGCAGCAAGAGGAACTGATTACACGCCCCAATGAGGTTAAAGCTACCTTTTATAATGGTATCTACGAACGCTACATCTACCCAGTGCTCACACGCCATCATGTTCCACTTCACTGGCGGTTTGATCTGGATGCGCAAACCAATCCCTTTTTCATGGAGCGGCTGGGTGTAAATGCGGCATTGAATCCAGGGGCGATCTATCATGAAGGAAAATACATTCTTGTTTCGCGTACAGAGGGACTGGATCGAAAGTCATTTTTTGCTTTGGCAGAGAGCGATAACGGCATTGATCAATTTCGATTCATTGACGCTCCCCTCGTATGGGAGGATATCGACCCGGAAGAAACAAATATGTACGATATACGATTGGTAAAGCATGAGGACGGCTGGATTTACGGTATTTATTGCTCGGAAAAAAAGGACCCTGACGCACCACCCCACGATACCTCCAGTGCTGTCGCTCAGGCCGGACTGGTCCGCACTCGTGATCTTCGTACATGGACCCGGCTTCCCAACATCACTACCCAGTCCCCACAACAGCGCAACGTTGTCCTGCACCCTGAATTTGTGGACGGTCAATATGCCTTCTATACTCGTCCCCAGGACGGGTTTATTTCCACCGGTTCAGGCGGAGGCATCGCCTTCGGCCTGTGCAAAGATATTACACAACCCGTGATTGAACACGAAACCGTCATTGATGAGCGTTGTTATCATACGGTGTACGAAGCCAAGAACGGTCAGGGGCCTGCCCCGATCAAAACCAGTCGCGGCTGGATTCATATTGCTCACGGGGTACGCAATACGGCCGCCGGGCTGCGGTATGTGCTGTATACCTTTGCCACCAGTCTAGAAGACCCTACGCGCGTCATCGCCAAGCCCGGCGGGCACTTTCTGGCTCCTTATGATGAGGAACGCGTGGGCGACGTTTCGAATGTTATTTTTTGCAACGGGGCTGTTGTTAACGAGCAAGATGAAGTCTTTATTTACTACGCATCCAGTGATACCCGTATTCACGTAGCGACGACCACCATCGCTAGACTGGAGGACTACACCTTCAATACATCATCTGATCCCTTGCGTTCTCTCGGCAGCGCCGCTGTTCGCCGTGAGCTAATTCATCACAATGAAGCGCTATTGCAAGCACACTCCTGTCCTTCCCAGCGGACATAAGCCGCAGGCTTTATCCTGCTTGCGGAACCATGTATACTATCCATAGAACAACTGTTACCCGCAGGCTAACAGTTGTTCTATGGGCAGCCATGCTGCCAGTCTTTGTATCTTTACAGGACAGCAACCCTGCTAAGTCTTTTGGATTTTTACAGGCGGCTAAGCTACTGATATATTCCCCAGCATTTTGCATCCATTCTCTGGATTAGGCAAAATGCTTATCTTTTTAAAACTGGAAGGCGGAACAGGAATGAAGAGCAACGTTACGATGCGGGATATTGCAGATAAGCTGGGAGTAAGCAGCGTGACCGTGTCGAAGGCGCTCAATGACAAGGATGGGGTTAGCGAGGAGCTAAAAGAGCGTATTAAGACGCTCGCGGGCGAAATGGGTTATCGTTTCAATACCGTTGCCAAGTCCATGAAGGAGGGCCTCACCTATAACATAGGTGTTGTCATTCCTGAACGTTTTACTGGCCCCGGCCAATCGTTTTATCTGCACATCTACCAGCAAATTTCACGGGCACTGGAGCCATACGGCTACTATGGCATCCTTCACATCCTTCATCGCGAAGACGAAGAACAGCTTAATCTGCCACGTATCTATTACGACCGCAAGGTGGACGGCTTCATTCTCCTGGGTCAAGTGAGCAAGCCATATATCGAGCTGGTACAAACCATGGATCTACCCAAAATGTTTCTCGATTTTTATGATGAACATGCCGATATCGACTCCGTGGTGACGGATAATTTCTACGGAGCATATGAGCTGACCAACTATTTGATCGCCCAGGGGCATCGTGATATTGCATATGTAGGCAATATCTATTCCACCAGTAGTATTCAGGATCGTTTCCTCGGCTACTATAAATCCTTGCTGGAGCACAGACTGCCCCTCCGTAACGAGTGGGTGCTCAGTGACCGGGACGACGAAGGTACTTATGTTGAAATGGAGCTTCCTCAGCCGCTACCAACTGCCTTTGTATGTAACTGCGATCAGGTCGCTCACAATCTGGTACACAAGCTCATTGGTCTGGGATACCGCGTACCTGAAGACTGCTCTGTGGTCGGATTTGACAACGATGTATACGCCACTCTTATTGTTCCGCAACTGACCACGGTCGGAGTAGACATCGAGCAGATGGCACGTACCGCGATTGATTCAATGATGAAAAAAATAAGTCATCCCGGCAGCCGCTTTGGTCGAGTCCTGGTGCAGGGACATATTGTATATCGTGATTCCGTGCAGCCCATCCAGAGACCATGATCAATGCATATCTTACTTTGGGGAGAGGTCATCGCTATTCTCAATTTTCCACAACCAAAAGCCGCTCAGCATGTCGCTGGAGCGGCTTTTGACGTTCATAAATTCTGCAGTGTGATCATCGTACTCACATTCAATTGTGGATTTTGCAAAACCCTGGATTAGGAGCGCTGGGCGACAAAGGAATTGCCCGCCCGATTGAGAATCGGCAGCATCCGCATTTCTTGCCCCATCGAGGCTTGGCAAAATGGACAAGCCGGCTCGTTCAAAAAGGTGAAATCCGTTCGCATCCAACCGTTGCAACCCTCGTTTGTACACGACCAAATAGCCGTATTTTCCTCTGGAATGATTTCCGGGGCCTGGCGTCTGTACATCTATATCCCCCCTCGGTTTTTATAGGGTAATATCCCCTGTCGGCTTACTGTTAATTCCCACCTGTCCGGGTATTAATATGCTCCAACCTCCAAAAAATATGCGCAATTTACCAAAATGTTTATTTACGGATAGCCTTGGTCCAGAAACCGCCATGAAATTGCTTCGGCTCTACCGTAATGACAAAAGCCTTAGGATCCAGCTCCAGAATGGACTGATACAGCTTATTCTGGTTTTTCCGTTTAGCCAAAATTTCCATTACCAGGCGTTCTCCATCACGTCCACTGCCCAGCCAGGCTGTAACGCCGTATCCCTTGTCCCGCAGCGCATTGGCAATTCCTCCATTGATCTCATTGCTGATCACCTTAACGGTGACATAACCGAGCGCTATTTTTTCCTCAATCCATGCTCCAATAAGAATGCCCAATGCATAGCCAATGGCGTATACTGCAAGACTTGCCACTTGATCCAGGTACTTAAGCACAACATTCAAGCCCAACACATAGACCGTAACTTCCACGGTGCTAATGAGCGCAGCAATGTACTTCTGTCCTTTCAGCGTCAGAATCATGCGCAGTGTATACGCCGATACGTAAATAATTTGAATAACGAGAATAAATAATAAAATTTTGAGCATGCGCTCACTCCCCACTTCACGTTCTGATTTAACCCGTACCCAACATTATACCCCCGTCTGTGATATACAGCCTCTGGTTTCGTATTACCCTCGCTCGGGTAATGACTAACTACAGCATGCTGAATGAAAGTTCGATCACATAAGGAGGGCTATAACATGAAGGATAACGGAACTAGCGATAAAATCAAAGGTAATGTGAACAAAGCCAAAGGTGAAATCAAGGACCAAATCGGGAATGCTACCGATAATAAGTCCCTTCAAGCCGAAGGTAAACTGGATAAGGCCAAAGGCCATCTTCAGGAAACAGCAGGCAAACTGAAGGACGGCAAATAATCCTGAATGGATAACCTCGACGCACTGTTTTACCAACAAGTCACGCTGTCTTGTGCAGCGGGCTTGTTTTGTGTTGTTCGGATACTTTTGGAAAAACTTTTGCGCAAACAGGGCAACTTTTACGGTTGCTGTTGCGTCTAACCAATATAAGCACAACCCATAATGACTCTTCCAACCTGTTGGATTTTGTAGGCATTAATGTTACTCTAGTCTATGAACCAGGCTATAATTCTTAAATAAAGGGGTAGACCAACGAATGAAATCACTGAAATCTATCAAAAAACCTGTCATCATCACTGCCGTATCCGCCTTGGCCATATCCGGGGCTCTTTTCAGCCAGTCCACATATGCCGCACAAGTGACTAAGCCGATCCAAGCAGTATATAACAATATCAAAATCATCTACAACGGAACCGAGGTTCCTGCTGATGCTAAAACAGAACCATTTCTGCTGGATGGCGTGACGTATATCCCGCTGAAGCTGGCAGGTACAGCTTTGGATAAAAAAGTAACATGGGATGGCACAAACAAACGCGTAGTCATTGCTGACAACGGCGTTCCGATTGACCAGTCTACAGTTACGGCGCTGAACAACCAGATTACGACGCTGACTCAAGAGCTCAACACAGCAAAAGCAGCAAACACGACGAAAGACGCTACCATCGCTCAATTGCAAAAAGACAATCAGACGCTAAAAGATGAAGCGAGCAAAAATAGTTCTAGCACCTTGAAAGATCTTCAAAAGGAGCTGAACGATGATCACAGCGATGCCTACGATACTAATTCGGATATTGAGCTCAGTGGCAACAAAAACGATATTACAGTGACCATCGAAATGACGAAATCCAGATGGGAAGGTTTATCCAGCAGCAAACAAAGAACCTATCTGGAAGATATCGTTGAAGATATTTTGAAAGAGTACAAAGATGCCGAGGTAGAGGGTACGGTTAAGAACTCTAGTAATAGAGATAAATTAGCAACCTTTACAACCAATAGCAGAGGCGATGTTACGATTAAAAAAGTAGGTACATCTTTCGACGCAAGCAGTATCCAACGTGATTTATTCAACAGATACAGCAGCTACGCCGGATACGGCTTTGATTTCAGCGTAAGAGGCGACAGCAGTAAAGCTAACGTGGATGTGTATGTAAATCCGGATGATTGGAACAAAATGTCAAATTTACAAAGAAGCAACCTGACAGATGGCATTATTAATTTTCTTAAAGACGAAGAGTCCATTGATAGAGTCGATGGAACTATACGCAATAAAGGGAACAGCAGTCAAATCATTACCTTCTAAGATTAATCTTCCAAAAAAAGCGACAAAGGCCATGAAGCCTTTGTCGCTTTTTTATGATGCACAATCATATGCATTCCACTATTTAATCATCCTACCTACGGAAGTAATATATTTTACATAATCATTATCCGCATCGATTGTATCGATATTCATTGTATAAACCAAATTACCAGGACTGGTTATTTTAACTTTGTAAAACATACTGGGTTTAGAATAAGGATATACACTATAGGTCCCTTTGCTATAAACAATCAGAGGATTAAAGTCAATTTGCTTGAAGGCGGGCGATAAGTCGCTCTTATACGTAGCATGAATATTCAATACACCTTGCCTTTGATCCCAGCCAAAGGAATTAAGATCAAATGCATTCGCATCAATGACTTGGGCCAAGTCTTGTCCCTTAAACCTCATAAGAACTGGACTTTCCGTGAAGCTATCATGTCTTAGTTTCAATAAGCCACGTTTGGGATCCCATTCCATCTTCGCATCTGTATCCTTCAACAAAATGGATACCGGCAAAAACATTGCATTACTTAGCATGATAGGGACTGTATCCATTGTCATGGGTTCGCCGTTAACCGATATTTCGGGTGATCCAATCGTTGCCGTTACATTACGCCCCAACAGATCAACAGCAGCCGTCTTGTTCGCTGCATTATAAGTTACTTTACCGCCCAGTATATCCTCAGCCGCTTGGAGCGGTATAAGCAGCCTTCCCTTCTTATCCACAAAGGGTGATGCAGGGTAGGTGTATAAAACGTAATGATCATTGACCTTCAACTGTATGGGGGTATGAGCATGGGCTGATGTCGAATTGGAGTGTGCAGTAGCAAAACTTAGTACAATCATAAGGCAGACCAACAGTCTGATTTTCATAATGCTCTCCTTTGTTAGCGTTTAGGTTAAAACAACAATTTGTTCAAGTAACAGTTCTTACGACTTATTTTTCATAACTAGCTTATCCTCACAAAAACATAACGTCAACCATAATTTATAATTTTTACCTAAATAAAGATCATCCTCCGAAAGACTCAATCTAAAATAATGAGGATTCATTTTACAGGTATACCTCGGTGTTGGATGCCGAGACCCTCCTTATAGCCATATAATTCATAAATACATTAATAATATTTATAAATAGAAAGGTATTTAGCGATGAAAGCAGAATATATCACTGTATTCCAATTCAGAAAGGGGCAAATGTGTATGATGAGAAGTTTTGTTAAACGTAAAGTCAGGAAAAGCATTGCAATAACACTAACATTATTATTAGCAATCGCAAGCGCACCATTAGGTGCAATAGACGCGGCGGCAACGGTGCCAGACCAGAATAATAAGCAGGATGCGCCAACCTTCTCTAATGTATCGGTTCATGACCCTTCCATTGTCAAAGACGGTGACACTTATTATGTATTTGGGTCACACATCTCTGCGGCGAAGTCAAAAGATCTTACAAACTGGACTTCTTTTGCAAACGGTTACACTACGCCTGGGAACACACTTTACGGGGACTTATCGAAGAATCTAGCTGGATCTTTCGCTTGGGCGGGTGAGAATGATGCGGATAGTAAGGGAGGATTCTCGGTATGGGCGCCCGATGTATTTTGGAATGAGCATTATGTCAATGAGGATGGGACAAAAGGGGCATATATGATTTATTATAGCGCATCTTCCACCTACATTCGTTCCGCGATCGGCATTGCAGTTGCACCTAAAATCGAGGGTCCATATCAATATGTGGATACCATTATACACACTGGTTTTACGAAGGAGACTGCATTCGATAAAGATAGCAAGGTAGATAAAAAATGGACAAATACGCCGATTCAACAACTCATTAAGGAAGGCAAGCTTGAGGGGCTCAGACCGGGATGGTTTAATACCGATGGTTCTTATGCGAACCGGATGTTCCCAAATGCAATCGATGCAAGCGTTTTTTACGATGCAAACGGTCGCTTGTGGATGACGTATGGATCATGGTCCGGGGGAATATTTTTACTGGAGCTGGATAAGGCAACTGGCAAACCCATGTATCCAGGTCAAGATGGAACTACGGAGGATGACCGTCTGATTGATCGTTATTTTGGCACCAAGATCGCAGGTGGATACGGTGAGTCCGGGGAAGGTCCGTATATTGAATACCACCCAAAAACGGGTTATTACTATTTGTATGTAACCTACGGCAGTCTTGCAGCCGACGGAGGGTATAACATGAGGTTATTCCGTTCTAAGAAACCGACAGGACCTTATAAAGATGCCAAAGGACAGAATGCTGTTTTGCCGGCAAACACCAAAAATACAACTTATGGCAACAAGTTGATAGGTAATTTCTTGTTCGATAGTAAGATAGGAGACCCCGGTACAGGCACTGGCTACGGCTATGTTTCCCCAGGACACAATTCTGTATACACCGATCCTGCTACTGGACAAATGTTTGTCGTTTTTCATACCCGATTCCCTCAGCAGGGGGAGACACATGAGCTGCGTGTACACCAAATGTTCATGAATCAGGATGACTGGCCTGTCGTAGCTCCTTACCGTTACGGTGGCGAGACGCTTACAAAGCTGGATGAGAAACAATTCATTGGCGATTATCAATATATTAATCATGGCAGTGATTCTTCGGCTACGATCAAGAATACACAATTCATTCAGCTTAGAGCAGATCATACCATCGAAGGCGATGTGCGAGGAACATGGCGCAAGTCAGGGGATGCGAATATCCAATTAACACTGGATGGTGCTGTGTTGGATGGGGTATTCTTAAGACAATGGGATCAGGTTTCGAATCAATACATCCTGGCGTTTACAGTTTTATCGAATAAAGGTGAGATGGCTTGGGGCAGTAAGCTCCCTGATATGACCGATACGACAGTAGTGGACAGTGTGTATCGTGAATTAGATCTTGGCGATACAAGTCGGGTGACGACTAGCCTGAATCTTCCGAAGGAAGGCAGTCGGCAATCCCGAATTACCTGGAAAACTTCAGACCAAAGCGTCATTACGGATACAGGTGAAATCAAGCGTCCAGGAATCGGAGAAAAGGCTGCATCTGCCACTTTGACGGCTACCATTACCAAAGGAGAACGTGGTCGGGACAAAGTTTTTAACATCACGGTATCCCCTTATGAGAAAGCAACATTGACTGCGTCATACACATTTGAAAATAATCTGGAGGATCAGCAAAATGTTTTTGCTAATGGAGAAGTTATCGGTGACCGAATCGATCGCCAGGGTGGAAGTGTATCCTACGCTGAAGGCGTAAAGGGCCAAGCTGTAGTCCTTGATGGAAAGTCAGGCATTGCTCTACCTGAAGGACTCATATCCAGCTCAGCATATTCCGTGTCACTGTGGGTAAAACCAAGCGATTTAACTCTGCATACACCAACTTTCTTTGGAGCTATGGATAGTAACCACTGGATTAGCCTTCTGCCCAGAGGACCCGAGAAGGATAATACAATGGTCTGGTCCGGCAGCTCACTTTGGTATACCGGCAGTACTGGCCTAAAGATCAAAACAAATGAATGGACCCATCTCGCCTTCACTGTAGAACGTGGGGTGTTAGCCGTGTATGTGAATGGCGAGCTTCAATTTATCGGTTCAGAATTCCCAGATGTCTTTACCTCCAAATCTGGAACATTCAGCTTAGGTGTCAACTGGTGGGACCCTGCGTTCAAAGGATCTATTGATGATCTGAGTATATTTGAAGGTGCGCTCCCCCCTGTACAGGTGGCAGAGTTAGCGAAGATGAAGTGAATTAAGACTAATGAATCGTAAGCAACTCTAGTGTCGAAAAGAAAAGCTACAAAAAAAGAGAGCGCTGAATAGCGCTCTCTTCCAATGAAACATATAAAATATAAGGAATATTAATAGGCCAATGCAAAAAGTCCTTTGATGTGGGACAAGTAACGGATGTTACTGCCTTCCTTCATCAAAGTAGCTACAGCGCCTTTCAGTTGGGTGCCATTCGCGCCTACAGTACCGATCGCGTCTGTTCTGCCCAAGCTGCCCAGTGTACCGGAGAAGACTGGTGTAAAGCGTTCCATTTTCGCTCCGTTGAAATAAGCGAAGATGTTGTAACCAACTAATTCGCCCATTTGCCAAGCCAACTGTGCAGTTGGAGGGTATGGACGCTCGCCTTCACCCGGGAACACCACTGCGCTGTCGCCAGCGAGGAAGATGTCTTCGTGAGAAGTCGATTGCAGTGCACCATTCACAGTTGCGCGACCACGGTTTACTTCGATACCAGATGCGCCAACCAGTGCATTACCTTGTACGCCGCCTGTCCAGATCAGTGTGTTCGTTTTGATCGAACGTCCGTCTTTCAAGAGAACTTCGTCAGCTTTCATTTCTGTAATCGGAACACCCGCTACGATTTGAACGCCACGTTTTTCAAGGCTTGTTACTGCACGATCAACCAGTGGTTGAGGGAAGCCTGCCAAAATAGATGGTCCAGCTTCTACGCAATACAAGTTGATATCTTCGTAGTTAATACCTTTTTCGCGACAAATTACAGGCAATTTGTCAGCATATTCGCCCACCAGCTCAACGCCTGTCAGACCGCCACCACCGATAACGATTGTAGCGTCTGCTTGGTTACCGGATTGCTTGTAAGCATCCAGACGAGCTTCCACATGTGCGCGAATACGATTGGCTTCTGCCACAGATTTCAGCGTGAAACTATGCTCTTGCAGTCCTGGAATACCAAAGTAAGCCGTTTCGCTGCCCAGGGAAATAACGAGAGCGTCATAGCTCAACGTAGCGCCACTGGCCAAGGTTACTTTTTTATCATCAGGCTTGATTTCGGAAACAGTATCCACTTTCAGGATAATTTCTTTGTTACGCAGCAGTTTTTCCAAAGGAAGCGCAACAGCTTTTTCGGCAATTGTACCTGCCGCCAAACGGTGCAGTTCCGTAATAATTTGGTGCGACGCAAAGCGGTTAACCACTGTAATGGTGGCTTGGCTAGCGTCCATATGCTGGCGTGCTGTAAGAGCGGCCAGCAATCCGCCGTATCCGCCGCCCAAGATCAAAATTTGCTTCGACATGTCCATCCTCCGTTCTCGATCAGGTAATTATTTGCTTTCGCGTTGGCGCTCATTCAGAATATCCAGGAAAGCCTGGCTGAAACGCAGCGTTTTTTGTACATTCGGATCTTTAAGCATTTTGAGCAGGCCAAACAGACCTACACTGCCGTCCGTAGTTTGTACACGGTCATTTGCTTCAATTGCAGCAGAAGCCAATCCTTTAGCCGAATCTGTAACAGGCTTCACAAACTCTCCCATGGAGCTTTTCATATCTCCGATAAAGACAGGGTCAGTCGCCAGACTGCGAGCTACATCATAAGCGTCGGTCATCAAAGTAACCATCTCAGTCAACTTGGGCAGATTTTCTACCAGCACGGTCAGCGATTGCTGAACCTCCGGTTTCATCAATTGGTCCAATACATCCCGAGACTCTTTGGTAGCTTCCTGTGTTACTGCCACCTCTTGTTGGTTTTCAGACATGCGTGAACGTCCTCCTTTACTGTGAAAATAGAAGTCCATTCCTTTCTCGTAACCTGTATCCATAAACTCTAGCAATAAAACGTTCATCGAATTCACGCCCTTAAACATGCAAGAAGCACAGCTAAAACCGGCCTATACCCTACAGGGCAAGACTGATTTATCGCAGATGCCAATTGTATATTGCTCAGACGGTATTCTGTTGTTACTGCTGCGGAATATTCCACGAAGCGCTCCTTCGTGACTACAACAGGCCGAAACGGAACCCTATACCTCTATATTACACCTTTCACGACACAATCGTCGAAGAAATTTTAAATTTGCACAAATTTCTGCAAAATTTTTATTGTTATTTTAGATAAAAATTAGAATAAGCTCGATTTTTGTCCAAGTTTCCCTTAAAAGAAGGGTCATCTTATGCTAGAGGAGGGTAATAAAGAGAGTGAGTTTTAGTTCGATAATATGAAAATAACACAAAATATATTCATACGGAGGTTTTAAATGATGGCTAAAACATTTGGAGATATGGTTCAAGAAGCGAGGCAGCACGTTCAGGGCATTGATTCACAGGAGGCACGTCAGCGAATGGAGGCAAATCCAGATACATTCGTTATCGATGTACAGGACTCCCATGATGCAGGCGCTTGCGGTCTGATTCGCGGAAGCGCCAATATTTCATTGGGCATGCTGCCCATCCGCGCTGACTTGGAGGTTCCACAGGATTTGCGTGACGAACGTCTACGTGACCGCAACCGCCCGATTATCACCACTTGTGGGGCAGGCGGACAAGCTGCATTGGCAGCTTATACACTCCAGCAGATGGGCTTTACCAATGTAGCTTTTATCGAAGGCGGAACAACAGCCTGGAAGGAATCCGGCTTTGAAGTAGAACTGTACTAAGGGATCTACGCTCCAAGAGTCGCCCTACGTATGTAGGGTGCCTTCAGAAGCGTCAGGATTATCAGGTGCCTCGAAATCATCAGGAGACGGCTGCGGTACACCAGACTCAATGAACTCATCTACATCGCGGGCAGCCTTAACTTGATTGCATTCATTGCAAGCACATACACAATTGACCGGCGTCGTGTGCCCCCCTTTTGCCCGAGGCAGTAAATGATCAATCGTGTCACCGTAGCCCCCGCAAAAAAAGCAAGTATAGCGGTCACGCTTAAGCACATATTGACGAAATTCCTTGTTGCTATACAGTCTGCGCACGGTGTATGGATTAACAATCACCGCCATACGCTCTCTGACCAAGGTCATGGCCAGATCAAGCTCAATCTCTTGATGCCAGCGTCTCCCCTGGTCGGTTTTGCCTCTTAGCCGAATCATGCCATTGCGATTGAGCCGCAACGTCCGGGTATCCGCAGGCTTCAGCCTGCTAAGCAGATGCCGAACCCGTTGCCGGTGGCACTCACGCGCTTTGTCCGTGACCGGCTTCCTGCAGGGGCGTTGTGCCTCCATAGGTAGCGACGCCTCCAGGCTGTGCGCAGCCGTATTTGCTTCAAGGCTATGCTGCGTCACGGGAGCAGCCGAGGGATTTGTTTCCTCGCCGGAGGGAGCGGACGTAGCCGCACGTTCTTGCGGGGCCAACCCCCGGCAGGAACGGCAAGGACCACGCCGGGAATAAGGACCAGCCCGGCGACCCGTTCTGCGCTGAAAGTCCGTTAAAGGTTTCATCTCCTGACAATACGTACATTTTTTAATCAGCGGTTTGCTTGCTTCATCCTTGTTCTGCTGTGTTTCTGTCACGTCCACTCCTCCTTTCCTCTGTTGCTCGCGCTTCACAGTTTGCCCAAAACCCGAACTATTGTTAAGTTAGATTCATTTTACCGTTTTCACGTTCTCTTTTCTAGCTACCCGAGTCGTTGTGAACACTCAGGTATAACAAATTTTAATGATTCAGCATACGTTATACAGCGATCCTTGTTCTTCATTCAGCATCATATTGACCGTCTGACGTTTAGCCCCCCTCACTTGGTGGGTAACTTGTTATATATGAAGGAGGGACGCACATGAAAAGGAACCATACGATGATGCAATTTTTCGAGTGGAATGTCGAAGCTGACGGTTCTCACTGGAAAAAGCTTACCCGCCTGGCGCCGGAACTGAAGGCCAAAGGAATTGACGCGATATGGATTCCACCTGTCACCAAAGGCCAATCGCCCGAGGATACGGGATACGGCGTCTATGACCTTTATGATCTGGGCGAATTTGACCAAAAAGGTGCGGTGCGCACCAAATACGGAACCAGGGAAGACCTGCTGGAGGCTGTTGCCGCCTGTGTTCGCCACGGCGTGGCCGTCTATGTCGATCTGGTCATGAATCATAAGGCCGGCGCGGATGAAACTGAAGTATTCAAGGTCGTCGAGGTTAACCCGGATAACCGCAATGAAGTCATTTCCGAGCCCTTTGATATCGAAGGCTGGACTAAATTTACGTTCCCCGGCCGTCAAGGTCAGTATTCCACATTTCAATGGAACTTTGAACATTTTAACGGAACCGATTACGATGCAAGCCAGGACCGGACAGGAATCTATCGTATTTTAGGTAAAAATAAAAGCTGGAGCGAAAATGTAGATGATGAATTCGGCAATTATGATTATTTAATGTTCGCCAATATTGACTATAATCATCAGGATGTGCGCAAAGAGATGATCCGTTGGGGGAAATGGCTGGTAGATACTCTGCAATGCAACGGATTCCGTCTGGATGCAATCAAGCATATTAATCATGAATTTGTACGAGAGTTTGCTACAGAAATGATTAAAAAACGCGGGCAGGATTTTTATATGGTAGGCGAGTTTTGGAAACCGGATCTGGAATCGTGTCAAAAGTTCCTGGATACCATTGATTATAAAATCGACCTGTTTGACGTATCCCTCCACTACAAACTACATAGCGCTTCCTTGGGTGGCAAGGATTTCGATTTAAGCACCATTTTCGAGGATACGCTTGTTCATACCCATCCCCTGAACTCGGTTACTTTTGTCGATAATCATGATTCCCAGCCGCATGAAGCGCTCGAATCCTGGGTGGAGGACTGGTTCAAGCCTAGCGCCTATGCACTCATCTTGCTGCGCAAGGACGGTTATCCCTGTGTGTTCTACGGCGATTACTACGGTATCCAGGGGCAAACGCCCGTGAAAGGCAAGCAGGCTGAGCTAGACCCGCTTCTATATGCCCGGTACCATAAAGCTTATGGTGAGCAAAAAGATTATTTCGATGATCCCCATACGATTGGATGGGTTCGTCAAGGCGTGCCTGAACTGGAAGGCTCCGGATGTGCTGTGGTGATCACCAACGCAAATGACGGAGAAAAGCGCATGTTCGTAGGCAAACAACGTGTAGGGGAAGAATGGATGGATTTGACCGGACATCACGATCATACCGTAAAGATTGAGCAGGATGGCTACGGCATATTTCCCGTTCGTGCCGGCAGTGTATCGGTGTGGGCACTTCCCGCAGAGGAAGACAGCCAGGAAACAGAAGAAGTGGAAGCGAACGCTTAATCTATACCCAACACAAAGAGGACAGGATGCGAGGAAGCGCCCTGTCCTCTTTGTGTATGGAAAGTCACTCCGTTACCTTGCTTTGGTTGGCCACGGCCTGCTTCTTAGCCTCTACATGACTCGGATCACCGAGATAAAAGCGCCGGATGGGATCTATATGCTCATCCAGCTCGTACACCAGTGGAATGCCTGTCGGAATATTCAAATCCAGCAATGCGGTTTCGTCCAGATTCTCCATATACTTGATTAAGGCCCGCAAAGTGTTACCATGTGCAGAAATGATAACTCGATCCTTTTTGAGAATCAAAGGTACAATCCGCTGCTTCCAAAACTCACCGACCCGATGCACGGTGTCCTCCAGACTTTCCCCAAGCGGCAGCTCTTCTGGCTTAATATTTCGATAACGCTCTTCCCGATGCGGACTCCGCTCGTCCTGCTCATCCAGCATGGGGGGCCGCACCGTCAGACTACGCCGCCAGATATGAACCTGCTCCTCGCCGTATTGCACGGCGGAATCCAGCTTGCTAAGCCCCTGAAGAGCACCGTAATGGCGTTCATTCAGCTTCCATGATTTCTGCACAGGTATCCAGAGATGATCCAGCTCATCCAAGATGTGATACAGCGTGCGGATAGAACGTTTTAGCACAGAGGCGAATGCCAAATCAAACTTATAACCAGCCTCCTTGAGAATACGTCCCGCCTCAATGGCCTCATGAGTCCCTTGTTCAGTCAGGTCCACGTCCGTCCAGCCCGTAAACAGGTTTTGTCGGTTATACACGCTCTGTCCATGCCTAACCAGCACCACTTGATACATGCACTCACTCCTCTCCTGTCTGTCTTTATGTTTTACCCAACTTCTATGTATTTAACGTAAAATGCAATTTTTAAACCGTCTATTTAATACAAAAAAGGACGGCATTCAGCCATCCTTTTCTTCTCACCCTACACTTAGTCCCTCTTACTGAATTTGGCCAACAGATCCAAAATCCGTACATACAGCCATACTAGAGTCACCAGCAATGCAAAAGCACCATACCATTCCATATATTTGGGTGCGCCTTGATCTGCTTGCTCTTCAATAAAATTGAAATCAACCAGCAGATTCAAAGCCGCAATGATCACGATAAATAAACTAATGCCAATACCCAGCCAACCTGTTTCATGGATATAGGGAACATTCATACCGAAAAAGTTCAAAATAAAATCAACCAGCGTCACCAGAAAAATCGCCATCGTACACAGGACAACGAATGAGATAAAGCCGCGTGTCACCTTGATGATTCGCTGTGTGTACATAAAGAGCATCAAGAACAAGATACCCACGGTCAGTAAAATGGCATTGGCTACAATTCCAGGGTACTCATACTCCATAAAAGCTGAAACGCCACCCAAAGCAAAACCACTCAGAATCGCATATACAGGAGAGAGTAATGGAGCCGTTTTTGGAAAAAAGGATATCGCAAGTGCTACGCCTGCCATACCAATAAAGCCTGCCGTCAGCAAAGATAGCACCTCTACGGTTCCTTCGTAGGTCATGTACCAGGTAATACTTCCAGAGACGATGAGCAGAACCAGCAGAAGCAACGTTTTGTTCACCGTTCCTCCGATGGTCATGCGTTGTTCACTAGCTTCTCTTTCATCTTCGCGCAAAAAGATATCATCACGTAAAACCGGATTACTAAAGCTCATACAGGGTACTCCTTTTCGATGTTGTTGTTTGCTATGCTATATGTATATATCGGCACAATATGAAAAAAGTTTCAGAAAATTTCAAACAAAAAAAACTCTAACCTTGCCATACGGCAAAGCTAGAGTTAGAGGATCAGGTCGTTACAGGTTAAAAATCAGCTGTCGCAATCTGGATCGTACCCGTAGCTGCTCCAGCTGCGGTAGTCTGCAGAGCAGCTACCAGCAGTAAAGCAACCTCTAACGTGAGGCTGTTAGTTGGGGGGATAACATAAGTGATCACAGGTGCATTGACACGAGTTACGACAAGATCGATCGGTGCCGGACCGTTATTATTAACGGTAATTGTAGCATTCGCGCCACCGTTCAAGTTTTCAAAGTATGATTTACCAATATTAGCTGCGAGAGAATAGAATTGCTGAGGTAATAGAATCGCCATAGGATTCACCTCCCTTGCGCTTGATAGTGTATTTTATGCTTCCAATCTACGAGCGTAACGTTAAGTGACTCAGTAATAAGACACAATTTGAAAGACTTATAGATTAACGTACCCTAACCTATGCAAAAAAGGAGTTGCCCTCTCAGATCCTTTGCAGAATCTGCGGACAACTCCTTACTAAATAATAGAAGTATCAGACAGTATAAAAGCAGTTAGCAGGATTGTATGTTGCCTTTGCTTCCTTATTGCACGTCAATGCTCAATTCCTGCGAACCGAAACGAGAAGGCGCGGAAACCTTCACGCGGATATTGCCCACCTCACCCTTTGTACGAATCCAGAATGCAATGCGTCCACCAATTAGGGATAAGCTTGAAGGACCGATCAATTGACCCACTCCCTCGACCTCCACCGAAACAGGATCTGTATAGAACGGCAGGGCATTGCCGTATTCGTCTAGAGCATCCACTACTACTCGGGTTACGTCCCAATCGCCAGCTTCCAGTACCATATCATCTGCAGCTACCCGTAGCTCTGTCGGCACCGGATTACGTGAAAAGTATTTGCGGATCACTTCTTGCCCGTCTACGTACCCAATGAATACAGCGTCTTCCCACTTCATGCCCCAGTGGCCTGTCAGCTCGTCGATCACGACAGGGGGGTGAGGAAGCGCCGGGTACTTCTCTCGGTTCGGACGATAAATACCTTTGCGCTCATGACCGTAGATGAACTCCACCTCATCGCAATTGGTGAACACAACCAGCGGCACGATGCCCCCAATATTTCGCTCGCCACGAGACCAGTAAGTGACCGGCTCCATAACGATTTCCTGTTCGACGTTCTTCTGGCTCCGGTACACGCTCGCTGCAAATTTAGGCAGGCGGAACATATCCATGACACCGTGGTAGCAGATTTTATCACCGGAACCAAAATCAGCATGCGTGTTATAGTCAAAAGCACACCAGCCAATCGCTCCGGCAATGCCCTCATCGGCATAGGAAGCATTTTGGACCCGCGTATGGCGCAGTGCATGCTCCATTACCCGTTCCTCCTGATCAAAACGTTTCGTCGGGTACATATGCCCGTTATATTCCGTTACCAGATAAGGAACCGGATGATCCAGCTTTGTAACGAGAGACGGCTGGCGCAAGCCTGTCGTTTCGCCATCTACGCCTTCTGTATCGTCATACGTATCAAAATTGCGGATTTCCTTCGCCAAATATTTTTTGTGCCCCCCATCATGAACAAAATCATTTATCGTATATACATCTTCCAGCAGCTCACTGCCTACAATATAACGCACACCACCCGTAGCACGGGTCGGATCTAGTTTTCGTGCCAGCTCATTGGTACGCGTGTACAGATCATGGTCATCCTGCGACTCATTAATTCGTACGCCCCAGATTACAATGGAGGGATGATTTCGATCACGGATAATCATGTCCTCTACGTCCCTCACCGCCTGCTCCTTCCACGCTTCACCGCCAATATGCTGCCAACCCGGAATCTCTTCGAAAACGAGCAATCCGATTTCATCACAGCGGTCTAGAAAATGACGGGACTGAGGGTAGTGGGATGTCCGTACCATATTCAGCCCCAGCTCCTCCTTGAGCACATCTGCATCACGACGCTGCGCTCTTTTGGGCATAGCATAGCCAACGTACGGATAGGACTGGTGACGGTTCAAGCCAAGCAGCTTGATCTTCCGCCCGTTCAAGTAAAAACCGTCCGGCTGAAATTCGGCCTCGCGGAAGCCAAAGCGCACGGTCATCTGATCCAACTCTTCTCCGCCTCGTAGCAGCGTCAGCTTCGCTTCATACAGCTTGGGATCATCTATATCCCAAAGCCGCAGGCCGCCCAGCTCTTTCAGCTCCAGCGTTACTTCAGCCGCCGTCACCGCTGCCAGCTCGGTCTCCGCCTTCACGCTCGCTCCGTCCAGCAATTGCAGCGCGACCGTCAAGTCGTCCTGTTGATCGCCGATGCCCTCCAGCTCCACGACCACGCGCACCGCCTTATTTGCCGCAAGCGGCTCCGGTGTCTGAATGAATATCGTTCCAAGGTGTACAGGCTCCACTATTCGCAGCTGCACTTCGCGGTAAATACCGCCGTAGGTCAGATAGTCAATGACTGCCCCAAAGGGAGGGATGTCGTCCCGTTCCGTGGAATCGACAATGACTGTGAGCACATTGGAGCCGCCATACTCGGCAAGTTCGGTCAATTCAACGCTGAACGGTGTATATCCACCTTTATGCTCCCCCGCTTTTACCCCGTTTAGATATACCTGGGCATAGGTCATGACTCCTTCAAAATCAACATACACTCGCTTACCTTTGGCATCTGCCGGAATGTTCAGCTCTCTTTTATACGTAGAAATAAACTGAAATGCCTTGTCGTCAAAATAATTATACGGAAGCTCTACATTGGTGTGCGGCAGCTGAATTGGCTCATACCGACCTGCATCAATGCCTGCGCTTACTTCGCTCTCGACATATTCAGGAAGGTAAAACCATTGGTCATTCAACGGCAAAATGGTACGCATGGGCAGTCACCTCAACCTTTTATTTTCCACTCTTATACCATAGTAAAATATTTAAGTAAAAATGATGAGTAAAACTTAGTAAAATAAATATATGTTCAATGTAAGCATTTCCAAGACAATTGTCAATCCATTTTTGTATCTTTTTATAATCAAAAAAAACAGCCCCAGAAGGCGGGGCTGTCCAAATCCATAGCGTCGATTTTATTTGGCATCGGTATGCAGCGGCGCACTGCTGTTGCGAATCATTAGCTCGGTCGGAATGATGACCTTGCGCCCCACCTCGTTTGCACCGTTGCGTACCGTATGCAGCAAGAGCTGAACGCCCGTTTCTCCCATCAGTTCGGTATGCGTTTTGACTGTTGACAGAGATGGGGTCAAATATTCCGCTGTCGGAATATCATTGAAGCCAACAATTGAGATACGTTCCGGCACCGCAAGCTGATGCTGCTCCAGCGCCTTCAACACCCCAATAGCCACCGAATCGCTCGCGACAAAGAAGGCTGTAGGCAGGTTTTCTGGTCCTGCCAGAATAGCCGCTTCCATCGCACGGAAGCCGTCTGCCGCCGTTCCTCCGCACACATGAATATCATCCGACGTGCATAGCCTGTGCTGTTCCTGATACCGCAAAAACGTCTCATAGCGGGCATCTAGCTCGACTCGTTCGGAATCATGGGACTGCTCATCCTTGCCCATACCTACATATCCGATGTGACGATGGCCTGCGCCCATCAAATAATCCAGTGCATCAGCCGTAGCGTGAGCAAGGTCAATGACCACATAGTCTGCCCCTGTACGCTCTACCGGATGATCCAGAAAGACGCAAGGAATGGGCAGTTCCAGCATACGTTCTACCTCTTCGCTGCTAAAATGCCCCAGCACGATCAGTCCATGTAGCCCTTCGGATGATACCTTCAGCGTAGTCAGGTCCTCTCTTCTGAAAATACGCTCCAGCTGCGCCCCGCTTTGGCGGCACTCTTTTTCCACGCCAAACCGGATAGACAGATAATAAGGGTCTTCCAGTTCCTCGTACGCACTAAACCAGTGCACCATACCCAACCGGATGGGTCCCTCTGCCTTCTTGCGGGGCTGACGACCAATACCACCATTTTTACGCTTAACCGTCGTATATTTCATGCGCTCGGCAACCTCAAAAATTTTACGCCGCGTTTCCTCTGATACAGACAGTGTTTCATCATAATTCAGCACTCGGGAGACCGTGGATATCGAAACCTCTGCCTCCTGGGCGATATCTTTTAACGTAGGCATTGCAGACTCCTTTAATCGTTTTACTCTATTTTTACTTTTATTTTACTATTATCTTACTCGTCTCCCCTGTGCAACACAACCCGTCATTCCTAAAAGGGTCAACCATTTTTTTCATATTATAAGCCTAATCATGATAAAATACGTACCATAATAGAAATGACACTAAGGAGGATACACACATGAAACAGGAACTGATTGACCGCCTGACTACATATGTTCAGGTAGATACCCAATCTGATGAAAGCAGCCACACTTGCCCCACTACACCCGGACAGCTCACATTGGGCAACCTCTTGGTGGGCGAATTGAAAGCCATTGGTATGACAGACGTAACTATTGATGATCATGGTTATGTGATGGCGACCCTTCCTTCCAATACGGATAAAGAGGTTCCCGTCATCGGTTTTCTCGCCCACCTCGATACGGCTACCGAGCTGACTGGCGCAGGGGTAAAGCCGCAATTGACGGAAAACTATGATGGGGGCGATATCACGCTGAATGCTTCGCTTGGTGTGGTTCTTTCTCCACGTGAGTTTCCCGAACTGACTCAATATAAAGGCCACACCCTGATCACAACAGATGGTACCACCCTGCTCGGTGCAGACAACAAAGCCGGGATCGCAGAAATCATGACAGCTATCCACTACCTGATTGACCATCCAGAAATTCAACATGGCAAAATTCGCGTTGCTTTTACACCGGACGAAGAGATTGGAAGAGGACCGGAACGCTTTGATGTAGCCGCTTTTGGCGCTGAATATGCCTATACGGTAGACGGCGGACCGCTCGGAGAACTGGAGTATGAGAGCTTTAACGCCGCAGCCGCCCATATTACCATTCACGGTGTGAATGTGCATCCCGGTACGGCTAAAAACAAAATGATCCACGCTGCCAAAATCGCTATGGAGCTGCACAGTCGGTTACCTGCAAACGAAGCCCCGGAATATACAGACGGATATGATGGCTTCTATCATCTCTTGGAGTCTACAGGCACGGCAGAACAAGCTAAGCTATACTATATTATCCGTGATTTTGACCGCGAGAGCTTTGAAAACCGGAAAGCTTATTTAACAAATGTAGTCAAAGAGCTGCAGGCCGCATATGGAGAAAACCGTATTGCGCTGGAATTGAGAGATCAGTATTACAACATGAAAGAGAAAATAGAGCCAGTCAAGCATATCGTCGATGTCGCTTATGAAGCAATGACAAAGCTGAATATCGAACCCATTATTAAGCCGATTCGTGGCGGTACAGACGGTTCACAGCTATCCTACATGGGACTGCCTACACCGAATATTTTTACAGGTGGGGAGAACTACCACGGTAAGTTTGAATACGTGTCGGTGGACAACATGGTACTTGCTACCAAGGTTATTGTGGAAATCGCACAACTGTTCGAGCAACGCGGCAAGTGAACTACCTATACACAGCACTGACATGTTAAGGTTAAATAGAAGGCATATCGTTCCGTAATGGAAACGGTATGCCTTTTTTTCTGAAGCTTTCATTTCCCTTTAAATTTTCAATATCTTTATAACTTTTATCCGTCTTTAGACCGACAACTATATACGAGACTATAAAAAATATATCTAGTAAAGAAAGGTAGGTTATCTATTTGAATACAATAGATGCATTAATTGCAGCCATTCCCTACATACAACAGATTATGCGTGAGAAAGTGACCCTTGCTCTCTTCGACCGCACTCATGTCCTTATGTATACCCAATCTGAGGGTATGGACCTCGGCTTTGAAACGGGTTCGGAGCTGCTCGAAGACTATAAAGATTTTGCCATGCTTAAAAATGGACGTGAGCCCAGCCTGACCCACATCCCTGCTGAAATTCTAGGGTTTCCTCTTGATATGATCAGTATTCCTGTATTTGACGAGAAAGGTGAAGTCATTGCAGCATTTGCGGCCTCTTATAATTTGACTAACAAAAATCAACTGGATCAAATCGTATCCGAGAACCTCTCCATCACCGAGCAGCTCATTGATATGGTACAGCATGTGGCGGCTCATTCCGAGGAGCTTCAGGCAACCAGTGAACAGATTTTGAAAAACACCCAAATCGCCGTACAAAACTCGGGTAAAATCAATCAGGTAGCTGTGTTCATCAAGGAAATTTCTGATCAAACCAACCTACTTGGATTGAATGCAGCGATCGAGGCCGCGCGTGTCGGAGAAGCAGGAGCAGGCTTTGGTATCGTCGCTCAAGAGGTGCGCAAGCTATCCGTAGAATCCAAAAAGGCGACGGTCGATATTGAAGGAGCCCTTAAGGATGTACAGAACTCCATTCGTCAAATGGAGCAGGAAATTGAGCAAATTGTTTCTTCTTCTCAAGAGCAGGCGACTCTGGTAGGCTCTTTCACTGAAGTGATGGAGCGTATGCAAAAGGCGAGTGAAACGATGCAACATCTGGCCAATGACCTGACTTCGTATGTCGTAAAATAAATCTTGCCATAAAAAAGGGGAGCACACTGATCGCAAAATGCGTAAAAGTGTGCTCCTTTTATGTACAAAAGCCCTATCGGGCTTGAAGGTCTAAATCTGAAACTCAAGCAGTATAAGAAAAAACACCATGATTTGAAGGAATCACAGGGTCTAACCCTCCCCAAATATTTCCCAACGGAAGAGCAATACTAAGAAACGCCAAGACCATAGTTACCGAGATTAATGCCTTTTTCATTATGAAGCCCCCTTAATAAAATGGTTTGGTATTGCTCTTGCTGTGATGGTGTTGCCAAATCTCGATAAGTCTCAAACAGAGCAACCAGTGTCCTGAAATCGGCATTCGCTTCTACACTGGCAGAGAATTGCAGAGAATCAAGGACATAATTTAAGGCAACGGAGTACTGCTTCTTCTTGAAATGGTAAATGGCCAATTGGTTGACCAGTTTTAAATAATATACGCGGTTTGCTCTATCTTCATAACCTTCAAATATCTTAATATCATCGGCAAAATCGTTCAGCAGGTCGTCTATATTCCAATTATTCAGGTTAGCTGCTTCGGCAATACCAACCAATCCTGGAAGTAGCTCCTCGTCATTGTCGTGAAGAAATTGAACGTACTCAGGCAAAAGTTCCCTTCTCCCCGAAAGTAATTCAATCGTAAATAAATTGGCCTTGGCAAGGAAACGGAATCTCTCTACTTCTTCGTGACCGCTCTGATCCAGCCCCATAAACCAACCCATTTCGCTATACTTCATAATATAGTTTCTGGCTTCCTCATACTTGCCCATATTCTGATAGTAAATAGATTTTGCCAAATAACTGTAAGCATAATAAAACACTAGCGGGTGTTTGGTGTCCAATGTCTCATACTTGCCGTCTGCAGCATTTCTCAGTTGGGTGTGATACAGGTTTTCAGCCAACGTATGCAGATAGTCTGCTACTTTGTTTGCTTCATCCCAATCATTATGTGTGTAGCTGATTCTAAACAACTCACAAGCTTTATCGAGTTCGTGGCTGTCCGACAACAAATAAATGGCTTCCCTTTGGTTCAGGACCTCTTCCACTAAAACCCGCCTCCCTATCCTGAAAATTGCGATTACCCTTAGCACAGCGGCTACTCTTCAGGGTAGTTATACTCTTAGCCTCCATTTTTTGTATACCATTATATTACAAATATAGTCAAAACCTAACTTGAAGTCAATTCAATCATCGCTACCTTCTTTTTTTGCAACCTTACATTGCTGTGTACGGTTATCGGTTACGAATAGTTGACTCCCCTTATAGAAATAATGCTAAAGAAGACAAAATGTAGGCTCTCTCATGGATGGTTTTTATGATGCTATAGTATCGTGGGGGTAACTACGTTACGAATTAGTGCGTACTTTTCAACCGGATAGCTGAGCCTTACAATCAAACCTGTGCATGAAACTAAAGTATAGATTGATACTCAACAGAGCATGTACCTGTTCATCAAAATATAAATTCACTTAAGGAGTGAAGTTAATAACATGGAACTTCAATTGGCTTTAGACTTAGTAGATATCCCGCAAGGGATTGCATTGGTAAAAGAAGTAGAGTCGTATATTGATATCGTAGAAATCGGTACGCCGATTGTTATCAACGAAGGACTTCATGCAGTAAAAGCAATGAAAGAAGCATTCCCGAATCTGAAAGTGCTGGCTGACCTGAAGGTTATGGATGCAGGGGGCTATGAAGTGCTAAAAGCTTCCAAGGCTGGGGCAGATATCGTTACGATTTTGGCTGTAGCTGAAGATGCAACAATCAAAGGCGCAGTAGAAGAAGCGAAAAAACAAGGCGGCAAAAAAATTCTGGTGGATATGATCGGTGTTAAAAACCTGGAGCAACGCGCGAAAGAAATTGACGCTCTGGGCGTTGACTACATCTGTGTGCATACAGGCTACGATCTGCAAGCTGAAGGACAAAGCCCGTTCGAAGCACTGCAAACCGTCAAAAAAGTCGTGAAAAACTCCAAAACTGCCGTGGCTGGCGGTATTAAGCTGAGCACATTGGCTGAGGTCGTGAAGGCTCAACCGGATCTGGTTATCGTCGGTGGTGGTATCACTGGCGAGGACGACAAAAAGGCTGTAGCTTCCCAAATGCAACAGCTCATCAAACAAGGTTAACCCCAATGGAAACCTCTCAATATTTATCTGAGGTACTCAAGGAGCTACAATTGGTTCCACAATTGATCAGTGATACGGAATCGGAACAGCTGATCCATTCCATCGCCGTTGCCAATAAGGTATTCGTGGCAGGTGCGGGCCGCTCAGGGTTCATGATTCGCTCGCTGGCAATGCGGCTGATGCATATGGGGATTCAAGCTTACGTAGTCGGGGAAACCGTAACTCCCGGTTTGGGCGAGGGCGACCTGCTCATTATCGGTTCAGGCTCTGGTGAAACCAAAAGCCTGATCTCCATGGCAGAAAAAGCAAAGAAACTCGGAGCCTCTCTGGCGCTACTAACCACTTCTCCCGGTTCCACCATTGGCAAACTGGCCGATATCATCGTCAAGCTGCCTGGTGCGGCCAAGGACCCGTCCAACAAGGACTACCAGACGATCCAGCCCATGGGCTCATTGTTTGAGCAAACCCTGCTGTTGTACGGTGACGCATTGGTACTCAGAACGATGGATCTGCGCAAGCTGACCTCCAAATCTATGTTTGGTCAACACGCCAATTTGGAATAAAAATGCATTCCTTTACGATAGCAAAGCAGGCTGTTCTTTACATGTCACATGTGAAGAACAGCCTGCTTTTATGCTTGTATAAAGCGACGTTCGATACAGCATAGAATAAGGCAAAACAAGCCCGGCATGTATTCAAACCATTTATTCGTTGTTCCCTGCTGGCAACGGCGGAACTTTGGACGGATCAGCAAGTGCCCAATAGGCATATTTGGCCTTTAACCGTTCGTCGAATAGTAGCGGCTTATCCAGCCGGGTTATCGGAAACGTGCTGAGCCACGTATTTCCATCATCCGTACCCCAAATCGTCACATTGCTGATATGTTCCTGCTGTCTTGAAAACATATCGAGCAGCACCCGATAGCGGTGAGCCTGCCGGATGAGCATAGATTCTGGAATCGTTTCATAGCGATCTGTGTCATTGGAATAAAGCCCCATATCCAGCTCGGTAATTTGATTATCCAGACCAAGCGAAGCAAACTTCTCTATGGACTGCTCAATCTCGCTAATAGCGGGAAACTCCAGGCGGATATGCGATTGGTGGCCTACCCCGTCAATCGGTACACCTTTAGCGAGCAGATCACGTACCAAATTGTACAGAAAATCCCGTTTCTTCGGCTCATGCGTGTTGTAATCGTTAATGAATAGCCGTGCGTTCGGACCCGTCGCTTCCCTCGTGACACGGAATGCTTTTTCAATATAATCAGTACCGGTAATCTGATACCACTTGCTGCGGCGCATGCCGTCCGGCTGATCAGGATCAATGACCTCATTCACCACATCCCAATCGGTGATGACATTTTTATACCGGGCTGCAACAGCGCGAATATGCGTCTCCAGCCGATCCAGCAAAAGCTTTTTATTCTCAGCAGTCGGCGTCATCGGCTGTCCATTCTTATCCTTGAACATCCAATCCCCAGTCTGGTTATGCCACACCAAAGTATGGAAGCGAATTTCCAGTCCATGCTGTCTAGCAAACTGCACAATTTGATCTGCTTCCTCCCAATGGAACTGTCCCTCGGACGGTTGTAAGGAGATCGGCTTCATCGCATTCCCTGCAACGACGCTGTTAAAATGCTTCTGTACCAACTCACCGTAAGCCCCTTCGGTCTGGAAGGCTTCAATCGCCGTGCCAATGCTAAACTGTCCCCCATATAATCCATGCAAAGAAGGAATGTCCTTTTCAATAGCCAGCGGTGGTACAAGTGACAGCTCGAAATCATCCATATAAAAGGAAGACGTTCCTTCTGCCGTTTCCAAATACATGGAAACGGTGTCTGCATCATGCGCAAGCGTATACGTACCAGACAAATGCATCCATCCCCCTGTCGTAGTAGCCGTGTCGCCTACAACAGTTTCATACGCACTATCCCCTTGATGATCACGCTGTACGCTAAGCCTCACCTTGGCAGGCTGCTCACCCGGCGCCAGCTTCACCCAGGCACTGACCGTATATCGGCTGCCCTTTTGCATCGTAGCAGTCACATCCAGCTTGGGTCCGGCATATGTCTTTTGTCTGCCTGTTGTCAGCAGACTGTATGAGCCGCTTCGTGCATCGGCGTCCGAAACCTGTACGGTCTCGGTACCCATACGGGACACCCATCCTTGAGCCGTACCATCTTCAAACCCGGATACGATACCATTGCCCGGCTCCGTTGGCGTCTTCGATACCTGTGTTATTTCTACCTCATCCACATAGTAGGCCTGCGCTGGATTCGAGCTTTCCACATACAGCTTCAATGCATCCATCCCCCCGGTAAAAGTATATTTCCCCTGAAGTTTGATCCATGATGTATCCGCCGTCTCTGTCTGCGCTACCGTCTTCCATGTCGTAGTCCCGCCTGTCGGCTGCTGCTCCACTGTAAGTTTAACCATGCTCGGAACCGCAGAATGACCATCCGGCTTCACATAGCCACTAATTTCATACTCCACATCCGGCTGCAACAGCGACTTCACATCCAGCTCCGCCCCGTTCCAAGCCGATGTACGAGCGGTTGCCTTCAGACTGTGCGTGCCGCCATATGCTGCTTCCGTGACGGATGCAATTTGGGTATAAGTTCCTCGGGGCTTCCAGCCGTCGCTGTTTCCTTGCTCAAATCCATACGTTCCAATGGTCTTATGGATACTACCCGCCGATAGCACCATATCCGAAACGGGCGGGGAATGTTCTATAGACGGAGCTGCCTTCGCCACAGACGCTCCCCACCAACCGACAGGCGATAACAACAGCGCTCCAGCCAGTACCAGACAAAAAGGCTTAACCCAACATGACCGCAAAGCAATCCCTCCCGTACTCTAATTTTTTGGAATTGGTATTTGGCACCATTGGTTTTCATTTACTATCCTTTGACACCGCCCAAGGTCATACCCTTCACAAAGTATTTTTGCAAAAAGGGATACACTAAAATAATAGGCACTGAAGCGACAATCGTCATCGTGGCCCGAATCGAGGTAGGCGTGACCGACTTGGCCAGATTTTCCGAACCAGCGAATTGGCTCGCATAGTCCTGACCGTTAACAGACGTGTTAGAATTTTGCAGGATTTTCATCAGCTCATATTGAAGAGTGCTCCATTGCTCATATGATGAATTGTACAAAAACACATCAAACCAGGAATTCCATTGTGCCACCGCTGTAAACAGCGACACCGTCGCCAGTACGGGAACACACAGCGGCAAAACGATGCGCATAAAAGTGGCAAACTCCCCAGCCCCGTCAATACGCGCCGACTCCAAAATCCCTTCCGGCAATCCCTCAATAAAGGAGCGAATGACAATCACATTAAACACCCCGATCAATCCCGGCACGACATACACCCAGAAAGTCCCCAACATCCCAAGCTCACGAATCAGGAGAAAGTTTGGAATCAATCCCCCGCTAAAATACATCGTTAAAATAAAAGCAATTGAAACAAATTTGCGCAGCACATATTCCGGCCGGCTGATCGTATACGCCACCATCGCGCAGCAAAATACCGAAGTCACTGTACCCACAACTGTACGTAATACAGAAATCAGCGTAGCATGGAAAATCGTCGCTTCCTTGAACACAAATTCATAATTACTCCACGTGAATTCACGTGGCCACAAATAGATCCCGCCCCGAATCGAATCATTCGCTTCATTTAACGAAACCGCCAGCGTATTTAAAAACGGATACAGCGTGAACACCATCAGGCAGAGCATAAACCCGATATTGCACGCATCAAAAATTCGATCTGAGGGGGCCCGAAATCGCCCGTGTACGGCCTTCCCTTTGCCCATGACTTCCGCTCCTTTCTAAAAAATAGTTTAGGCATTTGGATCGCGCACCCTAATTCAACTAATTGTTATTGGAGCTTGTTGGTGCTGTTACTTGGAACTGTTATTTTGAGTGGTTATATTAGTGGCAATTGGAGTTAACCTTGGTGAAATATTATTGGTACTATAAGAAGTCATGTTTTAGTTCGTTTGATAAGGTTTTGATGAGGTCAGCGAAGCGGCCTGCTAAAAATCCACTGACTTGCACCTGTAGTATGCATGAGCATGCACCTTCTGTTACCACCACCACTAGCACAATCCTAAAAACAAGCGATAGCGAAGCTGAGCCAACCATGATGGCACATTTACCCAAGGAAGCGCGAGTCACGCGCCTTCCTTAAACTCTCCCCTTGCCACTACCCTCAGTTCTCAAAAAAAGTGACTTTACGGCGGGTAGCAGCGGAGCGGGCGGAATTGTTCTGAAGAAGCGGAGCGTTCGCCTTTATCCCCGGATTTTAACCTATGATCTTTATTCCAATAAGAAAATACGGGGATAACAGCGATCGGAAGAACAATCCGCACGCGGAGCGGCCTTCTCCCCCATAACTCCCTTTATTCTAGAACAGCCTCTCCTCCCCTAACCGCTTCGCAATATGATTGGCGCTAAACAGTAAGATGAAGCTGACCACCGTTTTGAACATCCCAGCAGCAATGGAAAGCGAGAAATTACCCATCTGAATACCATATTTCAGCACGAAAATATCCAGATTCTCCGAGTAATCCACGTTCATGCCGTTGCCCAGTAAGTATTGCGGTTCAAAGCCGGATTCCAGTAAATTGCCGATGTTCATAATGAGCAGGATGATAAATACAGGCTTCAACCCCGGTAATGTCACATGCCAAATCCGCTGAAAACGCCCGGCTCCGTCCATCTCGGCTGCCTCATACTGCGAGGGATCAATCATCGTCATCGCGGCCAAATAAATGATGGTGTTCCAGCCGACATTTTTCCATACCTCCGATGCACCGAGAATGCCCCAAAAATAGCTTCCCTCGCCCAGCCATAGAATAGGCTCCTTAATCAACCCCAGCCACATCAGCACCTCATTGATGATGCCGCCATCCGCAGACAGCGCCGTACTGATGATGCTAGCCGCGACCACCCACGAAATAAAATGTGGCAGATAGCTGACCGTCTGCACGACCCGCTTGAACATGATCTGACGAAGCTCATTCAGCAAAATCGCTAATGTTATAGCGGTGACAAAGCCCAGCACCAGATTAATAAAGCTCATCGCCAGCGTATTGCGCATGACCCGCAGAAAGTGTTCATCCTGAAATAGAAAATGGAAATGTTTTAATCCGACCCATTGCTGATCGAGCAACTTGCGGGCAGGCTTAAAATCCTGAAAGGCAATCGTCCAGCCCCAGATGGGCAAATACTTGAAGATGAACAGCCAGATTAAAAAAGGGACGGACATCCATACCAGTGCCCGTTGCTGATTCAGCTTGTGCATAAATCCCCTAAAGCCGGTTCGCCGCGAGGGCGGCAAATGATCCGAGGAGATCGTGACAGGTGGTGGTGACGAGTGGCCCATAGCTGCTTCCTCCTTTACTTTTTACCGGGATTTTCGATTTTTTTGGCAACCTCCTTCGTGATCAGCTCCTCATACGCCTTTACATCCAGCTTGTTGAATTCAGTGGTGTATTCATTCCAAATCGCATCAAACTGCTCCGGTGCAGACAGCACCAAACGCGGGAAATATTTGCGCTGTAGGTCCCCCTTCTTTTGCTGGAAGAGCTGCGCAGTTGAGCCTTGAGCAATCGGAATACTCCAGGCCGGATACCATGGGCGCTCGTCAGGTGCGGAAAACATTTGCGAGAAGGACTCTACACCATAGACTTTTAGTAGCTTTTTATCTCCCTCGGTGTAGGACATACGCGCAACCTCAGGCTGCCGTCCGGGGCCAACCGAGTTGCCGTCAGGCAGGGTAGAACCGCTACCGTATCGCGGCCAACTGTATTCAAAATATTTGAACCCGAATGATTCGCGGAACGCGTCCTGACCAGTCTGCTTAATTTGCTCCTCAGTCCGGTAAAAGCGTCCTTTTTTATCTACATCATAGGTTTCTCCCTTGATTCCCCAGTTGGATAATATCTGGTTTTCGTCCGTCAGCAGGTTGTCAAAAAATTTGATGATACGCACCGGGTCCTTGGCACTGACCGTAATTCCTATGCCTCGGTTATTAACGAATGACGAAGGATCAATGTACTGATCCTTTATATTCTGGTCGTATACAACAGGCAGCCCTATATACTCCATATCATCATTGCCCGATTGCTTGGAAGCCTCCTGCAGATTATTCAGGGCCTGCCCCGCCTGCCAGCGGTAGTCGAAAAAGCCCAGCACCTTACCCGAGGTCAGCTTTGCCAAATATTGATCGTAATTGTCCACAAAGGACGATTTATCAAATAGGCCCTCTACATTGAGCTGATTTAGCTCTTTCAGATACCGCTTTGTGATTTCCATATCTCCATAATCCGTGGCCCGGTGTGTTTTCATATCAATAATCGTGCCGCCATCATTCGGATAGCCTGCCAGATGCATCGGTGCGTTCGTAAGAGCATAAAACCTATCCTGCGTGGTTAACGCCAGGTACCCAGTCAATCCCTCATCTGCATGCTTTTTCGCATAGTTACGAATCAGGGCTAAATACTCGTCAAGTGTTTTGATTTTTGGATATCCCGCTTCTTTTAATACCCTGCGTTGCACCCAAAAGGCTCCTTGCTCTAAGTTAGGCGCAGGTAAATAATCGCCTACCACCGCACTTAGCGGCAGAAAGTAAATGTTCCCATCCTCCGCCTTCATCAAGTTGTAGTACGGTCCATATACACGCTTAATATTTGGTCCATATTTGTCGATCAAATCATTCAGGGGAATAAAAGCCCCGGCATCCAGCAGCTTATCGATCGTGCCATCCGGTACTATCACATCCGGGTAATCGTTACTGGCAATAAATGTACCGATCTTCGTATTGGAATCACCCACCAAATGCTCCAGCTTCCAGTTTACCCCCGTCTGATCCTCCAGGATTTTGCCGATCCGCGTTTCATTGGTATTAGTGTCCCTCCCCGCAGTGGCATTAAAATACGTGAATGTGACCTTCTCCTTGCTATCTCCTGACGCCGGCTCCTTGCCCGAGCTCCCTGAGCAAGCAGCGATCATAGACGCCATCATAACCATTACCAGAGTGATGATTCCGAACCTTTTGCTTGTCATGCCAGACCCTCCCCTTTCGCCCTCTTTTGTCGATTGTGTGTGAATATCGTGCGCATGTACCTCAAGTGCTGAGAATCCCGCACACCCTAAATTGTAAGCACTTTCATTTTATAAAATGCTGTTCATTTCGTTCACCTGTCAATCTAAAGGTGTTACTTAGAAAACTATAGGTAAAGGTCCTTCAAAGCAAAATAGGTACTGCTCTCCACCTCACTCCCGATCCACAGGAATCCTAATTCGAATCTCCGTACCCTCGCCGGGTGCACTGCGAATGGCAAGCTCAAAGTGGCTCCCGTAGTAAAGTTTAAGACGATATATGACATTTTGTAGACCTATACGCTCACCCATTTCTTCCTGCCTTTGCATGTAACCATACAAGCGTTGTACCTGTTCCTCAGACATGCCCACCCCATCATCCCGAACCGTTAGAATCAGTTGTCCTTCCTCATGCTCAAAATGAATCTCAATGCGTCCTCCATGCTTTAGCGGCTCAATGCCGTGGATACTTGCATTTTCAACCAGTGTCAGCGCGACCATTTTGGGAAGCAGATTGTCCAAGTCTTCAGAGCGAGCCTGCACTTCGTACTGTATTCGCTCACCAAAGCGATATTGCTGAATTTCCAGAAAACAACGGATCAGCTCCAGCTCCTCCCGCAAAGTAACCCGATCCTTGTTCCACACCAGCGAATTGCGGAAAATCCGTGCCATGTTATGAATAATGCGCGCTGTCTCATCCTCATGCTTCATCAAGCTCCGCATGCGAATCGTCTCCAGTGCATTGAACAGAAAATGTGGGTTGATCTGGCTGTGGAGTGCATTCAACTGGGCATGTCTGCGCTGAATTTCCAGATTTTTTCGCTGTATATCGGCCATATAGACATCGTTAATCAGTCGCTTTATTTTCAGCGTCATCCGATTAAACTCCCCTGTTAATTGCCCGATCTCATCTCGCGACTCTATACCGCGAATCAGCTCAAAATGCTGGTTTTTCACCTTCTTCATATGCTTTAAAATACGATGAATCCTCACGTTCAACGAACGTGTAATCCAAATAATGATTAATGTAGGCAGCAGCATATTTACACAGGTTAACAAGAGCACAAAATTGCGAGATTCCTGCATTTCATACAGCACTGCATCTCTCGATACCGCAGCCACAATGCTCCAGCCATTCAGATTGCTCGTAAGCACATAATTTGTCTTGAACTCCATCGTGTCCTCGGGCAGCTTGAGAGTGTTATAGGCCACATTTTTGTGGTTTATATCCACTTTGGGGTCCGTTGTATATTCGATTCCCCCTCGTTCGTTCAGCAGAAAGAGACTTCCCTGCAAATTCAGGTTATTGAAAATCTCCCGAATGGACGACATTCGCAGTTCTATTTTCAGTATTTTTTCACGACCATTTTGGGAATAAAAGTAGTTCATCCGCCGAATCAGGCTAAAAGGGTACGTCTGTTCACCTGTACTGTCATCGGTACGTACAAATATAGGCTTGGACTGGCGTCCAGGCGAGATTTTGGTATACCATGGCAAACTTCTGACTCCCTCATCTATAAAGCTGATTCCCCCGGAATTCAGCAGCGTTGAATTATTGGTGTAGATCGTAATTCCACCTACGGAATGGTATGCAGGACTGTAAGTGTTGTTCAAGATATGACGTAAATAAGAGTCATAAGCGGCGATATAGTCAGCAGGGTGGGGATATGTTTCTTCCAATACCTCATTGAGCTGATGATCAGTATAAAAGATAGACGAGATTTCCATCGCATCTTCAAATTCACGGTAAAATTCAATTTTAATCTGTTCCAGTGCGCGCGAAATATCCTGCATACGCTGTTCCTTCACGTTTTGCGAGGTGACATGGTAAAAAATCAGATTGGTCAGCACTACAGGCGTAAAAACACAGAGAAAATAAAGCAGCAGCATTTTATCTCGCAGTCGTACATGATCAAGAGTCATTCTCAGCATCTTCATTCGCCGGCCCTCTCTGACTCGTTGCCAACAATCAGGCTGTTGCGGTATTCGCTTGGTGTGGCATGCGCCATCTTTTCAAACTGGGTAACAAAGTAGTCTGAACTGCCGAAGCCCACGCGCTCAGCAATTTCATAAATCCGCAGATCCGTCTGCCGCAACAAGCGTTTCGCCTCCTGAACGCGCAATTTCAGCAGAAATTCGTTAAAGTACACACCATACGTTTTTCTGAACAATTGACCGAGGTATACCGGGTTCATGTAAAAGCGAGCCGCAATACTTTTCAGGCTTATATTCTCGGCGGCATGCTGCTCAATGTAAGCACGGATGTGCTGGATGCCTCCTTGCTGACAATCCTTGCGCAGAACCCCGATATACCTTCCACTTTCCTCGGCAAAAGCTGTAAACAATCGCTGTAGTTCACCCAGGGACAGGTTCATGTCCTGCCAGTTCATCATCGGTTCTAGTGACTGAAGTGAGCGCTCATCTCCCTGCATGTTTTGAATGACCCGAACGATACTAAGTACGCACTGATGCAGACTCATTTTCATAGCCTCAGGAGCATAACACTCCTCCCGAAAGCTGCTAAATAAATAATCCACGGCCACACGCAGCTCATCCAACCGCAGTTCCTCAACTTGTTCCGTCAAGCGATCCAGTACGTCCTGAGGGATGGTCTTATAGTGAAGTGGTGGCATTTCCTCCTGTAGATATACAACAATACCGCCATGGTCATAAATGTATTTATGGAGCACTGCCTCCTTCGCACAGGCATAGGACTGCTGGATATCCTGCAACCGATTCACAGGCTTTCCTGCATAGATGAAAACTCGACTTCCCAGCTGATCTTTTAGTGTCTTCATCCCCTCTATCTCGCGTTGTAGCGCTTTCATAAGAACTTCGACCTTGCCTTCAAAACACTCCAAAAGGAAGTCCGGTACGATAAGACCAATCCGGTTACGATGCTCATGAACATAGAGAGGGTACTTGCCATCCATTAACCGATGAAGCGCTTGCTCTATAAGCTCCCTGAATTGGAAAAGCGATAGCATGATATTATTGTCACCGGAGCGCCAGGGATGTTGGTCATTCAGCTCGACGAGTACATAGTACATATAAGTGGCTTCCCCAAGCCGTAGCTGCTGCTCCCACTGTGTCACCACTACATCATCCACTGGGTTCATCATCACAGTCTCTAACAGCCCACCTGCATGGTGATTCTGATATCGTTGCGCATTCTGCTGTTCACGATGCAGTCTTTCACTCAGCTTGCGCAATGTAGCCGAAAAGTCACCCTCATCAATCGGCTTAAGCATAAAATCATGAACCCCATAGCGGATTGCCTGCTGCGCATAAGCAAAATCACTATAGCCGCTTAAGATAATAAACGCGGGATGTTCTGTACTCTGTTCGAGCACAGACCTAATCAGCTCTAACCCGTCCAGCACAGGCATACGAATATCGGTAATGACCAGGTCCGGGTGAATACGGCTGATTAGCTCCAGCGCATCCTCACCGTTATCAGCTTCTCCTACGACTTCAAAACCACAGGCTTGCCAATCCATGAGTTGAAGCAGCCCTTTACGAGTAAAGGTTTCATCATCCACCACAATGGCTCGATGCAGCTTCATAACACGCTTCCTCCTTTTGAAGTATGCCTATTTTATTATTTTGGTTAACTATTCCAATGATCTCAGTCACTATGGTAATGTAAAACATCAGGAATTGGAAATTTTCGTTACGCGTATTATATGACGAACAGAGGGGTGCAAAGCATGCGCACGCCAGCGGCCAAACCAAAGCAGCAAATATACAAAAAGGAGACGAATCCCTGAATAGGGGTTCGTCTCCTTTTTTTCGTATTGCGTAAAAAGCTTTATTCTCTTATTCGTGAATTCAGGCTATCGCTCAGCGATGATGCTGACTGCTTGCAGATGGTCGGCGTACTTTACAAACTGCTTGCGCATACCCATAACCCTTGTCCGGGCAGCATGGTTACGCATAAGGTTAAAGGCAATTTTCCCTGAATGATACGTGGCAAATGCAATAAGTGCATGGGAACCGTATAGATTTTAACGACCTTAAAGCCTTCCTCTTTCAGTAACTGTTCCCACTCTGACACCGTCAACGGTGTCGCATTAACTCTCATGGATACAGCCAAATCCTTGTAAATTTGTTTTCTGAGCGCAGGCTCAATATGGTTAGAAGCAAGGCACATCTCATGAATAGCATACTTCCCACCTGCTTTCAAAAGCCGCCTGGCTTCCGAAATAATCTGCGCCTTCTTGGCCCTTGTGTGCATCGTCAGCATGGCTTCCCCATATACCACCGTCGCAGAGGCATCCGGCAACGGAACCTGTTCAGCATCGGCAATAATGACTTCCCGATTTGCTCCGCTTGCATACGTTTTTACGATAGAAGCCGCCTTCTCATTCTGTTCAATCGCAATATAACGACGGGGATTAAGCCGCAGTGTGATTTGGGCAGTTATACCCAATCCGGGGGCAAACTCAATAACCTCATCCTGCCCGGTTACGTCAAGTCCCTCTATCATCCAACGTGTCGTTTTTAACCCTCCGGGCCTAAGCACGCGCTTACCGAGACTTGCTAATATCCAGTGCCCTGGCACCTGTTTGTAATCTACTGTCTGCATTGGCTATTAACACCTCTTCTTAAAATTTGATAATGATATTCATTATCAATACGAGTGTAAAAAAAATAACCTTTTTCTTTTTTTTATATGAGCATGTTGCTGCTGTGTCCTCTTTTATATGTTCTGCGCATAGCTTTCACTTGGCGTTTGGGTCAACACTACATGCAGACTGGAATTTGCCTCTGCACCGCCACGATAGGAAAAGTGCTCATCTCCCGTAACATGAATGATATCCCCTTGGACAACTTCCGTTGCTTCGCCGTTCACAGTTACAATACCGCTGCCTTCAAGAACAAGCAAATATACATTCGCTCCTGGGTGATTATGTGTTGGCAACTCAGCATTAGGAGTAAAGTTGAGAATAAAAATTACATTGTCGGCTTCCTTATGCACAATTCGTTTTGTAAACGCAGCTTCCTTATATTCCTGAAATTGAATGAGATTTGATTTTTTCATATTGGTTCACGCTCCTGTTTGAAATTAAATTTGCTTAAGATGGATTAATACCTTTATTGTATTGGATTATTTCGCTCGACTTGTGATTGCAATCACAAAACTAAATTTAAGTGAAAATACTTTTAAAATATTTAAAAATTTGATTTCAATCATCTTTTTCATCGACACATCCAACTAGAATCGGATTATGCAAGATGCTAAAACAATAACAAGCAGGAGGTTATTCCTATGAAGCCCGGATTCAAGCTGGCAAAGGATATTTATTGGGTAGGAAAAATTGATAATCGTGAGGTTCCCTTTCATCGTCTTTTACTATCAAAGGGTACAACTTATAATGCATATCTATTAAAAACCGGAAAGCCAACCATTGTGGATACCGTGGATATGGCGTTCGGTAGAGAATTTGCCGAAGCTGTAACCGAATTGATCGATCCATTGGATATTCAATATATCATCGTCAATCACACGGAACCAGATCACTCGGGCGGATTGGCGGCACTTGCTTCCAAGGCAACGAACGCTACGATTGTCTGCACTGAGATTGCCGTTCCGGAAATTCAACAAATGTACAAGCTTCAGCATCGCAACTTCCTCGTAATCAAGGATGGGGATCAACTGGACATTGGAGGCAAAACGCTGCTGTTCAAAGAAACTCCTTATCTGCATACAGAAGAAACCATGATTACGTATTGTATAGAAGATAAAATCTTGTTCCCTTGCGATATTTTCAGTACACACGTGGCTGTAGAGCATCTATTTGCCGATGAGGCTGGTTTTGATATCACCGAGGACTTTATCGGATACTATCAGGCTATTATTCATCCACATCGCAGATATGTGCGTACATTAATCGAAGCTGTTGCCGATCTGGATATTGAGATGATTGCACCTTCCCACGGCTTCGCGATCCGACATGATATTGCCAAGTTTATTGATTTGTACGCCTCTATGAGTACCGAAACCAAGGAGGATAAAAAAGTAGCGATTGTCTATGCCACCCTAAAAAATAACACTAAAAAAATGGCAAACATCCTGAAGGACTGCTTTTTGGAGAACCAAATCAAGGTGGAGCTATGGGACGTGGATAAAGCGGATGAAACGGAAATATTGAATAGTATTGCCTCAGCAGATGCTGTGTTCATTGGTAGCTCTACTAAATATGCCGATATGACGGGCAAATTGGAAGACCTATTGCAACAAATGCAAAAGATGAATCTGGAAGGCAAGCTGGCTGCTGCCTTTGGTTCCTACGGTTGGAGCGGGGAAGCCATTGAAGTTGTACAGGATTACTTGAACGGTACTAATATGAAGGTCCAAAGCACTTCAGATGTAATCAAATCAACGGGTATGACCCATGTGGAATTCCCGGTACGTATTCGTTTCTCTCCTACAGAAGTTGAAAAAGTGAAAAAAATTAAAAATGCCGCTGAATTTGTCTCAGATCTACTGCTTAGTGTTATTTAAAACACAGTAGCGTATAGCGAATAGGAGAGATACTGAATGGGTAACCAACATTACGTTATTATCGGAGGCAGTGTCGCCGCCGTCAACGCGGCAAAAGCGATTAGAGATCATGATGAGCTGGCCGAAATTTCTATTTACGGGGAGGAAGCATCCTTTCCGTATAACAGAGTCAAACTTTCCAAGGGACTATTCACTGATTTGCACAGTGACAAAATCCTGATCAAAAAGGAAAAGTGGTTTGCCAATCAACGAATTCATGTGTATTCCGGCATCAAGATAACCGAGATACATCCTGAGGACTGTACTATCAAAACAATAGATGGACAAACCGTTGCTTATGACAAGCTGCTGCTGTGTACAGGAGCTCACAACCGTAAGCTTGTGCTGGATGGGGCTTCTCTAAGGAACGTTCACAATATCCGTTTTCGACAAGATGCAGATAGCCTTAAAGCAGAATTGCGACAGGGAGACCGGATATGTATCATCGGGGGCGGTATTCAAGGCGTGGAAACCGCCTGGTCCTTCCAGCAAGCAGGGTATGCTGTAACCATACTGGAAGCTTCGCATCGGCTTATGCCCCGCCAGCTAGATGAAAAGGCCTCCGCTATTTTGACCGATCAAATGACCGAACGGGGTACTCAGATCCACCTTGGGCAAGGCGTAAAACGTATTAAAGGCACAGATCACGTAGAAGGTGTGGAACTACAGGACGGCTCTGTTATCCCTTGCGAGCATGTCGTGTACTCTATCGGAATTGTACCGAATACGGAGCTTGCTCGCCAAATCGGCCTTGATATTGGACAAGGCATTCTGGTGAATGCACAGATGGAGACCAGCTCCGCCAATATCTATGCAGCAGGTGATGCAGCCGAATTTCAAAGTAGAGTAGATGGGTTATGGGAAAGCGCAATGGAGCAGGGAAAAATAGCAGGCGCTAATATGGCGGGCGCATCCGTCAGCTATCAGCGTCCCCTCCCTGTAACCCTTTCAAACTGCTATGAATCTCCTCTCTTTTCCATCGGTCTGGTAGATGAACAAGTCTGCGACACCAGCCTGATTATTAAAAATCGAGCTTCTTATACACGTATGTTCATACAAAACGGCTCTATCTGCGGCGTGATTGGCTTTGGAGATGCCCTTGCTTCACTACCATACAAAACAGCCATCATGCAGGGACTCAAACCGGACGCACCAGAGCTTACAAAAATTTTGAATGACAAGGAGAACTAGAGATGAAAAAATATGTTTGTCAGCCCTGTGGATACATTTATGATCCTGCTATCGGTGACCCCGATGAAGACGTTATGCCTGGTACAGCGTTTGAGGATCTTCCAGAAGACTGGGTTTGTCCAGTCTGCGGTGAGGATCAAAGTCATTTTGCCCCAATAGATGATACAGAATAACAACCATGCGCTATAACCTGTAGTTTCCGGTTTATGAATGGAGTGAATGAATGTGAATGAGATGTCCTGTCCCTGCCAGTGCGAAAAGGAGCCCTGTGCCCGCAAAGTGCCTATCTTTTCCTCTTTGTCCTGCGAAGATTTGTGTAAGGTCAGCTCCATGATCCGACACCGAAAATATCAGAAGGGTGAAGCCCTGATTATCGAGGAACAAGCATCGGATACGCTGTACATTATTAAAAGCGGGCATGTCAAGCTGCTGAAGATGACGCCTCAGGGCAAGGAGCAAATTCTGCACATTCTGACAACTGGCGATTTTTTTGGCGAGTTGAACATATTTAACAGCGATGAGCTGAGTAACTTTAGTGCGTATGCCTTAAAAGATACTGATATTTGTATGCTCACCAAGGATGATATGGAGCAGTTGATCCGCAACAATCCCGATATCTCTTTGAAGCTGCTCAAAACCATTACTAAACGCTTGGCACATACCGAAAACCTGGCTCAAAGCCTAGCTACCAAAGACCCGGAAATCCGCATCGCCTATATGATTCTTGAGCTTGGACATAAATATGGCAAGCCGGACGGCTCCTACATTAAAATAAATCTCCCCCTTTCACGTGAGGAACTGGCTAATTATGTGGGTGTCACCCGCGAAACCATCAGTCGCAAAATCGTAAAATTTGAACAGCTGGGGATTATTCATAGCAGGGGTACAAGAGAGATTACCATCTGCGATGTACAGAAACTGAACGAATATATGGATTGAGACACATAGATACAATGTTACTCTAACATGAGGACAACAAAAAACCGCTTCTTTAACTTATGGATTGCAGTTGATCTATCAACCACTTCCATTTCGTTAAAAGGCGGTTTTTTAGCATATTTTATACTCCACTAACTATCAATTGTCGTGTTTACACCTTGGGAAGACGCTCCCCATGCAGGCTGCGCTGAAGGAAGTTCTGGCGAAACTCTGTCTGTAGAAGGAGCAGTCTCAATCGTGGTCGATTTGGAGCAATCCCGCACTACTTTGACCAAATACCCAAACAACAACACATTCAACAATGATGTCACACACAAAATAATACCGTATTGATCCCGAGAGTTGGAGCTATAGAAAATATCAAAGGTGTTCAGGAAAATCGTAAGACTGAATCCACCCGCAAGCCACAAAAATCTGCGGTCTCGTAAATACAGATACGCCAGTACAGCTAACGCGGCCGCAGGGAACAAGTACCGTTCATGCATGCTGGAAGCGAAGGTAAATACACCTGCAATGAGCACCAGCGCAGCTGCTGCTGCAAATTGTGGTTTGCGACTGCGGATATACATCCACCATGTAAATAGAGTCAACAACACAATGCAGATCATACCCCATGTATGGTAACTGAACAGGAACAGCGTTGTAGTGTCCTGCGTATAATTGCCACCAATCAGTGCAAAAAAGTTATACGCGTTCACCGAAGCATACGGATATTCGCCAACCGTTCCCTTGTATAGATCTAGCAGCCATAACGGCTCCTGCCCCCACGAAAATGGCAATATGACCAGAATGGTCGTCACAACGGCACCGCCAATGGACAACAGCCAAGGCTGTATTTTACGTTGTCTCAGCAACTCAAAGAACAAAACAGGCCCATAAATAATCCCCTGCGGCTTCATCAATACGGCTACCGTAAACAATACGGCGGACCAGCCGACCCGGTTTTCCACAAGCAGCACAATCATGCCCACAATCAGCATAGTAAAGAAAGAATCTACCTGCCCCCAGAAGGTCGAATTGATAAACACCGCCGGGTTAAACACGTAGAATATAGCCAATCCAAGGCTTATTCCATAGCCGACCCGTTTGCTCGCCAACCGGTACAGCATGTACGCTGTCACGATATCGGCTAATATATTGGGAAGCCGCAGCAGCACGGACATATAGGGACTGAAAGCATCCGTAGAGCCGATTTGACCGATCACATATAAAATATAAATATAGAACGGCGGATAATCACTTGATCCGTTCGTGTAAAAGCCCGATAAGCTATCCGCTGCTGTCGTAGCCCAGTTCCGGAATAGCATTAAATCCATGTGACCCGAAATCCATGGGGCGATCGCCATTCTTAAAAAGAAACCCACACCCAGCACAGTCCACAGCATCAGTCCTCGATTACGTTCCCCGAGCTTCCATTCACGAGCCCGAAACCGGTACGCAATAAACACGAACGTACCGAAGAACAAAGCGGCGAAAATCGCCAGCGGAGTAGCATAAGCAGATGAGGAGTTCCCACTTCTTCCACCACCCATACCACCGCCAGGACCGCCCATGCCATATCCGTTACCAGACATGCCACCGGGGCCTCTGTGCTGTCCGTCTCTGGCAACACCACTGCCGCTCGATACAGACGTATCATTCCCGGTCGTTGTACCTTTGTCACCCGATGTCGATGTCCCCTCAGTGGAGGAGTTGGTAGGTTGTCCCGCCCCCCTCATACCTCCGCCAGGTCCGCCCCCTCCCCCAAACCCGCCGGATGGGCCCTGCCTAACAGCCGCAGACTGGGACGCGGAGCTACCTGAATAACTCCATAACGAAACGACACTAGCGACAGCACACAATATGAGACTACATAGAAGTATATATTTCAGACCGTTCGCTTTCCAAACGTTCAAATCCGATGCACCTCTCTCTGTTTCTATTTTCCCATATTGTATCTGCCTTAGCTTAGGACTTTGTGAGTTCTGGCTGAATGTTGGCTGAATACCGAATCATCATACTGAAGATTGTCGTTCCATCTCCATAATCGCCCTTTCCAGCTGAGATTGCGGATGCTTCAGCATGTTGCCGTGACCGACAGCTAATAAAGATGGATTGAAACTCGCCAGCTTTTTGGCGCTTTTCAGCGAAATTCCCTTGTTCCAGGTAGCCAGTGCCGGAAAAGGAAACAGCGGCTTAAACCTTCCCGATACCGCTATACCACCTCGGGTCTGAAAGGCGTCGCCTGCAATTAGCGCTCGGGTGCGAGTATCCAAAAATGCCATCGAGCCCGGCGTATGTCCTGGTGCACTGATCGCCAACAGCGAACCTACATGATCCCCATCCTCCAGTAAAACGTCAGGCTGGGTAAGGATATGCTTCGGTACATCGCCTCGAATAGGAGTATCCGGTTCTCCTGTCTCCAACGATACATCGCCCTGTAGCAGCGGTGCGTCCCGCCTTGAAATGAACACTTGCGCGTCAGGATACCTTGCCTTGAGCTTATCCAACGCACCCACATGATCCCCATGGGCATGGGTAAGTACAATTCGAATAATCGGCTGCCCGATCCGCGCCGCAGCTTGTGCTATACCACGGGTACTGTATGGCAATCCGGCATCTACCAAGGTGAGCCCCTCTTTCTCCTCCACCAAATAACAGTTCACCGGGAACAGCCGGGGCATAAACGTCAATTGATACACATGCTGCACCTGAACAATACGCATTTATCTCATCTCCTTGACTTAATTATAAACTAATTATATTAGTATTATAAATAATATAATTAGTTTTAAGCAAATACTTTTGCTGCTATTCAGCTGGAGTTGGAGCTTGGAACTGCTACGGGGACGGCCGTACTGAGAAAACAGCAAAAAGCATCCCCGGGACTCTGCCCCCGGGGATGCCTCTCAAAACAAGAATTAATCTTTTCCTCCTGTTATTAATAACGAAGCCTTCTTAGCTATTTCCTCTTTATCAAACGGAGTAATTCCAGATGACCATAAAGCGAGAAGATGACCATTGTGGCCGTCTTCTCGCTTTATGGTCATTTATAAGCGTCCTCTGCAACAACTTCATCCGTAATTACAGCCGGATTGCCTCAGCAATAGGCGTACTGCCAGACACCAGATTAATTGCACGTTGATACGTCTGCTGTTCCTCCAGCGCTGCTACCACCGCTGCCGCCACATCTTCACGAGAAATGGTGTGGCTGGTGAGCTCCTCACCGGTAGCAACTTTGCCGGTGCCCACATCATCCGTCAGACCACCCGGACGAAGAATCGTGTAGTCCAGGTTGCTCGCTTCCAACAGGCGGTCAGCGTAATGCTTCGCCACATAATACGGTTTAATGGATTCAGGCCACTGCTCCCGATTCTCCGCATGTAGGGCGCTGACCATAACGAAGCGCTGGATACCCGCTTGTTCGGCGGCTTCCATCGCCTTGACCGCTCCATCCAGGTCGATAAGCAGTGTTTTATCCGCTCCTGTTTTTCCACCGGAGCCTGCTGTGAATACGACAGCATCGCTGCCTTTTATAGCTGCGGCAATATCACCAACCGTCCCTTCGAGGTCAGCTACCACCGTTTCTGCTCCCAAACGTTCAAGCGCTTCGGCCTGATCCGAATGGCGGATCAACGCCTTTACGCGATGCGATTTATTTTGCCCCAGTAGACGGACAAGATGTCTGCCTACTTTTCCATTTGCACCAATCACCAGTACGTTTACTCATACCCCTCCTGTATTCGCAGTCTCTCATCTACATTATACAGATGTATTTTACCCTTCGGGTCTACGACGCAATCATGTTAGCTGCATCAGGTTGAAATCAGACTTCTTTGGTAAGCTCGACATCTCTCTTTTGCCGCACACGCAGACCTGCCAAAAAGGTAGCCATCATCACCTCAATGCTCCGGTCTACTTCCACAGGTAAACCAAAGCCGCCCTTTTGTTCAAGCGAGGCAAATCCATGAAGCAGACTACGGAATCCCCTCGCTGCATGAATGCAATCTTCTTCCTTAAAGCCATAACCACTGGACAGGACGGTAATGACCAGCTCGGCCACGCGATCCGCAGCCTGCCTCATTTCGGTATCATTTCGATCAGTTGCATACAGCATCGCTTCATACAAACCGGGTCGCTCGCGAGCATACCGCATATACGCCTTCCCCATAGCGGTCAGTGCATCTTCGCCCGCTCTACCAACCGCTGCGCTCATCAAAGTTTCCTCCAACTGTTCGAGACTGTGCAATGCCAGTACTTGGCGCAGTCCGTTCAATCCGTTCACGTGGTTATACAAGGACGGAGGGCGAATGTGCAGCTTTTGCGCCAGCGTGGTGAGCGTGACATCCCCCATCCCTTGTTCATTGGCAATGTCCTCGGCAGCCCGCAGGATATCTTGCAGTTTTACTCCGTTTCTAGGCGACATCATCCTGTCCCCTTCCATCGAATTTCTATGTAATCCAGTTCCTTATACATATACAGAGTCGATCCAGATTCTATTTTAACTAATCCTGTTAGTTTATACAAAGAAAATGCCGTTTACAACAGCCAACCTGCATCGAACCTTTATAGAAGAGCATAGCAGTCATTACTGATATAATAAAAAATAAGATCATAAAACGGATCTAATCCCTTTCCCGATCCCCTACAAAGGAGCTAGCTATATTTATGGAACTCAATCCATTTCCAGCTATTGAATTCAATCACATTATCAAATATTTCGCCGGGTCTGGACAGCAACGTGCTGTTCTGAACGGGATTACGGCAAAAGTTTCCCCCGGCAAAATCACCACGTTGGTCGGTCCATCAGGGGCTGGTAAAAGCACGTTGCTTTCACTGTGCAACCTCCTAATGACACCAGATGAAGGGGATATCCGTGTCCTCGGCAAACCTATATCGGAGTGGGAGATCCCTGAACTGAGACGGAAAGTAGCATTGGTTTTTCAGGATGCCCCCATGCTTCAGGGAACGGTCCTATACAATCTCCAAACCGTAGAACGGCTGCACGGTACGGTGCTGGATGATCCTGCCGGCCTGTTGGAACGCGTAGGACTTACTCGCGACCTGTTGGAGCAGAAGGCGCAGGAACTGTCCGGCGGACAAAGACAGCGCTTGGCCTTGGCGCGGACACTCGCGAACCGCCCGGATATTTTACTGCTGGATGAGATTACTTCTGCACTGGACCCTGCCTCGGTCAAAGAGGTTGAGGAACTGCTGCTGCAAATGAACAAAAAAGAGGGAACAACGATGATCTGGATTACGCATCATATGGAACAAGCCCGCAGGTTGGGCCACGAAACATGGCTGATGATCGACGGAAGACTGGTAGAACAAGCGGATACGGAGACGTTTTTTAATGCTCCGCAGCATAGTGAGACCCGCAGGTTTGTAGCAGGAGAATGGGTATGACGATTGTTGCCTTGATTCTCTCTCTCGGTTTTGTATTTATCGCTATCGTCATGTCCAAATCCTTCAAACTCGGTCTGGACCGAGACATGATCATCGCCACGATCAGAGCGTCGGTTCAACTGCTGGCGATTGGATATGTATTGCATTTGATTTTTGGGATGCAAAGCTACGGATTTATCGTATTATTCATTCTGCTCATGATTACCGTAGCCTCACAAAATGTTGCGCGCAAAGGGCGATTTATCCCCGGTCTCATGTGGAAATCGTTCCTGACGCTGCTGTGTGTGGAAATCGTTACGCAGGCGTTCCTGATTGGCTTGCATATCATTCCGGCGACAGCACGGTATATGATTCCGATTAGCGGCATGATCATTGGCAGCTCCATGATTTTGTCCAGCCTGCTGGTGTCCCGGCTCAAGTCGGAAGTCCTGCTGCGCAAGCCTGAAATCATGCTCATTCTGGCGCTAGGCGGCACGCCTAGACAAGCCATCTTCCCTTTACTCAAGGATTGCATACGTTCCAGTATGATTCCAACCATCGAGGGGCAAAAAACGTTAGGGCTGGTCCAGCTTCCCGGCATGATGACCGGACAAATCATCGCAGGTGCCAATCCGATTGCCGCTGTGCGTTTGCAATTGCTCATCGTATTTACCACCATGACCTCTGCTATTTTGACTAGCGTGCTGCTCAGCCTGTTCATTTATCCGGCATTATTTAACCGCCAGCAACAACTGCATACCGAAGCATGGGAACGCTAATCAGGTGGATATCTCCAGTTATTTACCATTTTCTATAAAAAAATAGAATGTTTAATTCCTGACATGACGGTTAATAGATACACGTACCCGCTTTACTAAAATTCGATGAGGAGTGATTGAACATGGCTAACAACAACCAAAATGGCAAAATGAGTCGCGAAGAAGCAGGACGTCTAGGTGGAGAAGCTACTGCTAAAAATCACGACAAAGAATTTTACCAAGAGATTGGCGAAAAAGGTGGCGAAGCCACTTCCAAAAGTCATGGCAAGGACTTCTACCAAGAAATTGGTGAAAAAGGTGGCGAAGCTACTGCCAAAAACCATGACAAGGAATTCTATCAAGAAATCGGACGCAAGGGCGGCGAAGCCCGTGGCAATTCAGACCAAAGTGATAGCGACGGGAAAATGAGCAGGGAAGAAGCAGGCCGCAAAGGCGGCGAGGCCCGCGCCCGTCAGCGTAGAAATAACTGACAATAGGGAGTATGTGGTCAGTGCAATTGCAATGTAGAGGCACAGACTGCATATAAACATGAAGTATAGTGGACGTTTATGTTATAAAAGCCTATCTGCCGGAACAACGGCAGATAGGCTTTTTGTGTGAAAGTTACTTTCGTCAACCGATCATACACCTTACAATATACATAAACAGGTTAAATAACCAATCATACATATTTTATTACAAATGAAAGAATGGATTATGGGAGGTTTGCGCGAATGTTGATTACAAAGAATAAAACGGCTGCAACTATTTTAAGAATTATATTTTTTTCACTGATTTTCAGCTGGATTTATTATTATTCAGATCATCACTCAGCAGAAACCGCTAAATTAGTTAAAACTACATGTCATACAGAGAGATGCTTCTAGCGGAGGTGAATATAAAGAATTATATATTTCCTCAAAGTCTGTGATCCCTCCTCTGGTTATAGGCAAACCATATTATTTCGTATCTGATCAAAGGTACTTTCAACGCCCATATATCCGTTATGTAGAGGAGTAAAATAGAACAAGACAACAAGGACTAACATAGCCCTTGACTAAAGCTTCATGAATAATACAAAAGAGTGCATGCAACTCAAGTCAAATATTCCTGTATTCCGGCTGTTAAGATGGAGTCGAAAGGAGGGAACCCTCGTGTACGAATGGAACGAAATGGTTCAGCTCATGATCGATTGGATTGATAATAATCTTACTTCAGCACCTTCGTTGTTGAGAATGTCCGATCAGTTAGGCTACTCCCCTTACTACTGTACAAAACAGTTTCATTCTCTTACAGGAATGACGTTAAGGGATTATGTGTGGATGCGCCGGATTAGCCGTGCTGCACTGGAACTCCGGGATAGCAATGTCCGCATCCTCGATGTTGCAGTAAAGTATGGGTTTTCTTCACAGGAGGCTTTTACACGGGCATTTGTAAAAGCGTTTGAGGTAACTCCGGCTGTATACCAGAAGGAGCCCCGACCTATTCCGTTGGCCATTCGTGTTGAGGTATTCTCTCCTTATCATTACCATTTGAAGGAGCGGGATAAGATGGTTAAGGATCATTTGCAAGAAGCTGAAGTCAAAATCGAGCATATACCAGCACACAAATTTATTGGAATCTGGGATACTTCTTCTCGAAACTACGGCGATTTCTGGAGAAACGGTCACAATTGTGATGAAATTTGCGGAACATTGGAAAGCATGTCTCATCTCAAACTTCCCGAACAATTGGGTCAAACTGCGGGCTGGTTTTATCAGGATGGTCAGAAGGGCTATCTCTATGGAATACCGGTTGCCGCTGACTATGCCGGAGAGATTCCCGCAGGAATGAAGTGCCGGGACATCCCCGAATCAGATTACCTGGTGTTTTTCCACCCACCCTTCAATTATTTAAAAAACAATGGAGACGTTATGAGAATGGTGGAGGAGAAGGCTTGGAACTTTGACCCTAGCAGCCTGGGGTATGAATGGGATGAGGAAACAAAGCAGGATTATCAGCGGCATTTCCCAGAAGGATACGGATACGCAGTGTTACGTCCAGTGAAAAAAGTGTAGGGAAAAAACCCCAATAAGCCTCTACGATCAGGATGCCGTTCATCGTCTTGCTAAAGTTTGTTAAAAAATAGTAACAGTCTATTACTAACGGGTTCCGTTTTGAGGTGCAATACACATTGAATTGGCATTGTGGACACAATACGATGTAAATACAGAATAAACCGATCACTGAATTATACAGTTGTCGGTTTATTCTTGACCAGTATTTTTATTTTGCAAGTAAAAATCAATGATTTTAACCCAATCCGGTAACAACGCCACATGGTGTTTTATCGTTTCACTATCTGATTCCAATACAATCACGCCATCTGAGCTGCTGTTGTCAATGACAAATAAATGATCGATAAGTTTAAGATGTAAGAGAAGATTGTCCAGTGAGGTCTGATGCCGTCTTATAATATCAGCGGTATCAATGTGGTGACCCCCATTTCGAACTCGTGCAGCAACTCGCTCGATATTAAGACGATAATCACCAAGGCCCACATAAAACATAATAACTTCAAAGCCCTTTTCTTTTGCCACTCGCATTTGTCGAATCACATTGCCACCAGCAAGTGTCGTCTCTACGGTAAAATCTCGTTTATTTCTTATACAATCCCGCGCTAGCTTAATCGCTTCCTTTCCTGCCGATACTTTGTGTCGATCAGGGTTTTCACGATCAATCCCTCGCGCTAACGCATCTGGATCGATATTAACACTTACACCCAGTCTATCAACGATTAGATTGCGAATTGTACTCTTACCACTTCCGTTGTTTCCTGCGAATACAAACATAGTAGCAAACGGCTCATTCATGATAAAATATCCTGTTCTTTAATTCGTTCGACTTGACCATTACTGTACTCTTTAACAAATTGACCATCCGGTGTTTTGTAGACGATATATGTGCCATTTGCTTTAGCGTCCAGTTTTGCTCTATCTCCAGTTAGTTTGATTAACTTGCCTAGGTCGTGTGTACGATTCATTCAGCCATCACCATCCCATCCAAATCATATATCGAGAGTATATCATAAATCGAAAAGTCTGAAAGAATCCAGCGTCACTCAAATCCATACGAATACCGCACGGCTAAAAGTCGTGACAAGTAAATAGGATCGAAATATCGTTCTTTTTAATACATTTTAATAAATAAATTTGGAATAAATGCTACCTTCAGCTTTTTTTATTCGTCTATAACAACAAATACAATTGCGGAGGTATAGGCAATGAAATCTTTTCGTTTTTGGCTAGTTCTAATCTCATGTCTAATTATTACTGTAAATATTATGGGGTACGACGACTATAATATACTATTGGCTATCATTAGCCCGCTAGTTTGGATGTATGAATCATTTCGATTTGTGCGAGAGGCAGACATCCCCATAGCCATTGTTTACTTCACTACACTAGTTTTCTGGTATCTCATTGGATACGCTTTGGACCGTGGGATTAGAAAATTGAAAAATTAAAATCACTTGAAATTACCTTCTAAATTGTCATCTACCTTCTCAGGCTCGTACTCGACCGTTCTGTAGTCAGGTGATGAAGGAATCATATTGATCACAACATTTCTCATTTGTAGCTTGTACTTTCCTTCCTCAAAAGCAAGAATATGCTTAATGGAAGGTAACTCCATATCCTCATACTTCGTTATCGACGAAACAACAATCTTGGAAGGGTTAGAATCATCCACAGACACGATACGATAATCAATCGGTGTTCCCTGGGCTTTTAGAAAATCAAGCCGTGCCCGTTCTGTTTTAAAGCGATAATCATCAGACAGTGAAAGCATCTTGTCGTAATCGCGACTCATAGAAGCGTTCATATATTCTGAAAATGTCGAGACAGCAGCCTCTTTGGGCTTATCGGGAAGTTTATAAGATTCCTTACCTCCTCCAAAACCTGTAGCAATTACGGTCAAAATCCCTCCTAAGACAACCAAGCAAGCCAACTTATTACGCGATACAATCCTCAATAAATAAAACCCCCTTTGTTGTAAATTTTACCACCTATTTTCAACGTATCTCAACTTAAAAAGGCACTGTAAAACGCAGCATAACTTCTTGTAAAATCCCATTCATTTAAATCCAAGGCCATTCTTTTAATATAATTTTATTTTAACGTAAATGCTCACTGAATACCTTTGTTACCTTATGTAATGTCGTCTTTCCATCCTGTAAACTAAGTTCCATCAAGCGGTAACCGCTGGATCATAGAGAGGATGAGATATTTATGGGTTTGGATAATAGAGTTTTTGCGATACAAGCTGGTCTGGACGGACGTGTAAATGCAGTTATAGATCAAACCCTTGCCGAGAAGCGCCTGGTCGGCGCAGTCGTCATGATATATATGGACGGTTCACCCGTGTATGTCCGAGCGGCGGGGCTGGCTGATCGAGAAGAACAACGTCCTATGCATGAGGATGCTTTATTTCGGCTTTCTTCTGTATCCAAACCGATTGTATCTACTGCGGCTTTGGTTTTGGCAGCCCAAGGATTGATTAAGCTCGATGAATCTATTGAACGCTGGTTGCCCGACTTTCGCCCCCGATTAATCAGTGGTGAGCAGCCCTCCATTACAGTACGCCAATTGTTGACACATACAGCCGGGTTGACCTATGGCTTTTTAGAGGAAGAAGGCGGCGGTCCCTATCATCGTGCAGGCGTATCAGATGGCATGGATTTCTCAAATCTTACGCTGGAAGAGAACTTGCAACGTTTGGCTTCTGTGCCACTGTTATATACACCGGGTAAAGCGTGGGGATATTCGATTGCTACTGATGTGCTCGGCGCTATCATTACCCGTGTATGTGGCACAACCCTTGATGCAGCTGTTAAAAAGCTCGTTACCGAACCTCTCGGTATGCACGACACCAGTTTTGCGGTCGCGGATGCTGGACGGCTTGCGGCTCCTTATGTCAACGATATATCAGAACCCCGGCGGATGCGTGAGCTTGAGGTTGCGCAGGTTTTTGAAGGCACCGCAGGACTTCGTTTTCAGCCTGCACGAGCCTTTGATCCCACGGCTTTCCACTCTGGTGGCTCTGGTATGATTGGCAGCGCAAAAGATTTCATGCGGCTGCTGGAAACACTGCGAAACGGCGGCAATCCGTTGCTTTCAGAGGAATGGGTCCGTGAAATGGGCACCATCCAGACCGGGAACCTCCCCTTGGCAGGCTGGCCGGGGCGGGGCTTTGGACTAGGATTCACCGTACTCCAAAATCCCGACGAAAGTGGAACAGCAGAATCACCCGGAACGTGGCGTCTCGGAGGAGCTTACGGTCATTCGTGGTTTGTTGATCCCGCACTAAGACTTAGTGTTGTCGCCTTTACCAATACAGCATTCGAAGGGATGTCAGGTCCGTTTACAACCGAGCTTTGCCAAGCCATTTACGGTAGCTCAAATAGGGTCTAATAAAGTGGGGGTTACATGTTTATGGTCTACAGGCGAGGACAGGACAATTAACGTGGTAGAGTGGCCGTGCTTTCCACACTCATCCCCGAACTGCTCCAGCTTGAGCATAGACTCAACCATGACTTTCAGTAAGTAATTTTGCTCGCCGCTGATTCTATGGCACTCAATGACTTCAGGTGCAGATTGGCAAAACTCAACAAATGAATTGCATTGATTCGTGTGCACGAGCACGTGAGCCATGATCGGCTTTCCGACTTTCTCATGTGAAACTATGGCACGATACCCAGTGATAATACCTTTATCCTCCATGCGCCGCACTCTTTCCGTTACGGCAGGCTGGGAAAGCCCAACCTCCTTACCCAGCTCGGTCATGGAGATACGCGCCTGGTTTTGTAGACACAACAAAATTTTATGATCCACTTGATCCATCAAATCAGCCTCCTTAAGTTCAAGGTAATATCACAAAAACACAATTATTATTATGTATTATTTCGAATATTGCCTTATTATTTTATGATTTAATGAAATATTAGCATGCAAAATCAAGAACGTAAAGCAGGAAGACGTGGAGAGGGAATGAAACCAATGAAATATAGTAAGCCCCTGCTTTTCATTGCGCTTGGCCTATTTGGTGTATACACGATTGAGTTCGGTGTGGTTGGCATTTTGCCGGTCATCATTGAACGTTTTTATATTACGGCAGCTCAGGCCGGGTTTCTTGTCAGTTCATTTGCATTGATCATCGCGTTGTTCGGTCCCTTCATGGTGCTATGGATGTCCAGGTTTAACCGCAAGCGAATCATGACAATGTCGTTGTTTGTTTTTGCCATAACAAGCTTGCTGTCAGCCTATACGTCCAACTTTTATCTACTAGTGATTTTACGTATCATTCCGGCTCTGTTTCACCCGGTGTATTTCTCGCTTGCCTTTGTCGCTGCCACTGCGTTATATCCCCCGGAAAAAGCAACGCAAGCTTCCGCCAAGGCCTTTCTCGGCACGAGCATGGGAATGGTACTCGGTATCCCAATTACAGCCTATATCGCCAATCAATTTTCATACGAGGCCTCCTTCTGGTTTACTGCGGTAGCGAATGGGATTGCAGGGATCGGTATTTTATTTATGCTGCCGGATACACCACAAGCCGAAATGTTCTCCTATCGGAAGCAGCTTGGCATTTTGCGTAAAGTATCGCTATGGCTCAATATCGGGGCGGCTACTTTTATTTTTGCAGCCATGTTCTCGGTGTATAGCTATTCTGCCGAATATTTGGGGCAAAATACAGGGATGAGCAGCAAGGTTATCAGTTTTCTGCTTATTATTTTCGGCATCGGCGGGATGCTCGGCAATCTGTTGGCTGGCAAGCTCATGGGCTTGCATAAGGTACGCACCGCTCTTTTTCATCCAGTAGTCTTGGGGGGCACCTATTTGCTGTTGTACGGGATCAGTTCTTCATTTATCCCTACGCTCTTCATCATTATCGTGTGGGGGGCCGTTCATACCAGCGGACTGATTGTCGCCCAGATTTGGGTGATTGATGAGGCCAAAGAAGCTCCCGCGTTTGCCAACAGTCTTTATATCTCGTTTATTAACTTAGGGGTATCACTGGGCTCGCTGGCAGGGGGGTGGTTTATTGCCAGAGCGGGGATCCATGGGACGCTGTGGAGCGGTTTGCTGTTCGCCATGCTGGCGATGGTATGCATCGGGTCTAAGTTGATTTATCCACGTATTTTGCGAAAATATAAAGGGTTAGATGTGCAAAGCTAAAAAGTTGCAAGAGGGCCAAGCCTGTTTTCATAAAAAATCGGTTCAACACTTTGTATGGTGTTGAACCGGTTTTTGTTTAAAGATTGATTCCTGCCTGTCGGAGTGGATCATGCCCAGCGATCACGATGCTTGCCCCTTGCTTTGCTGCTTCTATGGCTGTTGCCAGCCCTATACCTGCACTGCCGCCAATCACGACGACACGTTGATTATGTAAATTCATATTATTCTCAGCTCCTTTATAAGGATTATATCGTAACTATTTTTAAGACATACTCATTTTTATTCGTATGGGCTTTCCTGTACCGTGCTTTTGCGATAGGATGTCGGCGATTGGCCCGACCAGCGCTTGAACTGTCTGCTAAAATGCGCAATATCCCCATAGCCGAGCATATCGGCAATTTGTTGCACCGACCATTGCGGGTCAGCTAACAGCAACTTGGCCTCATGCAGCACAAGCCCGGATAGGTATACACGGGGAGACACACCGAAAACGCTACGGAATACACGATTACAATGGGACACGCTAATACCTAGCTCGGATGAAATCCCCTCGATCCCATCCTGTTTTTCCACCGATCCGGCCTGTCCATAAGGCTGATTCACTCTGCCCTGAAGACGACTGGCAATCTGATGGGCAAGCTCTGCCTGCACATATCCACGCCCCGGCAGATCGGCCGCTTCACTGGATACAGCCTCCCACAACGTTGCGAACAGTTCAAACACAGCAGATTGAATCCGCATACGCTTTGCCACCGAATCACTACCTACTCCTATGTCTTCTGGCGTTGAAAGATCGAGCAGCTTGCTCAACGCTGGTCCCATCTGACCTGCTACGGTGCCTTCAGCTGGAAACAGCATCTGCTCCAGACGACTCAGGAGCGAGAGAAACAGCTTATCATCAATGTCGAAATGCATACAAAAATACGTAAATCCCTCTCCGTTACTATGGCTGGAGTGGACAATCCCCGGGCGCAGCAGCACCAGATCACCCTGTCGCTGGGTATAGCTGCAACCATCCACAACCATGATCTGTTCTCCCGCAAGCACGATGTTAATTTCATATTGAGGATGCTCGTGTGGCGGATAGCTCCACTCTCTTCCGACACTTCGTGTATGAATGGCAAACAAATTGACCGTGGTCCGTACATCGGGAAAAAAGAATTCCTCTCCGGCAGCTGTAAGGTCTGGATAACGGGGAAGCTTCGGTAAACGTGGTGACGACATGTTTTCCCTCCTGGCTTACTTACATGGATATACTCCAGTATATCGCTTTCAGCGCGATTTGGATAAATAGTTGAGCGATTTGACAATGGTTCCCCGCCATTTGACATGCTAGGCTCTAAGTGAAGTTAGTCAAAGTTAAACCTTACTATGAAAGGGGTTTCATTATATGTCGAAAAATATATTTTATAACACGCAGCATGCACCGATCGGTTCTTTTTCCAGCTTTACGCTTGGGTTTAAGGGCAATCGCGGCGGACTCGGTTTGGAGCTGGGCAAGCCTGCCGATGAAAATGTATATATTGGGCTGCAATCCAGAGATGGCGGATCATACGAGGCGCTTCCCTTTTTTGCATCCACACAGGATGAAAGTGCCCGCTACGACGTGGAGAAAAAGGGTAAACGAACGGAACCACAGCTTATGGCCTTTGCCGATTCAGACATTACCCGTGAGCTAAAAGCAGGAACGGATACATGGCAGGCTGGTGATTTGACGTTCCGGCTGTACTCTCCTGTTCGCCCGGTGCCCGAGCCGGGAACCGCGGGTATGGATGAGCTGCGAGCAGCGTTGGTTCCGGCGTTATTCGCTGAGCTAACCGTCGATAACACGCAAGGAACTGCAGCACGAAAAGCTTTTTTCGGCTATCAGGGCAGTGATCCGTATAGCGGCATACGCATTATTGGAGAAGATCCGCGCAGGGACGCTACGGATTCTACCCCATTGGAGGGAAGACTCACAGGCATCGGCCAAGGGCGCAGCACAGCCATTGTGACCAACAGTAGAGAAGCGGTACCTGCCAGCGGATTTGCAATGGAGAAGCTGCTTGGGGAGACCATGGCCGAGAATTTATCCTTTGGCCTGGGCGTGACGGGTGCGCTTCTGATGGACGTTCCCGCAGGTGAGAAGCGCACGTATACCTTCGCCATATGCTTCTATCGCGGCGGCATCGTAACGACAGGCATCGAAGCATCGTATTACTATACCCGGCTGTTCAAGGATATTGAAGACGTGGGGAGCTATGCATTGAAGCATTTTACAGACCTCACCGCAGCCTGTGTTCAGGCTAATCGCTGGATGGAGTCGGCTAACCTGAGCCCAGACCAGGAATTCATGCTCGCTCAGGCGATCCACAGCTACTACGGCAGCACCCAACTGCTTAGTCACCAAGCGGACGGAGAACCGATCTGGGTTGTGAACGAAGGCGAGTATCGGATGATGAATACACTCGATTTGACGGCAGATCAGCTCTACTATGAATTGATTTTAAATCCATGGACGGTGCGCAACGAGCTGGAGTGGTTTGTCCAAAGGTACAGTTATCGGGATGAGGTACGCTTTCCGGGAGAGGAACAGACCTATCCGGGTGGTATCACGTTTACGCATGATATGGGCGTGGCCAACGTGTTCTCCCGGCAGGGATACTCCTGTTATGAGCTGGCAGGGATTGACGACTGCTTCTCTTATATGAGCCATGAGGAGCTGGTGAACTGGCTTTGCTGCGCCACGGTATATATCGAGCAGACACAGGATCAGTCATTTACAACACGCATGCTGCCTGTCTTGTGTGACTGCTTCGAAAGCATGCTGCGGCGGGATCACCCCGACCCGGCACAACGAAACGGCTTGATGGGCTTGGACAGCTCTAGAACCCGGGGAGGCGCGGAAATTACGACCTACGACAGTCTGGACGTATCTCTGGGTCAGTCCCGCAACAACATTTATCTAGGCAGCAAATGCTGGGCGGTATATGTTGCACTGGAAAAAATATTTGCCTCAAAAGGGCTTGACTCCCTCTCACAGGAGGCTGGCTTACAGGCGGACAAATGCGCAGCCGCAATCACAGCACATATGACAGACAAGGGCTATATTCCTGCAGTTATTAAGGAAGGCAATGACTCGCAGATTATTCCTGCCATTGAGGGGCTGATCTTCCCTTACTTTACAGGATGTGAGGCTGCGCTTAAGCCTGATGGACGGTTCGGTGGATATATCCAAGCACTGCGACGCCATTTGGAAACTGTACTGGTACCGGGAGTTTGTCTGTTTGAAGACGGAGGCTGGAAGCTGTCCTCGACCAGTAACAACTCCTGGCTGAGCAAAATCTATCTGTCACAGTTTATTGCCCGCGAGCTGCTGGAACTGCCTTGGGAAGAAGCTGGGCAGGCCGCAGACGCTGCCCACGTCTCATGGCTCCTTCACCCTGAAGAATCCTATTGGTGCTGGAGTGATCAGATACTCTCCGGTATTGCTCACGGCAGCAAATACTATCCACGCGGAGTTACTGCTATTTTGTGGCTGTATGAAGGCAACGGCAACCGTCTGACTCTCCCTGAGCATATGAGTCAGGATCAGGAACAGCATGTCTGAGGATCATCTTCACCTGCCCAAAAGGAGGCTCCAATATGAGCAAGCTTATGGATATGCCAAAAGAGAGCGGCTATGCGGCTTGGCTGCATTACAGCCGCAATAGTAAGGTAGAAAAGCTGCCCGCTTGGTGCAGGGTCATCGTGGTCCATGAGACAGATGAAGTGCTTGAATCGGCTGCGAGTGAGCTTCAGCACGGATTGACCTCCATGTTTGGACAGCAGCCGAAGATCAGCGCCGTTCCTGTGAATGCGCCATTCATTGCGCTGGGTACGTTCCCAGCGCATCCTTTGGTCGCAGAACGATTCAGCGCAGAGGAACAGGCAGAAGTGGGTGCAGAAGGCTACCGAATTCGCGGGATAGAGATGCCAGATCCGGCATATTCAGCTTCGCATGGTAACGATGAGTTCAAAGGACAATACGTTACAGTCGCAGGGCAGACCTCCAAAGGCGTATTGTACGGAGTCTTTCATCTGCTGCGCTACCTGCAGGGAGGACTAGATGGGAAGTTGAAGCCCACCACCGAATCATTGCACGCCCCCATTCTAGACCAATTATCCAACCCTGTTAATCCCATCCGCATGATCAACCACTGGGATAATATGGATGGTAGTGTTGAACGTGGATATGCGGGCGGATCTATTTTCTACGACAATAATGCCTTTACTACAAATATGGAGCGCCTGCGTGACTATGCCCGTCTGCTCGCTTCTGTAGGCATTCAAGCACTATCCATCAACAATGTGAATGTCCATCAGGTAGAGACTGAGCTGATTGCAGATAAATTCCTACCGGATGTGGCTAAAGTAGCTGCGGTGTTTCGCGCCTATGGCATACAGATCTACTTGAGCATTAACTATGCCAGTCCTATTCAGCTCGGCGGGTTAACCACGGCCGATCCCTTAGAATCAGCTGTAGCTGAATGGTGGCAGACCAAAGCCCAGGAAGTTTACGCCGCCGTTCCTGATCTGGGTGGTTTTGTGGTCAAAGCCGATTCCGAAAATCGGCCTGGACCGTTCAGCTACGGACGCCATCACGCCGATGGAGCCAATATGCTGGCAGATGCGTTGCAGCCCTTTGGCGGACGTGTGATTTGGCGCTGCTTTGTCTACAACTGCAAGCAGGACTGGCGCGATCGCAAGACGGATCGGGCTCGCGCAGCCTTTGACCATTTTAAACCGCTGGATGGACTGTTTCGAGAAAATGTCATTTTACAGATCAAAAATGGTCCCATGGATTTTCAGGTACGGGAGCCTGTCTCCCCCCTATTCGGTGCGCTGGAATCCACTCAGGTACTGCTGGAATTTCAAATTGCGCAAGAGTACACCGGCCAACAGAAACATCTATGTTACCTTGTTCCCCAATGGAAGGAAGTATTGGATTTTGACACCTACGCCCAAGGAAAAGGTTCCACCATCAAGCGTATCGTGAGTGGCGCTCTGCATTCTCCCAAGCATACCAACTATGGAATAGCCGCTGTATCCAATATTGGTGCAGACACCAATTGGACCGGACATTTGCTCGCCCAGTCCAATCTTTATGGCTATGGTCGGTTGGCATGGGACCCGGACCTGTCCGCAGACGAAATCGCTGACGAGTGGGTTCGGCTGACGTTTGGCAGACAAGGGAATAGCGACGGCGACACAGATTTAATTTCTACCATTAAGCAAATGCTGCTCAATTCATGGAATATCTACGAATCCTACACCGCCCCTCTCGGGGTCGGCTGGATGGTCAGTCCCGATCACCACTATGGGCCGGATGTAGACGGGTACGAATATTCTATGTGGGGCACCTACCATTTTGCTGATTGTCGGGGGATCGGGGTAGATCGCACGTCCGCAACCGGAACGGGCTATGCAGGACAATATTTTTCTCCCAATACTAATATCTACGAATCTACGGACACCTGCCCGGATGAGCTGCTTTTATTCTTTCACCATGTTCCTTATACACACTTGCTCCACTCCGGCCAAACTGTCATACAGCACATTTATGATACCCATTTTGAAGGTGCAGAACGTGCGGCCCATCTCCGAGACACATGGGTTAGTCTACGAGGGCAATTGAGTGATGCCATGTATGAACAGGTGCTGGAGCGGCTGGAGCATCAGGCTGAGCATGCCAAAGAATGGCGGGATCGGATCAATACGTATTTCTACCGTAAAAGTGGCATTCCGGACCAGAAGAATCGCCCTATTTATTAAGCAAGCTGCCTCGGCAATACTTTCATACAGACTGGAACAAGGCTTCTCTACGCCTAGGTTCGCTTTCTCCTATACTGGCATTGTCTATCCGCACATCATTAAAAGGCATGCGTCTTACTCAGACCTATGCCTTATTTTTTTGCCTGGAAACTTTTAAGCACACGGTTGCTTACGTAAAATGTCATATTTGTCCACTCTGAGTGTGCAATAAATTCTTCTTTCTATGCAACCGCTTGCTTTATACTATTTTTGTAGACGTTTACAAAATGTTGTCGAATTAGACTATGCTTTGGGGAGGATGATCGGTTTGACCTTGTATCGAAGTCTATGGAAAAAAGGGTGTATGCTTCTACTAAGCCTTGTGCTGTCTCTGACCGCCTTCATTGGCTCACCCTCTAATACGGCGAGCGCTGCGGTTGCAGATGATTTTCAAGCTTCTGTCATGGGGCCGCTGGCGAAAATTAATGACTGGGGTTCCTTTAAAAAGCAACTGCAAACGCTGAAAAGTAACGGTGTTTATGCCATCACTACCGACGTCTGGTGGGGCTATGTGGAGAGCGCAGGAGATAACCAGTTCGATTGGAGCTACTACAAGACCTATGCAGATGCCGTGAAAGAAGCGGGACTGAAGTGGGTTCCTATCATCTCAACGCATAAGTGTGGAGGAAATGTGGGAGATGACTGCAACATCCCACTGCCAAGCTGGCTGTCGAGCAAGGGCAGTGCAGATGAAATGCAGTTCAAGGACGAAAGCGGTTTTGCCAATAACGAAGCCCTCTCTCCATTATGGAACGGGACTGGTAAACAATATGACGAGCTATATGCCTCATTTGCTCAAACCTTTGCTAGCTACAAAAGCATCATTCCCAAAATTTATTTAAGCGGTGGGCCCTCTGGAGAATTGCGATATCCTTCATACTATCCGGCAGCGGGATGGAGTTATCCTGCACGGGGCAAATTCCAAGCCTACACTGAAACAGCCAAAAGTGCGTTCCGCACGGCCATGAATGAAAAGTATGGATCAATGGACAAGATTAATGCAGCATGGGGTACCAAGCTGAGTAGCCTTAGCCAAATCAATCCGCCGACCGATGGGGACGGATTTTACACGAATGGAGGATATAATTCCACGTATGGAAAGGATTTTCTGTCGTGGTACCAAAGTGTGCTTGAGAAGCATCTAGGTGTCATCGGAGCAGCTGCCCACAAAAACTTCGATTCTGTGTTCGGTGTCCGGATCGGGGCCAAAATTTCCGGTCTGCACTGGCAAATGAACAATCCTGCCATGCCGCACAGCACAGAACAAGCGGGTGGATATTATGATTACAACCGTCTCATTCAGAAATTCAAGGATGCCGATCTAGACTTGACATTTACTTGCCTGGAGATGAGTGACAGTGGCACAGCACCGAATTATTCGTTGCCGTCCACCCTGGTTGATACTGTCTCCTCCATCGCGAATGCCAAGGGTGTTCGCCTGAATGGTGAAAATGCACTCCCGACAGGCGGCAGCGGCTTCCAAAAAATCGAGGAGAAAATCACGAAGTTCGGTTATCACGGGTTTACGTTATTGCGCATCAACAATCTCGTCAACAATGATGGCTCACCAACCGGTGAGTTGAGTGGATTCAAACAATATATCATCAGCAAAGCCAAGCCTGACAATAATGGCGGTACAGGCAACAAAGTAACGATATACTATAAAAAAGGCTTCAACTCGCCTTACATTCACTACCGTCCGGCTGGTGGTAGCTGGACTGCTGCACCGGGTGTGAAAATGCAGGATGCCGAAATTAGCGGCTATGCTAAAATTACCGTCGATATCGGTTCTGCCTCCCAATTGGAAGCCGCTTTTAACGACGGCAATAACAACTGGGACAGCAACAACACCAAAAACTACTCCTTCAGCACGGGCACTTCTACGTACACGCCCGGTAATAGTGGCAATGCAGGAACGATCACTTCAGGCGCTCCATCGGGCGCGAATCCCGGGGATGGCGGCGGTACAACTAACAAAGTAACGGTATACTACAAAAAAGGCTTCAACTCACCTTACATTCACTACCGTCCGGCTGGTGGTAGCTGGACTGCTGCACCGGGTGTGAAAATGCAGGATGCCGAAATTAGCAACTATGCTAAAATTACCGTCGATATCGGTTCTGCCTCCCAATTGGAAGTTGCTTTTAATGACGGTAATAACAACTGGGACAGCAACAATACTAAAAATTACCTTTTCAGCACTGGAACTTCTACCTACACACCCGGCTTGAACGGAGCTGCAGGATCTATCCGAACGGGGGCACCTTCAGGAAGTGCCGTCAGCGTAGTGACTTCCACCTACGCAACCGACCTCAACGAAGTGGCAGGGCCTATCCAAACAGAAAAACTTTCGGGTGTATCCTTAAACGTAAGCACTTCTACCTACACACCCAATGTTAACGGAGTTGAAGTAACTGCTCAAACGGAGGCGCTTTCGAGCGCCTTCACCTCTATAGATCCGGGTACCCTCTCCAAGCCCACTCCCCTTGGCACAGACTGGAGCAAACAGAGCATTTATTTTATCATGACAGACCGATTTAGCAACGGAGATCCATCCAACGATAATTACGGTGGTTTCAATTCCAACAACAGCGATCAGCGCAAGTGGCATGGCGGCGATTTTCAAGGTATTATTAACCAACTAGACTACATTAAAAATATGGGATTTACCGCCATCTGGATTACTCCGGTAACGATGCAAAAGAGCGAATACGCTTACCACGGCTATCATACGTATGATTTTTATGCGGTAGACGGACATCTCGGTACCATGGACAAGTTCAAAGAGCTGGTTGGTAAGGCACACGACAAAAATATCGCTGTTATGCTGGACGTAGTTCCCAATCACACCGGCGATTTTCAACCTGGGAACGGCATCGCCAAGGCTCCCTTCGACAAAGCAGATTGGTATCATCACAATGGCGACATCACAGGAGCAGACTACAGCTCCAACAACCAATCGAAAATCGAAAACGGTGATGTGGCTGGATTAGATGACCTGAATCAGGACAACCCTGCAACAGCAAATGAGCTCAAAAACTGGATCAAATGGCTGTTGAACGAGTCGGGGGTCGACGGACTGCGGGTGGACACTGTGAAGCATGTACCCAAAGGGTTCCTGAAGGATTTTGATCAAGCCGCCAATACCTTCACCATGGGTGAAATTTTCCATGGCGACCCTGCCTATGTGGGGGATTACACCCGATATCTCGATGCCGCATTAGATTTTCCGATGTATTATACAATCAAGGATGTGTTCGGACACGATCAATCCATGAGAAAAATCAAGGAGCGCTACTCCGATGATCGTTACTATCGCGATGCCCAGACCAACGGCGTATTTATCGACAATCATGATGTAAAACGTTTCCTGAATGACGCCTCCGGCAAGCCGGGTGCTAACTATGACAAATGGCCTCAGCTCAAAGCTGCCTTGGGCTTTACTTTGACCTCACGCGGGATTCCTATCATCTATCAAGGCACCGAGCAAGGCTTTAGTGGCGGAGATGATCCTGCCAACCGGGAAAACGTTGTGTTTAACGCCAATCATGACCTGTATCAGTACATCGCTAAGCTGAACTCTGTGCGCAACAACCACCCTGCTCTGCAAAACGGCAACCAAAAGGAAAAATGGGTGGACGACTCCTTTTACAGCTTCCAGCGCTCTAAAAATGGCGACGAGGCCATCGTACTTATCAACAACTCGTGGAGCAGTCAAACCCGCACGATTGGCAACTTCGACAATCTGTCCAACGGCACTCGCCTGACCAACCAATTAAGCAACGACTCCATTCAGATTAACAACGGTTCGATCACCGTGACTCTTGCTCCAAAGGAAGTTAAAATTTTCACCAAGTAAACAGCGGCATTCAGTTATATTGGTTATTCAGATATGCTAAAAATAAATGATAGAAGGATATACTAAAAAAGAGCAAGGATGCTGGTAACATCCCTACTCTTGGCAGCTGCCGCTTTGAAGAGTGGTCGGCTGAAAAGGGCTATCTATTAGAAATAGACCGTGTTCCCTCTCCAGGGCGGTCTATTTCTTTTTGTTATACTCTACTTATTTTTCTATACGAACATAACTTCGCAATGCTAAAAAAAGTCCCAGCACAAAAATGAAGCAAATACTGATGAATCCTCCAGGAACATACGTAAATGTTCTGCCCATGTCGCCATGGGGAGAAAACAATAACGGCACTGTCCATGGATAAAAGGTATTCCCCGGTATATTAATTAAAACAAAATTTAAACACATGACCGTACACATTCCCATAATAGCAGGCACAAATTTTTTCCAACGAATAGCGAAGAACGTGATGATCGGGATGAGCATAGCGTGCATAAGAATCATTTTAGCAAATACCCCAAGCTGATACATAACGATTTCAAAGGTTAGCGGTCTGGCCGTAATAAACATACCCAATATCGCAGATAGCACAAATGCTAACAGCAGGCTAACAGCGATGTACATATAGATAACGAGCAGCTTGCTGAAGTAAATCCGAGTTCGGCGAACTGGGTTTGTAAACAGTGCAATATGAGTGTTCTCCTGGTATTCTCTCGCATAGATATAGCAGGTCAAAATGTAATAGCTCATATATCCAGTTATTAAATTAATGGAGGATACCAAATCCATAAAGTATTCATTCCATCCATCACGATCCAAGGAAAGTTTAGGATTTATGGCGTAAGTACTAAAAGTCAAAAATACGGTTGCTATTAAAATAAACACACTTAGAAAAAGAATTTTAGTTCCTTTCAGCTTCAAGCACTCTGCTCTAAACAGGTCAAACATAGTAGCCCTCCTTTCAAAAAATCTCCATTTAGGCTCTTCTTTGATATGTCCATATGGATAAAAACAATCCAAGAAGAAAGATCACGGATAAGCTGAGCCATGCTATTGAAACATTGGTAGGTATAGTCGCATTTCTTTCATTAGGAGATAAGAGATAGGGCACAATCCAAGGGTACCATTCACTTTTGTATATAAAATTTAAAAATATTGCAGTACAAACTAGGAGTACAACCACCATGATGCTCTTCCAGCGTATAGCAAAAAAAGAGGCGATTGGGATTAACATCGCATGCATCACACACATTTTAGCAAACACTTGGATTTGGTATACCCAGATAGCCATCGTTAAAGGTCGATCTGTAATGGACATGCCTAATAAGGCAGACAAAAACAGAACGAGAAATAAGGATACAATAATAAATCCATAAATAATGATCAATTTACTAAAATAAAATTTAACCCTGGTGACAGGCGTTGTAAACATAAATAGATGCGTGTTTTCCTGATACTCTCTTGCAAAAATATGACCGGTTAATATGTAGTAACTGATAAATCCGGCTGCAACATTGACGAAGAGAACTATGCCCTCGAAATAGTAAGTCCAACCCCGTTTATCAATTGAATATCTGTAAAAAATAGCGCTCAATCCAAACATCAACAGTACAACAGCCAGTAATATAATATAGCTCAACAAGAAGGCTTTAGAGCCTTTAAGCTTAATAAGTTCTGCTCTAATCATGCCGCTCACCCTCTTCTGAAATGAGTGTTAGAAAGTACTCCTCCAGTGTCTGCTTTGTGGTGTGTATCTCATAGACTGAAAACTGATGATCTATTAACTGCTTATTTAACGCAGCTGTATTCTCAATCTGACTATGAATTCTTAGTTGTTGTGGGGATATCACATTAGATTGAAGTTGCTTCATGTGCTCTTGCAGAAATGCTTGCACTGCTTCTGCATCGTCTACCTTTACATCTGTATATTGCTCAAAACCTTCCTCTAATCGGCTCAAACGATCTTCCGCTAACAGTTTTCCATTATGTATAATCCCGATGTGTGTAGCTAACTGCTGAATTTCGCTCAAGATGTGGCTGGAAATAAGAATTGTTTTCCCGTCTTCCTCGCACAACCGCTTCAATAGCTGACGAATTTCCTTAATTCCAGAGGGTCCAGTCCGTTCGTCGGCTCATCCAATATAAGCAACTCTGGGTCATGAACAAGCGCCCTTGCAATCCCTAATCTTTGCTTCATTCCTAGGGAAAAATTCTTAAACTTTTTTTTGCCGGTATGCTCTAATCCCACAGTCGTTAATGTACGTTCAATTCTTCCATCATCCTGCACTCCCATGTACATACAGCAAATCCTTAAATTATCGCGTGCGCTCAAATTTTCGTATAAACCAGGCGTTTCGATAATTGTACCTATTTTCGAGAAAATAGAAGGATGGTTTTTCTCCAGCCGCTCGCCAAATAAAAAAACCTCCCCACTTGTAGGCTCAATTAGCCTCATTAGCATGCGGATAGTGGTTGTCTTACCAGCTCCATTTTCACCGAGGAAACCGTAGATACTGCCACGCTCCACATGTAAGGATATGTCGTCTACGGCTACAGACCCCCCAAACTGTTTGCGGAGCTTTTTCGTTTCGATAATATAATCCACTTTCAAACCTCCTAATCACTAAATAATACAAGTATACAAAATATAACCACTACTACCTGTAAGATTGCTTACACTGTACCATCTGTCCATAAAACAAAACAGGCACCTGACGAAGCGTACACTTCGTTGCAGGTGCCTTGTTTATATATAAACAACGTGGGATTACTTAGGCCTCAGTAGCCACGTTGATATTGTTCAGGTATGGAAGGCTCCTCGCCGCGCAGCGTCACTGCTGCATGAATCGCCCAATATGGATCGCGCAGCAATCCGCGTCCCACAGCGACCAGATCGGCATCCTCGTTGCCGATAATAGACTGCGCCAAGGCTGGGTCATCCAACGAGCCTACAGCAATCACCGGGATGTTCAGTGCCTCGCGAATTTGGCGTGCGAACGGCACTTGATAGCCCGGATAGTTGCCCGGCTTTCTGGCGCCAGCAGGGCCTTCCCCGCCCGAGCTAACATGGATCACGTCTACGCCTGCAGCCTGATATGCACGGCTCAGCTCAATGGCATGATCCACATCGTACCCACCATCTACGTATTCCACCGCGCTGATGCGTAAGATTAACGGCATACCCGCAGGCATTTGCTTGCGTACAGCCTGAATGACTTCAACGCCGAAACGGGATAAATCCTTACCGTACTCGTCGTCCCGCTTGTTTGTAACTGGCGAATGGAATTGGTGAATCAAGTAACCATGTGCCCCGTGCAGTTCAATCGTATCCACGCCCGCTTGAACTGCACGCCGGGTAGCGTCTGCGAATTTCTGCACCATGCCACGGACTTCCTCCGTCGTAAGCGCGCGTGGCTGTTTATAATTCGCATCCGGGTATGCAATCGCGGAAGGAGCAACTGGCTCAGCTGCATCCTCAGCTTTACGGCCCGCGTGAGCAATCTGGATGCCTACCTTGGACCCGTGCGCATGAATGCCGTCAACCAGCTTCTTATAAGCTGGGACATGCTCGTCTGACCAAAGACCCAGATCATAATCTGTAATCCGTCCATCCGGTTCCACGTCCGTCATTTCTATAATAATCAGGCCCGTGCCTCCAATAGCCCGGCTCAGGTAATGGACATGATGCCAATCATTCGGAATCCCGTCCTTGGCTGTCACCGAGTATTGGCACATCGGGGGCATCACCACACGATTTTTTAATTCCAAATCTTTCAGTGTATACGGTGTAAACAACGAATTCGTCAAAACGTTCATCTCCTTTTTATCTTCGTCACATAAACGAAAATACACTCCAAATTACACGGTCTATTATAGACATAATCGGCATAGTCCAAACGGAATAAAGAGATTCCCTCCAACGGGGGATCTCTCACATTTGCAACTTGCAGTCATTATGTATGTCGTATGGTGTAGATATATTGCACACAACCTATTATCCACAACTCAATAACTTTTTGCAAGTAAATATTTAAATATTATTAAATATTTTTTTGTCCTTCCCCTCTCCGCCTCCTAGCTATAATACAAAAAGACGCCCTTACGGACGCCTCTGCAATACCAATCTTATTGTGCTGAACCTAATTGTACCCATGCCTTCTCAATCTCTGCAACCGCCTGATCCTTGTTCATGTTACCGCTGATATATGCCTGCATCAGCTCACCAAATTTTTGGTGGAACGTATCCAGCGAGTAGTTAACAGACAGATCACCGGACTTCGACGTTTTCAAAATGCTTTCCATTTCCTTAGGCATTTCCAGATCAGGAAGCGGTGCATCCTTAATTGGAGGAATCACCTTCGCTACCTGGGAGAACCAGTTCTTACCGTATTCCGAAGTGTACAGCCAGTTGAAAAATTCAATTGTTTCCTTGGATACTTCGGAATCCTTGTTGATACGTAGCGCCTGATCCGCACCGGTAATGATAACCGATTGATCAGCTTTGTCACTCACCGGATATCCCATGATGCCAATCTTGAGATCAGGATTAATTTTCTTGATTGCTTCCTCATCCCATGCACCTTTACCCGTCATAAATGCAGCTTTTCCAGATGCAAAATCACTTACTTCCGCATTGCTGTCCCGTTCCAGTGGCTTATCTGTGCCATGTTTCACCGTCAAATCAATGAAGTTAAAGAAGTTGTTGTACAGCACGGGGTAGTCCTTGATTTTTGCTTTGCCTGCGATAAAATCACTAACGAGTTGCTTCGGTTCCACGCCTGCATCCTGCGCGGCAGCATCTACATAGTGTTGGAAGATATGTTTCCATACCCACCACTCTTTATATGCGTTGGCAAATGGAGTAATGCCCTTCGCCTCTAGCTTGGTGACCGCATCCTGCATTTCTGCAATCGTCTTCGGCGGGGAGGTTACCCCAGCCTTGGTAAGCAAATCCTTATTGTAAATCAGCGTAAACAGGTTCCCTTTTACCGGGAGTCCTAATACTTTGCCGTCACTGGAGCTCATATTCGCTCGAACAGCATCCGTCATGGCTGCTGCCAGCGGCTCATTGGTCAGATCAGCGCTATAATCCGCATACGTGTCGATGTCGCCTCCTGCCGTCGTTTGGAATACATCCGGTGTACTACCTGAGGCTATTTTCGACTTCAGAATCGTGTTGTAGTCTGCCTGCATGATCTCCAGATTGATCTTCACGTTAGGTTTGACCTTCTTATACTCCTCGATATACGCATTAAAAGCATCGGTATACTCTGGTGAAGCTGTGAACATGTTTATTGTAACCGTTTTCAAATCTTCTTTGCCGCCAGCACTTTCTTTCGACCCATCCGTGCCGCCGTTGCTTCCACATCCGCTCAACAAACCGACCGTCAAAAGCAAACTGCCGGATAACGCCATCATCTTCTTTAACATGGATACTCCCCCATTTGTTTGTGATCAACGTCCATGCGATCATTCTAAAAAATATACTCCCATTTAAAAAGGCAGATTAGTGAAGCGTTAAGGGTAAAAAAGTGGTTTATTGCAGGCTCACGCGATACTCAGACGGTGACACCTGATAATAATTACGAAAAGCCTTACTGAAATAATTTTTATCTTTGTAGCCGAGCATATCCGAGATTTCCTGTATTTTCAGGCTAGAATCACCCAGCAGCTCCTTCGCCTTGTCCATTCTAACCTTCTGTACATATTCGTGAATACCGTAACCAAACTGCTGTTTGAACAGCTTCATCAGGTATTCCCGACTCAAGAAATAGGTTTCGGCAAAAAACGAAATTTTGATATCCTCAAAATAATAACGGTCGATGTGCCTTTTGATGTCCGTTATGTCAAAGGGCTGGTTCCCCGCTTGAGCATGTTGGACCCCGGCAATGTAAAGCTCCAGCATTCGATTCAATCTCTGAACGTAGTGGGCAAAGCTCGTAAAATCAGCAGACAAATCGCCTTCAGTCACCCGTCCCTGTTCTACCAGAACTTCCTCTTGATTCAACGCTGACACAGACGCGCCCAACTCAACAGCAGCTTCTCTCAGTAAAAAATGGAACTCCTTCATCATTCGATCCGCATCCTGTAAACGGAAAATAGGGCCTGATGCCAATTGTTTCAGCAGATCGCCCAACAATACCTTTGCCCGGTTCGCCTGGCCTGTCTGAGCATCCTTTTGGATCGACAACAGTCGCTCCGTCCATGATATTTCCTCTAGCGTACCCATTTGCCGGGGCACCGTATGGAGAATAGATTCTCCTTCCAGCTTCAACACATCTGTGCTGTGAATGAGCGTCTTGGCATCCATATAAGCAGACGCTAGCTCCAATACATCTGTGCAGAGCTTACCCAATCCGGCAACTACCACCATGCTGAACAGCCCATGCAGGTTCACCACCGCCTTCTGTGTCACTTGTGCCAATAGTAAGGCCATATGTTCTTCTTGTCCTGGGGCCAAGGTACAGATCGAAACGATCTCACGCTCCCGTCGCGGATGGGAGAAGCTAAAACAACTCAACCGTTCATCTGATGTCTGAGCTAACACATTGGTCACAGCAAAATCCATCAGATCGGCATCGCCATGAAAACGCGTCCTGCGAATCTCATCCCTGTTCAGCATCCGCAGCACGATCACCCCAAAGCGATTCCCCGGCTGATCCGCTCCGATCAATGGGAGCAACGTCGTATTGGCCTGCCTTTTAAAGCTACCGTCCAAAATGGACAAATATAGCTTCTCTTTCAGCTTCGGCAGTGACATATTCAGCGTAATGTTCTGGCTAATGAACTTGTTTTTGCTTTGCTCTCGACTTTCCAGAATGTCCACTGCTTTGCGCAGTGCCTGATTCAGATCCTGACGATTGATAGGTTTGAGCAGATAGTCCACCACCCGGGATTGAATCGCCTGCCGTGTAAATTCAAAGTCATTGTAGCCACTAATGACAATCGTCAGCATATGGGGATATGCCTTTTCGATAGCACGTAGAAATTCGATACCGTTCATTTCCGGCATCTTCATATCTACCATCACCACATCGATGTGATGTTGACCTAACAGTTCCATTCCCAGCCTTCCATTCGTTGCCTCATAAATATGCTTGATGCCCAGATTACCCCAGTCTCCAACAATACGAATGGCTTCGCGTAACGGTTCTTCATCGTCAATAATCAATACGTTATACATGGCTGACTCCTCCCCGGGGAATTTGCATTCTCATTTCCGTTCCTGTTTCATCCGTAAGTATGAATAATCCTGCCTGTTCTCCATACAAAAGCTTCAAGCGTGTGTTCAGATTCTTCAAGCCGATATGCTCGCTCTCCCGGTCTTCCCATTTTTCATGAAACGAATCCAGCACCATTTTCAGCTTGTCCTCTGAAATTCCAGGTCCGTTGTCCCTGACTGCAATTGTGGCATTTGTAGAACTCGATTCGGCTGAAATGACGATCAGAATATCGCTTGATACTTTTTCCAACGCATGCTTGATAGCGTTTTCCACCAACGTCTGCACAGATAATCTCGGAATCGGCAGCTCCATCAGCGTTTCTTCCCATACCACTTCGACCCGCAATCTCGCTCCGAACCTTGCTTTTTGCAGACCTATATACCGTTCAATGTGCTTGAGCTCTTCGCGGGCAACTACGATATCCTTGCCGTTGATGGAATACCGCAACGTTTGGGCCAACGCATCCACCATATCCGCCATGTCGAACATCTCCCGCTTTAATGCCTGCGTGGATATGGCTTGCAGGGCATTGTACAGAAAATGAGGATTAATTTCAGCCTCCAACGCCTTGAGTATGGCGTTCTTTTCGACCAGCTTCATGCGATAGCGCTCATTAATAAGTTCTTCGGTTCTTTGGACCATTTCGTTAAAATGCAGCGACAAATATGCAATCTCGTCATGTCCCTTCACAGGAGCTGCTGCTCCAAAATCTCCGGTGCTAAACCGCTGCATCTGGGTGGACAGCTTATGTAAAGGTCGGGTAATGGCGTTCGAGGTCAGTGTCACTAATATAATAGACACACCTAAAAATAAAGCCCCGATGGCATAGCTCCAATTCCGTGTTGTCGTAGCTGCTTCATAAATCTGGCGGTATGGGATGGGCTTAATGAGCTGCCACCCATCTTTTTCACCAGCATCATAGACAACCAAATACTCCTGATCCCCACTGCTATCTGACCACGTTACTCGCCCGCTTCCTCCCTTGCCGATCTGTGTCAACACTCCAGAATCACGCATCCGCTCATATAGCGGAAAGCTGTTCACATAAAAGGGAACCCCTTTAGGGCTCATTAGCATCAATTGGTCCCCTTTGCCCAGTGGAATGTTCTGCATGATTTCATTCACGGCGCTCGTATTGTAATAAAAGGACAGCACCGCCTGCGGGTGGCGGGATGCAATCGACCTCAGCACTCGATGGTATGCCATAAAGCTGGCTTGTGGCGCCACATAACCCATATCAGAGCGGGACCCCACAAAGGATTGAAATGATTCGTTCGTGGTACTAGCCATCGCCTCTTTATACCAAGGAAGCTTGGGAATATCTGTGTTTATTCCTTTGCGCACCGTAATGTTGTACGTCTCCCTGGTAACCACATAGTATTGATGTCGGTCCGCCACATACAGATAGATCGCTTCCAGATCATTACGTGAATAAAACATGCTGCGCAAGTAATTTTCAATGACCATTCTCGAAGCATAGTCCCGATTCTCATTGGCAATGGCGTTCATGATATCGTTATAACGAAGCTGCGGAAGAGCCAACTGCTGCATTCCCTCCAAGTAATCCTCCAAATTCTGATTGACCAGCAACAGATTATTGGTCGTGCTGGCGATGCTATGGTTAACCGACTCCTTTTCAATCATCTGATAGGAAATAATTGTGAGTGAGCCCACCACCAGAATAATCACCGAGGTAAAAAGTAGAATGAGCTTGTTCACTAATTTTTGCGTGATCCTCCTCCACATAGAGCGAAGAAACGTTCCTACACGCTCTGACATCATGATAATCGCCCCTTTTGAAAGCGTACACATTTTTACCCTCAACTGTTTTCTTAAATCCATTGGTCCGGCCCTAGGGGCTATCCTATACTTTCATTATATCTTAAACAGCTTGGAGCGAAAGAGCGGAAAATGTTGAGAAAAAGAGGTGCGTTATGCTGAAAAAAAGGGGAACTTGGGGCGATAAGGGCAGTAAACTGGAATTCGGTTTATTCACACTGCCCGTAATCCTGTGCATTACGATTGCATTTTATATTCCGTTTTTGATGACGATACGCTATTCCCTGACCAAGTGGAACGGCATATCCAAACATCCGAAATTTGTAGGTCTGGATAACTTCAAGCAAATCCTGCTTGGGGACGCCAATTTTGCACATGCAGCCTGGTTTACCGTCAAGTATGCCATTCTTTACATTGTATTGGTGAATGTGCTGGCCATTTTGCTGGCGCTCGTTCTCGATATGAAGCTGAAAAGCTCGGCTTGGCTGCGGGCGGCTTTCTTTATCCCGTATATCCTCAGTCTCGTGATTGTCGGCTTTATATGGAAATTCATCTTCATGCAAGGCTTTGAGTCACTGGGACACAGTACAGGCTGGGGCATCTTCCAGCTAAGCTGGCTGGGTGAGGAAGGGCTCGCGTTTATTTCCATTTTGGCGGTATCGATCTGGCAATCCATTGGCTTTTACATGGTCATTTATATTGCAGGTTTGCAATCTGTGCCAGAGGATTTAAAAGAAGCTGCCATTGTCGATGGCGCGGGGCCGATTCGGAGATTTTTCAGTATTATTCTACCGATGCTCGCACCTTCCATTACGATCTCAGTCTTCATGGCACTGACCAACTCGATCAAAGTGTTCGACGTCATTTTATCTCTGACCGGCGGCGGGCCAGGTGGTACGACATACAGTATTGCGTATGATATTTACCGGGACACGTTCCAAAACAATCTGTATGGCTACGGAACAGCCAAAGCATTGATTTTATTCGTTGCAGTCCTGGTCATTACGATTATTCAATTGTCTATTTTCAAACGCAGGGAGGTTGAAGCCTGATGCAACGCAGCCGTACGGGACGTATTTTGCTAGAAGCGGGCATGATTGTATTATCACTGTTATTTTTGTACCCGCTGTTTCTCGCCATTAACAATTCGTTCAAAAGCTTCGCTGAGGTCATGACCGACGTTATTGCGCTGCCCAAGCAGCTTTCGCTGGATAACTATGTATATGTATGGAAATTCATTGACTATCCGCGCCTATTTCTGAATAACACCATTATCACCGTCGTCGGACTGGCAGGTATCGTACTGATATCTTCCATCGCGGCTTACAAGCTGGCAAGAACCAAAGGCAAATGGAGCTCCGTGATTTACATGCTGTGCATTATGCCGATGCTGATCCCATTTCAGTCCATCATGCTCACTGTCTTGCGACTGGCGAAAGACTTAAATCTGGCAGATAGCACTTGGGGACTTGGCTTGCTGTATTGGGGCTTCGGCGCACCGCTGGCAGTGTTTATCTATCACGGCTTCGTGAAAGGTATTCCGGCTGAGATTGATGAAAGCGCCAAAATCGATGGGGCCTCGGGCTTCCGGCTTTTCTTTTCCGTGATTTTTCCCTTGCTGAAATCAGTCACCGCCACCATTGTCATTATCGACGTGATGTGGATTTGGAACGATTTTCTGCTTCCGCTACTTATGGTTAATGGCTCACCCAGCACCAAAACGCTTACGCTGGCCGCCTACACCTTTGTCGGACAGTATACGTCAGACTGGCAATACGCCATGACCGCGATGGTAATGGCTGTGCTGCCTTCGATCATCGTATTTATTTTTCTGCAAAAATACATTGTTAAAGGCGTCGTCGCTGGAGCCGTCAAAGGCTGAGTCAAATATTCGAAGTTTATAAAATAAAAAGCGCCTTAAGTGAGGAATTCCCCCCTCTTAGGCGCTCTTATATTATTTATGCTTAACCCATTGTGCGCTATCCACCGGCCAAAAAATCACATCCGCACGGCCAACAATATCTTTAATAGAGACAAAGCCAATAGCACGACTATCCCTACTATTATTGCGGTGGTCACCCATCACAAAAATATACCCCTCAGGTACCTTGGAATCGGTTATGGTTCCATTTGGAAAATCAACATTGTTATATAGTTCTCCCTTGGCGTGCGCATCCTGAATAGCTCCCTGAATGTATGACTCCTCTACTTTCTTACCGTTCACATAAAGATTGTCGCCTTGATACTGAATCGTATCTCCAGCCACTCCAATAACACGCTTAATAAAGTCTCTTTGTTCCCTTCTCACATGGAATACAACAACCTCACTCGGCTTGGGATCACGAAAATCGTAAATCACCTTGTTCACGACCACTCGTTCATCTGTCTTGAAATTCGGTTCCATGGATGCTCCCTCAACAATAAATGGCGCAAATAATAGCCAACGTATAATGAACACGAGCACAATGGCTACAATAATGGCCTTAAGCCAATCGATCATCTCATTTTTCACTCGTGGCTGCTTTTTCTGCAATTGTTCGACAGTTGAATCCGTCAAATGATTTCCACTCTCCATGCGCTAAACCCACCCTTTCCCACAGTTTTCATTCCTATTATATGTATAATGTTTAAGTATAATCAAATTTTCCCAGTCTGGCAAAACTACATTTTTAGTTGAAACAAAAGTGTGAACTTTTTTTCACAATATCAAAAAAACAGTAAAAAACTGTTGATGCAAACGTTAACATATATTACACTGTGCATATACTTCTTAGAGCGTTTTGGACTAATGGTAGATTAATCTATTCCCCCAGGAGGTGTCCTGTTTTTAGTGGAAAGACAGCATGAGTCACTTTTATAGATGCTATCTTCTTTTAAAATATGAGCTCAAATAAGGAGGAAATTACATGTTTAAACGAAATGATCGTCCAAAAACCGGCTTTAACGCTCTAAGACTCGGTGTTTCTTTTGTTTTTGCTTCTTCTTGCCTTGTTGGAACCGCTTACGCAGATACGTTATCCAATGACATCCCTTCTTCCGCACTCACAGAAGAGGCAGTTAGTACAACCGACTCAACCACCGTCTCCACAACGTTAGCGGCAGGTGATTTGTATGTAGCGCCAAATGGTAACGTGTCCAATCCGGGTACAATATCCAGTCCTACCACGCTCGAAGCAGCACTTACGCAAATTGCTCCTGGTAAAACCATTTACCTGCGCGGTGGTAACTACACCTACTCCTCAACGGTTACAATTCAGCGTGAAAATAGCGGCAATAACGGCTCACTCAAAGGGTTGGTCGCTTACGGTAGTGAAAAGCCGGTACTTGATTTCTCTGCTCAAGCCTTTGGTTCAGCCAATCGTGGACTTCAGCTTAACGGAGACTTTTGGCTGGTAAAGGGCCTTGAAGTAAAGGGTGCCGGAGATAATGGTATCTATATCGGCGGCAGCAATAACCGAATCGAAAACGTGGAAACTCACCACAACCGGGATACTGGACTTCAGCTTGGACGTTACTCCCCTAACGCTTCCACTAGTGAGTGGCCTTCGAACAATTTGATTTTGAATTCTTACTCTCACGATAACGCTGATCCCGATAATGGTGAGGATGCCGATGGCTTCGCTGCCAAATTGACTGTGGGATCAGGCAATGTGTTTGATAACTGCTTGGCTGCGTACAACGTAGACGATGGCTGGGATTTGTATAGCAAAACCGAAACGGGTCCTATCGGCGAAGTAACCATTTTGAACAGTGTGGCCCACCACAACGGGCAGACCGCAGATGGAACGTCTACCGCGAACAGCGACGGCAATGGCTTTAAGCTGGGTGGAGACAAAATCAAAGTCAACCATATTGTGAAAAACAGTATTGCTTTCCAGAACAAAAAGCACGGCTTCACCTACAATAGCAACCCCGGCAGCATTACGTTGACCAATAATACCTCGTGGGACAATGGACAAAGTAATTTTGCTTTTGACAAGGGTGATCACGTGTTCATTAACAATCTTTCTTTTGAAGGAACAGCAAGTGATAAAACAAGCGGTACAGATCAAGACAACTCTAGCGTTTGGTGGAAAAACAAGAAATCGACGAATGCCAAAGGTCTGGTAGTCAGTGCAGACGACTTTGTTAGCCTCACGCCTTCTATCACTCGAAGTGCAGACGGTTCCATCCAGCTCGGTGATTTCCTTAAGCTGGCCAAAGGAAGCGATCTGATCGGCTCGGGTACTCCGAGCGGAAAAAATATAGGGGCACGTTAAAAGCCCCGCCTAATCAGGACGCCCTGGCCCATCTACCAACTTAGACAATTCTGCATAATATAGCGACCGGTGATTGTCCTCATAACCAGACAAAATATGAGGTGAACAGATCATGGAACGAAGAATCACACTGAAACATACACTCGCCTATGGAAGCGGTAACATGCTGGGAAGTGGCGCACTTGCGATTAGCGGTGCATGGTTAATGTACTTTTATACAACCTTTTGCGGACTGTCTCCCGTTCAGGCCGCGGCCATTTTCTCTGTTGCCAGCATCATAGATGCAGTCAGCAATCCGGTCATGGGCTTTATCAGCGATAACTTTCACCGGACCCGCTTGGGCCGTAAATTCGGCAGACGACGCTTTTTCATCATGATGGGTATCCCGCTGATGCTCGTGTATCCGATGCTTTGGGTAGATGGGTTGGGCTTCTGGTATTACCTGAGTACGTACGTGCTGTTTGAACTGGTGTATACCTCTGTCATGGTGCCGTATGAAGCACTAGCGTCAGAGATGACACGGGACTTCGGCGCACGCTCCAGATTGACTGGATGGAAGGCCATGTTTGGCAAAATTGCCAATTTCGCTGCCGCTTTTATCCCTGGTCGCTTTATTGCCGAGTATGGCAAAGACTCTCCATTGCCTTTCTTTTATACCGGTCTCGTTTTTGCAGCTATTCTGCTGATTGCGATGGCATTCTTGTACAAAAACTCCTGGGAACGTCCAAGTGAGGAACTGCAAAAGGAACTGGAAGGTGAAGCTCCGCTTTCCTTTATAGATTCGATGAAAAAGTTGTTTGTCGACATTTCCTCTACCTTCCGAGTCAAGACGTTCCGTCATCATCTCGGGATGTACCTGGGCGGCTTTTCAGCTGAGTGGCTGTTTACTTCTGCTTTTACGTACTTTATTGTCTTCTCCTTGTTCCAAAGCTCGGAGATGGTATCCAATTTGAACAGCTTTAACTCTGTCATTCAATTGATTTCTACCTATTTCTTCATCCAATTCTGCGTGCGTAAAGGGTTCCGTATGCCTTTCATCGCCGCACTCGTTGTCGTTTGCTTTAGCGTAGCAGGTTATGGCCTGCTCTATATAACGGGAGCCTCGAATACGATGGTATGGCTATATGTCATCACCCTGTTCATGGGGCTTGGTACTGGGGGCGTCTACTACATCCCTTGGAATCAATACACGTTCCTTGCCGATGTGGATGAAGCGTTGACCGGCCGTCGCCGGGAAGGTATTTATGCAGGTATGATGACTTTTGCCGGAAAAATGGTGCGGGCCGTTGTCGTCTTCATTCTCGGCTGGGTGTTACAGCATTTTGGCTTTGTATCCGGGGCTGATAGTCAGCCCGTCGCTGCTCAGCACGCCATCTTTTATGTACTTGTGGTTGGTACTATCATTCTTGCGATCATCGGTATGATTGCTTCTGTCGTGATGAAGCTGGATATTGACAGCCACAAGAAGCTAATCGCCGAAATTGACCGCCTCAAAAACGGTGGCTCCATGAAATCAGCCAAACCGGAAGCCCGGAAGGTATTCGAGGAACTGACAGGCTTCCATTACGATCGGTGCTGGGGTAACAATAACGTGGGCTTCAAGAACAAACCGGTTGACCCTAAGACACACACTCCATCTATGTAACAACAATAACAATTACAGATTAAACATTTACTAAAGAGGTGACTGTATCATGGCAAATCCAACATCACAACCAACCACCAGTCCTACAAAAACAGATTCTTGGGCTGTACGTATGAGCGATTCCGTTCTGCAACGGAGCCCGGAATTTTATGAAAAATGGGAATATGATCACGGTGTCATTTACAGAGGTCTGGAATGGGTTGGCGAACTGACAGGCGACCCCAAGTACATGGAATTTATAAAAAAACATATGGACCATTTTGTTGACGAAAATGGCGTAATTCAGCGCTATAAAGTAGATGAGTACAATATTGACCACGTGAATAACGGCAAGCTGCTCTTCTCGCTGTATCGTGCCACAGGAGATGAACGATACAAAAAGGCAGCCTACCAATTACGCAGTCAGCTGGAAAAACACCCACGCACAAGCGAGGGCGCATTCTGGCATAAGCAAATTTATCCGTATCAAATTTGGCTCGACGGCTTGTACATGGGTGCCCCGTTCTATGCTGAATTCATCCGCGAATTCGGAGATCCATCAGAGTTTGACGATGTGACCCTGCAATTCAAGCTCTGCTACGAACATACGCGTGATCCTGAAACAGGTCTGCTCTACCATGCTTGGGATGAGAAGGGTGAGCAGCATTGGTGCAACCCGGAAACAGGCTGCTCTAAAAATTTCTGGGGACGCTCGATGGGTTGGTTCGTTATGGCACTCGTTGACGTGTTGGACTATATTCCAGAGGATCATGCAGACCGTCCCGTCCTGATTGATATGCTGACGGAAACACTGGAAGCCCTGCTGAAAGTGCGTGATAAAGAAAGTGGAGTCTTTTATCAAGTGCTCAACCTGGGCCATGTGAAAGGCAACTATCTGGAGGCCTCTGCTTCCTGCATGATTCTCTATGCTATTGCCAAGGGCGTTCGCAAAGGCTATCTGCCAGAGCAATATCGTCAAGAGGCAGAAATCATCCGTAAGGGTATTATCGATGAATTTATCACGATCACTGAAGAAGGACTCGTGAATCTGAACAAAACGGTGCAAGTAAGCGGTTTGGGTGGCAAAGATCGTCGGGACGGTACCTTCGCTTACTATATCAGTGAGCCGATTATAACCAACGACCCCAAAGGTATCGGAGCTTTCATTCAGGCAATGGGTGAAGCAGAGCGTATCTAAAACACCCGAACGATATACCTTATTAGCAAAAAGGACGGTGGCCATCAGCCCCGTCCTTTTCTTATATATAAACATATCTTACTTCATAACCTTAAACTCATATCCCTGTTTTTTTAGATATTCTATAATTTGCGGCAAAGCTTTTGCTGTTTCTTCTTTACCATAGGTGTCATGCATGAGTATGATGGCTTTTTCTCGACCTTTCACTGATCTCATAAATTGGTTGATTAGTCCAGGGGCTTTCTTGGATGCTCCCTCTGCATCCTTCGTTAGTACATTCCAATCTACCTGATGATAGTCCTTCTGAAGTAAGACTTTATCCAAAGCAGCCATCCCCTGTGGATCTCTTCTATTCCATGTCATGTGGCCCCCAGGAAACCGCACCATTCTTGTGGTGAATTCTGGCCCCAGAATACTTTTTAACACCTTATTGTTCCTCTCAATATCCTGCATAACATGGTCCGTGCTTACCCGCCTGTTAGGATATAAATACTTATAATTATGAGAGTACGTGTGGTTTCCTATCGCATGACCCTCTTTAACAATTCTTTTGATAATGTTCCTGGTATGTTCATTTTCATCGGCTTCTTTTCCTACGATAAAAAAGGTTGCCTTGACCTTCTGTTTTTTCAGAATGTCCAATATTTTAGGTGTTACCGTCACGGATGGACCATCATCAAAGGATAAGTAGGCCACTTTTTTACCATCGGCTCCATCGGGCATCTGCCCTAGCATTTGCTGCTTTAAATATTTTTCGACAAAGGCACCATCTTCTACTTCGGGGTCGCTTTTTGGAGAGACCGCTTTACCTTTTGATGAGTCTTTGGATACGGAATCTGTTTTTTTAGCAAGCTCCTGTGTTGGCGCATGTGTTTTGTTATCTGAGACCTTTATCGCAATGAAAGTAGTACAGCCTGCCACAAATAATAAAATAGCAATCCAAATGAGTCTTTTTCTGTTCCTCTTCAAGCGGTGCTCCATTGTCCTACTATGTGAATAGCCCTTTTCCATTAGCTTATGTACCTCCATACTAAAATAAGAAAAACCACCGGATCGGGGTTGATGTATACACCTCAGAATAGACATTGGAAAAACCCTTAGGTTTAGCCGATGAAAATTTAGGGATGCACTTCAACCAGAGGACAACCTACTCCCGGTGGCTTTCTTGTCTTGCATTTACATAATTTATGAGTATCATTGCAGTTTATTACGATTGCTTCGTTAGGGCCTGAGCCAACAAGGACGCATAAGCTTTAGCACCACTAGGTTTTAAATGTACTCCGTCATGCTCGAAATATGAATTTTTACCAGAGCTGGCTGCATACCAGTCAATCATTGTAATTCGCGAATCCTGGGACGCCGCTTCGGCAAGATGCTTGTTCACAATGCTCTCCCATGGCCGAGGTACACGGGTATTCACGAGTATAATACGCTTCGTATCCTTCAGACTGGCGAGCAAATTTGCTAACTGATCCTTGGTGAAAGCGCCGTTCGTGCCCAGCTCAATAATAACCGTCTTACCCAACTGTCCGTTCTGTCTTAGCTGCTCCAGTACGGCAGGCGCCTCCGCCATCTGACGGCCGATCCGCCCATCTACAACAGCTCCCGGGAAGGATTCCTGAATGTACGACTGTACATCCAACATGACAGAGTCTCCAATGGCGGTAACACTCGAGCCATCACCTGTCATAGGCGTAGCTTCTTTGGGTTTGTCCGAAGGTTCCGTCGGTTTCGTAACATCGTCCGTAGTACCAGCCTGGACCGCCGTATTCTTAGGCGTCTGGGTTTGAGACGGGACTGGGGTCTGCGCCTTGCTGCCCTCGGACCCTTGCAGCTTGATGGCTTGGGGCTCCTTGGAAGCCACGGATACCGTTCCGTGAAGCGGCGGCATCGCCTTTGCCTTTGCGACTGGATTCTCATCGCTTGATGCCGCCTGAATAGTTGCGTCAGGAGAAGCCACGTACAGGTGGACGGTACCCACGAGAATACCTACAAACAGCACAGCCGCTGTAGTTGTAGGCATCCATCTCCACCGCGCCTGTCTACGAACCGCAGAACGGATTCCTGTGATCCAGTGGCGGAATCCTCCATGGCGGATCGGCTCCTCGATATATTTAAACGAGAGAGACGCCAGCAATACGGTAGCTAGCAATTGTAAAATGATACGCAGCACATGCACGCCATCGGTATCTACCTGAGGCGTCGTTAGCGTGATAACCGGAACATGCCACAGATACAGTCCGTAGGAACGGGCTCCAATCCAACGTAGCGGCTTGATTCCAAGGAGACGACCAAGGTGGCTTACCGGATGTGCCAACGCTGCAACCACAATAGCAGTGACTAAAGCTATGCCCAGTAGGCCGCCCCGGTACAGAGATGGGTCATATTCATTCGAGGCCCACGCCCAGTGACAAAGCAACAGCAAGCTTATTGCACCGATGCTGTCCAGAAGCATACGCGCCTTAGCAGAAGCTTGCTCTTTCAGCTTGCCGCTTGGCCACACCAAGGCCAGTGCCGCACCAATCAGCAAAGCAAATCCGCGCGTATCCGTGCCGTAATACACCCGGCTCGGGTCGCTTCCCGGTACGTAAATCACTGCCATCAGGAGCGCAGATATTAATGCCAGACAAGTTACCCAGCCTGCGAGCACAATACGCTTGGGCATGAATTTTAGCCCGAGCGCCAGCAGTAAGGGCCACAGGATATAAAACTGCTCCTCCACCGCCAGCGACCACAGATGCCCAAGCGGAGAAGGTGGGCCGAAACTTTCAAAATACGAAACCTGATGGAAAATAAACCACCAATTGCTCATATACACCAATGCGGCAGGTACATCTCCGCGCAAGGCCGTTAGCCGTGACGGATCGAAAAGCAACGAGCACAGGACAATGACAGCCACAACCGTCAACATGGCAGGCAGCAACCTTCTGGCACGACGCAACCAGAAATCTTTCATTTTAAAACTATGATATGTATCCCACTGACTAACCAAAATATCTGTAATCAGATACCCCGACAAAGTAAAAAACACGCCTACACCCAACAAACCACCCGGCAACCAATCTGGATTCAGATGATACACAATGACTGCGATGACCGCCAGCGCTCTTAAACCATCCAAACCTGGCATATAACGACGTTGTGACGACAACCGATTAGACTTCATTTCAGCCGCCGTCCTTCTTGCAAATTCAAGCTCCCTGTCTGTTTCAATGCTCTTCTGCCCTTTCCCTCTCCTGCACATCGTCTGCGATGCCCTGTAGCCTTTTCATTCATTATATAAAACTTCATAATCGTAATGATTTCAATGAAGTTAAAATTAATGACAATGTTTTTATTATATCATTCCTTTCCACAGTTAGGTAACCACTGATAGATATACAAAAAAAGGCATCTCTTCCCTTAGGAAGAAAATGCCTTTTTATTAGTATTCTATTCTCTTAAAATTTGATGATACCTGAAGTATGAAGGAAGACCAACAACATCAGGATCGGTGCAACATACCGAAGACCGAATAACCATACGTTGAACCAGAAGGGTTTGATGTTCGCATGCTCAGCCGCAGTCTTCCAGTAATAACCTGTGAATATAACAATCAACAAACCGCCTAACGGTAAGAAGATGTTGGATGCGGTAAAGTCTACGAAATCAAAGAATGATTTATCCCCTACTTTTAGTTCCGGCACCAGCCCCATGGACAATGCAGAAGGGACGCCCAGCATCAAGCACAGGACCGATACGACAAGAACGGAGCGAACCCGGCTCCAACGCATACGCTCCATGACATAGGCTACTGGAACTTCCAGCAAGGATACCATAGAACCTAATGCAGCAACCGCCAGCAGTACGAAGAACAAACCGCCGAAGAATGCACCAAAAGGCATTGCCGAGAAAGCAGCCGGTAAAGCAATGAAAACCAGCGATGGTCCTTGAGCCGGATTAATTCCGAAGGAGAAGGTTGTAGGGAAAATAATCATACCTGCGATAAACGCATAGATTAAATCTCCGCCACCAACGGCCAGCATAGCTCCACCCAGCGATTGACGGCGATCTACGTACGCACCGTACGTGATCATAATTCCCATCCCCAGTGAGAGTGAGAAGAAGGCATGTCCCAAAGCAACCAATGCAGACTCTATACTTAGCTTAGAGAAGTCGGGATTCAGAAAGAAGGATACGCCCGCGCCAGAGCCTGGCAGCATAAGAGCGTTAATCATCAACACGAGCAACAGGATGACCTTGGCAGGAATCAAAATTTTATTGAACTTTTCAATCCCGTTCGATACCCCAAGAGTTACCACGACTGCTGTAAATGCAAAAACAACTAACAGCCAAACCAACGGCGCATAGCCGGAGGAAAAAGAAGCGAACTGTCCAGCAAAATCATTATTTGAAAACAGATTTCCGCTAAATGCCTCAACGGCATAATGCAGTGTCCAGCCCCCTACAATGGCATAGAACGACAAGATAACAAACGGCACGATAACAAACATGATGCTCATCTTGCCCCAAATCGGATGACCGCCTACTTTTACCATTGCAGAAGCAGCACTTCCTCGACCTGCACGACCAAGCGCAAGCTCCGCTAAAAGTACAGGCAAACCAACAAGCAACAGGCAGACAATAAACAATAAGAAAAATGCAGCTCCACCATATTGTCCTGTAATATACGGAAATTTCCATATGTTACCTAGTCCTGCCGCACTCCCGATCGCCGCCAATATAAATCCAGCAGACGAGAAGCGTTCATTTTTATCAGACAGGCTATTCTGCCCCTTGCTCAAATTCATTATATCCCCCTCATTCTCTCTACTTACGCATAAACATGAGCATGCGTACATAAATAATTTTTACTCATTATAGCGTAAGTAGGATGTAAGGTCATGCATAATTTTTCACTATTACCGGATTTATTTTCATAATGTTCGGTATCTACAAAATACAACAGAAAACTACATATTTTCTTCAACATCCTTCTTTATTATGGTCTCTCCCATGCGATTAGATACTTTTTGATAAATATACGAAATCGCCAACAGTACAACACCAAAAGAGAAGTAGGCTACAATCGTGCTTCCAGTTGTTAACAGATGTAGATCATACAACAGCAGCTTACCTGTCGACAGCAAGGTCAAGCCCAATCCAAATCTGCGAATGTAGACCACTCGCTTGAGGAAGCCGTATACAATATACAAAATGGCTAGTAGCAAATACACCAGACTGAACACAAGACCAGCATCCCCCAGACGGAACTGAACTCCGAGAAAGGCCGTTATGATGCCCAGCAAATATACACCCATAATGACCGGATACAACTCATTACTTCTATAATGTCGGGTCATCAGTGCGTTCAGGAAATCCCTGCTGCTGAAGAATACCAGCACATTAAAGGCTGCGAGGACCACCAATGCCACATAATCAGCAGCCGTATTTTGCGCATAATTTTCATGCAAGGTCGGAACCGTTACAGTAACCACCAGTGCCAGCGCGTAGCCTATGACATACAACGCCAAGCTGTAGTATTTAATCACCCGATCATACAGCAACCTCACCTTAGGCAGGAAATAAGCCAACACCAGCGATACGCAGGCATACAACAATACTTTGTACAAGGTGTAATGAGCAAACTCGTCGGATAAGACGATGTTATACCAATGCCCGGCTTCATACAAAAGGTAGAAATACACGTTCACCAAAGCTACATATTTAAATCCTTGCATGATATGCATTTCGTACAACCGATTGTTTTTGAAAGCATTCGGACGGCTAAATTCAATCGCATAGAAGACGGTAACGATCAACATTCCCAGTGTAATGAGCGTATATTTGAGTCCAAAATAGTCTGTCTCAAATCCTGACAATAGATATATAGGGAAATCGACGAAAAAGAATGCGCCCAGACACAGTAATAAAATGCCCCAGCCAGCTCGTTCCAATTCCTTCAACCGGTAACGGTGTCCATATAATGTAAGAAGAACTGCTTCGATCAACCACCCCATAGATAACCATCTAACTCCAAACTGGAACGGAATCATGAGGATGGCAAAGGTCAAAGAAGTCGCATAAAATAATATTTTGGTTTGTTTCTCCTCTGGAATATATCGACGGACCCATTGTCCCAGACCTCCGTACACCAAGCAAAAGACCAGAGCCAGCAAGCCTTTATAATCATCCAGGCCTGCATCGCCGAATAGAGAATACAGAACGGAACAGCTCACGACTGTATTCAGAGCCAATAGGGAGAAATCCAGCCATGACAGTTTTGTTTTTAAACGGAACGGCACCCACAGTGTCATCCCGAGGTACATCGCAAATGTAATGACTGCATACAGCATGCTCGCTACGGTGCTTTCCGATAACCACGCCAGCACAATCATCAAGGGCGTATTAAGCAGAAAGCTGATATATTGCACGACGACCCACCGTTTGCGGAAGGATACAAGCAGAATCAGCAGATTTAACAGGAACAAATAGCCCGTGGCGATATACACGGCGTTCCCTTCCAGCCCGTTCGCTGCCATATAAGAAAAGAGCGGAAGATACCCCCCTACTAAACCGAAAGAGCATATCGTTCGGGATTCATACCTTAATGACAGTAGCACAGCGGTCACCGTAACTAGTACGGACAAGCCTATGCCTGTATACATTCCTATGATTTCTAACAAAAAGTAGCTGTAAAAAATCGATCCGTACAGTACAGAAATACCGCCGCCCAAAATACCGAGCGCAAAGGTCTGCTTCTGCTTGCGATACAGCCATTCGCCGCCTCCTAGCATCAGCGCTCCTAGCAGAAAGAAGGCCACGCCCTTCATATTTCCTGTGAACCAGTTGGAGTATGAGTATTTAAAAGCGGCTCCCACACCCAATATAATGAGCAAAATCCCCAGCTTGTTGATCCAGTTCAAGCCTAGCTTCATTTCAAACTGATTTTGCTTCATGCGCTTCTGCATCGTTTCTTCGCTGATCTCTTCTTCTCCGAACTGCTGGAACTCGCTTGCCGTCTGATGAAGCAATTTACGCTCGGCCTCCTGAAACCGCCTGCGTTGCTCCATAATTCGGTCTCGAATCTCCTCTGAGAACAGTCGTAATCTGGCGACGATCTCGTCCTGATCTTCTTTAAGCTCATGCATAGTTTGCTGAATAAGCTGGTCCACCCGGTTTTTAGCCCCATATTCAAAGGCTGTCAGCCGATTTTCCCCTTCTTTAGTTCTGGAGGCAAAATAGGTCTCCAGCTTTTCACGCGAAATGCGGATCATATTCGCCTTTTCACTCAACATTTGCTCCGTCAGCGCAGTGCGCAGCTTTCCATTTTCCTGCTCAATATTTCGTACTCGCTCTTCCAAGTGAATGCAGCGAGCCTGATAATCCTCGAACTTTTTTCGCAGAACCTCATTCTCCAGAATGATATCTGAGGCTTCATAGTCCGCGATTAATGTTTGATACTCCTTGAGCAGCTTGTTCTGTTCTTGGCGGATCGTATGTAAACGATCTTTAAAATCCTCCATGTTCCCCTCCATCGCTGTCCATTTTGGTAATCATTACATTTTACATGAAATTAAAAAGTCATTATAGAGACTATAGCCCATTTTGGGCGTTAAATTGGGGCTTTTACTTAAATATTCTTCCAGTTTTATGAGCGCAGATGAAGTAGGATGGATATACATATGAAATAAAGCCTACCTTTCCCCTTCGCAAACATGAAATCCAAATTGAAAGGAGATATACATGTATTCAATAAGTGGCACCATAGCTTTGATAGCAAGCATGTCCATGTTTTGGCTTTTATACGATTTGAGAGTCAGCCATTCTGTAGGCTATAATGATGCCTTTTACTTATTTCCACTTATTTTAATTACGCTGTGTATTTATTTTTATTGGAAAGATCACGATGAAAAAAGGAATTAATCCAATGTGCAGACTCATGCCCTTGATTACCCTGCCGAAAATCCGTATACTAACAAAAAAGCAAACGATATTATGCCTGTGAAGAGCATCCAACTCGGAGGCGTTTACGCCAAGGACCATACGTTAGCGTAGGATATGGCGATATGTAACTAAGTAAACCGGACCCGCCCGTTACAGCGGAGCAAAGTGGATTGGAGAGTCATGACATCTGTCATGCTGTCCGGTCAATTTGGGTGGCACCGCGAGATCAAAGCGCTCCTCGTCCCATGTGGATGAGGGCGCTTTTTGTATTTTTATCCGAAAAGGAGTGCGGTGTCATGCTAGATATCAAATGGATCAGAGAGCATCAAGAACAGGTTCAGACAGCAGCAGACGGCAAAGGAATACAGGTATCGGTCGCGGAGCTATTGACCCTGGATGATCGCAGAAAGCAGCTACTTCAGGAAGTGGAACAGCTTCGGCAGAAGCGTAATCAGTGCAGTCAGGATATTGGCGCGCTAATCCATGCCGGCCAGAGTGAACAGGCAGAAGGGGCGAAGCGGCAGGTCAAAGAAATTAACGAACGGCTAAATCTTCTGGAAGCGCCACAACAGGAAGTAGAGGAACAGTTTCAACAGCTTTTGCTTCTGATGCCTAATATCGTATCGCCAGATACGCCACGGGGAAGATCGGATGAGGATAATGTAGAACTGGAGCGGGTCGGGTCGGGTCCGAACTTCGGATTTGAACCAAAGGATCATATGGCGCTCGGTGAGCTTCACAAGCTAATCGACGTCCCTCGGGGTGTCAAAACAGCCGGTACCCGTAACTACTATCTGACGGGAGCAGGGGTTGCATTGCATCGGGCTGTGCAGCAGCTTGCGGTGGATCTGCTGACTGAACGTGGATTCCAGTTGCTGGATGTTCCGCTGATGGTACGTGCAGAGGCCATGCGCAGCACTGGTTTTTTCCCGCTCGGACTGGATCAGACGTACCGCATCACAGGAGAGGATCAGTGGCTTGTAGGCACTTCGGAAGTGCCGCTGGTCTCGTATTACAGCGGTGAGATCGTGGATGTTGCGGACCCGATTCGGCTGGCAGCCGTGTCCGTATGCTTTCGCAATGAAGTCGGCTCAGCCGGAAGGGATGTACACGGACTGTATCGTGTCCACCAGTTTGCCAAGGTTGAGCAGGTCGTCATCTGCGAAGCTAGCCTGGACGCTTCGGAACAGATGTTTCAGGAGATTACGCGCAATGCGGAAGACCTGCTTCAACTGCTGGAACTGCCCTACCGCAAGATGGCTGTCTGTACAGGCGACATGGCGCAAAAAACCTACAAGCAGGTGGACATTGAGACATGGATGCCCAGCCGCCAAGCTTACGGCGAGACACATTCGTCGTCCCAGCTGCTTGATTTCCAGGCGCGCCGTTCCAACATCCGGTACCGCAATGCGGATGGCAAGCTGCAATATTGCTACACGCTCAACAACACAGCGGTCGCTTCGCCCCGGATTCTGATTCCGTTGCTGGAGCATCATCAGCAAGAGGACGGTTCGATCCGTATTCCGGAGGCTTTACGCCCATATATGCCGCGAGGTATGGAATTTTTGCGTACTCCCTTGTTATGAAAACAGGAGCGCACTTTGAAAAGTAGTACCCAATGAGCAGGATTTTCGATCGTAATCATCGCAAAAAAGACGAAGGACAAATATCCTTCGTCTTCAGAGTGTCGAGAAAGTCTAGAGGACTTTTCGACACTTCTATTTTTATATGGGGAGACGCATCTTTTAAAACAAAAATCGATTTAAAACGATCTGAGGACCCTAGTTTTTAGACCACTAAGACAGTTTTAAACCCCCTGCAAAAAAACAGGGGGTTTCTCGACAGCCTGAAGACGAAGGACAAATATCCTTCGTCTTTTTTGATGTCTCATTGTGCTTCTGCTTCCCATGCGCTGGCGGGGCCAAAGAATTCATAGTGGATATCCGAAGCGGGGATATTCCACTCCTTCAACAGGCCGTATACCGATTGCATGAATCCCTCAGGGCCGCAAAAATAATATTGGGCGTTCCGATCCGGTATCACGGATTGTAACCAGGCCAGATCCAAACGGCCTTCCTTGTGAAAAGCCTGTGCCAGCCGATCCTGCTCCGTTGGTCTGCTGTAACACCAGCGAACTGCAGCCTGTGCATGTGTGGCGACCAGCTTTTCTACCTCATTACGCAAAGCATGGTTATCCCCATTGACTGCTGCGTGGACAAAAGTGATAGGCCGATGCGGAGCAGATTTCACCAAGGAAGCCAGCATACTAACCATCGGGGTTAGCCCGACCCCACCGCTGATCAGCACGACAGGTCTGCGATCTGTCCGATCCAGCGTAAAATCACCCGCCGGTGCAGATACTTGAAGCACATCGCCCTCTTGCACCTGCTCATGCAGATACACGGATACTTTACCTGCCGGGCGGGACTCCACAGCATCCTCACGCTTTACAGATATCCGGTAGTGGGATTGGCCCGGTGCATCCGAAAGACTGTATTGACGAATGTGGGTATTGTGTTCGCCCGGAATTTCCATCTTTAAGCTGATATATTGCCCAGGCTCGAATTCAGGCAACACCTGCCCATCCTGCGGCACCAAATAAAAGGACGTAATTTGGTCGCTTTCCTTAACCTTTTTCTGCAGAACAAAGCTCTTAAAGTCTGACCAGCCTCCCTGCTGCTGTCCAGCCTCCTTGTACATTTCAGCTTCCATGTCTATAAATACGTTAGCGATCACACCGTAGGCTTCGGCCCATGCGGCAATGATCTCGTCTGTAGCAGCATCCCCCAGTACGTCCTTGATCGCAGCGAGCAGATATTTTCCGACGATAGGGTAATGTTCTGGCTTAATTCCCAAACTGCGATGTTTATGTGCAATCTGGCGTACCACCGGAAGAATTTCCTCCAGGCGGTCAATGTGCTGTGCAGCCGCATATACAGCATTGGCCAGCGCTCCCTGTTGACGTCCTTGCTTCTGATTCGCGTGATTGAATATATTGAGAAGCTCGGGATGGGCTTCAAACATCATCTGGTAAAAACGCTTGGTGATTGTAGTTCCGTGTACCTCCAAAACAGGTACAGTCGATTTGATCGTTGCAATGGTTTGCTCACTTAGCATCTTTGTATCCCTCTTCTCTCCAAAATAAGATAACAAAGGGTATTTCAACATATGTCCCATTTGTTAATCCTCAATTTAAAACCCAGTATACCCACATAAAGTAACCGTTTATGTGATTCCAGTCACTTTAAATTTGAAATAATGTGAACGTGTCAATGACAAAACACACAATCACAAACACTTCCCACATAACTGACGAGCTTTCCCCAAAGTTTCAAATATCTATATACCTATTTTGTATGTAATGATCAGATTTGTCCTTTCTCCTAACAACAGTTTCACCATGCTAAAGACTTCAATTTATTCCACTTGTAAACGCTTACAATTAGGATAAAATCGAAGATGAGGTGCCGGACAAGCCGTTTCGGCCCATCCTATCCGTGTTAAAGGAGGCAGACGATATCGTGAAGTGGATCAACAGCAGCAAATGGTTAGCCGCATGGATTTGTATCCTATTCGCAGTGGCCAGTGCGAGTTTTCAACCCTGTGCAGCACATGCCAATACAACAGGCGTTACGCAAGCAACCTACGGGATCGAGGTGAACCAAGCGCTGAATGGCTTGAACGTCGCCAATGCCGAACTATCCCTGAGCGCAACAGCAAGCACAGCCATTACGAACGGAACGGATTGGAAAGACACCGCAGGTAACCCGATTCAGGCGAACAGCGGTAATATTCTAAAAGTAGGTTCTACTTATTATTGGTACGGCGAGCACGCCGAAAACTGGAAATTTGAAAAAGTGAACGTATATACCTCAACCGATTTGAAAAATTGGTCCTTCCGCAGCAGTATTCTCACCAAAGATTCTGCCCCTGAGCTGAATTCCAGCAAAATCGAGCGCCCCAAAGTCATCTACAACAAAACCACCGGAAAATATGTACTATGGGCGCACTATGAAAATGGCACGGACTACTCACTAGGTCGTGTAGCCGTCGCTACCAGCGATACACCCGACGGAAATTTTGCCTACCAAGGCAGCTTCCGCCCGCTGAATTACGAGTCTCGGGATATGACGGTGTTCACGGATACTGACGGTAGCGGCTACCTTATTACAGCTTCCCGTAAAAATGGCGGCGCCAACGATACGATGGCGATCTTCAAGCTGACAGCCGATTATACAGGCGTGCAATCGTTCGTTGGCTGGATTTTTGAAAATGGCTATCGCGAAGCTCCTGCTGTTGTGAAAAAGAACAATACCTACTACCTGTTCACCTCGCAGGCATCTGGCTGGTATCCGAATCAGGGCGCTTACGCAACCGCCAGCTCCATGACTGGAAGCTGGTCTGCTCTGTCACCCTTCGGTGATCCGGCGGCTTACGGCTCGCAAATCCATTCCATCGCCACGATTACGGGTAGCGCAGGAACCAGCTACATCTATATGGGCGACCGCTGGAATCCGCTCAACCTGAGCGACCACAAATTCATCTGGTTGCCACTAACTCTGAATGACTCCAACAAAACAGCAACCCTGAACTGGTACAGTAGCTGGGATCTGGATACTGCGACAGGCACAGTAATCCTACCGTCCCTTGTGAATCACGCACAGGGCAAAACAGCGACTGCGAGCTCAGCCGCATCCAGTTCTCCAGCTTCACTGGCGAACGATGGCAACGCCCAAACCTCGTGGAAAGCTGCTTCCGCATCCTGGCCCGCTTGGTGGCAGGTCGATTTGGGCAGTACCAAGACCATCAGCGAAGTGGATATTTCATGGTTTATGTACAAAGGATCTGAAGCGTATTACAAATATAAAATTGAATACAGCACGGATGGAGTTAACTACTCCACGATTGACCGCACAGGTAATACCACGTATGGTTTTACCAGTGACAAAGTCAATTTTCAAGCTCGCTACGTGCGAATCAACCTTGTAAATGCAGTGCTATTCAATAATCCGAACAACTGGTATACCCCGACAGTGCATGAAGTAAGATTGCTTGGCAATTAACTTGCTTCATTAAAAAGAACATGGCAGGAGAGCATCCACATAAGATAGGCTTCTTCTGCCATGTTTGTTTTACTATCCGTTTGGTACTCACTCGCTCAACGCATCCGATTCACTGTGGTAAACACAAATTTATCGTACCGATGCCGCGAGAACGAGTATTCAAATGGTATACCGGTATCCAGATAACCCACCTGCTCAATTTCCAAGATTGGATCATCCGCTGCACAGTCCAAATGCTCCCGATCCAGTTCCGTCGACTTGGATGCCCGGATGGTACGGTGTGAACCGACAATATTAAGTCCCAACTCCTCCTTAATATGTTTGTACACCGAGCCATACAGCACCTCCTCGGTAATACCGCTGATCAGCTTCGTAGGCATGTATGTGCGCTCGATAACATAGGGCTCCCCCTCCACCACACGCAGACGGATCACATGATATACAGGAGAATTGGCATCAATAAACAGATGAGTCGCTACCTCTTCGGATGGAAATTGAACGTCAAAGGCGACAATTTTATTTTTGATTTCTTTTCCGCGCAGTACGTTGGTTAGCCCCAGCATTTCATTTACGACAACGTTAACAGGGCCATTGTGAACCGATTTGACGATAAAGGTTCCATGTCCTCTTTTACGATTTAGCAACCCGTCCATCACCAATGTGTCCAATGCCCGCTTAATCGTCATCCGACTTACACGAAACTCTTTTGCCAGTGAGATCTCATCGGGAATCGGATCATCACTGCTATAGGTCTTATTCATAATCCGCTCTTTGACCTCTTGTGCAATCCGCTCGTATTTGTTCATTGGTCTACCACCTGTACTAAAAATTATTTTATGTCAGCATTTTACCAAAACATCGGTAGCGCTGGTTCTTTTGGTTCTGCAGGCGGGACGTTAAGGTATCACGGTATAAGTAAGTATACCGAACATTATACTTTCTCACCAGCGGCGTACAGCACAGTTCTATGACGATGATGAAGAAAAAAAGGTGGTCCAGAGGACCACCTTAGAATCCGTTATTCTCGATCACCTGTTTGAACCAGTGCCCACTCTGTTTAACGGATCTCTTGCCACCGTTCTGAAGATCGACAGACACAAAACCATAGCGATTCTTATAAGCATTCGTCCAGGACCAGTTGTCCATAAACGTCCATAAGTGATAGCCCTTCACATTGGAGCCCTCTGAGATGGCCCGTTGAACCCACTTTAGATGCTCACGGATAAAATCAATGCGATAGTCATCGCGGATCATGCCCTGTTCATCTCTGAACTTTTCTTCACCTTGAACACCCATTCCGTTTTCTGAAATGAAGCATTCAATGTTGCCATAATTTTCTCTGACATTGGTCAGAATGTCGTAAATGCCTTTCTCATAAATCTCCCAGCCCCGCATCTCATTCATCTTGCGGCCAGGCATGACGTAATAATCGAAGAAACGTTCCGGAACAAAAGGAGCATCCGGGTTCGGCAGACTTTCACGAGCCTTGACTCTGCGCGGCTGATAATAGTTAATACCCAGCAGGTCCACAGTGCCCTGGCGTATAATCTCCCGATCTCCGTCTTCCATGCTTGGTACATATCCCTCTTGGCGTAACAGCTCCACGAGCAAAGGATTGAATTCTCCCGTCACAGATGGGTCTAAAAAGGAACGGTTAAAGAACGCGTCGCATATTTCAGCAGCCTGCACGTCTGCCGGATGCTGGCTACGCGGATAAGTCGGCGTCAGGTTCAAAATAATTCCGATTTTGCCCTTATAACCGCCCTCTCTGTAAGCCTTAATGACACTCGCGCTCGATAACAAGGTATGATATCCCACCTGTACGGCTTTACCGAAATCCACTTCATTCGGATAGTGGAAATCGTATAGATAGCCGCCTTCCACCGGGACAATCGGCTCGTTATGCGTAAACCATTTGGCTACACGATCCCCGAATAGCTCAAAACAAGTGTTAGCGTAATCCACGTAAGCTTCGACCGTCTCCCGGTTCACCCAGCCTCCATTTTCCTGTAAAGCCATCGGCAAATCAAAATGATACAGATTCACAAACGGCTCAATACCCGCCTGATGCAACTCCTCAATGACGGAAGTATAGAATTGAACCGCCTGCTGGTTTATTGCACCTTTCCCTGCCGGAAACAGGCGTGACCAGGAAATAGAGAACCGGAAAGAGTTGTGGCCAAGCTCTTTCATGAGTGCAATATCTTCTTTATAGCGGGTATAGAAACGGGACGTATCGGCAGGGCCAACCCCCTCATAGAAACGGTTCGGCTCCTGCTCAAACCAATAATCCCAAATGTTCGGTCCTTTGCCGTCTCCCTCCACGGTTCCTTCTGTTTGGGTAGCCGAAGCTGAGGAACCCCACCAGAAGTCGGATGGAAAACGGTATTGAATGGTTTGCTGCTCTATATCTTTCATTTCGGTATGATTCACAGCTCTACTCCTCTCTCTTTTGCAGTGAATAAACTGCTAATCTAGCAGCTTATTCACATTACATTCCAACAGTTTGATCCTTACCTGCAATGGCTGCTTGGCTAAGCTCCTCTTCCTGCTCTTTACGAACGTTCATCCGATCAATAATTTTCAGGAACGGGAACCAGATGACAAAGACGACAGCCATATTAAACAACTGCAGCACGCCACCCATCAGGGAGCCCGTAGCCATCATTCCACTAAAGAACAACGGCATCGTCCAAGGAACCTGTATTCCGTTTGGCGGCGGCACAATCCCGGTGGTCATGGCAAAGTAAGTAATCAGCGTAACGATCATTGGAGAAATAACCCATGGAACAAAAATAAGCGGATTCATCACAATCGGCAAACCGAATATGACGGGTTCGTTGACATTAAACAGACCCGGTCCAAGGGCCAGCTTACTGACCTGCTTCAATTGCTTACTCTTCAGGAAGATCAGAATCGAAAGCACGACAGCCAGTGTCATACCTGTACCACCGATACCTACGGTGTAAATATCCACAAACTGCTTGGTGATGATATGCGGTAGTTCTGCTCCTTTGGAGTACGCTTCATAGTTTTCAAGTGCCAGCGTATTCCAGATTGGGTCCATAACCGAGTTAATAATAATTTGACCATGAAGCCCAAAGAACCATAAAAGCTGAACAAAGAAAATAGCAATCAATGTAGGTATAATGCCACTACCCAAATGCACCAGAGGTGCCTGTACAGCATGATAAATCAGATCATGCAGGTTATTATGAAGGGTCAGTGTAACTACAACATTAATGATCAAAAATATGCCCAATGTAATACATGCCGGAAGCAAAGCGGCAAATGATTTGGCAACTGCCGGCGGAACACCTGGAGGCATTTTAATGACAAAATTCCGCTGCGTCACCTTTCGGTATATCTCAGCCGCGATAAAAGCGACGATCATACCAAGGAACATGCCTTTGGCACCGATCCGATCAACCGGAATGACACCAGCAATCGTGGCACCGCTTTCTTGTGTCAGCACAAACGGGGTGAGCATCAAGAAACTGGCCAACGCAATCATCCCGCCGAATATGGGCTCGACCTTATAACTTCGAGATAAATAATACCCAATCCCGACGATTACAAATAAGGTCATGATATTCAGTGTGGCATTAGGCGCAATGTTCAGCAGACTGCTAAAAGTCGCATAATTGCCGTCGCCCATCCACCCTTTTAGAAACGGCAGATTGATAATAACGACGATAATGGAGCCAAAAACAGTTAATGGAAATGACAGCATAAATGCATCACGCAGTACAGTAAGATAGCGGTTGTTGTTCAGTTTACCGGCAATAGGTATCAGTATCCGGCTTAATTTCTCAAACAAAGCCTATTCCTCCCCGCGAAGTGACTTGCATCAATAGGGTTGCAAGCTTTTCATGTCCCAAATTTCACATACTTATATGTTTCGTTATAAATTTCTGGATTTGAACAGCTCCAGCAATTCTAGAACCAGATCCTTCATGGTAACCGTGGACATCAGATGATCCTCGGCATGCATTAGAAGGAGCGAGAAAGGAGTTTGGGTACCTCCCGCTTCCTTCTTAACCATTTGAAAATGGATATCATGCGCAGCACGTAAATCCTGCTTGGCTTGTTTGAGCAGTTCGTCCGCACCTTCTACATTCTCATTTCGGTATTCGGTCAGCGCCTGAATCACTTTACTGCGAGCGCTTCCACTATGAAGAATAAGTTGGAAACTAATTTGCTCTTCCGTCAGTTCAGCTATATTGACTTTATCCATTTTTGCGTTCCACCAGCTTCACTGCTTGCTCATAGGCTTTCTTACCGTCAACCATCCCGTAGGCCATCATGTCAATCACTTCTACATGAATACCATATTGGGCTGCTTCCTTTTCCAGCTGTCCTTTAAGAAAACTCATTTGCGGGCCAATCAATACTGCGTCAGCCTTAGCCATGTCTTCTGCCGCCTGATCTTGACCTACTGCCCAAATTTCAGCCTCGTCTCCAATGGACTTAGCATAATCCTGCATCTTAGTAACCAGCAAACTTGTAGACATACCTGAGCTGCACGCCAGCAAAATTTTCTTCATGATTGTTCCTTCCCTTCAAGGTCTGATTGGATGTTAACTACTAGAAAACGTTTACAGCGTAATTATAAATCCAGTTTTTTGATTTGTCTATACATTTAATATATATGTATAGACTTTTTTTAAAATGACACTGTTTCTTCACTTTTTTTCTTGAAAATGAACGTGATCTCTTATCTTTAATCTCTCAATAGAATCGATTTTAACTATAAGAGGTTCTGCCAATGATATATTATTCGATTCTGTAAAATGTTAACATGAGCTTACGGAGTAAACTTGATTGCTCCTCCGTAGCCAAAGAATAGCTGAGGTGAGAAGAGATGAGTAGAGATGAGAAGAGTCAAAGTAAAACCAAGCAAGAGTTAGACCGGGTCGTGTTCATCGGCCGCACGTTTGAGGAATACGTCCAAATGTTCAATTTGCACATTCCTGAACTTGTAGGCAAAAAGATTTTGGACTGTCCTGCGGGAGCATGTTCCTTCACCGCTCTGGGCACCAAAGCCTCGCTGGATATCACCGCAAGTGATATCGCCTACGACCACAAGATTGATGATCTGAAACGCAAAGGCCTATTGGATATTGAGCATGCAATGGAAACGCTAGAACGTGCAAAAGATAATTATGTTTGGAGCTGTTATGGAGATGTGCAAGGGCTTAGCGAGCAGCGCCATCAAGCACTGCAGGATTGCACGCAGGATATGAGGAAGCACCCAGAACGCTACGTTGCTGCGGTACTGCCGGAGCTTCCCTTTGAAGATGAACAGTTTAATATCGTGCTGTCTGCCCATTTTCTGTTTATGTATAGTGATCGACTCGACTATGAGTTTCATAAGAATACGGTACACGAACTGCTGCGAGTGGCTTCAGAGGAAGTCCGCATTTTTCCTCTGACCGATTTAACGGGAACTCGTTACGATCTGCTAGATCGTTTGATTCTTGAGCTGGAGGCAGAAGGCTTACGGGTGACAGAGGCCAAGGTTCCGTATGAGTTTATGCGTAACGGCAACTCTCTGTTAAGCATACGAAAGATATAGGGCAGGTTTAGGTGTAGAGGGAGCAAGCGATTAGCTTGCTCCCTTTCTGGTTATCGAGATGGAAATTAGAAAAATTTAGAATATTAAGAAACATTCCTACATTTTTATCGTCTATATTATGGAATACCTTACGTATGAAGGTAAGATTTTTCGAAGCCCGAAGTTAAAAAATCAACTCACAAAGGAGCTTATGCATGTTAAAAAAGTTAGGATTAGCTGCATTGATTCTGGTTACTAGCCTCTCTGTTATTGGAACAGGCTGGGCCGCATCCGGCACAACAACCATTGAAGTTTCTAAAACTGCTCTGGATTACAACGTTGCTCGCCCGCTGAGCGATGGTGCTTTTCATGATGGCTTATTGGCTGCTGAAACATCTGCTGGAAACCTCGTGTATTACAATACCAAAGGAGAGAAAGCTTTCTCACTTCCCGCCGAGCTTAAACCCATTGGTGATTTTCATGAGCAGCGAGCCGTAGTCAAAAATACAAAGACCAATCTCTATGGATACATTAACACCAAAGGGACACTGGTCATCCCTTGCCAATATACCGAAGCCAATTTCTTTTCCGAAGGAAAAGCCAAGGTTACCATAGCAGACACCAAAGAAAATGCAATTATAGATCGAACGGGAAAAATCCTTTCTCATTTTAAAGAAAATGGGGAGTCAGAATATGTATTTACAGACGGTCTGGCCCTCGCCTACGCCCCCAACACTGGCAAGATCGGTTTTGTGAATGCTTCTGGTCAATTAGAAATTCCTTATCAATACAAATATAGTCGTGGTTTCTCGAATGGCCTGGCTATTGTTCAAAATAGCAAAGGGCTGTACGGGTATATCAATACAGCAGGAAAAGAAGTTATTCCTCCTCAATATCAATCCGGTGGAGACTTCTCGGAAGGATTGGCCCCGGTGCAAAATACCAAGGGAAAATGGGGATTCATCAATAAACAGGGAAAAGTCGCAATTCCCTTTAAATTTACGGATGCACAGGATTTTAGTGAAGGCTTGGCGAGTGTGAAAAATGCAAAAAATGAGGTTGGATTTATTGATAAAACCGGAGCATTGGTCATTAAATATCAACAAAAATTTGACGTTACCTCTCCATTCAAGGAAGGCTTAGCTTTAGTCGGTAAACAAACACAATCATCCGTCTCAGACGGCAAATTCGGTTACATCAATCGTCAAGGGCAACTGCTAACTAAACTTGAGTACAGATCCGAATCTTCTTCCTTCTCCAATGGCTATGCTGTTGCTTTTATCAAACCAGGCAAAGCGTTTATTATATCTAAACATTCCGTTTCAAAATAAAAAAGACGACCCCGGAGGCAGATCGAGTGGATCTGCTTCCGGGGTCATTAGATTTCCAATATCTTGTATACAATTAGTCGTGTGTGTAGAATTTTACCCCAGGCAGATCTGCTGCCACCCACGAATAATTAATGGTATTACTGTTGTAATTTTTGGTCCCCGCCTGTGCAACCTGTACCTCCTTCAAAATCGTGATCGATGAACCCTTCGGTCTGACAACGACCACATGACCATGCCCATCTGCTTTTTTGATTCCGATGGTAGGATACCCGAGATTTGCTCTTTTTTGAGCATCCTGAAAGGTTACAGTGTACCATCCCGGCGCATTGTTGCCCAGTAAAGCATCAGCCATTTGATTGGCTAAGCCACTTGGCAGGGAAGCCGACATCGCAGACATCACATCTTGTGCAAAAATATTACACTTCGTTCCACCTACTGGCGAATACTTTTTGTTCGTTTCTACCTTAAAACCGTCAATTACAGATGCGTAAGTACTTGCACTTCTAGCCATTGAAATTCCCCCTGAATATAAGTTGTAGAGGAAACGACGGAGTCGCTTGAACATCTGAATGGCTCCACATTCATTGATGTTGGCCTCAATTCCCTCTCAACTATTAGGGTGATTTCCGGCTTACTTTAACAACGTAATACTACAAAAAATTAACTTCATTCTCATAACTGAAGGCTTTCTTCACTGATTACGGTTGGAACGATAAGCTCAGGAGTAGTCGTAGGATTAGCTTGTGTTAAATAGTCTGCTGCCCCCATCATCAGAGCGATGCCGATAAATAGCACAACCCAATTACGATTCTTTTTCATCATCTGTACCTCTCATTCTTCACTGCGCCCGTTCAGCCACTTGAACCAATGGAGCAGATGACTGAATCGGTATTCATGCTGCGAAGCGTACGTCCATACTTCTGGCTCTTCACCGGGCTCCTTCCAGACGAGCATGGAAAAGTGACCCTCTTCCTCGCTCGCAACCGACAGCAGCGAAAGACGATCATCCCCGAATCGGTATGGAGCCGATTCCACCCAGTAATTCCGCATATCGCTGATCCAGCTGCGGAACTGCTCTGTACCTGCGATCCGCAGGACTTCATCAGGTAGGAGCAGATGCTCGTCGATATCCTTCCAATCCCCCGCATATCGGTACCGCGCTGCCAGCATTGGACTGAGTGGTTGGATTTTACCGGGAGCCAACGTAGGCATATAGGCGACGGGAACGACCGGACCGATACTCTGGATAGCATAAGACCGAGCTTCCTCCTCACTCATTCCGTAAGACATAGCCTCCACGAGAAAATCGTTCCGTCTTACACCAAACTGATGCTGATACTGTGACATTTCATCCTGTAGCTCCAGTACCATACCCTGTGCCGTTTCTGTTCCGATCATTCCCAAACACCTCTCATTCCAAAATATAGTCGTGCAATTCCCGTTGCGCTCGATACTTTGCCCAATTGAATTCAGGCCAAGCCGATTCTTCTCTCGTCATGCTCGTCAAACGGGCTTGTAAAAACTCATCTAGTGATCCATGTTCCTTACGGCTAAAGTCAATCAGCAGCGGAATCGCGTCCGCCGATAGCTCACTCAAATATTCCTTATCTATCACCGATGTCGTGCGATACCGTTCGAGATTATTTTCAGCAATCCGTATATCAATGCCCACATAGTTCACGACGACATAGGCGACCAGAGCGAGTACAATATAATATTTCGCCAACGGCAGTTGACGGAAATGAATGCGCATTGCTGCAATAAGCAGTAGCAAGCCCAGAAAAATCATAAACGCGTGTACCAAATAGCGGGTATACGTATAGCCGTATGCTTCTTCGTACATAACCAGCCGGGTATATCCCGAATACAGCATCACACCCGAACAACCCACGAGTATGTACAGCAGGCCGCTGTTCATTTTTTTCACTATACCTGAGCCAAATTCAGTCCACTTCAATACACTGATCATCAGCACAAAGTTGATACCTGTTACCATAACCAGCTCCCCGAATCCTCTTCTCGCATATTCGGCATACGAGGTTCCTTCGGGCAGAGCACCTTCCCATGCACCAAACAAATATCCGAACTGCAACACAACGAACACAACATACACCAGATTCATGACAATCAGCACCGTAGCGGTAATGACAGGGTCAAATTTAATCGCGACCGGCTCGTGGTAAGGCACCGTTGGTCGGTCAATCATCACTGAAGAGTGACCATCATGCTCGGTGGTTTGGCCATTCGTGCGCTCATTTAACCCGTGCCATGATTGGGTATCTCTTTGCGTATTACGCGGAGCAGGCTGTACAAATCCCCACAAATAACAGAAGAAACAGAAGGTGAAAAAGCAGGTCCAGATCAGGCGCAGCATGCCACTCCCAAAGGACAGTGTGCCGATCCATTCGGGTACTCCAGCTAACAACTTTTCGAACATCCCATCCGCCGAAGCCAGCAAAGATATAATAATGAACAGTAGCGGCAAGGCAATAAGTAAACCGATCAGCACTTTTCCCAATACACGCTTACGCTCATCCTTTACATTTCGAAGGGCTACTGTCTTGACCATCCGAAAGGGGGTCACGATATGACGAAAGTTTTGATAAAACCAATGGCTTAACGCCTGACCGATAATACCGGGTTCTGACCAGCCATGCCTTTTCTCCCCGAACAGCAGCACCATATGTACGCTAATCAGAGCAGGTATCGCCAGCGCATTTAACACGTATAGGACCGGATTATTGAACAGCGCGTATGTCAATGCCAGCATGAAAATGATCACAAACAGCAAACGCCCTATCCATGATCTGGACTGGAAACGATCTCGATTAAAGGCATACATATAGGCGTAAAACCCAATAACAAAAATTGGCACAGACACGCCCAGCCCATGTCCGTAAAACAGATATTGATGAACCAGCGCCAACACAATTGCGCCAGCAAAGGCGGACAGAAACGACGTTTTCGGCAAAGACGTTCCATTCATCTTGTCATGCATGGTAAATACCTCCACAAATATGCTTTATAACCCTTATTGTAGATGATAAAATAAGAAGATAAAGAGAAATTAATTCAAACAAAATTTCCTATTTTATAAAAGTGACTACGCTTTTAATCAAATATAGAGGAAACGGAGCAACCTTGAATGAAACTCCATGCCCAATTTTTACGGCTTCACTCACACGCAGCTGACAACAAGGACGAAAACCATACCATAGAGACGACGCTGGATGAGCTTGCGGCTATTTTTGACTGTACTCACCGCAACGCCTTGATGATCATTCAGAAAATGGAGCAGCATGACTGGATACAATGGACTCCCCGCCGAGGCAGAGGTCGTCGCTCCAGTCTGCGCTTCCTCATTCAACCGGAAGACATTGCCGTGCAATCCATGATGCAAGCCATAGACCGCCATGATATCAAACGCGCGCTGGATGAAATTCGAGTTCATTCACGCTCCTCCACCATGCAGGAGCATTTGCAAGGCTGGTTGCTGAATTATTTTGGGCATCACGCAGAGGTGCGCAGTGATCAGCAGCAGATCGACACGCTGCGTCTGCCTATTCGCCAGCAGCTCTATACGCTGGACCCGTTGTATTTGAACTGGCTCGCCGAGTCCTTCGTATCCAGCCACGTCTTTGATGGTCTGGCCCGCCGGGCGAACGAAAGCGGCGAGATTTTGCCGGGATTGGCGCACGCTTGGGAGGTGGATACCACTCGTACACAGTGGACCTTTTTCCTGCGTAAAGAAGTGTTGTTTCATAACGGAAAAATACTGACCGCTGAAGACGTCGTCTATACCTTTGAGCGACTGAGTCGGGCGCCGGGGAGGAGACTTTACCATTTTATCGTCCGGCAAATTCAGCACGTCCAGGCGCTAAGTCCAACGATAGTACGCTTCGTACTAAAGGAGCCGAACGAGCTGTTTCTATCCTTCCTGTGTACCAGCCGGGCTGCGATTGTGCCGCGTGAACTTAATCAGGTGGGTGAAGCCGCCTTTGGCATCCGCCCTGTCGGTACAGGGGCATTCAAAGTCACGGAAATGAACGAAAGCCTGTGTACACTGGAGGCTTTCGCACCTTATTTTCAAGGCCGGGCTCATCTGGACCGAGTGGAAATTGTCCAACTCCCATGGGCGACTAAGCTGGAATCGTCGGATACGGAAGACACCGCTTCTTCTTTTCACATTATCCATAATCCCGTATCGGCGGGAGATACGGATACCGCATGGAGCCAGATTCACTCGGCGGCTTCGGTACGCAAATTTATCACATGCAATACACACAAGGATGGACCACTACGCAATCCAGAAATACGTGCCCGCATTGTAGCATGTCTGGATCATCGCTCCCTTCCTCCAGCAGTGGATTCATCTAACGATTCTTATGAACCACTGGCGGCGCTGCAAATTGCTACCATTCCCGAGTATAAAGCAGACGCAGACCGGGTTGCGGCTCAGCTCGAATCCTGTGGGTATACCTGTAACATCGTGGCTGCATCTATGAACGAATTCAAAAGCTCATCTATCCGTATGGAGTCAGACTTAATCATCTTTTCTCTCTTTCGTGACCGTGATGAGCAATTACGCCTGTTTGACTTGTATCTCAATGTATCTGGGCATGTGGAGCCTCATAGCCGTGTGGATATCGAAAGACTGCTGCGTGAAATTGCACGGGAGGCCGATCATACTGTTAGGGCGCAGCAATTCGAACATATCGAAACTCGGCTCATGGATGAGCACCAGCTGCATATTTTATATGAAAAGCCCGTTCAGACGGCCTATCTCCCTTCTGTACGTGGCGTATCTTTTAACAGTCAGGGCTGGGTGGATCTGCGTCATGTCTGGTTTCCGCCTGCTCAACTTCCAGCTCCCCACTCTTGACGGCAAAAGTGCTCCTTTAAATGCACTTCACATCAAAAAAAGGTATCCTCTTCTTCATAAGAGAATACCTTTTTGAATGCCGCTTTCTAGATCCTCTAAGCGGATGGTTCAAGGGATGAAAAAGCCCATCCCCCCAACCCATGACTGTGGACGTCGCTAGGATCTTCCATAGGGGGAGTAATGGGTGAAAAATTCAATAGGACAAAAACATTAAATGCGAGCAGAGAAAAAACGATCTTTTTTATCATGGATGTACTCTACCTCTCCAAGTAAGTTTTTATATTCCTCTTTGTCCTCAGAAGTGGCAGTATGCCGATACTTTTCAAATAGTCCTACACATTTAATGGTGACAGGATTACCATTCAGCACTACAGAATAGGAAAGACTCTCAAGCAAGAATTTCATGCCTTTGGTATAACGGTGTTTGTTGAGATCATAACAAGCCATCTCTGCCAAAATTCGTGCATAAAGATCTGCTGACATTTGCTCCGTATAGGTGCCTACCTTGACATGCTGATCTGCAAATGCCTCAATTTGTTTTTCAAAACGTTGCAGTACATGATCCACATTAAAATCATAACGGTTGGCCGCTACCATAATTTTATGCAACCCCACCAGAATTTCGCCTTCGTTTTTTTCCAAATAATCCACATATTGTGGAATCACATCCAAGCTGCCTGACATCAACTGATACAAATACCCGTTGGCCTCAGCCCAGTTGCTACAAAGGGCCTTCAAACGCCGAGCTTCTTCCGTATCCTCTTGCACCCAGCTCAAATCAGAGTATAGCGATACATACTCCAGCGCCTTCTGATAATCCCCGCGCTCATCCCACACCCCGGCACGCAACACGTAAGAGTATACAATATACATAAACAAAGGACCCTTGGGTTCCTTGCCACGCTCTGATCTTCTGGTATTCCCGTATTTTTGCTCGTATTGTACCTTGGCCCTGTGACCCATTTTTTCAGCAAACCATTCTACTTTATCCCAACGCCGCAAGGAGGCATAGGTATTAGCCAGGTCTCTTAAGGCATCCAGTTGGTCTGCTTCACCCAGTCGGTCCACAAAGCTTTCGAAGTGTGTGGCTGCCCATAAATTTTCGTCCTGGTCATCGCCAACGGCAATCGTAAATAAACGATATTGGCAGAGCGCCAGACGCTCTGAATGTTGGTACTTCTCACTTTCGGAAACATTTTTATAAATAATTGCCGCAGCCTCAAGCTTACCTTCACTGAATAATTCTTCTGCTGTCTCAAACAAAGCTGGGGCGTATATGAGATAGTCCATCATAAACTCCACGACTTGCTTAATACAATCCAGTTTGTTCAGCTCTGCACAGCGATGCAAAAAGGGACGAACCCGTCGCCAATTCGGTGCCGTATTCCGTATAAATTCATCAATGTATAACTCATAGAGGCTCCCTTCTTCAAGCCCCATGCCTGCACCAATCCGATCCAACAGCAGCATCGCAATCGGACGATTACCGTTAATAATGGCACTGATCGTTCCTGCATTAATACCTGTGTTCTCCCCAAACTTACTAATCGTAATTCCTTCTCGTCTGATGTACTGCTCCAGCTCTGCGCGAATTGTGGTTGTTTCCTTCAAATCAGGCACCCCCAGGGATTACTTGCATGATTACAATACAAAAAAAGAAAATTCCCGTGAATATTCCCTTAATTATACAAAAGAAAGCCCACTTAGCCAACCGCTCAAGTAAATTTATATCAAAAAATTCAATAATTCTCCGAATTGCCGTATACTACGGGGAGGTGAGCCGAACAGCTACACCCAATCGGTACGCAGGAAAGGATACGACAAATGGACAACACCCCTACAACAGAACAAGAGATTGCACAATGGATGGTCGCGCAGATCCGTGAAGTGGGCACCCTGAAACAAGAAGATGCAATTGCATATGTACGCTCTGAGTATGGAGAGCAGTATGTGTTTATAAGCGAGCATGGTCATGTATCTCTGGAAAAAGAAATCAAAAAAGCATTCCGCAAGCTTCATGGTGGCAGAATTGCCTGGGATCGTGACGGATTTCTCTGGGCCTGGACTTAACAAGCAAAGCATCTGCCCTAGGCAGGTGTTTTTTTAATAATTTATCTCCTTTTTTCACCACAAGTCCATAGGGATGCACATGACGGGAAGAACAGATTCCGTCAGCTTTCTCATATTGAATAGTTATTTTGTGTGAACCCCACACTGCAGTTCTCACGGCCTCAAGACAAGGAATGGCTATACGTTCCGTCCACCACGGCGTATCATCAAAATAAAACCGCGCTTTGGCTTTCTTAATATCGGACTGATACGGGTCTGGCATCGTCTGTTCCAGTTTGAGCAGAGCATTCTTTAACTTTAAACCCGATTCCGTGGGCCCGCCTGTATAAATGCCCATCCCTGTTAAATACAACTGAATAACATCCCCGCCATTCAACTGTTTCAGGTTTGCCGTATAACCCTCCATTAAATAAATTCCGCCCTTCGGGCCGGATGCGGTAACAATCGGAACGCCGGCTTCAGCCAGGAGATCGATGTCCCTGTAAATAGAGCGTACAGAGGTTTCCAGTGCCAACGCCAATTCTTTAGCCTTCATTCTCCCTCTAGATTCGATACATAATAAAATCGCGAACGATGCAGTCTCACAATCATACCTCCACAATAGATGGGTAACCCGAACCTTGAAAAGATGATGCAAAGATTGTTGACACCCTGTTGGCAGTAATAGGTGTGTATCATAGAAGTAAAGGGGTGTAATGGATGATGAATATTGGAATATTGGGGACGGGATTCGGCGCGTATCATGCCTCACTGTTAAACAACCATCCCAAAGTAAACAGAATCATGGTATTTGGAAGGAACGAAACCAAGCTGCAAAAGCTGAAAGAGGAGCTAAACGTAGAAGTCACACAAAATATAGAGGATATTCTGCTGGACCCAGACGTGGATATCGTCGATCTATGCCTGCCCTCCCAGCTGCATAGGTCCTATGCCGTGGATGCGCTGAAGCACGGTAAGCATGTATTTTGTGAAACACCGGTTTGCTTTGATCTCGAAGACGCTCTTCTTATGCAACAAGCTGAGAAGCAATATGGCAAAAAGATTCTGGTCAACCAGTTCATTAAGTTTGACCCCGCCTATACCTATCTGTATGAGACATACCGCCAACAGAAATACGGGAAGCTCATCTCCTTATCTTTGAAAAGAGAAACGCCTCCTCTGTGGGGGGATCTTGGACTAAGCTCCATTCCTACTCAGTTCATGATTCATGAACTGGATTTATTGACCTGGCTATTAGGCCCCTGTGATCCATATACAGTCTGGGGTACAGAAGTTACCCATCCTGAACAAGCACAGGTTCGGGCTTACTTTCAGCATCGGGATACATTCACAGAAGTCATCGCCTCATCCCACATGCCGGGAAGCTACCCCTTCACAGTGGCCTATGAGGCTTATTTTGAAAAGGCCAAGCTGGTATTTCATGAAAGCGATGAAAACGATCTTATACCTACCGCATTATATGAGTATACCGCATCAGGACAGCAAAAAATCAACCTCGAATCTGCCAATCCCTATGAAAAAAGTTTGGATCATGCACTTGAATGCTTTGGCGGACATTCGGAAAGCCTGATTCCACTGGAATCGGCTGTACAAGCGCTGAAAGTGGCTGTTGAGATTAAAGGCAGACTGGGGCAAGCCCAGCGTTAACCCCGTATTTTTTCTTATGCCTGTTCTTATCTACGGAAATCAGCTTCCTATAAGGAAGCTGTATCCGCAGGCAAGGAAACTTCGTCCGCGTAGTTCGTTGCCATAATCTTGGCTACCCCTGCCGGGTCGGTCGTCTGCCCCAACGCCCACATCATTTTCGTCACCAGCGCTTCCGTTGTCATGTCATACCCCGGAATAACGCCCTTCTCCAGTACCTTTTGCCCCACTTCGTAAATCGTCAAATCCCCGCCCTCATAAGGACATTGAGTAGTCACGACAATACTCATACCGTCCTTCATCAGCTCCTCGATTTTGCTGATCAGGCTTCTTTCTTTAAAAGGAACGCCACCCATACCAAAGCCCTCAATGACGATACCTTTATAGCCCAAGCCCTGAATGGCATCGAAAATCGCCGGATTCGTGCCCGGAATCAGCCTGAGCAGAAATACCTCCGAAGCATACCCGTCGTTGTATGGGTGACGAGTGGTACCGCGATTTGCAAATACGCCCTCCGTATAGACCACCTTACCGTTCTCCACGAGTCCGATATACGGATAGTTAATACTCTCAAAAGCATTATAGCTGCGTGTTCTGATCTTCGAGCTGCGGCTGCCGTTAATAATTTTGCCGTTAAACACGACAAAAACCCCGGCCACCTCGCCACATGCGGTCAGGAATGAGTCGATTACATTTTTTTTGGAATCGCTGTGCTCCGCCAAAATGGAAACCTGCGAACCTGTCACGACGACGGGTTTGTCTACGGTTCCCAGCATGAAGCTCAAGGCTGAAGCCGTATAAGCCATCGTATCCGTGCCGTGTGCAATGACAATACCGTCGTATTGATCGAGCGAACGATGTACCATCCGGGCGATAGAAGCCCAATCCTCAGGTTGTGTATTTGTGCTATCAATGCTCATCAGATTATGGGCATCAATCTCGCAAATCTCCTTCAGCTCCGGAATTTCCGCCAAAATATTTTCAGCCGATTGGGTCGGTGTCAGGCCGTTTTCCTGATAGGAGGAAGAAATGGTCCCTCCGGTATTAATGAACAAAACCTTTTTCATATGCCAATGTTCCTTCCCGATTACATCTTCACTGTATTGTTCTTAGAATTTATCATGAATAAGTGTGATAAGCTACTTTGCAATGGAAAAGAATTTGGGGTATGAGGGGCCAAAAAAGCACGACAAACAAGCGCGGGCTTTCCTTCCTCCTGCGACTTGTCTAACGTGCTTTTTACTATAGGTGCAATACTCTACAGCTCTGCACATACCTATAACCCATCCACGTACTTCTTATGGGGATACAGGCTGCTCCTGTGGCGCTCTCTGTACCAACGCTTTGCCCAGGAACTGCCGTGTCCGTTCTTCCTTCGGATTGGTGAAAAACTGCTCCACGGGTCCCTGCTCCACGATCACGCCATGCTCCATTAGTACAACCCGATCTGCTACATCTCTCGCAAAACCAAGCTCATGCGTGACAATAATCATCGTATTGCCTTCACTCGCCACCTTTTGAATCACGGACAGTACTTCATCCACCAGTTCAGGATCAAGTGAGGATGTCGGTTCATCGAACAACAACACCTGTGGATTTAGTGCTAAAGCACGGGCAATCGCAACTCGCTGCTGCTGTCCGCCCGAAAGCTGGGCAGGATAATAGGTCATACGATCCTTTAACCCGACCTTTTCCAAAATGCCTTCACTGATCTCTCTCGCCTGCTTACGATCCAGCTTTTTCACACTGGTCAGACCAATCATCACATTGTGGAGTGCATTCAAATTTTTAAACAACTGATATTGCTGAAATACCATGGCCGTTGCCATCCGTAGTCCGAGAATGTCCTTTTTTCCCGCCTTGGCCGCGTCTACCTTTACACCGTCAATTTCAATGACACCACTGGTCGGCTGTTCCAAAAAATTAATGCTGCGCAGCAGCGTGGACTTCCCCGATCCGCTTGGGCCTAGGATCACTACGACTTCTCCCTTGCCCACCGTCAGGTCTATGCCCTTCAATACGTGATGCTGTCCAAAATGCTTATGAATTTGATGAAGTTGAATCATACCCTTACTCACTTCTTTCGTAAATTCGAATACGCTTCTCCAGCACGACAAGCCCGCGCTCAATAATAATGCACACCAACCAGTAAATCAGAGACACCGCAACATATACCTCAAAAAAAGCCAACGCTCGCGCGCCCATAATTTTAGCCTGTCCCATCATATCGACGACACCAATCATAAAAATAAAAGACGTATCCTTCACTGTACTGATCAGCGTGTTTCCCAAATTGGGCAAAGCGACCGTCAACGCCTGCGGCAATACAATTTTGAGCATAATTTGTGTTTGGCTCATACCGATGGAATTGGCAGCCTCAAATTGTCCCCGGTCGACGGAATGAATCGCCGCCCGGAACGTCTCCGACAAATATCCCCCGAGGTTCAATGAAAATGAGAGCAACGCGAACAGCTCGGGCGGAATGACATAGACATTGAATTGCTGTAAGAATCCATATTCGCTCTGGAAATAATACAAAAACTTAGGTATTCCGTAATATACGAGAAACAGCTGCACAATGAGCGGTGTTCCCCGAATGTACGAGACATACAACGTAGACAATGGTGCCAAGACAGGCACCTTGTATATTCGGATTAAGGCCGTAGCTAACCCGATGATCGCACCCAGCAGCATGGACACAAACGCAATCCATAAGGTCACAGGGAGATACTCGACGATTTGGGGTAGACTTTTCAGCATATAATCAAGATCAAACAGCTTTTCCATAGGAACCCCACTTTACCCTTTACATTGTTATTACTGAGGAATAAATTCTCCACCTGTCCACTGTTCAGACAATTTTTTCAGTGTTCCGTCTGTTTTCAGCTCTTTAATAATCGGGTCGATTTTAGCTTTCAGCTCTTCGCCCTGCTTATCCTTTTTGAACACCAGGTTGATGTTATCGCTTTGCACCGGCTCACCCACAGCTTCCACCTGCAAGCCTTCCTTCTTGATCGTTGCCGCCGCCATAACCGGATCATTCACATAAGCGTCCACTCGGCCATTTTGCACGTCTTGAAGGTTATCGGATGAAGTGCCTGTATCATTGTATTTTAAAATAATTTTATTCCCGTTCTTCGCATTATACTGTTCCAGCAACTGCGTATAGGAATCACCTACCGAGGCTGCTACCTTCTTGCCTTCCAAATCCTTGAGGGAATGAATATCCGTTCTACCCTTTTTCACAATAATAACCGACTGAGCCGAGAAATAAGACTCATCCGAGAACAAATACTTCTTCTCACGTTCAGGATTTTTGGCAACTTCATCTGCGACCATCTGAACTTTATTCGAATCCAGGGCAAGGAATATCGCATCCCAACCCGAAGGTACAAATTCAATCTTATAGCCGTCCAGCTTCTTGTCGATCTCCTTGACTACTTCCACATCGTATCCGGTCAGCTCATTTTTATCATTTGTAAAAGCAAACGGCGGGTAGTCATTTTGTGTGCCGACATAGATGACCTTATCCCCCGATGCCGCATCCTTCGAGGAACATCCACTCAAGGCACCCGTTAATAACACAAGAGATAGGCCAATCGCTGCTACCAAAGCAGATTTCTTCATATTATGACATCCCCTTTTTAATATCCAAGTAATTTACTATGATTTTATATTATAACGGGTTATTCAAATAATACAACAAGTAAATTTCATATTGATTATTTAGCTATATGTTGCACAAAAAAAGGACCCTTGCGGGTCCAATGTCATCCATGAAGCGGAAAACGCTCTGCTGGATGTTCCGGCAAAATGGACGAGATCAACCGTCGTACAACCGGATGAGCAGATTCAAAAATCTGATCCTTCTCATCACAGCGCTCGATCAGTCTCCCCTGCTCCATCACAGCAATGCCATCGCAGACAGCATAAGCTGCCCGAATATCATGCGTGATGAACAGATATGACAATCCAAACGAAGATTTCAGTTCTCCCAGCAGGGATAAAATGTGCATCTGGTGAACCATATCGAGGCTGCTGACGGACTCATCCAGCACGATCAGCTTTGGTTTGAGCGCAATCGCCCGTGCAATATTGATCCGCTGCAATTGTCCGCCACTGAACTGATGCGGATATTTAATCCGATCCTCCGGCTTGAGGCCGACCCGTTCCAGTAGGCTTTCGACCGTTCTTTTTTGTTCCTGCACCGATAACCGTTCGTAATTGTCCAATGGCTCCCCAATAATCTGCCCGGCGGTCATTCGGGGGTTTACAGCAGAGTAGCAGTCCTGAAATACGACCTGCATATCCCGTCGCATTCCCCTGCGGACTTGAGGGCTCGCATTATAAATGTCCTGTCCCTGGAACAGCACCTGACCCTCCTGCGGCTTCTCCAGCCCCAGAATAACCTTGCCCAGCGTGCTTTTACCGGCTCCACTGGTTCCAAGTAAGCCTAGGCAAAACCCACTCTCTATAGTAAGTGAAACGTTAGCCAACACAGGGGGGCGTGGTTCAGAACGGCCCAGCCATTTGCGCCTTCCATAGCTATGAGTTACTTTCTTCACTTGTAGCATACGCATTCGCTCCCCTTTTGAAAGTGTAACTGTCGAACAGGCGACTAATCACCTACCTGATTCATGTCCCGAATGGACAACTTGGGTCTGACATGCAGCAGCATTTTCGTATATTCATCCTGCGGGTGATCGAACAACTGATGGACCTCAGCCTGCTCAACAATACGACCCTGCTGCATGACAGCCACTTCATCCGCCAATTGGGAAATGACACCCAGATCATGCGAAATCAGCAAAATGGACGTATCGTATTCCGTACGCAAGCGATCCAGCTCTCTTAGCACCTGTAGCTGATTGACCACATCAAGCGCCGTCGTTGGTTCATCCGCAATAACCACTGCTGGCCGCAGGCACATGGAAATGGCAATCATGACCCGTTGCAGCATCCCGCCGCTCAACTGAAACGAATAACGCTTCATCAGCTTGGCTGGATCGGGCAAATTCATATTTTCCAGAGCCGTAATGGCAAGATCACGCGCCTGTCGTTTGGTTAATCCAGTGTGCGTACGGACCGTTTCCATAAACTGAGTTCCGATCGTATACACTGGCGTAAAGGCGCTCATCGGATTTTGCATAATAAACGCGATTTCCTTGCCCCGAATACGCCGCATTTCCTCGGCCGCCATTCCGTTCAGTTCACGCCCGTTCAGACGGACACTACCTTCCACGTCCATCGTCTGGCGATCCAGCAATTGGAGCAACGCTTTACAAGTCACCGTTTTGCCGCTTCCACTCTCACCGACAAGACCCAGAACTTGTCCCCTTTTCAGCTCAAAATGAGTTGGCTCCAGCAGAGATACCGCCCCGGCATCGGTTTTGAGCTTCACCTGTAAGCCGCTGACCTCCAGCACCTTCGCCCTGTCGTCCATCGTTGTAACTCACTCCTGTTTTACTGACGTTTGGCAATTCCGTATCGGTCGGACAGCGCCTCCCCCAATATATTGAAGGCCATCACCACCACCAGAATCATAACCCCCGGATAGATCATTAATTCCGGGTGACTGCGGATGTATCCCGTTCCCTCATGAATCATCGCTCCCCATTCGGGAGTCGGCGGTTGGATGCCCAAACCGAGGAAAGACAATGCAGAAATATCCATGATCGCCCAGCCCATTTCCAGCGTACCAATGACCACAATCGGCCTTAGTACATTTGGAATGATATGCCGGCGGATAATGGCCCCTGAGGAGGACCCGCTAATCCTTGCGGCAGCTATAAAATTCCGTTCTTTCAGACTGACGACCATATTGCGGCACATTCTGGCATAATACACCCACTGCACCATCATTAAAGCAAGCAGCACCTGCATGAGGCCCGGTCCAAAAATACCGACAATGCCCAGCACAAGCACCAAATTCGGAAACGCCATAATACCTTCGCAAAACCGCATCAACACACTATCGACCCAGCCACCCACATAACCTGCAAGCGACCCGATCACAACGCCGATGCTAAGCGAGGACAGGAAAATTAATGTCGCAAAGCCGAGGGAAATCCGCGCTCCATACAGCAACCGGGATAAATTGCATCGACCCAAATGATCGGTCCCCAGCCAGTATTCTTTCGAAGGTCCCTCCAGCTTGTGCAGTAAATTGACTTTAACCGGATCATGGGGAGCCAGCCAAGGAGCTAGCGCCATAATGATAAAAATAGCAGCCAGTACGACAGAGCAGACCACGATTACCTTTTGACCTTTGAACATTGTACGCAACCTTATCATCACTGCTCTGCTCGTCCCTTCGATGAAATTCGGGGGTCCATATACAAATGCACCAGATCAACGAGCAAATTGCATACGATGAACAGGCATGCCGCCAAAAACACATAGCATTGTATGACGGGAATATCCCGGTTAAAAATCGCTTCCACAAAATAACGGCCAAACCCGGGCCATGAAAACACCTGCTCCACAATAATTGTTCCGGTCAGAAGCTTGCCCAGATTCATACCCATACTTGTAATCAGTGGAGCAATGGCAATTTTCAGTACATGCTTGAGCATGATCACCCGCTCGCGGATTCCTCTAGTTCTGGCATACTGCACATACGTTTCCTGAAGCTGCTCCAACACACTGGAACGCAGCAGGCGCGTATATAAAGCAATCAGAACCAGCGACAGGGTTAACGTGGGCAACACCAGATGCTGCCACGTTCCTCGCCCCTCTACAGGGAGCCAATCCAATCGGACAGAGAAAAAGAAGATTAACAAATATCCCAGCCAGAACTGGGGTATAGACGCGCCAAAATATGAAATTCCTCGACTAAGCAGGTCGATCCAGCCATTTTTACGCATCGCCGCCAGCACGCCCAGCGGAATACTTACCACAATGGATAGCAACATACTGCTCACAGCCAATTCAAAAGTGGCGGGCAGCCGAACCTTGACCTCATCCCACACCGGCTTGTTGGTCAGATACGAAGTACCAAAGTCCAATTGACTGATTCTTTGAAGTGTATGCATATACTGCGTCAGCAAAGGCTGATCCAGCCCGAACTCATGTCTTTTCTGCTCCAGAATCTCTGGAGTAGGGTAAATATGAGCAGCCGTCAAATAGGCCTCGGCCGGATCAACTGGTGAAATATGAATGAGTGCAAAGGTAACGAGGGTGGCAAAGAGAACAATAGGAATGACCGCTACCATTCGCTTCCCGATATAGCTGATCATGAGTTGTCCTCCTATCCTGTAAACTACCGTTACCCATCGGCTTCAGCTACTTTCCGATTTCAATTCCCTCAAACGGATTTTCATCCCGATTAGCCGGGAATACAAAGTTTGTAATCTTTTTCTGGTACACTGCCGTTTTCTTAATATACGAAATAGGTACAATGGCAGATTGCTCCTGGAGCGTCTTCAGAATCGAAGCATACAGCTCTTGGCGCTTGGTTTCATCTGTCGATGAGAGCGCTTGGTGTACTTGCTGATCCAGGTCTTTCTTCATCGGAAGGGCGCTCAGCACCTCGGAAATTCCGAAGCTCTTCTTAGCAATAACATTAATAAAGGAATGTGGATCATAAGGCGCACCATAGTTGTACCAGAAGTACAGATCAAACTGGTTGGATCTAAGGCGCTTAATTTGAACCGTCAGCTCCAGTCCGGTCAGGTTCACTTTGACACCCAGTTCTCCCCATTCAGCCTGAATGGTTTCAGCCATCGCCTTTTGGATCGGATCAGTCTTATCAAAAATCAGCTCAAAATCAAGCTGTTGTCCGTCTTTTTCCCGTACTGTACCGCCTGCGGGCAGCTTCCAGCCAGCCTCATCCAGCAACGATTTGGATTTTTCCACATCATAGCTAACAGGCTGTAAGTTTACATTCGTATACGGATAGTTTTTGGATAAAACCGTATCCGCTGTTTCCTCCAGACCTGAGGTTACACCTTCTACCATTGCCTGCTTGTTAAAGCCATGTTGGAGTGCCAGGCGTACCCGAAGGTCTGCCAGCTTGGGATTGGATGAGTTGAGTAACAGGCTTCTTGTACCGACAGGCTCGGACAGCGTGGTAACATACTGATTCGTGTCGCGAAGCTGTTTGAAAGCATCCAGACTAATGACACCCTCTCCATAAATCAGATCCAGATCGCCTTTTTCAAAGGCCATTACACGGGTTTCGCCATCGGGAATGATTTTTACCGTAATTTTATCCACCTTGGGTGCAGTACCCCAATAATTTGGATTACGCTTAAAGGTTGCATATTCATCTTGCTTGTATTCATCCAGCATCCAAGGTCCTGTACCTACAGGTTTCTTGATTCCTTTGGACGTATCTCCATCATCCGGGAACCCCGCTTCACCCAGAAAACGGAACGGGCGAACGACAGACAAATCCTGAAGCACTGGGTAGTATGGTTCTTTGAGTGTCATTCGGAAGGTGCTGTCATCTACAGCTTCAGTTTTGTCGAGAACGCCTACTATACCAAGCCAGCTGTGCGTTTTCTCATTTTTCATAATAGCGTCAAAGTTCTTATTGACAATGGCTGCATTAAATAGCGTTCCATCCGAAAATTTCACACCTTTGCGCAGCTTAAATGTATATATTTTGCCGTCCTTGGAAATGGTCCAGGATTCAGCCAAAGCAGGCTCCAGCTTGCCTCCTTGCTTGTAGCTGACTAACGGCTCATAAACCATGGATTGTGCAAAAAGTTGGGAAGGATTGTATACGTGAGGATTCATCGTACCAATGTCACGCGGCCACGATAGCGTGATCGACTTTTCATTGGCAGCTCCGTCAGTAGAGGTGGATGCAGGTGTGTTCTCCTGCTTCGCGCAGCCCAAAACAACGGATAATAAGAGGAGCGCCACCAACATAAGGGTGGCAGTCTTGCGGTGTCGAACGGACATCAATGTATTTCCCCTTTTCTATATATGTGATAATGATTATCATAATCATATTTAGAATAGGTACCACGTTCTATTTTGTCAACAACATTCGACAAGCAATCCTCTTATTTATTTTAAATTTGTATAATATTAAATTTATGGATTAATTCGCCAGCGTTTGAAACAGAGTACGTGTGTACTCATGCTGTAACAAGTCTTTATCCCATTCCTTAAATATTTCCACGATCTCCCCCTGAACCATAACAGCAACGCGGTCACAAAACTGACGAGTAGATTGGAGATCGTGAGTGATGAATAGGTAGGACAACTCACGTTCCTGCTGCATTCTCTTAAGCATACCCAGCACGGAAAACTGCGTTGTCGTATCCAGATTGGCGATCGATTCATCGAACAAGATAATATCCGGCTCCACCGCCAACGCTCGGGCAATACATACCCGCTGTTTTTGCCCGCCACTTAGTTGTGTTGGGTATTTTTCCAGACATTCCGTGTCCAGCCCCACAGATTCCAGTAAAGACTGGCAAATATCCAGTGCTTGCGCTTTTCGTCCGGGAAAATAGTTGTGGATTGGCTCCTCCAAAATATCTCGTATGGTCATGCGAGGATGGAGCGAGGAAGACGAATCCTGTGCGACCAGTTGGATTCGTTTGTACAGATGGATATCCTTCACCCTTCCGGTGTGAATGGGCTGGTCATCCAGCCAAATCTCTCCTGAGGTCAACGACTCCAGCCCTAGAATACATTGTGCCAACGTGCTTTTGCCACTTCCACTTTCTCCAACCAGTCCGAGACATTCCCCCTGTTGTAACTCCAGACTCACCTTCTTCACGGCCTGTTCGCTATCTTGCGTGCTGGACCAGCCTTTTCTCCGTTTGCGGACAGGGTATGCTTTGGTCACATTCTTCAATTCCAGCATCACTGGTGCATCCTTCCTTCCGGGCTCATCTCCAACACTCGATCTGCTATGCGACTCATACCCTGGCGATCATGTGAAATCAACAATATGGTGAGATCAAAGTCTTCTCTCAATTGTTGCAACAATGCCAGAACCTTATCGCGGTTGATAACATCCAACGCCGTAGTAGGCTCATCGGCAATAAAGAGGCTCGGACCGGAGCTTAACATTGCAGCCAGCAGCACCCTTTGACACATGCCTCCGCTTAGTTCAAAAGGATATGACGACAAAATATGCTCAGGATTTGCAAATCCAACCTTGCGGAGCAGAGAGCGCAAATAGGCCTCCCGCACTGGAGTAGCGCCTCCTCTGGCTATCTCCGTGGCACGGCTCAGCATCTGCCGCATCCGTGGCAGCACGCCCAGCGGGTGGACTTGCTGCGGTGCAGTATGGGATGGGACAGCATCAGCGTGCCCCGGCTCCATCTGGTCATGCGGCATCCGACGCCGCCCGTGCAGTCTAAGCGTATCCATCAGCTGGGCGCGGACAGTCCGGATCGGGTTCAACCCGCTCAGCGACTGTTGAATGAGCAGGGCAATATCCTCTCGGCGCAGCCTTTGCCAGCGCCGTTCCTGGAACGGGAGAATGTCTTCCCCGTTATAGTAGATACGCCCTTGCGTAACATTAATACCTGGCTCCAGCATGCCTGCGATTGCGTGGGCGGTCAGGCTCTTGCCGCATCCGCTCGGTCCGGTCAGGGCCACAATCTCCCCTGAATATACGGAAAAGCTCACATCACGCAGCAGTGGTTTGCTCCCGCTTCCGCTTGCTCCTACGCCTGTGCGGCAGATTTCCAAATGTTCCACGTGTAACAACGGTTTTCGCCCTGCCACTTGCTCTATCGTATCCTTGCACCCAAGGGCTGTTTGATCCTCCACTATTTGGCCGCCCCCTTTTCCGAAAAGCGGTCGCCCAAAAGCTGGCAGGCAAGTACGAATAGCATAATCGCCAAGCCCGGGAAAATCATGACATGCGGAGCCACCTGAAAATATGAGGTTGCATCATGCAGCATCACGCCCCACTCTGGCTTGGGCGGCTGTACACCCAGTCCAAGAAAGGACAGCCCAGCGATCATCAGCACCACGCGCCCGATATCCCATACCGCATAAACCAACAACTGCGGCAATGCTTGTGGCAATACATAACGGCTCAGTATACGTACGTGTGAATTGCCGGATAAACGGGCATATCGAACGTAGTCCTCCTGACAGGCTTTTTGAACCAGACTACGGATATACCGGACATAACCCGCCCACCGTACCGCAATAATCGCAAGGGTCATGTTAACAAAACCTGGGCCCAAAATGCCCACAATTGCCACCGTTAAAATAATATCAGGAAAAGCCAGTACGCCGTCGATTCCCCGCATGATTAGCTGATCCACGCGTCCGCGCACATAACCAATGAGCAACCCTATAGGTAGACTGAAGCACAACGTAGCTACAGTAATTGCACATGCGATTAGCACGCTCATCCGAATTCCGTAAATTAGCCGTGACAGCACATCCCGACCCAGATGATCCGTACCGAAAGGATATTTCCGACTGGGTGGTGCCAGACGGTTCAAAAGATCCACTTGAAGAGGATCATGAGGAGCGACCCATGGAGCCAATAACCCAAGCAGCACGATCAGACCAAACAGTACGCCTCCTGCCAGCAAGCTCCCTTGAAAGGAAAGCCGTATCTTTTTCATTTTCAGCTTCCCCCTTAACGCAAACGTAGCCTCGGATCTATCGCCGTCTGGACCACATCCACCAAACACTGAACTCCTACAATTAAAAATACGGCAAAAATAACATACCCCTGAATCACCGGATAATCTCGCTGTGTAATTGCATCTATAAAATACTTGCCCAACCCCGGCCATGAAAAAATGGTCTCTACGATGACATTACCTGCCAGCATAAATGATAGATTGGTACCTAGCAGTGTAATTATAGGCAGAACCGCATGCTTAAATATCTCAAAAAACAGGATATGCATTCGGGAAAAGCCTCGAGCCTTCGCTGCTTTCACAAAATTCCGGTCACCCAGCTCTAGCATTTGAGCGCGTAGTACACGGGCTTGCACAGCTCCCAAACCTGCACCAAGAGTCAGCGCAGGGAGCACTAAATGTGTCCAATCCTCCCTTCCCATGGATGGGAGCCAGCCCAAGCGAACGGAGAATAGATAGATCAACAGAAACCCAAGCCAAAAAGAGGGGATCGACGATCCCAGCAGGGCAAACAGCCTACCCAGGCGATCCAGTGGACCGCTGATTTTTAGCGAGGCAGCCAGCCCCAACCCCAGCGTAAGCACCGTCATGACGGCAAAGCCCGCAGCAGCTAGCTCCACAGTAGCAGGCAGTCTGTTCCACAGTTCGGCTAGCACGGATTCCTTGGATACATACGAGGTGCCCCAATGCCCTGTGAACACATCCCGCAGCCAGTTCACATATTGAATATGAAACGGTTCGTTTAAGCCCAGTTCCTGCCGTAGCGTCGTCAACGCCTCCTCAGAGGCAGGGACATTATGCGCGGTGAGCAAAATGGTAGCAGGGTCTCCAGGAGCCAGGCGCATCAGTACAAAAGTCAGCGTGGATACAACGAATACAATGATGAGCAGCTGCGCCACACGTTCCAGTATAAAACGAATCATAGGATACGCCGCTCGTTATTCCGCAATATCGGATTGCGCTGTAATGTAGTAATACTCGATCGGATGGGGTGTAAAACCCTCTACCCCTTTTTTCACACCAAACACATTGTCAGGATGCACAATGAACGACTGTGGCAAATCCGTATTGATGATATCCAGCGCTTGTAGTGTCACGGCATTACGCTGCGCTGTATCCTTCGCCAGCTTCAAGCTGTTAAGAATACTCTCTAGCGGTTTGGAACTATAACGGCTTACATTGGCTTCGCTTTTCGAAGAATAAAACATGTCCATAAAATATTGCGGCTCTCCTGTATGAGCAGTAAGCATACTGTACATAGCAAAATCCCAATCGTTTTTGGTCAACGCCTCGTCGATATTTTCCACCTTGCGAATCTTGACCTGGATTCCCTCTTTTAGCAATTGGCTTTGGATGACCTCAGCCATAACAGAGAGTTCCGGACGCTGAGGAAAAGTCAGCAGCGTAACCTCGAACGGCTTGCCTTGCTTAGTCCATGTCCCTTGGGCGTCCTTCTGCCAGCCATCCTTCGTTAACAGCTGATCCGCCGTTCCGTCCAGCGCTTTACGCTCAACTTTACCGAAGGGAAGAATGCTCGGGAACGGACTGCTTGCTTCCGTACCGAAGCCCCTCATGACGGCGCTCACAATCGATGTGCGTGGAATCAGGCTGTCCACCACCTTACGGTTCGCCGCATCCTTGAATACTGGGGATTCCATATTGTACACGAGCATATGGGTGCGCAAGGAGGGAGCCGACAGCACTTGTAGCCTGTCGTTCTTTTTCAGTACCTCTGCGTTATCAACCGGAATATCCGTCGCTACGTCCACCTCGCCGGATTGCAGCGCCATCAGGCGCGAATTCCCGTCCGTAATGAACTTCATTGTCGCCTCAGCCAATCGGGCCTTCTCGCCCCAGTATCCGTCATAACGCTCTACGACCAAGGATTGGTCCTTGCTGAACGCTTTAATTTTAAAGGCGCCTGTCATCGCTGGGTAACTCTGCTCATCTTTCATCGATGCCACATCCAGTACAGTCGTCGATGGATCAGCTAGATTGGACACCAACGCCGCATTCGGCTGGTTTGTCGTGATCTTTAAGGCCAGCGGGCCGCTTACATCAATGGACTTCACATTCAGTAAATCCTTCGCCAGATGGCTTTTCTCGATAGAGCGTAGCAAAGATGCTTTTACACTTGCTGCATCCATACTTTTTCCATTATGAAAAGTGACTTTATCCTGCAAGCTGAACGTCCAAACTGTAGGACTATCCTGCTTCCACTCCTTTGCCAGCCAAGCCACAGGCTCCAGCTTTTCATTCAAACGTACCAGTGTCTCACCTGCACCGGATCGCATCACATCCCAGTTATTATCTCCGTGCGGGTCAACACCTGACGGTTTCCATGTATACGCCATTACCAGCTTTTTACCTGTCGCTGTTTGTTGTGCTGACGCGTTCTCATCTTTGCCGGAGCTATTCGACGTCTTATTGCTAGTACATCCCGAAAGAGCCATAACTGCCAGTAACAGCATCACCCCTGTACATATCAACCATGAGCGCCTGCTATGATTGCTAATCATTCGATGAATCCCCCTCTATCTTGTAAAATCATATAAACCTAACGCAAAACGCGAAAAAAGCATTCCGGACCACTTGATCAGCAGTCAGAAATGCTTTCATTATAAAATGTCAAAACACACCTCGAAGCCAACTCCAAAAACATAGAAGGGATCAGATCGGTTTCAGACATTCCGTATGCAGCACGCCTAACCACCTCCCCAGCATCCCGTGGGTCTGACAGTGATGTCAAAACAGGCAGGTCTCCTGACTCCAGGCGTATCTTTCAGGCCTTCCCGGTTCTTCACAGTTCCAGTGGCTGTTCTGAAAGCTCCAGCAGTATCCTGCTGATGCCTGTATACAGTGGCGGGCCCGTGTCGGAATCAACCGAACTTCCCTTTTAAGTGAACACGCTCAACAACTATCCACATGGTCTTAACAAAACCCCGTACATAGAGTCGTCCGGCTCACACCTGTTTTCTTCCTTTATTTCTTTCCATTACGATCTTATTTTGTTGTCACGGGCTTGTCAATAAATGCTGCACAATAGTTTAAATTTGAACGATAAGGAAGAAACAAGACATAACCTTCAATTGCGTGCACGCAATTGAAGTGTTAAAATTAGGTATAGAGTAAACCACCGTGTCCGTATACTAAAAAGAGTCTTCGCCGCGCCAACGGCAAAGACTCTTAGGACTTGAAAGGCTGTGGATCACCCACGGCGCGCTGCATAACTAATGGTTAATGCAAACGAAACCCACCGTTAGGCGCCTAACCTAATTACGCGGTGGGTTTTCGCTTGTTCCGAAATTTTCGACGTAGCCAGCGATAAAGTTTACGAATACTAAACACCAGGCTTAGTAACGTAACCATCCAACGCAACACATCGTAGCACGACACAAGGTTGACCATCGGCTTCACCCCCTTTCGGGAAGCTGCACCGTGGTCCGAAAACATCCACCACTATTCAAAATCCATAATTTAGATTATACCATGCCCCTTCCTACCACTCTAGCAAATTCTTCTAGCGCATAAACTGGAAAACGCACCAAATTAGAGCTACCTATTTCATCCCGCAGCTTTATCTATATGTCCCCAGACGGCAAGGGTATCTACTATCTGGATAACTCCATGCCAAAAAGCCGGAAAAGAGGCATACGTCCTCTCTCCGGCTATCTTTATTTATTCCTAATCATCAAACCTTCTGTGGAACCTCCTGAACCGTCACGCTTTTGACCGATTCCCCTTGTTTTCTCGTCAAAACAATGTTCAAGACAATCGCTGTAATCGAACCCGAAACGATACCATTTTGCAGCAGCATTTTAGCAAAACTCGGCAGCTGGTCGAACATTTGTGGCAGAACGGCAGAGCCTAGGCCCACGGCAATACTGCATGCTGCGATCAGCAGATTGCTTTCCTTCCGCAGATCCACTTCTGACAAAATAGACATGCCTGATGCAGCGACCGAGCCGAACATGACGATCATCGCCCCGCCCAGCACAGCGTTAGGAATCACTGTCGTTAAGGCAGCCAGCTTAGGCAGCAAACCAAGAACAACCATGATCCCGCCCGCAGCAAAAATAACGTTCCGCGATTTGACGCGTGTGAGTGAGATCAGACCCACATTTTGCGAGAAAGCTGTATAAGGAAACGCATTAAAAATCCCCCCGAGCATAATCGCAAGTCCTTCGGAACGCAGACCATTGACGATCTGCTTCTGCTCCACCTTCTGATCAATCGCCTTGCCTACTGCCAGATACACGCCTGTAGACTCAACCATACTGACAATATTGACGATAATCATCGTACAAACTGCCATCATGCTAAACTCTGGCTTACCAAAATAAAACGGCTGCGCAACACTCACCCATGAGGCCTCCGCCACAGGGGCAAAATGCACCATTCCCATTGCATAAGCGACTACAGTACCCGCGAACAGACCAATAAGCACGGAAATCGAGCGCAAGAAGCCTTTTGCCAACCGATTCACAAGCAGGATAACCAGTAATGTAACTAACGCCAACAGCAAATTACGTGGCTGTCCAAAGTCCGAACTGCCCTGGCCCCCTGCTACATTGTTCATCGCCACCGGAATAAGAGATAGGCCGATAATCGTAACAACCGAACCTGTAACCACCGTCGGGAAAAAGCGTAGCAGCTTGCCATACAACGGTGCCGCTAACACCACAAATATACCAGACAAAATAATGGCACCATACGCTGTCGCTAAATTTGAGGTCGAAGCAATCGCGATGATGGGCCCTACTGCCGTAAACGTACAACCTAAAATGACAGGCAGTCTACTACCGAAAAAGCGTGTGCCCATAATCTGTAATAACGTAGCAATCCCGCAAGTGAACAGATCGGCAGCCACCAAATAAGCCATCTGGGCTGGCGTCAGGTGCAATGCTCCCCCTACAATTAGAGGTACAGCAATGGCTCCAGCGTACATCGCCATGACATGCTGGAAGCCCAGCGCGAATAACTTTTGTTTACTTAGCATCCCACATTCTCCTTAACGGGAGGAATCACCGCGCCAGCTTCCTCTATAAAATGAACCTCGCCTGGTGCCATGGAAGCGATACGCGCAAGAGAACGGACGGCAATGCCTCTTTGCTCCAACAGTCCACGGCCTTCCTGGAAGCTCTTCTCAATTACACAGCCAACCCCGGCCAGCTCCGCTCCTGCTTCCTTCACAATATCCGTAAGTCCAACCAAGGCTGCGCCAGTAGCCAGAAAATCATCTACGATCAGCACATGGTCGCTGGCATTGAGATATTTTTGAGAAATGCTCACCTGATAGGTTTCCTGCCGAGTGAACGAATGAACCTCTGCGAAGTATACCTGCTCATTCAGCGTGATGGCCTTCTTTTTCTTCGCATAAATGAACGGGACCCCCAAGGCAATAGCAGTAGCCATAGCAAATTGAATACCACTAGCTTCAATTGTAAGCACCTTGGTGATCGGAGCACTGCCGAAAAGGCGTGCAAACTCCTTACCAATCTCCAAAGCTAATGCTGTATCTACCTGATGATTCAAAAATGAATCTACCTTTAATACGGTGTCAGATAAAATTTGTCCTTCTTGACGAATACGTTCCTCCAAAGCTTTCATTATGCGAGTATCGCTCCTTCTGTACTTTAAAATAGTATAAAACCTGCCAAAACCAAAAAAGGACAGGCTCCCTTGAGTTGTTTCTCAAGTGAAGCCTGTCCTTGGGGTTGTCATCCCTGACGGATTGGCGCACAAATAAATGCCCGCATTCATCCAAAGCCGATGCGCTATCACTCATAGTCGGACGATTACAGTGGTCATCCGGTAGAAACTTTTGGGCCATATCCCCAATATTATACGAGTCATATGAAATTGATATCTTGTATACTACACCCTCTGGCGGGCGGTTTCAAGACTATTTTTCATACAGACAGCGGCATTTGGAGAACCTTCCACAATTGGAATATCGTAAAATCAAATCGACCTTTGTTCAAGGTATATATATTGTGAGGACTTTGCATTATCCTGATTGTAGAAAACAGATAAAAAAACAAAAATGCACACAAAACAACATTTAATTTTAATTATAATTTTAAAAAACAAAAATAAAACCACAAATTATACTTCTGTTTCTGTTGACCACAAAGAAAAACGGAAGTAGTATGGAGTTAGTTAAGAAAACAAAAGGCGGACTTTCAGGCTGCCCGTATTTTATCCATGCAAGGAGATTGGATATGAATAATTATCTTGCTGTTGATATTGGAGCTTCAAGCGGAAGGCTCGTAAGTGCAACTCTGCAAGGTGACCAGCTACACTTGCAAGAGCTTCACCGTTTCAACAACTCCTTTACCGAAAAGGACGGACACGATTACTGGAATATCGACGAACTATTGAATGAGATTATTCAGGGCTTGCAAAAAGCTAAACAAAAAGGGATTCATTCCTGTACGCTCGGCATTGATACATGGGCTGTAGATTACGTGCTGCTTGATCAGAAAGGTAACCGCATTCATGAGGTATACGCTTACCGGGATGCACGTACCCTCCATGCACCAGACAGGCTGCATCAGCTCATCAGTCGAGAGGCTGTGTATGAGAAAACAGGCATTCAGGAATTAAACTTTAATACCCTGTATCAACTGTTCGTCCATGATCGGGAACAGCTTGCCCAGGCGGATAAAATATTGATGGTCCCCGATTATCTGTACTATCGCCTGACAGGCATCATGATCAATGAAATGACGAATGCGTCCACGATGCAGCTTCTCAACGTGAACTCCCGAGAGTTTGATGAAGACCTTCTCTCCCTGCTCCAACTGCGACGCAATCAGTTTTCAGAGCTTGCCGAGCCTGGACGGGTTCTGGGTTCTCTTTTGCCGGAGCTTGTTCAAAAATACGATCTTCCGGACTGTCAGATCATTCTTGCGCCGACTCACGATACTGCATCGGCTGTTGCAGGTGTACCGTCACAGCGGGAAGAACCTTGGGCTTATATTAGCAGCGGAACGTGGTCACTACTGGGAATGGAACGATCCGAAGCCTTGAATACCAAGGCAGCCATGCAGGCGAACTACACGAATGAGTGGGGCGCTTACGGTACGTACCGTTTTCTGAAAAATATTATGGGATTATGGATGATTCAGGAGGTTAGGAGAGAGGGCGGTTCCGCACATAGCTTTGCCGAATTGGCCGAACTGGCTTCAGCAGAGGCACCGTTTGTCAGTCTCGTCCTCTGTAACCAGTCATCCTTTTTAAACCCAGATAGTATGACCGTTGAAATCCAGCGATTCTGTGAAGAAACAGGCCAGCCCATCCCCAGGACGCCGGGTTCGCTCGCCCGCTGTATTTTTGACAGTCTGGCCTTAAGCTACCGCGATGCCTTACACGAACTGCAATGTTTAACAGACGAAACAATTACCAGATTGCACATTGTTGGCGGAGGCGCTAACAACGAATTACTATGTCAGCTAACCGCCGATCTCTTGGGAATTGAGGTTCAGGCAGGTCCTTCCGAATCTACGGCCATCGGCAATATTGTCGTGCAATTAATTAGCTCTGGTGTTCTTGAGGATCTCAAAGCTGCTGGCCGAACCATCGCCCGCTCCTTTCCGACTCGGCTCTATGAGCCACAATCGGTGGAAGACGTGCAAGATCTTTTGGGTCGCTGGGAGCACCTTAAGATACAAGCAACATCCTCTATTCACATATCTCAATAAAGGAGTAAAGCCATGAACGAAGCTATTGAAGCCAGTTATAACGAAGCGAAAAAGCTGTATGCCCGCCACGGTATTCAAGTTGACGACATTTTACGGAAGCTTTCACAAATCAAAATATCACTGCACTGCTGGCAGGGAGATGATGTTCAGGGATTTCTGTTCAAAGACAAACAGCTTAGCGGGGGGATTGCCGTAACGGGTAGCTACCCGGGCAGAGCAGGCACGCCGCATGAGTTACGTCAGGATTTAGAAAAAGCTCTAGCACTCATTCCGGGTAAACACAAGGTCAATTTGCACGCAATCTATGCGGACACCACAGAACAAGTGGATCTGGATCAGCTGGAGCCACGCCATTTTCAGAACTGGGTAGACTGGGCCAAACAACAAGGGCTTGGGCTTGATTTTAATCCAACACTGTTCTCCCATCCCAAAGCGGAAGACGGCTTCACATTGAGCCATAAGGATTCGGAAATCCGTGATTTCTGGATCACACACTGCAAAAAATCACGCAGGATTGCAGAGCATTTTGGAAAAGAACTCGGTCAGCCCTGTGTCACAAACCACTGGATGCCGGATGGCTATAAAGATACTCCGGTTGATCGGTTAGCTCCAAGAGAACGTCTGCGTGATGCGCTGGACGAAATTTTCAGCGAGGAAATCAGCGAGGAATACAACATCGATGCGGTTGAAAGCAAGCTGTTTGGCATTGGCTCGGAAAGCTATGTCGTGGGCTCCCATGAATTCTATATGGGCTACGCCCTGACACGCGGCAAATCCATCTGTCTCGACGCTGGTCACTTCCATCCAACCGAAGTCATTTCGAACAAACTGTCCTCTTTGCTGATGTTCACCGATCAATTATTGCTCCATGTCAGCAGACCGGTTCGCTGGGACAGTGATCATGTCGTGACGATGGACGACGAATTGCTGGACATTGCCCGTGAGCTGGTTCGCGGTGAATTGCTTTCCCGAACCCATATCGGTCTTGATTTCTTTGATGGAAGTATCAATCATGTAGCAGCATGGGTCATCGGAACACGCAACACGATCAAAGCGCTGCTTCGCGCTATGCTCGAACCGATTGAAGCATTAAAGCAGGCGGAAGAGGAACGGGACTTTACCACTCGTCTTGCTCTGGTCGAAGAGTTTAAATCGTATCCGTTTGGTGCCATATGGGATTACTATTGCGCTCAAAACGGCGTTCCTGTTCGTGAGGAATGGCTGGCCGAAGTTAAAAATTATGAACAACAGGTACTGCTGAAACGTTAACCACTGTACTGATAATGCTTATATTCATATCATCCAAAAGGGAGAGATTATCCATGACTACTGTACTGGAGAATCAAAAAGAACGAAAATCGGGACTGGATATCCCATTTGTTCGCGAGATGGCGGAAATTACACAAAACATGTGGAAATTCGGCTGGGATGAACGCAATGGAGGTAATGTAAGCTATATTCTGGATGAAGCTGAGGTTGCAAAATATATAGATATTCATCAGGTCATTCGGACGATTAAACCTGCTTTCCCGGTGAATGAACTGGCTGGTAAATATTTTATCGTCACCGGATCAGGGAAATATTTCAAAAACGTAATTGCAGATCCAGAAGCTAACTTAGGAGTCCTTCGTGTCTCCCAGGATGGCGAGCAATTGGAAGTCTTGTGGGGCCTCAAACATGGCGCAGTGCCTACCAGTGAGTTGCCTTCCCATTTTATGAGCCACATTGAGCGCTTGAAGGTCGATCCTAGCCATCGTGTTGTGATTCATAATCATGCCACCCATGTTATTGCCATGACCTTCATTCATAGTCTGGACGAAAACCAATTCACCAAAACGCTGTGGGAAATGTGTACTGAATGTATTGTCGTCTTCCCAGACGGTATCGGTGTAATCCCTTGGATGGTACCGGGTTCCAGCGAAATCGGCCGCGAAACGGCTAAAAAAATGAAGGATCATCACGCTGTATTATGGCCTCATCATGGCATTTTCGGAACGGGCAGCTCCATTGATGAAGCATTTGGCCTGATTGAAACGATTGAAAAAGCAGCGCAAATTTATATGCTCATTGCTCACCATGATATTCAGCAACGGATTACAGATCAGGAATTGGCCGATCTGGCCAAAGCCTTCAACGTTACTCCAAAAGAAGGAATCCTGAACGTATAAATATAGACTAATCTCCATCTCATAATATAGAACTTAAAAGGCTCCAAGGCTCGTCTCAACCGGCCATGGAGCCCTTGGCATACCTAGTTTTAATTATATAACCCTCAATTCCAATGAATTAACTTGTAATTATGCTTTCCTTTATATACAATAAAATCAAAATTCCCTTATCTCCACCAAAGGAGAGGTGACAAGTTATGAAAAGAGCGAAAAATGAAGATCACTTCGACATCGTGGAAGACCATTATTTTACAGCCACCGAATTGGAAAAATCCAGCGCCGTTTGGCCTGTCAGACTAGGTATGGATATTTCGAAAACAAGCTGCCATGTCGGTCCCAAGGCTGTTCCTTATTTTTATTTGATATTTGTACTTGAAGGTCAGGCTGAGTTTATTTATAAGCAACAAAAGTACCGCGTCCAAAAGTCTGATTTATTCTGTTTTTTTCCGCATCTTGCCCATGAATATTACACCGATCAGGAGCACCCGTTGCAAAAGGTATGGATTGCCTTTGAGGGACCCAAGTCCCTCGCATTGCTGGAGCGGATCGGAATTAATCCCTCTACGCCATTTATGGCTAACGCAGTGAGCGAGGAAATCCTCAGACTTATCTCCAACCTGTTTTCCATCGTACACGACAACAGCAGACAGGGCAGCGATCTGGCCCGCTTGATTACACTGCACCAGATCTTCGAGGAGTTATCCCGCAACACATCTGACGTGCTGCGCAACTTTGTATGCTCTGATTATTGGCTCCAGCAGGGGAAAGATTACATTGAAATGCATTATTGTGACCGTGTTACGATTGAACAAATTGCCGAGCATGTAGGTGTGGATCGTGCGCATTTTTCACGTAAATTCCATTCCACCTTCCTCATCTCTCCCGCCAAGTATTTGCAAAACCTCAAGATTAACGAAGCCAAAAGATTACTGGAGCAGACGACTTACAATTTATCGATCATAGCCCAGTCCATCGGCTATACCGATATGTCCACCTTTTCCAAGGCATTTAAGAAAACAGCAGGGATTCCACCGCGTGAGTATCGCTTCCGACATCAGTCCCGGCAAGAGATTCGTACCGTCAACGCTTAGTCGGAATCCAGTAACGTTAAAGAGAGCCGCCGTATACGGTGTCTCTCTTTTTATGACCTGATCCTAATTCCCACTTGGTTCTGAGCCCTTTCAACGCTATAATAGGCATCAAACCAACAGGAAAGGTACGTGAAATCCATGCTGCGATTCAATGCGATACGTACGGGCTATCTGCTGGGCATCTCACTGATACTGGCCGCAATTATTTATTTTTTCGCCTCCAATTGGGGCGGACTGGATCGGACATTCAAGATTGTACTTGCTGCTGCGCTTATTGTTCTGTTCTATGGCTTGTCTTTTGTATTTGCACGGATACGTGCTGTTCCCGGTCAACAAGCTTTCCTGTCTAATATGTTTTTGGTGGCTGGCTGTATAGCCTTTGGCGTTTCCGTGGCATTGCTCGGTCAAATTTACAATTCCCATGCGGACAGCTACGGATTGTTTTTCATTTGGTCGGTGCCGGCTCTACTGCTTAGCTGGATTACTCGCTACAATCCTTTTTATATGCTGTCTTATGTACTAATTCATCTTGGTTTGTGGCTTTATTTTTACCCTACGATGCAAAGTGTGCCTTATAGCGAGCTGGAATCGTTGTCCATTGCCGGAGTGTTCGCAATAGTCAATCTGCTGCTATTTTTATTGACGTTCCTCCATCGTATACATTCTGCTCCACTACAATATATGAGCTTTACGGTTTTCCATATAGCCATGTTAGCGATGACCAATTCTTTTGCATTTGATGAGTATGGCCTGATCATGAATGTACCGCATATTGCTGTGATTGCTTTAGGATTTTATATATTTATCAAGGTGCGGCTGAATAAAACGCTACTGACCTTGAATGCATTGGCACTTTCGGCGTTTGCTGTCTTTAAATTTATAGAGCTGGCTGAGGCGTACTCCTCATCTCTGTTTTTTGTTTTTGGTTTGATTTTTGTGGCGTTGCTGCTGACGGGTAACGTGTGGTTTTTCCGCTATTTGAATCGTTTGGGGAAAACACTGCCGGATTCAGGGACAACGGACATCAGTACATCAAAGAATGAGGCGACCGTCCACGAGGAACATGGCAGTGAATGGATTAGCAAAACCGTATCCCGTGTGATCAAAGTGGTTGGAGTGCTGATCGGTAGTATATCTCTCATCGGATTGATTATGATTAGCACGAATGTAAACCACACCGAATATGTACTGTTGGTTGTGTCGTTGCTGCTTATGATTTTGATGATTGTCATACCGGAATCCAAGCTGGATTCGGTAATACGTTATACACTGCTGACCATCAGCTATATTACAGGCTTGGCGGCCATTCTATGGTCAGATCAGTCGCTGCTTTCGGTATTATTTCTGATCGTTTCCATCGCTGGATGGTTTCGCTCCAAGGGGAAAAGGCAGTTGTTTTTTGCCTACACCTTTGTAAACCTGAATCTGGCGACCATTTTATTTCAGCAGTATCAGGAGTGGGATGGTTGGAACTGGACCTATAAGTTCATCATCTTCTCTCTTTTCATCGTCAATGCCGTGTTATATGGGGTAAGTTACTTTATATCCAAGACGGAGTTAAAAGAACATCTACGGAATAGCTCATTATTTTTCAGCTTGCTGTTCCTGTTTTGGGCGACGTTTTTCGAGGATGTCGTTCCACACTCTTATATGTTCATTAACATTTTTTATTTTGTTATCGTTACCGGGATGGTCTTTGCCTTTGCCCGTCTGAAACAAAAATCGGAGGCTATCACGAGCGTTGTCTTCTGGTTTATTTTTATCGGCTTCAAATATTATGATTTATTGTGGACGCTACTGTATAAATCTTTTACGCTGGCGCTACTGGGGATCATTGCGCTCGGAATTACCTGGTGGGCGGATCGGCGAATGGCCCATAGCGGCAAAGCAGCATTCGATGCTGACCACCGCAGCTTTAGCTTTATGCGCTTAAGCCCGTTACTCATCGCCATTGTCATCGTGCTACAGCTGGGGATCATCGGCTATCAGACGGCGAGAAGTGAAACCCTGCTCGCCACAGGGGCTTCCATTAAGCTCAAACTGGCTCCTGTAGACCCGCGCTCCCTGCTGCAAGGCGATTATGTGGCACTGAATTACGACATATCTACCCCGCCTTCCAAGCCCCTTCTTCAGGAGGAGGAATGGAGCCGAGGCAAGGTCAAAGTCGTTCTCACACCAGATAGCCAAGGAGTATACGTCGCGGATCGCCTATATCAAGATGGTGAAAAACTTGCCAGCCATGAGGTCATTCTAAATGGACAATGGTATGGTTCCCGTATTCTGTACGGTATTGAGAATTATTTCATTCCTGAGGGAACCGGACGTACTGTAGAACAGAACGCACATTTTGCCCATATTCGGGTGAGCCGCAATGGAGACGCGCTGCTAGAACGTTTGGCAGAAAGCTGACCGGATCGGCGAAGGTAGTAAACAAAGCAGGCTGAACCAAGCCCCTCCATTACTGGAGCACAACTTGGTTCAGCCTGCTTGTTTTTTTTGGACCATCGCTTATCTCCGTTTATTCATCTCTCGACCATGATGCTATTTCCTCAATATCCTGCGGCTGAGTCCGGCAACAACCGCCAATCAGACGAGCTCCCGCTTCATACCATTGTCGGACACTTTGTCCGAATGTCTCTGCACAAGTGCTGCCGTGCCATGTCTTGGTGACCGGGTCATATTCCTCCCCCAGATTGGGATATACCACCACAGGCTTATCCGTGTGGCTGCGTATTTCGTGAATAAGCGATGGGACGAATTTCGGCAAAGTGCAATTGATTCCTACAGCAGCCACTTGCTCATGCCCATTCAGCCACTCAGCACATGCAGCGGCAGACTCACCATTGCTGATATGCTGCCCATCCTTTGCGCTAAAGCTGATCCAGGCATACGTGCCAGGGAATTCCTTCAGCAATCGGGCGATGGCCTTGGCTTCAACCAGACAGGGTATCGTTTCACAAGCTAAAATATCTGCACCCGCCTCAATCAGAGCTTTCATACGCGGCCTGTGGAACTCCACTAGCTGTTCCTCGCTCAGTTTGTAATCGCCGCGATACTCTGATCCATCTGCCAAAAACGCCCCGTAAGGGCCTACAGAGGCCGCGACTAGCGGCTTGGGACGATGCCGCTGACTTGCAGTAGCCGTCACGTCAGCCCAAAACTCATCGCGTGCCTGCACAGCAATCCGCACCGATGATTGAATCAGCTCCAGCGCCTCATTTTCGCTTAGGCCTCGTTTAACATAGCCTTCAACGGTAGCCTGATAGCTCGCAGTAATCGCACAGTCTGCCCCAGCCTCAAAATAATCTCTATGCACACGCTTGATCGACTCCGGATGCTCATGGAGGATTTTAGCTGACCATAAGCTATCGTTCAGATCATGTCCATGACGCTCCAGTTCGGTCGCCATCGCGCCGTCCAGCACGATCAGCTGAAATTCGTCCAGTATATGTTGTATCGGATTCATGAGGCCCCTCCTGCTCGTCTTTTCTATTTAACCCACTAATCAAGTAGGGTTTAATGATTTACATTATAGCACGGATGTTGATGGGCACTCACAAAGCCAAGAAATAATCATTCCGTGAAGACGTCCCCTCTCGTTTCATTTGCCATCTGATGTAACGTATAAATTTTTTAAATTAGTTTCATAAGTTAAATTAATTAGATATTGTTCTTTTTTTCACAAAGTCATTTTACTATAAAAGTGCAAACCAACACTTTGGCCAAAAGATCAGGGAATTGCATCGTCACATTCTGCATCGTCATTTATGTGAAAAAAGGTACAAGAGAGGGTTTTATCTATGTCTTTACTAGAAATGATTACAGCGACCTTAACAGATAACAAAATTGTCAGTTCTATCGCTTCCACCGTTTTTATTATCCTTCTTGGTTTCTTTTGCCGTAAGAAGGGGATTTTTAACGCAGCAGTAGGAAAGTTGTTATCCAAGGTTGTTCTAACCGTGGCTCTACCAGCACTAGCCTTTAATTCTTTCATGCAGGACATTAATCCTACAATGTTAAAACAAGGAATGAATGTTTTAATATGGGGAGTTCTAATTTATATTATTCTCATCTTTATTTCTAAACCGTTCTTTCTGAGCTACAACAAGGATAAACAGGATGTTTTGCGGGTGTTAACCATTTTCGGTTCTACGACTTTCTTCGGAATTCCAATTGTCGGAGCCATTTACGGTCCTACCGGAGTGATGTACAGTTCCATTTTTAACATAGGGTACCGCATTTTCTTATACTCCTATGGCTATATCAAAATGAGCGGCTTGAAAATGGAGCTTAAAAATCTCAAAACCATGTTTTTGAATCCAATCGTTATCGCCACGTTTCTAGGCTTGTTTGTTTGGTTGTTTCAAGGTTATTTGCCACAGATGAGAGTAGCTACAGAGGATGGGGCCATTCAGCAGTTCGCCTTTCTGAGAATTGATCAAACCGCTGTCTGGCTGTTCAAGCCCATGACCTACCTTGCTGGACTAGCTTCTCCGTTAGCCTGGTTATCGATTGGCTCGACATTAGGGGAGATCAGCTTCAAGTCGGCAGCTACTGATAAGACCTCTTGGTATTACAGCATAGTTAAGGTTTGGCTTGTACCTATTGTTAACATCGTCTTGCTGGCTTTGTTGACTGTATCTCATATTCTGTCAGTCGATTCAGTCGCTTTAGCTACTATTGTCATCATGATGGCAACTCCTACAGCTACCGTAGCCGCAGCCTATGCCATCAGTTTTGATAAGGAAGCCATATTGACCTCCAATGCATCGCTTCTCTCAACTATTACTTCTGTCGTCATGATTCCAGTGTGGATCGTTACGCTCAATGTCATTGATAAAATTGGAATTTTCTAAATCAGGGGGAAAACAACATGTTAAAAATCATTTGCTATGGTGTCCGTTCTTATGAGAAACCCTATTTCCAGGATCTCAATAAATATAACTTTCAACTAACGCTGGTAGAAGAGTTGTTAACCACCAGCAATGCAGAATTGGCACAGCATCACGATGCCGTTTTGCTAAGAGGAAACTGTGCTGCCAATCGGGAAAATATCACAAAATTCAATGAATACGGCATTCGATATGTTTTTACCAGAACAGTCGGAATCAACCACATTGATTTGGATGCCTGCAGCGAATTCGGAATGAAGGTGGCACGCGTGCCATCCTACTCTCCGAATGCCATCGCCGAGCTCTCCTTAACCTTAGCAATGATGCTGTTCCGACACACCGCTTATATGACTACCAAAAGCTCGTTCAAAAATTTCATTGTGGACGAGCATACATTCAGCAAAGAGATTCACAATTGTAAAGTTGGGATTATTGGGGTCGGCCGCATCGGTCTGACGGAAGCCAAATTATTTAAAGGATTAGGTGCTTCTGTTATCGGCTATGATGTGTACCAATCTGACGCGGCCAAGGAAGTCATTCCATTCACAACCTTGGATGAATTACTGGCAGAGTGTGATGTCGTTAGTGTGCATGTTCCTTATCTGCCGGGACAGAACGACAAAATGATTAACGCCAGCTTTTTAGCAAAAATGAAAAAAGGATCTATTCTCATCAATACCTCACGTGGAGAATTACAAGATAACCAAGCCATTTTGGACGCTTTGCTCAGTAACCATCTGGAAGGCTTCGCTACGGATGTCTTCCCTAAAGAAGATGAATTATTCTTTAGAGCATTTGAACCATGGCAAATGCTCCCGGACCCAACGATCCAGAAGCTTGTGGAGCTGTATCCAAGAGTTTTGGTAACGCCTCATGCTGGCTCGAATACCGTTACGGCGTTATCCAACATGATTGAAACTAGCTACGACAACTTCCATGATATCGTTACAACTCATTCTTCAGATAACCTAGTCCCACTTCCTGTTCTCTCTATGAAATAATTAGGAAGCTCGGTACTCTTGTGAACAAAAAAAGAACCGCTATTTCCAGATTACAATGGAAATGGCGGTTCTTTTATATCAGGATTCAACTGATAGAGCATTAGCGGCCTGCCAACCTTGTGGTATTCTATCGATTCAACGAGAAAGCCATCGTCCACCAGGAACTGAATATATTTTTTGACCGTGATACGGGACAAGTCCACTTCTCTAGCTAACGTTTCAACCGAGAAGGGGCCGTCCAGCTCTTGAATACTCTTCAGTATCGTGGTCATGGTCAGTTTGGACAAATTTTTAGACAGGTTTTTCGATAGATTATGCGGTGGATGTTCAACAGGTTTTTTCTTTTCCACACCCGTATGCTCTTCTTTATTAAAATAATGGTCAATAACAGCTTGATTAATTCCGTTCCCTTCCTCCATCACCGTGGCTAGACGCTGGATTTTCTCAACAGCCAGTCTAAAGCGTTCGAATGTAAAGGGTTTAATTAAATAGTCTGCAACACCATAAAAAACAGCTTCCTTCACCGTCTGAATATCTTTTGCAGCCGTAATTAAAATAACCGAAGCATGGTACTGATGCTCCTGCATATGGGATAGCAAGGTTAATCCGCTTTTTCCGGGTAAATACACGTCCAGCAATACCAAATCCGGTGTGTGTTTCTGAAGATAATCCTGCGCTTTCTGGACGGTATCTGCTTTACCTACCACATCCAAGTTGTCCATACGCTCAATAAACTGTTGGTTGAGCTCAGCAACCATGGGATCATCCTCAACAATGAGTACCTTCATTCACTCGTCACCTCCAATGTACAGGGCAACTCTACATAGATACTTGTTCCCAGGCCAGGTTGGCTGTCAATTTCAATGATGCCCTGGTGATTATCCACCATGGTTTTAACCAGATTCAAGCCGTAACCCCTGTCCTCTCCTTTGGTTGAGAAGCCATGCTCGAATATTCTTTGTTGCATTTCGGAATCAATCCCCAACCCATTATCCTTCACTTTCAAAATGAACACATTTCCCTCGCACTCATAATTCAATTTTAATTCAATTTTGCCGGGTTGTTTTTTTTGTAAAATGGAGTCTATCGCGTTATCAAAAAAATTGCCCAATATGTGTATAACATCATGAACAATGTCCTGCATCTCTACATTGGAGACATTCGAGCTTTCTTCCAGTAACACCGAAATATTCTGCTCGCGTGCTTCGTTGATTTTCCCCATAATAAAACCTGCTAACGCCGGAACCTTAATTCTCTCTGTTAGAAAGCCTACTTCATTTTGATACCGGTGATTTAGCTGCTGAATATACTGACTGACCTCTTCATATTTCCTCATCTCAATCAGTCCGGAGATCACGTGCATTTTGTTCATAAACTCATGCGTCTGTCCGCGAAGAGAGTTAATATAATATTTGGTGCCACTTAACTGATTACTAAGATGAATCATTTCGGATTGATCGCGCAGTGTGGCAACTGCCCCAAAAAACTCATTTTCAACATGTATAGGGGTTACTGTCGCAATGACTTCTATACCATTCACATAAAACGAGCGATCCTTGATCTTCTTCTTATCATCAAACACTCTCTTGAAGAGCACATTATAAAAGTTGGTATCTAGCTGCTCGCCAATCGGGGCTTTCATCTCTTGGTTCGCCAGTTGGTACTTGGCCTGAGCTTCTTTGTTCATGAGCATAATTTTCTTGTCCGCCGAAATGGCTATAATTCCTTCAGCGACCTCATTTTCAATAATTTCTTTTTCGCGCAATCGTGTTGCTATCTCTTGCGGCTCAAGCCCAAATAAAATCTTTTTGATTTTCTGAGCCAGAATGATCGCCCCCAGAACTCCACTAAAGAGCCCCAGCATCAGTCCTCCAAAAATGGTATACTGCGCCTGCATCAAATCATGATTTAGCGTTCTCATGGTCAGTCCTACACATACAATGCCAATGACCTCATTCTGTTGATTGAATATCGGCGTAAAATATCGGTAGCCTTGACCCAAAACACCGATATTCTCAGAGAAATGTCCCTGACCGGATAGCGCCTTTCTGGCATCATTCAGATCAGAGAACGGCTTGCCAATCATGGTTGCATTAGGATGGGATAGCCGAATTAAATCGTGGTTCAGTATGACTACAAAATCTACATTAACGTTATGCATGACTCCAAGCGAGTAATCCTGGATCTGTCTCACAGGAACTCCTCGCTCAACATTACGAATCACATCGTTGTCACTGGCAACCACCTTGGCAATACCCGAAAGTTTTTCCTTCGTATTATCAAAATGTTGGTTAATTACGAAATTACGAATGAGAAGCAAGGATATAATCAAGGAAATAATAATAACTAAAACAACCAAAATAATAATCATGAATTGTAGCGAAACCTTGAATTGTCGTCTCGGCTTCGACTTACCTATTAACCGCAATCCCATCACCCAGCTTCTTTGTCAAGCTCTCCATTAGGAAAAAGAGCCTATCTCTTCCCCTATAACCCCTTGTTATTCGACACCGTTTGACAATTTCCTTCTTATTTCGTAAGCTCTATGCATTCCAGCGACAACAACGTAAACTTTATCTGAATTAAGACAATATGCTGAATAAGGAAGTATCAACTCTCCATAATAAGGACGTATACCTAACGAATGGAGGATATAGGATGATCGAAAATCTCGAAAGTAACTACAACTGCGCCAATGCAGGGCAGGATCTTCATCAGCTCAAGCAGGAACTCGCTGCGCTTCAGGAACAAGGTGCGAACGACCAGGCGTCCGAGGAAGCCATTCATCGGCTGGAAAATCAAATTTCGTTCATCTTGAACAAGTGCGATATTAACCATTAGTCGAGTTTGGCTGTTGAGTTAAATAAAAAAGATAACTTTTAGCTACGACCTTTTCCTGGTACTCTGCCGAGAAAAGGTCGTTAATTTTTTCAGGAATCGCTCCTGGTTAAACAGTAAACTGCAAGATCGTCATCAAGTGTCCAGTTTAAAATTGATCTGACATAAACAATATCTTCTTTCTGTAAATAATGTATTGAATACATCTTAATCCATACAGTAAACTCTAAGTTAAAAGCTTGTTAAATCCACCATTAGACTAGGGTATCCCCTTAATAATCAGCTATTAATGCCAGTAATATGGAAATGAATGAAGGATAAAGGTTAGAGTTTACTTTGATGACTGGAGGAGAAAGTGATGTCCACGATTAAAGAAATTTCGGAGAAAACTGGAATTACCCCATATACTCTTCGGTTTTATGAACGGGAAGGAATTCTACCATGCGTCAAGCGCGATTCGAGTGGCAATCGATTGTATGACGAAGAGAGTATGGACTGGTTGAATTTTGTGTTGGCGCTGCGGGCGACGGGCATGCCACTTGCCGAGATCAGGAAATATGTAGATTTATACCAAAAAGGCGAGAACACGCTTAAAATACGTAAACAAATGATGCTTATGCACAAGGAAAAAGTGGAGAAGGACCTCTCGGAAACTATTAAATATTTGGAGCAAATCAATTACAAGCTGGCATTATATGACATGCAGGAAAAAGGATTGACCAAGATGCTGCCCTAGATCGTCTTTTTGCAACATTTCACTCTAAGTGGAGCGCGTTCCCCGGATGGAGAACGCGTCTTTTTTAGCGCATATATTAGAGTAAACTCTAATATATTTCATGTAGTTGTTTTCCGTTTTTTCCTATTTATTATTCTTCATTATCTAAAAAACCACGGATTTGTGGGGATTTTGCCTGTGCGAATTATTAAATCATTGAAGCTTGACTTATATTAAACTCTAATTGATAACCTGGAATCAAGCCAACGATTACTGGCTAATATAAGAACAAAGGGGAAGTACACATGAATACAAAAGTAGCAATCATCACAGGTGCAAGCAGCGGAATGGGAGCGGCAACGGCTAAACTTCTCGCTCAACACAACATTAAAGTCATGCTTGCTGCTCGCCGGGAAAACCGATTACAGCAACTTCAAGAAGAAATCCGTAACGCTGGAGGTGAAGCCAGCTACAAGGTGACTGACGTCACCTCGTTTGCCGACGTGGAAGCATTGGTAGATGAAACCATTAAAGTCTATGGACAAATCGACATTTTGATCAATAATGCTGGGATAATGCCACTTTCGTTCTTCAAAAATTTGAAAGTTGACGAATGGGAGAGAATGATCGATGTGAACATTAAGGGCGTCCTCTATGGGATGGCGGCAGTGTACAAACATATGGAAGAACGTAATGAGGGACATATCATTAATTTCTCGTCCATTGCGGGACATATCATCTTCCCTTCAAGCTCTATTTATAGTGCGACTAAGCATGCCGTACGGATTTTAACAGAAGGTATGCGAACCGAATTAGGACCCATGCAAAATATTCGGACGACTCTCATCTCCCCTGGCGCGGTGGAGACCGAGCTGTACGATACCATCACCGACAACTCGATTTATCCGGCATTGGAGAAATTGGGCAGCCAGGAATGGAGTCAACTTGACCCTAGCGACATTGCGAGAACCATACTGTTTGCGATCCAGCAGCCGACTAACGTAACGATTAACGAACTGATTGTCCGCCCCACGTCTCAAAGCTTATAAAGCTGTCGCTACAGCCGCAGCGGTTCCAATCTTCTCCTCTAAAAAAGATAGAGAAATTACAAGTAATTCCTCTGAGGAAGGCCAGTTTGTACTGATGTTGTCCCGACACTTGTCGAGGACAAGAACATGGTACCGTTGAAAGTCGCTATTAGGTCATATTCCTGTAAAGTAACAGGGCTAAAAGACACTTTGAAGCAGCATCCGTTTCTCGGTATTCAACCGGGGAACGGTTGTTCATTTTCCTGGAATCCACTTTGGTTATACAATGAGATATATTCATATACCTGTTGTTCTGCCTCGGCTAAGGTTTCAGGTTTGCTTATCTGTGCAGGCATTGTCCAGACAGTTTCCTCACCTGGAATGGCATTCGAGGATTCCGAGCTTTTCCCTCTCCAGATTTACATCCTTACTTAGTGTGTCTAGTGTTTCGTTAACGAGGAAGATTGTTTCGTTGTGAAGGACGCCAAGCGACGATTTGCTTCTAAAATCTCAGAGTACTGGCGAAAGGCTTGTCTTTTTTGTCCATGAAGAAACCCCTCCGTTCAACAAGATTAAATCCATCTATCTTACCAGATGTCTCTTTTCTCTTGTCTACTTAAAGGGGATAATACCAGTTTTGTATGCTTTTGTTTATGCATAAGCAGATACCAAATTACAAAATTCCTCGTATCTCATCCAATGACTGCACCTTTTCCAGCTGCATCCATTGTTCAAGGCCATGTACCAGCTCAGCCCCTGCATGTAAATGAACAAAATTGTACGTTCCCACCTGAATGGCAGCGGCCCCTGCCATGGTGAATTCAATAATATCCTCTACCGAGCTAATCCCGCCCATCCCGATCACCGGAATCGACACCGCCTGCGCCACCTGGTGAACCATGCGCAAGGCAATTGGCTTAATTGCCGGGCCGGAAAGACCAGCATACGTGTTGGCGAAGACACTGCGACGCCGGCGTATATCTATTTTCATCGCAGAAAATGTATTGATCAGCGAAACTCCGTCTGCGCCTTCTTCCTCGCACATAACCGCCATCTGCGTGATGTTCTCTGCGTTTGGAGACAGCTTGACGACCAACGGAAGCGCCGTCACATTGCGCACCTGACGCACAACCTCCCGCGCTACCTCCGTCCGGATACCAAATTGCATTCCCCCCTGCTTCACATTGGGACATGAAATGTTCAATTCCAGCATATCAACGCCTCTGCGGTTCATCGTGCGTCGTTTTTGTGCGTTTTCCGTAATCATCGCTACGGCCTGAACATATTCCTCCAGATTGGAGCCGCCCACGTTGGCAATAACAGCCGTGTTCCAGTGAGTCATGTCATCCAGTTCATCCTTCAAAAAGGCGGCAACCCCCGGATTCTCCAGCCCTACACTATTGAGCATGCCGGATGCTGTCTCATGTATTCGTGATCCCGTATTACCAGCCTTCGGATGCAGGGTTAGTCCCTTGCCGACGATACCGCCCAATAATTCAGGAGAATAAAATTCTGCATACTCACGTCCGAATCCAAACGTACCGGAAGCCATGATGATCGGGTTCTTGAACGGTACACCCGCAATATTACACGCCATGGAGATCATCGAACTCCACCTCCTCCACCGGGAATACAGGTCCTTCTTTACATACCCTCCGATTGCCTCCACGGGTACGCATCGTACAGCCCAAACATGCGCCAATACCACAGGCCATGTGTCTTTCAGTTGAAATATATAAACGGGACGACGTATCCACCGTTTTCATGGCGAGTGCTTGCAACATCGGAGTTGGCCCGCAGGAGAACATATTTGCATAGAGCGTCGGATCGATCTGTTCGACGATGCTTCCCCCTACCTTGACCTGTACAGATGCCGCCACAGCTTCGAACGCTTCAACCCCGAAGGCTTGCTGTGCAAACCCCAGATAAACATGCGCATGCGGGTAATACTTTGCAGCCAACAGCAACGGAGCTGTACCCATGCCACCGCCGATTAAAGCCAAACTACCCTCTACCTGCGGAAAACCGTTTCCGAAAGGTCCTTCTAACTGAATCTCCTGACCAGGCTGTAATTGGGAAAACAAATTTGTCCCCTCTCCAACAACCCGATACAAAAAGGAAATACTCTCTTCCCCGATATCATAAATGCTGATGGGTCTGGGCAGCAGTGGATAACCTGTCCCACTGCGCAGCATGTAAAACTGCCCCATGTTCCCTTTAAACTTTCCCTCTATTTTCATCACATAGATGCCCGGAACGAGCGCCACATTTGAAATTACGTTAGCCATATAACCCCTCCACTAACCACTCACTATAACGTAAAAGCAGCAACTATTACGTGACTATTTTCACATTTTAGGGCAACGTTTCGCCCTACGACTCGTGATATAAAAAAGCGTACTCCTGTTAGAGAGTACGCTTGTGTATTTATTTAACTAATGGCTTCGCGCTCCGCATTGCGGCTACCCTTGGCATCCTTGCGAATTTGCTTGCTACGTAGCTGTCCGCAGGCTGCGTCAATATCGACTCCATGCTCCAGCCGAACACTACAGCTAATGCCTTGTTTTTTCAGCACATCATAGAAGCCCGTAATCGACTCCGACTCACTCCGCTGGTATTGGCTATGCTCATCCACCGGATTGTACGGAATCAGGTTTACATTGGCCAGATTACGACGATGGCCCACCAGCTCAGCCAGTTCGAGCGCATGCTCCTTACCGTCATTAACATCCTTCAGCAAGATGTACTCCAGCGTAATCCGACGATTTGTTTTGTCCAAATAATAATCAATCGCCTGCATGAGTTTCTCAATCGGAATCGCACGGTTGATCTTCATAATGCGAGTACGAATCTCATTATTCGGAGCGTGGAGGGAGATCGCCAGATTGACATGCAGGTCGGAATCTGCAAATTCAATGATTTTATCAGCAAGTCCACTTGTGGAAACGGTAATATGCCGCGGCCCAATCGCCAGCCCTTTGTGATCCTTAATGACCCGAATGAAATCGGACAGGTTCACGAAGTTATCAAACGGTTCGCCAATTCCCATTACAACAACATGACTGACTTGGTCCCCCGGACGTTCCTGATCCAGATACAGCTGGACCTTCATAATTTGCTCTACAATTTCACCGCTGGACAGGTCACGGCTCTTCTTCAACAATCCGCTCGCACAGAAGCTGCACCCAATGTTACATCCTACCTGCGTAGTCACACATACGGATAAGCCAAACTTATGCCGCATCAATACCGTCTCAATCAAATTACCATCCTGAAGCCGGAACAAGAACTTGACCGTCCCGTCTGCTGACTGTTGCTTCACGTGTTCTTCAAGTGTTTCAATGGAAAAGTGCTCTGCCAACAGGCGGGTACAATTCTCATGAACCTCTGCCATCGCTGCAAAATCAGTAACCCGCTTCCGGTACAATGCGTCCCACACCTGCAATGCCCGGGATTTCTTATGTCCATGCTCGATGAGCCATGCTGTCAATTGATCTAGCGTTAATCCATAAATGGATTCTTTTTTCATGTTCGATCCTCTTTTCAAAACATTCAAATTCGTCTTCCTCTATATAAAACTAAGCACGCACCATTCGTCTCAACCATCATTGCATCATAGCATGTTTAAGCAATCTGCGCTATTTAAACGCCTCTTTCATTGTCCCAAATTTTAATTATGAACACAAGGGGGCAGGCACATTGTTTCTCCAAAATTTCATTGTGAAATTATGTCTTGAAACCAAGTACAAGCCACATTAAACTAGGCGACAGAACCTGTTCAACTAGAGCACGCAAAGACAGGATTACAGATACTCCTAATGATATGATTACAGCTAAGGAAGGTGATACGGTTGGAATGGTTGCTTCGGATCAAGAACGCACTCGATCTGATGGAAGAGAGAATGCAGCAGCCACTCGATATCGATGAAATTGCAACGGCAGCCTATTCGTCTCCTTTCCATTTTCAGCGTATGTTTCATATGCTAACCGGCGTCACGGTAGCAGAATATGTGCGCAAACGTCGATTGACCTTGGCTGCTCAGGAATTGAGTCTTTCTTCCGCCAAGGTGCTGGATGTAGCGTTCAAATACGGATATGATTCCCCCGAATCTTTTTCTAAAGCGTTCCGTAAGGTACACGGTATTTCTCCCTCTGAGGCCAGAAGCCCTGGGGTAAACCTGAAAGCCTTTCCACGCATCACCTTCCATCTATCGTTGAAGGGAGATCAGGAAATGGATTACAAAATTGTAGAGAAAACGGCCTTTACGGTCATTGGCAAGTCCATTCAAGTCACCACTAAGAACGGCGATAATCTTCGAGAAATCCCAAAATTCTGGAACGAACTGAATGCGGATGGTACATCGGATCGGATTCATGCCTTGGGGACAGGCGACGATATACTCGGTATATGCTTGGACATGAAACATGGGGAGGAGACGTTTAGTTACTTAATCGCCGCAGAAGGCAGCGAAGACGTAGCGACCGCGAATGGGCTGGAATCCAGAACCATTCCGGCTTCAACCTGGGCAGTGTTTACATCCATCGGCCCTATGCCTCACTCGATCCAAAAGGTATGGCAAAGAATTTTTCAGGAATGGTTCCCTGCCAGTAATTATGAGCATTCAGGCGGCCCGGAACTGGAAGTGTATACTATGGGAGATTCACATGCTGAAGACTACCGAAGTGAAGTTTGGATTCCGATTAAGAAAAAGTAAACAAACCGAACCGACTGCGTATCGCAGTCGGTTTTATACCGTACTGCATTTACATCATAAGGTGACAGAAAACACAATTCCCTGCATACTCGCTACTCTAGCTCAATGCACCGAGGACCATTCCCCAAGCTCCTCCTTCAACACAGAATATAGCCTTGAGCTTGCCAGCCTTAGCGGATAGTCTGTTGCTTTGCAAAGAAGGCCGAAAGTCATATCGATCAGGCTGCCGCTTAATTCCCTCACCGCTACTCCTGCCGGAATAGGACTGACCAGAATTTGTGGCACAAGGGCAATACCCAAATCGCTTTCCACATAAAATTTCAGAGCCGTCATGCTGCCAATTTCCATCGTGTCTAGCGTGGTTATTCCATATTCCTTCATGACCATTTCAAGTTTGCGACGATATGGACAGGTGGCCGATGTAATAAGCAACTGATGCCCCTGTAAATCCTCTGGCCCAATGTTTTCTTTTTCCGCAAGCGGGTGATTTTCAGGCATTAAAACTACAAAATTCTCCTTAAATAAAGGTTCAAAATATAGCTCTGTGCCCACATCCGGTGTGGAACACAGCGCTAAGTCAATATCTCCCTTGAGAATACGCTCGCTTAAGGTAGGGGTATTCCCAAACTCAACAGAAACCCGAATATTCGGATAATGGGTTAAGAAGCGTTTTAAAATTTCTGGTAGTCGATAACTGGCAGTCGGTTCGGTCACTCCTATACGAATGTTACCTGTAGTCCCTCTTTGCAGATTGTCCATATTTTCATACAATTGCTCCATATCCTTTACGATATGTAGACTTTGCTCGTAAAACATCCTGCCCGCTTCAGTTAACTTTATTTTCTTGCCCCGTTCGATCAGTTGAATTCCCATATCGGACTCCAGCTTCTGTATTTGCATCGTCACGGTAGACTGTGCATAATTCAACTCTTCCGCTGCACGCATAAAACTCCCGTAATTCACAATCATTTGAAATGTTTTGAGTGTTTTAATGTCCATTCTCAGTCTCCTATATGCACAATTAATTCAATTTTATTGAATCATAAATTCAGTTAATTCAATTATACAGAACACAATACCTCCTCTACAATGATACATATCAGATCATATTATTTTCAGACGCAAAATGAACTGGTTGGAGAAGGAGCGAATATCTATGGATTTACATCAAAAAGTAGCACTGGTTACAGGTGGAGGTACAGGAATTGGGAGAGCCGCATGCATGGCCTTGGCAGATCGAAAAGCTACAGTAGTCGTAAACTATTCCCGCTCTAAAAACGATGCTGAGGAAACTGTACGTATGATCCTTGAAAAGGGCGGACGTGCTATCGCATTACAGGCAGATGTTTCCCGAGATCAGGAAGTTCGAACTATGGTTGACCAGATTGTCCAGCAATTCGGTACGATTGATATACTCGTGAATAACGCTAGCATTACACATCACATTCCTATGGATGATCTGGAGTCAGCCACGGAAGAGGTATGGGATGATCTATTTGATGTAAATGTAAAAGGCATGTTTTACTGTGCCAGAGCCGTAGCTCCTTTTATGAAGCGTAGTAAACAAGGGGCTATCGTCAATCTTGGAAGTATAGCAGGACAAACAGGGCTAGGTTCCTCTCTTCCCTATGCGGTATCCAAAGCGGCCGTCCACGGGCTGACCAAATCTTTAGCACGAGCACTGGCACCGGATATTCGCGTCAATTGCATCGTGCCGGGAGCCGTAGCGACAAGATGGTGGTCAGGCCGGGAAGAACAAATGAAGCAGCTGTTTCCTCATTTACTCCTACAGCGCATTTCTACGCCCGAGGACATTGCCAGCATGATCTGCTCTGCTTTGGAACAGGAAGCCATGACAGGCCAGATTATTACGGTGGACAGCGGACAAACACTGTAAAGATACTGAGACTTCTGGGTAAAAACAAGCCGCCTTCTCAGACAGAAGGCGGCTTTTGAGCTATCGTATAACGTCGTTGACTATGTTTTAGCTTATAGATACCGCAATTCGTGTACCTTTCACGAATTTAGCAAATAAATACCGAACAAGCGGCCCTACAATTAAGAGCTGCAGAGGGAAAGCAAAAATAAAATTCTTAAAAACTAAAGATAAGTAATTTTTAAATAATGAATCTCCCGAAAGACCATTAAAAAAGTAAGCTGTCCCCAATCCATAAAGTGACATACAAAGAACCATTCCAATGACCATACAGCATGAAAGGGACAGAATCACAAATACCTTTTTAGATTTGTCGTATGGTAATGAGAAGGCTATTTTCTTTGCTAGTGGACCGACAATAAATAATTCCAATACGAAAGCAATGATAAAACATAAAATAAATTGAAGAAACATTACTTTTAGAGATATTGTGCCAATCAAGTCATTTGTATATAGATTATAAAATGTCATGAATACGACCATCCCCAAGCACATCATTAAACCAAAATAAAAATTTTCTTTCTTCGTTGTTGGCAATTCCATCATCCCTTCTGTGTACCTTGGTAATTATATAAATAGTCGAAACCTCCACATAAGTGAACTTTCTGTGAACTTTATAGTAAGCGCTTCCCTTTATATATATAAGAAATAGGCATCGTTCAGCTCAACGATACCTCGGAATGTTGCAGTCATATCCCTCAATGATCTGCTTCTAAATCTAAGCCAAATCTCTTCAGCTCAATAAAAACACTTTCCAGTCGCTTCCCTTTTTCCGTTAACGAATATTCAACTCGCGGTGGAACCTCGGCATATACCTTTCTTTCTAACAGGCCGTTATCTTCAAGTTCCTTCAGGCGTAGGGAAAGCGTTTTGGGACTAATCCCCTTCATGGATTTCTGAAGTTGGCTGAATCTCAGTGTTCCTTCGATAAGCAGATCACGGATGATTAGAAAAGTCCATTTCGTTCCGATCAAATCAAGTGTTTGGGCAATAGGGCACGGCTTGCCTGGTATTCCTTTGGTCAATTCAATAGGTTCTTGGGCGTGCATGGGAACTCCTCCAAAAATCATCTGTTAAAACCAATGGTATCACAATAGTTCCTTTTTGGAAACTATATGAATTAAATATCACTACTTCCCTAAATAAACTTACTACATATACAATATCGCTGTAGCAAGTCATGTTTTCTCTAATACTAGGAGGTAATCCATTTGCAAAACAAAAAGATTGTCATTATTGGTGGAAGCTCAGGTATCGGTTTAGAAACAGCTAAGCAAGTCATTTCGCTTGGAGCGGAAGTGGTAATCGCCAGCCGCTCGGAGGATAAATTGCACAAGGCCAAAGAAATGCTGGGCCCTCGTGCTGCAATATATGTGCTGGACACGTCAGATGAGCAGCAGGTAAAATCTTTCTTCGAAAAAGTCGGTCCCTATGATCATCTTATCGTTAGCGCCGCAGAAACATCAGGCGGGTCATTCCTTCAGTTGGAGACGGATCAAGCCCGCAAGCTATTCGAAAACAAATTTTGGGGCCAATATTATGCAGCTAAATACGGGGCTTCCCAACTCTCAACCAAGGGTTCCATTACTTTATTTTCAGGAGTGGTGGCATACAAGCCGATGATTGGCTCCTCTGCGCTCGGTGCTGTGAATGCAGCGGTTTCGAATCTTGGTCAAACCTTGGCGTTAGAACTTGCTCCCATCCGCGTGAATGTCGTCTCACCCGGCATTATTGATACACCTTCCCGCAGCAAAATGCCTGAAAATACGCGTAATCAATTCTATGATACGGTCGCGCATAAGCTTCCTGTAAAGCGAGTTGGACTTGCGGAGGATGTTGCACAAGGTGTACTTTATTTGATTCAAAATCAGTTTGTGACCGGAACCGTCCTTCATGTGGATGGCGGACATATTTTAACATAAAAGCTTCGTCTTAAATCCGTCAGTCATTTAACAAAAAAAACGGAGAACGCTCCCGCACCTTTGCTTGGGCGTTCTCCTCCTTTTCTTATCAATGAATGATTTCAAAAACTTTATCCTAATGATGAATACGACGTTTGTTTCTCAAAATGTTGCGAATCATCTTGTGATTGGGGAGCTGCCTGAACAACATATGTCCGGGATGCGGATTAGCCTCGATAATCCAGATTTGACCGCTCTTTTCAATAGCAAGATCGATACCCAGCTCGCGAACCGGATGATTTTTATCTATCGTGTCGGCAATGATTCTAGAAAGCTCGATGATCTGGTCCAGAATCTCTTTCATTTTTATTCTGTCATTTTTAAAGACCCTTAAAAGCACTTTGGACAACGGCGCCGCATGTCCTCCCTTCCGATAGTTGGTAACGACTTTTCGAGGTGCAGCGACACGACCGGTTATTCCTGAAATGACCCATTCCGATTCCGGCTTCTGCATATACACTCTGGCATCAAAAATGGAACCTTTGTACTTGGCTAACTTAAGTCCTTGCTGTACCAAATAACGACGATGAGGTCTCCGATAGGTTCTAACTGCTCTTCTTACGGCGTGGGATCTAACGACTCTGCGACTGGAGCCACAACGAACCTCATATTTCCTCCCCAGCTTTTTCGCACGTATGATGCCAGTTCCTCCACTCCCATAATTAGGCTTGATAAAGACTGTGCGATAGGAATCCAGCATCCGTAAAATCCTTGCATTACTGATCCAGCGGGTTTCGGGCAAGTGAGAACGTAAAATGGGATGTTGTTGCATTTCCTTGTATTGAATCATCTTTCCAATGGGCACGAATATCCCTCGATTCTGTTGGGTTTTTGCACACATTACATGAATATGCATCTATATTCTATCTTGGTAACGGCGAATGCCACAGTTTGCTATGAAAGAGGCAAATCTCCTACTTTCTTTAAGGCGAGCCTTCTTTGATTTCAAGAGAGAGATGGACAATGTGTTCTGCATGACGAAGTTATTGTAAATACCTATAAAGTTGATCCCAATAATATATTAGACCAATAATAATTCTGGATATATGATGTATTAAATAATAACGTGAGGAGGAACGTTAACATGTCTATTTATGATTTTCAAGCAACCTCAATTAACGGGGAACCGATTGAATTCTCAGACTACAGAGGAAAGGTTCTCCTCATTGTAAACACAGCCAGCAAGTGTAGCTTCTCCAGTCAATTCGCTGATCTGCAGAGGCTCTACGAAGGACGGAGGGAACAAGGTTTTGAAATCCTTGCGTTTCCTTGTAACCAATTCAATGAAAAAGAGCCGGGCAGCCATTCGGAGGTTCAGGGATTCTGTCAAATTAACCATGGAGTAACCTTCCCGCTCTTTGAGAAGACGGATGTAAGAGGCTCATCTCCTCATCCTTTATTTCAATATCTGACCCAACAGGCACCGTTTCAAGGCTTCGATACCCAGACCAAAGACGGTCAATGGATGGAGGATTTTCTGCGGGATAAATATCCAGAAATATACGCTGGCGACGGTATCAAGTGGAATTTTTCTAAATTCTTGGTCGATCGCGATGGCCAGGTAAAAGGAAGGTTTGAAGTAACAACGGAGCCCTGCGCCATTGATCCTGTGATCGAATCGCTATTGTAGTTTTTCTGTTCACTTCTTTGGATTCTTAAAAAAAAGAGTATCAAATGACAAAAATGAATATTTGTCATTTGATACTCTTTGTGTTATCCTGACTTCAAGGAGGTGACTCACACGGCACTTGACCGTGTCCCTATGGAAAAATCCTCAGATGTGCTAACCAAGGAACAGATTCTCATTGCTACTGAAGACACACTTAGGCGTTTTGGTGTAGCCAAAACCTCCGTAACCGATGTTGCCAAAGTATTGGGAGTAAGTCATGGCACCATTTACCGACACTTTAAAAGTAAGGCCGAGCTTCTTGAAGGCGTGACCGAGAAATGGCTGAATGAAAAGATTATTGGCCCGTTAACGGAGGTCTGTCAGAATTCATCTATACTGGGAACGCCACATTTAAAACGATATATACAGACCTTGGTTGAACTCAAACAGTATTATGCTCGCGACGACGAGGAAATGTTCGAGATGTATACGAGGGTCACCGAGCAAGCCGCTGATTTAATCGACCAGCATATCGCCCACATTGTGGATCATCTCGCTGATATCATTGCACGCGGGGACATCATATCAGATCAGCCAGCCCAACTGGCGCGTACCCTTTTCTATGCCACAGCCCGTTTTCATCATCCCGCTCATGCTTACGAATGGAAGAGCCCTGTGATTAATCAGGAGTTTTCGGATGTGTGGACGCTTTTAGAAAAAGGAATCACTTAAAATAGATATGGAAAGCAGGGCTGAACACATATGAAGCATTTGGACGGAAAAACAGCAATTATCACCGGGTCCTCCAGAGGGATTGGACGTGCCATTGCCGAGCAACTGGCTGATCTAGGCGCTAATGTAGTCATCAATTATGCCAGCAGTCCGGACAAAGCCCAAGAAGTCGTGGAGAGCATTATCCAAAAAGGCGGCAAAGCCATAGCACTTCACGCTGATCTGGGAAAAATGAGTGATATTGAAGCATTATTTACAAATACGATTGCTGAATTTGGTAAAGTGGATATTCTGGTTAACAACGCTGGGCTGATGATCACCCAACCTCTGGCTGAGGTAACCGAAGCTGATTTTGACAAACAATTCGCACTGAATGTAAAGGGCACTTTCTTTGCCTGTCAGCAAGCCATGAAATATATGGAGGACTACGGAAGAATTGTGAACCTGTCCACATCCGTAATCGGACAAATGTTCCCGGCATATAGCGTATACGCAGGTACCAAGGGCGCAGTGGAGCAATTTACACGTCAGCTAGCCAAGGAGTTCGGAAGCAAGCAAATTACGATCAACGCCGTGGCCCCCGGTCCTGTGAACACCGAGCTTTTCCAAGCAGGAAAAACCGAGCAGCAAATCGAAGGCATGAAAAAAATGAATGCTATGGGTCGGCTCGGCGAACCGGAAGATATCGCTGATGTGATTGAGTTCCTGGTCAGCGCCAAATCACAGTGGGTTACCGGGCAGACGATCCGCGTCAATGGCGGGTTCATCTAAAAGCTGGAATACATGGAATGGAGGCTGTTTACGTTCATGATATTACACAAAGGCGAGACCTTATTTCGACAAGGAGAATCCGGTCCTTTATATCACTTAAAGAGCGGCTTGTTAAAAATTGTCCGAGTCCATGAAGACGGCTCGCAAATTTTAGTTAATGTGATTGTGCCCGATGAAATCATCCCGCACCACTCCCTGATCAGCCCCAATCCTTATTATGGTACAGCGGTGGCGTTGGTAACCTCTGAGATTGGGGTTTTGTCGCAAAAAGAATGGTATCTAAAGCTGGAGCAAGACCCAGCTCAATGTCGGGAGATCGCTTTGCAGCTACAGGACAAATTGCGCATGATGCAGCAACGAATTGACCAGCTCACCGAGGTGTCACCTGCCGAGAAGCTTCGGAAGCTTCAACGCTGGTTCCACTCCTACATCGCACCCGCCACGTTAACGGACGTGCTGACGCAGGAGGAAATCGGCCAGTTTATAGGGCTGCGTCGGGAGACGATTAATCGGCTATTGCGTGCTTCAAGCGCTCCTTCTGCAAAAGATGATGACGATAATGCATCTCGATGAGTGAAAACCACTCTCCAGCATTCAGCGCGCCGAAACTGGGATGAGAGACGGTAGACGGCCCTGTTGATTTCCCAACGGTTGGCTCAATCTCTCTCATCTTGCGGATCACGACGTTTAATCCCTCCACAATTTCTTCTTTGCTAGTGGGTTGTTGGGGAGTGTACTGCGAGGATGGTGGAACTTGGATACGCATTGGTGGAAAGCTCCCCAGATTAAAAATGGCCGTGCCTGCCTCCGTTTTAACTCCGGTCTCCCCATTAGGCTGTAGACAAAGATCAATGTTCTTAAGATGCATATACAGTGCAGAGTTCACCAAATGAAGATACATTTGTCCAAGCGACCATTGACCCTCCTGAGGTGTGTACTGCAGTTGCTCCAAGCTAAAGCTGTCCAATTCAAGAAGATAGTGTTGTGCCGTTTCTTCGAAACGCTGTAATGTTTCAGTTGTATTCATATATTAATAATTGCCCCTCTCTATCAAAGTAGCTTTACTATACAAAAATGCTACTGACAGCATTATGTCAGTAGCATTTCAACATTTTTTCCACTTCTGTACGTATCCGCTCCCGGAGCGACTCAGGCTCCAGCACAACCATATCCGCGCCCCATCCAAGTACCCATTGTAATAATTCCTCCGGCTGTCTGACGCGGAAGAGTATATGCAGTCCATCTGCACGCTCCTCTATGGCCTCCATATAAAAGTTGTTCGCTTCCTTCACCTTATCTGCTATATCCGAACGTGCTAGTATGCGAACAGTTACATGACGGTCATCGGTTTGCTTATAATCCTGCAAATGAAAATCGACAGGCAACTGAAACCTGTCCTCCAGCACGATAAGCTCGTCCATACGTGACAGACGGAAATGGCGAAGCTGCTGCCTCAATTCACATTGCCCAATTAACACCCAAGAACCACGGAGCAGGACAAGACCATAAGGAGCGACCACACGCACACTTTGACGATTCCCGTCAGCCTCTGGCATTCTTTTGGAGTAGCCAAACTGTACTTTCCGTTTTTCCAATACAGCGAGACGCAGCTTTTCCAAACAGGTTTTCTCTCTATGGTTTGCTCCTTCACCCACCGCGAGCAGTCTGATGGTCGTACGCACCCGGGAGACTTCCCTGCGGACGCTCTCCGGTAATATAGCTTCAATCTTCCTGCGGGAGGTTTGCGCCTTGATGCCGTAGTCTGTATCAAATTTTTGTTCGACAAAATCCGTTCCGATTAGCAACGCCACAGCCTCTTCTGCGGTAAAGCTCAAGGGGGGCAGGAAGTACCCCTCCATCAAGGAATATCCAATGCCCGGTGCTCCTACAATCGGTACGCCCGATTCACTTAGAGCCTGAACATCCCGATAGATGGTCCTCACACTCGTTTCGAATATGGCTGCCAAATCCTCGGCTCGTACAATATCCTTACGCTGCAACTCTAGCAAGATCGCTAGCAAACGATCTGTTTTATTCATGCCACGGCCCCTCTCTGGAAGGATCAAAAATGTAGAAATACAAAAAAGCAATAAGGACAGTACAGTCACTGCGACTTATTGCTCTTTTTTCATACGGAAGTTACTTCATTACTTAAAAAATACTTTTTCGACGTTATATTTAGCCCTTTGTGAATTGATGATGTAGGTTTCATAAATTTCTCGCTCTACCGCATCTTCCACAATACAAACCTCAATAATCGCTACTTCGTTCCGCTTGTCCTTGATCGGCGATACGGTATCTTCAAAATGCTTTTTGATTCTTGGTCTCAGCTTTCTTGCTTTACCAACAAACAGCAATTCCTCCTGTGTGTTGTAGAACATAAAGATACCAGCCTTATCTCTAGGGATCAGGTGAAAGTCGGTAAATCCGTAAATATGGCTGAGCTCAGGGTTAACCTGTTTGGTAATCGTGATATCCGGAGTTGGAATCGTTATATTAATCACTATGTCACTTCCTCATTCTATATAGGTGTAAATATTATCACAAATCCTGCGGTAACACCATTTAATAAATCCTTGCCCCATCACAAGACAGATCGTTAGAAATTTTATGATTTACCTACTATGCGAGTAGGTTGGTTTCCGTTACAATATGTCAGTGTGATTCTGGCATCGGCAGATTGACGCGTACTTGAATATTATTGGAGGCTCCTATTTTTTCATGCAAAATGAATCTCATTCTAACGTAAAAATCATAACGGCCGATCCGAGTGCGATCGGCCTGTTTGGCTTGGCTATTGTAACGCTTGTGGCTTCATCCCAAAAGCTTGGCCTCACCGAAGGCTTAAGCTTCATCATCCCTTGGGCTATATTTCTCGGTGCTTTTGCACAGCTGTTTGCCTCCATTCAGGATGCAAAACATAACAACACCTTCGGCATGACGGCATTTGGTGCTTACGCCTTCTTCTGGTTGGCCGTAGCCAGTAGCTGGATGATTAAAATGGGCGTATTCGGCTCAGAGCTGGCATCTGCTGTAGATGGCAAACAGCTCGGCTTTGCCTTTGCGGGCTATCTCATCTTTACGCTTTTCATGACCATTGGAGCGATGGAGACGCATAAAGTCTTATTCTTTATTTTTGTGTTGATTGATTTTCTGTTCCTCGGTCTTAGCTTCGATGCATTTGGCGTTGCCCCAGAGGTGTTCCATACCATCGCCGCTTATGCTGAAATGGGCATTGGTCTACTCTCACTGTATGGCACAGGAGCTGCCGTTCTGAATGCTCATTTTGGCCGTACATTCCTGCCCGTCGGGCGTCCTTTCGGTATTTTCAAGCCACGTCCTTAGCTGTATATGTAAACCCACAAAGCCGCCTTTCGCGCCGATCCGCGTTAAGGACGGCTTTGGGGATACAAGGCTGGAATTACTCGGCTTGCTACTAGATGCTGCTTATTAAAGTTAACTTGAAGTCAAGTGCTGCCTTGTGTCGCTGTATCTGAACTAAACTGCCAAGTGCAATATTGGTATAATAACAAAGTGAAAGGAGATGATACCGTTGAGAAAACGGCTGAACAATGGAGTTAATTGCACGCCGACTAAAGGCTGTCCGGTGGAAGTAACCTTAAGCATTATCGGCGGAAAGTGGAAAGGAATCATTCTGTACGAATTGCTGGGTGGAACTAAGCGGTTTCAAGAACTGCGGCGGGCACTTCCCACGGCCACTCAAAAAATGCTGACCCTACAACTGAGAGAGTTAGAAGCAGACGGTCTCATTCACCGCGAAGTTCATCACCTTGTTCCGCCTAAAGTGGAATACTCGCTAACCCCGCTCGGAGCTTCGCTTGAGTCAATACTCACCCAAATGAAGGCTTGGGGAGAACGATTTCAGGCCAAACATCATCTCTCTGACTTTTCAAACCTGAAATAACGAACCGGTGTAATAAATGAAACTGAGGATAAAAAAAGTGCCTAATTTACAATCTCCGCGTGTCGGATTAAGCTAAAGATGCTCGCCGGCGAAATCCTAGGACGTATGATCACCGTCCGACATACAGAGGAGAATGGATATGAGCGCATATGTTATCGTAGATATAAAAGTAGAGGAAGAAGCTGTTTTCAAACAATACGCAGAGCTAGCAGATGCGCTGCTGCAGAAAGTTCCGGGATTCCGCAACCTTACGCTAGATCCACAGCCTGAGACACTGGAAGGCACATGGAAGCCGTCAATAGTCGTAGTTCACGAATTCCCAACTTACGAGGCTGCCAAGCAGTTCTATTATTCCGATGACTACGCGCCCTTAATTAAGCTGCGCCAATCAGGAACTCAAGCTAACGTTATTCTGGTTAACGGAAGAGCATAAACTCCTGTTCTGCTACTTTTCATATACTAGGACAATTCGCACTCGAATTAGGTAACTAGCTTATTTAATTTCATAGTCATTAAATAAAACAAACTGCTACGTCCTATTAAGGAACTGCTACGTCCTATTAAGGACGTAGCAGTTTTTCTAGTACAACGTAAAAAATGTAACCGTACACCTCGCCAGCATCTTGTTCTCCCCCGGATGAAGGTAACACCATTCCATAAAATTATAGAGTGTCCGCTGCGACAGGCTTCATCGTTTTCTCCGCCATTCTTTCGAGTGTCCAGACTAGTCCCCCCACGGCAAGAGTGGCGATGACCGCCATAATTGCTGATCCGCCGACATGCAGCAGCAGCACGGGAACCCACAGCAGTCCAAGTATACGATGGATGGTTCGCATCCACTTGTTACGTACTTTATTAATATAGAAGCCGTACCCGGAGATAGCCAGTATAATAGCAAAAGCCGCCAGTCCGGAAAAGGTTTTGTGGTCTTGAAATTTGGTAATCAGGAAATAGAGACCATGAACGGCAATAAGAATCAAGGTCGCCCAACCCAGCAGTTTATGCAGGGAGTGAAACAACTTTCCGGCCTTTCGAACCAACATCGACGGCGATCTCAGTTTCTTCTTAAACCAGAACCAACAGAAAGTGGCCGCTCCAAGAAAAACGGAGATCGTACCCAAGGTATTAAATATTTCCCCATTGCCCCCGCCATCTCTTCCGCCGGGCCGTCCGCCCATGTGTTCTGGTAGATTGCCGCCTCCCGGAGGTCGCATGCCAGGCTTGCCGCCGGAAACCGAGGACATGTAGTAATAGTAGATTACGAGTAGAGCCGCTACCGTAACTGCGATAATCGCCGGAATCCAAACCTTCTTTTTCACTTTTGTTTTCATTAGTTATGCATCCTCCCCGGGAAAATTGCCTTGATTGTACCCGGTCAAGCTGAAAAGAAGATGAAAGCTAGCTGAAAGTATCCCTTTTTAGGGTATATAAAATCATAGAATGATAACAATGTATACAATAATTGTAATCAAAGGGGTGCTTGTGAAAATGAAACAAGATGAAAATCATGTCGCCTTTCCGCAATTTCCAGAATCATATTGGTTAGCTTCAACTGACATCCCCAGTTTTCCCAAGCTCAGTGAAGATATTCAGGTGGATGTTGCCATTGTAGGTGCGGGGATTACTGGTATTACCACTGCTTATTTACTTTCTAAAAAAGGACTAAACGTCGCAGTCGTCGACGCAGGGCGGATACTTCATGGAACAACGGGCCATACGACCGCCAAAATTACCGCACAACATGATTTGATCTACAGCGAGTTTTTTTCACATTTTGGCAAGGAAAAAACCCGGCTCTATTACGAAGCCAACCGTGATGCTCTTCAATTTATCAAGCAAACGGTAGAAGAGTTTAATATCGATTGTCAATTTACAGAAGAAGATGCCTACGTTTATACATGTGCGGATACGCATGTGGAAAAAATCAACGACGAATATAAAGCCTACGAGGAACTTGGCATCCCGGGAAGTTATGTCGAACAAACGCCTCTGCCCTTTTCAACTAAAGCAGCTATTATGATGGAAAACCAAGCTCAGTTTAATCCGATTCCTTTCTTAAGGTATCTAGCCAATCAAGTCATCCGGCAAGGCGGGAAGATTTATGAGCAGACCACCGTTGTGGGTGTGGATAAGGGAATCCCCTCCATTATTAATACAAGCGACGGGCACAAAATCACCTGCAACTATGTCGTATCCTCCTCGCATTTTCCGTTCAATGATCCAAACAGTCTTTATTTTGCGCGATTGCATGCCGAGCGGTCTTATGTACTAGCGGTCAAGACGGACAAAACCTATCCGGGTGGTATGTACCTAAGTGCGGAAACCCCCAAACGTTCGCTTCGCTCCGTAATGGTTAACGGAGAACCGATGGTTATCGTCGGTGGGGAAGGCCACAAAACGGGACAAGGAATCTGTACTTTCCAGTACTATGAAGCTTTACAAAAGTTCGCAGAGCAAACATTTGGATTAAAGGAAATTGTTTATCGCTGGTCGGCTCAAGACTTGTATACGCTAGACAAACTCCCTTATATTGGGCAGGAACTATCTAACACTTCTAACATCCTCGTTGCTACGGGGTATAGAAAATGGGGGATGACCACAAGTGTAGCGGCAGCTTTATTAAATACGAATCTGATTACCAGAGAGGAAAGCCCGTATCAGGATCTTTTCTCCCCTTCAAGGTTTCATATGGACCCTGACATTAAAACATTTGTGACTCAAAATGCGAATGTGGCTAAACATTTGATTGCTGGGAAATTGGGGATCAACTACAAAAAAGCCGAAGAACTGCAGCACGACGAAGGGGCGGTCATTCGGGTGAACGGCAAAAGAGCGGGCGCATACCGCGACCCACAAGGAGCATTACACCTAGTGGACACAACATGCACCCATATGGGTTGCGAAGTCGAGTGGAATGAGGCGGAAAGAACATGGGATTGCCCTTGTCATGGCTCACGCTTTTCATATCAAGGCGAAGTCATTGAAGGTCCGGCCAAAAAATCGCTTGGCAAGGTTGAAGGGGAATAGCACCAACCTTTGTATGCTTAAGGAGACTCAAGAGCACAGGCCTTACTGGAATCGCTCGCTGTTCTTCCAAAAGAGTCCCCCTCGTTCGGCAACCCAACCTTTTCATAGCTCTGAATAAACATAGTTACGCTGGACAACATACCTTTGAGAATCATAAAAGAAAGGTGATCCTATGATAAGCCAAGAGCCTACATTAGCGGCGCATGAGTCCCTAGAGATCCACGAAGCGCTTAATTTCAAAACGTTATGCTTAGCCAAGTCCAAATTAATGCAGGGCTTAGTATTCGATCAAGAGCTAAAGGATTTAATGGAAAAAGATGTTCAGCAATCTATACAAGCTATTGCCGATTTGCAAGCATTGTATGTTAAAGCACCGTTTCAGGCACCTGTTCCAGAATTCCGACCAACACCAATTTTAAATTGAGGTGAATGATGTGACATTAAATCAGACCCAGTCCGCAAGAATGGATTATGTGGATCCAAAAAACTCATTAAATATGCCGGAAATGGCAGACATGACATTTGCGATGGACTTTCTGATTCGCGTCAAGGAAGGGGTTCGAAATACAGCCATAGCCTTGACGGAAACCGTCTCTCCAGATGCTAGAACTCTGTTGCGCAATCAATTGCATCAAGGCATCGCGTTTCATCAGGAAATCACTGATCTTATGGTACGAAAAAAATGGTTTCATCCCTATGATCTGCAAAAGCAGTATCAATTGGATCAACTATCAGCCAACAAGACGGTGGACATCAGTAAAATGAAACTGTTCCCAGACGATACCACCCGCAAGGGTATGTTTGATCGCATGCCGGACGAACATATGGGAGGAAACCAGGCATGAAAGCAGTGACCTACCAAGGTATCAAAAACGTTGTGGTTAAAGATGTTCCGGACCCGAGTATTCAAAAGGCCGATGATGCGATTATCAGACTGACAACAACCGCTATTTGTGGTTCAGATCTGCATCTCATTCATGGAATGATTCCGAATCTACAAGAGGATTATGTAATTGGGCATGAGCCGATGGGGGTTGTAGAAGAAGTCGGCAGCGGCGTAACCAACTTGAAAAAGGGAGACCGCGTGATCATTCCGTTCAACATAGCGTGCGGTGAATGCTTTTATTGTAAAAACCAATTGGAAAGTCAATGTGATCATTCTAATGAGCATGGAGATATGGGCGGTTTTTTCGGCTATTCAGGAACAACTGGTGGATATCCGGGTGGACAAGCTGAATATTTACGTGTGCCTTTTGCCAACTTCACTCACTTCAAAATTCCGGAGAGTTGTGAACATCCTGACGAGAAGCTTTGCCTGATTGCTGATGCCATGACTACTGCATTTTGGAGCGTCGATAATGCCGGAGTGAAGAAGGGGGATACTGTCATTGTTATTGGCTGTGGGCCGGTAGGTTTGTTAGCGCAAAAGTTCGCCTGGTTCAAAGGGGCAAAACGAGTCATTGCCGCAGACTATCTGGATTATCGTCTGCAACACGCGAAGCGCACCAATCACGTGGAGATCGTTAATGTGGAATCGCAAGAAAACGTTGGCAACTACCTGAAGGAGATGACCAAAGGAGGCGCGGACGTAGTTATTGATTGCTCCGGCATGAGCGGTAAAATGTCTCCGCTGGAATCCTTGGCTTCTGGTCTCAAACTTCACGGTGGAGCTTTAGGAGGATTGGTCATAGCCACACAAGCTGTCCGCAAAGGCGGGACCATTCAAGTTACCGGGGTATACGGCGGACGATATAACGGTTTTCCTTTGGGAGACATTTTTCAGCGAAATGTTAATTTACGTACGGGACAGGCTCCCGTTATTCACTATATGCCATATATGTATGAGCTGATTGATACGGGAAAGGTGGACCCAGGAGACGTTGTTACACACGTCATTCCGTTAAGCGACGCCAAACGTGGATATGAAATTTTCGATACCAGACAAGACAATTGCATCAAAGTGGTGCTTAAACCTTAAACTATATATTGGAGTATTGGAGGTAAACGTCATATGGTGTATGGCCTGCACGAAACCCTTGAAGTCCATGAACTGTCAGCGTTCAAAACAGTATGTCTTACCAAGTCCAAAACAATGCAAGCATTGATCTCTGATCCGACTCTCAAAGCTATATTACAGCAGGATGTTGACTTATCGACCCGCCAATTACAAGAACTCGGCACCCTCTTAGATCAAGCCAGTTCACAGGAGGTTAAGCCATGAATACACTATTGGAGCATTTGACCGGACTGAATACCTTAACGGACCAAGTCATTGCAGCCGATTTTCTGAACGCGGCCAAAAGCGGTGTGAGAAATTACGCTATGGCCGTAACAGAAGCGGGAACTCCAGAAATTAAGGCGATTCTTACAAAGCAACTGGATGAAGCTATTGATACGCATGAGCAAATTTCCACATACATGATTGAACGCGGCTGGTATCACCCTTGGAATGTAAAAGAGCAGCTTTCGATGGATCTACAAGATATCAATACTGCATTGCAAGCTCCCGTTTTGTAAAAAGAAAAAGTACGTTCTTGCTAATCTATGAAACCCACAAAGCCGCCTTTCACGCCGATTCGCGTGAAAGACGGCTTTGGGTTTATCTCATTATCTTCATTATTCAGCTTGCCAATTCGGCATCCGTTCTGCAGGATAACGAAGGCCTGCTGCCATTCCTTTGGGGATGATTGCGTTAATAGCTTCCATTTCCTGTGCGGATAAAACCACATCGACGGCTCCTGCATTTTCCTCTAAATACGTAACCCGCTTGGTTCCTGGAATCGGTACAATTCCCTCTTGCGCAAGCAGCCATGCCAACGCCAGTTGAGAAGGTTTGACCCCTTTTTGGGCAGCAAGATCCTTAACATGCTGCACGAGATCCAGATTTTTCTGGAAATTCTCAGGTTGAAAACGTGGCACCGAGCGACGGAAATCATCTTCTGCAAAATCATCAAACTTCTGAATTTGCCCGCTCAAAAATCCGCGTCCAAGTGGACTGTAGGCCACAAATTCGATGCCCAGTTCCTTACACGTCGGTATAACTTCATCTTCTGCTTCCCTGCTCCATAAGGAGTATTCCGTTTGCAGGGCTGTAATCGGATGTACCTTGTGAGCGCGTCGAATGAGCCCAGGAGAAGCTTCGGACAGCCCCAAATAGCGGACTTTTCCCGCCTGAACCAGGTCACTCATCGCACCCACCGTTTCCTCGATAGGTACATTCGGATCAACACGGTGCTGGTAGTACAAATCAATCACATCTACTCCTAGTCTTTGCAGGCTGCGGTCACATGCCTCTTTTACATATTCGGGACGACCGCTTACCCCCATAAATGCGCCATCTTCCCCACGCATAATGGAAAATTTAGTAGCTAACACCACTTCGTCACGGCGGCTCCGCAGGACTTGGCTAATCAGTTTTTCATTTTTCCCCACACCGTAGACATCGGCAGTATCCCAGAAGTTTATCCCTAGCTCCAGCGCACGATGAAGCGTTTTGATCGACTCCTGATCATTCAACTCACCGTAATACTCGGACATTCCCATGCAGCCCAGACCCAGTGCAGATACTTGAAGGTCGCTGTTACTCAGTTGTTTCTTTTTCAATTTGTATCACTCCTAAATTATCAGAATAGTCATCGCATTTCCTAATCACCACGTCACATCCCGTATATTACTACTTAAAGTTAACTTGAAGTCAAGCATTGTCTTGTATATGCTATTTCAAAATTTTTTAGAAAAATTTGATTTCCGGGTTGTAAGAGGCAGCTGTAAATTTCCTATATATATGAGAAACGAATTATCGCGCGAGATTCGGTTTCAAAATAATCCAATTGGAGGTTTCCCATGCCAGCAAACTACTCTTACACCAAAACGTCCGATGGTTTCCATGTTATCATCACGCCAGCTTCGAATATTCAAAATAAAAATATTCGAAGCCGGATCACACAGCAAACCGATTACGGGATTAATGGGGGCTTCTTTAACCCAATCAGCACAACAAAGGCGCCGACCGAGTGTTTGTCTATCGCGGTCACACCTAATAATACCCATGATACTAAGGCGAATGCCAAAGGGAATAGCCGTGGTACAGCATTTGTATACACGGAGAGCAACAAAACGAAAATAGGGATTACCCGTGCTTCAAGTGTGACGGATCTCAAAAAACAAATGGGGAGTTCGGTTGCGTATAAGTCTATTATTAGCGGCGGAAGCCTGTCGCTGAAGAAAGAGGAAGAAGCATGGCTTGAGGATTTAAAAGATATTGAAAAATTTGATTTGAACGGAACGTTGCGATACACCGATTCCACCGGGCGAACTGGCCTGGGCTTCAAGGTCGTAAATAATGTTTGGCAGGTCTACCTGGTTGTTCATGAAAATGCGACACTGAAACAACTTCGCAATTATTTTATTAAACAGGATTGCTTTGAAGCCATTCTTCTTGATGGTGGAGGCTCGTCCGGTATTCAAGTTAAAAACTCTGCAGGCACTATGGTTAAGTATGAGCAAACACGTTATATCTACAACATGGTAAAACTTATTAATATCACCTAATCCTTATGATATGACGTGCTTTCATAGAAGTAAGGAGGCCTTACTGGCCTCCTCTAGAATTCATCCAGCACGACCATTTCCAATGCTAGGAAAACAGGTGTTACAGGATACACATAAGAAACTTCAATCGGTTGCCCTACCTGTAATTCTGCTGGATTGATTAATTGCCTCCGCTGACCATCCATCTGCTTATAAATATGTGTATCTGGGCAGATATATAGACCGATTGGATAGGTTTTTCCGTTGGATCATCACTTTGGGGTAGTTCTTTAGCAAATTGAACAGGCTGTTCAAATCGGACCAAATAGTCCATGGTGGGGGCTGCTAAGGGTTGTTCTACTTCTTTTTCAATTCTTTCAATACTTTCGATTTTGGCACGCCCTGTGTATACCGTTGTGCTTTCCAGACGGTCTAAGTCAAAAATAGATTGAGCCACCGCTCCATTAGATTCGTTAACCGGCGTAGCCGATTCTGTTGTAGAACATGCAGGCAGTAATGCTGCCGCAAACAAGACAAGGACAAGGGCAGAAACTCTATTTTTCATAAGTGATCCTCCCTAATCTGGTTTATAGAATATGTTCACTATTAAGACGCGGACAGGAACAATTTGGTTGCTTTAGTCTGTATTTATCCATTACATTTTGAAAGGTGTGCAATTATATGTTAAAAAAACTCAGTTTGGTAGCTCTCGCTGCATCAACATTTTTAGTAGGAAGCTCTATTACGGCAAGCGCTGATTCTACTGTAAATTACGATCATTTACTCTCGGCAGGGACCACTAACGCTTTCCTGGCCATGGAAGATGGATCTTCATTTTATGCAACAGGAAGTAATAGTGATGGCAAGCTCGGCGTAGGCGCTGGCGGAGGGAATAATAAAACAAGCCCAATGAAAGCAGATGTATCCGACATCGCAATGATTGATGCTGGTGATTTGCATTCAACTCTGCTCAAAAAAGACGGAACCATCTGGTCTTGGGGGTTTGCAAGTTACGGCGAACTAGGGACAGGGAGTAAGAGGGATACGGCAAGAGTACCTGTTAAAAACAAATATATTGATAATGTTAAGGAAGTGAGAGCAGGAGGTCAATTTACACTTGCGCTCAAAAATGACGGCACAGTGTGGGCTTATGGAGAAAACAACTTTGGACAGCTGGGGATTGGCACAAAAGGAGTTTCCGCCTTTTCCGTTAAGCCTGTTCAGGTACAAGGTTTAGAAGATATTGTATCCATTGATGCTGGTGACAGTTTTGGCGCAGCCCTGGACAAAAATAATCAGCTATGGGTATGGGGACGTGGTTATGATGGCGCACTGGGGCAGGATGACAAAGAAAACCAGCTTACCCCTGTTCAATATCGAATTGATGATATCAAAACTTTTACTGCCGGAGCTGACCGCATTTATGTACTAACGAACAGCGGAGAAGTATATGCTTCCGGGAGTAACACTTCTGGAAAGCTTGGGGATGGAACCTCTACTTTTAGAAGATCACCCGTATTGATCAATGTTTCCAATGTAAGTAGACTGAAAGCAGGCAAAACTCAAACTTTTGCACTTAAAAATGATGGAACTCTTTGGGGCTGGGGAACCAATAGTGAGGGACAGGTAGGTGACGGGACCGATGTATTTTCTGTTAAAGTCCCATCCCAAGTTGTAGATGACACAAACACGCCACTAACCGATGTAGTAGCATTCAGTGCAGCAGGAACCCACTCCCATGCTTTGACAGCCGATGGAACGGTCTGGTCTTGGGGATATAACAAAAACGGCGAACTGGGAATCGGCAACACCAAGGAACAATATGCTGCCACGAAAACGAATTTCCCAAATCCTTTTTCGGAATAACTAATATTCTTATACCTTAATAAATTGTTTAAGGAATACGCTTAGCCCTCCGTTTTTCCAACCCCAAAAAAGCAATAAGGGCAGTTCAATCAACTGCCCTTATTGCTCTTTATTTTCATATAGAAGCTACTTTATTACAAATAAAACTATGATTATGTATGAACAGAAGCGCTTCAGTAGCTTCTGGACGGTAGAGAAATTCATTTACAGAGCTAAGGCTTCTTCCGTAATCTTTTTGATATCAATAGATGAGGGCGTTTCTTCCTTGACCATATCAGGCAGGATATTTTCCAAAAAATAATTAACGCAGTGTAATTGAATATTCTTGATTTTCACAAGTGCATTACGATACATGACTATAAATTCCTTTTCCGTATTTCCCCGCTGAAGCTCAGCAAATGCTTCGTACACCTGATCCATTTTGTCCGCAACTTCAAGGATTAAACCTTCTACAGAATCATCTTTACCCTCCCTTAGCTGTTTGCGAAAAATGGCTTTAAAATCCTCGGGAATATTCTCTTCAATAAAATACTCAACCATACCTTCTTCGACCTGCTGGATTAATAGCCGTAGTTCCTTAGAGGAATGCTTAACTGGCGTTTTGATGTCTCCAATAAAAATCTCCCCGTAATCGTGACTGCTCGTAATCTCGTATAGCTTTTTCCAGTCAATACTGACACCATTTCTTTCTTCAATATCAGCCAGCGTTTTAGCATATTGCACCACTTTCCAGGAATGAGCCGATACGCTGTGTTCCTCAAATTTAAACTTACCTGGACAACGGATGATTCTTTCCAGCTCATTTAGCGACCGAAAATACGTGTGAATTCCCATCATTGCATCCATCCTTTAAAATATATGAGATAGTCAATATAAACCCACTATAAACCTCAACTATTAACAGTAGATTATCGCAATATCAAGTTGAGTCCACCATGTAGCACATACACAATTTTTGCTATACACTTTATAAAAGAGGAGTTTGCAAAATCCAATAAGCGACTGGAATCGAATTTTCCAAAAACCAAAAAAAAGTAAAAAGTGGTGAAATCGTTGTTCAAAATCTTACTAATTGAAGATGACGAAACTTTGTTCCATGAAATGAAGGAGCGGTTAACTCAATGGAACTATGATGTGTATGGCATCCATGACTTTAATAAAGTCATTCAGGAATTCACAACGATAAAACCTGATCTGGTCGTGATAGATATTCAATTGCCGAAATTTGATGGGTTTCATTGGTGTCGAATGATTCGATCCCACTCTAACGTCCCCATCCTTTTCTTATCGTCACGAGATCATCCTACGGATATGGTGATGTCGATGCAGCTTGGAGCGGATGATTTTATCCAAAAACCGTTTCATTTTGATGTACTCATTGCAAAATTACAGGCGACACTCCGCCGCGTATATAATTACAATACAGAACCCGTCTCCCTGAAAACATGGTGTGGAGCGACGGTCGATTATGAAAAAAATGTAGTAGCCAATGAGGCTGGCTCCATCGAATTAACCAAGAACGAGATTTTTATTTTGAAGTTGCTAATCGAACAAAAAAATAAAATTGTCGCACGAGAAGAATTAATTAAAAGCCTCTGGGATGATGAACGTTTTGTCAGCGACAATACCCTGACCGTCAACTTGAACCGCCTGCGTAAAAAATTAGACGAGCTGGATTTGGGCCGTTTCATTGAAACGAAAGTCGGGCAAGGCTACATGGCTATAGAAGAGACACCTTCCTATGATTAAAAAATATCTTATAGAGAGGCGGAGCTGGATTCTACTGTTTGTATGCCAGCAGTTTCTGATCCTGTTCATTGCTTATGTGGATGCAGCAATTCCGTTAATGCCCATCCTTTATATCGTCTTCTTATCCATGATGATTTTCTTGGTTTTTTTAATCATTCGCTATCCCAAGGAAACCAAATTCTATACAACACTAGAAGAATGGAGGAGCCCTCTTGAACTAACGGGTATAGGCGAACCGGAGAGTCCGTTTGAGCAAATCATTGAACAAAAAATCACTGACCAGACCGAACGGTTACAACAGATCATCTCGCAAAATCAATTGACACTTGAACATGAAAAAGATGAACTATTATCCTGGATTCATGAGGTAAAAACGCCTTTGACCACCATGCATTTGATGATTGAGCGGTTGGACGATAAGCCCCTAAAAGCTCAGTTAACCTATGAATGGCTACGAATCCACTTACTGCTGGATCAGCAGCTCCATCACAAACGCATATCCTTTATTGAAAATGATCTGTATGTCGAGCAAGTGAATTTAAAATCTCTGGTTTTTAATGAAATCAAAGCATTACAGTCATGGTGCATCCAAAAAGGGATCGGTTTTGACATCCAATTGGAGCACATGGAAGTGCTGAGTGATGCCAAATGGCTGGCCTTTATCATCAGACAGCTCTTAACTAATGCCATCAAATATAGCGATGCCAGTGATATTATCATTCACAGCTATGAACAGAGGGATCGAATACAGCTTGAGATCCAAGACTTTGGGCGCGGTATTGATCCGAAGGATATACCCCGTATTTTCGAGAAAGGTTTTACCTCCACAACCCAACATTCTGATCATACTTCAACGGGCATGGGGTTATATTTAACGAAAAAGGCAGCCCAGTCCTTGCTCATACATATAGATGTGCACTCCAAACCGAACGTGGGTACAAGCTTCACTTTAATTTTTCCCAAACGAAATGATTTCGTGAGCATGGTGAGCATGTGACAGAGATGTCACATGCTTTTATGCATTGTTCGCCCAATCAAAGGAAAAACATCGGCTCTATTTTTATAATAAGGCTACAAGAACAATAAGGAGTGCATCGAAGTGAATATTTTAGAAGCCCATAAAATTCATAAAAGCTACGGTAATAAGTTAAATATGCAGGAGGTTTTGAAGGGAATTGATATCGTCATTGAAGAAGGGGAATTTGTCAGTATTATGGGAGCCTCCGGCTCAGGTAAAACCACACTGCTGAATGTTCTTTCCTCTATTGATAAAGTGAGCCAAGGTTCCATTAAAATCAATGATATCGAAATGACGAAAATGAAAGAAAAGCAACTGGCTGAATTTCGCAAACAGCATTTAGGCTTTATTTTTCAAGAGTATAATCTGCTGGATACGCTAACCGTGAAGGAGAACATTCTCTTACCGTTATCCATCACCAAAACGCCTAAAAAAGAAGCCAATCAAAAATTTCAGGAAGTAGCTACAGAACTGGGAATTTATGAGCTCAAGGACAAATACCCCAATGAAATCTCGGGTGGACAGAAGCAGCGGACATCTGCGGCCAGAGCATTTATTCATGAGCCCAGTATTATTTTTGCCGATGAACCTACGGGTGCGCTGGATTCCAAGTCTGCTTCCGATTTATTAAATAAGCTGGGCCAGTTGAACCAAAAACGCAAGGCGACCATTATTATGGTCACGCATGATCCTGTCGCAGCCAGCCATTGCAGTCGGGTCATTTTTATTAAGGATGGACAGATGTATACGCAGCTTCATAAAGGCGAGCAGGAAAGACAAAGCTTCTTCCAGGATATTATGAAAACCCAAGGGGTCTTAGGCGGGGTCCAATATGAACATTAATCTGCTCATTCTAAAGAATTTGAAAAAAAATCTAAAGAATTATTACCTGTATGTTTTTGCTCTCATTTTTAGTGTTGCGCTCTATTTCGCTTTCGTCACATTACAATACGATCCTTCCATGGACGAAGTGAAGGGTTCTGTTAAAGGGGCAGCTTCCATAAGGGCAGCTTCCGTTTTACTGGTCGCCATTGTCTGTATCTTCCTTTTATATGCTAATAATATCTTTATAAAAAGACGCAGCAAAGAAATTGGCCTATTTCAATTGATCGGAATGACCAAAAACAAAATTTTTCGCATCCTGAGTGCTGAAAACTTAATTCTATACTTCAGTTCCCTGTTTATTGGAATCGGAGTTGGATTTTCCTTTTCCAAATTAGTGATCATGATCTTATTTAAGACAACAGGCGTCGAAGCCATTGCCACTCTATATTTCTCTAACCAAGCACTGATTCAAACACTCATCGTTTTTTGTATCATCTACCTGTTGATCATGCTCATGAATTATTCCTTTATCAAGAGACAAAGTATTTTGTCTTTGTTCAGAGTGAACTCAACCACCGAAGGAAAAATCAAGAAAATAACGATCTATGAGATGATCATCGGGATCATTGGCATCTCTCTCATCGCTTTAGGTTACTATGTTTCCTCCAAATTATTTGGCGGAGACTTTACATCCATGAATGAGTTGTTTATGGCTATGGTATTTATTTTGGGCACTGTCATCATCGGAACACTACTTTTTTACAAAGGATCTATCCGCTTTATTTCCAATATCATCAGAAAAAGTAAAGGCGGCTATTTGAACATTAATGAGGTGCTATCTCTCTCATCCATTATGTTCCGCATGAAATCCAATGCTTTGTTGTTGACCATTATTACAACAGTATCGGCACTTGCCATCGGTTTACTTTCCTTAAGCTATATCGCCTATTATTCTGCGGATCAATCAGCTGAGGACAATGTACCTTCCCATTTTGCAATGACGAATGAACCGGATGCTGAGAAATTCAAAACGTTACTTCAGAAGCATGACATAAAGTATCGTGAGAAGAAAATTGAAGTTATTCAAGTCAGTGTGGACACCGCGCAAATCATGGAGACTCCTCTGGAAGGGTTAAATATCGGTGCGAATTCCATGACGTTGCCTGTCATAAGCGATCAATCTGTGGAGGGTACGGATGTATCTCCAGGTCAAGCAATTTTAATGGGCTATAATGATCTGTTACAGAAATTTATGTCCTTGAAAAACTTTGGTCCATTGGATTTGAAGGGAAAAAAAGAAGTCATACATCAACAATATTTGGGTTTAAAAAAGGAGTATGTGATTCCCTACTATTTTACAGCCGGGGGACTACCCACTGCCATTGTAGACGAAACCATATTTGAGCGGTTAAAGAAAGATGTAAATCCTGAGATTCAAAAGAAATCATCCTTATATATTGGAATTGATATGATAAATGCAGAACAGATTGAAGAAGCGAATCGTCTCTTTGCAGCTGCGGATTTTAATGATCAACAAACATCACGCCTTGAAATGAGCAGCAATCAGAAGCGGAACATGGGAGTGATCATGTTTGTAGTTGGATTTTTAGGACTCACCTTTCTCATTACATCAGGCTGTATCCTTTATTTTAAGCAAATGGATGAGAGCGAAGACGAAAAAGCCAATTACACCGTGTTAAGAAAGTTAGGGTTCACTCAAAGTGACCTGCTTAGAGGCATTAAAATAAAACAACTCTTTAACTTCGGCATCCCATTAGTGATTGGCCTTTCACATAGCTATTTCGCCGTCCAATCCGGCTGGTTCTTGTTTGGAACTGAAATTTGGATGCCTATGATCATCGTTATGGTGCTGTACACCGCCTTATATTCCATTTTTGGGATACTATCCATCCTGTATTATAAAAAGGTCATTAAATCAGCATTGTAATTGGTAAAAAGCAAAAAAGTCCCAGGCGAAAGTGCTGGGGCTTTTTCAAATATTTGAGCATTTTCGTTCCTACATGTACAATAAAATAACTATCATCGTAACCCCAAAGGGAGAGAGCTTATTTTATTATTAATCATCAATGGCATCGGTATCTTAGCCAATATCATACTTGGTTCCTCTGTAGGCGTGGCTATTATCGTAGGAATCGTCTTTTTCCTGATTGGCTTGCCTGAGTTTAAAAAATCGCCGAGACTTACGAAGGAGGCTAAAAAAGATATCACCTATATTATGTCAACCCTATTAACTCTTCTTATATTCGTAGTTATCGTTTCTTGGAACCTCCATACTTCAGGCGACCTGTTTCTTGAAGGTCCGCTAACACCGCAAATGAAGTTTCACTGGGGACAAAAGGTGTTGATGCTAGGATTACTGGAGGGTTTATGGGCTGTCATCAGCCTAAAATGGCTGTTGCCCATCTTTTTTGATCCGCTGGATCTCAGTAAAAAGCAGATCCTTGTTTTAGTGAGCGGGATTGTATTTAGTGTGGGTTCAGGTATTTGCCATGCTTGAAGCAAGTTAAAAATGCTTAACGCAAAGGTGCAAAACCCTCTGCTTGCTTCAGAATTCGCTCAATTTTCACGCATGTCTCCGGTTGTAGCGTCACTTCGACTGCTTTCACATTTTCTTCGATTTGTGCCGGTTTAGTAGCCCCAATGAGTGCAGCGCTGATACCCGGTTCTCTCAGAATCCAGGCAAGCGCGAGCTGTGACAGGGTGACACCCAAGCCCTTCGCCAACTTTTCTAGCTCCTGGACACAGTTTAGAACGGTATCGTTCATGTAACTGCTGATGACATTATTGACAGAGGCATCAGCCCCGCGGCTACCCGTCGGTAAAGGCTGTCCCGGCTTGTATTTACCCGTGAGAATCCCTTGAGCCAGAGGCGAAAATACGATTTGGCCGATACCTATCTGCCCGGATACAGGAAGTACCTCATGTTCGATATAACGTTCGAACATATTATAGATTGGCTGATTGGCAATCAGCGGGCGCAAATTCAGCCTTTTTCCAATCCCATAGGCATCCGTGAGCTGGGCAGCACTCCATTCACTGACAGCAGCGTACAGAATCTTACCCTGAGCCTGAAGGTCATCGAGCGCTCGCAGCGTCTCTTCCAAAGGAGTATCCGAATCATAACGATGACAGAAGTACATGTCGATATAATCCGTACTAAGACGCTTCAGACTCGCTTCACATTGCTCCATAATGTGCTTGCGTGACAGTCCCCTGTCATTGGGACCGGAGTCCATAGGGAAGTACACCTTGGTAGATAACACATAGCTCTCTCTTCGATAAGGCTTCAAGGCAGCTCCCATAGCCTTCTCGCCTTCTCCCCGGTTATACGCGTTCGCGGTATCAAAGAAATTAATCCCAAGTTCAAATGCTTTGGCAATACAGGTATGAGCTGCTTCCTGCTCGGCGGCTGTACCGTACGTCAACCAGCTCCCTAGACCGATTTCACTAATTTTAAGACCACTGTTGCCTACATTTCTATATTTCATACCTACTCCTTCTTTCATAAGAAGATCATATTTTTATATTTTAACATGTAAACCCTTTCATTAAAACAAATGAGGATTTTGCAAAATCCTGAAATAATAAAGGATTCATGTAGTTACATGAAGGACATCTACCATCCAACCTATTTGGATGGTAGACGCTCATAGCCTCACAATCTCAAATCATGTCTACTTGCTTCCTACAGGGAAAAGCGCATCATAGGCAGGACAAGGCAGTTTGTCGAGAAACTCCTGAAGCTGCTTCGGTTTATTTTTGTAAATATCCTTTAAGGATGTTCCATTATAAATATTGCCGATGACCACAGGATGGCATAGCTCACAGATCAGGATGTCCCCGTTCCCGTGAAGATGGAGTTGTTTTTTACCATCAACGCAGTTGGAAAAATAAACACCCGGCTGCTCCTTGAAGCCCAGTGCTTCTGCAAAACGGTCCATACAGGTGAAATACAACACAGTATCGTCCTTTTTATGCGCAATCAGGTCATGAACGGAACGAACGAGCGCTTCCTTGGTAGAAATAGCGTTCCAGTTGGTATGATCCATCACGATGCTGTTTTGGATTTCATGGATACGTACACCGAGTTCATATACCTTTTCGCTAATAGCGGGCATGTTGTTCTGCGTCTCCGCAAACAGCAACGTCTCCAGCACCGTTTCCAGCTTGGCTTCGGTACATAACCGAATATTCTGTACAATTTTCTCATACATGCGAGGATGAACATGATAATAAGCTGCATATTTATCGGCATCCGTGAAGTTGAAAGAGATATGAATGTTGGAAAGTCCTGCATCACGTAGTTTCTCAATTCGTTCAGGGCTGAGCAAGCTGGCATTGGTATTGAGCTGGGTAGCGATTCCCTTGCTTGAACAGTGATTCACGATGTCCAGACAATCCTCATATTTCAAGGTCACTTCTCCCCCGGACAGTCGCACACGTTTTAACGTTGGAATGTCATCGATAATATCAATGACTTCTTTGCTGCTAATGCATTGCCCATCGTTCCGCTGATACGCGCAGCAGTAATCACACTTGAAGTTGCAATTAGAGGTGACCCCGACTTCCAGTCCCTCCAGCTCGTAGATGCCCGGCTTTTCCAGTTCAAGTGCTTTATATTTGTTCTCTATACTCACTTTCTCATGATCCTCCCAATCTCAGGCTTAAGTCTTGAATCCCCTTGAGATTATACAGAATAGGAGCGGTTTGTAGATATGACATTGGTAACGGCGGGGCCAAACAGATACAACAGCGATAGCGACCTTGGAATCCGCCTATCAGAGCTAAAAAAATTAATTTGACAAGCACTGCCGAACTTTAGTAAATTCATATTAGTTAAGCACTTAACTACATTTATGGTGGTGATCGTTTGAAAGATCTACAGGATTACGTACTTGATTTGCCGCTGCATTCTCTGGTTTTCTTTTCACTGGTGGAAACGACAGCTGGATTAGTTGATGTCTCAGAAAAATACTGGCATTCGAAGGGAACCAATGGAGCCAGAATTCGAATTCTGGTTGAAATCATGAAGGAAGGAGGCACAATTCTCCCATCTGTGCTCGCCCAAAGGATCGGTGTCACCAAATCAAATATTAGCCTGCTGCTCACCCCGCTCGAAAACGAAGGGTTCATTCGCCGGGAAGGCCATCCCATGGACGGCAGAAAATCAGTAATTTCTATCACAATCGAAGGGCAAAGCCTCCTGTTGCGTAATTTACCCGAAAACCGGCAGAGGATTGAGGAAAAAATGCAGGTGTTGAATGATCAGGAATTGAAGCAGCTCCTTTCCCTGCTCAACAAATTAAAGAGGACGTAATACAGCTTTTTTACTCAATTTGTTAAGCCCTTAACTAAAATCTCATTTGTATAAAAGGAATGATATTCCATGTCGATCGTTATTACTGGAGCCAATGGTCAATTGGGGAGCTTAATCATACAACAGCTCCTGCAAAAAGTCTCACCTCATGAAATTACCGCTTGTGTTCGCCACCTTGAAACCGGAAAACACTATGAGGCACAGGGAATTACAGTACGCTTGGGTGACTACGATCAACCTGATTCACTTGAGCAAGCATTCGCGGATGCTTCCCAACTGTTGTTGATTTCAAGTTCACATCCCGACGATACGATTCGTATTCGTCAACATACCCATATCATAGAAGCAGCTAAAAAATGTGAAGTAGAACACATTTTATACACCAGCTTTGCCTTTTCTGAAGCCAGCTCCATTCCCCTCTCCAATCTGCATTTGGCTACAGAACACGCCATTTGTACTACCGGAATTCCTTACACTTTTCTACGGAACGCTTTGTATACCGATTTTGTCAAAACTCTCGATCTAAACACCGCCATAGCGAAGGGCGCACTCGATATCTACCCTGGGGACTGGAAGTTTAACACTGTCACGCGTTGGGATCTTGCCAGAGGGATTGCAGCAGTGCTATCCGATCCAGACCACCATAAGAACAAGAAATATGAATTGACCTCTTCCAGTCCCTGGGCCTTTTCAGATTTGACAGCAGCTTTGACCGAGCTTACAGGCATATCCGTCTCCCTCTGTCATAACCCCCAAATCAAAAATTGGATATTTGGGTTTTTAGGCAAAATAGATACGCGCTCCACGTCGGATGATTTGGAACAGTTGATCGGCGGTCCGCTCACTACGCTCAAAGAAAGCATCCGGCCCTTTATCTCCAAGGGAAAGTAACGCTAAAAACTTTTCTTGCCAACAACCCTCTCCATAATTGTGATCAATATGTGAACTGGGCATAGTTCTCATTCCGAAATCCATACTGAATATATCTGTTGGTAATGGAGGCGGGAATTGTGGATAAAAGGATGAATCTGCTTATGTTCAGCGGCGATTATGATAAGGCAATGGCTGGACTGATTCTGGCAAATACAGCTCGGGAGCTGGATGTGGATGTGACGATGTTTTTTGCGTTCTGGGGACTATTTCTGGTTCGTGACCCTGATAAGATGACGTTTGAAGACAAGACGATTTATGAAAAAATCATGGGCTGGATGACTCCAAAAGGACCCGAAGAGCTGCCATTATCCAAAATGAATTTTAGCGGCCTTGGCAAGCTGATGCTGACGGAAATGATCGAAGATAACGAAGCCCCGAAGCTCATTCATTTTCTGAAAGGAGCGCGAAAGAAAAATGTAAAATTTTATGCCTGTAAGCTATCGGTCGATATTATGGGTTTTAAACCGGAAGAATTTATACCTGAACTAGAAATTATCGAGGCCAAAACGTATCTAAAAGATGCGCTCGAATCCGATATGCAGTTGTTTATATAAGATAGACCTACTGCCTTATCCGGCTGTTGGATGAGGCCTTTATTGTGACTAAATGATGACACTCGCCTATTTTTTTTAACCCATTCGGGCCTACCTACGTACCCTAAGAAGACAGAACGACTTGGGAGGCGCCGTATGCTCATGGCTCGAATTGGAAGCAGTAATTGTAGGTATCAGCCTTCTAACGAGGCTTATTTCCAAAGGTATCGTGAAAGTACAATCGGATATCATCAGACCTTTGAATCTCCATACGGGCAAAAAAAGCTGATTTATGCGGATTGGGCAGCCAGCGGCCGTCTGTATGGACCCATCGAGTCGAAAATAGCAAATGAATTAGGCCCTTTCGTGGCGAACACGCATACGGAGTCTAATTTGACAGGAACTCTGATGACCCAAGCCTATGAAGAAGCGAAACAAATCATTAAAAGCCACGTTCATGCCAATGAACATGATATCATCCTGTTCGCCGGGTCTGGTATGACAGGTGCAGTGAATAAGCTTCAGCGACTGTTAGGATTGAAAATACATGAAAATTTAAAGCCTCTCTACCCCATCGCCGAAAAAGAACGTCCCGTTATTTTCGTTACCCACATGGAGCATCATTCCAATCATATTTCCTGGGCAGAAACCATTGGAGACGTAGTGTGTCTTCCTCCGGGTCCCGGCGGGATGGTCGATCCAACTCATCTCGAACGACTGCTGCTTCAATTCCGGCATCGCCCTATCAAAATCGGCGCCTTTACCGCTTGCTCCAATGTTACAGGGTTCGAAGTACCGATTTACCAGCTAGCCCGCAAAATGCACGAACATGGTGGCGTTTGTTTCGTTGATTTTTCGGCAAGCGCACCTTACGCCGAGATCAACATGCACCCCACAGATCCGCTTGAGAAACTGGACGGGATTGTATTTTCACCCCACAAATTTCTTGGGGGTCCCGGTACAAGCGGCGTTTTAATTATGGATTCGAGGCTGTGCCTCCATTGTGCTCCAGATCAGCCCGGAGGGGGCACAGTTAGCTGGACTAATCCTTGGGGTGGATACGAGTATAAAGATAATGCTGAAGCCCGTGAGGATGGAGGGACGCCTGCCTTTCTACAAGCCACTCGAACCGCGCTCTGCATTCGGCTGAAGGAACAAATGGGACAGAAGCGTCTGTTGGAGCGCAAAAAGGAATTGACATCATTATTACTAAAGAGCTTGAGTACCATACCAGGGCTACACATCTTAGGAGGAAGCAGCCAAGAACGATTGGGAATCGTTTCTTTCGTTGTCGGCCATATTCACTATAACCTGATTGTAAAACTATTGAATGATCGGTTTGGCATTCAGGTCCGGGGCGGTTGCTCTTGTGCAGGCCCCTACGGACATTATTTGCTGGGCATCGACCCACAAACATCTAAACAAATGACAGACCTGATCCATGCGGGAGACTTATCTCGAAAACCCGGCTGGGTGCGTCTGTCGCTCCATCCCATGATGACGAATCAGGAAATCTCCTATATCGCCTCTTCCATACGAGCAATCGTGGAAAACATCACGATCTGGCAAAAAGATTATATCTATCAACCAGAATCAAACGAATGGCGATCTATGAATGAACATCACAAAATAGACATCAGCAAATGGTTCAATTTTAGCGATTAAGAGACTCCTGTCCGTTCCCTTCCTTCAAAACTCTCATAGAATATTCTGTAGGATTAATATATGAGGAAAGAAGTGACGACAATGGGTCTCAATTTTCGCAACAGTACTAATGCGGCTATCTATATTGCTTACGCTTATCCGAACTTCAATTGTAGTCCTATCAGCTATGCCAAGATTGGCTGGTATCGTGTAGATCCTGGGCAGACAAGAGAAGTTTGGAGTGGATATGCCGGAGGCAATACGTTCTATTACTATGCCGAAAGTAGCTTTGGACGCACATGGTCAGGTTCTTATTTTACCCAGCTCCCTAGCCAGGCCTTCCATTGGTGTTGGAACGTAGGATGTACGACCTGTAGGAATTTAGGTATGCGGCGGATTCCTGTCAGTCCAATCTACGCAAGTTACACCATCAACCTGGTTAGCAGCGCTAGCCAAAGCGCCCCTCAATCCGGGAATATCCGCATAGCCTTGCCTTCCAAACAAAGCACAGAAGGATCCTTAGTCGTAAGAATACCTAGAACGGCTAAAAAATTGAAACAGGGAAAACCTCTGTCATCCAACCGTGTTGCAGTACCTACAAAACTGAGAAAGAATTGATGTAGAATTCCTAATTCGCAACATTGCATGAGATCTAAAGCAGTCATATTTTTTATTAAAAGGAGCGACCTCACTCCCATGGTCTGCTCCTTTCTCTTTTATCTATGAAGTAATTCCGTTTATTTACTTTCGGATTCCCACTTGGATATCTCTTCACGAACCCGTGGTGCTACCTCTGTTCCCAATAGCTCAATTGCTCTCATGACATCGTCATGCGGCATCGTACCGACAGGCACGTGCAACAGAAAACGTGTAATGCCTACTTGTTTACGCAGATGAATAATTTTCTTGGCAACCGTGTCGGAATCACCTACATACAACGCTCCTTCAAAACTGCGTGCAGCATCGAAGCTGGAGCGAGTGTAAGGGCCCCAACCGCGTTCACGCCCAAGCACATTCATGCTCTGCTGAGTGGAAGGGAAGAATTTATCCGCTGCCAGCTCAGTCGTCTCTGCGATAAAACCATGTGAGTGTGATGCAACCGGAAGCAGCGATGCATCATGACCAGCATGCCTAGCGGCTTTTTTATACAGTTCCACCAACGGAGCAAACTGTACAGGACTACCCCCAATAATCGCCAGAACCAACGGCAATCCGAGCAAGCCTGCACGAACCACAGATTCCTGATTACCCCCACTCCCAATCCATACGGGCAACGGATTTTGAACTGGACGCGGATACACGCCCAAATTGTTGATTGCCGGCCGATGTCCGCCTTTCCAGGTAACTTTCTCGGATTCCCGTATTTTCAATAATAGCTCCAGCTTTTCATCGAATAACTCATCGTAGTTATCCAAATCATACCCAAATAACGGGAACGATTCGATAAAAGAACCCCGGCCTGCCATAATCTCAGCTCGTCCATTCGAAATGCCGTCCAGTGTAGCAAAATCCTGAAACACACGCACGGGATCATCCGATGAAAGCACCGTAACTGCACTGGTTAACCGAATTCGTTGGGTCTGCGCAGCAGCAGCAGCGAGGATAACAGCCGGAGCAGATGCTGCATAATCTTTACGATGATGCTCCCCCACGCCGTACACATCCAGCCCTACCTGATCTGCAAGCACAATCTCCTCGACAACTTCACGTATTCGTTGTGCATGACTGATGACCTCACCCGTTTGGGGATCCGGCGTTGTTTCTACAAACGTGCTTATCCCTATCTCCACTTGTTCTACCCCCTATTTTCATACGGCTGCCTTCAAAGCCAATCATTTTAAAAACCGATATCTTTATATTGAACCTTTTTTGCATCTTTTTCAAGCTCTCTTTTTCTGAGTCTGAAAACCAGCCAAGGGAAGTGTCTAGATTCGCCGCAGGAAAAGAAGTCTCTTTGTCGAATATTGTATGGAATAAAGAAGATTCCCATCCCACAACATGAATACAACAAGGAGGCACATACATTTATGGCTTTTGTCATTAACAATTTAAAGGATAACAGCAATGTTGCCATCACTGACCAATTAGGCGGATTTACGGTACTGGAATATATAACAGATTTGAGTTCCACCTCGGTGGAGGCTGCGAAAAACAATTACTATATGAGCAAAAGTAACATGCGCCGCAAACAACTCATGATCGAAATCAATAATAGTGAGATTATGATGAAGGCGGGAGCCATGCAATATACTGTGGGTAGCATGGAAATGACTACCGGTGTAAAAGGCGTTGGAGGCTTAATGCGAAACTTGGTGTCCGGTGCTGTAACCGGGACAGGTGCCATTAAACCACACTATAAAGGCACGGGTACCATCATGCTGGAGCCTACCTACCAATATATTTGGCTTATTGATGTGGACAATGATGATATTGCCATCGAAGACGGCTTGTTTTTGGCTTGTGACACGACGCTAGACATATCCGTCGTTGCACGTAGTAATCTTTCCTCTGCTGCACTGGGCGGAGAAGGGTTATTTAATTTAAGCGCCCGCGGAAAAGGAGTGCTTGCACTTCAAGCTCCGATCCCTTCCGAAGAAGCGGTCGTTATAGAATTGCAAAATGATGTGCTGAAGGTGGATGGTAACTTCGCCCTCATGTGGTCCAATACCTTACAGTTCACCGTCGAAAAATCCGGGAAAACCAAAATGGGCTCGGCTGCTTCCGGCGAAGGGCTGGTAAATGTGTACAGGGGAACAGGAACCGTATGGTTAGCACCATTATAAACATAAGAAAGGAGAAGCCCCGGCTTCTCCTTTCTTACATTTTAATTCTTTTTTACAAACTCCGATTTTAGCTTCATTGCTCCAAAACCATCAATTTTGCAGTCAATATCATGATCGCCATCCACCAGACGGATGTTTTTTACTTTGGTCCCGATTTTCAAGACGGATGAGCTTCCCTTCACTTTAAGGTCTTTAATGACCGTTACAGAGTCACCATCCTGCAGGATGTTACCATTCGCATCTTTGACGACCTTTACGTCTTCACTGCTTGCTTCTGACTCGGTAGACCACTCATGAGCGCATTCCGGGCAAATGAAAAGACTGCGATCCTCATAAGTGTACTCTGAATTACATTCAGGACAATTTGGTAAATTAGACATGGTATTATGTACTCCATTCATTTTCAAATTCTACTGCTATGCTAAGCTTCCTGGATAGACCAAGCCTGCTCCAAGTCTCCCTTGGAGTTCCCTACAAGTATATTGGATAAACAGTCACGATTCCACTCATGGATGAAATTAATCTGAGTTTTGTACCGATACGTAAGCGCCCTGCCTCTTAAAATATCCAGAGGGTGAACATGTAACTAAAACGGATGCTGGCCTCTCTAGGCAGCATCCGTTTTAGACATAAGCAGTATCATATGTTGAAATTGTACTCTATGGCACGTTTATTATGCTTGGGTTTGCTTGATCAGTTCACTCATTCCTTGGCTAAGCGGCGTAAGGGGGCGTTTCAACAGCTTCTCGAAATCGTTGCTTACGACATCCAGGGCTCCTTCACGAATCGCTTGTTGAATACCGACCACAATAGGGATTGCACCTTCCGGGACTCCCGCACCGAGCATAACCTCGGCATACGTAGCATCATCCACCTGCTGTACAGGAACGTCTTTGCCCAGAACCTCAGCCAGTATCGCTGCAAACTCTTCTTGGGTAATCGGCTTACCGGAGAGCTCGTATATTGTATTCTCATGCCCTTCGCCAGACAAAACGGTTGCAGCTGCTTGCGCATAATCTGCGCGGGTAGCCCAACCTACTTTACCGGACCCTGCCGAGGTTAGCCAAGGAGCCCCCGCGAGTACGGATTGGATCGTGCCTGCCTCATTTTCCAGATACCAATTATTACGCAGGAAGGAGTAAGGAATGCCTGACTCACGAATGAACTCCTCCGTGATGCGATGTACGGGTGCAAGGAATAGAGTGCTGTCAGCGGCATTGGCAGCGCTAGTATAGGCGATGAAGCCTACTCCAGCACGTACAGCAGCATCAACAGCCGCTTTATGCTGACGGATTCTAGTATCATTATCCCCGTCTGCGGATATAATCAGCAACCGGTCTACTCCAGCAAACGCCTGATCCAGCGTCTCCGGTTTATCAAAGTCGCCATGACGAACGTCGACGCCACGAGACCTTAAGTTCTCTGCTTTTTCTGGATTTCTTACGCTAACAATAAGATCGTTTGCGGAGACAAATGTAAGCAACGTATCTACCACGATGGAACCCAGTTGCCCCGTTGCTCCTGTTAATGCGATTTTCATATGAAATCCTCCATTCAGATTTTATTTACTTTTATATAGTAACTAAAAATATAACACATGTCTAATCTAGAGTCTAAAGGTCTGCTTTTCGGGTAAGAGTGGGTAACCCAAACTTTCCCCAGAGAAAGGAACCTGTATATGAAGAGAGCTATGATCATTGTAAATCCCTCTTCCGGCAAAGAGGAATCCCTCCAACATGTCAGAAGCGTAGAAGAAATTCTACGTGATCAAGGATACGTTGTTACGGTTAAAGAGACGGCAAAGGAATTGGACGCCACCCGTTTTTGCGTTAATGCGTGTGAGGAAGCTTGTGACCTAGTCGTTTCCATCGGTGGGGATGGCACACTTCACGAAACCATCAACGGCTTCATTGATCAAGACCACCGTCCAAGACTGGGTGTCATCCCCCTTGGGACAGTCAATGATTTTGCCCGTGCCTTACACATTCCGCTAAGTCCTGAGCTGGCAATCCGTACACTGACTTCTACCCGCGTGAAAAACGTAGATATGGGCCTCTTAAACGGCCGAATGTTTGCCAATGTGGTTGCCACAGGTTCGCTTGCTGAATCGCTATCAGCTGTATCATCAGACGATAAATCCACGTTTGGCACGTTTGCCTACTTCAAAGAAGGCATGAAAGAGCTTATCAGCCATCCTGCCCACTCACTTATCGTCCGCTATGATGACAAGACCTGGGAAGGAAAATCGCCACTCTTTTTGGCTACGTTAACCAATTCAGTTGGCGGATTCGAGAAACTGGCACCCGATGCGGCTGTTGACGATGGTCTGCTTCACTGCTTTATTTTCAAAAACCTCAATATATTGAACACCGTGACGGCCAGCATATCCTTATTTTTAGGCAACCTGAAGGATCATAGTGATATCGTTTACTTTACTGCAAAGCATGTAAGTGTCAGCTCCGCAGAACCGGTCAGTACGAATGTAGATGGTGAGGAAGGGCCGTCTTTGCCTATCGAGCTTGGTATTTTACCGCGTCATATCGAGGTAATTGTGCCGGAAGAGGTCTAAGTAATGCGGTGCTGGTCCTCAAGCTTGAGGATCATACTCGCTCAATTTCCCCTCGTAGATCAAATGGAATCGATCACTTTGCCGAAAATCATCTGGCGTAACAAGAGCGGGCAACTTGTTCCATATTTTTATGCCGGATCGCTGTAAAATTTCCGCAACGAATTGCGAACAAAAATAAGAATTACTGAACTCGACTGGTTCTTTGAGTGCAATACCAATCAAACCCAGTAAGTTATACATATATTTTTGACGACTTCGGATAAATACATGTAAAACTCGCTTCATTTTTTCAACTTCACGGTCGGTTACTTGAAGCTCGTAGATAACACATGTTGTATTCGGAAATCTGCTGTATGTACCTGTCTTAATATCCTCTTTCACGAAACCACCATCCAGAGGGTTATTAGGGGTCTTTCTCCCGAAGCTGTATAACTCCGAAAGTTCCCGGTTGAAGGAAATGGAGGCGTGATTGTATGGCGCTCTCGTATAGCTTTTAATGACTCTCGTAAGAAACGTTCCCGTATTCGTAAGCAAGATAAAGACGGATTGATCTGCTACCATTTACGAAATTTCCCCTTATCAAGTTTGAATTATTCCTTCATAATAACATAGGAACCCTAATGGAACCCTATTTCGCGATAAGTTGGTGAGTGGTAATGGATAGTTCGCTATTAACGTTAATCCTTATTTTTACAGCCTTATTGGTCATCCATCTGATTTACATAGTAGTAGTCAAAACACAGCCAGACAAAGACTATGCAGCTATTGGGCTTCGCATCAAGACATGGTGGGGTATGTTCTTTATCTTTTGCTTGGCAACTCTTTTCAATCCGATCATGTCACTGCTTTCCTTGATGGCACTCACCTTTTTTGCGCTAAAAGAATACTTTTCCATGATTAGATCCAGAAAAGCTGATCGCAGATTGTTTCTATGGGCGTACTTGGCGATTCCCGTACAATTTTATTGGATTTATATCGGGTGGTATGGAATGTTTATTGTCTTTATCCCTATCTATGTATTCTTGCTGCTACCGCTCCCGCGATTGCTCAACAAAGGAACGGTTGGTTTTCTGCGCAGTGTCAGCTCGACCCAATGGGGACTCATGCTGATGGTTTTCGGGTTGAGTCATCTGGCCTATTTTCAGTTTGCTACGCCGCAATACGGAGCGAAACTTGTACTTTTTCTAGTGGTACTGACGCAGCTCAATGATGTCGTACACTATCTAGCATCACTCTATTTCGGAAAGCGGAAAATCGTCCCGACATCCAATCCCAATATAACTTGGGAAGGCTTTGCACTCGCTTTTCCCGTAACTATAGCGGCTTCCTATTTCATCTATCCCTACCTGACGCCGTTTGACCTGAAATTTGGAATTATTTTCGGCATGCTGATCAGCTTGAGCGGTTTCTTCGGCAGCTTAACGGTTTCCGTGCTGAAGCGGGATTTATTAATCGGCGATGATGATAAGTTCGATGCTTTGAAAAAAAGCTACTTAAGCCGGGTGGATAGCTTGACCTACACCTCGCCCGTCTTTTTCCACGTAATTCGTTATTTTTTTGACTTTATGTAGGATTACATGGCTCAAACCTCGTATGAATAGTGATCATGGAACACGATATCTTGTTATGAAAAGGGCAGCCTATCCTCACCTAAGGATAGGCTGCTTTTGCGTGTACTACCGTAGCAGGGCATTCCTAATCCTGCTAACCCCTTCATGAATTTCATTTTCCTTTAGATGCCCGTAGCCCATTAGCAGTCGGTTTCCTTCGAGCTGTGCCGCAAATACATTTTCGCTACGGAGATGTTCTAGCAGATTCTCTCGGAGTGGGAACTGAAACTCTGCTACCAAATGTAAACCAGCCGATCGGCCACATATCCGGTATTGCCCTGTAAAATGCTGTTCCAGGCTATCAAGCAGGACCTGACGACGCTTGGCGTACACTTTTTTCATCTTATGTACATGCTTATGAAGGAGTCGCTTCCTGATATACCGACTCAACACAATTTGTTCCAGGCTCGCTGTCTGGTAATCCGCCAGTTGCTTTAAACGGATAAAATCAGCGACTCGTGACGAGGGAAGAACAATATAGCCGATCCGCAGCGCAGGGAACAATATTTTGCTAAACGTCCCGACATATAGCACCCGTTCTGGGTCCAGACTCTGCAAGGAGTGGACGGGCGCCCCGTCATACCGGAACTCACTGTCATAATCATCTTCGAGCAGAAGACATCCTGTCCGGGCTGCATACTGAATAAGCTCGATCCGCCTTTGGATCGGCAAGATACCACCCAGCGGGAACTGGTGCGAGGGTGTCAGATATGCCAGTTTGGGGTGTCTCTTTTGCGGCAGATCGGCTGTTATAACTCCCGAATCATCAACAGGCATACTCCGCAATGTGGCTCCTGTGGCCGCCAGAATGCTTTTTAAATCTTCATTTGTCGGTTCCTCTACCAGGGCTTCGTCTCCAGCTGACAGTAACAGACGGGTGACAAGCTGAATCGCTTGTACTGCTCCGCTAGTGATTACAATATGTTCCGGGCTGGCTTTCACTCCTCTGGTGTGAACCAAATAGTCGGCCAGCTCCCTGCGTAACTCAGGCTCTCCAGCAGGATCGCCATAACCTAGTGCCAGATCAGGAGCCTCTTTGCATACGCTCTGAAGCAAGTCAGCCCATGATTTGCGCGGAAATAATTCCAATGCAGGAAGGCCTGTCCGGAAGGAAATTACAGACATCTCATTTGAATATGCAGATTCCACTGCAGACGCAGACGCCTCGATAGGCGGTGCGGATACATAACCTGGAAGGACGGCCCCTTCCGCTACATAGGTACCTGAACCCGAGCGCGCAATGGCTAAGCCTTCGGCTAGCAGCATTTCATAAGCTTCGAGGATAACATTCCGGGAAACATTCAACTGTAAGGCCAGTACCCGGGTCGAAGGAAGTTTATATCCTGCATGCAGTTCTCCGGCTAAAATACGGTCCCGTATCGCTTGATACACCTGACGCAGCATCGGAACTGTCACATTCTTATCGATAGATAACCACATAGGTTGCCCCCTCAAGCGGTACTGTCAAAAACCTCTTCAACTGGATCTACAAGTGCCCAGTTTCTATTGCTACAGTATATATCAATATCTGTACAAGAGGTGAGATGAAATGAACAAACCAACCTTTTCGACTTACATGGAATTAGTGATCGCAACCTCCATTGTCGGCAGTTCTGTGGTAGTCGGTAAACTGGTCGTGATGCAGCTACCTGTTTTTTTATCGCAATCTGCCAGTCTGGCTGTTGCCCTTCTGTTCTTGGTACCCATTGTATTCATCAAGAAGTATTCACTAAGGATCAGCAAACGGGATGCCTTAATCCTGTTCATTCAAGCACTGGTCGGCATGTTTCTCTTCCGTGTCCTAATGCTGTACGGGCTGACCTACGCCTCTGCTTCCGAAAGCGGAATTTTAACTAGCTTAACCCCAGCTATCGTTGCACTTCTTTCGTATGTGCTGCTGAGAGAAAAGATTACGCTCCGCCCCGGTCTCGGGATTGCCTGTTCTCTGCTCGGTGTTTTGGCGTTGCAAGTGCCTCACATATCGGCGCTCTGGTTCAATGCTCCCAACGCAACCTCGTTCATTGGCATGCTGCTTGTTCTGTCTGCTGTGTTCGGAGAAGCGGCACTGACGGTATTACGCAAGATGCTATCCAGCGACGTCTCTTCCCTGCTTGGGACTATGTATATAACACTCTTTTCATTCCTTATGTTTCTGGGTTGTTCCTTCGGGGAGGCCCGACAGTACAACTTTAACCACGTTGGTGTAGGGGAGATGGGGCTAGTCTTATATTATGGTATCTTTGTCACCGCATTAGGCTACGTATTATGGTTTCGGGGTGTATCAAGAGTACCGGCTAGTACAGCAGCTGTATACACGGGTTGTATTCCTGTCAGTACATTGCTGCTGTCCTATATCATCCTCCGTGAATCCTTCTCATTTGCTCATCTGGCTGGTGCAGGCTTTGTGTTTCTGGGCATCATGCTCATGTCACGCGGTGAACGCCGCTGACTTACGCAAAGACCTTCTCAAAAAAGAGGCTCCCGGCTAAAACTTCGGGAGCCTCTTTTTTTTGATTCAAGATCTTATCGCATGAATTAATGCACCTGATCCAGCAATTGATATGCTTCTTCCTTCGTTTTAACCGCCAGGAGCGCTTCTCTGAAATGATCATCCATCAGCTCACGCGATAACATTTGCAATACTTTCAGATGCGCATTTTCCTTGCTGTTGCGCGGTACGGCAATCATGAAGATCAGTTTTGCTTCACTTCCGTCTGCACTATTCCAGTCAACACCGCCCTGCTTGATGCCGAAGACCACGCTTGGCTTCAGGACCGCTTCCGATTTGCCATGAGGAATGGCAATATTCATTCCAATGCCTGTGGAGCCTTCTTCCTCTCTGGCTAATATCGCCTGTTTGAAATCACTGGCAGAGCTTACGGCTCCAGTTCTCTCAAGTACTCCGATCATTTCATCAACCACAGCATCTCGTGTCGTTCCTTCCAGATCCAAATTAATCAGATCCATCGTTACAATATCCGTCAGTTTCTCAATGTGAATGGCTTGTGGAGAAACGGCTGGCCCATTATTTGTAACAGTTGTTGAAGCAGATGACTCCGTAGCGGCCGTTGTAGTAATCGCAGATTGTCCAGCTTCCCCAGCAACATCAGGAGTTACAGTTGCTGCAATATCTTTTTTCAGCAAGCTCACCAGGACAACCGATACAGCTACGCCGACAATAACGGCGATGAAGAACATGAGCACATGGTCCACTGCACCAAGTACAGCTACAATCGGTCCACCGTGAGCTACCTTGTCACCTACATTCCCCAACATCGCAATGACTGAACCGACCATGGATCCTACCATGATACTAGGAATAACACGCAGTGGATCTTGCGCCGCGAATGGAATTGCACCTTCGGTAATACCGAACAACCCCATTGTGAATGTTGCCTTCCCAGCCTCGCGTTCCGCAGGTGCAAATTTACGTTTGTTGATCATCGCTGCAAGTCCCATCCCAATCGGCGGAATACAAATCGCAACGGCAATTGGCCCCATAATTTCATAATTTCCTTCGCCGATCATGGCCGAACCGAATAAGAAAGCGACTTTGTTCACAGGGCCGCCCATATCAAAGGAGATCATCGCACCTAGAATCAATGCCAGTAGAATTGAGCTTGTACCTTGCATACCTGCAAGCCAACCTGTTAAAGCTTCAAACAATTGTGCGACTGGAGCACCGATTACAAAGACAAAGATTAATCCAACAATTAACGATGCCAATACAGGGATAATAATTATAGGCATGATCGGCTGTAATGCTCGGCCAACCTTGATTTTCCGAATCCCAAGTGCAACATAACCGGCCAGGAAACCGGCGATAATGCCGCCGATAAATCCAGCCCCCGCCTCACTTCCATAAAAGCTGCCGTTCGCAGCAATGAATCCGCCAATCATACCCGGTGCAAGCCCCGGTCTATCTGCAATGCTCATCGCGATAAATCCGGCGAGGATCGGTATCATAAAGGTAAACGAAGCCGAACCGATATCCTGAACCGTCTTCCAGAATGAACCGTCCGGTATAACCAGACCGCCTGGTGTCTTCTCACCGCCAATCGTCAACGCAATGGCAATGAGCAATCCCCCAATGACGATGAAGGGTACCATATAGGATACACCGTTCATCAAGTGGCGGTAGATGGGATTTTGTTTCGGTTTGTTCTCCTGTGAGCTACCTTCGGCAGAACGTGACTCTGCTTGGTACACAGGTACATTACCCTTCATCACCCGCTGGATCAATTCTTCTGGACGGCGAATGCCATCCTGTACGCCAACGACCAGCAGTTTCTTACCGACGAAGCGGTCTTTAACCACCGTTTTATCCGCTGCAATAATAATGCCATCTGCCTCACGGATCTCCTGCTCGGTCAGTTGATTTTCGACTCCAATGGAGCCTTGTGTCTCGACCTTCATCTCGATGCCCAGCTTTGCTGCTGCCTTTTGCAGATTCTCAGCTGCCATATACGTATGTGCAATTCCGTTAGGACATGAGGTAATCGCCAATATCTTCATAGTCTATTCCCCTTCTCTCTGTTGTTTCCGCTTACATTGATAGTATAAACGCCTATCTTGCTGTTATCGGACGAACTTTTTACCGGAACTTTCGGAAAAACGGAATTATACCGACAAAAAACAGGACTTATCTATAAGTCCTGTTCCAGAGCACAGCTTTGATTTTAGTTTATCCCTTCATTCTCCCTAATAATCTCATCGCATCGGTCTCCTTAGATAAGGCATGAACTAAAGCAGGCTGCTCACTGATCAGGGACAATTCCTTAAATAACTGGCGCATTTCTTCCCGCCCATCCTGTTTGACCGCAAGCAAGAACACAAGCTCTACTTTCTCGGTTCCCCAGGTAAGCGGCTGCTTCAAGGTAGCGATTACAATGGAGGACTGCCTTATCCACTCAGAACCGCCATGCGGGATGGCTATGCCTCCCCCAATCGTCGTGGCCGACATTTTTTCTCGCGCCAGTACGCTGTCCACATAACCTGGCTCCACATATCCCTTGTCCTCCAGTATTTGCGCCAGCTTGGAGATCAATTGTTCCGGACGCTGCACTTCCTGCTGGGGAAAGACCAAAAAAGGGGTTGTATACTTAAAAAATACAGATTCGTCTGCCGCCCTCTGTTCCGGCTCATCCAGTCGTCGGATCACTTGCTCCAGCCGACGTTCGTCCTTGGCATCCAGCAAGGGAGAGACGAGAATGTGCGGAATGTTCATCTCTGGGAGATCTACAGTGGTAATGACGAGATCCACCTCCTGGGCTGCCAGATAGTCCTGCACTTCTGCTTTGGAAAGGGTTGTCTCCACATGTACAGCCGGAAATTTACGTTCCACCTTGGTGCGTAGCAGTTGGGACATACCGATGCCCATGTGACACACGATGATGGCTCTCTGGGGATGACTCTCTTTCTGGTGCAATCGCTCCACAGAAGCCTGAAAATGCAGCGTTAAATACGCCGCTTCCTCCTCGGGGAAGGATAGCCGGGTCCATTGTCCCACCTCTTCCAGTGTAATAATAACTCGGTCGAACATGTAGGGGTACATCTTCTTGATCTCGGCCAGCATAGGATTGGACACGGTCAATCCATATTGAAGACGGTTCAGGGTCGTATATAAATGGACATTCAACCCTTTCAGTAACATCTTGTCTTTAGAAAAGGCAATCATATTCAGCTCGGACATCCGCCGAACTAACTGCTCAATCAACTCAGGCAAAAGCGGGTGGCTATCTGCCAGCTCACCTTGTTTTCCTGTTCTTCCCTCCTGCTGGTAACGGAACTTCCCACTAAGCAGGTGCAGAGTTAAATACGCCGTCTCTTCCTTGGAAAAAGGCACAGCAAACAACTTTTGCAACTGCTGCAAAAAAGACGTAGCCCATGTAAATTCGCGTCTCTCCTGCAAAAAGGCAATGTCCTGCTTGGAGAGCGAAATGGGTTGTCCCATCTTGGTTCGTTTGACCATTAAGAGGATATGCAGCATTAGAGCTTCGAAAGCTTCGTCAGTAAAGCTGAGCTCATAGCGTTTTTGAAATGCTTTTAATTCATGATTTATGGTTGTAATCTCGTGCGATTCAAACTGTTTGCGCATCATCTGTCCTGTTAACTCAGGACTGTCAATCAGCTGGTTCATCCGCGCCAAAGCGATGCGCTTATTTTTCTCAGAGCCTTGAATGGTCAATCCAACGCGCTGCTTGGTAATCAAGGCCAGATCAAAGCTGTGCAGCCAGCCATCGATCTTCTCCATATCTCTACGAATCACCGTCTTGTTCACATAATACTGTGAAGCTAGATCCTGGATGGTCACAGGCTTGGCATTCATCAAGAGCCGATAGGCGAGATGAAGCACCCTTTCCTCATCCGACTCATGTTGGGCTGTACTCTCGTCCGCATACAGTCGATGGAACAATTCATTCTGATCCGCTTCACCCATCTCCAGATAAATGCCGCGTCCCGGCCTTCTCACCAGATTGGCATCAGAATGCTTGACGATATAATCTTCAATTACTTTCAGATCGTTGCGGATCGTCTTTTCAGAGCAGTCGGTCATATCCGCCAGATCCTGCGCCAACCACAACCGGTCCGGTTCAGTTAACAACATGCGTAAAATTTCCATTTGCCTTTTATTCATTCCATTCTCCCATCTTCTAAAATAAAGAATGTCCAGGGCATTTCGAGCTATATTTTTGCTGGTTTTGTGTTGACTTTAAGTATACTCCAAGTAGTACATTTAAAGCATGGTGGCCGCCAAATTCAAGAATAATGAAAAGAGGAATCGCTCATGACTATTGGGAAAACAGCTCTTATTACTGGGGCCAACAAAGGCATCGGGTATGAAACAGCCAGACAATTGGGGGGTATGGGTCTTACAATCCTGATTGGCTCACGGAATGAGCAGAGCGGCCGGGAAGCGGTGGCTAAGTTGGCTAATGAGGGAGTAGAAGCCCGATTGATTTTGTTAGACTTGACGAATCAAAGTACGATTGATTCCGCAGTCCATCAGATCAAACAAAAATCTGGTTCCCTTGATGTACTAATCAACAATGCCGGCATATCTTTAGGAGGAGCCACTCCTCCAAGTCAGTTCTCTTTGGACGATTTAAGAGAAACGTATGAAACAAACTTTTTCGGTTTGGTCGCGGTGACGCAAGCCATGTTGCCTTTATTGCAAGAATCCCCATGCGGTAGAATCGTTAACTTGTCGAGTGGCCTTGGCTCGCTAACCTATAATAGCGATCCTGAGCATGAGCATGCACAATTTAATTTGCTTGCCTACAATAGCAGCAAAGCAGCGGTTAATATGTTCACCGTCACCCTTGCCAAAGAATTCAAAGACTCACCTCTCAAAATCAATTCGGCTGACCCTGGTTTTACCGCCACCGACTTAAATGGCTTTACAGGACCGGGTTCGGTACAGCAAGCCGCTGCTGTCGTTGTCCGTTTAGCCACTTTAAATGATGGAGGGCCGACAGGAGGATTTTTCGACTCGAATGGAGAAGTGCCTTGGTAATCGTTACAATTAAGGAGTGGGATACTTTGCAGGAAATTCCGGAGACCATAACCTCTATTAGTCAAGCTGCAGAACTAACAGGTTTAACAGAGGATACCATACGCTATTATGAGCGAATTGGCTTGCTGCCTTATGCAGAACGAAAGGCTAACGGACACAGGTTCTACAGTAGAGATCAGATTCTGGGGATTATCTTTTTAACCCGATTAAAAGCCACTGGAATGACCATAGAGGAAATGAAGCATTATCGAGAACTTTCGGAGCAAGGTAACATTACCCTTCCTGACAGATATTCCTTACTTGAGAAACATAATCAGAAGATTCAACAAGAAATTTCCAGACTAATGGAAACCCAAAAAATTATTGAATATAAGCTCAACCATTATCGTGACCTCTCTACCAATCCTGATCTTAGCGACACGAATTGCAACCCTACAACACACAGCACCAATCCCCTTTTTTAAGGGGTTTTTTTATTTCAGCAGGAGATTGATGGAGCTCCCTTAATTCCCTATAATCCAAATATAGTATGAATTTCTAGGGGGAATAACGGTGATCACCTATGTGAGATGCAATGACGTCAGTATGGAACACATTTTTCAAGCATTTTCGCTTGGGTTCTCGGATTATTCCATTCGCCTGACCATGGATCAGGACGATTTCGCAGCACGTTTTTTTGGTCCAGAGGGTAATACACGGAATCACTCTTTCCTTGCCATGGATGAGGATCAACCGATCGGCTTAATTCTCGGCGGTGTCCGGCAGTTCGACGGGTACAAGACCATGCGTTGCGGCACGCTATGCATCGCTCCGGCTTACCGCGGTCAAGGGATTAGCAACAAGTTGCTGGAATTACATAAACAAACAGCCATCTCCGCGGACTGCCAGCAGCTATGGCTCGAAGTCATCAAGGATAATCATCTGGCCGTTAAATTATATGAAAAGCAAGGCTATCAGCCACGCTATACGCTGAAATACTACAACGGCACTCTGCCCTCCGCCCCACCCGCTGCCCTCTCATCTTCGTATATTCTTAAGGAAGTTACATTTGATGACATCGCAGCTTTTCGTAAGACCCTCACCGACTGCCACATCCATTGGCAAAGCGACACACCTTATTACGCCACCAGTACACAGGAAGCTTTTCTCGGCATCTACGAAGTGAATCAAACGTGCCTCGGCATGGTGAGCATGAGTGCTAAGGGTAAAATCAACTTTCTTTGGGTCGATCCTAAGCATCGCAACCAAGGATTAGGATGCGCCCTCCTTCATAGAGCAGCAGAGACCCAAAAGATTGAGAAGGTGTACATCTGTCTGTCTGACAATGACTCTCTTGAAGGCTTTATCCAAAAAATAGGTCTCTCGAAAGACCCCATTGAGCAATATGAAATGGGTATGCCGCTGAAGGTCGATCATGTTGTACAATGATCAACCTTCTTCCTATCCATGCTCCCCTGCTTGATTCACCTACATCTATCATTTCTGAGAACGATTGATATACTCTGATTTGACCAATGCGCACATGTAAAGATCATCATATTTCCCTAACGTAAATTCATATTGGGAGAGGAGCCCTTCTTGCCGAAAGCCTGCTTTTTCAAGCAACCGCAAGGATTGGGCATTCTCTGGCTCTACTAGCGCCTGAATGCGGTTCAATGAGAGGAAGGGATATTTATAATAATTTCTTTGTTTATAGAATGTTTTCCTAAACATGGATTATAAAATGACCGTTAATATAAGGAGTGTGTTTTTAATTATTAAGAAGAGGTGTATTTTTTGGACGAACAGCACATATCACACATTCCGCAGGAAACTTCAAGACAGACGTACATTCGGCATGGTCAAAATTATGGGGTAGATCCAAACAGGATGGCGGCGTTATCAAAAACATACGGGAATTCTACTCTGTTTAGACGGTGGGGAGCAACGGTTTTTGATTGCATATTTTTTGTAATCGGGTATATTTGTTTTTTTATTTCTGTTATTCAAATAACGGACAGATGGTTTTTACCTTTAGCGATTGCATCCCGTTGTATTCTGCTTATTGCTTTCTTCAGCTATTATTTGCTTTTGGAAGGTTACACAGGCTATACGCTGGGTAAGTTCGTCTTTCGTATTAAGGTGGTTAACGGGGAAGGAAGGCCTCCCGGTTTTCTTAAATCACTCATTCGTACGCTGCTCAGGCTAATAGACACCAATCCATTGCTAATGGGTGGGATACCTGCTGGTATCAGTGTGTTAGTAACTGCATCAAGACAACGAATTGGTGATTTAGCTGCAGGTACATATGTTGTAAAGGTACGGGATTTAGAGCCCATTAGCAAAAAGACAATGAAACGTTCGCTCTTTATATTTTTTACCGCAATGGTGATCTTGGGAGCCTCGTTTGTAAATGCTATTTTTATACTTGCAGACAGTTACGTACCTCCTGAAGTTCCGGTGAGCAAGAAAGAGCAAAGCTATGTAAGTAAAGATGGACGGTTTCAAATCACGGCCCCGCTGGACTGGTCAACAGACCCGGACCGTGAAGGAAAAGCAGAGATTGCAATATTCAATCCGTACATTCAAAAATCCGTTGTGGTACTATCCCACTCAAAAAAGCAATTGGGCAATATAACTCTCCAACAGTATGGTAAGAAAGCTGAAAATAACTTAACCAAAGAGTGGAACCTGTCTAGTGTAGGACCTGTCTCTAACACAACCATTTATGGATATCCTGCCCTTGAGTTCGTGATTAAAGGCAAGAAAGATATGGACAAATATGTTACCCATGTAGCGATTATTGAGACCGAAAGTAATTACTACCAGGTGCTTGGATATGCACCAGCGTCTAAAGATGCCCGTTTAAAGAAAGAACTACACGACATTACCTATAGCTTCCGCGAGGTTCGTCATTAGACAGCGTGGCTGGCAATAAAAAGGATAGATACAAAAAGCAGGTGCTCCTATGAGCCCTGTTTTTTTGCGTACAGCTATACTCTTCCTTAGATTACACTCAATACAAAAATATATAACATCGTCTAATGGATTATCATAATACGCTGCAATTTCACATCTATGATAAAATTGACTGACATGGTCGGTAATCCGCCTTATCATATTGTTCAGATGCACAATGAATTGAAAACCCTTTCATTAAGGTGGTACATTAAAATACGCTATATCACTATAGATAAAGGAGGAATCCGGATTTTGTTTCAGCTCTCCGAAAAGCAAGCCCAAGACATCGTAGACAAAATGATGAAGGATATTCCATACAATATCAATATTATGAATGAACGAGGCATCATCATTGGCAGCGGCGAGAGTGAACGAATCGGAACCATTCACCAAGGAGCTGTTCAGGCGCTCGAAACTGGGAAAATGGTTGAAGTGTGGCAGGACGGCCACTATGAGAAAAAGGGAACCAATGAACCGATTGTCATTCATCATGAGTTAGTTGGTGTCATTGGTATTTCAGGCAATCCCGATGAAGTGCGTCCTTTTTGCAGTATTGTTAAAACCACGGTGTCTCTCCTGATTGAACAGCGGATCTCATTGGAGCATCTGGCCCATGAAGCCAATCGCAAAAAATCTGTGCTGGAAATGTTGTTAAATCATCAGGGAGCTTACACGCAAAAAATAAAAAAAGAAGCAGCTCAATATCACATTGATTTGCTTCTAAAAACTTCGGCTGTATATGTAAAATATCTGCCTACTGATCCAGCTCATTTAGCCGATTTGTCCAATATATTCATGCAGCATCCATCCTTTCGCATGGAAGAAGACTGCTATCTCATTCTAATACAAAATCAGGAGCCGACAGACAAACTGCTAGAGCCACTTGTGCGCAGTCATCCCGATGTGCTGATTACGGTCAGCAGACAAGAGCACAACATTGCGGATGTTTATATGCAAGCCAAGTCAGCTATGAATGTTTTACTGGCTTTGCGCCCGCCTGTGCAAAAAATTTCTTTTGCGGAAGTCGAATTTCTGGTCAAATTGAGTCAAACGAACCTGACGAACACGATCTATCTGGTTAGCAAGCTGGAAGATACTGTGGATTTGCTGGATACGCTGCGAAGCTTTATTAACCATAACGGCAGTGTCTCCTTTACCGCAGATGAATTAAATATTCACCGAAATACGCTGCAATACCGCCTGAAGCGCATCCATACCTTAACCGGTAAAGATCCCCGGAATCTCCTTCAGCTTTTTGAGCTTACGCATGGCTTATTGGCACTGTATCAATGAACTGCTGTATCACGCCAGACCATGCGCCAGTAATATCATATTTCCGCTCGCCGTCACTCCCAAATTTCTCAGTCAATCCGGCTTTGGCTAAGTTCGGGATTACAGGCGAGCGCTCGTATTATATCGTATTTGTATGATGCCGTTTTATGTTTATAATCACTTCTCCATCTGTTCATTTCTCGCTGAACTGAAGTACTCTTGCGATATTCTCGCACGTACGCTCTACGTTTTGCGGCCCTTCGGCCAGCAGCTTACCGAGCTCCGAGGCTCCCGGCACGATGCCAAACACCGCATCTATCCCTTCCTTGTACAACGTGTCGATCCCTTCCCCGATATAACCTGCGACGGCAATAACCTTTTTACCAGACTGTTTTGCCGCCTGAGCTACTCCATAAGGAGTTTTACCGAATTTGGTCTGAAAATCAATACCGCCTTCCCCCGTCAAAACGATATCGGCAGTGGCGAGCTTTTGTTTTAAACCGGTGTATTCAATCACAATTTCAATGCCTTTTTGAAGCGTCGCCTGAGTGAAAATCAATAAGCCCGCACCCAATCCACCTGCTGCGCCTGCGCCTGGGAGATCGCGCACATCCTTGCCCAGCTGCTGTTTCACCACATCGGCGTAATGAGCAAGATTGGCATCCAATTGCTGCACCATCTCCGGGGTTGCCCCTTTTTGTGGCCCGAATACTTGAGATGCCCCATGCTCTCCGCACAGCGGATTTGTCACATCACAGGCAACAATCAGTTGTACCTGCTGCAAGCGGTCATCCAGTGATGAAATATCAACACTGGCCAGCTCGCCCAGACTACCGCCGCCGCGCGGAAGAGTATTACCTGTTGCATCCAAAAATCTGGCGCCCAGCGCTTCCGCCATTCCTATACCGCCATCATTCGTCGCGCTTCCGCCAATGCCGATGATAATTTTTCGAATTCCCTGGTTCAGACATTCACGGATTAACTCCCCTGTGCCGTAGGTTGTTGTCTTTAACGGGTTTTTGTTATCCTTGTTGACCAAATGGATTCCACTGGCGGATGCCATCTCGATTGCCGCCGTGGTGCCGTCTCCCAGCAAGCCGTATGCAGCAGTTACAGGTTCTCCAAGCGGTCCTGTCACCTCGATATAACGAATCTGCCCGCCTGTCGCATCCACCAGTGACTGCACCGTTCCTTCACCGCCGTCCGCCATCGGTACGTGGACATAATTCGCCGCCGGATAGACCTTGCGCAGTCCTTTCTCCATCGCGATACACACTTCTTTAGCCGTCATGCTTTCTTTAAAAGAATCTGGTGCCAGCACAAATGTTTTCTCTCTCATCTTCTCACCCCATCGTGAATATTAAAGTAAAAATCCATACATAATTGTCGCTACAATTGCCATCGTTCCACCCACAATAGCTTCGTAAGGAATCAATCCCATCCGTTGTTTAATGCTCATTTTCATGCTGTCTGCCGTGACGTGAAAATAGTTGCCCTGCGGCAAGGAATCAATGACTGTAGCTCCTGTATGCACCATCACAGCTGCAGCGAGCGGGGCCGTTCCCATGTTCAGAATGGCTTCCCCAAACGAGCCTGTCGCCAAAATAACGCCCGTCGAGGTGGACGCCGTAGCAGCTGCCATCAGAATACCTGCAAGCGGTGCCAAAAATGTACCGGAAACTCCCGAAGCTTCAATCAGGCCAACCACCTGAGCAGACAAGTTGGAGGCAGAGATCAGACCCGCAATCCCACCTGCACCGATCAAAATCAGCACGGTCGCCGTCATTTTATTCAAACCGGAGGCCGAATACTTCAGGATATTGCGCCCTTGTCCCATGGCCAGCATACCCACAATCCCAGCGATCGGCAAAATGTACATCGCATCCACCTTGAAATTCGAAAGTGCTTCAATACCAGAGATGGAACCAATCGGGTTAATCATCAGCAAAATAACAGCTACCAGCGGGGCTACAATCGCCCGTCCCAACGCCGGGTATTTCGATGTATCGACATCACTGTCCATGATATCCTGATCAGACACCTTCACACCTTTGGTTTTCAACATAGATGCCACCAAAACAGTCATGATTAAACCGCATATCGCAGGAACCACACCCGCCAACATCACGTGGCTTAAATCCAGATTAAATCCGCGCGCCGCTGCAATCGTATTAGGATTGGGAGAGATGATGTTCCCCGCTTTTCCGCCTCCAGACAAAGCCAACAGGAGCGCCAGCTTGGAAATCCCCATTTTGTTACCGACCGACAATGCAATAGGTGCCACAATCAACACGGCAACGGGAATAAATACACCTACCGCCGTAATAATCATCGTCGCCAAGGCTAGTGCGAGTATCGCTTTACTGCCGCCGAACTTCTTTACAATAGCCTGCGCAATCGTCTCCGCTGCCCCGGATTCCATCATTACACCTGCCAATACACCTGCGGCAAGCACACGAATGACCGTCCCCATCACACTTTGCGTACCGCTTATTAACACGCTGATCGTCTGTTCCAAATTGGCTCCGCCCAATAAAGCGCCTACAATAGCTCCCAAAAATAAAGCGTAAACCGGATTCAGCTTTCTTAATATCAGAATAATTGCAATAGCCAGCCCTGCCAGAGCTCCTATCCAACTGATCGTCAATCCTTCCATCTGTCTAACCCCCCGGGCAATTTTTGATTACGCTTTCATTATATCGATTGCCGCACGTTAAAAATATTGAAGAACAGACGAAATTGATTGTGCATTTGAACAAAAAATCCGAACAGGATCTATGTCTTAATATGCAATTTTCATTTTATCTATCGAGGAGTTACAAAACAAATTTAATGTATACGCTTGCAAATTTAAAATTTCAGATTATAATACCTGTATACAAGTATACTTGATTAATTGAGAAGGTGAAATGATGGTCGAATCAGAATTCCTATATCCCTCCAAATGGCTTTTAAAAGCCTCTGCTGGTGATCGCGTAACATCCGAGCTTAGAATGCGCATTATTTCTGGCGGGATTGAAAGCGGTACCATATTATCTGAAAATAAACTAGCTGCTGATTTCACTGTAAGTCGCTCACCCATTCGTGAAGCGTTAAAAATACTGGCATCCGAAAATATCATTCGATTAGAAAGAATGGGAGCCGTTGTTATTGGCCTATCAGAAAAAGAAATAGAAGAAATTTATGATGTCCGTCTGCTCATAGAATCCTTCGTATTTGAACGTCTTGTAAAGATGGACACTAATGATTTGGCGAAGGAACTTAGTAAAATTCTCGAAATGATGAAAGTCGCCGTCAAATATAGTGATGCTGATGAGTTTTCATATCAAGATGTCTTGTTCCATGAAACGATTATTCGTGCAGCCAATCATTCACATATTCTGATGATCTGGAATAATTTAAAGCCTGTTATGGAAAGTCTCATTCTTTTGTCGATGCGTATGCGTTTCACAGAAAAGTATGAAGATTTTACACGGATTATAAACAATCACGAACTTTATATTGAAGCAATCAAAGTAAAAGATAGAGACCTCATGATCAAGTCTTTACATGAAAACTTTGATGATGTTCAAGGTAAAGTAGAAGACCTATGGATGTCACAACAAATGCTATCTAAAGGAGTCGTGCAACAAAATGACTAACTATATGTTAGGTATAGATATCGGAACCACAAGTACGAAAGCCGTTCTATTTAGCGAAAAAGGCGAAGTCATCCAACAAGAGAATATTGGATACCCGCTTTATACACCAGATATAGCGACAGCTGAACAAAACCCAGAAGAGATTTTTCAGGCTGTCCTACAAGCCATTTCGAATATAATGAAACATCACTCACAAAAAAAGCTATCGTTTGTTTCATTTAGCAGTGCCATGCATAGTGTCATTGCGATGGATGAAAATGACCGCCCACTGACGTCTTGTATCACTTGGGCAGATAATCGAAGTGAAGCATGGGCACATAAAATAAAAGATGAGCTGAATGGCCATGAAGTCTATAAACGAACAGGAACACCCATTCACCCCATGTCACCCTTAACGAAAATAGCCTGGATTGTGAATGACCTTCCTGAAACCGCTGTCAAGGTTAAAAAGTATATCGGAATTAAAGAATATATTTTTAAAAAGTTCTTTGATCAATATGTAGTGGATTATTCCCTAGCTTCTGCCATGGGCATGATGAATCTAGAAAAATTAGATTGGGATGAAGAAGCATTAAAAATTGCTGGTATAACCCCTTCTCAATTATCTGAGCTTGTGCCAACAACCAGGATATTTACCAACTGTAATTCAGATTTAGCAAAAAAGATGGGGATCGATCCACAAACATCGTTTGTCATTGGAGCTAGCGATGGAGTCCTTTCTAATCTAGGTGTAAATGCGATACGAAAAGGCGAAGTTGCCGTCACAATCGGGACAAGCGGTGCCATTCGAACCATTATAGACAAGCCTCAAACAGACGAAAAGGGAAGAATATTTTGTTATGCCTTAACAGAAAAGCACTGGGTTATTGGGGGGCCGGTGAACAATGGCGGGATGGTCCTTCGCTGGATCCGTGACGAACTTGCCTCATCAGAAGTAGAAACAGCGAAAAGACTAGGAATTGATCCATATGATGTACTAACCAAGATTGCTGAACGTGTAAGACCAGGATCTGACGGATTGTTATTCCATCCATACCTGGCTGGTGAACGTGCGCCATTATGGAACCCAGACGTACGTGGCTCATTCTTCGGTTTAACGATGTCACATAAGAAAGAACATATGATTCGCGCAGCCCTAGAAGGAGTCATTTACAATTTGTACACCGTATTTTTAGCATTAACCGAATGTATGGACGGTCCTGTGACCCGAATTCAAGCTACTGGAGGCTTCGCAAGATCAGATGTTTGGCGGCAAATGATGTCTGACATATTCTCATCTGAAGTCGTCGTTCCAGAAAGCTACGAAAGTTCTTGTCTAGGAGCTTGTATTTTAGGCTTGTATGCCACCGGACAAATCCAGTCCTTTGAAGTCGTTTCTGAAATGATTGGTAGTACCAACAAACATACACCAAAAGAAGAAGCGACCAAGGAATATAGGAAATTGCTGCCGATTTTCATTAACCTATCCAGAGTGTTAGAAGATGATTATACACGGATTTCCAATTATCAAAGAAGCTTAATTAAACACTAAAAAGATAAAAACAGGGGGTAATTACAATGCCATTAGTTATCGTAGCGATTGGAATTTTAGCATTATTAGTTTTAATAATGGGTTTCAAATTGAATACCTTTATTTCATTAATCATTGTATCGTTCGGCGTCGCTTTAGCACTTGGAATGCCATTAGAGGAAATTGTCAAAACCATCGAAGCCGGATTAGGCGGAACACTTGGTCACTTAGCGTTAATCTTTGGACTTGGAGCGATGTTGGGTAAGTTGATCGCTGATTCTGGTGGTGCTCAACGAATTGCCATGACCCTCGTAGACAAATTTGGTGAAAAAAATATCCAATGGGCAGTCGTAGCTGCTTCATTCATTATCGGTGTGGCGTTATTTTTTGAAGTAGGATTAGTATTGTTAATTCCAATCATATTTGCCATTTCAAAAGAATTAAAGGTTTCTATTTTATATCTCGGGATTCCGATGGTTGCAGCTTTATCCGTAACACATGGTTTCTTACCTCCACATCCAGGGCCAACAGTTATTGCTGGTGAATATGGCGCGAACCTTGGTGAGGTTTTACTTTACGGTTTCATTATTGCCATTCCAACCGTTATTTTAGCTGGACCTGTATTTACTAAGCTTGCCAAAAAACTCGTACCTGCATCATTTACGAAAACCGGTAATATTGCCTCTTTAGGTGAACAAAAAGTATTTAAATCCGAGGAAACTCCGGGATTTGGTATCAGTGTATTTACTGCAATGCTTCCTGTTATTTTAATGTCTATTGCTACGGTTATTACTTTGCTTCAAAAAACAATGGGATTTGAAGATAGCAGTTTACTAGCAGCGATCCGTTTTATTGGTGATGCATCAACTTCCATGTTAATTTCCTTACTGGTAGCTGTCTACACCATGGGAATAGCACGAAAAATTCCAATCAAAAATGTAATGGCATCTTGTACAACGGCTATTACTCATATTGGGATGATGCTCTTAATCATTGGGGGTGGCGGAGCCTTCAAACAAGTACTGATTAATGGCGGCGTAGGTGACTATGTAGCTGAATTATTCAATGGAACTACATTATCACCCATCTTGCTTGCCTGGATCATCGCTGCAATATTACGTATTTCCTTAGGTTCTGCAACTGTTGCAGCTTTAACAACCGCTGGTTTAGTTATTCCGATGTTAGGACAATCCGACGTTAATCTTGCTTTAGTTGTGCTTGCAACAGGAGCGGGTAGTTTAATAGCCTCACATGTTAACGATGCTGGTTTCTGGATGTTTAAAGAATATTTTGGTTTAAGCATGAAAGAAACATTTGCAACATGGACATTGCTTGAGACCATCATTTCTGTAGCTGGATTAGGATTTATTTTAGTACTAAGTTTATTCGTATAAATCATGATTCCCGGGCGGTAGATCCCCCACTTATTTTTCTTAGAATCTTCTAAGCCTATAAGTGAGGATCTACGGCCTATTCATTTCAAATAAAAGGAGCAGAAAAAATGTCCAACACAATTGGTGTCATTGGTTTAGGGGTAATGGGCTGTAATATCGCTTTAAACATGGCTGGTAAGGGTGAGCAAGTCGCTGTCTATAATTATACGAGGGATTTAACGGATGATCTTGTTAAAAAAAGTGAAGGTCACTCCATCCATCCCTACTACGAAATTCAAGATTTTGTTTACTCCTTAAAAACTCCAAGGAAAATCTTCCTTATGGTAACAGCGGGCAAACCGGTCGATTCGGTAATAGGTACATTAGTACCCTTCCTTGAAGCAGGCGATGTGATTATGGACGGTGGTAACTCCCATTACAAAGATACGGAACGTAGATATGATGAATTGAAGTCAAAAGGAATCGGTTATTTAGGAATCGGTATCTCTGGCGGCGAAGTCGGGGCTTTAAATGGACCTTCGATCATGCCTGGTGGAGATAAAAACGTATATGAAAAAGCAGCTCCTATTCTAACAAAAATAGCAGCCCAAGTGGACGGAGACCCTTGCTGTGTTTATATGGGTCCAAAAGGGTCCGGTCACTTTGTAAAAATGGTACATAACGGAATCGAGTATGCAGATATGCAGTTAATCGCAGAAACCTATACATTTTTAAGAAAAAGGTTACGTTTATCTGTGAATGAAATTGCTGATATCTTTGAAATATGGAATCAAGGGGAACTGAAAAGTTATTTAATTCAAATCACCGCAGAGATTTTACGGAAAAAGGATGATGTAACAGGCTTACCACTAATCGATGTGATTCTTGATAAAACAGGGCAAAAGGGCACAGGTAAATGGACAAGCATTCAAGCAATTGACAATGGGATCCCATCATCCATTATTACAGAGTCATTGTTTGCCCGTTACATCTCCTCTTTAAAAGAAGAACGAGTTTATGCAGAAAATATTCTAACAGGACCAGGGATTGATCAGCGAAGTTTAGATAAAGATGTGTGGACTGAGTACATTAGACAAGCTTTTTATATGGGTAAGATTTGTGCCTACGCGCAAGGATTTATACAATATAAAATGACTTCTGAACTTTACGGATGGAATTTACCTTTAAAGGATATAGCCCTTATTTTCCGTGGTGGTTGCATCATTCGTGCTGAATTCTTAAACGTAATAAGCGAAACATATCAAGAACAGCCGAATTTGGCTAATCTATTAATCGCCCCGTATTTTGCTGAAAAAGTTAAAGAGTATCAAAAAGGATTACGAAAAGTTGTCTGTGAGGGTATTAATTCTGGCACTTCGTTTCCATGTTTAAGTGCTTCACTTACTTATTATGATAGTTACCGGACAGGCATTTCGAATGCTAACCTTTTGCAAGCACAAAGGGATTATTTTGGTGCCCATACTTATGAACGAAGTGATGCAGCAGGGTCCTTTCACACAAACTGGCAGTGATCGATAGTGGTAGTAAATCTCCAGTGCCCTAATGAAGTGGTTTTTCCCTTCATTAGGGCACTCCTTTGGAATACATTTTCTCTACGATGTTCTTGTGTCTATACTATTTCATCTCATTTTTGAACGATTGAACTCGTTGCTTCTGTTGTTCCTTTTGCCTCACCATGTCCTGCACCAAATAGGTTCAGTACCACCACGCCAATAACAATTAAAGCAATACCTGCGATACTTCCTGTATTAATTTTTTCTTTCCAAATCAATACTGAAATAAGCGTTGTAGCAACGGCTCCTACACCTGACCAGATGGCATAAGTCATATTTAAGGGGAGCGTCTTAAGGGATAAGGAGATAAAGAAGAAAGAGATCACGAACGCCACAATTGTGAATAGAGTCGGATACAGTCTGGTGAAACCTTCTGAAGCTTTAAGCATTGAAGTTCCAACAAGTTCACCAACAATAGAGATTGCCAAGAAAAGATAAGCCATTATTCATTCTCCTTTATATATGTTTTCAATTCTTCCATCATTTTTTGCCTCATTTCTTCATTGGGAGGAGCAAGCCCAAACATTTCAGCAAACCACAAACCGTCTATAGCTAATCGGACTATCGTGGAACGAACGGGGTCCAATTCGTCGTTTTCAATTTTATTTTGGATATTCTCATACTCGTCCTGAAGTAATTTTAGCATGTGAGGGTTCGTAAACTGTGCTGCTGAAAGAGCGGTATACAGGTCACTTTCATTCCGATCGCCAGAAAATGATGTATTCATATACGCGCGAGTCCATCTTCCTTTGGAATGCATATCGTTTTCTGCTCTCTCATTAAATTCGGAGACAAAGCTGGTCGATAGTTGTTCAACCATTCCCAAAATCAATTCATCTTTATTCGGAAAATGGTAAAGCAATCCTCCTTTACTTATTCCCGCTTTCTTAGCCACCGCTTCTAACGTTAATTTCTCTACTCCTTCTTCGTGCACAATCATCGAGGCCGCTTTAAGAATTAATTCTCTTTTTAATGCTTTTTTAGTTGTATTCATATTGATCACCCCTCTTTACTATACCGTCCAGACGGTTTTATTTCAAGTGGGTTAAAGTGATGGATTGGGTATGTAAGCTTAATTGAGTTGGATTAGGTTTTGATACGTTAGGTTTAAGCTAAATAAAAAGAAGCCTTGGGCGTATAACATTTCAGCCAAGACTTCGTCAAATAAACATCTACCCAGCCCAGACATTTGGCAAAAGTTCGCATCTGTTGGGTTTTAAGTGCCACCTATAGTTTAACTCTGCACATATTGTCTCAGCCATTGGAGCGCGGGACGTTCCGTGCCGTTAGAATTCAGCAGATGTGTGTTCGGCTTCCAAGTTTGTCCCTGGATATACCCCCAGAGCGTAACTCCCTTCACCGCAGAATGCTTCCATAATACCGGAAATTTCTCCTTGTATCTGGCAAGCTGGGTGTTGTCGTCACCAGTTATATCCAGTTCCGACACATAGATTGGCAATCCTGTTGCCGCCAGCTTGTTCAGTACAGTGTTCATCGTGTTAACTGAAACAGTGTCCATGCTAAACTGGTGGCATTGAATACCAATTCCGTCAATCAGGCCTCTGCTCTTGAGCTGATTAATAATATTGACATATTGGTCGGTTAACGAGGGATCGTTGATAATTCCATATTCATTAATCATCAGCTTGGCATTCGGGAAAGCTTGTCTGGCCTGTTGGAATGACCATATGACCCAATCCCATCCGGTCGATCCGTCACCTCCTATGGCATTGCGGAAGGATGGCTTCTGATGCAGGGGCTCATTCACCACATCTACAAACTCCGCATTCGGATAGCGTTGACCTGCTGCTTTAATCCACTGGGTCACTTCCGCCTTCTGATCAGCAGCCGACAGTCCGCTAATCCAACCTGGCTCCTGAGCACCCCATACCAATGTATGGAACTTGAACGGGAAGCCATTGTTACGGGCATAATTGTAGGCGGTATCCGCCTGCGACCAGTTCATGTTGTTACGACTGCCTTCAACCGACCCCCATTTGGTCGAATTCTCTGGCGTCACCTGGTTCCAGTATGTTCCGAAACTTGCAGGGACACTTCCAGCAATGATATTCCCGAGGAATTTGCCACCGTTCGCCATACTGGCACTAGCCGGGTTTATCAGAACTGATGATAACAACACACCCGCCAACGCCAAGCTGCTTACCAACTTGCCCACTTTAAATTTCGACATACAATCTCCTCCTCATACGTATAGTTTTTAATATTCCTACCTCTAAATAAATCGCTTACATTTCCAATTATAAGAATGTAAGGTTATTGTCCGCTACATGTAAAAGTAAAGATTTTACCCGAAAAACTTTACATCATTGCGGGGCGACTGAACACCTGGTGCTCCTTTAACACATCGTTTCGGTTAAAATCTAGCCTCGTATCAAACGACAAAAAAGATTACTGCAAAAAGTGATATGCTCCCCTTACAGTAGCAAGTTTTATTATTTAACCTGTCTACTTTTTTGGAAGCATATCACTTTGGAGACTGCCCATTTAATAGTTTAAGGATTAAGCGCTCTTGCAATCGCGTCCACATAACTTTGGCTAGCACGCTGGCTTACTTCTGCTTGCGGAACCATCCCCTCAAAGTTGTGGAATGTGCCGGGATACAGATGGAATTCAACGTCTACCCCAGCTTGGGCAAGGCGTGTCACATATTCAATCGTCTCATCTCGGAACAGATCGAGCTGGCCAATGCACGTATAGGTCGGCGGTAGCCCAGCCAAGCATTCCGCTCTCGACGGCACAGCGTATGGGGACACCTCGGTGTCTTCAGTACGATCCCCCAAGTACATGTTCCAGGCCGCCAAGTTGTTCTTCCGGTTCCATGGTGCGTTATCGGCCGTAATCTCATGACTTGACGCCGTAATACTACGGTCATCGATCATCGGATACAGCGGCATTTGAAAAATGAGGGCTGGCCCGCCTTTGTCACGGGCCATTAAAGCAAGTGCTGCGGTCAGACCGCCGCCCCCACTTGCTCCGGCAATTGCGACTCGATCTAAGTCGATGCCCAGCAGCTCAGCTTCATCGGTCATCCACGTCAAAGCGGCATAACAGTCATCGATGGCAGCTGGGTAGGGATGCTCGGGAGCAAGTCGGTAATCGACCGATACGACGACGCATTTAGCCGCCTGCACGAAGCGTTCGCACAAAGCATCGTCCATATCAGGATGCCCCATCACATAGCCTCCCCCGTGAATCCACAGCATGGCCGGAAGCCTAACGTCAGTTCGCTGGGCAGGTTCGTAGATTTTAACTAATATCTCGCCTGCTACGTTCGGAATCATCCGGCTTGTCGTGTGTACGTGCTCCGACTGCTCAATGGGAGGACTCGACAAATAGCTTCTACTCAGTTCTAAATTTTCTTCCAATTGAAATCCAGGAAATTGTGCAATTACCGACCTAAATTCTGGGTACAAACGATTTTCAAAATCCATGTGAATCACTCCTATGTTTGGTCTTTATAATCTTTTTTCCGTCTCCGCTTCCCACTGGGCTATTTCCTTCCGAACTCGGGGTGCTACCTCTGTTCCCATCAGTTCAATGGCTCTCATCACCTCGGCATGCGGCATTGTACTTAACGGAACATACAGCATAAAGCGTGTAACACCTACATGTTTGCGAAGGTGAATGATCTTCTGGGCAACAGTCTCAGGATCGCCAACATACAGCGCACCTTCAAAGCTGCGCGCGGCATCGTAGCTAGAACGATCATAATGCGCCCAGCCCCGCTCCCTGCCTAATCTATTCATACCTGCCATCGTAGAAGGGAAATATGTATCTGCAGCTCGTTCATTATTCTCTCCAACAAATCCTATCGAGTGCGATCCAACCTTAAGCTGCGATTCGTCATGACCAGCGTGCGCTGCTGCCTTCTTATAAAGCTGTACAAGCGGTGCAAAATTCATCGGATTTCCACCAATGATCGCCAACATCAAGGGCAGTCCTAACAGACCTGCACGGATAGCAGAATCCTGCCTGCCTCCGCTGCCAACCCATATCGGTAAAGGATTCTGAACCGGCCGTGGATACACACCCAAATTGTTAATCGCTGGCCGATGTCCGCCCTTCCAGGTTACTTTCTCGGACTCCCGTATTTTAAGGAGCAATTCCAGATGTTGTTCAAACAGCTCATCATAGTCTTCCAAGTCATAGCCAAACAGTGGAAAAGATTCAATAAAGGAACCTCGACCCGCCATAATCTCCGCACGTCCATTCGAAATACCATCCAGCGTAGCAAAATCCTGAAAAACGCGAACGGGATCAGCTGAAGAAAGCACTGTGACTGCACTGGTCAGCCGAATCCGTTTCGTCTGCGCTGCAGCCGCTGACAGTACAATTGCTGGTGAAGATGCCGAATAATCCTTCCGATGATGCTCACCTACCCCAAACACATCAATTCCCACTTGATCAGCAAGGATAATTTCCTCGACAACTTCGCGCAATCGCTGTGCGTGACTTATCACTTCACCTGTCTGAACGTCAGGCTTTGTTTCTACAAACGAAGTAATACCTATCTCCATGGTCCATCTCTCCTATTCTAATAGCTTTCTTTGTATGCCAATTAAATACCGATAAAATATCATACCGATCGGTAATGTATTTTTCCCAGTAAATATAACTCATTAAAAAGAATACTGTCAATAAATACAGTAAAAATACTTTGATTTATCCTCATACTGATATCTCCTTGGTGCGATAAACCAATCTGCATTTGACATTATAACGGGCTAATTATAAGATAATAACATACTAATTGGTACGCAAATAAAGACCCCTGACAATTATAATCAGAGTCATTGAATTAAGAATAAAATTATAAGTAATGAGAGGTATTGATTATGGGACGAATCCGCGAATTTGACGAAGATAAAGTATTAGATGCAGCTATGCAAATATTTTGGGAGAAGGGATATGAAGCTACCTCACTGAGTGATTTAACTTCCAGAATGGAAATTCAACGACCCAGTATATATTCCACTTTTGGAGGCAAAAAAGAATTGTTCGAAGCTGCGCTGCGCAAATACATGATGTCCCGTGCTTCTATGATCCGAACCAAACTTCAAAGCAATCCATCTGTAAAAGAAGCATTTCGAACTTTTTTTGAGGGTGTGGTCGATGAAGAATATGCAGAAAACCCTAGAAAAGGATGCTTTTGCATCAATACAATGGTTGAACTTGCGCCCCATGATGAGAAATTTGAAATTCTTACAAGGGAACATCAAATGTACCTATCGGTTATATTTCAAGAAACCATTGAACGAGGTATACAATCAGGTGAACTTGAAATCGGGCTCGATGCGAAGGCTGTATCTCAGGCGCTAGTCGTATCGTTAATTGGACTGACCGTAATGATAAAGTCTCGTCCAGAACGATCATTTATTGATAACACGATAGAGGTGACACTTACACTGCTTAAGTAATTCGGATTGAATTCAATTTTTACGAATGGGTGTATTCTCGACGCACATGTCCCTCAGCGCAACAAAGGCTACCGGATACATTTTCTCGGCAGCCTTTGTTGCGCTCATATTACATACTTTTTCGCATTTACATGAGTTCAAACGATTCCTTCACTGATCTTAATTTTACATATATATACTTAATGTTGTATATTAATTCAAAACTAATGAAAAGGGAGTACATCTAATGTCATTTTTAATAAGAAACGCTAAGCCTGATGATTTAAGCAGTTTGACCGAGTTAATGTATGAGTACATCGTTGGTTTTTATCAAAACCCTAGGCCACCTATCGAAAAAATTCATAATTTGATTCAAACCCTTTTTGAGCAGCAAAACGGTATACAATTTGTGGCGGAACAAAATGGAGAATTAATCGGCTTTGCTACATTATTCTTTACCTTTAGCACGATGAAAGCAGACAAAATCACAGTTATGAACGACCTATTTGTAATGGAATCATTTAGAGATACAGAAGTGGAATCACAGCTTTTTTTAGAATGTCAAAAGTACTCACAAAATCATGGATATGCTCATATGACCTGGATAACTTCTACTGAGAATAAACGCGCTCAAATTTTCTTTAAAAAGATGGAAGCTGTCCAAGGGAGAGATTGGGTTCACTTTTCATCGTAACAATACTTTTGATACGGTTTTCCGCGCTAACGGCAATTCAAAGGGCACCCGATCGGGTGCCCTTTGTGCGTAACACATGTTTTCACGCCATGCGGATATCGAAACATGCCGATACAATTGAAGATAAGTACTGGAAAACAGCAAGACAAAATTAATTCTCCATAAAATTGTTCAACGTAGATCCATATGGGGTAAAGTTTGTTGGTCGTTAAATTGCGAAATAGCTCAGTCGACCAACACATCAGATACCATACACGAGAAAATGGACGAGCCCTTCGTTAAACGCTCCAAGGATACGATTAGACAAACAGTAACATGGATATGTATTAGAGTAAGCCTGGATATAGAGTATACTAGATGAGTATAAGTTCGATACACGATGACATTATATATGTATTGGTATTCAAATACAGCGCAGAAGAGGTTGAAAATGAGTCAGAAGCATTTTACAGATTACGCATTAAGTGAAGAAATTGTAAGAGCGCTCAATAGCTTGGGCTATGAGACGCCAACAGAGATTCAAACGGAAGTTATTCCTGTTGCGCTTGAGAAGAAGGATCTTGTCGCCAAATCGCAAACAGGTAGCGGCAAAACAGCAGCATATGGTATTCCACTTTGTGAGCTAGTAGATTGGAATGAGAATAAGCCCCAAGCTTTAATCCTGACGCCAACCCGTGAACTCGCGTTACAGGTCACCGAGGACATCACGAATATTGGACGCTTTAAGCGGATAAAAGCAACGCCCCTTTATGGAAAACATCCTTTTCATATACAAAAGGCCGAGTTAAAACAAAGAACACATATGGCTGTAGGTACGCCAGGACGTGTACTGGACCATATTGAACGAGGCACGCTATCGTTAGATCGAATGGCCTACCTCGTGATTGATGAAGCTGACGAGATGCTGAATATGGGCTTTATCGAGCAAGTTCAGTCGATCATTCAGGCCCTGCCTAGTGACCGGGTTACCATGTTATTCTCCGCTACTTTTCCTGATGATGTAGCCAGACTGTCACACAAGTATATGAACGATCCTGTTGAAATTGAAATAAAAGCAGCCGGTATAACGACCGCTACAATTGATCACTCTCTTATTCAGGTGAAGGAGTCAGACAAGCTGGCACTACTGCAAGATCTGCTCATTGTTGAGAATCCTGACAGCTGCATTATTTTCTGTCGTACGCAGGAAAATGTAGATACATTATTCAGAGCATTGGCTGATCTTGAATATCCATGTGATCGCATTCATGGTGGCATGGAGCAAGACGAGCGATTTGAGGTAATGAATGCATTTAGAAGGGGTCAATTCCGTTACTTGATCGCGACAGATGTTGCCGCCAGAGGGATTGATATCACGAATATCACCCATGTCATTAACTACGATATTCCCCTTGAGAAGGAAAGCTATGTTCACCGCACAGGACGTACGGGACGTGCTGGCAAAACGGGGAAAGCCATTTCCCTCATCACTCCTAAGGATGGCCGAAGATTAGCTGATATTGAAGCATATATTGGGTTTGCGATTCCGCAGGTAAAGGCTCCCTCGGAAGAGGCTGTTGACCTCCGTAGAGAAGATTTTGAGCAGAAACTGCATGTAAAAACCGCACTCAAAAAAGATAAGCGCGAGCAATTAAACCAACAGATTATGAAGCTGAACTTTAACGGCGGTAAGAAGAAAAAACTTAGAGCTGTCGACTTCGTGGGGACCATCGCTAAGCTTGACGGGGTCACCGCAGATGATATCGGGATTATTACGATTCTGGATTATGCGACAGATGTTGAGATTCTGAATGGTAAAGGTCCACTGGTGCTTGAGATTATGAAGAATACAACCGTAAAGGGTAAGCTGTTAAAGGTACGTAAAGGGAATAAGTAGAAGATACGCTGCACTAAAGAGGGTGAGGCAATCCCGCCCAGCATAGCCGATGGTTTTCGTTAGCTATACGGGCGGGATTGCCGAGTTTATCTCTTGATCGTTTAATTTATCTTTCCATTTTGAATTTGCAAGAAAATCGCATGCTCTCTTGGATAAAACCATATCGTCATCTTCACCTAATCCATAGGTTATTTTGAAAAAGCACTCCTGAATCGTTTCAGAGATTACTTACTATTGCGACGTCTAAAGTTATTAAAAATGTAATGTCTAAATAGAACAATTGAAATCTCGGGTAGCAATACAGCAAATATGTATAACAATATAATGAATGGTAATGACGAAATGAAAATTTCAGCGCCCTGGTCTGTTTTCACACGTTCAACTAGCAGCCACCACATAGGTACGGATATAATCCACATCAAGACATTAGAGATGATTACATAAAGAGTATTTTTCCATAAGTGCAACCACCATCTGGACTCCCCTATTATCATAAAACTTCATTTCCCATCCCCTTTTTTCTTTACAATCTATTTTTTAATTTTTTGATAGGTATATTTATTATTTTATTTATTTCCACAATAAAAATCCAAGCTCTATGAAATCAACAACGTTGGTGATAATTGTTCTGCTTTATCGTATTCTCTTAGAGGGTTGATTTAATACTCAAAAAATTTTAGAAAAGATGTCCCTTTGGTTCATCTTCATTTGTTATACAGATATAGTTTTCTTTTTAATCAGAGGGGGTGCCTAAATCTTTGAATGAGGAAGTCGAATATAGAATTAAACGGGTCCAAGCTGGCGAGATCCAGGATTACGCCTACATTGTAAAGGAGTATCAGCGTCAGATTTTTGTGTACTGCTGGCGGATATTAGGAAGTGAGCAAGAAGCGGAAGAGGCTGTACAGGATATTTTCGTTAGTGCTTTCGAGAAAATCAGTATGTACAAGCCCACAGTGGGCTTCTCCTCCTGGCTGTATAAATTGGCTTATCATCACTGCCTGAACCTGATTCGCAGAAAAAATCTACAGCGCAAATTTAAAATTACCCTGTTCAACTCAACTAACATGACTTCAGACAGCGCTGCGCAGGTTATGGAACGTCAGCTTTTCAGTGAACCGCTAAGCCGGGCATTGGGCCAGCTGAATGCAGAAGAACGAAACCTGCTGGTGCTACGCATTTTTGAAGAAAAATCGTTTGGAGAAATCGGGGAAATTATGAACAAAAGCGAGGAAGCTATCAAGAAAAAATACGGCAGAACAAAAACAAAGCTCAAAAAAATGATGGAGCCCATAAAGGAGGACCCAAAATGCGTGAATTACAAGACAGAACTCAGGAACAAGGTCTGAAATACACCGATCTGAAAGACAGGGGCTTAAAAAATATGGATATGCTGACGGAGCCAGAGAACGTCTTAAAAATACAAGCCTTTGACGTCTCGGACAAAGTGATGGAACAGGTCTACCAAAAGTCGAAACCCCAAAAGGGACTCATCGTAAAAATGCGTCTTCAACCGCGCATCACCGCTCCTATTATGATCTTACTTTTTGTATTGGGCGCCTCTGTGACTGGGTACGCGGCTTCGCAATATCTGGAATTCCGTAACGGCAAAGGCGATGTCGTATTAAATACCGCCAAAACACCTGCCGAAACGGACGCTTCCCAAACGTATACAACCACCTACACACAGTGGAACGAAAAGGTGAGAGACCGTCTACAGCCTGGAGAGTATGCCGCCTATTACGTTAAGGACGATTCTATGAATCCAAGAAATTCGTCTAATCCTGTCCTGTTTGCATACAAACCGACTGAACTTTCTAGCTTCAGCAGTCTGCAGGATGAAATCAAGCGGACAGAAGCCCCACTGTTGCATAGTCCCACTCATCTGCCAGATGGCTACCGATTTGATTTCGGATACGTCTATCCAGTCGCTGCATATCCTGGGATGATGAACAAAGAGGAATATCGGGCTTTAACGGATAAACTGATGCAACAGGCCAAAGCTGCACCGAAAGGTGAAAATCTGTTTATTCAAAAGCTGAGCTGGGACAAGTCAGACTTCACCTTTGCCCGGTATGCAAGAGGAAGTGACTATGTAAACATCACCGTCACCAAGTACGCTCCCGAAGTCACAAAGACGACCGTGATGCAAAATGAACAGGATTCGGCTGAGGAACTGATGATCAAAGGAACCAAGGCCTATTACATCAGGGCAAGCGAAACAAGCACGCCCTTGGAGGTAGGGAAAAATCGACTGGGATGGCTCGATGAAAAAAGGCGTTTACACTACAACATATCTGATAACCAGGACAGCCCGCTGAGCAAAGAAGACCTGGTAAAAATATCTGAGGATTTGATTAACGGTTCACCGCAATAGCTATAAAAGAAAAGCTTTGAAGAGAGACCATCCTTTTTTAAGGGTGGTCTCTTTTTGGAGAATAGTCCTTATACCTTTTCCTCACAAACTATTACGGCATGTTCCACAATCTTTTTACCTCAACTAATTCCTGATCATTGAATTCCATTCTGTATACGTCTGGTTTGGATGTGTGTAGTAAAAAATTCAAATCGCACTGCTTGTCATAATACCCCATCATTAAAGTCATCACAGCTCCATGAGTGCCTAATGCGACTTTCCGTCCTCGGTAGATTTTTAACAATTCCTTTAAGACCGTTATACTTCGGTTCTGACAAACTGCATTAGACTCTCCTCCCGTTAAAGAAAAGTTGGGATCAGAAAATGACTTATCTAACAAAGGGAATAATTCATCATCGGGCATTCGGTTGTCTTCACTAGAAAAAATTCTTTCTTTAAGATCCTCGAATATTAAAACTTCTTGTCCTGAGCATTGAGCTAATTCTTGAATGGTTAGGATTGCCCGTTGATATGGACTTGAAACGAAAACCTCGATCCCCTCTTCTCTTAATAATTCAGTTATTTGAAAAGCATCTGACTTGTAGGGTAGTTTTCTCTTTTCTTATTGCATAAATTTTTCTTGAAGGTGACGTTACGTCATTTGCTATACTGACTGAGAACGACATGCTAGAGCAATCAATTGGATGTGAGCAATGGATGGAAAAAGAGAACTGTCTGACGACAGGACAGCTTGCCAAACGTACAGGGATAACGGTCAGGACATTGCGATATTACGACCAAATTGGACTTCTGAGTCCAGGAGGTCATCGTACTGGATCCATAAGACTGTACAACATGAAAGATATGGAAAGATTACAGCGAATTCAGATGTTGAAGTATCTAGGGTTATCGCTTCAAACAATAATGGACATTTTAGATGCAGAATCGCCATCCAACGGAGAGATCAGACACTCGTTGCAAGCACAACTCGATGTTTTACAAAAGAAAATTGCTCATACAGAGCACGTAGTACATGCAATACGAGATGCTATGGAAATGTCGGCTTATGGCTCCGATTGGAACCATTTGGCGGATGTTATTCAAACCGTGCAGAGTGAGCAAAATTGGGGGGAGCAATATCGGACGGCGAACCGTCTGCAAACGCGGATACATCTTTACGACAAGTACAGTACGAATCCCCAAGGCTGGCATCGTTGGATCTTTGAACAACTGGAGGTCCAACCGGGAGCACACATTCTCGAGTTGGGCTGCGGCGACGGGACCTTTTGGATAAGAAACGCCGAACGAATTCCAAGCAGCTGGCGTATCACGCTTACCGATATGTCAAGCGGGATGGTGGAAGAAGCACGTTGTCGCTTGGGAAGCAACAATCCGCAGTTTAAGTTTTTATCTGTTGACGCGCAACAGATCCCATTCCATGAAGAGCAATTCGATATGGTTATCGCTAACAACATGCTGTACCACGTGCCGGACATCCCTAGAGCAATCCGCGAGATGCACCGTATCTTAAAGCAAGGAGGTATAGTATGCACCTCTACAATGAGCACTCAACACCTACAAGAGGTCGAACACTTGGCGGTTTCGTTCGATCCTGAGCTTCATGTGTTGGATCATGCTATTAAACGGTTCCACCTGGATAACGGAGGGGACTTGCTGTCTTCTTGCTTTTCCGATCTTCGGTTGCTTCGATACGAGGACTGTCTGTTGGTCGACGAAGCGGAACCCCTGATCGAATATATAATCTCGACTCCGATGAACGCAAGAGAGCGACTTGTCGGAGCGGCTATTGACAAGTTTCGAGACCACGTCAATCGGCTTCTGCAGCAGAACGGAACTCTCGAAATGACTAAAGAGAACGGAATCTTTCTAGGGAGGAAATAAGATGAAGTCACAACAGTATCACCCAAGAGTACGGATTGTAAAAGAGGAGCTTCTATCAGATAACTGGTACATCTTAAATAAGGTCACATTCGAGTTTGAAAAAAATAATGGACAATGGGAGACACAATCCCGTGAAGTGTACGATCGCGGCAACGGCGCAACGATCCTGCTCTATAATCGGCACAAACAAACCGTTGTACTGACCAGACAGTTCCGGATGCCTACTTATCGGAACGGCAATGAAACTGGGATGCTTATCGAAACCTGTGCAGGACTACTCGATAAAGAAACACCGGAAGAAGGTATTCTTCGGGAGACGGAGGAGGAGACGGGATACCGTATCAACCGTGTGCAGAAAGTTGGCGAGGCCTATATGTCACCGGGCTCCGTTACCGAAATCCTGCACTTCTATGTAGCCGAGTATAGTGAAGATATGACAACGGGTGACGGTGGTGGCCTTGAGGAGGAGCAGGAAAACATTGAAGTGATGGAACTCCCGTTTGCTCAAGTGCTAAACATGGTCGAAAGCGGCGAGATTCGTGACGCCAAGACGATAATGCTGCTCCAATACGCTCAGATCCAGGGCCTCTTGAAAGTGAAATCGAAACCGCTTCATATCCTTATCGCAGGCCCGTATCGATCTGGAACGAATGATGATCATGTATTAATTGAGAAGAACGTCAACTACATGAATGAAATTGCTCTTCAAGTTTACGAGGCTGGTCATATGCCGGTGCTGGGGGAGTGGTATGCTTTGCCCCTTATCGCGACAGCTGGTTCCACTGCTTTGGGAGACGAGACTTTTAACAGAATCTTTCATCCGTCTTCCATTCGCCTGCTTGATTGCTGTAACGCCGTGCTTCGAGTTGGAGGACCTTCTCAGGGTGCTGATGAAATGGTAAGGGTGGCGAAAGAGAAAGGATTGTTGATTTACGAACGGCTCGACGAACTTCCGTTGGTGTGATATATCCTCTTTGACCAGACCAAAGACAACTTGCCTCTGGGCATCCTCCACGGATCACCCGAAGAATCTCTCAATCAACTGAGACACTAAGGGAATTGCGCAAATGTTTAACATCACTCATCGGTGGACGCCCAAACATGCGTCCATATTCCCGGCTGAACTGCGAAGGGCTCTCATAGCCAACGCGAAAGCCTGCATTGGCGGCTTCCACTCCCTCCGAGAGCAGCAAGCGGCGTGCAGTCTGCAGTCGAATGGCCTTCTGATACTGCAGAGGACTTATAGCTGTTACTTTTTTAAAATGCTTGTGTAAGGAAGAGGCGCTCATGTTTACTTCCTTCGCCAACTCTTCGATCACAAGAGGCTTAGAGTAATCGCGGGTTATCAGATGGATCGCTTTGGAGATGCTATGTGCATAGCTGCCAACTACGGCAAATTGCCTGATTAAAGCTCCCTGCTCACCTTGTAATACACGATAAAGGATCTCGTGCGTGATAAGCGGCGCAAGAAACTGAATATCCGCAGGCGTATCCGAAAGTCTGACAAGCCGAAGTAGCGCATCGAGCAGCAGAGGGTCAAATTGGCTCACCAGTATGCCGGGTCCAGTCTTTACGTTACATTGAGGAGGACTCTTCTTGATAATGTCCAGGATGACGTCTGGACTAATGGATAATTGAAGACTTAGATAAGGGAGCTCCGACGAGGCCTGAGTTATTTTACCAGTTACGGGAAGCTGAACTGATGTGACCATGTAAGTTGTTGGATCGTACACATAGTTTTCTCCAGCCAGCATTGCTGTCTTTGAGCCTTGTGCAACCACGTACAGGGAGGGCATATGGACCGTATGATTCAGCTCGGACACATCGCTTGCACGTCTGAAATAAAGTCCTGGCACAGACGAGACAAACGTACCATCCGAAGACGCATGTTGATGAATTAAATGAATCAGTTCTTGTAGATTCGTAGAAATATCAGAGGGGGGAGGAGACGAAATCATTCATGCTTCACCGTCCTTTCCGTTGAACGCTAATATTGATGTGCTAATTATATGCACGCCGAATAGGATTAGGCAAGAATTGGACTTGATCGGTCTACCTGTCTCAATCGAATTCTACTTAAAATTTACTTGCAAGGCCAACAAAGGGCCTAAGGCAAATAGATTAGAGGAAGAGGGATTGGGCTATGCATTTGGAAGGAAGAATAGAGAACAAAGTCGTCGTGATTACAGGTGCAAGCAGCGGAATTGGAGAAGCAACAGCACTGTTGCTTGCCGAGCGTGGGGCAAAAGTCGTGCTTGGAGCCCGCGGAGCGGATCGCCTTGAAGCGCTGGCGACACGCATTTCAAGTGGAGGTGGCGAAGCTGTTTATGCACGCACTGACGTGAGACGGCGCGAGGATCTGTGCAACCTCGTTAATTTGGCTTGCGAACGGTACGGGAAGCTGGATGTTCTCGTCAGCAACGCTGGCGTTATGCCTATTTCCCCTCTCGAAGATCTGTGTGTCGAGGACTGGGAGGACATGATTGATGTCAACATTAAAGGCGTTTTGTACGGTATAGCCGCAGCGTTGCCTATCTTTCGCAAGCAGGGTTCCGGACATTTCGTGAACATCGCTTCTGTAGCAGGACATAAGACTGTGCCGAACCAGTCGGTCTACTCCGGTACGAAGTTCGCCGTGCGCGCCATCTCAGAGGGATTGCGCCAGGAGGCTGGCGACAAGCTGCGCGTGACCATCATTTCGCCTGGTATTGTGCAGACGAATTTCACGGAGGGTATGACCAATCCCGCATTGAGAGATCAACTCGCTGCCATTCGGGATAAACTAGCCATGACACCTGACGCGGTAGCCCGTGCAATTGGATTCGCAATTGAACAACCGGCCGATATTGATGTGAACGAAATCGTAATCCGTCCAACCGCACAAATGTAATATAAATAGATAGGGGCACCTCCTCTTGTGGGTGCGCCCCTATCTATTTATGCATAAAGCTTTACCATGGAAGCCGATCATCCATGTAATAGAATCCGCCCGTTGGACCATCCTCCGGCAGGGTCGCCAGTCGGACCGCCGTTTTCGCCCCATCCTCCACCGACAGCTCTGCCTTTTCCCCGCCCATCTGCGTTTTAACCAAGCCGGGGTAGCAATCCGCTGCACCAGTTCATTGGACAACTGGAACTGAATAGAGCCTATAGTGCTGCTTTCTTTTCTGTCTGGCTTCATCCTATCATATTGGGAACGGTCGTTAAGTAATTATTTCCACCCCAAGGATTGCAAAATTTTGTATTGTTAAGCAAGCATTTTAGCGGTGGGGGCTTCCCACCGCTTGGTGTTGTTGCTTATTCGACTTTAAAATATATCGTAAGATTCCTGTACAGTAGTGGGATGATCCAGTTACCAGCCATGCAAAAATTAACGATGAAGCGGTTCTTTTTCGCCCAGACCCAGCACCTCCGTTGTGGAATTGTAAATTTCTTGGTAAAGCTCTGGTTTTTCCGCTAGTGACACCCCATAAGAAGGAATCATCTCTTTGATTTTTGGTTCCCACTCTTCCATATGTTGTGGAAAGCATTTTTCCAATACTTCCAGCATAACGTGAACAGCAGTAGAAGCACCCGGAGAAGCGCCGAGCAGTGCAGCTACCGAACCATCAGCGGCACTAACCACTTCCGTACCAAATTGAAGTGTTCCTTTTCCGCCCTCCGTATCTTTGATCACCTGCACACGTTGGCCTGCTACCACGATCCCCCAGTCCTCGATTTTGGCGTTCGGAATAAACTCGCGTAATTCTTCCAGACGCTTTTCATTCGATAACATCACTTGCTGGATCAGATATTTGGTCAATGCCATCTCTTTTGCGCCTGCGGCCAACATCGTGATGAGATTATTGGGTTTTACAGAACCGATCAAATCCAAATTTGAGCCCGTTTTCAAGAACTTCGGTGAGAAGCCGGCAAACGGTCCAAATAGCAGTGCTTTTTGGTTACCGATATATCTTGTATCCAGATGCGGAACAGACATGGGAGGAGCACCAACCTTAGCTTTACCGTATACTTTTGCATGATGCTGGGCGACAACCTTGGGATTGTTACATACCATAAATAGTCCACTTACCGGGAATCCCCCGATATATTTGGACTCAGGAATACCGGTTCTTTGTAGTAAAGGTAGACTTCCACCCCCACCACCGATAAAGACAAATTTGGCATTATGGTATTCGATTTTACCGTTATCCAGATTATGAACTTTGATCTTCCACGAGCCGTCGCTCGCACGTTTAATATCCTTTACACTATGTTTGTAATTGATCTCGACGTTTTTACTTTTTAAATGCTCAAACAACATGCGTGTTAAAGCACCAAAGTTGACATCTGTTCCAGAGTCGATTTTGGTTGCCGCGATGGGTTCATTCAATGTACGGCCTTCCATAATTAGCGGAATCCATTCCTTCAGCTTTTCAGGGTCGTCGGAAAATTCCATGCCTTGAAACAGAGAAATAGTTGAAAGCGCTTTAAACCTTTTTTTCAAAAAAGATACATTTTTCTCTCCTGTTACCAAACTCATATGAGGTATTGGCTTGATAAAGTCCTGTGGATTACGAATCAAATTGCTGTTTACAAGAAAAGACCAAAACTGTCTTGAAAGCTGAAACTGCTCATTAATGTCTACAGCTTTACGAATATCTATAGATCCGTCAGCTTTCTCGGATGTATAGTTCAGTTCGCACAGTGCAGCATGGCCTGTACCTGCATTATTCCATTCGTTAGAGCTTTCTTCTCCCGCGTTTGCGAGTTTCTCAAACACTTGAATTTCCCACTCCGGTGCTAACTCTTTCAGCAATGATCCCAGAGTCGCGCTCATGACTCCGGCACCAATTAAGATAATGTCTGTTTTTTTCTGAATGCTATTCATAAAAACCTTCCTTATCTCTTATATTTGCAAAAAAGAGCAGGCCCTCCTGCTTAGGTGATACAAGAAGCAAGGCTCCACTCAGGAACATATCTTTTCTGTCTCTATTATAACTAAAATATAATCTTTTAAAAATTATATTGTCTATTATCTGATAATTATAAATCATTTCTGCTAAAAAGTGAGAATTTTCTTTGCAGAAATAATAAGAATGGATCTCAACACGCTGTATTATTTGGGCTTCACTTACTAGCAGTAATATAACAGACACCAAAAAAGCGTTTAGAAGCAAATGATGTAGAGTACAGATTTCCAATGATTGAATCAACAGTCCATGTATATGAATAACTCGGTAAAATATGTCTTTACGGGATAGGCCCTTATAAATACCTCATTATGATATTCGAAACGGCCTGTTGTTGATTCACCCAATCATAATCGGAGTTATCCATAATAAACGATTGAAAAGGAAGTTGCTCAATAATTTGTAATTCTAGCTCTCGTCGATGTTCAAGGAACTGAATATATCCCTCATACCCGTAAAGCCCCTTGTTCTTTCCATAATCTTGCTCCGTATGGTACCAAATCGCGAAATCTAACCATTCTTGAGATCTCATTGTTTTAACTCGTTCAATCGTCTCATGCACATTCGGTTGCTTCAAATAGAACAAAATTGGATTTAACTCCTGAATTTGCTCCGCAATCTGTAATACATGCTGAATAAAACGATCTTCTCCAGCGTTATGTCGGGCGAGTAATGAACACCCCGGGTTCTGTAAAAAACAGCATTCGAGTATTATCAACTTTTCTTTTTCTCGCTGATCTTTAACAAAAGACTTCCAACGTTGAATCATCAACTCGCAGTGCTTTTCTACGGGTACTCCATCGTAAATTTCATAACGCCGGATTTCCTCATACACACTAGAAGGGATTCCATTTGGAGCTGATTGCTGCGCAAGTGCATATGCGATTAAAGAGTCGTTGCCATTCACAGATACAAACGGATCAATGTAATGAAACACCTCGGAATAGATAGATCGGAGCCGATCAAGTTCTTCGTTCGGCATACATGCAACCGATTCATAATCAGCGGGATGTCGTAAGTTCCCTTCTAAAAATAGTTCCGATTCTATTGGATGTGTGTTTAACATGTCATGTATGTGTCTAGATAATGTGGATTTGCCAGAGCCAGGTATACCTTCAACGATAACCAGTTTCGTTTTCGTAGCTGGTAAATTGGACATAGTATCACATCCTTATGAATTAAATGATTACCTTAAGGAGAAACCAATTATCCCGTTATAATGCCAGATAGCTTAGGAAGCTTCCCATATCTATACATTCTTAGAAAACTAATAAAAAGCACTGGGTCCTGAGGACTGACCCAATGCTTTTAGTAGATGACTATCTTCTAGTTACTTAATAATTACGTATTCCAGGTTAACCAGTTTTGCATAAGTAACAATTTGGTCTGTGGTTAGATTCAAGGAAACCACGGTATGGTGACCGCCGCCGTTCTCAATCCATGCTTTAACCCCATCTTGGAAGTTTGGCTTCACATTCCACAGTACACGGGCCACTGGAAGATTTGGAGCAGGAACTGTCGGTTCAAATGCAGTAACATCATTGATCAACAGTTTATAATGCGTGCCAAAGTCAGCCATGGAAACAACTACACCGTCTCCTGCCTTGCCGTCAAACACCAGACGAGCTGGATCTTCACGATCGCCGATACCTAACGGAGAAACGATGATTTTAGGCTTGTTGCTTGCCAACGTTGGGTCAACTTCAAGCATATGGGATTGAAGGATCGATTCCTGACCAGCCGCTAATTCATAGGTGTAGTCTTCCATAAAGCCAGTGGATTGGTTATGGCTCATGACTTTAAGCAGACGATCGAGCGCTGCAGTCTTCCAATCTCCTTCACCGGCGAAGCCGTATCCTTGTGCCATCAAACGTTGAACGGCAAGACCAGGAAGCTGTTTCATACCATAGAGGTCTTCGAAGTTCGTAGTGAAGGCAGTATAGCCGCCATGATCCAGGAACCGTTTAAGGGCAATTTCGTAGCTTGCTTGCACTCTTACGCTGGCTTCCCAAGCTTCCTTGCTATAAGTACCATAATCAAATTCATAGAGTTCGGAGTATTCCGCGAACAAAGCATCGATCTCTTCTTCTTTCACAGCATTGACGTACTGAACAAGGTCGCCAATTCCGAAGTAGTCAACGGTCCATCCAAATTGAATTTGAGCTTCGACCTTATCGCCTTCCGTAACGCCAACGTTACGCATGTTGTCGCCAAAGCGGGCAACTTTGATATTGAAGCTTTCGTTATAAGCAACCGCTACATCCATCCACTCTGCGATTTGCTTCTGCACTTCCGCACGTTCCCAGTACCCTACAACCACTTTATTCTGTTTCTTCAGACGGGCATTGATGAATCCATATTCACGGTCACCATGAGCTGCCTGATTGAGGTTCATGAAGTCCATGTCAATCGTAGCCCAAGGAATGCTTTCATTGAACTGTGTAGCCAGATGAAGCAGTGGTTTCTGCAGCAATTTAGTACCACGAATCCACATTTTTGCAGGCGAGAAGGTATGCATCCAAGTGATGACACCAGCAACCTCGTCACGATAGTTGACTTCTTTCATGAGATTGGTGATTTTGTCTGCACTAACCGCCAGATCCTGCAATACAAGTGGATAAGGCAGAACGCCACTCTTATTTAAGGCATCGGTCATTTCTTGTGCGTGTGCTTTAACTTCTGCTAATGCTTCTTCCCCATACAGATGCTGTGAACCTACGACAAACCAGAACTGTTTTGTACCTACTGTTGACATCATTCGTCCTCTTTTCTTAATTTTTTTAGTTTATATTACTTTTGCCCGTAGTACGCGTCTTTCCCATGTTTGCGTAAATAGTGTTTATCTAGAATGCGCTGCGGCAATTCTTCAGCAAAATGATTCAATTCTCGTGCGAATAAATTCATTTTCGAAACTTCTTCCAACACGACGCTATTCATGACTGCCGATTTTGCATCTTTGCCCCAAGTGAAGGGAGCATGACCCTTAAGCAGAACACCTGGCACTGCTAAAATATCCAGCCCGCGCTGCTCAAAAGTTTCGATGATGACACGGCCGGTTTCCGCTTCGTAACCACGATCAATCTCCTCTTGTGTCAAGAAACGGGCACAAGGAACAGAACCATAGAAGGTGTCTGCATGAGTAGTCCCCATTACAGGTACATCCAAGCCTGCTTGAGCCCAGATGGTCGCCCAAGTCGAATGCGTGTGTACAATACCGCCGATCTCTGCATAATGCTTATAAAGTACGGCGTGAGTCGGTGTATCTGATGAAGGTCTCATCTCTCCTTCAACAACATTACCGTCAAAATCAACAACCACCATATCGCTAGGTTTCATCGTGTCATAGCTAACACCACTTGGTTTGATAACGAATAAGCGGCTCTCACGATCAACAGCGCTTACGTTACCCCAGGTGTATTTCACGAGTCCATGTTTAGGCAAATCCAGATTGGCTTGATATACTTCTTCTTTCAGTTGCTCTAACACGTCAATTCCTCCAGTTTTCCACTAGATTATCTACAGCAGCCTGTTCAATCGCCAGGCCTTGTGTGTAGCGTTCCATGAATGCTTCAAATCCCTTAACGTCGGAACTGTCGGGAGAAATTTCTTGCCCCTCAGCATCTCTAAATACTTTTTGGTCGAGGAAGTCTTCCAGACTTTCTTGTTGATCCTTGTTCATCATGTAAGAAGCCAGAATAGCAATCCCCCACGCCCCGCCTTCTCCGGCTGTTGACATCACTGATACCGGGACATTCATGGCAGCCGCAACAATTTTTTGTCCGACGATAGGGGTTTTAAATAAACCACCGTGAGCCAGAATGCTGTCAATTGCGACATTTTCTTTCTTTGTCAAAATATCCATTCCGATTTTCAAAGCAGCAAACGCAGTGAAAAGATGAGTCCGCATGAAATTGGCCAAATTGAAACGGCTTTCAGGAGAGCGGACAAACAATGGCCGGCCTTTCTCTATTCCGGTGATATTCTCCCCTGACAAATAGCCATAGCTGAGTAAACCGCCGCCATCTGGATCTGCTTCCAAAGCCTTGTTCAGCAGCACACTGAACAATTGATTCGGATCCGCCTTTTGCCCCATTGCCTCAGAGAATTCACGGAACAATCCCAGCCAAGCATTGATATCACTTGAACAGTTGTTGGCATGAACCATTCCGACCGGATTACCATTCGGTGTAGTCACCAGATCAATTTCCGGATATACCGCTGAAAGGTCCTTCTCTAATACAAGCATGGCAAAAACCGAGGTTCCCACAGAGACGTTACCCGTCCGTTTTCTCACACTATTCGTAGCGACCATCCCTGTTCCCGCATCACCTTCTGGAGGACAAAGCGGAATACCTGGTTGTAAATCTTCGGATTTATCTAAGATTTTAGCTCCCTCGGCGGTTAGTACACCTGCCTGCTCGCCTGAAATATAAACTTTAGGGAGAATTCCTTCTAGCTTCCAATCGTAACCTTTGGCTGCAATGAGTTCATCGAACTGCTTAACCATCGATTCGTTATAATCATGTGTAGTCTCATCAATTGGGAATATGCCCGAAGCATCCCCGACGCCAATAGCCTTATTGCCAGTCAGCAGCCAGTGAATATATCCAGCTAACGTCGTCATAAAATCAATCTGAGGGACATGTTGCTCTTCGTTCAATATAGCTTGATACAGGTGAGCAATACTCCATCGCTCAGGGATGTTGAATTGGAATTTATCAGTTAACACTTTTGCCGCAGCACCAGTTGTCGCATTCCGCCAAGTACGGAACGGAACAAGCAACTCGCCCTTGCTGTCAAAAGCCATATAGCCGTGCATCATTGCAGAGAATCCTATAGAACCAACAGTACGAAGGGTGATCCCATATTTTTGTTCAACCTCTTGCTTCATTTCACTATAAGCCTCTTGCAGACCCGTAATAATACTCTCTAAGTTGTACGTCCAATAACCGTCTACCAAGAGATTTTCCCACTCATAGCTTCCAGATGCGATGGTTTCAAATTGATGATCAATCAGCACTGCCTTAATACGTGTGGATCCAAATTCGATACCAAGTGAGGTTTCTCCCTTAGTAATCGCTTGTTTAATGTCTTGATCCATGCTCACGTTACTCCTCTCTCTGAACAACTGTTATAATCGCAATAATTGAAAGAAGGCGCTTTCTTTAATTTACAACCTTAGTATATTTTTTGTTCGTACATTTGTCAACAAGAATACATAGTTATACCTACAAATATTCTTATGAACCGAGTGTTTCTCTATTTTCGCGTTAGTATTAACGCATGTTAGGCTTTGGATTATAATAAGTTCATAATTATGCTAAAATATGTACACACAAATATTATGGGTAGGTAAATTAGTATTAGGACAACCAGGAAAGAAGGAATAAAGTGAAACCAAAGTATCAGGTCATCCTTGAGGATATAAAGAGCAACATTCTATCAGGAGCATACAGCGTAGGAGAACAAATTCCAACGGAATCGGCTTTGCAGGATATGTATAAAGTTAGTCGCCAGACGGTACGAAAGGCAATTTTAGAACTATCCAACGAGGGTTTTTTAAGAAGTGAAAAAGGATCTGGCACCTATGTCAGCAACCAATTCCGATCAAAAACCGGCGGGAATTCCAGTAATAAAACCATCGGAGTCATCACAACCTACATTTCCGATTACATCTTCCCTTCTATTATTCGCGGGATTGAAGCCAGATTGAATGAAGATAATTATTCATTGCTATTAGCTAGTACAAATAATGATGTCGCACAGGAAAAGAAAGCTTTAGAGATGATGTTGTCCTTTGGTGTGGATGGCTTGATCATTGAGCCTACGAAGAGCAATCTATATAATCCCAATATCTCTTACTATCTGACGTTCAAGGAGCAGGATGTTCCGTTCATCATGATTAATGCTTATTATGAAGAGTTGGAAGTTCCCTTCTTTTGTCTCGATGACGTACAATCCAGCTATCTGGCAACAAAAGAATTGATTGCTAACGGACACACACACATTGGTATCATTGCCAAAATGGATGATTTACAAGGAAAGCATCGAATGAAGGGCTATATCAAGGCGCTTGGAGAAGCCAAATTACGGTTTCACCCCGAGCAGGTGCTCTCATTCTATACAGAGACGAAGCAGGACCTGTCCACCAACTTAAAAAAATTCCTAACCGAACAAAGAGACGGGTTAACCGCAATTGTCTGCTATAACGACGAGGTAGGATTAGAAGTTGTACATGTATGCAGACAACTTGGTATATCTGTTCCCGAAGACTTATCCATTATTGGTCAAGATAATTCCTATATTTCCAAGAATGCAAACATCAAACTCACGACATTAACACACCCACAGGAACAAATGGGACGTGATGCCGCCGATTGGGTTATTAAGAAACTGCAAGGAAAGAAGGATCTACGCAACCAAACCTATTATCAGCCCGTGTTGATTGAAGGGGAGACGGTAAAGAAAAAACTGAAGTGAAGGGGTCCAACATTCATTGTGAACAATCAAATGGATACACCCAAAAACGATATTACCATGGAACACTAGGCACCTAGTGCCTAATTGTCATATGACACTTTGGAGTGACTTGGTAATGGTGGATGATGAAATGTAACTTGTTGGTATGACAAGTCCTTTGCCATACTTGGTTTTGCCAGACGCTATAAGGCAAAAATACATTTCAAGGAGAAACCATTCATGGAAAAAATGATTTACACCATTCTCGCGGTTCTACTATTATCTACTACGATAACTACCGCATGTATGGCACCCAACGGCGCGTCAGTTGCCGCACCCGTAAACGTACCAGTTGCATCTGAAAAGGCTAGCTTGGAGGGACCGCGAGATCCCAAGGAACTAGAAGCTTTTGCAGATGGTGTTTTTGCGGACAAGATGAAGAAGTTTAATACAGTTGGTTCTAATTTTGTGGTCGTCGCAGGTGGGAAAGTGATGCTAAGCAAAGGTTACGGTTATGCCGACAAGGGCAAAAAAATTCCTGTTGATAAAAATACCGTTTTTCAAATTGGCTCTGTTACAAAGTCATTCACTGCATTGGCAGCTATGCAGTTGGTCAATAAGGGGAAAATGGACTTAAAACACGATATCCAAGAGTATTTAGGAGGAATAAAGGTTCCGAATAAAACAGGAAAAAAACTGACGATGTTTGATCTACTTACATATTCAAGTGGATTTGATGAACCAGATATTCTCATGGAAATGCATCCAGAATACGCGGACAAATATTTTCCAATGAAGAAGTACATTGCATCAAATATGCCAACTGTTGTCAGGCCTCCAGGAGAAGCGTACACTTATGACAATTTTGGTTTCATGCTAGCGGGATATGCAGTAGCAAACGTATCGGGCATGTCATATTCCCGATATATGGAAGAGAATATTTTCAAACCGTTAGGCATGACTTCGACGAGTGTGCGGTTTACCCCCCAATTGTTAAGCAGAATGGCTGCTCACTATGGACCAACAGGTGAACTGATACCCTTGGACGGGTTTAAACCAACGGAAAAACCTGAAGGCGGTATCGTTTCAACAGCAGATGACATGGCGAAGTACCTCATGATGCACCTGAACAAAGGCAAGTACAAAGGTAAAGAAGTGGTGAGTCCAAAGAGCATAGAGCAAATGCACACATACCAATTATTCCCCGACAAGGAGTTCCCGGTTACAACAATTGGATTCGAGGGCTACTTCAAAGAGAAGATGAATAATCAGCATGTGATTCTAAAAGGAGGAAATGTTACAGGGCATTCTTCCTTGATTGTTATTCTGCCTGAGAAGAATACAGCGATGTACATGTCCTACAATAACGACTCCATGATGAGTCTTGACGTGTATGAAGAATTTATGAATCATTATTATCCGAGAAAATCTGAAGTTCCAAAGTCAACCTACGCGACAATAAGTGAACAGCAGGCCCAAGACTACGTGGGATTATACCAAAACACGCGTATCGCTGCCTTAAGGACGAAGGTTTCGTATTCGGACCGGAAATTAATAATGGAGACAGGAACATCAGGCAAACATACACTAAAAATGATCCACCCTTTATTATTTGAAGATGAATCAGGTAATAAACTGACGTTTAATAAAAATGAAGCAGGCCATATTGCATATTTGTATTACATGCAGCTCCCAGACCTCGTTGCTTATGCGCAAAAAATAAACATTGATTCACCATTTTCTGATGTACCTGCGGATAGTAAATATATCCCATATATAAACAACCTTAATGCTTTGAAAGTCATGAGCGGAAAGTCAGCCAACCTCTTTGATCCGAAAGGAACGATGACTCAGGGGGAATTCTCAGAAGTGCTGCTGCGCGCCCACGGGTGGTATAAACAACCTTTCATGATTGAACTGAATAAGAAGCAGATGATGGCCGGACTACGTAATTATCAGCCTAATTCTCCTATCACTAGACAAATGGCGGCGGTAATGATCCAGAACCTGAAACAGGTTGAGCCTAGAATTAAGGTTAAATTGAGTGGCGAAACGGATGCTTGGGCAGTTAAAGCAGTCACAGCTCTGGTTTCCCAAGGTATCATGGACCCGGATACCAAGATCAACTCAGACGGCTCCATAAACTTCCGCTCCAAACAGCTTTTGAAGCGTCAAGAAGCCAGTGCCTTATTAGATCAAGCATTTAATTACTATACGTTGCCAATCAGTCACTAATTCAAAAGGCTAACCAGAAAAAGTAACATAATGATACTTTATATAAGTTTCCTGAACCTCCGATCAAACTGGGGGTTTCTTGTACAATAAGAAACAAGCGGCTGCTGATGCTGCCGCTTGTTTTTAGTTTTTTCCATATCCAACGGAAATCCTCATCGAGCCGTAAGTTTATTCTAGAAGCCCTGCCTCCCGGGCTTTTTGCACCGCTTCCTCCCGGTTGCGAACCCCCAGCTTCAGATAGACCGATGACGCATAGTTTCTAACCGTACCATCAGATAAATACAATTTGGAGGCAATGGTTTTATATCGCAGTCCTTTCGACACGGACTGTAAAATTTCAAGCTCCCGTGGAGTTAAATCATAGGTCGCGGCCACTTGCGTTGTCGACGGATCTTCCCCGCTCTTGGCGGCTTCCAGCTGTGCAAACAATTTGTGCGACATCTCCTGATCGATCAGCGTGCCTCCGCGATAGACCGTGCGTATTGTTTCGGCGAGCTCTACCGGCTTCATCGACTTCAATAAGTATCCGTCCGCTCCGCTTCGCAGCGCTTCCAGAGCCTGTCCAGTATCTTCGAACGTGGTGAGAATCAAGATGCGGATGTGGGGCCACGTTTGTTTTATGGTACGGGATGCGGAGATTCCGTCCAGGTTCGGCATGTCCAAATCCATGAGCACCAGCTGAGGCTGAACCTGCCTGCACAGTTCGATGGCTTGCTCGCCATCTTCTGCCACCCCTACGACTTGCAAATCTTGCTGCTCCTCGAGAAGAGTCCGCAGACTTTCACGGATAAAAGGCTGGTCATCGACGACCAACAGACGGATGACATCATCCTTAAGCTCCGTTTGTCGTGGCAGGGTGCAGGTAACGAGGGTGCCTTCGCCCGGTTGGGTATAGACGCCAACATGACCTTGCAGATTCATCGCTCGCTCTTTCATGGCGTTCAAGCCGAAGCCATCCCGTCCATGTTCCATCCCGCGGCCGTTATCTTGAATTTCCAGCCTCGTCTGCTGAGGCTCGAATTGCACCAAAACCGTAACCTCCGTCGAGTGTCCATGACGCACGGCATTCGTCAATGATTCTTGCAAGCAGCGATACAGAGCTATCTTCGCTTGCTTCGTTACAGGGTATTCCTCTCCGAAGGCCTGGAAACGAACCGACACCTTAGCATGCTCCTGAAACTCCTCTGCCAGCTTCCGCAAAGACTGAAGCAGTGGGAGTTCTTCATGCGGAGATTCGATTTGATGCACATAGCCTCTCACTTCCTCCATATTCTTCCGGGCCAGGTTCAATAGGGAATCGAGCCGTTTCGTTCCTGTATCCGTCTCTAGCTCGGGGCGCAAGGTTTCCAACCCCATAATGAGGGAAGTGTACGCATGACCGACAGTATCATGAAGCTCTTTAGAGAGCCGATTCCGCTCTTCGGCCAGCGTGATGTGCTCGATTTGGGACAAGTACTGCTCCAGCACCGCATTTTGCTCGCGTATAATTTCGCTTTGACGATGATTGACCATCAATAAATGGAAGGAAAATCCGAATGCATAAGCCGTCCCGAATTGAATGGTCATAACCCAAAAATCAGTCTGCTCTACAAGCAGCTTAATTATAGTGGGTAGGAGCAATACCGATAAAGGACCTGACCAAAGATATGTTCTTTGTTTGCTGTTAGCGGCAATTAAAAATGGATACAACAGGAATGTGAGGTAGGCTTCCGGAAAAAATGAAGCTAAATACAAGCACAGCCCGCCCGGGATCACAATCTCGGTAAGCAGGTAGTATCTATAATTGAGCTGCAAGCACAGCCAGGGAACGGAAAAAGCAATAAGCTGCCAAAACACAAGAACCCAAAGCGGCAGCGTGAAATGAGCTTGCCGCTCTATGATAGTGAGCAGGAGAGAAGTACTGCAAATCAGGCGGATCATAAGCATGAACCAGTCGTACCAGAACCACTGCTTTACCATATCGAACAAAACCATCAACCCCTAAGAACTATCAGTATGACATTACGTAACTATTATAGAGCAGAACATCATCCAACAATACTTTTAAATCCAGACCGGGACATTCCGGTTAACGGTTCACACTCTTGATCATAAGACGGGTGTAGCCGCCTAGCATACGCGTCAAGCTGTTCGCAAGCCTATAGCTCACCATAGTGAATACGACTCCTGAGGCCGAAACCAGCATGGATTTTATCACAGTATCTACAAGAAAACCCATAAAATAATAATTAAATAACGGAAAGAGGAGCGGGGTCGCAATCATCGCGAGTGGAGTTATATAAAGCAAGGCCGCACTAATGAGGCTTAAAATCCCCACCGGGAGCTTCAGCATCAGCCAGCCGATAGCGATCCAGTTGCGCCGATTTAGCAGCTCCTTCCTTGCTTGAAGCCAGATAGAGGCATCGGTGTTTATTGGTCTAACGTAAAGCTCTGTGGTAATATCCGTATAGATCTTGGTCTGTGTGCGTTCAAATTGCAGGAAGACGTATGTAGTTCGCAAAATGCGAGTAATCAGAGGAACGCCCGCGACGGTAAACGAAAGACTCAAGCCTAATGTAAGAGCGACCAGATAAAAGCAAAAGTAAAACAATCCGGTAGCGAAAGTAAGCAGTAGGAAATAGCCATTTTGAATAAAGCTGACGACGGTTCTTGTCATCAAAGAGCCCACATCCTTTACAAGTAGTAGTCGTATCCTACGGCTCTTGATGTCAAATCTACCAGTGCCATAATGTCATATGACACAAGGCGAAAGAACGGTCTGCAAACCTAATGAGAAAAAACAACTGGTTCTTCGCCATTGAACATAATTGATTCATTGCTAATATTGATTTTAGCAGCACTACAGTATTTTTTTCAGCAAAAACACAATTTTTTGCTCGAAACCATGGGGAGCGCATTTGTTCAAATAAAATTAGAGCCTCTCTTTGACTTTTTTATTTTTTATTGTTTTAGGACCTGTGTTCAAACTATGGAAATATGAAATTAGCCAGCCAACTATCGGAAGCTGCTGTTCTGGAGTCGGCTGGCTTTTAGTATTTGAAAATCATGGGCGTTGGGAAGCCTGTCAACTTGAACTCAGTTAGGGTATGATCGGCAGCAACAAATAAGAATCAAATTCATCCCCTGTATATAGAGTAATGTCTGCATCCCATACCCTGTCATCCCCCGTCTGAGTCAGCAGTGCGCAGCCACTTTGATTCTGACTTCCAATTTCCAGGAGCAATCGGTTCCCTTTAGCTACAACAATTGCACTATCCCATATCTCAATATCCAAGCAATAGACTTCTCCTGGAACCAGCTTTTGAAACTCATCGAAGGTGTAATAAGGCTTATACTCCGTAGATAATTCATCATCAGTTTTACGTAAGGAAGCGCGCAGCCAGCCCTGGCTAATTGGGAATTTCTCTGTTAGTGCTCCTGAGTTAACGACCTCATTGCCTAGTGAGTCAATATTTCGCAAAGATACGAAAATGTCCATATCATCTGTAGTTGACGATGCCCACAAACGGAGTTTGATAGGCCCGAGAATTTCTGTTTCGTTATCAAACGGATCGGTTTCAAACAGAACACGCTTTGAATTGTTTTCCTCTCTCGAGAATTCTTTCACCATAAAAGGCTTCGCCCAGTGCTTTGACTCGCACTCCTTATCGCCTTCATAGCAAAGCTGGGCCTTGGCTTGCGGAGGCTCTTGCGAAAGCAAATTCGAGCTTGCATCAAGGTAAAAGCGGGTCCATTGGGTGCGCTTAAGCGGATACTCGTTCTCGTAGCGCCATGTGTAGTTATTGCCTCCGCGAGGAATGGCAAGCTTCACTTTCGGTTCTCTCATTATGCCAGTATCGATTCCTTTAAGCCAATAATCCAGAAATTTTTTCTGCAGTTCCCGACCCTGAGCGGTGTAAAATGCACCCACATGGCTCCCGATATGTACTTCAAGCCACTTGTGCTCTGATACCGCATTCTGAAAACCCAGGAAATTTCCACGGGTATGCATTCCGGCGCTAAACCAGTTGCTTGCGGATAATAAAGGCACCTCTACTTTACTCAAATCAGAAAATCGATTCGTCCACGATTGATCACGTAATGGATTATTTTTTACCATCTCCGGGAAATCAATGCGATTGGCTTGCAATTGTTCTTCCGAGAATTTTCCATCGGGATTGTATTGATGCGCCAAAACTCCGTTCTTCCACCAGAATGAAAGAAAACCGTTCGCCTGGATTCCGCCCGGACAACAGAATTCTGCATAATAATCTACTGTACCTTCCCAAGGTATGATACAAGATAAATGAGGAGGTTGTTCGGATGCCACGGCCCATTGACTCATAGCCAAATAGGAGATGCCCAGCAGCCCTATCTTTCCATTGCTCCATGGTTGCGTTCCAGCCCATTCGATTGCATCATAATAATCCTTCTTTAAAGAATTTGATAATATATCCAGCTTTCCTGGAGAATTACCGATACCACGTTCATCTACTCGCAAGACAGTATAGCCTTGCGGCACCCAAAATTCAGGATTTGGTGTTTCCCAACTAATTAAGGGCCCTTTATCCTGCGAGTGTGTATATTCTATTGCGATTGTTGGATTAGCAGGAGCAAATTGAGAGAAATGAAGATCCTTTCCATACGGACACATCGTCATGATTACTGGAAAACTCCCATCCACATTAGGCTGATAAAGATTTGCGGCGAGATAATTCCCGTCTCTCATAGGAATCTGTACTTCTTTCCAAGTAAGTTCATAAAAGTGATTACTTCTTTCGTTTATGTCAATAGGTAATGGATTCATAGCTTGCCTCCATTTGATAGTTTTTCTTCAAACCAGTCAATCAATAAGCAGCGTGCTTCTGTATCCTGTTCAATCGCATTGTGAACTTTCCCTGGATATATTCTAGGCTCTTATCCTTGCTGGAAGCCTCGTCATAGAACTGTTTAATTTCATTAACATCAAACAGGATATCTCCTAGGTCTCTTTCTAATTTCTTGCAAGCGGGTTCACTCCCTTCAATAATTATTCAGAACAGTTTTAGTACACGTGTACTAAAATCAGTATATTCCTGCAAATACAGCAACTCAACTCTGGTCTTTATTGGGGATGGCACTCTTGGCTGAAGATTTTCGCAAATTATCTCTCGAATTCTTCCGTATTCTTAATCAAGCTACTTATTTCGGCTTGAAGAAACAATTTATGATATAATGCTTTTGATTTCAAGTGCATAGCACAAACGCTCTAAAGGAGATAGAAATGGATATTAATTTAAGGGATAAGATCCTTGAGACTTCAATTGAATTATTTAATAAAAAAGGATATGCATATGTAACATTGAGGGATATTTCCGATGCGTTAAATATAAGTCCTGGTAATTTGACATACTATTTCAAAAAAAAACATGATCTTATGATTGGTGTTATGGCAATGCAGTATGAAGAATACCAAAACTTAAATTTCTCAGCGGAGGTTTCTATCGAAGGGCTGAATCAGCAGTTTTTAATTCTTAATGCATTCCGTAAAAAATATTTCTTTTATTTCTCCAGTTTTACAGAATTGCCTAAGTTGTATCCGGAGATAGCTAAAATGCAAATTAAGGTTGTTAATGATTTCTATATGCTTTTTACCAATATATTTAAGGGGTTTGTTAATAAAGGAATTATGAAGGAAGAATTATATGCCGGGCAATATGAAGATTTGTCTATTTCTTTACTATCGATAAATATGTATGGTACACAGGAAATAATTCTTCTCCAAAAGTTTCTTCCAAATGCCAAAAACATCTTGTCCATCCTATGGAGCCTTATACTGCCTCATCTAACCAAAGAAGGAATGGCCATGTATTGTCGGATAACGCAGGTTGATAAAACTATCCCCCCCAAGCTATGCTACAAGCCAGATCAATCGGATGGAAGCTTGGAAGGCTCAACATGAGGCCGCCAAGGCATCTACTTATAGCGGCAAGTTTTTGAATAAGGACCATCCCGATAAAAGGATGGCCTTTAGGACCGCTAATCTACTATTTTAATTGCCTCGATATAAAGTTCGATTCTCACTTCGTTCCCGACAACAATCCCGCCTTTTTCCAGATGCGAGTTGAATGTCAAGCCAAATTCATTGCGTTCAATACTGGCTGTTGAATGAAATCCTACACGTTCCCGGCCGCGAGGGTCTTTATTTAGTCCTTCAAAAACGGTATGGAAAGTGATGGGTTTTGTTACTCCATGCAGAGTTAGGTTGCCTGTAAGTTCATATTGCCTTTCGCCAGCAAGGACGCAGCTGGTGCTTTGAAACGTAATGGTTGGATACTTGGCTGCATGAAGGAAGTCGTCGCTCTTCAGGTGCTCATCTCGTTGCGATTGGCGAGTTGTGATACTATTTGCGTCTATGGAAGCCTGAATACCCATGGTTGTTAAATCATTGGGGTCAAAACTCAAGATCGCTTGGAAATGCTCGAATACTCCTTTGATTCTATTAATCATTAAATGTGTCACCGAAAACTCGACGGAACTGTGGTCCGGATCAACTTCCCAATTGATATTGCTCATAAATAAATTCCACCTCTATGATAAGATTTTGAGAAAGGTCGCCCTATCTCCAAAACACTGCGCTATTCGCATGCTCCTAATATACAAAAACGCTACTGACAACGGGATGTCAGTAGCGTTTTAGCATTTTTTCGGCTTCCTCGTAAATCCGATTTCGGACTATACAAGAAGCATGGGGCTCATAAGGGGCGGCCTTTTATTTCGTTGTACCTTGGAACCCCGACTATAAGGAGAGCTGATTTCTGCCTAAAAGTTTATTTTCGAGAATCAAGAATAAACATAGATGCATCTTGCCCCATGAATATTTTACTTCCATTATAAAAAGTTTTGGATTGAATATCTCTATAACCTATTTTAGTCATACTGTCAGCCAGCTCTTCTTGATTAAATCCGTTATGAACTATATCTGAAACTACTTTTTCATTTTTATTAAAATCTACAATTAGTAAATGTCCTCCTTCATTTAGAACATCAAATAATCTGGATAAAACGAATTCAACATCATGAATATGGAGCAGAACCTGAGCCATAAAAATATAATCCGCATGCAAATCCGTTAGACCTTCCTTTTCAAAATCAAAGCATAATGTATCTGCATTCTGAATATGAAGATCAGTAATTTTTTGTTTTATTTGATTAATCATGTTTTGTGAAGTATCCAGAAAAAGCATAGAATTAAAATCGTTTAACAAGTTCATTCCGATAAGGCCCGTTCCACACCCAAAATCAATAGCATTCTTACTGTTAGCGTCAACTACATATTCACGAATGGCATCAGATGATGCCTTTGCAATCTGAATTCTTTCAGAAGTGTCATATACATTAGCTATCATTTCAAACTTATCCGTATTTCCCATTTTACCTCTCCAATCTGCCTTAATAAAATCCTGAATACAACCATATAGAATGATATTCTATCAAGCATTAGCATTTAGTCCACATTCTTATTCATGCTTATGGAAAAACAAAACCTCTGTATGAATGGAGGAGACAGCCTTGGGGGGGGCATGTACACCTTCATTACGATTCGTCTTTGTCGAAATAATCATCTGGCAAATGCAGTTCTCGCAAACAACCGATAAATTTTTCTCTGAAATTCGGATTGCTTTTGTATTCCGGCCATACCGCCTTATAGTAAGGCAGCAACTTCTCATGTGGGATAATGCCCCAGTATAAAATTAAGTTATTCAGAACCTGCGGGCCGCCCTCCATCAACATCTGTTCAATGATCTGCCAGATTCCCAGCTTGTTTTCGCAACTGCGCGCGGCATAGATGGCAGTGGTCTGCATTTTCGGGTCGGCGTGACACAAGAAAGGCGCAAAGTTCTGGAGAGTAATCGCACCGTAATCTTCCAAGATATACCCTGCATAACGCAACGTTTCCGGGTCGTGAATCCTGTCAAGCCTTTGCAAGATCACTGGAATAAATTCTGTTAAATTCACAGTTTTACCGGAAGCATGCAGAATCTGTAAAGCTTGCAGAAAATCCTCATGCCCATCCGATTGCAACAGCTCCAGAAGATATTTTCTACCCGCGTCAAAAGAAGTTTTGCAGATTAGCCAAATGGCTGTGGTCCGATTTTTTGGGCTTTGCTCCGCAATATTTTTCAAAAAAGCAAGGGTTGGCTGAGAGACTTTCTTAAACTTGAACATTCCATTAAGCGCTTTGGCTTGGATTTCTTCATTTGGAGCGCTCTGATAAATCTGGATCAGCGCATTCTCATCACCCGGCATTCGACTGCCAAACCACCCGATATCATAATCCAGAATAATTTCATCCAGCCAACGCTCGTACCAGTCCAGAAAGCTGTCTTCATAGACAAAGAAAAAAGGATGATCGGGATGAAAATCGGAGGTGTACACAATTCTCCCCCTGTATTTCCCTTCAAGTACGAGATACATGTCGTATTCGCAACCTTGTGTGCCTATGCACAACATGCCGCCCAACACCTTATTACAGGTGTCGTCGTATTCCTCATCGGGAATGTCCTCATCCTTGGTCAGGGGCTCAATTAGATGGTTCCATTCCTCTTTGGCCATCCCGGGATGCAGAACGGATTTTGCAAGGAGTGCCTGGCGCTCGGTGTAGGAAGTTGCCTTTTCAATTGAATAAATTCCATAGTAGGGGCCAGCGCCACCGTTGCCGACTTTCGTTAAAAACAGCGCGTAAGGCTCAGGAAGTGTAACCTGATTGTGGGCTTGCCAGTCCGCCAGCTCTTTTGCTGTAAGCTTCTCTTTAACCCTATATTGATGTGAGGATGCTCCAAACACCGAGAAATCCGCGTCTTTGCGCATAGCTTGACTCAGTTTGTTTTTTATTCGATCCAGTTGCGTTTCTTTCTTCCCAAACCACATATTTGAACCCTCCTGTTGACCATAGCCAGGTTTCCTTTGTTTGCTTATCCAGCAATTTTATTATTTTTTCTATGGGTCGTACCTCTTTAAAATGATATGTATTTTTAAGTAAGTATCCACCAATATACAATCGGTGTAGTAAAGGAATCCATATGGGGCCAACACGAATTTGTTAGGAGACGGACACTTGGCAAATTTGATGACGAAGACCGTGATCATTTTTATTCTTGTTAGAAAGTGATGGTGTGAGCTAGCCCCCTTTGACCACTCAAAGGGGACTTAAAGTCCACAGGGATACGATTATTCGTTATCCGGCGTGGCTGGACTGGCCGGGGGCATCAAGCCTTTAACGGCGCCGAGAAACGGGCGAATGGACTTGATCATACCGTAGCCCATCTTCACGACCGGGACAAATTTCTGGATCATGCCGAACAGCCGCAGGCCGCCGCCGAGCATACTGCCAAGCCCTCCTGCGCCTGCAGTGGAGCCGCCAAGGCCGCCTAACAGCGAGCCCATCATCGGCAGGAATGCCGACACCTTGGCGTCCGGCTTGCGGGAGCGCGAACGGCCAGACGGCTTACGCGCGCCGCCTTTCCGGTTGCCGAGACGGACGCCCGGGGCATGCGCACCAGCTCTGCGTTTGAGAGATCGGGAGTCTTGCTTCCCGGAAGAAGCGCGTGGGGGGACTCCGGCGCTGGCAAGTACTAACCCGCCATAATTAGCGTCGGTGATGTAGCCGACGTAAGTCTCTCCGCTGTGCAGGGTGACACAGACCGGACGGCCCTGAAACTTCTTAGCCCGTGCACGCATCTCTTTCGATTGTGCCATGGAAGTTCACCTCGCTCACTGATTATAATTCAGTTTACGCCAGGGGCGGGCTGCCTGCTTGTGCGAATGGGACATACGCACGCCAAAAACCGCTTGATGATTAGGCATTTTACAACTCTCCCTCAAGAAACGCGAACGCCCTTACTCCGCCGCTTCCGCCAGCCATGCTCGCATAGCCGGAGACTCCGCCCGATTCAAACGTAGGGCGATTTCCGTATTGATCTCATCTGGCGGCATGATCTCGACAAGGACACATACAGACTCTCGCGGTTGATTCAAGGCAAACACGCCTTCATCATCGAGCATTTTCATCGCCAGTTCCATGGCCTTCAGCCTCGAATCAAATTCACGATTCCATTCATCAGCTTCAAGCTCCGCACTGGAAGGACGCTCCATAAATAATTGTTTAACATCATCGAAGTCCTCATCCTCGTAACAACAATAGGGTGAATCGGCATAAGACCATTTGATGAGTTCCGCAATCGTTGACCCCGGCATGTCACTTCCTTCTCCTTGCCTGGCCGCTTCCCTCTCCAAGGCCTCCCATGACCAGGCGGAGATGCTTGGCGCATGTCCCTCTCCAGTAGTAAATAGCGTGCAGTAATAGTAACGTTCGCCATTTTCAAAAAGAGTGCGAAAGGATGTCCTAGCCACATCGGCAATTTCTGCCACCAGCGCCTCTATTCCTTGCGTCGGTTTCATGACATTCGCCCCTTAGCCCTATAAAATATACATCTTATTTCCATTATAAAAATTGTTTGTCCTAAATCTACCTACTTTCTACCTGAATCCTGGAAATATGGGCGATTAAGGTTCTAATTCAAGGTGCATCTTGGCTTCCGCCTCATCCCATGGCACCGAGTAACCCGCCCCCTTGGCGCAAAAGATGGAGGAGGATGTATACAGTGGGTCTGCCCCTTTGCGGTAGCCTATCCGCTCTATGACTTCCTCCGTATTATGGCAGCGATCATAGCCGCTGAACACGCAGCGGATACTGCCTCGTCCATGCGTAAAGGATGCAAATTCGGCACTGTAGTTCATGAAAGTCGACACGGGCACCCTGCCCGTGACCACCGCTTGCGTTCCGGTTGTCTGCGGAGGATTAAAAATACCTGAAGCACGCTGAACATCGGACAGCACCCTGCCCATTTCATCGATAGCGACCTTGATTTTGAAATCGTAATAGGGCTCCAGCAGCACGTTGTCCGCCTTCTCCAGTCCCTGCCGTAGTGCTCGAAAGGCAGCCTCACGAAAATCGCCGCCGTGGGTATGTTCTTTATGCGCGCGGCCCCTCAGAAGCGTAATGTTCACGTCGGTGACCGGCATGCCGGTCAGCAGTCCGTGATGCTCCCGTTCATAGAGATGATTCCGAATCAGATTCTGATAGCTGACATTCAGATCATCGGCATGACATCTGCTATCGAACAGGATGCCGTTGCCCCTTTCTCCCGGTTCAATCAGCAGATGCACTTCCGCATAATGCCTGAGCGGTTCGAAGTGGCCGTACCCTTTCACAGCCGATTGAATCGTTTCCTTATACAAGATTTCCGGTTGTCCAAAAGAGATAGCAAAGCCAAACCGCTCTCTAACAAGCTGATCCAGCACTTCCAGTTGAATCAATCCCATGACGCGGATAGAAATCTCATGCAATTTCTCATCCCAAACGACGTTCAGAGAAGGCTCCTCTGCCTCCAGCGTGCGAAAAGCACCGAGCACCTTCTGTACATGTATTAAATTATCGAATAATACCTTCGATTGTAACGTCGGCTCCGAATCGTAAGCTAACTTGTCCGATATCGACCCCAGGCCTTGTCCAGCCCCGGCGGCGGACAAGCCGGCAACCGCAAACAAATCGCCAGCTTCCACTTATTCCACCGGCTGCGATTTAAGGCCGTTAAACAAGAAGAGCCGCGTAATTTTTTCGTCATATTGAACTCCGCCGCTCTCGTAACTAAGCTGTTCTCTCACCTTCAGCCGACCACCCAGCGCCTTAATGAACGTGAGTCTCGCTCCGCCTGCATCGTGCCGAATTTTATAAACCCGCCCCTGGAACGAAGCATTCCCGTCATAAGTGGTTGTCGTCAGCAGATGCAGCTGATCCAGAAATTCAATGACGCCTGTATCCTGAAGCGCAGAGCCGTAAGCACAGGGGAAGAGATGACCCGCCGCTATCATCCTCTGCAAGGCCTCCAGCCAGAAGCCGGAATCCTCTCTCCCCTCCAGGAATGCTTCCAGCAACGCTTCGTCCCGCTCCGCCATGGCCTCCCGCAGCGGCTCACCGACTATGCCGTCAGCGAAGCTCTGTGTAATGCAGCATACTTCCCCCGTCAACTGCTGACGGATATCCGCCTCGGTTCTGCCTGCATCCGCACCGATCCGATCCGTCTTGTTGATAAAGAAGAACGTCGGAATTCGATGCTTGCGCAGCAGCTGCCAGACCGTCTCCGTATGACCCTGGACACCTTCAACTGCGCTTACAATCAGGATGGCATAATCAATGACCTGAATCGCCCGCTCCATCTCCGGGGAGAAATCGACGTGTCCGGGCGTGTCTATTAAATAATAGCTGTCTCCTTTATATTCTATTAACGCCTGATCTGCGAACACCGTAATACCCCTTGCCCGCTCGATGTCGTGGCTGTCTAGAAACGCATCCTGATGATCCACCCGCCCCCGCGACCGGATACTGTTCGTATGGTACAGCAGCTGTTCCGCAAAAGTTGTCTTACCTGCATCCACATGGGCGAACAGGCCAATCGTTAGTCGCTTCATAGAATCCCACTTTCAACGCTTCTTGTTAATACTGCTCATTTTATTAAAGCATACAAATCGGGAGAGTGGGTAGGAGTTGGTTTTGAGAGAGGATCTTTTTTCATAGACAGAGGATAGAGGAAAAAACTTCCCTTTCGAATCCACACCATTTTAATCTGCATTAGTAATGTAAAAGAAAGACGGCAGTCCAACGAAAAAGTCGAAGACTGCCACTTTTTATAGTCCTGATAAATTTCGCAATTTCAAGTTTCGCCCTACTTATGATACGGTTCACCGTATCGGCTGATATGGTAAACTAATAAAACATAAAATAATAGTACACTGGGGGTCATCCCCCCAGTGTACTATTCAAGAGTTTTTAGATCTATTCCATGAAAATCAGCAATTTCTTTAATTACTTCTTCTTCTTATACGTCTGGAAAATTATAGAATTATTAATAATCATCCTTATCACAAGTAGGGAAAATACTCGAAATAATTATCTTCAATTTTCTAAGAGTGAATATCAAGGAAAAGACCATTACCCATATTCTTATAATATTGCACTATAGATCCTCAATGATTTTGTTGGTATAATAGACATTGTAGCTTTAAACGGAAGGATGCAAAGAAATGACAATAAACCTTCAACATCTAGATAAACTAAATTCTTATGTAACAGCAAGCTCTGTGAACATACATGAATTATTTCCTGGAGCTGAACCATTCGTTGACCTCATCATTACCTCTCCACCATATTGGAATATGAAGAAATATGGTGATGTGGAAGAACAAACGGGTTACAAACAATCCTACAATGAATATCTTTCTGATATAAAGAGAACTTTCCAAGGTGTCTATGATGTATCCAAAGACTCCGCTACTTTATTCGTCATTGTGGACACTATGAAGCGAAATGGTAAGTTGATTCGTCTACCAGATGATATAGCAAAGGAATTGGAGTCTATTGGATGGAGCCATCAAGATACAATTATTTGGGATAAAGGAAAGACACTACCTTGGTCCAGAAAAGGCCAAATGAGAAACGTTTTTGAATACATTCTTATGTTCACTAAAAGTGATACTTACAAATATCACATTGACCGGATAAAGAATGTTGACAAACTAATGGAGTGGTGGATTGATTACCCAGAGAGATATAATCCAGAAGGGAAAGTCCCAGAAAACATATGGGAATTTCCAATTCCAACACAGGGCAGTTGGGGAAATAAAATAGATTTTGGAGAAGAAGAATTCCGACATGCTTGTCCTTTCCCACCAGAAATGATGGCCCGTCTTATTTTACTATCGTCAGACAAAAATGATGTGGTTCTGGATCCTTATGCTGGAACTGGTGTGCTATTAGCAACTGCAATGAAATTAGAGCGTCGGTTTCTTGGAATCGATACTAATCCTGATTATAAGAAAGTATTCGAAAAAGTAACCATCCCTCTTATAGAACATAAGTGGCCCGATATACAGGCTTATTACGATGTCCAAAATGAACTTAAAGAAATAATGAAAAATGCGGTTTATCGGCTTCGGGTTTTAAAGTATCAAAAAGCTTTAATTAAACGACTCAGACCTATTCTTAAGTCAGAAAAGCCATTAGTATATGATAAAAAAGAAATCATAAAACCAGTACTCCTAAATCTAGCTTTTGAGTCTCTAGATACTCAATTACCTGATAATAAGCTTGGTAAGGTTGATTATTTTATGGTTATAAATGAGCAAGACATAGCTATTGAAACTTTTAGCCTTCATTTGGAACAACAAGCCAGTAAAGCTCCGTTTACCAAATATGGCTTGATAACATCCACGAAAGTAATATCAATAACCGATTTACCTGAAATTTTGCAAAATTACCCTAATAATCCTTATTATTTATACACTAAAGGCGACACAAAAAATTTGGATCGAGAGATAACAGCAGGACAAATTTTGGAATTAGTAGATTCTTCAAAATTAAGCGACCTATTTGATAGAGATATCCCCCCTCTAGTTAGTAATGTTCGTATTGAAAGCGACGACTACAGATTAGTCCCTGCCATCAAATATGAAAAGAAAAACTACCTTAACCAAATAATTAGAGAAGAAGATGCTTTTTTGGATATTCTTGATTTTGATAACTAAAAGAAGTGGGTAACGCTTGGTTAACAGTTACCCACTTCTTTTGTGTTTTCCCAGTTCGTATCTTGACAGTTCAATTTTTGCATTCTCCCAATATCCTTTCCCCTGGTTTATTGGGATTTGATTTTCTATCAAATTAGGGGGGAAAACATATAATTTTTCTCCATTGTATAATGACCACAAATGAAAAACATAATTGGATAACGTACTTGCTACTTCCCATTCATTTTTTGTAAGGTAGAAAGTAATCTTTTCTGTATCGTCGATCGTGGTTGTTTTAACTTCAATTTTTAGTTTTTCAGCTTTATCTGAGTCGAGCCATGACAATAAGTCATAGCCAACCAGGTTACTCTCAATTGATTTCCAAGTTGGAGTTTCTCCCACTCTGTCCTCTTCATATTTAAGAGATAGACGCTCCCCCATTCTGCCTATGGATAATTTTCTCTCATCCTTACCGTTTCTTATAAATGTTGATACAGTATCCCACCAAGTTACGGTTTCTAAATCATAGCCATCCGTTAATTGGGCTTCCTCAAAGCATTGTTTTATATCTGTCGGTAGGTATTGAAATGACTCTAATCGGCCGTAATGTAATACTTTTGACCAACTTGGCTTGTTCAAATAAATCATATGTTTCAGTTGAATTCGCAAGAATTTATATGGAATTTTTTCTGATAACACTTCATATCCTCGTTCAGTGACCACAAGGCTACCTGTTGGTTCAACCTTCATCCAATTACATAATTTACACACTTCAAACACACTATTTAAACTAGCAACGTAGAACTTAGAAAAGCTATTTTTAATATCTTCTTCTGTACTAACGGTTTTGTGCAACAATTCTAAAAACTTAAATGCTGAATATAGCACCCCTACAGAAACGGACATATTAGCTTATAATCCCTTCAAATGTTGAACAAAATCATTAATGTCTTGCATTGATATTGATTCTTCAAACAACTCTGGATTAACATACTCCGGTTCCACCTTAATTGAGCTGTCTTGTAGAACTTCCGACATCCTATCTATTTTAATGTTCAATCTTCTATTTACTGATTCATCAACACTGTCAGGACAAATAAGTATCTCCACTTCAGTTTCAACATCATCAGATAGACCTAATCGGTGGATTCTATCTACAGACTGTAAAAATTGAGCGGCATTATAGTTCCGATCTAAATAAATAGCATGGTGACACTCTGTATGCAAACTAATCCCCTCACTCGCAGCGGCAGGATTAGCAATTAAGACAAATGCATCTTTCTCATTAAGAAACCTTTTAATTTTGCCTTCTCTTGATAAATCATCATCCTCACTTCCTGCATCAACCCCTCCATGAATATAATTAGCTCCTAAATCCTCTAAACGTAAATTTAAAAGCTCAATATTCTCAACGAAGCTTGACCATATAATGCATTTTTTTCCTTGCTGAGCTAGTTGCCTAGCTCTATTGCAAACATATTCAATTTTGGGACTTTGATCATCGAGCAAAAAATCAGACATCCAATCGTTAGAGTTCTTTAAAGTTTTTATTATCAATGCTGGATTAGAAGTTAGTTGAAGCATTCGCATTATACTCTTGCCCATTGTTCTAAATGCATTTCTTTGATTGGCCTTTAGCTTTTCATATTGTCTTGCTTCTTCTGAACGAAGTAAATCATATAACTTCCTTTGAGAAGGGCTCATTGGAATTGCAACTATTTTATACTTAGGCTCCCTCAGGCCAAGCTCTGCCTTAGTTGTTCTGACGTAAATCCGATTAATGGTGTCAACAACACTTTCTTCATCTACTTCAATCTCCGGGTACAAAAAATTAAATTGTGCAATCAAATCATACGGCGAGTTTGGCATCGGTGTACCTGACATAATCAACTTTTGTGATGGTAGATGGGAGAGTGAAAGGACCGCCTTACCAGTCACGATGTCTTCGCCACTCTTTATACGATGACTCTCGTCGAGAAACATAACTACATGCTTATCCATTAAGTATGCGGAAATTAAATCAATAACCCGCGGCAACTGCTGGTAAGTAATAATGATATGTTTAGGATTTTTCAACAATGCCGCTTGGATTAAACGCTCTCCCCCAGTTAGTCTAACGAATGTTTGTGCATTGGGCATACATATTTCAAGTTGTTCGTCCCATGCCGCAAAAGCATTTTTTGGGGCGACTATAAAAAGTACTGTTCGTTCACTTTCCTTTTTGAAATAATAATATGCTAATGCCTCTGTTGTTTTTCCAGCTCCAGGGACAGAAAAAGTTGCCCCTGCAGACAAAGATGCTAATTTTGCAACATTCCTTAATTGATGTTCCGTTAAAGTTCTGCTAAAACCGACCTCTATTAATTTCTCAACTAATTCTTCTTCTCCAACAGGCTCTACTTTTTCAATTTCCTTAAATTGAGCTCGCTTTTGATTAGCCGCTCTAAGTAACTCTTGCACTTTAAAAGAAAATTCTATTTTCAAATGATACTTTACAGCCACAATTTTTAGTGATTTCCTTGCAGAAAGAAACACCCACCACGGCATAGAAAGGCTTTGTTCACTGACATTGGTAGTCTCACCTTTTTCTTGACAAGCCCTTCTTATTTCTCCCCAAGCTAAGGATTCTTCATCCAGTTTCAAGTAGGCACTATGTGGTTGATCTAGATAATCAATGTGTAACATTTTTTCTCAGCAACTCCCTCAGTTTTGAAACCGAAATTAGAATCTCATCAAGCTGTTGATCTATACCTGAACTCTCAGTATCTCTACTTACTCCATTAATAGCATTTTTTAAAAAAGTATTCGCTTTATTAACTTGGATCAAAACGTATTTCTTATTTCGTGATTCTCTCTCTATCTCACGTTGCTCACGAATAACATCATCAACTACTTCTAGGATTCTTTCTTTGTTCCTTGATTCACTTACTGAAACTATCAGTGATTCCAACTCGTCTTCTTCATCATCCAAGAGTGAGTAACTGTCGTCACCTTTTAGCTCAACATCAATTTCGAGTTCGTCTTGTAAATTTGCTATTATTTTCTCTAGATTCTCTTCAGCTTCCGGAATAGAATCCCAAAGTCGTCCTGTTTCTGGAGGAGCAGACAGCATTGTATAAGCTATCGTGGTAAAAATAGTCCTTTTAGCGTCGTTTTTTATTTTTTTTCTAGCCTTTTTCAGTTGTTTAAATGCATATTCTTGTTTTACTACTTCTTCATATCTTTTTGATTTATTTTGGCTGTCAAGGTACATGTCTACATGATGCAACGTGTCCAGGATGTCCTCAATTTGAGGGACTGTTTTATCATAAATTTGGGCCAAGCTTTCAAGTGAATATCTATGTTTTATATGTCTGTTACGTAACATACAAGCTTCACTAATCCAATTATAATCAGCCTTGATATCAGTAACGACTTGCAACTGGGCCTCAAGTTCATCAATATCCTTTTCTTCACATGGAGGAAGAATTATTAGATCTATATGAGAAAAATAACTATACTTAACCTCGTCTTCCTCCAATAGCTCCCTTAAAGCACAAAGTCGACGATTACCATTTACAACAAATCCAGTATGAGTTAATATTAATGGTTCATTTTGTCTATTGTTTTTAAAAAATTTAATAATATTTTTCCCACCCGAACCTAATAACCCTTTCAGTAGCGTATGTTGAACTTCTTGAACGCTAACATTCTCCTCATCGCGTTCAAAGTAGTCCTGGGGTAAATCTGGATTCTTAGATAAGTAACTTTCTTGTGAAGCCTGTGTTCTTCCGTTCGCTAATCTATACTTTGGAAGACCAATCGGCACTGTATAAATGGTAAAAAATTGCCTTCTATTTTGAAAAAACAATTGAAACTGCGGATTATCCTTGTCATCAGTCTGTCTAAGTTCATTCAAGTGAGTTATTCTCCTAGGTAAAGACCAACCATATTCCATCCCTATCTCTCCCTACTCTAAACCAATGACAAGCATCGGAAGTGTAATTATGTGTTTGTATAAATTCAATTCTTCAACTAGCCGTTCAAAATATGCATGATTACTACCAATTTTTTTAGAAGCAATTTTCATAGGAATAATGTATATCGCTGCGTCTGCTTTATCTTTTATGTACAAGGATTGTAACTTTAAAATGTCAGCATAAAATCGGCTTACATTACCTGTCTGTAGACAAAGTCCAATATTCCCTTTCATAGAGGTAATCGTAATATTATTTTCAGAATCGACCCTAATTTTATCAGACCAACCAAGTTCAACCAATGCATCTGATATTATTTTTCTTAGCTTCTTTCCAGTACCTTTTTTCACTTCAAAGCTAAGATTAGTCAGCATTTCAATAATTGGACTTGATAGTTCAGATGAAATCGCTTGGTCACCATAATGTTGAGATGAGCAGTATACCTTCATAAGTATTCCTCCATGAAATCCATATTAAAAACCATCTTCTGAATATTATCATACGTATTATTCAATATAACTCTTTTAGTATAATCAGTACCACTCAATAAGAATCATATAGTTCAATAGTACTTTATCATACAAATGCTGTAAACTGATTCACACCATGTATGGTCTATATAGCCAATGATTTTAATAGTAGATATTCTCACTATCTTCTAAGTATCCTCTCACTTGTCACTGTCCCTAAAGAAAAAGTAGCAGGGGGTACGCTCAGGCTCTTGTGGAGTTTGTCCTGATTCAGATGCAGATTGAAGAAATAGAAAAAGAAGCCGCCCGCAAATGAGGCGACTCAAGAAAATCATTATCATACAAAACAACATATTATCACGCAACGGGAGAAGTCGAATCAGACTTCTCTTTTTGTGTTTACTGGAGGAAGCAGATATGAACCATCCGAACGAACTGAATAAGATCAAATCATTGCTGGGAGATGCACTCGCTGAGAAGCCCGGCTCCTATATTGTCGATGAAATCTTTGAACGCTTTCCCACCGTGCAGGAGTTGATGAACGTCACGGAGTTTGAGCTGTTGTCCATCAAAGGTATCGGCAAGGGGAAGGCCCGCCGATCACCGCTACCTTGCAGTTAGCACGTAGACTGAGCAGACCTGTCAGTATACTCCGTAGATCATCCGCAGGCCGCAGTTGACCTGTTGATGCCTGAGATGCGGTATCTCCAGCAAGAACATTTTGTCGTTCTATTTTTGTCGACAAAGAATAGCCTCATACAAAGATTAATCTGATTTTTGACTTCACCATTGAGTCTCTGCATGAGCGAGCCTTCAGCCTACTGCCGAAGTTATATCCTGATTATGACTTCTTAGAATCCTTTAATTCCCCGACTTTTGGATGGAGTAACCGTCGCAATTTTAATAAAAGCAAGCTGGGGGGAGGTGATGGCCTCCCTTTCTATCTTACCATCACTTGTGATATGGTTCCCCCCGATTAATCTTCACCGCCCGATAAATCTGTTCCACCAGCACCAATCGCATCAGCTGATGCGGCAAAGTCATCCTTCCGAAGCTCAGCTTCTGCTGGGCGCGACGGAGGACTTCGTCAGAAAGGCCGTGACTGCCGCCAATGACGAAGACAACATGGCTTGTGCCGTAGGTGCCGAGCTTGTCCAATTCCTCTGCGAGTTCTTCCGAGCTCCACAGTTTGCCGTCGATGGCGAGTACAATGACGTGTGCTTCGCTTTTCACATGAGCAAGGATGCGCTCTCCCTCTCGCTCCTTGACCTGTCGAACCTCCGCCTCGCTCAGTGTATCGGGAGCCTTTTCATCGGCTACTTCGATCATTTGAAACTTAATGTACGGGCCCAGCCGTTTAGCGTATTCCTGAATGCCCATGACCAAATACTTCTCTTTTAACTTACCAACACCTATAAGCTGAATAAACAAATTCCATACCCCTATCTATGTCGAATGATAACGTAAAATCGCATTTACGATCCCTAAATTAAAAACATACCTGTAACATAGTTATTTTAGCACCTGATGCGCCTCTTACCTATCTATTTCCTCACCACTACGAGCCTATTCCCTGTTCAGGTCATAGCGGATTATCCAATGAATTGCCTGTCCGCTTCGTGTTCATCAAGACACTGCATTAGCATCTGCTGATATCCGCTGATTTGTTCCGCTGTCGCTGACTCCCGCAATGATTCGAACAATGCTGTACATTTCTTAAATTGGCCATCATTGCCCGACTGATCGGCTAGTTGCATCGCCTGCAAAGTAAGTCCCACTGCATCCTGTAATCTATCGTACTCCCGATAGTACAAAGCCAAGTGATAGCAGTAGCTATAATAGTAAGATATGTTCTCTGCGTCTTCATAACTCCCGAATTCATCAATCTGCTCTGCAAACGTATGTAAAATATCCTCTACATCCAAATGATACATAAGCGCTGCCTGTAATACGGTATTCAGCCCCGGTAATATTTCCTCTAGATTATCCTGCAAAAAGGCTACGTATTCCTCGACAAGCTCTATATTTCCAGACAAAATTTCTACTGCATATAAATTAGTTTTGGCTAAAAACCTGAACTCCTCGACAACCTGATTATCTTCTTCCTTTAGATCCTCCATCCACCCCAGCTCAGCATACTTATAGATGCACTCCCTTGCCTGTTCATATGCACCCTGATTCTGATGAGCCATTCCACACATCAGGTGACTGAATCCAAAATAATATACCAATGGACGTTCTAAATTGACATACGGGATGGATAATTTCATTGCTTTATGATACTGCCGTTCTTCGTAGATGCGCTGTACACATTGGTACAAAATATCCGCCGTCTCCATTACCTTTTTCCAATTTTCAAAAGCCCCAGCCATCTCTAACATTTCAACAATGATGTCCGGTTTGAGTGATTTCAGGATAGAAGTTCTCAAGAGTAGCCCCTCCTTATATTTCCATTCATAACCAATTGTATAGAAAGTGAAAAAGGAGGTCAATATAAATAGTACTTAAAAGTACAGTTTTATATGTGTTTATTTTGTATAAGATGGTCTGTAACGATATTCTCTCCTCTTCTAACCTTAAGTGGAGGTGATTACATGAGTTTACCAGAAAGTGTCGGAAACCGAATACGGGAGCTAAGAAAAGCTAAAGGATGGACACAGGAACAACTGGCAGAAGCAGCAGGACTTCATTACAGTTATATTGGTGGAGTAGAACGTGGAGATCGAAATATTTCATTGGAGACGTTGGAAAAAATAATTCTAGCATTAAACGTTCCAGCCTTTGAACTTTTTCAATTCGATGAAAATACGGATCGAAAACAGATCATAAATGAACTTATGTTACTCATAAATTCAAGAGAAACAACAGAGCTCGAAATTCTTACTACTATAACAAAAAATATTGTTGCTTTAGTTGAGTTACAGCAAAAAAAGAATTGAATAATTCTTTTCTACCTGACTTTTACACTTCATCTTCCATAAGCTTGTTATGAGGTGGTTAGTATGACAGAATTACGCAAGCAAATGGGTACAAGAATCCGGGCTATTCGAAATGCAAAGGGACCTACACAGCAAAAACTGGCTGACATCGCAAGCTTGGACTATAGATATATTGGTGCATTAGAAAGAGGCGAAAGAAACATTTCGATTGATACCTTGGAGAAAGTGTTAACTGCCTTAAACGTGTCTATCAGTGAATTGATGTTTTCCAAAGAACATATGACTGAAGACGAAACTATTCGGCAAGAGGCAATAGATGAGTTTGTTGCGTTGACCAGCAGATTGAATGAAGAACAAATCAGCATCCTCAGACGCGTTAGTAAAGAAGTCTCACGCGCGTTCGACTAAGTCATTCCACCCTAAAAAAGTCTTGAATAAATCCAAAAAAGAGCACCACACAGGTGCCCTTCTAACCTTCTATAACAATACTCAAGCGTACAACATAAAAAAGCTCACTTCATGTCCCAGTTGCTTCAGATAATTATAAATCTGCGAGCGATGATGGAACACATGGGTCACGGTCTCAATCTGCCATTGAACCTGTAGATGTCCGTGCTCCATATAGAAGGCCTTTGTCGAACGATTCAGATAATCATCTTCGCTAAGCGAAAGAATATAAGCCTTATAAGCTTCAAAATTCTGCCTGAAAGTGGCAGCCAAGCGCTCGGGATCTTCCACCCCGGACAGGCTGTTTTCAATGCTTCCCACTTCACCCTCAGACTTCTCCTGCATTATCGCAAGATCCGAAGCAGGAATAAGCACAAAGTGATGAACTAACTCCAGCAGCGAACGGAAATTATCCTGTGGGCGAAAGCTCCAATCCTCTGGACGTATTTTACGGATCAAGGCTTCCCCCGTTCGTACTCCGGTCTCTAGCTCATTCAGCAGATGATCGCGAACTTGCAGCGTTCCACTCATATTCACATCTCTCCTTTGCCATTCTTATTCATATTTTGAGTATAGCCGAAGCCTCTGGGCGTGTATTGTAAAAATCGGACAACTTCCGTAAATCCTTAGCCGCAGTAAGCGGAGAATCTCCATAAAACCTGCGGAAATCGCGGATTAAATGCGCCTGGTCGAAAAAGCTGTGCCTCAATGCTAGCTCCGTCCAATCCAGACCCCCGCCGCTTTGGATACTATGCAGAACACTCTGGAAGCGGACGACTTCACTGAACTTTTTGGGGCTGATTCCGATCCATTGTCCGAACTTGCGGTTAAGCTGTCTTTCACCGATTGCCTCACGCTCCGCCAGCTCCTTAACCCCCACACTCCCACCGCTCACAAAGATGCGATGCAGCAAGTTTTTCATCAGGTCACAATCGCTTATCCTACGGCGCAGCAGAAGCTGGTTAAGATACTCATCCATTATGTGCACCCGTTCATTGAAATTCTGCGCTTCCATAATGCGCTCACCTATGACGGCGATGCTTTCGGGCCATAGATCTTCCAAGCGATAATTACCACCTGTAAACAAGTGAGTCGGCATCCCGTGAAAATAATGTGCCCCACCGGGGAAAAATCGCACCGCAAAAATGCGTGTCTCGGATCCTGCTTGTCTGGTAGACACAAACGGTTGCGTAAATGTCCCACAGTACGAGAGTTCCTGACGCTTACTCACCGGGTCGTATTCAAATAGAATATCCGTACAGCCGTCAGGTAATACCCGCTCCATGGTTTCTTCATGCGGCAAGCTTAACGAAGCAGTGTCTTCGCACGAAGCTGCTAGATTCTCTTCTACCACCCTATTAGCCGGACCAGACTCCCAATAGCAAGCTATATAAGCTCTAAGCGCAGCAGACGGCTTTTGTTCGATATAATATGTGGAGGGATCACTTCCATTGACTTGAAGCGGACGAAATAGTGAATGCAGCAAAGGGTCCATCCATCGTTCACTCCTGTCTCAGCACGTGGTGGGAATAAATATAGGTCTATGTATGGGGTATTTCCGCAAAAATTCTGGTATACAAAAAGGACGTTTCTGCCCGAAACGCCCGTGCTTGTTTTTTAGACGACCAAAAACTCTGCTTTGTTCTCACATTCCTTGCACTTCACTGGAGGGTCCCAATCCGAAAATTTTGTTTCCTTAAGATCGACGACATCCGGTGCATCCTCGTATTCATCGACGAACATATCAATTGCCAGTTCCACATGCTCTTTACATACCACGTACATTCCAGTTGCATCCCTTTCCGTTTGAAGCTCTTCCTGTTGTAGTTGTGCCAAAACCGCCTTCTTTTGTTCTACCACACTTGACGGGGAAAGGAAAGGGCTTGCTTTTTACCCCAGGCGTCTGGTTGTAAAAATAAGAAAATTACTGACATTCAGGTCCTCGTGAAAATGGGGATATTTTTCCAACATTTCGGCAGAAGGCTTGGGTTCGATCATCCCTTCCAACAGCAAACCCGCCTCAATAATGGTCTGTACATAGCTGCCCAGCGTACGGTGAAAGTACAAAAACTTTTCTTCCTGATCATAAGGGATCGCTTGCTCCAATGGGCCTTCGTTGAAATATTGGTCCACTTTCCAATACAGTTTTTTCCCTGTCTCATCCTTCACCCAACCACTCTGTGGCGTCTGGAAGCACGGATGCAGAATAGAAAAAATAAAGCGGCCCCCTGGAACTAATAATCGCTGCATTTCGGCAATCGCCTGCTCATAATGAGCCAAGTCCTGTATGACCATATTGGACACGATCAGATCAAAGCTCTGGTCCCCGAACATCTGCAGCTTTTCCAGATTGCCATGATGATATGTAATTCCCAACGCTGATGGAGTTCGCTCTTTGGCTAGCCTCAGCATCTCTGTCGAGTAATCGACAGCCTCTACCAACGCACCCGCCCTGGCCATTTTACGGCTTAGATAGCCTTCGCCACAGCCGGCATCTAGCACTTTTTTGCCCCCGAGGGGTCCCATACAGGCTTGCAATGCCGGATTCAGCAGTACTTCGCGAGATCGATCCCCTTCCTCCGTGTACTTGGCCGTAAAGTTTTCTGCATGCATATCCCAGCGTCGAATGGCCTCTTCCGTGTCCCACTTATTCATATTCATCTCCTTCTTTCTTTTGTATTTACAAATCCGATACTACAATCCACGTAGGGCCATAGATTCTACACTCATTTCTGTATTTTTTCAATAATAACGCTTACAAAATTAAAATATCTAATTAACACATGATTTTTACATGAATTATACAGGTATTCCATATTCAAATAGTGTGGTAGTGTTTTATTAGAAAGCGCTTTCAAAAATAACTTTGTAAAGGGGCCTGTTATGTTAAAACGAAGACCCGTTTCATTGCTGTCGTTGACGCTTGCCATTACCCTGTTGTTATCTACGTTCGCATCCGTTGCCGCTGCTGCCGAATCTGACGGACAAGCACCACAAGCTGCGGCTGTGAGCAGCATGCAATCGTATGTAGAAGCCATGCAGCCTGGATGGAATTTAGGAAATTCTCTGGATGCTGTCGGCGCGGATGAGACAGCCTGGGGCAATCCGCGCATTACCCAGGCGTTGATCCAGCAAATTGCCGCCCAAGGGTACAAAAGCATACGCATCCCGGTCACCTGGGATAAGCACATTGGAGCAGCACCAAACTATACCGTTGAGTCTGCCTACATGAACCGTGTGGAAGAGGTTGTTCGCTGGGCACTGGATGCTAATCTGTACGTCATGATCAATGTCCATCATGATTCATGGACGTGGGTAAGCAGTATGGAGCCCAAACATGATGAGGTGCTGGCTCGCTATAACGCATTATGGACACAAATTGCCCCGCGCTTTAAAGACCAGCCTAACAAGCTGATGTTCGAAAGTATTAACGAACCCCGTTTCTCCGAAGGAGGGACTACGGATGAAGCGAAAATGAATCAGATGCTCCAAGAACTGAACGTATCCTTTCACAAAATTGTCCGCGCCTCTGGCGGTAAAAATGCCACTCGTCCCCTTGTTCTGCCTGGCTTGGACACCGCACCTGCTCAGGCCAAAATCAACGAGCTGTACAACACGATAACCAAGCTGAACGATCCCAATCTGATTGCCACCGTCCACTATTATGGTTATTGGCCTTTCAGTGTAAATATTGCGGGCCATACTACTTTTGATAAAGATACTAAAGACGATATCATCCAAACCTTTGATAACGTCTATAACACCTTTGTAGCCAAAGGTATTCCGGTTATTGTAGGTGAATTCGGTCTACTCGGCTTCGATAAACATACAGGCGTTATTGAACAGGGCGAAAAGCTAAAATTTTTCGAGTTCCTGACCTACTACATGAAGGAGAAGAAAATAACAGGCATACTCTGGGATAACGGCCAGCATTTTAACCGCACAACGTACAAATGGTCTGATCCCGAACTCTTTAATGTTATTAAAGCCAGCCTAAAAGGGCGTTCCTCCAATGCAAACCGTGACCTCATTCACTTGAAGAAAGGCACCTCTGCTCAGGACACCAAGGTCACCTTAAACCTGAACGGCAATCAGCTGAACACACTCAGTGCTAACAGCAAGCAACTAAAACAGGGCACCGACTATACGCTGAGCGGAGACACATTAACCTTCAAAGCCAGCTTGCTCACCAGTCTGACCACTTCCAGTAAATATGGGGAGAATGCCGTCATTACCGCTAAGTTTAACAAGGGGACAGACTGGAATTTCAAAGTAGTCGTGTATGATACTCCAAAACTAAGTGCTATCGAAGGAACTACACAAGCCTTTACCATTCCAACGGACTTCCGCGGCAGCCAGCTTGCCACGATGGAAGCCGTTTATACGAATGGTGGCAATGCGGGTCCACAGGATTGGACACCTTATAAGGAATTTGGCAATACCTTTTCCCCTGCCTATGAGGCCAATGGCATCAAGCTATTGCCTGAATTTTTTAATAGTGTAAAAGATGGTGACGTCACGCTGAAGTTCCATTTTTGGAGTGGCGATGTGGTGACATACAAAATCACCAAGAGCGGAACCCGTGTGACGGGAACGACATCTTAATCTAAGGCGCAGCAGAAGATCGAAAAAAGGCGTTCCCGGAACTAAGCCGGTGAACGCCTTTTTATAGTTAAGCCTATAAGTTACCTTAGCCTTCCGGCTTATCTGTTAATTTTAATGTCACGGATTCTTCCTTGCCTGCCCGGTAAAAAGTAACCTTCAGCTCATCGCCAATCTTCTTGTTATCGTACAAGTAGCGACGCAAATCAAGCGTAGAGTTAATCGGTTCGCTATCAAACGCTGTAATGACATCGTTCAGCTTCAAGCCACCCTCCTTGGCAGGACCATGGGCCTCCAGAACGACTGCCCCATTTTTCACGCTGTCCGGCAACTTGAGCTCCTTGCGCTGAGTTTCATCCAGCGGTGCATATTCATTATTGAGGTCCACCGTGTATACCCCCAGATAAGGGCGGGTGATCTTGCCGTCCTCAACCAGTTCATTCACCGTCTTCATTACCTCATTGGCAGGAATGGCGAAGCCAAGTCCCTCAACACCAGTATCAGCGATTTTCATCGTATTGATGCCAATCACACGTCCGTCCAGATCGACCAGCGCGCCGCCACTGTTTCCCTCATTAATCGCCGCATCGGTCTGGATGACATGTTGCTCCCAGTCATATACGCCATCCTGATTAATGGAAATCGGAATGATGCGATTCGTATAGCTCACAATACCGGAGGTAAGCGTGTCTCCCAAGCCGAGCGGGTTGCCAATAGCAATGACCGTCTCACCCAGACGAAGTTTGCTGGAATCGCCGATATCCGCTACCGTGCTAATGCCTTTATCGTCCACCGCGAGTACAGCGATATCACTAATGCGATCCTTTCCGATCAGCTTTGCCTCTTTTCTGACGCCGTCTACCGTTACAATATCCAGATCATCTGATCCTTCGATCACATGATTATTCGTCATAATGAAGGCTTTGCCCGAACTCACCCGGAAAATGACACCCGATCCAAGCGCGGATTGTTCCGTGCTTTTACCATCTTCCTCTTTCAGATTCACGATGCTGACGACGGCTGGGCGCACCTTGGCTGCCGCCTGCACAATCCGATCATACGGATCACCCGCTGCTTGCCGCAAGGGATAGTGACTGGCTCCGGTTACCGCTGTAGTGGAGGGCAGACCTGTAATAAAGCTGAACAACAGCACAGCAACCACTGCACTGACTGCACCGCTAATGACAGCAGCTTGCACCGGACTTACTCCACGCTTCCTGTGTGGCCAACGTCCCCGTCCTCCACGGCGCGCCTTAAATGCCATTTTTTTAGCCGCACGTGTGGATACCTTTGTTGAATAAAAATCGTCCTCAAACAAGCCCATGCTAATCCTCTCCCCTTCGTTGTCATGCACCGACACTCACTAAAAAATTAGGGCTATTCGGGCTTGCGCCAACCTATGCTACAGAGAACCTGCTCCGTTGAACATCTCAAATGGATTGAATATCCCTTATCATCGGAATCCAGCAACCAATCGTTCCGGCCTACTTATTAATCACCACAAATGATGCCTTCCTAAGCAACCGAATCTCATAAATTAGCATACACGCCGAATCTGACCCCGAATAGAGGAAAAAAGAGGAATGATTTCCAAACCAATGGACTACAATAGTAACAAGTCTTCTATTCTATTACAAAATGATCGTCTCATAGAGACGTTCTGGCCTGTTCCCGTCCGCTTAAAGCTGCCTATACTTTCGATGAGAGCCTTCCTTCAGAAAGCTTTCCGTTGTTAGCTTTATTGTATCACAGCACCCAGCAAAACCACAGGCAGAACCAAGCTCATTGCACGCCATTTCTAAAATATTTTTACAGGAGGAATATATGATGAATTCACATCGTTCGGCTATGGATGAAGTTCGCATGGCTGCCAAGCTTGCGGATTTGAAAGACGAGCATTACCGCAATACACTGGCGCTAAGTACATTGATTGAACTACTGGTGGACAAAGGCGTAGTGACCCGTGAAGAGGTAGAACGCAAAGCCGCCGAGCTGGACAGCTTTATGGCTCACTTACCTTATCCCAAGGTGTAGGACGATCATAGTACGTATCGCACAATCGAAATTCACTGTCCTTGTAAAAACAGCCGCGGTCTTCCATCGCCCCACGTACAGTCAACTTCGCAAGTTCCATCATATTGTGGTCGCGGCTCAAATGTGCCAAATACGTTCGCTTCGTACGGCCTGTCAGCAGCTCGCTAAGAATCGCGCCCGCCATCTCATTGGATAAATGACCGATATCACTGAGAATACGGCGCTTGATGTTCCACGGGTAACGACCCATACGCAGCATTTCCACATCATGATTAGACTCCAGCACCAATACATCCGCGTCTGATATCGCCTGTTTCACTTTGTCGCTGACATAGCCGAGATCGGTCGCTACACTGAGTTTCTCTGCCCCATCATAAAAGCTATACCCTACAGGCTCAGCCGCATCATGGGATATGCCAAAAGACTCCACGCGTAATGACTCAAATTCCCGCGTTGCGCCTGTCTCCAATATTCTGCGGTTATCGTCTGCGATTTGCCCAACAGCATTGCTGATGGCAAACCATGTCTTCTCGTTAGCATATATAGGTAAATTATATTTACGCGCCATGGCGCCTAGTCCTTTAACATGATCAGAATGCTCATGCGTGACCAAAATACCATCCAACTCTTCTCCGCTCAGATCGCGTTCTTTCAGCAATTCGTCAATACGCTTCGCGCTGAGACCTGCGTCGATGAGCAATGTCGTGTCTTCGTTCCGCACAACGGTAGCGTTGCCGGTCGAACCGCTCGACAGCACGGTAAATGAAATCCCCATATCTGTTCAAGACCCTTCTGTATGTTCTGTCTTTGGACTAATGACATCTCCGTTCATCTGCACATAATACACACCTTTCCCGTTGTCCAGCATAAACCGCCACACGGGCGCAGCCACCTGGCTATCGGAGTTAAAGGTCTGTCCGTAATAACCGAGCCGGATATCCTTCACAATCGTATCACGCGGCAAATAACCGTCAATCAGCCTTGCCAGTGCTTTGGACGCAGGCAGCATTTTCTTTGCCTCATCCGAAGGCTGGAGATCGACCTTAATTTTGCGATACCCTGTAATCTTCTGATTACTATAAAACAGAGCTAGCTTCACATTAAATAGCGGCCACTTGCCCTGAACCAGCGGATGAAGTACAAAGGCATCTGCTTGTCCGGATGCCAACTCCTCCTGAACATCCAGCGGATCGTACTGAAAGTTATCGATATCCTTGATTTGTGGCTCCAATGCCTCAACTAGCGCGTCATGGGTGAATACCAGTTTGCTGTCCACCGGCTTCACCAGCTGCACACGATCATCCTTTTCTCCACTATGAACATATGTGTAAGAAAGTTTAGGCAGTTGCGGGGTATCCCCGGGAATCGGAGCCAACACCTGAATGCTTTTCTCTTCCATTAAACGCTGCGTATTTTCATCCAATGAAGTAAAATCCAGATTCGGCCCTGCCGTTTCCTGCGCATCATGCCACAATTGGTAACCCAATACCACATTGAGCAGCAAAAATGTACAGATCAATACGTTCTTGGCGCGGCTCCAATCCATTCCCGTTCCCCCTTCCTGTCACCTCTTTGTCTCCCGGTCTGGCTTCGTTTGTGTTGTGTTGGATGCTGTTGTTACAGGAACAGCATGAATTTCTGCAACAGAACCGTCACTGAGCGTAACGCGCCATTCAGGAGCAAGCTTCAGTCCATCATTGGTCAGCTCCGGTTGATATACGGGAGTCAGATCTCGAATCGTTTTCCCTTTGCTTACAGTCTCCAGTTGCTTCTTCAAGGGCTCGCCACCCGGCAGCATAACCTTCTTCGAGGATTGCTCTCCTCCCTTGAGATACAGTAGCGAACGTTCATAGACAGAAGCCGTTTCTTGCTGGATTTGCAGCGAAATTGTACCAAAGCGGAACGATGGTGTGTCCAGCACCGGATAAGCACCATAATACTGCTGAAACAACACAGTCGTTCGATTTTCATCGCTGCTTCTTAATTTCATTTGGTACGAAGCATCCCAACCGCCATGCTGATTCACAAAATCAACTGCGGCCAGCACATCCCTAATTGGACTGCTTCCACTTGCCCCTGGCGCACTGGGATCGGTATAGCTCATCCATCGTTGCTCCTGCTTGATTTGCAGACTACGCTTGCTGTCCGTGTAAATTTGTGAGCCGTCCTTCTCCTGAATATTGCGCGTAATCCCCGGATCGAAGAACAAGTTCCGCTGCATTTGCTCCGTCGTAAACAACCCGGCATACACCACAGGCTGCACAGTTTCCAGGTCATTCACGGGAATGTAGTACTGATTATCCACCAGCTCGTACAACGGGGCATTTTCACCGAAATTCACATGCTGCCGAATGTCCTCTACCGTCATGTCGAACTGGTTCGCCTCATACACCACATCGCCTCTAGCACTGAAAAAAAGCGCGTGTGGCTTGGCATTTTTTTCGTCTATATAGATCCAAATGCGGTTAATCGTCTCTCCCTGAAACACCGAATCCGGCGTCAGACGCATGACCCGTTCCAGTAATGAAACCGGGACTCCGCCTGAAAAGGATAATTCGAGGCCTTCATTTTCGCTGCGAATCTGCGCCCAGTCCGCCGATTGGATACTTCGACGTTGGAAGTTGTTAAAGCTCCGGCTTTCCAGCCGTGTATAAATTAAATCGTAAAAAGTAACACCCGGATAAAAAACGGTATGCTTCTTCTCACCTTGGTGAATGAGCATTTTATCAGGAAACACAAGGTTCTCAATCTTTTTCTCCTGCCCCATGCTTTCGGTTTTGACATAGTTCGTTTCTGAAGTGAGTACAGAATCACTGCCTGGAAGGCGGTAAATCAAAAAATAAGTCTGTACCAGGCTGGAAGCAACCAGCAAAATAAGCGTCCAGGATTTCAAACGTTCCTTCACTGTGCTTCCCTCCCTTCACTCGACATGGGTAGCGTAAAGGTCGTGCAGGTTCCCTGACCGTATTCCGACTCCAGAAAAATCTGGCCCCCATGCGCCTTTACAATTTCCCGGGCAATCGACAGCCCCAGTCCCGTGCCACCCATATTGCGCGATCTCGCCTTATCTACACGATAAAACCGTTCAAAAATCCGGTCCAGATCTTTTTTGGGAATACCAATTCCGGTGTCTTGTACCGAAATGGACAGCATTCCCTCACTGTTGCGGCGAGCTTCAATCCGAATACTCCCGCCATCTGGCGTATATTTCAACGCATTGGACATCAGGTTATCCAGCACCTGCTCAATTTGGTCCCGGTCGATCACGACTTTACCGATTCCCTGCTCTACGAACATCCCTGAGCGAATGTGCTTTTGCTTCATTTGAAAAGAAAACCGATCTGCGACCTCGTCCAGCATCTCCATCACATCGGCAGGCTGCATCCGCAAAGGTGCCTCATTGGAATCGAGCCGTGACAGATGCAGCAAATCCGTAACCAACCGGATCATACGCTCTGTCTCGTTGCGGATCACGCCTACAAAGCGCTCCGCGAGCTGCGGTTCAGCCATCGCGCCGTCATCCAGCGCCTCAGCATAGCTGCGGATGGTCGTCAACGGAGTGCGCAGCTCATGTGATACATTCGCTACGAATTCCCGCCGTGTCGTCTCCATCTCCTCCTGCTCCGTCACGTCCTGGAGCACGGCAATCGTTCCCGTAATGCCAAATTCCCGCCGATGAATCGGCGTGAATGTCACACGGATGACGATGGGTTCATCCTGACCGGCTGGCTCCAGCTGCAAGAGCGTGGAGGCCGAAGATCCGCTATACAGGGCCTCGGTTTCTTCCGGGTCGATCCCCAGCAGTACCGCGATATGCCTGCCGGTCATTTCGTTTTCGTTCACGCCCAGCATGGCGCTGGCCCGGCGGTTGACCAGAATGACCCGGCCATTGTCATCAGTAGCGACCACACCGTCGCTCATATTGGTCAAGATGGAGGAGAGCTTCTCCTTCTCCTCTTCATTTTGAGACAGTGCCTCACGCAGACGGCCTGTCATATAGTTAAAGGCCACGCTGAGCCTGCCGATCTCATCATCCCCAAACACCGGCATCTGCTGATCGAATTTGCCTTCGGCAACCTCTGTTGCATGACGTGTCATCACCTTAATCGGATGCGTAATCGTGTGGGCCAATACCACGCCCAGCACAGCCGTTAGCGCCAGCGCAATGAGCATACCTGAGAGAAACACATTGTTAATGCGTTTCATCGTATCGTAGAGCTCGGTCATCGAAGCGGCGATGTACACCGCGCCGACAATCTTGCCTTGGCTGATAACAGGCTTGGCGACGACCTTCTTGCGGACATTATCCTCGTCCACCATGTATTCCTCGTTATCACGGATACCTTGGAGTGCGCGGCTGACCACTGTCTGCGTATTTTTGCGTCCGACATAATCGGCGTGTGAGCCTTGGGAAGTAATCAACACTTTGCCGCTGGCATCCAGCACCTGAATTTCCGCACCGCTGAAATCAAACAAATTATTCACGCGTGCGCGCAGGCTTTCCACGCTGTCTTCTTCCATTTTGCCATCACTGCCACTCAGATCCTGCTCCGCCAGCACGGACAGCATTTCCGCCCGTGCTTGCAGATCCTGCGTAAAATTACTCGTGAGGGAGTTCTTCATCGAGCTGACAAAATAGACTCCTATCAGCTGCATAGCCACCAAGATCAGCAGCACATAGATAATAATCAACTTTGCATGAATGGTACGAAAGAAAGACAGCCATCTCATGCCCGCAGGCCACCTTTGCCCCCGCTCACGATATATCCAAGGCCACGGCGCGTCAGGATGGTCTCCGGCTTGCTCGGATTCTCCTCAATCTTCTCGCGCAACCTCCGAATGGTCACATCCACTGTCCGCACATCCCCGTAGTATTCGAAGCCCCATACCGCCTGGAGCAAATGTTCCCGCGTCATGACCTTTCCGGCATTCTTCGCCATGTAGTGCAATAGCTCATATTCGCGGTGCGTCAGGTCAAGCGGTGTTCCGTTTTTGTAAGCTGTATACATATCCGTATCAAAAAAGAGGTCGCCCACGCGCAGCCCCTGCTTATCCTCCTGCGGTCGGCTTTCCGACGCATCTGCCCTGCCGCGTTGCTGTCTGCGCATCTGTGCCTTCACCCGTGCCAGCAATTCCCGTGTGCTGAACGGCTTTGTTACATAATCGTCCGCGCCCAGCTCCAGCCCCAGCACTTTGTCGATTTCGCCGTCCTTGGCGGTCAGCATAATAATCGGCGTCTGGAGCTGATGTCCGCGCACCTCTCGGCATACGTCCATGCCGTCCATGCCCGGCAGCATCAGGTCCAGCAGGATCAGGTCAGGCTGCTGCTTGACTGCAATATCCACCGCGCTGATTCCATCGAAGGCGCAAATCACCTGGTAGCCCTCTTTTTCCAAATTAAATTTCAAAATATCAGCGATGGGCTGTTCATCATCCACTACCAGAATCGTTCCTTGCATACAGCTTTCACCTCTTTTCACGGATCATAATCTATAATAACTTTCGTTTGTCAGTACCTATAAGATGCTTATTCTATTCTATCATACCCGTGCGCCATTCCATTACTTCTCCAGACTCTTTTCTTTACGCAGAAAAAAACCATGCCTGCACCTACTGTTAAGCATGCAGAAAAACATGGCCTTTCTCATTGATCCTCATAAATCATGTAACTCTCGGTATAAACATCCAACCTATCTTAAATACGTCATTGGATTGCGTGGCGTATTATCTTTACGAATTTCAAAATGCAGATGCGTCCCGGTCGAGCGCCCTGTGTTCCCCATGACCCCGATCGACTCGCCTTGCTGAACCACCTGTCCTACATGAACGCCAATGCTGCTCAAATGCCCGTACACGGTTTGGTAGCCGTTGCCATGATCGATCATAATGACATTACCGTATCCATTCTGCTGACCTGCAAATGTTACCACGCCTTCATCTGATGCGCGAATGTCAGCACTACCGACCAAATCGACACCCTCATGCATACGTCCCCAGCGTGCGCCAAAGCTACTTGACATCGATGCGCCGGACACCGGCCAAGCGAACTGTCCTGAGCCTTCTCCCACGACCTTCGTTCCTCTAAGAACCACCTCAGTAACAGACGGCTGCAGCACCTTTTGACCGAGCCATTCCTCTTGCACGACCTCACCGTTCTCCTTGGTCAAACGATAGTCCATCTCTTTAAGACCTGCTTGTCCCGGTCTGACCACTTTGGTAACTCCTGCCTTCAGTTCATCGCTCTGGCGAATCTCAACCTCAGGCTCGATGGCAATCTGTTCGACGACCTTCTCTACTGTTCGCACCGTAACCGGAGCCTTCGGAGCAGTAAGCTTCAATTCGTCTCCAATTTGCAAATACAGCTCACGCGAGCCGGGATTGTTCTGCTTAATCTCCCAAGCGGTCATATTAAATTTAGTTGCAATCGACGACAAAGAATCGCCTTCTTGCACTGTATACGTGATAGGAGCCTCACGCCCCTCAGTCAACACTTTGACTGCTTCAGCCTCGGTCAGCACCTTGTTCGGGTCTGCTTTCACAGGCTCATACGCGATTTTCTCACGGATACTGGCAGACTCCAGCCATGCCTTAGGGGTTTTAGTACTAGCACTCGCATGACTACTGCCCACAGATGTTTTGCGAACCAGCCCCTTGATGCCTGTAGATGTACCCTCACCCACAGGTGTGTACTTCTTCTGTACTTGCTTTAAAGCCGCCTGTGCAGTCGCTTTGTCCTTTACAATGCCAACCGTCTGACCGTTGACCTTCACTTCTACCCCTTTGGCATACGCTGTCAACATACCATCCAGCTTCTTCAGCGTAGCTGCGCTGTCGATATCCGCTTTATATGCCTTCTCAATGTCTGTCGTTACCGCGCTCGTATTGAGCACCATATCGACGCCGGGATACTTATCCTTATACTGTTTGCTCTTCGTTGCGTATAGCTGTTTAAGTTGTTGCTCATTCAAGATATTTCCGACCTCGACGCCTTTTACATACACTTTATAATAAGGAACTGTGTTAGCCCCGACATACTGATTACTCGCAAAAATAAGACTGCCTGCAATCACCACACCGCCTGCCGTCCAGCTCAGCCATTTTCTCCGACCGCTCCACCACTTTGCTATTTTCCCCGCTTCCACAGCAGACTTATCTGCAACGTTTGAAGCTGCATTCCTGCTGTCTGGTGAATCCTGCTCCTTCAAAACCTTCATGACTCTCTCCTTTTCAGCATATCTTATCTCTATATAAATGCGTTCATTATTAGTCTTTGACACTATGAATCTAGCCTGTATTCACAAGTATCTATGATATTAGTCGCTATCTACCATTGCATAGTTGCGTAAAAGGTTTCAAAAATTTAACCTTTTCACAACACTGTTTACTTTAACATAGCCTTTACAAAGAATTCAACTACACCCCAATTACTTCCTGACACGCAAAAAAATCCGCGCATGGCGCGGATTCTACAGTCCTATTTGGAGCATAAGCATTGCCCCTGAATTCATCGTTATTTATTCAGGATTTTGCAAAATACTCATTTAAGCAAATCCATCAGCTTGTTATATTCCTCTTTGGTCAAATACTTCGCAAGCACCTGCTGAATATCCTGAAGCTCCTGCTCGGTGAGACCGCCTTCCATCGCAGCTGATATCTTCTGCATCTCCTCCGGCGGCAGCTTATTCATCAGAATCGCAAAAATCTCCTGCTTCTGTGCCGCTGGTAAATTGTTCTTCTTCTCCGTCAAATGGTCAGGCGTAATAACCAAATCATGGCCTTCAATACTTGTTTCAGGTGTAGCTGTTGTACCTTCTGCCTGCTTCCGAGACTCATTGCCTGATGTTCCCGCCGACGTGGCCCCCTCCTGAGACACCTTGCCATTGGCTGCCCCACCAGCCTCACTTCCGCTTTCTTCTAAGCCCTGTCCCATGACAGGCAACGCATCATCAGGCGGTGTTACACTTCCCGAGCCACTTCCTGTCGTCTTGTTCTTCCCCGTGTCTGTGCTTTGGTCAGTGCCAGCGCTGCCTTTTAGCCAACCCAATCCCCATATGGGCTGATGATCAAGCTGAATGTTAAACTGCCGCAGCAGCGATTGAACATAAGCATTAACGACTACACCTGTCACTGCCAGCGTTAGTGCGCTAACCAACACGACCGTCATTCCTTTTTTGAGCAGCCATCCAAACCACCTCATATCCCGTTACCTCCTTATACGCATCCTGCCATGTGTGTATCATCATGAAGTGCATATAGATCAGTATTGACGAGATATGACGATTTTTAACCCATGGAATATGTAAAACTAGCACAATTCAATAGGAGATGCCACATTCTGATTGAATCAGCGCGTACGACGCACCCAGAAACGGAAAATGTCACTGCGGACATAATCCAGAGAATACAGCACCTGCCTGTTCATTTCATCATAGTGAAGCTGCTTCAATAGTAATACCGTAGCCTGCGGATGCTTCAGCAGACGTGTCATATGTGCGTCGTCATAGTTGGGAACGGTAAGCTCGGAATACGCTCCGACGATTCGCACCCCCGCCTTGAACTCAAGACTCTGAAAAAGCGAGCCTGAAAAAGAGTCACCTTCCAGAATGGGACCGGCTAATTTCTCTGGCATCCAGTTTATAGAGTGGGCTACAGCCTCTCCGTTGGCAGTGCGTGTACGCTCTAGAGCAATCATGGGCTCATTCTCGGAAAATCTCATCTGTTCGGCAATATCAGGAGGACAAACCGAAATTCTCTGAATGGATTCCAGCTGCTCGTCTTCCCGTAGCCCTGCCGAACGAATCATGTCCCCGATGCTGTACAGGCGGTCCAGCGAGCTTGGAATACTCGGCAGCGGGCAAGTCGCAAACGTGCCACTCCCGTGTTTTACTAGTAGCTTACCTTCCGATTCCAGTTGGCGAATAGCTCCCCGTAGCGTCGTACGCGAGACACGAAACGATTGGGAAAGTGCAGTTTCCGACGGCAGACGATCCCCCGGACCCATTTGATTAACCTTCATATATTCTTCTATACGCTGCTTTATGTTCTCTTGTTTTGTTGACACCGTCCGAAGCCCAGCCTTTCTATTGTGTTAATCCATATAAATCGGATTCGTAAAAGCAATCATCATCACGCAGTCTTCCATGCAGCCGTATAGCTCGGCTCGTATCCAGCCCTTTCCTAGCGGATCTTGCAATGACAGCGTATATTCTCCAGTTTGAGCAGGGATCTGAATCTCGGAGCATATTCCAAGACTACTTGTCAGCAGAAGACGAAGATTCTGAGGCTTGAGGTTGTAATGGGCTGCTCTTGCTTCCACATCCAATTGAACCGTCACAGATAGTGAATCCTCTACAGTCAGCTCTATACATTCGCCGATATGATAACGATGTTCTCTGCCCTTAATCTGTGCCCACATCGTCAGTAACGGTCCCATCGTAACTGACACTGAACCTTGGCGAATCGCCTCAACTGACCGGCCTGCTAAACCTTCTCGCTCTTCTGCTTCATCATGAACCCCCAGATACGTAACAGCCGGAAGTGCATCATCCGGTTTAGACACATGCCAGTCCCGACCGCTTACCGCAGTGATGCGATACCCTTGATTCAACAAATCGGTCCACATGGCAAACGCCCGCTGGCTATCCCGCTTAATAGATGGCATAAGCGTTGACCAGACCTCTATATAATCCATCTCATGCCAATCCTGAATCGTGTATTCCCAAAAGCACCCCGTACAGATCGGACTTCCGATCCTGAACGGATGGGCAATCCCTGCAATGCCTCCCTGCTCATGCACCTGCCGAATCCCCTCATGGATGTCATCTGGTCCCAGCACACGCCAGTCGATAAAGCGGTCAACCCCAAGCGTCAGCATATGCCCGTAAAAGGTCGTCCACTCCATCCCTGAAATGATCGGGAGACCAAACTGCCGCTGAACCTGTTCCTGATCCGCAAGTGCCGATTGCGTGTTGTGATCCGTCATAGCGATGCATTCAAGTCCCAGATTCACTGCGCTTTGAACAAGCTCCTCCAGCGTCTGCTTTCCGTCGCTGTGAAGCGTATGGGTGTGAAGCTCAGCTGGAATCCATTTAAGCATATGCTGCTTCCTCCCCCAATACATGAATTTGGTAGGCAAGCGTCTCGGTCACAACGGCATGCAGACTGACCGTAATCCGCCACATGCCCGCCGGATGATCTCCTGCGAGGAATCCCGGCGAGGCCGCAGACGAACCGAGCCAATGCTCCTGCTGCATCTCGGGACGGTGCGCATTTCCACGGTGACGGAGAGGATCATCGACAGACAGCGTTAATAAATTTTGCAGCGGTACATACTTCTTCCATAGATCGGATGAATGCCCCGGCTCGTCGTATCCGTATTTGCTCATGCTTTCCTCAATGATTCCTCGTGCTTGCTCTTGATCCTCCAATAACTTGGGCGTGTAAGAGAAGTGAATACGAATCGTTTCAGTCATCTGTGGAATATGGAAGGAGTACGTAATATGGCTCTGGGTGCTGGTTCTGTCGACCGTTCCTTCCACATACAGTAGTCTGCTCATGACTCCCCATCCTGGCTAGACAGTTCATCCACAACATGCTTTACCATATCATTCACAGGATGTTCTTCATCACCTGACATGTCTTTGTCTGCCGCCCATAAAACACCCACGGGTTGAAGCCGCATCAGCTTAATCACCCGGTCTGTACGAATACCCGGAAACTGCGGGAGATTATCCTCGTTTAACGTAAAAGCACACAGTCCGGCTACTTCCATGCTGTCCGCACCGCCTTCAAGCAATACGGCTCTGATTTCAGCTATATCCTCGAGCACAGCCTCTCCAGACAGCTTGATCGTGGTAGAAAAATGTGACTCTGCCCCCTCATAAGCGGCTCTAAAATCTCCGAGTCTCAGATCATGATGGCACGATGAATACCACTGCTCCGAGCCGTGAAGGCGAAGCTGAACATCGACACAGGCATCTTCCTCGCGCCGATTGAAGCCAGGTCTGGACGCTGGAGCCGATTCTCTGCCTGAATCCCGCAAGGGACGTTTGGAAGTCTGGATAAACACATAGCTACGCTGGTGTGCAAGTGTAATGGAAGACGCTTGTGATGGCATTTCCAGCTCCTGCTGACGTTCCATCTCCCACCCAGTGACCTGATAGGCAAAAGGAAAACGGCTCATGACCGCCTCACGCGGCTCTTCCTCTGGTTTCCAATGGAAAGCAGGCGGCAGCATAAAACGATAGTCCGATGAAATGTCATCCTTAAAGTTTCCGTTGGTTGTTGCGGATTGGAGAACAGGATGCCCGCCCAGATCATAATTCCCATTAAACGCAGTCGTAATATGATGTGCCCCCTGGAAAACGGCTTCCAGAACATTGTCCTCTGCATCTAGCTCTACGCGGTACATCCATTCGATATCGGTGGTTCTTCCCCATTTGCTCATAAGCAGCGGCGCGGGCGTTCCCTCATCTTCATGGCTGAACATCATCTGGTATTCGATGACCGTCTTCCCCTCGTTCACTTCTATGGAATAGAACAAAACAAGCGGTGTATCCGTAAAGCGATTCTCATAGGGATGTGACAGATTGCGGCCATATAAAAGCGGGGTATGGCGGTAAATCAGCGATCTTGGAGAGGAATCAGCCACGCAGCGCAGTTCAACCCCGTCGATCCATGCTCGAGATACAAGCGGAGCCGATTCCAGTTCGCGAAATTCAGCATAGACCTCGTAATCGCCTTCTTTTAGATATCCCAACAAACGGGTATATACTCCCTGATTGCTGCCATAGTACAAAATGACATCTTGATTATAGGCTTCATTCAGGTAGAGGCGTACGAAGGCAGATTCTCGATCTGTCGCAGCCCAGTCACTGTCTGATCTGGCGAACAGATCAAGCTCCGCGTATCCGTCTTCTGGCATGGAGAACCTAAACCGGAACCCGTTTCCCGGGCTGAGCTCAACCTCCGCCTTGTGTAAGGCAATCCGATAACCGCAATCCAGCAGATCCTTTTCCCATACTCGCCCACTAAACCCGGTAATTTGCACCTCTGCTTGGCTGTTCATCCCTGTAACCTCCTTAGTGTATAACGGCGGTCTAGCTGGCATCCGCATCTTTCACCATTGTCCGAATATAAAAGTAGCCCATAAAAGAACACAGTAAAAACATAAACACTGCCATTGCACTGGCCGTATGCGTCTCCTGATAGCTGGAAAACACCTGCTGCATCGCAACACCCAGCACTTGTGGTGAGTTGGCACCGATCAGGAAGGGAGCCGTAAAGCTTCCCATGATTCCCATGAAAATGAAGGTCACCGCAACCCACATCGTTTTGTAGGAAAGGGGTAAAATAAAGCGACCAAACAGCTGCATCGTGCTGGCTCCGGCATCTCTGGCACTTTCGACGACAGCGTTTGGAATACTGGCAAGTGCCGAGCTCAGCAGCATGGTTGCGAACGGAATGTTGAACCACAAATTAGCCAGCACCAGCCCTTTGTAGTCATAAATAATCCTCGGAATCGTCTCAATGCCGAGCGGCAGCAAAAGACGTGCGGCCCAACCGTGATTGCCATACATTGTAATGATCGCATACGTTGCAATTACACCGGGAACAAACATCGGAATAAAATACAAGCGGCCTATCCACTTCACGACAACTCCTTTGCCGAATCTCAGATAAATCGCCAAAGCATAGCTGATGACCAGAGTAAGGGCCGTCGAGACTAACGTGACATTAATGGTATACATGATATTTCTACGCATGGCAGGTTCCGTGAACAGCCGAATATAATTGGCCAGACCGTAGCCCGTTCCATATTGATCAATCAAGCTTTCCTTCACGGCATAGAGAATCGGAATAATAACGACGACCAGCAAAATGAGAAAAGACGGGATGACCAGAGCAAGCCCCAGCATCCCCCTTTTGGACAATGAACTCATCCTCAACCGCCCGCTACTTCACTTTGCCAGCGTTTGTAGATTTCCTGCTGAAGCTCTCCGCTGTTAAAGCTGCGGTATCCAGAAGATACACTGTTGAATTTCTCTTGCAGCTCCGTTGGCATCAGATTCCACTTAATCCCTGGATAGCCATACATTTTATTAATAACCACCGTTTGCGCTTCGGGCGTCAGTATATAATTCAAGAATTCCTGGGTTGCTTCTTTTTTGGAGGAAAGTGAAGGAACCATCAGATAAGAGGGGCCACCTGTAAAAGCAGGGTCGATCTGTGTCAGCTTCACCGTGTCTGGAAGCAGCCCTTTTGCCAGTTGTTCGAGCGCCATATCAGACCAGGCTGGGACCATGTCTACCTCTCCACTTGCCAAAATATCAAGCGTGCCTTGGTTCTTCTTAGGATAGACTCCTTTTTGGTACATTGAAGGGCCCAGTTCCTTGAGCAGTGAAAAACCTTGATCCCATTTTTTCATATTTGCCGGATCATCACTGTTCATCGCCTCTGGCGGAAGGAAATTATAGATAACCGTGTTCACAAATGAGCTGCCTGATCCACCTGTGGACGGGTCATTATAGGCGAACTTGCCCGGATGCTGGCGAATCCACGTGTACAGCTCGTCGGCTGTTTTCGGAGGTGTCGCTACTTTTGCACTGTTATAGGCAAGGACAACCGAAGAAGCACGGTATGGAATGGCCTGATTGTTGACTTGCTTGAGATACGTTTCATCCACATTCTTCAAATTTGGAACTTTGGCAGCGTCCACCGTTTCCCACAGTTTTTCGCCTACCCCTTTAGTGATGTCATCCAGACTGCCTTCGTACAGGTCGATATCTGTATCGGTTTGTCCGCTTTTCTTGGCTGCGATCAGACGGTCCAGTGTAGATGCACCTCCGGTTCCTGCTGGCAAATACACCAGTTTGACCTTAACGTGATCATTTTTAGCTTCAAAGTCCTTGATTAACGTTTCCCACAGCTCTTTGACGTTCAGAGACCCTCCAGTGTACAGGGAGATTTCCGTCGTTCCCGTAGCGGCTCCCGCTTTGGTAGACTTGGCTTCCCCTGTAGCCGTAGCGGCATTACCGCCGTTTCCACAGCCAGCCAACAACGATAAACTAAGTACCCCTGCCAAAACCAGACCCATATTCTTTTTCCCAAACACGTTGTTGCCTCCTTTAGATAGTTGCACAAGTTCGCAGCATCACCAGATGATGCGTTCGTGATGGACATTGATGCGATATAGAGGTTGATCGTGAATCTTCACTGTGCTGCTGGAAAAGTAACAATTTTACTGAAGCTGAATCTGATGTGCTCTCCACTGCGCAGCTCGGTCGCTCGTTCACGCGGCACAAACATTTTCAGATGATGGGTACCGCTATCCAGCGAAACTTCCGCATAATGCCCGAGAATCATCACTTGTCTGATCGTTCCGGCTAGAGAACCTTTTTCTTCCGTCGTCAGAACAATATCCTCTGGCCTTACACCAACCATGGATTCACCCGTGTATTCATACTCTTGTGCAAACGGTATTCCGCTCACAGAGACACTGCGACCTGTACTCACCCCCTTTAATAAATTGATCCGGCCAATAAAACCTGCTACAAAAAGTGACTGTGGCTTGTCATAGATCTCCTGCGGTGAAGAAAGCTGCTCAATCCGGCCCGCATTCATAACGACGATGCGGTCGGAAATGGACAGCGCCTCCTCCTGATCATGGGTGACGAACACCATCGTCATCCCCGTCTGGTTCTGGATATCGCGCAGCTCCTCTCTCATCTCCATACGCAATTTGGCATCAAGCGCGGAAAAGGGCTCGTCCAGCAGCAATACATCAGGCTTTAGCAGCAAAGCCCGAGCGAGTGCTACCCGCTGCTGCTGACCTCCCGAGAGCTGTCCCGGCGTTTTACGCTCTGCGCTCTCTAGCCGAACCAGCGCTAGCGCTTCCTTCAGCTGACGGTCAATCTCTGTCTTCTTCACCTTTCGAATCTTCAACCCGAAAGCCAGGTTGTCATACACGGTCATATGCGGCCACAAATTATAGCTTTGGAACACCATAGCCGTCGGACGCTTTTCGGGCGGCAGCTTGAGTACGCTTTTACCCTGAATCTGAATGTCGCCACTGTCCGGGTCCAAAAAGCCGCCAATGGAGCGAAGCACGGTTGTTTTACCACAGCCGGAAGGTCCCAGCAGTGTCACCAGCTCTCCCTTCATCACGTCAAGTGAAATGCCTTTGACTCCGTCTCCTGTCTTGAAGCGCTTGGTTAACTCTTGAATGGATAATTGAATGGGCATTAGCTTAGGCTCCTTTTTCAGGATTTTACAAACTCCTCTTTTGACCAATTACGTTATTTCACCTGAAATCCGCCTGCCAGTACATCGGCACTTACAAAACGCTTGGCTGCCAATAGCAGAATGATCGTTGGTAGGGTAAGAATGACTGAGAAAACAGCGCCTGTTGTGCTCGGATAATCAGCAATGATGGAATACATGATGACCGGCATTGTTTTATAGTCCGGCGTTCCGACAAGGAGTGTCCCCTGTGCTTCATCCAGTGAAGCAAGAAAGGTAAAAATGGAGGCGACCACAATGCCGGGCAGCGCCATAGGAAAGGTGATTTTCCAAAACACCCGAAATGGTCCGGCTCCGGCATCCCGCGCTGACTCCTCCTGTGCACGATGTACGCTGCGGAAGGCAGAGGAAGGAATCCAGGTCATATACATGAGCGTGTTTACCATATGGATAAGCACAATGCCTGCAAAGGTGTTCATCAACCCGAATTGGTAGAATAGTACGGCAATAGACACATACAAACCCATTTTCGGAAAAGCATGCGTAAGCAGGAATGAGAAAAGAAACCACTTACTGAGCGGGAAAGAAATTCGTGCAAAGGCATAAGCAGCAGGAATACATACGATAATGGAGCAGACCGTAACGGTAATCGCAATCAGGAAGGATAGGGAAATCGAGCTGAGTACATCATCCTGGGTAAGTACAAACTTCCACCATTCCAGTGACAAGCTCTGCGGGAGCGGTGCAGGATACTGCCATTTTCCCGAAACCGCCAAAAGGAGAAGGTTGGTCAGAGGTCCCAGGAAAAAAATGACGAAAATGACAAGCACGATGAATTCCACAATTTTGCGTGTGCCGAGTGAGCGAAGATACCAGTTCATAATTCATCCCTCTCAAGACGTCTAGACGTCCGAATCTCTTTTCTATTTGGATTATAGAGAGGGTTTGTTATCACAAATCGACAAGGAAGATAAGATTATGTAAAGGGGGAGTAACCATTTAACACTTCACAGAATAAAAAAAGAGAGAGGCTGCTAACAGCCTCTCTCTTTGAACGTGTATCAATAGCTATATCATTCTTGTCCTACAAATAAATCGGAAGCACCTGATTCGTTTGATCGCGATTACGCCCAACCGAGAAAATAGCGATTGGGATACCTGTCAGATCAGACACACGTTGTACGTAATTGCGTGTAGTCTCAGGCAGTTCCTCCAGCGTTTTCACACCAGTGATGTCTTCGCTCCAACCTGGCATTTCTTCATATACCGCTTCGCATTCCGCCAGCATTTTCAGGCTAGCCGGATAATGCGTAATCACCTCGCCGCGGTACTTGTAACCTGTGCAAATTTTCACCGTTTTCAGGCCAGTCAATACGTCCAGCGAGTTCAGGGAAAGACCCGTTAACCCACTGACACGACGGGCATGACGCACAACGACGCTGTCAAACCAGCCCACACGACGAGCACGACCTGTAACCGTACCGTACTCATGACCTGTTTCACGAATGTAATCGCCGACTTCATCGTTCAGCTCAGTTGGGAAGGGTCCATCACCTACACGAGTTGTGTACGATTTAGCTACACCGATGACTTGTTGAATCTTGGATGGTCCCACACCGGAACCAATACATACGCCGCCAGCCGACGGGTTAGAGGACGTAACGTATGGATACGTACCTTGGTCGATATCGAGCATAACGCCTTGCGCACCCTCAAACAGTACCTTTTGATTTGCGTCAATCGCATCATTCAATACGACAGACGTATCGCCTACATAAGGACGGATAAATTCAGCATATTCCAGATACTGTTTCAGTATTGCTTCTACATCCAATGGCTCGCCGCCATATACTTGTTCAATCACTTGATTTTTTTCTTTCGTTTGGTGGCGCAGCTTCTTTTCGAATTCCTCTGCATCCAGCAAATCAGCAATACGAATACCGTTACGTGCAGCTTTATCCATATAAGCAGGGCCAATCCCTTTACGGGTAGTACCAATTTTGTTAGGACCTTTGCGGTCTTCTTCCAGCACATCCAGCGTCATATGGTACGGCATAATCACATGTGCACGGTCACTAATGACCAAATTTTTCGTAGAAAAGCCATTATCATGAATGTAAGTAATTTCTTCAATAAGAGCGGCTGGATTGACTACCATGCCGTTGCCAATAACACACTTTTTATCTTCATAAAAAACGCCGGATGGAATCAGGCTCAGCTTGTACTTTTTACCGTCAATGAGAATCGTATGACCAGCATTGTTTCCGCCTTGGTAACGGGCCACCACTTCAGCGCTTTCCGCCAGATAGTCCGTGATTTTACCTTTGCCTTCGTCTCCCCATTGTGTTCCCACAACGACTACAGTTGACATGTTTCATTCCTCCGTGGAGTGCCCACAGACACTCTGATTTTGAGCTGACACACTACGCATATCCGACTTCAACCGCCTGAGCGAGCAGATATGGAGCGTTCTCGGACAGCAGGAAAAAACGTCCGTCGCAGACATTCCGTAGGTTCGGAAAGCCCCGGGCGTAATGATCTCCCCACTGCGTTGAAGCAGCACTATAAGTGTAACAGCACCATTTTTTAAAGTCAAATAAAAAGCGAACATTATATTACATGAAAATAGTATTGTTCGTAATTGAGAGTTTCATTCCTTATATGAAAATACGTGAATTCTATAAAAAAAGACCCTTTCGAGATCGCGAAATCCGCGTCGAAAGAGCCTTTTCTAATGATACTAATATGTTATCCGGCGAACGCATCCGAATGGGCACGCTCGTAATTAGCGAATTTATTATAATTTTTGAGAAAGACCAATTCTACCGTACCGACCGGGCCGTTACGCTGCTTGGCAATGATAATCTCAATAATATTCTTCTTTTCTGTTTCCTGATTATAGTAATCATCCCGGTACAGAAACGCCACGATATCAGCATCCTGCTCGATAGAACCCGATTCCCGCAAGTCACTCATCATTGGCCGCTTGTCTTGACGCTGCTCCACACCCCGACTCAGCTGGGAGAGGGCAATTACAGGCACTTCAAGCTCACGAGCGATTTGCTTCAATGTCCGTGAAATTTCGGATACCTCCTGCTGGCGGTTCTCGCCTGCTTTGCCTCGTCCGTGGATCAGCTGCAAGTAGTCAATTACGATCATACCCAGTCCCTTTTCCGCTTTGAGACGGCGGCATTTGGCACGGATATCAGCCACAGTGATGCCAGGCGTATCATCGATATAGATTTCCGCCTCTGACAAGGCTGCAATGCCCATCGTCAGCTTCGCCCAATCGTCGTCACCTTTAAATTCACCTGTCCGCATGACGTTCGCGTCCAGATTGGCCTCGGCGCAAATCATCCGCTGCACGAGCTGAGCGGCCGACATCTCCAGACTGAAGATGGCTACTGTCTCTTTTGCCCGAACTGCAACGTTTTGCGCAATATTCAGAGCGAACGCTGTTTTACCTACGGATGGACGGGCGGCCACAATGATCAAGTCATTGCGCTGGAAACCCGCCGTCATCTTGTCCAAATCAACAAATCCAGACGGAATTCCGGTCGTATTGCCCTTATTCTGATGCAGCAATTCAACGCGGTCAAACACTTCCATCACGACATCGCGGATGGCAATAAAGCCACTACCTGAGCGCCCGTTGGATATCTCCATAATCTTGCGCTCAGCATCGCTCAGCATACCAGCGACATCCTCGCCACTGCTATAGCCTTCGCTCACAATCTGTGTAGCTGCACGAATCAAGCGACGAAGCATCGCTTTTTCTTCAATGATCTGGGCATAGTAATCCACGTTAGCCGCTGTTGGCACCCCGTGAGCCAGCTTCGCCAGATAACTGACACCGCCGATATCCTCTAGCTGTCCCTTGTCCTGAATTTTCGAGGTCAGCGTAACCAAGTCAATCGGCTGTCCGGATTCACCCAGCTCAATCATTGCTTCGTAAATCATCTGATGAGCCTTATCATAAAAGTCCTCGGTCTGCACCCGCTCCATTGCGGTAATCAGTGCTTCAGACTGGAGCAAAATAGACCCGATAACCGCCTGTTCAGCCTCCAGATTTTGCGGAGGAATCCGATCAAAAAATTCGCCGCCCATAATTATTCTTCAGTCACCTGTACTTTCAGCGTAGCTTTGACCTCAGGATGAAGCTTAACGGTCATTTGAGTCACGCCCAACGTACGAATCGGTTCTTCCAGCTCAATTTTGCGTTTGTCCAGCTTGATGCCAGTTTTAGCTACTGCCTCCGCGATTTGCTTGCTTGTAATCGCGCCGAATAGCCGTCCACCTTCACCAGCCTTCGCCTTGAGCTGAACCGTTGTCTCTTCCAGCTTTTTGCCAAGCGCTTGCGCCTCTTCCTTTTCCTCTTGCTTGCGCTTTTCCTCAGCAGCATTCTGATTTTCCAGCGTCTTCATATTTCCTTCTGTCGCTGGGCGGGCAACACCACGCGGCAACAGGAAATTCGCTGCATAACCGTCCGACACTTCCTTAATTTGCCCCTTCTTGCCTTGGCCCTTCATATCTTTAATGAATATCACTTTCATTCAAATAACCCCTCTTCCCCATCAATTTCGGCCAGCACGTCGACCACTCTGCGCTTAGCTTCCTCCAGCGGGCAATCCAGCTGAACCGCCGCATTCGTCAGATGTCCTCCGCCGCCTAGCCGTTCCATGACGACCTGTACGTTCATGCGTCCGAGTGAACGGGCGCTGATCCCCACCAGGCCGTCAGGACGTTCACTGACCACAAAGGAGGCCAGTACATCCGTCATATTGAGTAATGAATCCGCCACCTGAGCAATCAGGAGCTGCGGTATTTTCTGTCCAGGCTCAGTTACCGCAATTGCGATATGCCCATATATCATTTTAGCATGCTTAATAATTTCCGCCTTAGCAATATATTCATCCAAGTCCTCTTTTAACATGCGCTGGATCATAACTGTATCTGCCCCGCTACGCCGTAAAAAGCCGGCTGCCTCGAATGTACGCGAGCCTGTATGCAGGGAAAAATGCTTGGTATCCACCGTAATCCCTGCCAACAGTGATGTTGCCTCCAGCGGTGTCAGTTGGACCTTCTCATGGATATATTGCAGCAGCTCGGTCACCAGCTCACAGGCCGATGACGCATAGGGCTCCAAGTAGATCAGAACCGAATCGTTAATAAATTCCTCGCCCCGCCGATGATGGTCGACAACCACCACCCGACTAGCCGTTTGCACCAGACGCGGCTCAATCGTCATGGAGGCCTTGTGCGTGTCCACCACGACCAGCAGACTGTGCTCAGTCATCAGCTGAAGCGACTGCTCTGGCGTCATGAGCGCTTGCGATAACTTCTCATCCTTGTTTACCTGCTCCATCATTCGGTCGATAGACGGATTGGATTTATCCAGTACGATATGTGCCTCTACATTGTAAAGTGCCGCAGCCTTCCACACACCGATGGCCGCTCCCACCGCATCCATGTCCGGTATTTTGTGTCCCATGATCAGCACGCGATCGCTCTCCTGCATCAGATCACGCAGCGCATGTGCAATGACCCGGGCACGTACTCTGGTCCGCTTCTCGACAGCATTGGACTTGCCTCCGTAAAAGGACAGGCGTTGTCCCGCCTTCACTGCTGCCTGATCGCCCCCACGTCCAAGTGCCATATCCAGACTGGACTGGGCCAGCTCGCCTAGCTCCTTGATGCTCTCTGCACCGAAGGACAAGCCAATACTCAGTGTCATCGGTACTTTCAAATCCGCTGTCATTTCCCTTACGGTATCCAGAATGACGAATCGACTTTGCTCTAGCTCCTGAAGCGCTTTATGATTTAGCATAATGAGATAACGCTCAGAAGATAATCGACGCAAATAAATATTGTACTGATTAGCCCAGGATGTAATCTCGCTTGACACCTTCGCAATAAGCGCGGTGCGCTGCTGATCGTCCATTCCCTGAGCAGCCTCGTCCATATTATCGAGCATGACGATACCGAGCGCCAACCGCTCGTTTTCATACTGCTTGCGTAGCACCGCCAACTCCGTGACTTCATACAAATATATCAGACGCTCATCGGGCACGATCAGAAACTGATAATGACGCTCATCATGCTGTAGCTCCACCTTCAGCTCACGAGCAGGCTCCTTTGTTTCCTTCTTGGTGCTTAGAGCACCTGCGAGTTGAGGGAACAAATCTTGAAGAGACTCACCAATCAGTGATTGCTCCTCGAACATCTCCCCGGCAAACCGATTGTGCCATTCTACCGTTCGATTTTCACTGTATAAAATGATGCCGAACGGCAATGCACTAATCGCTTCCCCTTCCACCCGCTTGATCCGGAAGGAAAGACCGCTGATATATTGATTCAGTTCCCGACGAAAATCCAATTCCGTCTTCAGCATCAGCCCGCCGAGCAAGAATGACAGCAGCAGTCCTATCACACCCAGTTCCCAGTTGTACATGGAAATACATATGACAAGCACCAGCAGCAGTAAAAACGCCCAGACCGTCTGATAGCCGTGCCAGCGTTTTTGTAGAAATTTAGGCATGACTGTTCACCCTATTTCTTTGATCTTGTAATAGCTTCACGCAGCGGAAAGGCCAAATCAATAATACCTATAATGCGGAGCGGCTGGAACACCAGAACGACGAGCGACAGCAGCAACGCAATCACCGGGCTCATTTTACGGCTATGCGTCCAGAAGTATACAAAACCAATCGTCTGGATAATAAAACATGCATGAATCAGCGGTAGCATACTAATGGAAACCATTTGAATCCAGCTGCTATCGGAAGACCCTGCTATCCATTCAATTACAATTGCCAGCAGATAATACCAGATCAGTGCGCGTGGTAGCCTCCACTCGCGGGCAGGCTTCATTTTGCGTACCGGTACATCGAGACTGCTCAATGCCGGACGTGCCAAAGCATGCGTAATCACCGCCAATATGAACGAGGTCACGATCAGCACATACGGAATTTTTCCAATCAACATTGTGCCGAGTTTCTGCGTATCCTCTGCCGTCCAATTCATGTTTGAAAACATCGGATTAGCACTCAAAACCTGCTGTACAATACTTGCCGATATCGCAGCCTGATCACGAAGGTACTGCGAAAGATCAAATCCAAAGGAATACGTAGCGATAAACAGAACAACCAACAACTCGGCTAAAATAACGCCCATCCCGGTCATCAACGCTTGAAAAGCAGGTCCTCCCTTTTTATAAATCCGTCCCATCATTATTGAAGGAATCAGAAAATAAATGGCAGGGAGCAGCGAATACACATCGAGTAGCGCTATAATTAACAGCACCGGTATGACGTGGACCAGAAATCCTTTGAAAGGCAGCGATGAAAACAATACAGCGCCAGGCACAATCAGCAAAAATACGGTAATGATTCTTAATGGTGTCAATAGAGTCAGCAGCAGAAGCAAATAAATGACGCTCCATGCTACAGTTGCCAAGCGGAATTTCAACGTTTTCACCTCTTACGCATATGTTCTTCCAGTGCGGAAATGTCCTGATACCAATCCTCCAGCTGGTGTCCTTCTTTTCTGTGCTTTCTTAGCTTGTCGATGAGTAGATCATCCAATTCACGGTAAGACACTCCAAGGCGCCTCCCCAAAATATAACTGCTCATCACCAAACTCGCCAAACAATCACCGATGCGGGCTGTACTGCCTTCCCACATCGCCTTAAACAGACGGGAGACTTGGTCAAGCACCTCTGTTTTAAGCCATTCAATAACCTTGGCCCGTTTAACTACATCCATTTCTTTAGGCATATGATGAAGAGTCACACCCCTCTGAAAAAGCTTTATTCTCCATTATAGCATATCCTATTCTGAAAATAAGTGTTACCCCGTAGGGTAAATCGTTATTTTCGGACCAGCTTTGCTGCTTATTTTAGCTTGAAGTATTAAGCGATTCCCTGGACACAAATTTTTCACAATACTCAATAATCTGGCTGCGACGTACAATGCCAATAAACCGTTCCATATCATCTACAACGGGCACAAAGTTCTGCACCTTCGCCAAATTAATTAAATCCTCCATGTTCGCGTCAATGGATACGGGCTTCATCGTAACCCGCAACGGAACGTCCTTAAGCATGAACTTAGAAGCGTTTTCAAAGGTGATTTTCCCCTCGGACTCTTTCATATGCCACAACAGATCACCTTCTGTAACCGTACCTGTATATCTACCTTCTTTATCCAAAATAGGAACCGCTGTAAAACGGTGATATTCCATCCGTTCCAACGTTTGCCGTAAAGTAGCATCTGCCGTTACACAAGCAACTTCCTGTTTGGGAAGCAAGAAAAAAGCGATATTCATGAGAAACGAATCCCCCTCAAAATCAAATATAAATCCATTGATTACTCACTGAATGTCCTGCTTGTCGGGAAGCCTCAGCGTCTGCGGGGTTGTATCAGAATCAAGCCAGTTCGCAATGATGAGTCTGGCATATTCAAGTTCCTGTTCATTAGCCCGGTCATAATACAGGCCCTTCTTCTTGAACCCTTCCCCCGTAATCGTAAAACTTGAAATTTGTGGATTCCCCTGCGAAATAGCTTGCTTGCCAAGTCCAGTAATAAAAGTAGGTTCCATATCGGTTTTAAAATTTGCTCCCATAATATCGAGCAGCTCCGGGATCTTGGTAATTCCGTTGATATTCAGCAGCTTATCCGCCATAGCGTTTAAAAATATTTGCTGCCGTTTTGTGCGGTTGAAGTCGCTATCTTCCCGATATCTAACATAATACATCGCTTCCTCACCATTATAAAGCGGCTTGCCCGCCTCAATACGGAACTTGATATGCAGCGGGTTCTTATTCTCAATGGGCTTGTCGATTGGAAGCACAACTCCACCCACTGCATTCACCGCCTCCTGAATACCCTGGAAATTAATCGTAGCATAATAATCGGCCTTATGCTCCATCAACTTCTCTACTGTAGCCATGGACATATCTTCGCCTCCGAACGCATAAGCATGCCCCAACTTATCAAAATCATCCTCGCCATCGCGATTCGGATCATGTCCGGCAATCTGTACGTACGTATCCCTTGGAATGGAAACCAAAAGCACACGCGATTCCGCGGGCCGTACTACTGCATACATAACCGTATCCGAACGACCACGCGCCTTTTCATTTGGCCTTTGATCTGTACCCAGTAACAGCACCGAAAAGGGTTCCTTACGGTAAGCTACTGTCTCTTGCTGCTGCTGTTCCCCAGATTGTCGCGGCTGATAAGATTTCTCCAGCTTGCTTTCCAACGTCGGTGATACAAACCAATCAAAAGCCACCAGTGTCAGCTGTTTGCGGAACAGGTAGCCTCCCACTGCAATCAAAAATAAAACAATACATGAAATATATAGAGCGGTAAACCTCTTTTTCTTTTTTGGCTTTCCACTGGTCCTTCTCTTATGTCTTCTCTCCATAACAGGTACCTTCCTTCTTTCCGTCACAAATCCCATCTCATCATTAAACCAAATTGGTCCCACATGAAGCTGAAACTTCCCCTCAAAGCATAAAAGGTCTACTACCTTGTTGTCAAAAGTGTCATGGCGTGGTCAGCTCCTCGAATTCATACCAAAAAAGGCTTCGACCTCACGGTCAAAGCCCCAATTCATGTTTATATCCGTATCCTATGTAGCTTTCAAAGTCATTTTTCGCCTTAATGTGGAGCCAGTTTCACCAAATTTTGCAGTCTCACCGGGAAAGAAGTCGACAGGGAAAAACCATAATCGAACAACCTCCGTGTCTGCTCAAAACGCTCTTCCTTGCTCGGTGCACCCAGCACCACAGCAACTAGCCGTCTTCCATGCTGCTCAGCTGTGCCCGTGAAGCAGTATCCAGCATCGCTTGTGTACCCTGCTTTCAGTCCGTCCGTTCCCGCGTAAGAGTACGGTCCAGCCAAGGAAGGCAGCATCCAGTTCGTATTACTAATGTAGATGCCTTTATCCTTCAACTCCATTTGTGTACGACTGGACGTTCTCAAAATCTCCGGGTGTGACGTAATCAAATAGGAGGCCAACTTTGCCGTGTCGCTTGCTGTCATTTTCGTTTCTCCCTGAATATCCTCAGGGTGATTCGGCCCCAGTTCACTCTGACCTGCCCCAGACGCATTGCTAAAGCGACTATCGGATGACAACCCAATTTGGGCGGCTTTTCCATTCATACGCTTCACAAAAGCTGATTCATTCCCTGCTGAACGCTCCGCTAACGCGACAGCGGCATCATTCGCTGAATACACAACCATACTCTGGAACAATTCGGATACGGTCATCCTTTCACCATACCGGAGGGAGAGATTTACACCGCCCACTGTACTGGCGTAACGGCTAATTCGCACTTCATCATTCCAGCCTAACCGTCCGGCCCGAATATCCTCCAGCACCAATAGCTCGGTCATGAGCTTGGACATATTTGCGGAAGGCATAGGCGTATCACCGTTCACATCCATCAGCAATTCCCCAGTATGCATGTCCATCAGCACCGCAGCCTCTGCATCCACATTCGGCTTTCCGATCAATAGGCGGGGTCCAAGCGTAATAAAAATCAATATAATAAGTACCGGGACGACAATAGCCCAACGTAACCAGTGTTTTTTCATCATCGTAATAACCTCCATACTTTATTAGACGATGAAAAATCCATTTTGTCTGCAATTTTTCGAAAAAAAGATACAATTTTTTTACCTTTTTTATTCCACGCCAAAATATCCGTCAATTCTGCTTTCAGGATGACGGATATTTTGCTTCCTAATTATTATATTTTAGGCAAAGTGACAGGCTACAAAATGCTGATCGCCCGCATCGCGGTATACCGGAGTCTCTGTTTTACAACGTGCTTCTGCCATAGGACAACGTGTATGAAACTTGCATCCTGAAGGCGGATTGGCCGGAGATGGGATGTCTCCTTTCAACACAATCCGTTGTCTCTTGATCGTGGGATCGGGAATCGGTACTGCCGATAGCAGCGCCTTCGTGTACGGATGAAGCGGATTACTGAACAGTTCCTCCTTGGAGGAAAGCTCTACCATTGAACCCAGATACATCACACCTATCCGGCTACACAGATGCTCGACTACACTTAGATCATGCGAGATGAACAGATAGGTCAATTGGCGTTCCTGCTGCAAATCACTTAACAAGTTAATGATCTGGGCCTGAATAGACACATCCAGAGCAGATACCGGCTCGTCAGCCACAATAAAATCAGGATTCAAAATCAAAGCCCGTGCAATCCCGATCCGCTGGCGCTGACCGCCAGAGAACTCATGCGGATACCGATCATAATGATACGAGGACAGCCCGCAAATGTTCAGCGTTTCATTGACCTTCTTCCGCAGCTCACTACGATCAATCAACCCGTGATCCAGCAACGCCTCTCCAATGGCTTCACCGACCTTAATTCTCGGATTCAGTGAGCTAAAAGGGTCCTGAAAGACGATTTGCAACTTCGGACGAAGCGCACGGATCTGCTCTTTGTTTAACGCGTGCAAGTCTTCGCCTTTATATCGTACCGATCCCTCTGTCTTATCCATCAATCTGAGAATCGTACGTCCAATCGTACTTTTGCCGCAACCCGATTCTCCTACCAGACCGAAGGATTCACCCTTATGAATGTTAAAGGATACGTCATCGACTGCTTTCACATGTCCGACAGTACGCTGAAAAATTCCGCCTGTGATCGGGAAATACTTTTTCAGCCCTTCCACTTGAATCAAAGGCTCGCTCATATCCGTTGCCCTCCTTCTTTCTCATATAGCCAGCAGGCAACCTTATGACCATTCTCCTTTTCATTCAAGGGAGGAGCCTGATCCTTGCAAATTTGCATACAATGGGCGCACCGATCATGAAAATGACAATTTTCTCCTAGCTCAATCGGGTTTGGAACCTGTCCTGGGATGGAATAGAGTCGATCCATTTTCTGATTAATGACGGGCTTCGCCTTTAATAAGCCTTGAGTATATGGATGTTGCGGATTTTTAAACAGCTCAATGACAGGCGCCTCTTCAATGACGTTTCCAGCATACATAACAACCACATAATCAGCCATTTCTGCCACGACGCCCAAGTCGTGCGTGATGAGCATAATGGACGTTTTAAGCTTATCCTTCAAATCCCGCATTAAATCCAGAATCTGAGCTTGAATCGTAACATCCAGTGCCGTTGTTGGTTCATCCGCAATCAATAGCTTCGGATTACAGCTTAATGCGATGGCAATCATAATCCGCTGGCGCATACCGCCACTCAATTCATGAGGATAGGAATGAAATATTTCCTCTGAACGTGAAATCCCCACCAAATTAATCAGCTCAATTGCCCGAGCATGTGCTTCTTTTTTACTCATTAATGTGTGCATCAGCAATGGCTCCGTGATCTGTTCCCCAATCGTAAGCACGGGATTCAGAGAAGACATGGGCTCCTGAAAAATAATCGAGATGTCATTGCCGCGAATCTGCTGCATTTGACCTTTATTGAGTTTTAGGAGGTCCTTGCCCTCAAACCAGATTTGTCCGTCTGAGGTGTGGGGAGAATCAATCAACCGCATCATCGTCATCGCTGTTACACTCTTACCGCAGCCTGATTCTCCTACCACACAGAGCGTTTCACCCTCACGAATTTTAAAACTGACGTCATTGACCGCTTTGACAGTTCCGTTAGAGGTATGAAAGTGGGTTTTCAGGTTACGAAATTCAATCAAAGCATTTTCCATAAACGTTCGTCTCCTACTTCTTCATTTTAGGGTCCAGCGCGTCACGCAAACCGTCGCCAATCAGGTTAATCGCTACAACGGTAATGAGAATACACATTCCCGGTGGAACCCATATCCAAGGCCGTTTGCGGAAGTCAATTAGGTTATTCGCAGCCGATATCATATTCCCCCACGAAGGTGTGGGCGGCACAACACCGATTCCCAAGTAACTGAGCGCAGATTCTGTAATAATCGCACCCGCTACTCCAAGCGTAGCCGTAACAATAATGGTAGGAATGGTGTTCGGCAGCAAATGTCGGAATATTTTGCGGCGGTCTCTCAAGCCTAGCGCTTCCGTCGCTTGCATGAACTCCTGTTCACGCAGCGTAAGAATCTGCCCCCTGACCAGACGGGACAAGCTCGTCCAGCTCAGAATCCCGATAATGAGCATCAGAAAATAAATGCGATTCGACGGATCGACCTTCAAATCCGACAGAACAGCACCTAAAATAATAAGCAGCGGTAATGTAGGGAGTGCCATGAAAATATCGGCAATCCGCATAATAACCGTATCTACGCCTTTACGATAAAATCCTGCCAACGCACCCAGCGTCGCCCCGATCATGACCGAAATAAACGTGGCAACTAGCCCCACCGTCAAGGAAATACGGCCGGCCAGCATCGTACGCAGCAAAATATCTCTACCAAACTTATCCGTCCCAAGCCAGTACTTAGCATTAGGCGATAAATTTTTGTCAGCTAGCTTGTAATCATCTAAATGATAAGGTGAAATCATCGGTCCAAATATACAAATGGTAACCATCAGAATTAATATAACGAGACCAGCCAAAGCCAGACGGTTTTGGTTAAAACGGCGAACGGCGATTCTCCATGGAGACGCTTCAGGACGGATCGCCGCCTTTTGATTCGTTTCAATCGTGACTGTTTCTGCGGACAATAGTATCCCTCCTACTTCAAGCGAATTCTTGGATCTGCCATGCCATACAATACATCAGAGAGCAAATTACCGATAAGCGTAAGTACCGCTAGGAAAATCGTGAAGCCCAACATAAACGGATAATCCCGCATACTGATCGACTCCAGATAGACCTGACCCACACCCGGCCACACAAAAACCTTCTCCAGAATCATCGCTCCACCAAATAAGGCCGGAAGCTCGAAGCCGAGTAGTGTGATGGCTGGAATCAGTGCATTGCGCAGTGCGTGCTTGAAAATAACCGTACGTTCCTTCAGGCCTTTGGCGCGTGCGGTACGAATATAATCCTGACGAATGACCTCCAACATGCCTGTACGGAAATACCGGGTCAGACTTCCTGTGCTCAGCATCGTAAGTACGAGTGTCGGCAGAAACATATGCTTGAGAACATCCACCATATAAGCCCACGAGCCTGGCTCCATCCCTGCTGTGGTCATGCCCCCAACCGGGAGAACCCCCCACTCCAGGGCAAATATTTTGATGACCAATAGACCAATAAAAAATGAAGGCAGCGACATACATAAGAAAATGAATAATGTGACAAACTTATCGAATAACGAATATTGGAACTTGGCTGAAAATACCCCTGCAATAACCGCAATCAACCAGCTAAAAATAAGACTAAAAAAAGCGATAATAAATGAGTTCCATACATAATTGCCAATGACCTTCGTTACCGGCTGCTTATGCTGTAATGAATCCCCCATATTCCCCTTTAACATATTACCGGCCCATATAAAATAGCGTTGGTATTCCGGTTTATCCAGCCCGTAGATATGTCGTAGCTGCTGCGCCTTTTCGGCCGTCATATTCGGGTTCTGCTTGGCTGTAATATAATCACCCGGCACCATGGCTGAAATCGCAAATACGATAATGGATATGCCAATAAGTGTGGGGATGAGTTGCAGCAGTCTTCGAATAATGTACTGCTTCATATTCATTCCTCCAGACGAATAAAGTGATATGCCCAGCTCGTGAGAGCTGAGCATACGATTGGCAACCCTTATTGAGCGATCTGAGCGTTATGCAGAGTGAACTCAAAATCTTTGTATGGTGTAATTTCCAAGCCGGTTACACGTCCATTAACTGGCCACATATCTCTGCGTTGGTACATAAAAATAGTTGGCAGATCCTTATTCAACTCTTGATAGAGCTGTTTGTAAATCTGTTTGCGTTTCTCTTGATCCAGCTCATGCTTACCAGCAAGCGTTAGTTCATCGACCTTCTTATTGGAATATCCGATATCATTTTGTGCACCATTCGTAATAAAAGTCGTTGTATCCGGGTCTGGAGTTAAGCCCCAAGCCGCGAAGAACATATCAAACTTGCCTGTGTCCTTTTTATCCATAATGGCGTTAAAATCTAAAGTTTCGGAAGTCAGCTTGATGCCTAGCTCCTTATAGTTATTGGACATGATCGGTAGCAGGGCCTCTACTACTGGATTATCAGCAGTCGCAGAGAAGTTAATGGTCAGCTTTTCTCCATCCTTTTCACGAATTCCGTCAGCACCAACCTTCCAGCCTGCCTCATCCAGCAAAGCCTTCGCCTTAGCTGTATCAAATTCATATTTGTTGATACCTTCATCCGTATAAGACCAAGATTCTGTAGATTGTGGAATGTTAATAACATTCGCATATGGACCATACACGCCCTGCACAATCTCCTTGCGGTTTAACCCAATAGTTAAAGCCTGACGTACTTTAGGGTCCTGAAATTTCTTTTCCTTGTGATTAAACGCAATGTATCCATAGCCGTTCGTTGGCATAATATTCACGTCCAAGAAGCCCAATGCCTTTAATTCCTCTACATTGTCTTCCGTAACTGTGATGTTGTCCATGTCCGTTTCGCCCGTTTGCAGCATAGACAGGTTCGTTTCTTCTGTTGTTGTTTTAAAAATAACTGATTTCACCTTTGGTGCGCCTTTAAAGTAGTTTGGATTCGCATCCAATACGACTTGTTGACCTGGGGAGAAGCTCTTCAGTACGTACTGACCAGAGCCGATCGGCTTATTATTAAGCGCCTTGATGCTGTCCAGGTTACCTTTTTTAAATCCTTTTCCGTAATAAGCTTCTGGCATAAAGTATTGCTCACCCAGAAAATCCTTCGTATACGCTGTTGCTTCTGTAACGGTGACCTCTACTGTATTATCATCAATGACCTTGATCCCCGAGATATCATTTGCTTTTCCATCGTGATATTCTTTACCGCCTTTAATCTTAAAAGACAATACATCGGTTTCTCCATCATAATTCGGATCATGCAGCACTTTGAGTACAAAAGCATAATCCTTTACGGTTACTGGGGTGCCGTCACTATACTTCACACCTGGTTTCAGATGGAATGTGTATTTTAGACCATCCGGCGATACATCAACCTTTTCAGCCAAACTATTTTCATATGTACCATCCGCCTTCACCTGTAAGAAGGAATCAAATACTGTTCTGACTACATATAAATCGTAAGTCGTTTGCCAGAATAGCGGGTTGAATACCCCTTTAGGTGATGTCATACCTACTACAATGTTATCTTTCCGATTAGTCGCTCCCGGAGGGTTTTGCGACAGATCAGTTGCTTTAATAACGCCCTCCGTAACAGGTGCACTTGCTTCATTTCCCTCTGTTTTATTGCCCGCATTGCCTTGCTGTGGCTGTGCCTCATTGGCACCTCCGCTACATCCTGCAAACAGAACACCAACGATCGTAAGCATCATAAGCAAAGAAACCCATTTCTTCGTCTGCATCATCCTGTTAATCCCCCTTAGTCGGTTCTTTATTTAACAGCCTGTCTCATTCCTGCGGTGATTCGTTAAAGCTTGAGGTTTGAAAATGAAGTTTGCACATCCTCCTTACTATCTTTAATAGCGTAAACACGTGTTTTAGACCTCTGGTCAATTTTTTGCTTTAACAACCATTACATTTTTATTAAGGTTTATCTTAAGTGTAAAATAATATCACGTCAATATCTTTTTTTATGTAATATAAAAATGCAAAATATCTATTTATGTAAACTTTATGAATTTCACTTGTGGGAAATGACAAAAAACAGGGTTCTATGTAATATAAAATAACATTCAGGGAGGCTAAATTGTTTACTCTGGCAAGTTGAGGAGCTTGTAATTTCACAAGCCATTAAAAGGTATACTATGGTTTATGGGTAAACATGGATTGTATTATTAGTAAGTTACAATAGATGGCACTTGTTGTCAATATAAAAGATCACAAAAAAAGACATTCCCGGGATCGGGAACGTCTCTTTTTTCCACCCACTACTATTCAGTAGTGTAAGGAAGCAATGCGATTTGACGGGAACGTTTAACAGCGATTGTCAACATACGTTGATATTTCGCGCTTGTTCCAGTCACACGACGAGGAAGAATTTTTCCACGTTCGCTGATGAATTTTTTAAGCAGGTCTGTATCTTTATAGTCAATGTGAGTAATTTTGTTCACAGTGAAGAAACATACTTTACGACGTTTGTTGCGACCACCACGACGAGCTGGTCTTTTGTTATCGTCTCCGCCTTCTCTTTGTCTGAAGCCCATTCTTTGTCAGTCCTTTCCCAATTAAAATGGTAAATCATCATCCGAAATATCGATCGGTTTTCCGTCATCGGAAAAAGGATCCTGATTGTTTCGCGAGTTATTATTCCCGCGTCCACTATTGCTGTTACCGCCTCCGAAAGGAGACTCCTCACGCGCAGCTCCACCGCTATTGCCGCCACCGTTACCGCCATCGCGGTTAGATTCCAAGAAACGCACATTATCAGCTACAATTTCAGTCACGTATACACGTTTTCCTTCATTGTTCTCATAATTACGCACCTGAACACGGCCTTCAACAGCCGTTAAACGACCTTTGCGAAGATAGTTAGCGCATGTTTCAGCAAGCTGACGCCAGGTTACGATCGGCAAGAAATCCGCTTCCCGTTCGCCGCCTTGACTCGTAAACGGACGGTCTACAGCCAGGGTGAACTGGGTTACTGCTACACCAGACGGTGTATAGCGCAGCTCTGGATCTTTGGTCAAACGACCGATCAGAATGACACGGTTCAACAATCCAATCCCCTCCTTTGAGCGTTGTTCATTACATAATCACGTACAATAATTAAGCTACGTCGTTCGTAATGAGATAACGAATTACTTCGTCAGAAATTTTCATGATACGCTCAAGCTCAGTAACAACAGCAGGTTCTGCTGTGAAGTTTACCAGAACGAAAGAACCATCACGGAATTTCTTGATCTCATACGCAAGACGGCGTTTAGTTACATCGTGACTCGTAATTTCGCCACCGCCGTTGGAGATGATACCTTGGAATTTATCGACTGTCGCTTGAACAGCTTCTTGTTCAATGTCAGGACGAATAATATACATCGCTTCATATTTGCGCATTCTTTACACCTCCTTATGGACATAAGGCCCTCAATCTCAGTTGAGAGCAAGGAACGAGCCTAAGCTCGCACTAAAACAGTTTACCAAATCGAGCAACTGAATGCAACCTACAAATTCAATACACAAGCCTAATACGGCTAAATACACTGTATATCATTAGCTTTATACAATTTTATAGAACATCAAAAATTTCGCATATATAAAGGAAATCATTTGATTCACTCACTATCTGTATACCCGATTTCGCATGTTTCTGTTCAAGACAGCGCACAATAACCGTTGCAGTTCAAATTCATTTATCTAAGGAGGCACCACCGTATGGGTGAAAAGACTGAGTTCGAACCAGGGGATAAGGTCCCAAACGACGGCGTATACATGGAGGTCGGAGAAAAGAGCTTCCATACTGAAATCCAAAATCCGCAGCAGGTAACGCTGGAAAGAGGCGATTCTTTTCCGGAGACCGCCAACCATAATCGCAAATGGAAGAAAAAAACGAAAGCTCGTGTCCACTAATGTATATTTCCTCGGAATCCTGGCCATATTATGATTAGGCGATACAACAGAGAGGTGTGGTTCCGTTGGACGACGTAGCCGGACAAACTGTTAGGAGATCCATTCCGGGCATTAGAAGCGTTAGGTTTGTGTAAAAGGACACTGTCTTTTCAACACGGTATTGCTGGTCAGTACACCGAGTTTCATGATGTGATTGGACAGATCGTATCCTGTTAAAAATGTATCGCCTACGATGGAGGACCTTTGTGGTCCTCCTTTGTTGCATTATCGGGCTTTTTGCATATCCTGGTAAAATGCAGATTAATTCAGCTCCTTCTGCTAGAATATATCCAAGTACAAAGACCTACTATCTACGGAGGTTTAAAGATGAGCTATTCTCGAATATTAAAGTGGATATCAGGTATATTCGAATTGGTGCTTGCCGTACCGATTGTGGGGGGAGCTATTGTCATGGGGACCGGCTACTCGGCTCTGGGATTTATGCTTGTCCTGCATGCAGTAACACTTATCCTGTCGTTACGCAATCAGGAGGCGATCTACGGCTCCGTATGGGGAGTACTCACTTCTTTGCTGGCCTGGATACCCTTTGTAGGCTGGGCTCTCCATTTGATTGCAGCGATCCTTCTGATGATCTCTGGCTCAAAAAAAACAAAACGCTATCATTACCCGCCTAACCAGCTATAACAAAAGAGTGCTCCTAACGGCAATAATTTCCCCGCTGTCAGGAGCATTTTTTTGCTATAACGCCTTATTCATCCCAATAGATTTGTAATTGTTTCTTCCTTTACTCTCATGGTTTATCTTAGTGCTTTTCACTTTATCACAGTCTGTTGACCTTTAATTCCACAAACAAAAAATCCCCTACGTCACAGACGTAAGAGATTGGTTTATTTAATGAAGTTAGTGGCGGAAAGAGTGGGAGTCGAACCCACGCACGCCTTGCGACGCCTAACTGATTTCGAGTCAGCCCCCTTAGACCTCTTGGGTACCTTTCCGCAGCAAGGATAATTATATCATCATTGCAACTGTGACGCAAGCTGATTCTGGTTCATCACCATTCATCTTTCTTGGCTCAATTTGCTTCTGTGTTTTGCTCGTCGGCATTAGCCTTTGATCGCAGCACTTTCTTCATATTCTTTTCGAACTTGGCACGCGGAATCAGCACACTATGCTGGCAACCGACACATTTGATTCGAATATCCATCCCCATGCGGATAATTTCCATTTCATTCGTTCCACACGGATGAGGCTTCTTCATCTGTACAATGTCCCCTAGTTCAAATGACTTACGCTCCACCCTTCTCTCCCCCTTTTCTTCCTTGTTCATCTTCTTTTTCTAGGGTTATCGCTGTCTCCAAGGCTGCCTGACGATGTTCCTCATCCTCTAGGGCCTTCTTGATGTTATTCTGAATATCACGCTCTACCACGGCCCCTGTATTCGGCATACATTCTGCCACAACACGCACAATATACTCTGAGGTAGTCATGGACTGAACCCCTAACACATCCGGTATATTAAGTATCTGTACATTGTACTCTTCAATACCTTGGATTGCCTGTTTTACCAAACCAACTGCTTCCTCCAGGCTACGCTCGGCCTTCATTGGCACATCCACTACCGCTAACGCGTTGGACATAGAGAAGTTCGTTACCGTTGTAATTGAGCCGTTTGGTAAAATGTACACCTCACCTTTCCAGCTCACCAGTCTGGTTGTGCGCAGCCCGATCATTTCCACCGTACCCTTGAAAGTACCTGTCTGAATGACATCTCCTACGGCAAATTGATCTTCAAAAATAATAAAGAATCCGGTAATTACATCCTTAACCAAACTCTGTGCCCCAAAACCAACAGCCAATCCAAGCACTCCAGCTCCAGCAATCAGAGGGCCGAGATTAATGCCCATTTGCGATAGCACCAGCATAATCAAAATGAAATTAAATACAATATTGGTTACATTTTTCAGTAGTTCCCCAACAGTCGTTAACCGCCTTGTATTCAATCGAAACCTGCCGTTATCTCCCTTTTGTTGCATCGACTTATCTATAATTTTATTAATAACTCGAATAAAGATACGTGTGATGATAAAAATAATCGCGATTTTCAAAATTACAAACAAAAAGGTCGACCACATCGCACTATCAGTAAGCCATTTCCATACAGCATCCTTCCAGTGAATCGCACCTTTCACTACGTCATCGGTTTCTAAATTACCGGCCAACCAATGTATAAAGGTCACGCTGTATTCCTCCTTAAACAAGGGAACTACTCTTCCTGCTTCCCGAATTCTATTCCTACTATATAAGCTTATCTACTGACTTCAAACATATGGCTATGAATAATCTACTTCCTTCGAGTATAAAAACACAAGTTTATCCATATACTAGCTACTATCTTGAGCATAAATGTTACCCGCAGGCTAATTGTTATTCTCCAAGGTACAGCGAGCGTAACCCGCACACTCCATTACAGAGCGAAAGGAAGATTCCATGACTCATCCATCTGACTTCATTCCGGGGCAAGAACCCCTAAGCCTAAAAATATCACACACAGACCCCGGGATCCAATCAGCCATCATCCATCGTCTGCTGTTCCATCTGCACCAGGCGCCGAGTCTGCAAAATATCGTCATTATTTGCATCGGCACCGACCGTTCCACTGGAGATTGCCTGGGTCCGCTCGTAGGTACGCATTTAGCACGCTACAAAAGCCCTCTGTTTAACCTATACGGTACATTAGAGGAGCCTGTACATGCCATGAACCTGCAAACGACGCTGAACGGCATACAAGACCGATATGAACAGCCATATATCATTGGCATAGATGCATGTCTTGGACAAACCTCCAGTGTTGGATGCATTCAGGTTTCAGAAGGCCCTCTCAAGCCGGGAGCAGGTGTAAATAAAGAATTACCGCCGGTCGGCGATATCCATTTGACTGGTATCGTTAACGTCGGCGGCTTCATGGAATACTTCGTGCTACAAAATACGAGACTAAATTTGGTAATGAAATTATCAGATATTATTGCTGGCAGCCTATACTCCGCGATTAAGGAGTGGCATTACCGTTCTGTCCTGCTTGCTGCGCAAGAGTAACGGCTTCTTTTTCTTCAGGTGATAAGGAATAGGTGGATTGTCCCGCCTCCAGAGGCTTGGCATACACATATGAACCATCTCGGTTATAAATGCCGGTTAATACCATACCATCCTGATTGTCGTCTACAATAGCCAGAGAAAAGCTTAAATCGCTTCCTCTCTCACCAAAGGCATTATAGCGTTTAATGCCTATATGTCCCTTCAAGCCAGTCAGTTTGCTGCGTAGTGATTTCATACTTGCACGATGGGTTTCCTGCTCATCCTCAATCGTATCCATCTGTACCTTCAAATCAATCAGCAGCGTTTCCAAATTCTCGACACCGCTGCCTGCCATCATGGTTTCATACTTTCGCCGCATCTTCTTCAGCTTTGCACCCTGCACGATAATAACAATCAACAGGATGAGCAAAATAAGCACGATCCCTGCAACGATTCCGGCAAGCTGTTCCATGATTAGTCCATTCAATTCAGCCATATGCTTGCTTCTACTCCTCTACCTCAAAAATCATGTACCTGCATACTTATATTTTATATGTTTGAGAACAGCGAAACAAATAACACAAGGCTATTAGTTTATCCATCAAAACCATTCTAAATTCCTGCAATTCCAGACAAAGCAAAGACATATCTCACTTTCCATTTTGCTCAAGGAGACATGTCCATATTTCAACAAACTACTGTAATAGCTCCAGTAATCTTTCCAAATCCTGCTGGCTGTAATAATTCAATTCAATTTTGCCTTTATCCTTATTGTGCTTGATCTTTACAGTTGTTTTAAAGCGTTCACGCAGGGACTCTTCCATATGGTCAATATAGGGGTCCTTTTTTCGTACCTTTGCTTTGGCTTTCGCCTCACCAGGTTTATGATCCAACTGCTGTACAGCTTCCTCCAGTTCGCGAACACTCCACTGCTGTTCAATACATTGCTGTGCTAACTGTTTCACCATGTCTGGATCTTTGAGCCCAACAATAGCTCTAGCGTGTCCCATAGACAATGTTCCACGTGAAACATGATCTTTAACTTCTTCAGGCAATGCCAGCAAACGAAGGAAATTGGCAATATGAGAACGTGATTTTCCCACTTTCATGGACAACTCTTCCTGAGTTAAAGAAAATTGATCCATCAATCCCTGATAAGCTACTGCCACTTCCATTGCATTCAAATTCTCACGCTGCAAATTCTCAATCAGGGCAATCTCCATCACCTGCTGATCCGTAAAATTGCGAACAACCACAGGTATAGTCGGATTCCCACAAAATTGAGACGCCCGAAACCGCCTTTCCCCGGCTATGATTTCATATCCTCGCAATACACTACGTGCAATAATAGGTTGGATAACACCGTGCTGACGAATGGACTCGGCTAATTCCTTAATGGACTCTTCATCAAACGTTTTTCGAGGCTGGTACGGGTTCGCACGCAACTGGCTGAGCGGAATGTCAACAACCTTATCCTCTTCATTGACCATAAGGGAGGGAATGAGTGCATCAAGTCCTTTTCCCAACCGTTTACTCATAAGATACCACTTCCTTTGCCAACTCAATATATACCTCTGCCCCACGGGAACGGGGATCATACGTAATAATGGACTGGCCATGTGATGGTGCTTCGCTGAGTCTCACATTGCGTGGAATAATCGTCTGATAAACCTTGCTTTGAAAATACTTTTTCACTTCTTCAATCACCTGAATACCCAAGTTCGTGCGGGCATCAAACATGGTTAACAACACACCTTCAATTTGCAGTGAGGTGTTCAGATGTTTTTGCACTAATCGCACGGTATTCAACAATTGACTTAATCCTTCTAATGCGTAATATTCACACTGGATTGGAATAATGACTGAATCGGAAGCCGTCAATGAATTAAGCGTCAAAATACCCAGCGATGGCGGGCAATCAATTAATATATAATCATAATTATGCTTAACGAGTTGAAGCGATCTTTTTAATCTCAATTCGCGAGAAATGGTCGGCACCAGTTCAATTTCCGCGCCTGCTAACTGAATGGTTGCCGGAATAATATCTAATCCCTCAACCTGTGTACTCATAATAGCTTCGCTAGGATCAACCTCGTTAATGAGTACATCATAAATGCAATTTGCCACGTCCGCCTTATTGATACCCACACCGCTGGTTGTATTACCTTGCGGGTCGATATCCACGAGCAATACCCTTTTGCCGAGGGAAGCAAGTCCGGCGCCCAAATTAACGGAAGTAGTTGTTTTGCCTACTCCGCCCTTTTGATTGGCTACGGCTATTATTTTTGACACTTCATTCACCTCATAATTTAATCGGAATCCTGCTACACTCCATAACTACAAAACGCTCTATGGAGACGTTACTTAGTCCTTAACTTACGGATAACGGCAATTTCAGAATAGAATTGAGTATGCTGCGGTTTTATTCGGCGAGAAAAAGCGGCAATTGCTGCCGCCTGTACGCTTCATCCCTTACTTACGTTTGGGAATTTGAATGACAATCTCATAGTGATCCTCATGATCAGATTCCTTGGTCTTGATATCCAAGCCTGAGCCAGACACCATATCAATGGATTGACGAATCGTATTCAGCGCAAGCCGGACATCCTTGGTAAAGGAAATCCGCTTCGATTTCTTATTGGTGGATACTTGTTTATAAAAGGCAACTCGTGCCTCTGTCTGCTTCACATTGAGTTCCTTGGCAATGACTTCATCTAAAACCTTGTACTGTAGTTCTTCAGTCTCTAATGACAATAATGCACGAGCATGACGCTCGGACACCTTCCGTTCCATTAGAGCCTCTTTCACTCTCTCCGGCAGATGAAGCAGCCGTATCTTGTTAGCAATAGTGGATTGGCTTTTGCCAAGTCGTTGAGCGAGGCTTTCCTGGGTGAGCTGATGTAGATCAATCAGCTTTTGGTAAGCTACAGCCTCTTCAATCGCAGTTAACCCTTCCCGTTGAAGATTTTCAATCAACGCGATGGATGCAGCTTGTGAATCATTAAACTCACGAACAATGGCTGGAATAGTTTCCATACCCAGCTTGGTGACAGCTCTCCAACGACGTTCCCCTGCTATAATCTCATATTGTCCATTACGGAAACGAACGACAATCGGTTGAATTACACCATGCGTCTTAATGGTCTGGCATAGCTCATCAATCTTCTCGTCGTCAAATATGGTACGGGGCTGATAAGGACTGCTGACAATATCCCGAACTGGAATTTGTTTTATTTCGTCCCCAGTAGATCGCTCCGTCAAACCAAATAGCTTGGAAAATTGTTCTTTCATTCCGTATAATACCACCTAATTTCATAATAGCACCATACTAACAGCGCTTCGTGAAAAACAGTTCCTTACGCGGATCGTAGACCCTTTTATATGAAACAGCGCCGTAAGCGGGTACACTCCACGTACACCCCTGACATTTGTTGTCCCACTGCCCTATATGTATATCTGAATTCATGGGTACGGGAGCAGTCAACTTACATTAAAACGATTATCTCTATTCTATCACTTTTCCAGCCATAATCCTATCGTCTCTATCAGCTTTTCGGAAGGATCAGATAATAAATTATGCATCCTCTTTGACAACTATCTATCCATATTCTTCCCTCATGAAAACAAGAACGCATGTTAGCAAAGTGTCTTTTATGTAAAGAGTCTGTCAGCCATAAAAAAAGTGAATGTTTCACGTGAAACATTCACTTTCTTTCAAACAATTACACTAACGGCGTCTTCAAAGGAGTACCCGGCTTACGTGGATATTTCCGTGGTGTCGCCGCTCTTTTTTCAATAATAATCATATGTCTGGCTGCATCTTCAACAGGTAGCTGGAAAGCCTGAACATGTTTGATTTTTCCTTTTAGCTCCTTCAAGCTGTAGGAAGCTTCCTTGATTTCCTCCGTAGGATCACTACCCTTCATCGCGGCAAAGTGTCCCCCTTCACGGACAAACGGCAAACAAAATTCATTCAATACGGCGAGACGAGCAACCGCTCTGGCTGTCACTAGATCATAGCTATCGCGGTATCCTGGTTTACGCCCCAATTCCTCTGCCCTGCTGTGAACCAGTTCAACATTTTCCAAACCCAACTGCTCTACTACATGGGCCAAGAATTGTATACGTTTGTTCAATGAATCTACAATAGTCAACTGAATCTGCGGAAAGCATATTTTCAAAGGAATGCCTGGAAAACCTGCACCTGATCCAATATCAGCCAAGCTTCCCACATCATTTAACGGAACATAAAAGGCCAGGGAAAGAGAATCATAAAAATGCTTGGTGTACACTGCATCGCGCTCAGTAATACCCGTCAGGTTCATTTTTTCATTCCACTCAACCAGCACACGGTAATATGTTTCAAACTGATCTAACTGACTGTCATTAATCACAATACTATGCTCTGCCAGCCGCTGCTTAAATTGCTGTTGTATCGCGTCCATTATGATCCCCTTGCTGCCGTTACGCGGTTATAATGCTCCAGATAAACCAGCAAAATGGAAATATCCGCAGGAGTTACACCCGAAATACGGGATGCTTGACCAATCGACATCGGACGGATCTTTTCAAGCTTCTGCCTGGCTTCAATGGCCAGTCCTTGAACTTCATTGTATACAATATCCTCTGGGAGCTTCTTTTTCTCCATCTTTTGCAGACGCTCCACATGCATCAATTGCTTTTCAATGTAGCCCGCATACTTAATTTGGATTTCCACCTGCTCCTGTTCTTCCTCAGTAAGAGCTATAGATGAAGGTGAGATTTGTGCTACTTGCGCATAACTGATCTCTGGTCGACGTAGCACCGTTAACAAATTACTGCCATCCTGTATTGGTGCAGATCCGCCTTGCTCCAGCATCTCATTTATATCAACCGGACGAACCTTCGCCAAGCGCAAACGCTCAATCTCTTGCTCTACCTTTTGCTTTTTATCCAAAAAGCGCTCGTATCGTTCATCCGTAATTAGGCCAATATCATGCCCGATCGGAGTCAATCGCAGGTCCGCGTTATCATGACGCAATAACAGACGGTATTCTGCACGCGACGTCAGCAGACGATAAGGCTCATTCGTCCCCTTCGTCACCAAATCATCGATCAGAACCCCAATGTAGCCTTGCGAACGGTCCAATACGACGGGCTCTTTGCCCTGCACCTTACGAGCTGCGTTAATCCCTGCCATAATTCCTTGGCCCGCAGCTTCTTCATAACCAGAGGTACCGTTAATCTGACCTGCTGTGAACAAGCCAGGAACTTTCTTCGTTTCCAAAGTAGGCCATAACTGCGTAGGTACCATTGCATCATATTCAATAGCATAGCCATTACGCATCATCTCTACCTTTTCCATCCCCGGAATCGAACGCAGCACAGCTAATTGCACATCCTCTGGCAAGCTGGTCGACAAGCCTTGAACATAGTATTCAGATGTGTTTTTACCTTCAGGCTCCAAAAAGATTTGGTGCTTAGGCTTATCACTGAAACGTACCACTTTATCTTCAATAGATGGGCAATAACGTGGTCCCGTTCCTTCAATCAGACCAGAGAACATGGGCGCACGGTGCAAGTTATCATTAATAATCTGATGCGTTTCTACTGAAGTATATGTCAGCCAGCAAGGAAGCTGTTCATTATCCGAAGACTTCGTTTCATAGGAAAAGAACTTCGGTTGATCATCACCCGGTTGTATTTCCGTTTTGCTAAAATCAATCGTGTCCTTGTGTACACGTGGTGGCGTTCCTGTCTTAAATCGAACCAGATCAAAACCCAGTTCTCTCAAATGCTCAGACAATCTCAACGAAGGCTGTTGATTGTTCGGACCACTCTCATACATCAGCTCGCCCATAATGATTTTTCCGCGCAGATAAGTGCCTGTGGTTAGGACAACTGCTTTACTTCGATACTCTGTGCCCGTCTTCGTAATTACACCTACGCAATGGCCGTCTTCCATAATCAGCTCTTCCACCATACCTTGGCGTAAGGTTAGATTCGGTTCCTTTTCCATCGTTTCCTTCATCGCATGCTGATAAGAAAACTTGTCTGCTTGTGCACGCAATGCATGAACCGCCGGACCCTTACCAGTATTTAACATTCTCATTTGGATAAATGTCTTATCAATATTCCGACCCATTTCGCCGCCCAGTGCATCAATTTCTCGCACCACATGCCCTTTTGCAGGACCGCCAATAGACGGGTTGCAGGGCATGAACGCGACCATATCCAGGTTAATTGTGATCATCAATGTGCGGCAGCCCATCCGTGCTGCTGCCAAGGCTGATTCTACGCCCGCATGGCCCGCGCCTACGACAATTACGTCATAGTCGCCTCCTTGGTAACCCATACCTTTCTTACCTCCTTATACATTCCGGTCTTCACGCCGAATATGCTCTTGTATATCTATAACGATAGCAGGCTTATATCAGCCATGCTTGAATGTTCTATTTGCCCAGACAAAATTGTGAAAATATTTGATCTATCAACGCATCATGCGCAGTATCGCCTACAATCTCGCCCAAATGCTCCCATGCCAGCCTTACATCAATCTGGATCATGTCGATCGGAACAAATTGATCAGCGGCTTCATAGGCATCTACCAGCGATTGGCGCGCCTTCTTCAACAAAGCAATATGCCGTACGTTGCTGACATATGTCATATCCGCTGATTCCAGCTTGCCGCTAAAGAATAACTTGGATATCGCCTGCTCCAGTCGGTCCGCTCCCTCATTTTCCTTCACAGACATCGGTACGATAAGCTCTTCGGGAACATAACGCAGCAACAAATCCCGGTCTACTTGGGCCGGTAAGTCCATTTTATTCATAATGACAATCGCTTGTCTACCGCGGATTTGTTCCATTAATGCCATTTCATCCTCATGCAGTGGTTCGTTGGCGTTAATGACGATGAGCAGCAGATCCGCTTCACTAACCGCCGTTCTCGAACGTTCTACTCCGATCCGTTCCACTACATCCATCGTTTCACGAATCCCTGCTGTATCCAGCAACTTGAGCGGAATACTATTAATCGTCACATATTCCTCAATAACGTCACGAGTTGTGCCCGGAATATCGGTCACAATGGCCCGCTCGCCCTGAGCCAATGTGTTCAGCAGTGACGATTTGCCCACATTTGGCCTTCCAACAATCGCTGTAGTCAGCCCTTCGCGCAAAATCTTTCCCTGCTCCGCCGTATGCAGCAGCCGATCAATTTCCGACATGACCTGACTGCTTTTATCCTTGATTAAGTCAGATGTAAAAGATTCAACATCATGCTCAGGATAATCAATGTTCACTTCAATATGAGCAAGTGTCTCCACCAAGACATGACGCAGACGACGAATATTCTGGGACAGTTGTCCATCTACCTGCTTCAAAGCTACCGAAAAAGCTTTATCTGATTTGGAGCGGATTAAGTCAATGACACCCTCCGCCTGACTCAGATCAATACGACCATTCAGAAAAGCACGTTTCGTAAATTCACCTGGCTCAGCCAGACGTATATTTTGCAGCAATAGTAAATCCATCACCCGTTTGACGGCTACGACTCCGCCATGAGTGCTGATTTCTACGACATCTTCTGTCGTAAAAGAGCGTGGCGCCCGCATCACTGTAACTAAAACTTCCTCCACCTTTTCCTGGCTTTGAGGATCTATAATATGTCCATAATGTACTGTGTGAGTTGGAGCCTTGCTTAGAGGTGTTTTACTACGGAACAAAGCCTCCACTTCTGTGACCGCTTCTGGACCGCTGACTCGTACAACCGCAATGCCGCCCTCGCCGACAGCCGTTGCAATGGCAGCTATAGTATCACTCAGCATAAAGTTTCTACCTCCTATCAAGTAGAAACGACATTGCCGTCCTTCATCAAGGACGGCAGCCGTTTCAGCGAGAAATATAAGAAAAAAAGCAATGGCTTCTGCATCTTGCAGAGAGCCATTGCGTCGGATTATTTTTTAGCAATGATGACGCGCCGATTGGGCTCGTCCCCCTTGCTGTATGTTCTAACCAGCGCATGCTGTTGGAGCTTGGCATGAATCAGCTTCCGCTCCTGTGACGGCATTGGCTCCAGTACCACTTCCTTGCCATAACGAATAGCCTGGTTCGCCAACCGATCTGCCAAATCCTCCAGCGTTTTTTGCCGACGTGCACGAAATTGCTCGGCATCCAGCACAATTCGGATGAACTTGTCAGAATGACGGTTGGCAACGATATTCGTCAGGTACTGCAATGCATCCAACGTCTGTCCTCTGCGGCCGATCAACATACCGAGCGACGGACCGGAGATATCCAGTGTACTTTCATCCTTGCGGTGGCGGACATCGACTTTAACGTCCAGTCCCATTCCTGCTGCTGTTTCACGGATGAAACGCACCGCCTCTTCATAAGCATCTATATGTCCCGAGGGTGCTTCCATGTTCATCTGTGCTTCCTGTGCAACAGGCCCAGTTTCTTTTGATAAAGCCTGTCCCACGCTAGAAGGTGCTTGAGCCGATACATGAGGTTCAGCCGCGTGTGTGGTTTCAGGAGACGGCTCAGAGAGCAGCGTAAGCTCCACCTTCGCCTTCTTGACCCCGAGCCACCCCAGGAATCCTTTTGACGGCTGTTCCAACACGCTTACGGTTACCCGTTCACGGCTTACTCCCATCTGGGAGAGTCCTTGTCTTACAGCATCTTCAACGGTTTTTCCTGATGTCACGACTTTGGTCATCTCGACTTTTTAGCCCCCTTCGTGTTTTTACCACCTTTTTTCTTACTATTGGAGGAACCAGTTTTCGCGAGACTGGCTGTTTTCACATTCGCCAGTGCTGCTTCTTTATCCTTATTCCGATAAAGGAAATAGTTTTGAATGATCGTGTAAATATTACTGTAGAACCAGTACAACGGCAAAGCGGATGGGAAGTTGTACGACATGAACAGAATCAGCACCGGATAGACGTACAGCAAAAATTGCATCGGTCCCTGCTGCGGCGTCGGATTCATTTTCATCATCATCCAAGTTTGGACAAATGTCGTAATCGCTGCCAAAATCGGCAGGATAAACAAGTGATCCGGTTTACCTAACTGGAGCCACAAGAAGTCATGATCCCGCAATGCTGAGTTATAATAAATGGCATTATAAAGCGCGATGAAAATTGGCATCTGTACTACCAAAGGAAGACAGCCCGCCATCGGGTTGACCTTGTTTTCCTGGAACAACTTCATCGTCTCTTGCTGGACCTTTTCAGGCGTATCCTTGTACTTCGCTTGGATTTCTTTTAATTGCGGCTGAATGGCCTGCATAGCTTTGGAACTACGTACTTGCTTGAGTGTAAGCGGCAAAATAATGGTTCGCACGATAATCACCAGAATCAGTACGGCCAGGCCATACTCTCCAGAGAACCATTGGGCAAATGTATCTAGCGCATACGAAAACCAGTAAACGACATATCTTTGCCAAAACGATCCATTGGCCAAGTCTGCCGTCGTGTAAGAATTGTGGGCCGTCTGGGCACATCCGGACAGCACAGCAACAAGTGCCAATAAGGCAATCAGGAGGAACCATTTTCCCCGTTGAGTCTTCAAACGCGACACTTCATAACCCCTTTCTTAACCAATCCATTCCAACGTAAATCATACCATATCCTGTAGGACAAAGATACTGACTATCGGCGTGAAGACTTGAGCAGCGAGGCTTTGCGTAGAACGTGCAGCACGCTTTTCTCCAGCTCTTGATACGACATTGTAACCGCACCTTTACGAACGATAAAAATCAGGTCAATCTGCTCCACCAATTCATGTTCATGATGGCGCACAATTTCCTTAACGATTCTACGCATCCGGTTGCGAACTACTGCATTGCCGATCTTCTTGCTGGCCGAAATTCCGACGCGGAACTGCTCTACCTCTCTGCGGCGGAACCAGTACACCACAAACTGATGGTTGGCAAAAGATTTGCCATGGCGGTATACGCGCCCAAAGTCCGCCCGGTTTCGTAGACGCAATTTTTTTTGCACGGCGCTTCTCCTTGCTCATCTCTTTTACACATGTCGGTAAGCTTACCTTTACCTTTTATATAGTAAGAAGTATGGACAACATTCCAACATGGTAATCTCGCTTATTTTATATCCGTTTTCAAAAGCTTCATCTAATATAGGACAGGATGCTGGACTTCTCCCTCTTCTTTCACTACATTTTTACAACAATAGAAGAAGGGATCCGATCCCTGAATACCTCAATTATGAAAAAAAAGACCACCGTAGTGGTCTTTATGCACGCATTACGCACTCAATACTTTTCTACCTTTTTGGCGACGAGCTGCCAAAACTTTACGGCCATTCTTCGTGCTCATTCTTTTACGGAAGCCGTGAACTTTTTTACGTTTGCTGACATTCGGTCTGAAAGTCGGTCTCATTGTGCTGCACCTCCTTACAAGGAATACGTTTTATATGGAATATACCTAACGTAGCAATCTCCACAAAAAACACCTTTGTACATTTAACCACAAATAGCGGCCAAAGTCAATGTACTTGTGAATCCTCTCCCTCTTTTTCGCATTCAGGAAGCCTCCTCCCCTTCCCCCGCTCACTCACTTCGCTCTTTTATTCCCTTATTTCAAAAAATTTCTTTCGCCTCTCCTCCATCATCAGCATTCTATTTGTAGTTTTCACTCCTCCAAAAACTGCTCTTTTTACATTCCTTCATTCTGTGACTTGAATCCATCCTATTTTCAGATCGACGTTATCGGGTTCGTTCAAAAATAATGTCGGAAACGTTACCGGAAATTTTCAACAGAAAAATAAGCCTCTGTGACCAAAAGGCAACGGCTGTTATACACAGATCCACAAAAAGAACTGAATTGTGATTTAAATGGTCATAACCTGTGCATAACATTTTAGAGTAAAAAAGAGTTATTGTCGAAAACTGAACAAATTATAAACAATATCTTGTGTTGTGAATAAAAATTGTACACAACAGATTGAATTTGTGGATAAATAACCACCAGTCATTGAAATACAAGGCTTCTTTTGCTATGATGATATTACTTTTGAATGTGAATATGTTGTTTTACCCTCCATATTATCAACACCCTGTGGATAAAGTTGTGAACAAGTTCAATTTATCCATCTTTTTATTTTTGTGCGGATTTGGGATTCTGGGGATATATTCTACATTTTTCATTTGATTTCGACATATTGCAGTCCCGTTTTGGCCTGCGGGATCAAGAGAACGGATCGTGCCGCACATTCCCTCCTGAGAAATATCGCCTCTCTTCTGCTGATCAGCAGCGGAATTTCCATTAGCTATTTTTCAGGGTCATTTTGTGCTGCGTTCTCTCACCACACTGCCGCATGATTTAGGCGGCGGTATGTCTTTTTATGGCCTTCAACAACATTTTTGGGATTTTAGGCGTTTTGCCGAAGCGCCGAGAGCAGCTCTCTGCAGCTTAATTCGGTAAAATGTCAGGATTTAAAAGGAGTGACGTCTGTGGACAGCCATACCTCTGAACTATGGCAGCAAATTCTATCCATTATACAAACCAAGCTGAGTAAGCCGAGTTACGACACTTGGTTTAAGGCTACCAAGGCAGCGAAACTAAATGACCACTCCATTGTGATTTCTGCACCGACAACTTTTGCCGTGGAATGGCTTGAAAGCCGCTATACCAAGCTAGTCGGAGCAACGGTTTATGAAATTTTGGGCAAACAGCTAGAGGTCAAGTTCGTTATTGAAGAGAACAAGCCCGCCGAGTTCGACCTTCAGCAACAACCTCAGCAGCAGCCGGTCGTTCATGAAGAAGCTGTGTCCCATATGCTGAATCCCAAATATACATTCGATACATTCGTCATCGGATCGGGGAACCGTTTTGCCCATGCGGCATCGCTGGCCGTCGCCGAGGCGCCGGCCAAAGCTTACAATCCGCTGTTTTTATACGGTGGTGTGGGGCTGGGGAAAACGCATCTGATGCACGCTATCGGGCACTATATTTTGGAGCACAATCCGACCAGCAAGGTCGTTTATTTATCGTCGGAGAAGTTTACGAATGAATTCATTAATGCCATCCGGGACAACCGCGGGGAAAGTTTCCGGAATAAATATCGCAACATTGATATTTTGCTCATTGATGATATTCAATTCATTGCGGGCAAGGAATCGACGCAGGAGGAATTTTTCCACACGTTTAACGCGCTTCATGAGGAACGCAAGCAGATTATAATCTCAAGCGATCGGCCGCCTAAAGAAATTCCAACGCTGGAAGAACGGTTGCGCTCTCGCTTCGAATGGGGACTTATTACGGATATTCAACCGCCGGATCTGGAGACGAGAATTGCTATTCTTCGGAAAAAGGCGCGGGCGGAAAACCTGGATATTCCCAATGAGGCCATGATGTATATCGCTAATCAAATTGATACGAACATCCGTGAGCTGGAAGGGGCGCTAATACGCGTTGTCGCCTATTCTTCCTTAACAAATCAGGATGTAACAAGTCATCTTGCGGCTGAAGCGTTGAAGGACATTATCCCGTCCAGCCGTCCAAAAATGATCACGATTCAGGATATACAGCATCAAGTCGGGGAATTTTACAATCTACGGCTGGAGGATTTTAAAGCGCGTAAGCGGACGAAGGCTGTAGCTTTTCCACGACAAATTGCCATGTACCTGTCTCGTGAGCTAACCGACTATTCTTTGCCGAAAATCGGCGAAGCTTTCGGTGGGCGTGATCATACGACTGTCATTCATGCGCACGAAAAAATCTCCAAATCCATTCAAGTGGATCAGGATTTGTTTAAAGTTATCAACAACCTAATAGAAAAAATCAAAAATCCAACCTGAACAAGTTCAGAGCCTATACACAATTTATACACATGTGGATAGGCTTGATTTTATTAGGGTTACAGTGACTTATCCACATATTCAGTGCGCCTATTACTATTACTAATATATTTTAAAGATATACATCACCTAAATAAGGCCCGCGTCAACGCGTGCTTGAAGGATTAAAACCCGTAGGAGGAACTTATGAAGATCAGCATTCTGAAAAACGTTTTGAACGAGGCTATACAACATGTATCCAAAGCGATATCAAGTCGGACTACGATTCCAATTCTGAGCGGTATTAAGCTGGATGTGAATCACCAGGGAGTAACGCTGACCGCCAGCGATACAGACATCTCCATTCAATCCTTTATTCCGATGGAGGATGGTGACCAAACTGTTGTTCAGGTTGAACAACCCGGTAGTGTTGTACTGCCAGCCAAATTCTTTGTCGAAATTATCAAAAAGTTGCCGTCTCAGGAGATCCGTATGGAGGTAAAAGACCAATTCCAAACCTTTATCTCGTCCGGTGCAACTGAAATTCAGATTGTTGGCTTGGACCCTGAAGAATTCCCGGTGCTTCCCAACATTGAAGAAAATCAAGTCATCTCTGTGCCAGGAGATTTACTTAAAAATATGATTAAACAGACGGTGTTCTCCATTTCCACCCACGAAACGACACCGATTTTAACCGGCGTGTTGTGGAATCTGGCTGAGGGGGAACTGAAGTTTGTGGCAACGGACCGCCACCGCCTTGCCACCCGCAGCGCTCATTTGGAGACGTCTGAAGGCTTGCGCTTTAGCAATGTTGTCATTGCGGGCAAAACGCTGAATGAGCTGAGCAGAATTATTCCAGACCAAAATATGCTTGTGGATATCGTAGTAGCGGACAATCAGGTATTATTCAAAGTAGATCGGGTGCTATTTTATTCCCGCATCTTGGACGGCACCTATCCTGATACTTCTAGAATTATTCCGACCTCCTACAAAACAGAACTGATTGTGGATACAAAAAGTTTAAGTGAGTCAATTGACCGTGCTTATTTGCTGTCCCGTGAGGAAAAAACGAATATTGTAAAAATGCAGTCGCTGGAAAATGGCGGCTTGGAAATTTCCTCTAGTTCCTCTGAGCTTGGCAAAGTGCGTGAGGAAGTAACTGTGTCCAAATTTGAGGGAGAGCCGCTCAAAATTTCGTTCAACTCCAAATACATGCTCGACGTGCTGAAGGTGATTGACAGCGAGCAGCTGACGATTGCTTTTACCGGCATTATGAGTCCCATTATTTTAAAACCGGCAGATTCCAGCAATGCGCTGTATATCATCCTGCCATATCGCACAACCAACTGACGTTTAGCTTTAACCCACCCGAGGACAAGCGAAAGGATGAACAAGCCTTGAAACAGATATCTATACAGACCGAATACATCAAGCTCGATCAATTTTTAAAATTAGCCGATTGTGTATCCACAGGAGGCATGGCTAAAGCCCTGCTGCAAGAGGGACAAGTCCGTGTGAATGGTGAACCGGAAGAACGTCGTGGAAGAAAACTGTACCCGGGTGATACCGTAGAAGTAGAGGACAACGGAAGTTTCGAAGTTACAGCAGGAGCATGATCGCCTGGGTGGCAAGGACTCCTTTTAGGTACGGAGTAACAAGGGGGACCCTATGTGTTTGTGAACAACATTGTTTTGCAGCAGTACCGGAACTATGAACAGCTGGAGCTGAATGAATTTGGTCCCGTTAATTTGCTGATCGGACAAAATGCGCAGGGCAAAACGAATCTGGTAGAGGCGATTTTTGTACTGGCTTTAACCAAAAGTCATCGAACGTCCCGCGATAAGGAGTTAATCTCCTTCGGGGCTACTTCCACTCACCTAGCTGCGGATGTGGATAAAAAATACGGGAAAATCAGACTGGATCTCGCGTTATCCACACAAGGCAAAAAAGCAAAGATCAACGGACTGGAGCAGCGAAAACTGAGCGACTTTATTGGTTCGTTAAATGTGGTCATGTTTGCACCTGAGGATCTCGAAATCGTCAAAGGAACACCGGGGGTTCGCCGCCGGTTTCTTGACATGGAAATTGGACAGGTTGCGCCAGGATATCTGTATCATTTGCAGCAATACCAGAAAGTATTGGTGCAGCGAAATAACCTGCTCAAGCAAGCTTGGGGTAAGGATATGGCTTCAGTGCAGCTGATGCTGGAGGTATGGAATGAGCAACTTGTTGAGCATGGTGTTAAAATTGTTAAAAAGCGGAAACAATTTATAACAAAGCTACAAAAGTGGGCTCAGGCCATTCATGAAGGGATTGCAGGTGGGACAGAAGAGTTAAAATTAACCTATGTTCCCTCCTTCAGTGAGCCAGAGGAAGAAGATGAAGCTGTCTTATTGGAGCGATTTATGATAAAGTTATCCCAAATGAGGGAACAGGAAATCCGCCGTGGCATGACTTTGGCGGGACCCCATCGTGATGATTTGGCCTTTGCCATTAACGGCAGAGAAGTGCATACGTATGGCTCGCAGGGGCAGCAGCGGACGACGGCCCTGTCCTTGAAGCTGGCCGAAATAGAGTTAATTCATGAAGAAATTGGTGAATATCCTGTCCTGCTGCTGGATGATGTTTTGTCCGAGCTGGACCCCTATCGTCAGACTCAGCTGATCGAGACTTTCCAAAGCAAGGTACAGACCTTTATCACGGCAACCGGGGTTGAGACTTTGAACGCAGAACGACTCAAGGATGCCAATATTTATCACGTCCACGACGGGCATGTGGAACACTAAGGAGTGAGTGACCGCTATGTATATTCATCTGGGTGGAGAAAAAATCATCCGCTCTTCAGAGCTTGTGGCTATTTTCGATATCTCGATTGAAAAATCCTCTAAAATCTCCAAGCAATACGTGAACCACGCCCAACAGCAGAAGCATGTCGAGATGATTGGCGAAGAGGAAGCCAAGTCCATCGTAGTGACTCAGAATACGGTGTATTATTCCCCCATCTCCTCAACAACACTCAAAAAGCGGGCAAACCAGTTTGTTGCCAATGCTTAACCATAGAATCTATAGAAGTAGGTGAAAGGCATGTCTATGAATCAACCGTCTTATGATGCGGGCGAGATTCAGGTCCTTGAGGGCCTGGAAGCGGTTCGGAAACGTCCCGGGATGTATATTGGCTCCACGAGCGCCAAAGGTCTCCATCATTTGGTCTGGGAAGTTGTGGACAACAGCATTGACGAAGCGCTGGCGGGTTACTGTGACAGCATTCAAGTTGTCGTTCACGAAGACAATAGCATTACCGTTACAGATAACGGTCGCGGTATTCCAGTAAGTGAACACGCCAAAATGAAAAAATCTGCGCTGGAAGTCGTTATGACCGTGCTTCACGCAGGTGGTAAATTTGGAGGCGGAGGGTACAAGGTATCCGGTGGTCTGCACGGGGTTGGTGTATCCGTAGTAAATGCCCTCTCCAGTAAAATGATCGTTCATGTTAAACGGGACGGACATCTGTATGAGCAGGAATATCATCGTGGTGCTCCGCAGTATGATGTCAGAGTCATCGGTGACACAGACGAGACGGGTACCCAAACGACTTTTTATCCTGACGATCAAATCTTTACAGAAACGACCGTATATGACTATGATACGCTCCAGACGCGGATTCGTGAGTTGGCTTTCCTGAACAAAGGTATTGCAATCAGCTTGACTGATGAACGGACGGGCGCCAGCGATACATTTCACTACGAGGGCGGAATCAGTGAATATGTGCAATTTTTGAATCAAAAAAGAGAAGCGCTGCATGAACAGCCGATTTATGTCGAAGGCTCGCGTGATATGATTCAAGTCGAAGTGGCATTGCAATATAACGACAGCTATACCGAGAATATTTATTCTTTTGCCAACAACATCAACACCCATGAGGGCGGAACTCACGAGTCAGGTTTCAAGAGTGCATTAACCCGGATTATTAACGATTATGCACGTAAAAATGGCTTGATTAAGGACAACAATGCCAACTTGACCGGTGACGATGTGCGTGAAGGATTGACGGCGATTATCTCCGTCAAAATTCCAGAACCACAGTTTGAGGGTCAGACCAAGACAAAGCTTGGTAACAGTGAGGTGCGAGGGATTGTCGAATCCCTATTCGCAGAGAAACTCCAGGAATTCCTAGAGGAAAATCCGTCTGTTTCCCGCCGGGTGGTTGATAAATCCTTACAAGCAGCACGTGCCCGGGAAGCAGCGCGTAAAGCACGTGAGCTTACACGTCGTAAAAGTGCGCTGGAAATCAGTTCGCTCCCAGGCAAGCTGGCGGATTGCTCCTCTAAGGATGCTTCGATTAGTGAACTGTACATCGTCGAAGGTGACTCAGCAGGAGGATCGGCCAAGCAGGGTCGTGATCGTCACTTTCAAGCTATTTTGCCGATTCGCGGTAAAATCCTGAATGTTGAAAAGGCACGCTTGGACCGTATTTTGTCCAGTGATGAAATCCGGTCGATGGTAACAGCAATGGGTACAGGGATCGGAGACGACTTTGACATCGCCAAAGCCCGTTATCACAAGGTCATTATCATGACAGATGCGGATGTCGATGGTGCCCATATTCGTACGTTGTTGCTAACGTTCTTCTATCGGTACATGCGTAAAATCATTGATGCAGGCTATATTTATATTGCTCAGCCACCACTATTCAAAGTGGAGCGTAACAAAGTTGTACGTTATGCGAACTCTGAGGCGGAACGTGATGAGATCATCAGGGAATTTGGAGAAAACGCGAAATACAATGTACAGCGCTATAAAGGTTTGGGTGAGATGAATGCGACCCAACTTTGGGAAACTACGATGGACCCTGAGAGTCGTACTATGCTTCAGGTAACTGTCAGTGACGCGATGTTGGCTGATACACTGTTCAATACCTTGATGGGTGATAATGTAGAACCCCGTCGTGACTTTATCCAAGAACATGCGAAGTACGTGAAAAATCTTGATTTTTAATGTGTGATGTTCCTTCCTAGTGGCTGTTTTACGTGCTCATTAGGTAGTATTTTGTAGGAGTTCACAAGGGGCGCCCAAATGGGCGTCCCTTTTCTTCTCATTAACCAGCCCGGGTGTATTTGAATATTGAGTCTCATTGTTTTAGGCTTTTTTCTTAGAGCGTACGGGTTTACCCGTGGATGAAGAGTACCGGCCGTAGCCTACTGCATATCTGAATATTTTATGATAGAGGCTTTTGTTTGGAAGGGAAGAGAACACCTTAATTGCTGGTCTCGTATTAACCTCCAGAATCCACGGATAATTTTGCTGATCCAGTCCCACATCTAATCCAATTTCCCTTAAACGTGGGTATCTTTTTTGCAACTGCCAGGCTACCCGTTCGCCCATTTTTGATAATTTTTGCTCCAGTCGTACAGCTTCCTTTACATCCATGTATGGAGCGACCAGCTCATTGAAAAAGCGCGTTGTCCCACCGCTGTGATGATTGGTGACGACTTTGTCAGGAGCAGCTACGCGTCCTACAATAAGCGTTGTTTCCCATTGGTGTCTCAAATTCATCTGGGTTAATACCCTCAGATCGAAAGGGCGTGCTTCATGCTGAAGAAGTGGAATTCCACGCTGGATCAGATATGGACGTTTTCGTATGCGGGAAGAAACCACTTTATGCAGATCTTCTAGACTTTCGAAGGTGAAGGTATCTACTTCATAGCGAAGCACATACCAAGTTCTCTCTTCGATAATTCCTTCTTCTGTCGGTGGAAGCGGCTCTGTCAGCCTCTCTGCCCGCATAACCCCTTTTCCATAAGTACCGTTATCCGGCTTAATATAGACAGTACCATACACGGCCAACATTTCGTTCAAGTGATCAAATGTGTACAACCGTGTTTCTGGTACATAAGCCGCCAATGTCGGATTGGGGAGAATGGCATTTGTTTTGGTCCACTTACTGGATACTCGCTGAATAGACAAGTAATCTCATCCCTTTCTTTTCGAAATATGAGTCATGTACTTGGAATCCGCAACACTTTGACAAAACAAGGGAAACTAAAGGACAAGCGCGTAAAACAATGATATAATAGAGAAATACGGCGTTTTTCGGAATTTTGCTAAGTGAACCCTGACCGTATACGTATTGTATGTGGAAAAGGCCCTTAGGGTGGGGGCTAATCCCCAGCTCTGGGGAATTTGTTATAATCAGGGCTTGTGAGTTGTACAAGAGATAGCAATCTGCTACACGCAGAAAGAGAATGACGAGGGATTTACGCTGTAAAGAGGACAGATGCGTTTAATTGTGCTCTTTTTGTGAAAGTAATATAATTACACAGATGAGGATTTCAGCCAAAATCCTGCGCAGAGAGCGGAGTGTATAGGCAGTATCTTGTTAGGCTTTTCACATAGAGAGCATTGTATTGAAGGATAAGAAGGAGGACCAGCATGGCGGATCAAAATAACTCGCAAATCATCAATAGGGATATCGGAGTGGAAATGCGCGAATCCTTTATGGATTATGCCATGAGTATTATTGTTAGCCGTGCCTTGCCTGATGTGCGGGACGGACTGAAGCCGGTACACCGTCGTATTCTGTATGCGATGTCCGAGCTAGGCATGTCGCCAGATAAGCCTTACAAAAAATCGGCAAGAATCGTCGGCGAAGTTATCGGTAAATATCACCCTCATGGTGATACGGCTGTATATGATACGATGGTGCGGATGGCGCAGGATTTTTCCTTGCGTTATATGTTGGTGGATGGACACGGTAACTTTGGCTCCGTGGATGGAGATATGGCGGCTGCGATGCGTTACACCGAAGCACGGTTGTCCAAGATTGCCATGGAAATGCTACGTGATTTGAACAAAGAGACCGTTGATTTTATGCCGAACTACGATGGTGAAGAGAGCGAGCCCGTCGTATTACCTGCACGTTATCCTAACTTGCTGGTGAATGGCGTCGGCGGAATTGCAGTCGGGATGGCTACCAATATTCCTCCGCATAACTTGGGAGAGGTTATCGATGGTGTACAAGCACTGATCGAAAACCCTGACATTACGCCGATGGAACTTATGGATTATATTCAAGGGCCCGATTTCCCGACAGCAGGTTATATTTTAGGACGCTCTGGTATTCGTCAGGCGTACCAGACTGGCCGCGGATCTGTGACCATGCGTGCGAAGACCACCATAGAAGAGATTGGCAATAAAGCACGAATTATCGTGCATGAGCTGCCTTACCAAGTGAATAAGGCTCGTCTGGTCGAGAAAATTGCCGAATTAGTACGTGACAAACGTATTGAAGGCATTACGGATCTTCGGGATGAATCGGACCGTACGGGTATGCGTGTCGTTATCGAGTTGCGTAGAGACGTGAACCCGAACGTCGTTCTGAATAATTTGTTTAAACATACGGCCATGCAGTCGAATTTTGGTATTAATATGCTTGCCATTGTAAACAACGAACCGAAGATTTTGAACCTGAAGGATGTCTTGTATCATTATCTCAAACATCAGGTCGAAGTTATTCGTCGACGGACAGAATTTGACCTGAAAAAAGCCGAAGCTAGAGCACACATTCTGGAAGGCTTGCGCATTGCTCTTGACCATCTGGACGAAGTTATTGCCTTGATTCGTTCTTCCCAAACTGCAGAAGCAGCTCGTGAAGGACTGATTGAGCGTTTCTCGCTCACTCTTGAGCAGTCTCAGGCTATTCTAGATATGCGTCTGCAGCGCTTAACCGGTTTGGAACGTGAGAAGATCGAGAACGAATATAACGAGCTAATACAAAAGATTGCGGAATACCGTGAGATTTTGGCGAATGAGCATCTGGTACTCAACATCATTAGCGAAGAGCTGAATGAGCTTAAGGAACGTTTCGCTGATGACCGTCGCACTGAAATTACAGTGGGTGAAGAGAGTATCCTGGATGAGGACCTCATTCCGCGTGAAGATGTTATTATTACTGTAACCCATACAGGATATATCAAACGCCTTCCTGTTACTACTTATCGCAGTCAAAAACGCGGTGGTCGTGGTGTAGTGGGTATGGATACCAAAGATGAGGATTTCGTAGAGCATCTGTTCATAACGAATTCACATCATCATTTGTTATTCTTTACCGACAAGGGCAAGGTATATCGGATTAAGGCCTATGAGATTCCTGACCTTAGCCGGACAGCCCGGGGGACACCGATTATTAACCTGATTCAGATTGAACAGGGTGAGTCGATTAATGCGGTAATTCCAATCGAGGAATTTGTGGAGGATAGCTATCTATTCTTTGCAACCCAGCATGGAATCATTAAAAAGACACCACTTGACGACTATGCAAATATCCGCAAAGGTGGCTTGATTGCCATTAACTTGCGTGAAGATGACGCCCTGATCGAAGTGAAGCTGACGGACGGACAGCAGGAAATGATTATTGGTACAGCGCAAGGCATGTCTATCCGTTTCCCTGAAAGTGATGTACGGTCTATGGGCCGTAGCGCTACAGGGGTTAAAGGGATCAACCTTGATGAGAGTGATGCTGTAATTGGTATGGACATCGTAGATACCAGCCTGGATATCCTGATTGTAACGGCCAAAGGTTATGGCAAGCGTACCCCTGTTGTGGATTATCGTATCCAAAGCCGTGGAGGTAAGGGGATCAAGACGATTAATGTTACGGATAAAAATGGTCCGGTTGTCGGTCTCAAGGTTGTAAAAACCGAAGAGGATCTGATGATCATTACAGCTAGTGGCACCTTGATTCGGACTAGCATGGGGGAAATCTCCACGATGGGTCGGAATACACAAGGGGTAAGGCTGATTAATATTCGCGATGATGATTCGGTTGCAACTGTTTGTCGAGCGAACAAGAATGAGGAGCAGGATGAACTGCTTGAAGAATTATTAGAGGATGGGGAAGCTGGAGAGGGCTCATCTCTATCATCTGTTGAACCAACTCTCGAAACGAATACAGAAGATACGGAAGGTAACGACCCAGAATCTTCTGAGGGTGAATAATAGCCTGAATATGAAAACAACAATAGTTATTAAATTTTAGATGGAAGAGACTCTCTGACTATTTGGTCGGGGAGCCTTTTTCTTTTTCTGGCTAACGAATTCAGACAAGTATGCTTTAAATGGCATAAAATGAATGTACAGGATCAATCCCAGGTAATATAATGACATCATAACTGGCAGCTGGAGCAGCTGTTGTGAGAACAGAGAGGTTGACCATGACAACTGTACCCGTATCCGAATTAAAAGCAGGACTTAGATTGCAAAGCGATGTATTTACAGAAATGGGCAGCTTGCTGCTACCGAAAGGGCGCATTCTGCTACCGCGTGACTTGGAGATTTTACAGGCGTTCCTGATCCAGCAAGTTGAGGTAGGAACGGATGATCTTACAAAATCCAGTGGCGAGTCTACGACTGTTCGATCTGGAATATCTGAATCGCAAGGACCTTCGTTAGATGGGCGAGATGAATCTGAACAATTTCAGGATGAGTATGACAAAATGGTGATGCTCGTTAAGAACGCATTTCAATCGGTACTCGTCTCTAATTTATCTATATATGAACTGCGAGGACAATTGGAGTCCTTACTGGTGCACATTCAGCGCTATAATGTAATGACCTATACTCCGCCCGCCATGATCGAAGTGGACTATATTTTTCACAACGCCGTGCTAACCTCCCTTACTTCCTACTCCATTGCACAATGGATCGGATTACCTCAAAAGGATTGGATGCAGGTGGCTTTTGCTGGATTGCTTCATGACATAGGAAACGCTAAAATGGACCCGGCCATTCTATACAAGCCCTCCAAACTAACGTGGGAAGAGCAAGAAGAAATACGTAGTCATACATCACTAGGATACCAGCTGCTTAAAAATGTAAAAGCTATTAACGAAGGTGTGCGTTTGGCAGCTCTTCAGCATCATGAGAAAGTGGACGGTACTGGATATCCACTGCGTCTTAAAGGGGAACAAATCCACATCTACGCTAAAATCGTTGGAGTGGCTGATGTATTCCATGCTATGACTCTAGAGAAAACATACCGACCTGCCCAATCACCGTATCTGGTTCTAGAGCAAATCAAGTCAGAATCATTTGGAAAGCTGGACCCAAGTGTCGTACAAGTTTTTATTCATAAGTTAACCCAATTCAATAATGGAACCAAGGTGCGCCTCAATGATAACCGTACAGGGGAAATTATTTTCGCTGATCGAGATCATCCGACTCGTCCGTTGATTCAAGTAGATGGGGAAATCATTAACTTAATGCTGCAAAGAGAGCTTTATATCGAGTGTATTGTTACTTAACTAAGTATTTTAAAAAAACAGTTGCACAATATAAAGAAAGTATGATATATTATTTCTTGTCGCTTCAAGTGTTATCAAAAAGAGCGAAAAACACTTTTGAAAAAAAAGTGTTGACATGACTCTGGGGAATATGATACACTATAAAAGTTGCTGAGGGGTTGAAAGAAACGCCGAGGCGGACAATGAATGTTTGATCTTTGAAAACTGAACAACGAGTGAGTAAAACGATTTTGTTCGCAAAATCAAACAAGAGATATTTTATCTCGTCAGTTTCAAAATGAGCTTATCGCTCTTTCTATAAACCAGCTTCGGTTGGTCTTTAATGGAGAGTTT